>NZ_PGVB01000016.1 GCF_002860205.1 Bacillus sp. T33-2
CAGGTGTCGGCGAGGTGTTTCGGTAACTTAGATGGATTCTAGGTGACGCAAACAGGTATCGGCGAGGTGTTTCGGTAACTCAGATAGCTTCTAGGTGACGCAAACAGGTATCAGCGAGCTAGTTCGGTCACCTAGATGGGTTCTAGGTGATCCAAGCAGGTTGGAGCGAGGTCTTTGGGTCACCTAGCCGAGTTCTAGGTGACGCAAACAAGTAGCAGTTGGCTGATTCGGTCGCCTGGGAGTATGTCTGACGGCGACCAATGACACCGACAATTCGTTGGGGAACGGACAAAAGTGTCTTTGACGGTGTGATTTAAAGAACATCACAAATAACGCTCCTCTACACTATTCCCCCAGGAAATCCATGACGCGGTCGTAAGTCTTTTCGTCACCAATTACGAGCAGAACATCCCCGGCCTGAATGGTCAAATACGGCCCGGGTGAAATGATTAGTTCACCATTCCTTTTTACGCCGACAATGGTGCCGCCGGTATTTTGCCAGAATTTCACCTCAGAAACCGTCTTTCCGATATGGACAGACTCTGCTGATATCTCCGCTTCTATTGGCGTTAGTGGATTTGTGTGGCGCAGCTTCCCAGTATAATCAACGATCTCATCGACAGTTTGGAATAGCTGTTCATCGAGCCTTTCCCGCTCTTCAATGAGCTTCTTCATCCGCTTTTCCAGATCTTTGATGCTTTCCAGATTGGAAAATCTGTTGATATATGTAAAGGCGTTCTTCCGGGATGCTATGACGACTCCGCTTCCCTTTGTAGATTGGACAATTCCCACATCTTCTAAAATCTTTACCGCTTTTCTCACGGTTTCCGGGGATACATTATACTCACTTGCTAATGTCGACCTCCCATGGATTTTTTCTCCCTCTTTATACTTCTCAGTGTATATCCTGTTCGCAATATCGATAGCGATCCGTTCGTACGCCGGCATCTTGGCCCTTTGCATAAGTTAATTCCCATCCTTTTTGAAAAAGCAAAATTGGCTATAGACCTGTTTTAAAATCATTATTGCAGACCAACAGGAACTATTTCAAGTTGTATTACCGAGAAGTGAATTCTTGCTGGCTAACGGATGCTTTTATATAGTCGCTCTTTACGATAAAAAGCTATCGTAATTTTGAAGGATAGCTTTTTTCTATGTCATTCATAACGCTGAATCAGAAACTTATGCGGCTCCCACCATTAAGGAGTAAGCAATTCAGGTAAACACATTCCAGAAGTTTTGAGCCAGGCCTTTTGAATCATTTTTTTAGTATAATTTGTCCATTCAACAAGACTCATAATATATTTCGAACAAAATGAAACCGCTTTAACCTAATGAAGTGCTGAAAGATAGGCTGATTTGTAATCGTAAACCAGGTCAATTATCCTGTTTTTGTGATTATAGACGCAATTTATGACAAGTTTCTCTTTTTTTCTACACGGGTATGTTACTTCGTACACAGTAGTGAGTTAAATAGAGAGAGGGATGCAGGTTGGTAATAACGGTTTTATCTTTTTTACTATTGAATATCGCGATTGCCTTCTATTCGTGGAAAAAAGCAAAAGAGGTGAATCTTGATAGTTCCGAGGGGTACTTCCTTGGGGGGAGGAGCCTGACCGCAGTCTATATTGGGAGTTCGTTATTGCTCACCAATTTATCGACGGAACAGATGGTTGGCTTAAATGGCCAAAGCTATTCCGGTTCGATGACCGCGATGGCCTGGGAAGTATCTGCCCCGATCGCATTGATTATGTTTGCCTTCATCTTCCTGCCCCGTTATTTAAAATTAGGGATTACCACCATCCCAAAATTTCTTGAGGACCGGTACGACTTAAACACAAGGTTGATCGTTTCGGTTCTTCTAATGGCAGGTTACACCGTTTCTTTCCTGCCGACTGTCCTTTATTCAGGAGCTCTTGTTTTAGACAAGATTTTCAATATTTCCGAAATCCTTGGCTGGAATGAATTTGGCACAGTCTTCGTGATTTCGGCTTTTATCGGCATTACGGGAATTTGCTATATCTATTTCGGCGGGCTGAAAGCCATATCCTCGGCCGATACTTTGTACGGCGTAGGGCTAATTGTTGGCGGCTTTGCCATCCTCATTTTTGGCCTTCATGCGGTTGGAGATGGAAGCATAAGTGAGGGGCTTCACAAGCTGACCACCAACTATACGGAGAAATTGAACTCACTCGACAGCAGCAATTCCGCCCAAGTGCCATGGCCCACGATTTTAACCGGGCTCCTCGTGAATAATCTCTTTTACTGGGCTGTCAACCAGGCGATTGTCCAACGGGCGCTCGGTGCCCAGAATTTGGCGGAAGGCCAGAAAGGGGTCCTTTTGGCAGCACTGTTCAAGACGCTTGGAGCCTTCTATCTCGTTGTACCCGGAATCCTTGCTTTTCATTTGTACGGAGACTCCATCAACAACCCGGACAACGCTTATCCAGTCCTGGTTGCCGACTTGCTGCCGACGGCATTGGCTGGTGTGTTTGCAGCTATCCTGTTCGGGGCGATATTAAGTTCATTCAATGGCGCTTTAAACAGCACGATGACATTATTCACAATGGATATCTATAAACAATTCATCAATCCCAAGGCCAGTGACGAGCGCCTTGTAAAAGTGGGGCAACGGTTCATTCTCGTTCTCGGTCTGATATCTGTCTGTATTGCCCCAGTCATACTTTTGGCGCCATCCGGGCTGTACACCTATCTACAAGAGACGTTTGGATTCTTGAATGTCCCGATTCTGGCGGCTGTTACGGTTGGCTTTTTTTCGAAGAGGGTGCCAGCTATTGCCCCTAAAATCGGGATTGTCGCGCACATCATTCTCTATGGCTTATCCAAGTTTATTGTCGGGGAGATTCACTTCCTGTACATTTTAGCCGTTCTGTTCCCGGTCAATGTGGCAATCATGCTCATCGTCGGGAAAATAGCGCCAAGGGAAGAAGAATTCAAGCTGGAAGCAAGCAATAAAGTTGAAACTTCCTCCTGGAAATACGCCAAACCGGCATCAGCTGTGATTTTGCTGATTATGATCGGGATTTATATTCTATTTTCACCTTGGGGAATTGCAACCTGAAAAAATTAATATGAGAAAAACTAACTTATTGGAGGTATGGACATGAAAGAACAAACGATCAACGGTAAACAACTGGTGAAAGGGATTGCCCCGAATGTCGAACCAGAGGCATTGACGAATGATAAACGGAAATTCTTCCTTTTTGGGTCTCCAAGCTATACAAATATCGGTGACCAGGCGATTACGTATGCTACCGAAAAATTCATCAGGAATCACTTCCCATACTATGAGTACATTGAAATCATGGATTATGCAAATGATGAAGGAATTGAACTGGTAAAAGAGATTATTAACGACAACGACATTGTAGGCTATGTCGGCGGCGGCAATCTCGGAAGCCTCTACTTGGACATTGAAGAAGATCGTAGAAAAGTGTTTGAAAGCTTCAAGGATTATAAAACCATTTCCCTCCCACAGTCTGTCTACTTTGAAGAAAATGAACATGGGAACGCCGAAAAAAAGAAAACCCAGGATGCCTACCATCAAAATAAGAATTTAACCATCGTCGCAAGGGAATCCCAGACATTTCAAGTGGTGAAAGAAACCTTCGAGTCAGACGTCATATATACACCAGACCTGGTGTTATCATTGAACATTGTGCCACGGGAGCTTGAAAGGGAGGGTGTCCTCTTCCTGTTAAGGGCAGATAAGGAAAAGGTGACAGGCGAGGACTTCATCTCCCAGTTGATGGGCTGGGCCGAGAACATCGGGCCGGTCGAGCGGATGGATACGGTGTTATCGGAAGTGGATGTGATTGATTATAAAGACAGGGAAAAATACTTCCTCAAAACGCTGGATAAAATCAGGTCCAGTAAACTGGTCATCACCGACCGCCTGCATGCGATGATTTTTTCGATTATGATGCAGACACCTTGCCTTGTTTTTGCAAACAGCTATGGCAAAGCAAAACATTCGTATAACGATTGGCTTAACGAATTAAACTTCATTGAATATACCGAGGAGAAAGACATCGACAAAATGCAGGCCGTTATTAACCGCCTGCTTAAAGCAGAGCCAAACAGCATCGACTTATCAAAAGATTTCCAGCCGCTGAAAGACTTTTTCAAGTATTGAACCCTTTTAAAGGATCACTGGTTCAGTTCTTCAACAGGACAAGCGAAGTCCTGAAAGAGCTGAACCTTTTCTATTAAAGCAGGATAGAATCTTGTTGGTACCTGTTTTGATGCCGTGTTAAGCATCTTAATCAAACGTTTGATTAAATTTCCAGCTTGGCATTTGCAATCAATAGTTTAATATATGTTTGGCACGCTCCGGTTTCAGCCAAGTTCAATGCATCTCAAATGACAAAAACTTTCTATTATACCCACTAATCTCCGCTCTTAAACCAGAATAATATAATGAAAAAATAACTAGATTAAAATCCGAAATGGCAAACCAGGGGAAACTCGGGGACGCAAAGCTATAGGGGCTACAGCTATCCAGCCATGCCAGCCAGCTGCCGAAGATCGAGTGGAATGATTCCGCTTTTTTTGTCTTCAGATTTTAATCGCTATACATGTAGGAGCAGAACATGAAGAAGTTTTTATTTACATCAGCTGTAGTAGCGAGCCTGGCACTTGGCACATCCGCAAGTGCAAATACAGGAACCGAGGAAGTTTCCGGCACTACCCCCGCTCAGGGAATGTATACTTTGGACTTATTCCTGGAGGATTTGAAACTTGCTTTTACGTTTGATAATGAAAAGGAAGCCGATTTGTTGCTGCGGTTTGCTCAAGAGCGCTTAGCGGAAGATAAAGCAATGACAGAAGAAGAGCAAGCAGAGTTCTTAACCGAAGCTATTGAAGGCTACACAGACCTTTTAGAAAAAGCTGAGGACACTGTATCTGAGGTAATAACAGATGAAGACACAAGTGACGTGGTAAAAGAGGAACTGAGCAATGAACTTGAAGAAACGGCCAATGTTGACAAAGACTTGGCTGGCCAGCTTGAAGAAGATCAGGCAGAAGAACTTGGAAACAAAACCGATGAAGCTTATCTAGTCGCAAATGTAGTTAAAGGCTATGATGTTGGAGCGGTTAAAGACTTACGCTCCCAGGACTTCGGTTACGGGGAAATAGCGAAGATCCTTTCTCTTTCCGAAGCGAGCGGAAAATCAGTTGAGGAAGTTGTTGCGCTGCTTGAAGGCAAGGGTTTTGGAGAGGTTTATAAGGAACTTGGCGTAACCGTTGCTCAAGTAAAAGAAGCGGCGTTAACAACCAAGATCACCAACTTGGAAGAATCTCTTGCTGCTGCCCGTGAAAGCGGAGATGAAAAGGCTGTTACAAAATTAGAGAAAAAACTTGAAGCTCTGTCAAAGAAAAAGGACCGTTTAGCTAAGACAGAGGAAACTTCGGAGGCAACAGAAAACGATACAACAGTAGAGGAAACTCCAGTAGCAACAGAAAACGATAAAACGAGGAAACTCCAGAAGTGACAGAACAAGCACCTGCAACCACGAACGGTACAGTAGTTGCGGAAACAGTAGTTCCTGCCGTGCCTGCAGCATCAGCAAAAGCTTCCCCATCTGCTACTGCTGCTGCAAAAAGTGTAGTCGGCCAGGAGCATTCAGCAAACGGGAAGGCAAAAGCTGCTGAGCAGGTGAAGGCTCCAGTAACTAACAAACCTGTGCAGCCAGCTGTGCAACCGGTAAAGGCCCAAGAAACCAAAAAACCAGAGCAGCAGCCAGCTGCACAGCAGGTTAAGGCTCAAGAGACTCAGAAACCTGAGCAAACAAATGAAAAAGGAAACTCTGAATCAAATGGAAAAGGCGGTAAATAATCCGCATTAAACCACTGTTCACTCGAGCGGTGGTTTTTTTATGGAAAGGAAAGAGAACCCTAATAGGAAACTATCTACCGGCTGATCTATAGGTACCATGCCAGTAGTTGTTCTGATGCCGGGCTAACCATCTTAATCAAACGTTTGATTAAATTTCCGGTTTGGCATTTCCGATGAACAGGTTAATATAATATGAAGGATAATGAATTGGAAAAACCGAATGATTACTTATAGAACACTTAAAAAGGGGGAAACAAGATGGGTTTGCTGGATGGTCTGATGGGGAATGTTTCAGAGGTCGATGTTAAGGAAGTTGAGAAAGAATTGGAGATGATTGTTACTAATCATGAACGGGTTGAAAAAGCCTATAAACTGATTCGTGATCTGATTGTGTTTACGAATACACGGCTGATACTGATTGACAAGCAGGGCATGACAGGGAAGAAAGTAGAATATCATTCGATTCCTTATAAAAGCATTACCCACTTCAGTATTGAAACAGCAGGCACGTTCGATCTGGATGCCGAGCTGAAAATCTGGATTTCAAGTACAGCCCAGCCAGTATCCAAGCAGTTCAAGAAAGACAAAAGCATTTACGACGTACAAAAAACTTTGGCAAACTATGTCGCAAAATAATGACAGCAGACTGTTAGTGAAATGTTTAAAATCAACTAAAATCGTGGTATAGAAGAAGGCACCTGTACACCAGGTGCCTTTCGCATACTAATAGAAACGCTTGAAGCCATCAAAATGTTGTTGCCAATAAGAGGAATTGAGGCTGGAAATCATCACACTATCAGATCCAGCATGAATGAACTGGTTACCGCCTAAATAGATGCCCATGTGGGAGATGCCCTTCTTATAGGTGTTCTCAAAAAAGACAAGATCCCCCGGCTGGGGCTGATTGACGTAGTAAGAACGGTTGTAATAACCTTCAGAAGAATAACGGCCGATTTTTTTACCGGACTGGTTGTACACATAATAGATTAACCCGCTGCAGTCAAACCCGCCAGGAGCACTTCCGCCCCAGGCATAAGGAGTGCCCAATAAGCTTTGTGCCGTGCTAATAATAGCAGATGCTTCCCCGTTCGGTGCAGGCTGCTGGACTGCAGGCTGATTTTGGACCGGTGCCGGAGCTGCTGCACTCTGGATATTCAACTTTTGGCCTGCAAAAATTAAATCGGATGAAAGGCCGTTCCAGGATTTTAACTGCTGGACCGTCACACCATGCTGTCTGGCAATGGCACCCAGCGTGTCCCCAGGCTTGATCGTATATTCAATATTGCCTGCAGGCGCTGGAGCCGGGGTCGGTGCAGGTGCTGAAACCGCAGGGGCAGGTGCACTCGCACTTTGTGAAACCGTCAGCCTTTGGCCAGGATAAATCAAATGGTTTGTCAGGCCGTTCCATGCCATCAGGTTGGCAAGAGAAATATTGTGCCTGTTGGCAATCTTGCCTAATGTATCGCCTTTTACAACTGTATAGCCCGCTGTTGAAACTGGCACTGAAGCGCTTGGAGCAGGCTGTTGCGGCTGGTTCCCGCCAGGTCCGGGCACAGTTAACGTTTGGTTAACATAAATTAAATCAGATGGCAAATTATTCTGCCTCTTTAATTCGGTGACATTTGTTTTATATGTACGGGCGATATGGGAGAGCGTATCTCCCTTTTTTACAGTGTATGTATCGGCAGAGGCAACAGATGCAAAGGCAGAAGAAAGGAATACAGCGGTTGCCACGGTGGCAGCATGCTTCTTCAAACTTATCAACTCTCCAATCTAATAAAATAGTTATGTTTATTCTATCATATAAAAAATACGTTTTGTGACAAAATATAGAAAAATCCGTCAAAAACTTGACCCGTTATGCACTATTTAAAGGAATGTCGCTGGAAAACTATTTACAAATCTTTTGGTTTTTAATAGAATAGGAACACATTCAGTCGAAAACAGGAGGATAATGGAAGGTGAAAACAGAGGAGAAAACGGTAGAAATAGACCAAAAACAATTTTTTGATGCAATAAAAAAAGCATACGATAAAGGTATGAATGAAAAAGAAATAACTGTGAAAAAAATCGTTGAAGATTTAACCATAGATTTGAAAAATGTAATTACAGAATAAAATGGTGGCAACTGAGGCTGTCACCATTTTTATTGGTTATAATCCCACAAAATCCGCCACTCATGTTTATATTCCACAACAAACACATCCTGCTGGAAGCTGAACTTTCCGTATTTCCCTTTATAGCTTTGTATTACCTGAAATTTATAGGCGTGCTTAAAAGACGGGGATCCCTTTTCCGCTTTCCACCCTTTAACTTTTTCGGAGTTGCCGACGGTATAGGAGAAAGATTCTGCACCGAAATGGCCAATGAAAACATGGGAACGATCCTGTACAAATGATGCTTTATTAAATTTTTCCTTCATGTACGGGTGAAACAGTTCCCATGAATCCGAGAAGTTTGCGTCCTGTTCATGCGAATAAAATTCATCGACAGTCTCTTTTGCCTGGTCGGCTGGTGAAAACAGAATTATACGTACGATGATAATAAATATACCGTTAGCCAAAACAAAGATGATTGCCATCACTCCTGTTGGGATTCGCTTTTTGCGCATAGCATTCTCGTTAAATGAGGACATTCTGTATAAAAATATATGTCCGAATCCAATTTTGTATGTTTGCTATTCTCCGGTGTGCTAGTTGAATCCACATTTAACAATCGTTAGGTTAGCACCACCAGTAATCCTTTTAGACATATTACTTTATATAAAAACATGCGCAAATTTCGACAAATAGTACGATTGGAGTATTAAATATTAAAATCTGCTTCCGATAAATGAAGTGATTTTTCATATAAATCAAGGGCATAATCATTGAAAAGTGATGACGCAAAGCTAAAGGGGCCTCTGTATAATACACACAAGGCCAGCCAGCTGCCATCAAACAGAAGGGAGAGACTTGTGATGTCAAATTGGGTTACACCGGAAGAAAAAATAAGAAGGAAGCAGAAGAAAAAAGTGATAGTATTCGTTACTTGTATTGTAGTAACCATGATTTTAAGCGGGCTGGTTACATATATGGTTAATCAAATCTAACAATTTGTAGGCCTTCTTGATCCTTGTTCCTTGTCTTTACCGTGTTCCCGCTTTACTGGATTTTTATAACTTCTTTAAAACCGAGCAAAGATATGTTTTCATTCCCTATACAATATTGGCCGGAAACCATTACGTTCGAAAACTATATTAATATTTTTCAAATATCAAATTTCAATATTTATATTGTGAACCGTTTAATCCTTTCGGTCGTTGCTGCTTTCTTTTCTTTAATCATTGCAAACTTGAGTGGATATGTACTTGCGAGGTTTGAATTCAAGGGGAAAACGCAGGTGCTTTTTGCTTTTCTAATCACACAAATGATTCCGATATTTATCGGTTTGGCTCCTTTATATTTATTGATGTCAAAGCTCCATTTGCTTAATAAACTGCCATCTCTGATGCTCGTATATACAGTAATGATGATTCCTTTTTGCACCGTTATTATGAAAGGTTTTTTTGAGAGGATTCCTTCAAGCCTGGAGGAAGCAGCCATGATTGATGGCTGTTCGAGATTGACTGCGTTATTTAAGGTGATCATTCCTGTCATGCTGCCCGGAATAGCGGCGACTTTCATTTTTGCCTTTGTCCAGAGCTGGAATGAATTGTTTCTTGCGATTATGTTTATCGACAAGGAGGAAGCAAAAACCATCCCTGTTGCCATGAATTCCTTTATTACTAAATTTGATATCGACTGGGGCGCTATGTCTGCCGCAACGGTCTTATCAGTCATTCCGACATTAATCTTATTCGCATTTGCGCAAAAGTACATCGTAGAAGGTATGACCCAGGGCTCGGTTAAGGGGTAAGAGCATTAATAGACAGCCTTTTGGAAAATAAACACAAAAAAATCTGAAAGTTTTTTAATGGTAGACAATCTTTGGAGCCAAGCAAATAGCCTCTCACATAACAAAAGGGATTGGAGAGTTAGTTGTCCGTTCCAATTTGATTGGTTCAGACCGGTCTGTCTGCAACTGGGGTGGCGGTTGAAATACGCTGCGCTAATTCAGTCAAATACAAATACACTTACGTAATATGTAATATATTTATGTAATATTCTTGAGGTGTTTATGAGTGTTTGTTTCACCTATGTTGCTGCACAGATGAGATCATCCTTTTGAAAATGATGAATATTTAACAGAACTGAAGATATCTCCATAAAGACATATGTACATAAATTAAAAATGTTATCCCAAACCTTTTAACATATAGAGTTGCAGCCATTTTGTACATTGTACATGAATCAGAGGTTGTACAAAAATGACGTTAACAAATAAATTTGAAAATGCTTAGAGATCCTCTAAGCATTTTTATGTATTCTTATTATGTGGAAGCATGGGGACGGTTCTCGTGCTTCTTTCGTTTTGTCTGGATATTTTATAAAAAGGGGTGAGGTGGAATATGATAGTTGTATCCAGAAAGAAAAAGCTCCACGATAATGCGGAAGCACACGGACGCATAGGGTGTATACAGCCATGACTTAGTGCCACTTATGCCATTGTGAGAGCCACCATGAAAAAACGTAAGCTACCTTAGAAAAAGTTTTCTTGAGGTGATCAGTGGAATCATTTTGTCACTTTCCATGGAGCCTCTACGGGCATGAATTCCCAGCCAAAAAAGCCAGCAACCCCAGGTCTGGCAAGGCCTACAAGCCTATCATGCCCGCCTCTCCATAGAAAGTGCACGTCTCGTCCTATTTTCTTTTTTAGGTGGCTCCCTTGACGGCAGAGGTGGCACTTTTCTATGGCTGTAATCACATAGGGTCGGTTCTCCTGCTTCTTCTATTTCGTGATCGACGTGGCTCTATTTGAATGAGCAAATACAACAAGTAATTGCCGAAGTGGCAAAGGGATGTAGTGTGTAGAAAGGTAAAAAACAATAGGGGGCTGTCACAACGACAGACCCTATAATTTTAAGAATGTCAGCTAATATAAATTTTTTAAAGTTTCATGGAAGCAATAGAATCGTCCCTTTGCTTTCCGTTCTGCCCTACCGTGTTTTCTTATGAGCATATCTTTAGTCGCACGTTTATGTTTTGTGAAATTTCAAATTCATCTACTCGTGTGAAAGACAATAATATATTAATAAATCCTAAATGTTATATCAATAAAATATCAAAAAACGAAAAATGTTGTATATCTGTTGTATGGGATAAAAGAAGAGATGCTCCAACAGACAACAGGAAGGTTGCCATTAGGATAATTACTTTGGCAAATAAATATATTGTAATAGGAAAAAAATACTATATAATATAATATATTTATTGCCAATATTTTATATGAAGCGTCATAAAGGTTGTGATATTAAAAATTGGGTTTGCTTGCTAACGACTTGCGAGAGCTTTAAGAGAAGAAAAGTAATTAGAAATTTTAGGAAGCGTTACTAGGAAACTATAAAAATTTAGGGTACCTGTTTGTCTTTTTCTCGATGTTTTCATTTTAGTATACATAATATTATATTTAGCGCATTGAGTTAGATGTAATATCAGCTTAATATGTTCAAAATTAGCAAAAAAACAGCCTTTTAACACCATATATTGTTTACTATTACGGAGGAATTATAATTTTGAGTATAATTTACGTTGCTATTATCTTGATTACTGTGTACATAGCCACAAAAAAGAATAGGAATCCTATACTTTGGATGATTGGTTCTATTTTATTGCCACCTGCAGCTATTATTGCAATTTTCATAGTAAAACCTTTACCAAAAACAGCGGCTGAAAATTCAGAAGTGGGCATAAACTTCATGAACAAATTTGATAAATTCACTCTTAATAAAAAATGGTTTATTCATTACAAGTCGCCGATAACTGTGATTATAATAACTGGATTATTCGCTATTGCAGGTTTTGCTTTTGAATTTTTATCTATTGGATTCAGTAGGTTTATTAAAAATGATGCTGTTCCTGAAGAAATGGTTAAACGTTTTCTGGTCGATCAACTACAGGGAGATGAAATAAATTTACAAGTCATAGCTCAAGTTGCCTCAATGTTTAGTCATGAGTCAGATTTGGCGGGATATGCTTTCGGACATTTATTTCTTCAAATTTCCAGTAAAAATGCGCTAATTTTTGGTTTTATTGGCTTTGTTTTATCGTTGCTATTAATATCTAAAAACATTATTAATAAAATAGATATCTCTAAATACTCAAATCTTTCTAAACTTTTTAAGTTTTTTTCTGATCAAAGAAAAGATATTGTTTTATCATTAGTCACTATTTGGCTTGTAGGATATATATTTGGAATGGCCGGTTACTACGTTAAACAATTTTCTATAAAGCAAGATGAAGAAACATACTATCATGAGAAATTCAAAGAACAATATGGGGCAGATCGTTATCCAGAAATAGAACCTTTCGTTAACAGTTTTTTGAATGGTGATTATTTTTTTGTTGATGGAACAACCCTTTATGAAGCAGAGCTAACTAAACAAAAGACTAAGAATTTTGGCTATTTACTTGGAATTATACTAGTCTTTTATCGATATCGAATAAAGATTTTAAGCAAGATTAATAAGATAAAAGGGTATGGAAATAAATCTAAGTCAACTAATGTGAGTAAAAACTATTAAACTTATATTTTGCATATTAGGTATAAATTGTGTCAATTAGGATGTGAAGTGCATGATTTTTCTTGCTATTTTTTTAGGCTTGCTTCTACTTGGTATTGCTCAAGAAAAGTAAATGATTGTTTATCATAAGGGGATGATCAAATGTCAAAACGCAGAGACTATGATAATGATTTACCTAGCAAATATGATTATGATGAGAATGGCAGCGCTACGGAAGATGGTGGCTACGACCGCTATGGTTATGATCGTGACGGTTATGATTCTGAAGGCTATAACGATTTAGGTTACGAGCGCGAAGATTAATAAAACTAGGCTCTCTGTAAAACTATTTATTTTGATTTATTGAGAGCTTAGTTTTTGTTCTATCTCATATTATAATAACGATCAAATACAGTGGCTGCTTGCTGGCGTGTCAGGGTGCCGCAAGGATTGCTTCAATCGAACAATCCTTGTTCTGTCGCCCAAGCCCATTCTTTCTTATGAGAAGCTGCTGAAAGTGGCTCCATTTGTATTAGGCTCATTAGCTTTAGCTAGGATAATATAAAAATTAACAATTATTAAATTTGAAAAATGGGGTATTTTGAAATGAGTTATTTAAAAAGATTAACTATTTTGGGTGTGTCATTATGTTTTTTATTATTAGTAGGCTGTGAAGAAGCTTCAGAAACAGCAAAGAAAGTGACAGATGAGGTTGAAGAGGCAGTACAGGCAGAGGCAACTAAGGACAATGAATTCGTTCTATCAGTTAAAGAAGGAAGTTTGTCCAGTCATCCAGATGTAAAAATTAAGGATGCTTTTGCTAATTTCTTTTCTTCCTCGACATGGAAATACTTCCAAGCTGAAACTGGAGAACGTGTGGTTGAATTTACAGGATATTGTACTTATATGGAGAAAAAGGTAAAGGCTAAGTTACAATTCATTGTAGAGGAAGGAAAGGAATCGTTTGAAATAGGAGCACTTGAATTTAATGATGTCCCGCAAAATGACCTTACAAAGGCAGCATTAATCCAAGCAATCTATGAAGGTGAAGACTCGAGTGCTTCGCAAACAGAAAATGATGCACCAGTTGAGACTGCTTCGCAAACAGAAAATGATGCACCAGTTGAGACTGCTTCAACTGAGGAATCGATTAATGGTATTACAGCAGAATATGCAATCGAATTATATCAACAACTAGAAAGTTATCCTGATCTAGTTGCAAATGGTGATACTTTCTCTGAACCGACGATTTATGAAGATGAATGGGTTGTATATGTAAGTAGACCATCTGGGACATCGGAAGGAACAATTATTATTGATGAATTCGGAAATGTTACATTTATGGCAGGAAATGGTGATATTTTAGAAACACTTGCCTCGACTTCAAGTTAATTCTTTTTTAGAAACGAAGTGCAATTTGAATGAGCTTTAATTATTAAAAAAATGAAATTACTAATAAGGATTGAATTAAATAATTAAGGAGTTCAATCCAAAAAAATTTAAAGATTGTAATTACTGTCAAACTTGATAACAAAATTATTAAATTAATATCACATTAGAAGAACTATCATTTGATGGAAACTATCATTGCTCTAAATTTATCTATTTAATCCGAGAAAAAGGGTTAAGTATCTAGAGAGTGAGATAGGTAATTCATGTTCCATTATATGAGGTTCTTTTTATTATGGATAAGGGCCTTCGATCAGAAGTAAACCAAGTTCACTACAACTAAGGAGGTACTCAGCTCGGGTTTATTTGATAAGTTTAAAAGTTTCGACCAATTTGTAGAGGATATAAAATTTGATATAGATAGGAAATAGGGGGAACTTATTTTAACCAAAGGACCAGTATGTGGAAGACATAAAGTTGGTAAGGGGGCGGGAAAAATCCCCGCCTTTTTCTTTCTCTTAAACGATAAGATTCCCCTTTGATGTTAAACGTAACGGCATGATGCAACAGGAGGTCCAGTATGGCTGTTGCCACTACATCATCGCCAAATACCTTTCCCAACTCGATATAAGACTTGCCTGGATATTTTATAAAAAGGGGTGAGGCGGCATATGATAGGTGTATCCATAAAGAAAAACCTCCACGATTATGCGTCTTCCTTGCTATGCAATGGCTCCTCTTAAAAAATCCATCTATTTTTTGCTTGATTCCATCATTCCTTCTTTAATTCTATTTAAATTATCGCGAGCATCATCGCCGTGAGCGTCATTTTTTGTGTTTTACCCAAAAAAAATCCCCCGGGTGGAGGAGGCCGGCATGGTTTTCTTGCCGGAGCAGCAAAAAACGCAGCCTGCAGCAAAGGAATCTGTACATAAACTACAAGAAATAGCCGATACACTTCCCTCTGCTGGTATTAACCAGATCAGGTTCTAGGGTCAAAGACTACAGGTCTTACTCTCGGCCAGCCATTATCCGGGCACCCCCAGCGCCAAGCAATTTCAATGCCACTAGAAAAATTGTCAAATAGTATTCGTTGTTATGAAATCGGCCTCTATTTTTCTTAGTTTGCCTCCTGTTATTGATATTTTCATAGAAAAGGTTCCTTCACCAACTGGCCTGGTCATAATCCCCCTTACGTTTTTATCACTGACATTCACTGTGACATACTTTTTGCAAATTTTATAGGATAATATTCCTGCCTGCGGTTTTTAGGAGTATAATATTTACTAATATTTCAGATAAATGAGGAAAATTTCTTCACTTTTTGGGGAATTGGGGAATTCTATGATAACCTATGAGAGTTTTTTTATATTGATACTAATTAGTATACTTGGTCCGGTTGTTGGGGTGTTTATTTTAATTTTTTACACAAGCCATGAGCGCCAAGTGTATGTACTTGAGATGCAGAACCAGCAGATATCACTGGAAAAGGAGCTGGAGATCAGCCGCTATCTTCAGCTGAACCAGCAGATCCAACCTCATTTCTTCTTTAATGCCCTCAATTCGCTTCTTGGGTTGATTCGCCTGAAGCAGTATGACCGGCTTTATGAGTCGTTTGAGCATATGGCCGTGTACCTGCGTTCCAAATATACGGCGAAGGAGCCTTTGTATCCGCTCGAAAAGGAAGTTTCATATACAGAAAGTTACCTGGAGATTCAAAAGCTTCGCTTCGGGCACAGGCTCACCATCAACTGGGAGATTGAAAAAGGGCTGGAGCAGGCGATGGTGATACCATATTTGCTGCAAACTCTGGTGGAAAATGCCTTTAAGCATGGTCTCGAAATGATCGAGGAGCAGGCAGAACTTTTGATAAAAATCAATTCTCTTGAAGATGGCAGAATTCAGATGATTGTGGCTGATAACGGGCCGGGCTTTCCGGACGAAATAGCTAGCGTCCCCGGCGAGCAAAAGGTAGGTTTGCAGAATATAAGAAGAAGGCTCGGTCTGCTTTTTGCAAATGAGGCTGTTATGACTGCAAAAACTGCACCCGGTAAACAAGGGGCAGTTGTACAGGTTATCTGGCCGAAAGTTACCATTGTTGAAAACGGGGGTGAGCATTTATGAATGTTTTATTGCTCGATGATGAACCATTGGAGCTGGCACAGTTAAATCTATTAATTAACACCCATTTCCCGACCTGGAGGATTAAGCAGGCCCTGACTGGATCTGAAGCGATCCTGCTGGCGGACAGATGGGTGGACAAGGGAGAGCTTTTTCAGCTTGCGTTTATTGATATTAAGCTGCCAGGCAGAAACGGGCTTGAGGTTGCATCCATCTTGAAAAACAGAATGCCGGGCCTTGATTTGATTGTTGTGACAGCTTTTCAGGATTTTGAATATGCGAAGGAATCTATTAAACTGCGGGCATTTGATTATCTCGTTAAGCCTGTGATTGAAAAAGAATTTTTAAATGTACTGGAAAATTATATAAAAGAGCACCCAGAGTATAGGATGAAATCGGATGCTGTTGAAAAGGTCATCATGCTGATCAAGGACCGGTACCATGAGCCATTGAGGTTATCAGGCATTGCAGAGGAAATGCACTTTAACGCAAATTATTTAAGCCGGCTGTTCAGTGAGGAAGTAGGGTTGTCTTTTTCTGAATTCCTGCTTTCCTACAGGGTAGAGATGGCCAAGCAGCTTCTGGCCCGGAATCGGCAGTGGAGTGTCCAACAGATTGCGGAAAAATGCGGATTCAGCAGCCAGCACCATTTGAGCAGTGCCTTTAAAAAGTTCACTCAATGCTCTCCGACAGAGTATCGAAATGCGGTGATCAGATGATTGCCCATCAGCCATTTCCACAGCCTCTCTCAAAGCTGGTATCCGCCTGGATGACAGTCAGCCTGCTGTTTGTGTCCGGACAGGCAGTTTTTACATATGGAGCACTAGCGGGGTTTATGATAGTTGGTGCTTTCCTGATGGCATTCCTGCTTATTATCCCGTTCCTTTGGCTACACCGTTCTAAGGGCCGGGAACAATCGCCGTTCCTAACCATACTAGAGTATGTCATTTTCTTTGAATCTTTTACGCTCCACTTTGTCATTTTACTTTTAATAGCTTCATCAGCCCTGGCCTTTACTTCACCATTAAGACTGATGGGACTCGCGATTCCCTTTATTACCGCCATTCTCTTCTTTTTAGGGAGAAAAGGGGCCATCAAGCTCGCAGTGTTGCTGGGATTATCAATCTTTCTTCCAAACTACTTTTTCCTGCAGAAAGGGCTGGAAACCGTTTACCATAATCTTTTGCATTATCATCCAAGGTTTCTTCATTTACAGCAGGAGGGGGCATGGGTCCTGTTTGGCCTGCTTGTGGCCGTCTTTTTCGCAAAGCTGTATGCTCAGATTCCTTTCCTATATGGGTACGTGGAGAATCGGTTTTGGAAAGGAATCCAGAAGCTGTTCTTCGGTTATTTGATTTGGGCGACCGTCATTCTGGCATTTTCCTCGATGAGCCTTGTTTCATTTAACTACCAAATGCCAGCTGGCCAGGGAAACCAGCGGTTCTTTTTGATGCTGGAGGAGCTTATGGATCAGGTGTTTATAGCGATCATCCTTCTCGGCCTTGCTGCCTGTTCGACCCTGGAGCTGTCTGCGGCTGCCCGAAAAATTGGTAACAATATTTCCAAGCGGCTGCTAATGGCTGGGATGGCTGTGATCCTTGGAATTTTCTTTTATATCAGGGAAGTTGCCATTATAAAACTGTTCGTCCTTTTTGGAGCTGGCTCGGCGGTCATTTGCCTTTTACATCTGGTTTATACAGCAATACATCATAAATATATAAAAACAAGGAAGATAAATATAAATTAAATTTTTAGAAAATTATTATAATTAGGAACAATAGTGAAAGGGGGATATGGCATGAAAAAATACACAGTTACACTGTTGGCGGTTCTGCTTTTGCTTTCAGCCTTGCTGGCAGGATGCTCCGGATCGTCGTCAACTGACTCTAAAGGCGGAAAGGGTGGCTCGGATTCAAAGACAATCATCGTTGGATTGGAAGCAGAGCCTACTTCATTGGATGCCCACCAGATTTCAGACTACAACTCAAGCCGGGCAGCAATGGAAATTTACGACCAGCTGGTCCAGTTTAAAGATGAGAGCACGGAGCTGGAGCCAGATCTGGCAGAAAAATGGGATGTTTCCGATGATGGTCTTGAATATACTTTTCACCTGAAAAAGGATGTCAAGTTCCATGACGGAACACCATTAAATGCAGAGGCGGTCAAATTCAGCTTTGACCGGCAGAGGGATCCAAATCATCCGTTCCACGACACTGGAACATATGCTTATGCAGAGTTTACCTTTGGCCCAATCGAAACCGTTGAGGTTGTTGATGAATTGACGGTAAAAATCAAGCTTAAAGAGCCGTTTGCTCCATTCCTTGGAAACATGGCAATGCACGCAGCAAGTATTGTCAGCCCGGCAGCAGTTGAAAAGCACGGAGCTGATTTCACGAAAAATCCGGTTGGTACCGGACCGTTTAAATTTGCGAGCTGGAGCCCTGGTGTAGAAATTGTTCTTGAGAAAAACGAGGAGCACTTCCGAGGAGCTCCAACGATCGAAAAACTGATCTTCAAGCCTATTACAGAAGCGCAAACCCGCCTGGCTGAGCTTGAAGCTGGCAACATTGATGTAATGGTGAACATACCGCCGGATGATCTTGAAAGACTCCGCGGAAACGAGAGCATTTCCCTTGTTGAGCAGGCTGGCATGCATGTATGGTGGACAGCGTTCAATACACAGAGAGCACCATTTGATAACGTGAAAGTCCGTCAGGCTGTCAATTATGCGATTAACAAAGAAGCAATTGTTGATGGAATCCTGCAGGGTTCCGGGGAAGTGGCCAACAGTGTGCTTCCTCCGACAGTATGGGGACATAACCCGAGCGTGACAAATTACGATTATAACGTAGAAAAAGCGAAGGAGCTTCTTGCTGAAGCAAACTATCCTGACGGTTTTGAAGTAACGTACTGGGTGCCGGAATCTGGTTCAGGCATGCAGCAGCCTCAGGCAATGGCCGCAGCCATCCAGTCTGACCTGGAAAAAATAGGTGTAAAGGTAAACATCCAGACACTGGAATGGGGTGCATACCTTGATAAAGTATTCGTGCCTGCAGACCAGAACGATATGGATATGCACCAGATGTCATGGATCGGCGACAACGGTGACCCGGACAACTTCCTGTACATCCTTTTCAGCGGCGAGCAATGGCCAACAGCTGGCTTCAACGACTCCTATTATAAGAACGAAAAGGTTGATGAGCTTCTTTCAAAAGCACGTGTGACAAAGGACAAAGCTGGGCGTACAGCAATGTATGAGGAAGCACAAGAACTCATCATGGCAGATGCTCCATGGATCACTATTGACCATGAAAAGCAAATCATAGGGACATCAAGCGCAGTTAAAAACTTCAAGCTTCATCCAACAGGAGTATTCCGTTTTTCAAATGTAGTAAAAGAGTAATCAAGAAGAGGGAAAAGGAGGCAGCTCCTCTTTCCTCTTTTACATAAGCGGGCCGGCACTTATCCGGCTATGCTTTTATCTAACTTGGGAGGTGTACAGCAGATGGCATCTTATATCATGAGGCGGCTGTTGGGGCTTGTTCCGGTATTGTTGGGTGTGACGATCCTGGTGTTTTCCATCATGCATCTTTCACCCGGCGATCCCGCAAAAATCATCCTTGGCCCGAAAGCTACAGCTGAATCGATTGAAAAATTGAATGCACAGCTTGGCCTGGACCAGCCGTTGCATACCCAGTATCTGACCTGGATGGGAAATGTTTTTCAGGGAGAGTGGGGAAGGTCCATCCAGATGAAGATGGAGGTGCTGCCGCTAGTCGCTGAACGGTTTACTGCGACGCTGATTTTAACAGTCGCGAGTATTTTAATTGCTGCTGTTGTGGGAATTGGCGGAGGTATCATTTCCGCTTATAAAAAATACTCGTTTCTCGACCGCTCAATGATGCTGTTTGTTCTGGTTGGGTTCTGCCTGCCCGTTTTCTGGCTCGGAATCCTTTTGCAAATTGTATTTGGTCTAAACCTGAACTGGCTGCCGATCTCGGGTATGTACTCGCCAGGACAGGAAGGGTTTATGGATTTGGTCAAGCACTTGATTCTGCCTGCCACAGCTCTGTCTGCCGGAGCTGGAGCCATTATTGCCAGGATGACCCGTTCTTCCATGCTTGAGGTTCTTGGGCAGGACTATATCCGTACCGCTAAGTCCAAAGGGTTAAAGGACCGGAAAATCATTTTAATCCATGCGCTGAAAAATGCGTTTATTCCAATTTTGACGGTCATTGGCATGCAAATCGGCTTCCTGCTTGCTGGTGCAGTCCTCGTGGAGATGGTCTTTGCCTGGCCCGGCATAGGAACGCTGATGGTCAACGGAATCCTGGCAAGGGATTTTCCGCTTGTCCAGGGAGTCATTCTTTTTGTGGCAACCACCTACGTGATTGTCAACCTGCTGGTTGATGTTTTATACGCTGTCTTTGACCCGCGCATTTCTTATAAATAGGAGGGATTCTGAATGGAACCGGCCGTACGACAAAATCAGGGGATCTCTGGCGCCAGCCCGATTAAAAAGCCACAGGGGCCATGGGTGCTTGCGTGGAAAACGTTCAAGAAGGATAAAGCAGCAGTTGCTGGCCTGATCCTGCTTGGCGTTATGGCATTAGCGATGATCCTGGCCCCATGGCTGCCCGTCTTAAATCCCGATGAGGTTGATCTTGGGAGCAGGCTGAAGCCTGTTGGCACTGAGGGACATATACTTGGAACCGACCACCTTGGAAGGGATCTGCTGAGCCGGCTTATCTGGGGCGGCAGAGTTTCCATTCTTGTCGGAGTGGTCGCTGTAGGAATTGCATTATTATTTGGCTCCATCCTCGGATTGATTGCGGGATATTTCAGGAGCTATTTTGATACAGTGATTATGCGCTTTATGGATATTCTAATGGCTTTCCCGTACGTGCTGCTGGCAATCGCCATTATCGCTGCGCTTGGACCGGGCCTGATGAATACCATGATCGCGGTCAGTATTGTAGGGATTCCCTATTATGCGAGGATCGTGAGAGGAAGCACCTTAAGCTTCCGTGAAATGGAATTTGTCATGGCCGAGCGGGCACTTGGTGCCGGACATTTTCATATTATTGTTCACCACATTTTGCCGAACTGCCTGCCGCCGCTCATTGTTGCAGTAAGCCTTGATGTTGGCTGGATGATTCTTGCAGCTGCTGGTATGAGTTTCCTTGGACTTGGCGCCCAGCCGCCACTTGCTGAGTGGGGTGTTATGCTGAGTGAAGGGCAGGAGTTTATCCGGGTAGCACCACATGTCAGTCTGCTTCCGGGCTTTGCGATTTTCCTTGTCGTCCTGGCTCTCAATCTTGTTGGTGACGGGCTGCGGGATGCGCTAGATCCTAAATCAAAATAGGAGGAATCAGTTATGAAATTACCACGTGATTGCGTTAATACATTTTCTATTGTTGCTTTTGACCCTGAAACAGGAGAACTGGGGGTTGCCGTTGCATCGAAATTTTTATCAGTTGGCTCCATCGTGCCATGGGCGAAAGCAGGAGTCGGGGCAATCGCAACCCAGTCATGGGTGAACCCAGTGTACGGCCAGCGTGGCCTTGAGCTGATGGCGGAAGGAAAAACAGCCCAGGAAACCCTGGAGATTTTAACTTCAGAGGATGTAAATCCTGAGGTACGCCAGGCTGGCTTTGTTGATGCACAAGGAAACAGCGCCACTTTCACAGGACAAGAATGCTACTCTTGGGCTGGCGGTATTTCCGGCACCAATTTTGCCTGCCAGGGAAATATCCTGACTAGCGAAAACGTAGTGCAGTCTATGGCTGATACCTTCAAAAAAGCTGAGGGAGATTTGGCGACCCGCCTGACAGAAGCTCTCAAGGCGGGGGAGGATGCTGGCGGTGACAGCCGCGGCAAGCAGTCGGCAGCGCTTTTAATTGTAAAAGAAAACGGCGGCTACGCAGGGGTTACTGACCGGTACATCGACTTGCGGGTTGACGACCATGCTCAGCCTGTCAAGGAGCTGAAGCGCATTCTCTATTTGCATCAGCTGTATTTCCAAAAACCTAAGGAAGAAGATATCCTCCCGGTTGAGGGTCAGTTGATGGATGAGATTGTTTCTTCATTGAAAAAATTGGATTACCTCAAGACTGATGCTCCTTCAGAAGCTCACGTTTTTGAAGCGGTTCTTTCTTTCCACTTGATCGAAAACTTTGATGAAAGAATCCAGGAAAAAGGCTTTATTGATAAAAAGGTCGTTGAGTTCATGAGTGATCTGGCGACCCAAAAGGACTGATGGCTATGACTGCTCTACTTGATGTGAAAGATTTGGAAATCCTTTTTCGAAAAGATAAGGAGTTTGTTTCAACGGTTGGTGCGATCAGCTTTCAGGTGAAAGAGGGAGAAATGCTTGGAATCGTAGGTGAGTCAGGCTGCGGGAAAAGTGTTACCTCCCTTGCCATCATGGGTCTCCTGCCGCAGGAGATGAGCCGGGTGGGCAGCGGAAGTGAAATCTCGTTTAAGGGAACTTCACTGACGAAACTGTCACATGCCGATTATCGCGGAGTCCGTGGGAAAGATATCTCGATGATCTTCCAGGATCCAATGACCTCACTAAATCCGGTCCTCACGATTGGTTACCAGATGAGGGAAATGGTCCTGGCCCATGAGAAGGTTTCCAAGCGGGAAGCGTGGAACCGCGGGGTGGGTATGCTGAAAAAAGTCGGTATTCCGCGTGCGGAGCATATTATGAACGAGTACCCTCACCAGCTTTCGGGAGGGATGAGGCAGCGTGTCATGATTGCCATGGCTCTTTTGCTCCAGCCAAAGCTTCTGATTGCCGATGAACCGACGACTGCACTTGACGTGACGATCCAGGCACAGATTTTGGACCTGCTAAAACAGATACAGCAGGATTCCAACACAGCTGTCATTTTGATCACTCACGACCTTGGAGTTGTGGCCGAGGTGTGTGACCGTGTGGTTGTCATGTATGCCGGCAAGGTGGTAGAATCAGCCCCCGTTGTTGAGCTTTTTACCAATCCAAAGCATCCTTATACAAATGGACTGCTGGCATCAATGCCAACCTTGACAAGTGAACAATCCAGGTTGAACACGATTCCTGGAAGTGTGCCATTGCCGGAAGAAATGCCGGCTGGCTGCCGTTTCGCACCGCGCTGTTCCCATGCAATGCCTCATTGCTTCACAACAGAGCCGCCGTTGGTTGTGGCAGGCGAGGCCCATACCACGAGCTGTTGGCTTTATGACAAGGAGGAACAGGCATATGGCTGAACTTTTGAAAATTCGTAATCTGAAAAAATACTATCCTGTTAAAAAGGGAGTCCTGCAGAGGACTACTGGGCATGTCAAGGCCGTTGATGACGTGAGCTTCGCCCTGCAGGAAGGCGAATCACTGGGCCTCGTCGGAGAGAGCGGCTGCGGCAAATCGACGCTGGGCCGGACGATTTTGCAACTGATCAAACCGACTGAAGGAGAAGTTGTTTATTCCGGCCGGAACCTTGCCGACATGAGTTTCCGGGAAATGAAGCCACTGCGGAAGGAACTGCAAATGATTTTCCAGGATCCATATGCCAGTTTGAACTCACGGAAAAAAATCCGTGACATCGTAATGGAGCCTCTGAAAATTCATGGAATTTCCTCGGCAAAAGAGCAGGAGGATAAGATGGAAGCGATTCTTGAGAAAGTTGGCCTGAACCGGGCATTTGCCGACCGTTACCCGCATGAATTCAGCGGCGGGCAGCGCCAGCGGATCGGAATTGCCCGCGCCTTAATGCTTAACCCCAAGCTGATCGTTGCCGACGAGCCAGTCTCGGCCCTGGATGTTTCCATCCAGGCACAGGTTTTGAACCTGCTCCAGGACTTGCAGGAAGAATTCAAACTAACGTATCTATTCATCGCCCACGACTTAAGTGTGGTCAAACACATCAGCACAAGAGTAGGTGTTATGTACCTGGGAAGGCTCGTGGAGCTCGCGCCAAAAGAAAGCCTTTATAAAGAGCCGCTCCATCCCTATACCCAGGCGCTGATGTCTGCAGTGCCTGTGCCAAATCCGCTCATGAAGCGGGAGAGGATTATTCTGAAAGGAGACGTTCCAAGCCCGGAAAACCCGCCATCAGGCTGCGCATTCCATACCCGCTGCCACGCCTGCATGGACATCTGCCGTACCAATCGGCCCGAGCTGAAAGAAGTCCAGACAGGCCAGTTTGTTGCTTGTCATTTATATTAGAATTTTTGCCGGGTGACAGTCATCTTCCATTTTTATGGGAGGTCACTGTCATCTTTTTTTCTCATAATGGACGTGACGATCTTATATTGATTGGTAACGGGTGCATCATTTCAAATCGCACTACTTTTTGTTATGCTTGTGGCATAAAGTGAAAAATATTATCTATATCGAAAGTGAGTTGATTGAATATGAACAACGTTACGAAAATGAAGATATTAAAGCCAGCACATGAAGTGTTTGAAGCCTTCGTAAATCCGATGAAAATCGGGAATTTTTGGTTCTCATTAAGTTCTGAAAGATGGGAACAAGGCAAAACAATTACATTGAGATATGAAGAATATGAAGCTGAAGGGGAAATAGAAGTACTCGAAGTGGACATAAATAAGAAAATTGTCTTTCAGTGGGGGGAAGCACATATTGTTACAATTGCACTTAATCAGTTGGATAACTCAACTACCATTGTTGAAGTCAACGAAGAAGGCTTTAATGAAACTGATAATGATTTCATCACTCAATTGATCGATAATAAAGAAGGTTGGGTTTATATGTTAACCTGTCTGAAAGGTTATTTGGAATATGGTGTGAATTTGAGAGCAGCGTTAATGAAATAGCACTATGAATTAAAGAGAGCTTTTTAAAACCTCCTGGGTAAGATCCTCTGCAAGTTGTTTATCTTTAACATATGAATAGACAAGTTTAATCATCGCATTTCCATACTCAATCATTAATTGCTCGCAAAATGTTATCCAAAGAGTCATGTCTAACAACACTTTTTGATTCCAACGATTTCCCCCCTCTTTCTTTATATTTTATTGACGTAGCTCGACGTGGAAAGTTTACTTTTTAAGTGTTTTTTTACATATGAAAAATAAAAAAGAGTGGGGGCGACTAAACTGTTCCCCTTGTAAAAGATATTTTTTAAAAAAGCTAGGCTGCTTTAAGAACATGATCTTTGTATTGAACAGGGGTCATCTTTCTGAAAAATAAGCGTTACGTAGTTCCTGGTGATAGGCACTATCCTTAAAATGGGTAGTGCCTGTCACTTTTTTTCGAATTTTTACTTTATTCAAAATTGACAATACAATTTATAATAAATATAATTCAAGTATCGTAACTTTACAAAACTTGACGAATGGAGGTGTGCGAATTAAATATCATACGGTTTTTTGTTTGCGCTTTCATTTTTGTTAATCAATGAAAAATTTTACTTTCAGGGGGAGAGTCATGAAGAAAGAGCTAAGTTTATTCGTTTCGGTCGGTTTAGCTAGTTCACTGTTAATGTCTGGGGTCGTCAATGCAGATAATACTGGTAAAGTTAATTATGATTTAGACTCCAATGGTGTCGTTAATAGTGCTGATTTAAATAAACTGGTAAATGCAGTGAAGAAAAATCAATATGAGAGTGCGTTTGATTTTGATCAAGATCATCAGCTTACTAGCAAAGATGTTTCTTATTTTAAGAAATTTGCTCTAAACAAAGAGGGTGAATTCTTTTTAAATCTTAAGCATCTGAACTGGTTGAACGAAGAGGTTACAGTTGATGGTATCGATATGATGATAACAAGGCTTTATGCAGAGCCTAATAACCCTCATGATTTAAGTCAGGGATATCATTATGTAGGAGATCCTCAAGAGGGTATTGCTGCTCTGGATGATGTGAGCCGTGCAGTAACAGCGTATGTCGAACATTACAAACTATATAAAGATGAATATAGTTTAAGCCAGATTAAGGATGGATTGGAATTCGTCATGTGGATGCAAGAATCAGATGGTGATTTCAGAAACTTTGTGGCCCTAGATGAGAATGGGGAAATCTATAAAAGAGATTCACATTCTTCTTCAAAGACTTTCAGTTATTGGGCGACAAGAGCTTATACGTCACTAAGTTATGCCCATGAGATTTTAAAAGAAGAGGACCCGGAATTTGCTGACAGAGTCAAAAAGCACATGGAGCTATCAAGCAATCGAATTAATGAAAAAGTTAAACCTTTATACGGTACCTATACAGAAAAGAATGGTGAAAAGTATCCCGCTTGGGACCTTTATGATAATTGGGTTACCACGATCGCTTTGGATGCTTTAACAAAACATCATGCAGTCCTGCCTAATGATACTGTCAAAGAGAATATTCAAATGCTTGGAGAGGCGCTATATGCCTCGCAGTTTGGAGATTTCATCAATTACCCATATGGTGGATTTATGAGCACCTATTCGGATCGGGTAGATATTTGGAGTGAATGGGGCAGTCAACAGGTAGCAGCCATGGCGTTAGCTGGAGATGCGCTTGGGAATGAAAATTGGATTGCAGCAGCAGAACTTGCAGCAGACAGCTTTTTAAGTGATTCAATTATTTCTGGAAGAGCATTTTCACAGCAGCCCAATGACATAAAATACCCGCAGATTAACTATGGCACAGCCTCTTACGTCGATAACTTTATTAAATTATATGACGTCACGGGTAAAGAAAAGTATGCCTTCATGGCAGGGGTCGCAGGGCAGTGGTGGCTTGGAAACAATGATAAAAACCATCCGATGTTCAATCAGGAGTATGGTATAGCGTTTGATGCGATTGACGAAAACAAAGTCAATATAAATTCAGGGGCTGAATCAAATATTGAGGCTATAAGAGCTCTTGCGCGTATCTTACAAAATGAAACTAGTAAAACAGCATTATTTTCAACAGAATTAGAAAAACAACGTGCCTTAACAATCGAATTGGAAGATCAATATGTGAAGAAAACAGATGAGCTCTATCAATTAAATAACGGCAGCCTTTCTGACCCAGACAAAGCAATTGTTGTTAAGCAGTCTGATGACCCAGCACTGAATGAAAATAATGAAGCAGCTACAAAAGAAGAAGTAATTCCTCAAGAATCTTATGATCAAGAAGCTGAAATTTACGAGGAATGGACAGGTCAAAACGCACTGTTTGTAAAAGGTGCAGGCTACAATAATACGAGATTATATGACGATTCCTATTTATATCGTGACATTCCGGTTAATGGTGAAGCTGGATCCCCTAATATTGGCGATGTAGTCAGTCTGCAATTCGCTACACGCTTGGAATTTGATACACAACTTGAAGCGAAGGTGCTTGCTTTTAACGATAATGGTGAAAGTACAGTTATCTCTCAAGTGGAAGGGATGAATTATCATTATCGTCACTGGTACTCTGGTGATAGCTCAATCAAGACATCGTCCATCTCACCTATTCCGGAAGGTACCACGAAGTTAAGAATAATGTTTAATGTGGAATCAGAAAATCAATGGTTTAATAAAGGCTATGTTTCCTTAGCGGATGTAAAGCTTTATAAGGTAAATACACCTGAATTAAGAGCTGGTGGCACAGAATTTTCTAAAGGACGCTATATAGAAATGCCAGCTGGCCAAGAAAAAGAAATTACCTTGCCAGAAGAAATCAAGGCTGGAGATTATAGAGTATATGTAAGTGCCAGGACTAAGAAAGAACCAGGCGAAATCCAAATGGAATTCGGTGAGAATCAAACCTTATCCGTTGATCTGGCAGACGAAGAAGAATCTGTTCAAATCATTCATACGGGCACAGTAAAGATTGATGAAGGACAGACTTCCTTCCAATTGAAAAATTCAGGAGAGATTCCAGCAGACATCGACCAAATCACCCTATACCCGTTGCAGTCAAAAGCATCCTATGAAACATTAAAAGGAAAAACGGTAACCGTTATTCGAGACAGTATTAGCAATAACCTCATCGTGGATGAAGAACAATCATTGAAAAAGCGGAATATTATTCACTCGTCGTTTGAAATAAACGATGGAAAAGCGCTTGTGTATGGCAGCATCACAGATCTAAATGGCAAAGTCATATCCAATGAGCATGTAACCATAACCGCATTAGGCCAAACCTACAAAATAAAAACGAACCATAAAGGTGAATATAGTAAACTTATTCCTTATACTGATGAGCTAAAGAGAGCCGAAATTAAATCAGGGAAAAGTATCGGTTACTTATACTTTAAGTAACGCTAGCTGTGTTTGAGCGATTCTCTTATCAGAGTCGCACAGTTGTAGACAAAGGGGTTAGGAATGTTCGCATTCCGGACCCCTTTTGTTCTGGAATAGAAATTCTCAAGAGAATAGACTACTCTTGTCTTCTGTTCTTTTCCTTCGCACACTTTGAGGAACTTCTCTGGTGGAATCGGCTTTTTTCCATTTTTTTCTCGAACCACAATAAGTCTTGAATTCCTGTTGATTGGAGTGGAAGGGCGCGTAGACTCCTGCGGGATCAGCTGGACAGGTGAGACCCTACAGGAGCAAAGTGACGAGGAGGCTCAACTCCAGCCCCGCGGAAAGCGAAGCGCCTGGAACGGAGATCAACAGTTACATCTCACCTCCAACCAAAATAGAAGACTGTAGACAAGCTTGATTCTCATCGAGTTTGTCTACAGCCTGAGCGATTTTCATAAGAGAATCGCTTTTTTAAAAAGATCGGCAGTCATAAGCAACGATGTCGGTTTTTCTACTTGACAACTACTTGACAAGAAGATTAAGCTGAAATGAATATGATGATATTGGGGCTAATGATATGAAAAAAACATCGATGCAAAGCATTGCCGAGAATTTAGGGATTTCAAAAAATGCTGTTTCTCTTGCGTTATCAGGCCGACCGGGAGTAAGTGCCGAATTACGTGAAAGAGTGATCGCAGAAGCAAAGCGGATAGGTTATCCGATACACAAAAAGAATGAGGGGTCAGACTCTCACTTCATTGGACTTATTGCAAGGGAAGAAGTCTTTTCAGAACATGAGTTTTTTGGCGTAATTAATTTACATATTGAAAAAGAGATTAAAAGCAAGGGAGGGAATCTTCTGCTTCATGCTGTAGATAAAGATAGTGAAAGAGATCTGCTTTTGCCTTCCTTTTTACAAAACCAAAAGGTTGATGGGTTAATTGTTTTGTCCCATTTGAGAACTGAGTACATAAAGAAGGTCCTGAATTTAGGAATTCCCGTAGTCCTTGTTGATCACCATGATCCTGAATTAGAGGTTGACTCTGTATTAAGCGATAATCGGACTGGAAGTTATCTTGCAACGAAACATCTCATTCAAAAAGGTGCGGAATCAGTAGGCTTTATCGGCAGAGTGGAAAAATCACCAAGTTATAAGGAACGGTTCGAGGGTTATAGTGATGCGTTAAAAGAAGCAGGCATATCCTTAGCCTCCTCATGGATTAATAGCGAGCATGATGAAATTGAGGAGGAATTGGGTCAGTATATTCGGGCGTTATCCACTCTTCCGGATGCGTGGTTTTGTGTAAATGACCACTACGGGTTTCTGCTGACTCAAATCTTATCCAAAATGGGATACACCATTCCGCGGCAGGTAGCTATATGCGGGTTTGATGACTCGCTGTACGCAAAGATCGCTGCACCACGCTTAACGACGATGTCAATCGACAAACAGTATTTTGCTAAGCGTTCTGTGATTCAGCTATATACAAGAATTCAACAGCAGACGCCTGTTTTCGAGAAGATTTTACTGACGACGAAACTCATTGAGAGGGAGACTGTTTGTAAGTAGACTTGAAGCTTGCGTTCATGGAAAAGGGATTTATTTGGAATGAGTTTCGGTTTAATTATTAGGGTTGGTCATGGTAATCCTCCTTTTGATATGTAATGAATGAATTTTTGAAAAGCCCTATACTTTGCAAGAATACAAAAATAGTTACGGTGGCACTATGAAAGATCTAAATCAAAATTAGAGCTGTTCATAATATCCATTAAAATATCATAAGGTTGTTTATTGGTTGTGTCGTACAGATGCAGTTTATTTCCTGGTGTGTTCTCAAGCTGATTCAGCAGAAACAACGAGCGGTCAATTAAGTAAGTATCCCCTCGTTTCTGGATACGTTCAATCAAACGATCTTTTTCAGCAAGTAAGACTATATATTTAACTTTTACATTCAAATGAGAAAAATGTTTGCAGAACCATTCCATTTCATCTTCGACGACAATATCGATGATGACATTGAAATCATGCTGAATGAGAGTTTGTGTTGTGGAAAGGATATTTTTCCACATGATGTTTAATCTTTCTTCCCAAGGCGGTTCAGATCCTTCACCATACATTTCTAGAAAGTAATCGCCATGAACGAGAGCGCTTTTCTTCAAATGATTAGCAAGTTCCTTAGCAAGAGTGGACTTGCCTACACCACAAGGACCAGAAATAATATAAATCGTTTGTTCAGTATTTGTGTTCATTGGCTATTTCCCTCCATACGATCATCCGCAATTGTTCCCTAGTAATGCAAAGGGAAGCAAGAGAACGATTCCCTTGCTTCCCTAACTTAAAATTATATCGTTTGCAGTATTAACAGCGGTTGATTCCCGAACAATCAATGTGGTCGGCAGCAGGATTTCATGGATGGGTTCATCCTTATGATTAATCCTCCAGCTCAGCTGTTCGACCGCTTTTTTACCATAGTAATTTAAATCAATATCGACTGTTGTAATTTTTGGAGTGGCGATTTTGGACAGCTGTCCGTTGTCGAAGCTGCAGATCGATATGTCTTCTGGAATCTTGTATCCTTTTTGCTGCAATACTGACTGAACAAGGAATCCGTGTCCATCGTTTACACAAAACCATGCAGTCGGCATATATGGTAGTCGATCGGTAAACCTGCTTATTTCTTCTTGGGTTTCCTCTGCGTCTGTAAATAACAGGGCTGAATTTGATACTATCCCATGTTTTTTCAGTGCAAGACTATAGCCTTCCAGTCTTTCTTGGTAGCTTGGAGAAATCTCTATATCTCCTACGAATGCAATGTCCTGATGACCTAATTCGATTAGGTGTTCAACTGCCTTAAATGCACCAAAACGGTTGTTCGTCAAGATGGCGTCCGCCTGCAGGTATGGTGAGTGATGGTCAATCAGCACAGTCGGAATTCCGGTATCAATAATCTTTGAAATATAGTCAGTGCTGATATGAGATAGAATCAAAATCCCATCTATTTGATGATTCGAAAGCAGGGAGGGAAGGATTAACTGATCCTTTGAATCCTGGTCGATGGATTCAATCAATAAATTCCAGCCGCGTGTCCTCACTTCCTTTTCCACGCTGAGATAAATCTCCCCAAAAAAGCTTTTAAGCGAAAAAGCATAGTCAGAAGCAATAAGCGCAATGTTGATTCCCTTTTTATCATCCTTTTGACTGCTTCTATTATTGGGATAGGAATACCCTAATTCATCTGCCACTTTTTGAACCATCAGCCTTGTTTCTTTACTTACTCCCGGTTTTCCCGTCAATGCTTGTGAAACAGAGTTCTTAGAGATATTCAGCCGATCCGCAATATCCTGCATAGTCACTTTTTTCTTCATATATAAAACTTCTCCTTAATGAAAGTGAATAATAGTATTCTTCTTGTAATTTTATTGTAACGTTACAAAATGTTTTTAGCAATATACTTATCATGGTAATTGTTAAACTTTATGATTGTGTTAAATGCCAATCTTGTTTGTAAGCCTGTTGATTGGAGCGGAAGGCGCTTGGATCCTGGGGGATTAGCGTTTCAGGCGAGACCCCGCAGGAGCAAACCGACGAGGAGGCTCGGCGAACGTCCCCCCCCCCCGGAAAGAAAGCGCCTGGAGCGTAAATCAACAGCTATGTATCAAAGCCAACTTTTTAACATTGTTAATTTTAATATAATTAACGTTTGACATATAAGTAGTAAGGTGCAATAATGTATTTGTAAAGTTATTATTCACATTATTTATTTTTATTGTAATGATTTTAAAAAATCTTTAGAAATGAGGGGTAAAAGGGTAAATCATCAATATACGTGACCCAGATACTATTGATTATACTTTTTTTTGTAAGGTTATGATAGCGTTATCAAAACTGTCCACTTCAAAAAGCTAGACTAATAATTTTATCATTTTTTCGGGGGAAATTACTGAAAACTTAAAGTTAAGAAATCATACAAATAATTGGGGGAATATCGGATGAAAATCAAAAAAGTGGCTTCATTAGTCCTTGCTGCCTCACTGACTGTTTCTGGACTTGCAGCTTGTAATAATGGAGATAAAAGCAACGGAAGCACAAAAGACGGAGTAACAACAATTGAATTCTGGGCAGCTCCAAACCCAACTCAGCAAGTTTATTGGAAGGAAGTAGCGGAAGAGTTCACTAAAGAAAATCCGGATATCAAGGTGAACGTAAGTCCGATGAAGGAAAGCCCAACTTCCGAAGCTGGGATCCAATCAGCGATTGCTGGTGGAAGTGCGCCAACAATGTCAGAAAATATTAACCGTGGTTTTGCCGCTCAGCTTTCTGAAAGTAAAGCATTATTACCATTGGATGAGCTAGAGGGCTGGAATGAAATTAAGAAAAACAGAAATATGGAAGATACGATGAAGGGCTGGGAGTTTGCTGACGGCCATCAATACGTATTGCCAATCTACTCGAATGCGATGTTGTTTGGCTGGAGATTGGACGTCCTGAAGGAGCTTGGCTATAACGAACCGCCGAAAACATACAGCGAAATGCTAGAAGTAGCGAAGAAATTAAAAGAAAAGCACCCAGACAAATATGTATGGGCTAAACCAGACCTTGCTGATCCAACAGCTTGGAAAAGATGGTTCGACTTCTTCATGCTTTATAACGCAGCATCTGATGGCAACAAGTTCGTAGAGGGAACTGAATTTACTGGCGATAAGAAAGTAGGAGAGCAAGTTCTTGGATTTGTGGAAGAGCTGCAAAAAGCTGATGCTTTGATGACTAGACAGTCTAAAGATCCATTTGAAAGCGGATTGGGAATCTTTACGGATATTGGTCCTTGGACAATTTCTTATTGGGCAGATAAATTCCCAGAAATGAAATTGAATGAAACGTATGCGTTAGCATTGCCTCCTGTTCCAGACGGAATGGATACAGAAAACGTTAAGACATTCGCAGATACAAAGGGTATTGTGGTGTATGCTTCAGCAACGAAAGAACAGCAAAAGGCTGCGAGCGAATTCATTAAATGGGTCTATTCAAATCCTGAAAATGATCTGAAATGGCTTGAAAAGACGAACCTGCCACCTGCACGTGATGACTTAACAACAAACGACACTTTCAAATCGTTCTTTGAAAACAACCCAGCATTACAGCCATACGCTGCTGCCGTTCCGAATGCAATCCCGCCAATGGATAACTCTAAATACAATGATATTCAGACATATATTGGCCAGCATGCCTTCAACCCAGTTGTAAAAGGAGAGAAAGATCCGAAAGCTGCATGGAAGGATATGCAAGAGGCCATTGAGGGGGCTCTCAAATAATGAGCAAGAACCAAGGATGGTTGGGCTGGCTTTTTGCCAGTCCTTATCTTTTATACGCAATCATTTTTTTTCTAATACCACTTGTCTGGTCGCTGTTCTTATCTGTGACCGATTGGAATTTAATTTCACCTACTTATAGTTTTGTAGGATTGGAAAATTACACGGAGGCTTTCAAGAGCCAGGGTGTCCAGAGTGCCTTTTTTGTAACGTTTAAATTCATGGCTGTATTTGTACCATTAGTCATTGCTTTTTCAATCATTGTCGCCCTGATTGTCCAAGGGCTTCCGAGATTCAAAGGACTGTTTTTAATAGGATTTTTCCTTCCTTATTTGGCATCAGGGGTTGTTTCCTCACTGATCGTGAAAGGATTTTTGTCCTACAACAGTCCGCTGAATGAATTCCTGCGAGAAACATTTGGCCTCGATATTAACTGGCTTGGATCGCCGTTCGCTGCACTCTTTGTTGTAGCCTTGATCATTGCCTGGAAATTCACCGGATATTACGCGCTGATTCTAACTTCAGGCTTTGAAAGTATCAGTAAAGATGTCTATGAAGCCGCGATGATTGATGGAGTAACGCCATGGCAGCGTTTTTGGAAAATTACGCTTCCACTCCTATATCCGGCATTGTTTACAGTATTGATTTTATCGATTGGTGTCACGTTTGGTATTTTCACAGAGGTATACCAATTAACTGGCGGTGGACCAAACTTTGCAACTAACACATGGCAAATGGAGATCTTTACAAAAGCATTTACGAATCTCCAGGCAGGTTACGCTTCAGCTATTGCCATCATTGCATCGATTGTAACTTTTGTTGCAATCTACATCATTCGAAAACTCTTGGAATTGTGGGGGAAACGAAATGGTTGGACCTAAGAAAAAAGGATTGGTTTTTCGTTACCTGTTTGCGATCGTACTCTTGCTTATCATGATCTATCCGTATATTTACATGGTGTTGAATTCATTTGCAGATTGGAGTCAGGTCGATAAGAAGTTCTTCCCGACTGAATACTCGTTGAAATCCTGGGAATGGCTGCTTGGCGGAGGAGAATCAGTCATACCGCGCCCTTGGATTAACGCCTTTTTTAACAGCTTTTTAGTATCAGCTGGTTCTACCATTTTAATGATGGTCTCAGCGGTAATGGTTTCTTATGCATTAGCTAAGATTCAATTTAAAGGAAGAGACACGATCAACAACGTGATCTTGTTCCAAATGTTCTTCCCGGCAATCATCTTGCTTATTCCTACATTCCTGGTTATTCAAAAGGTCGGAATGTATGACTCTTACTGGGGAATGATCCTGCCGAAAGCGATGAGCTTATGGGCGGTATTCATGTACACGAATTTTTTCAAGGCAATCCCTGATACATTCATTGAAGCGGCAAAATTGGACGGCGCAAGTGAAATGCAAATCATGTTCAAGATTGTCCTGCCGATGTCAAAGTCAATTACTACTGTCATTTTCTTATTCTTGTTCATGGAAAGATGGACAGAGTTGCTATGGGATATGCTTGTCGCGAAGAGTGATCACATGCTTACGTTAAACGTACTGTTATCACAAATGTTCGGACCGTATGGCGGCTACCCTGGACCGATGTATGCGGCATCTGTGTTATTGACATTGCCGATTATCGTCATCTTCTTGCTTTTTGCGAAGAAGTTCCAAGAGGGAATGCAATTTACACTTAAGTAACCTGAGATTGGAGTTCTAGCAAATGGTTAAATGGTGGAAGCAATCAGTTTTCTATGAAATATATATGCCTAGTTTCAAGGACGGAAATGGAGATGGGCTGGGGGATTTTGCAGGAATCACCTCCAAGCTGGATTATCTGAAGGATTTGGGAGTCGATGGCTTGTGGCTCACTCCCTTTTATCCATCTCCGAAGGTTGATAACGGCTATGACATTTCTGATTATTACTCGATTGATCCCGCTTATGGGACGATGGAGGACTTTGAAGTTTTTATTTCTGAGGCGCATAAGCGTGATATCAAAGTCATTGTCGATATTGTATTGAACCACACTTCTTCCGACCATGAATGGTTCAAGGAATCAAGGTCATCTAAGGATCACCCAAAGCGAGATTGGTATATATGGAGAGACGAACCGAATAACTGGGAATCCTTTTTCAGCGGAACGGCATGGGAATTTGATGAGGCAACAGGCCAATATTATTACCACGCTTTTGCGAAGGAACAGGTGGATTTGAACTGGGCTAACCCGGAAGTCAAAAATGCCATGTATGATGCCATGAGGTTTTGGCTGGAAAAAGGCGTGGATGGATTCAGGCTGGATGTCATCAACTTCCTGACCGTCAACGATTCCTTTATTGATAATCCTTATGACCATGAAAAGAATGAACAAATCCATTTGTATGACAAGGACCAGGAAGGGATTTTAAACATTATTGAGGAAATCGCCGATGTGGTTCATCAATATCCGGATAAATTCCTCGTCGGTGAGGTTGGTTCTGAGGATATTGAGATTTTAAAACGGTACTCTGGGCTGGACAAGCTGGATGTATCTTTTAACTTCAATATCGGAAGCATCGGTGAGTTTGATGCAGAACGGATTTACGAGCAATTAGTTGAAACAGAGAAGGCGTATGATTGTGAGCAAATTGCTACTCTGTTCTTCTCAAGCCACGATATGTCACGCCATATTTCACGGTTTGGCGGTGATGAGGAGCGCGCGAAGCTGGTAGCGGCGCTAATGCTTACAGCGAAGGGCGTGCCGTTCCTTTACCAGGGGGATGAGCTTGGCATGAAGGATTGGGTTACAGATGACATTACGAAGATGATGGATGTCCAGGGGCGCCTTGCATATGAAGAAGCATTGGAGGCTGGCAAAACCGAGGAGGAAGCGCTGGTTGTCGCGAACGAACGATGCCGCGATAAATCTCGTACTCCAATGCAGTGGAATTCCGGTTCTCATGCTGGCTTTTCCGAAGTAGTACCCTGGATTACGGTGCCTGAGGATGCCGGCAATACAAATGTTGAAAACCAGCAAGGCAATCCTGAATCAATGCTTTCCTTCTATAAAAAAATGTTGAAGCTGCGTAAAGAACATACTTCCTTTCAAACAGGAGAATATGAATTCTTGCGTTACCAGGATGGAATGATCTATTTCATGAGAAGGAACGAGATGGAACGGACACTAGTTGCTCTGAACTTTTCTGAGGAAGAGAAATCCCTTGAACTAGATTTGAAAAACTTGAACCTGCTGCTTTCGAACAAGCGAAATACGATGGAAAGTAGCGATGTACTCATGATATCAGCAAATGAAGTCATTATTTTAAAGGAGGATGCTGAGAATGACGGTCTTAACGAAAGGTAATGTAAAAACGTGCGAACAGCTTTTGGAGGAGTTCTCTTCGAAAGCACAGCCGGCTAATCCGAATAAAATTGTATTCTCTGGTGTTGGAGAAAAGGATGTCTATAATATTACAGCACCTTTTGAGGATGAGGGTCAGCAGGTAATTGCCGGCCGAGTGGAATCACGTGACAGTGAGCATTCCAGCGTTTATTTCTTTGTCGAGAGAGGTGGCGAATGGGTTCCTCGAGAAAACGCGCCTGTGTTTGAATTGCAGGATCCTTTTTACACAAGGATTGCTGGTGAGTTAGTCCTCGGCGGCGTACAGATATTCCCACATCCTGCAATCGAAAATGCACTTGGATGGCGTACTGTTTTTTATAAAGGAAAGAATATTGCAAGTTTAGAGGAATTTGCCAAGGGACCAGATGGAATGAAGGATCTTCGCCTTGTTGAGCTGGCTGATGGCAGCATCGGTGTGCTGACAAGACCTCAGGGTCAGAAGGGCGGCAGAGGGAAGATTGGTTGGGCACGCATTTCTTCATTGGAGGAATTGACGCTGGATGTCATCAATGAGGCTCCTTTATTTGAAGATCAGTTTATTTATGAAGAATGGGGTGGTGCGAACGAGCCGCATCTGCTTGCAAATGGTCTGGTTGGTGTACTTGGCCACATTGCTTCGTTCGATGCAGCTGGAGACCGCCATTATTATCCGATAGTTTTCGCGCTTGATCCAGAAACAGGAGCATTTTCTGATATGGAGCTGATCGCAACAAGAAGCAATTTCCTTCCTGGTGCCTCAAAGCGACCGGACCTGGCTGATGTTGTGTTCAGTGGCGGAATTGTACGAAAAGCTGACGGCACAGCTGATATCTATGCAGGAATCAGTGATGCTGAAGCGCAAAAAATTACGATTGCAGATCCATTTTTACGATACGAGCAAAAAAACTGACTGAATTGAGGGGATTACAACATGAATGTTTATAGATATGAAGAGAATCCGTTAGTGACACCAATGGATGTAAAACCGCATCGCGAGGACTTTGAAGTGATTGGCGCATTCAATGCGGGGATTACGACTTTTAACGATGAAACCATCATGCTGCTGCGTGTTGCAGAGCGTCCGGTTAGTGACAACCCTGACATTGTAAAATCACCTGTTTATAATCCGGAAACAAGTGAGCTTGAAATTTTGGAATTCAATTTGAACGATCCTGCTTACAATTTTTCAGATCCACGTACGATTCAAAAAGCAGGAGAGACTAATCGTTTCGCCTATCTGACTTCATTATCTTATTTGAGGATTGCCCGCAGTAAGGATGGCCATAACTTTACGATTGATGAAAAGCCATTTGTCTATCCATCAAATGAGCTGGAGACATTCGGAATTGAAGATCCGCGTATTACAAAGATTGATGATACTTATTATATTTACTTCAGTGCCGTATCACCTGTTGGTGTTGGCGAATCAATGGTTTCAACAAAGGACTTTGTCACAACTGAGCACCACGGAATGATTTTAGCACCAGAAAACAAAGACGTGTTAATCTTCCCCGAGAAAATTAACGGCAAATACTATGCTCTTCATCGTCCTGTCCCTAGAAGCACAGGGGAACCGGAAATGTGGATCGCGGAATCTACTAATCTCCTGCACTGGGGAAATCACAAATACTTACTAGGCCTGCGCGAGGGTATGTGGGATAGTGCCCGCATGGGTGGCGGAGCTGTTCCGTTCAAGACGGAAAAAGGCTGGCTGGAGCTTTACCATGGCGCAACTACGGACCACCGCTATTGCATGGGTGCTGTATTGCTTGACCTGGAAGACCCAACCAAGGTCATCGCTCGCTCTGACAAGCCGATCCTTGAGCCAGAGGCAGATTATGAAGTGGAAGGCTTCTTCGGAAATGTTGTCTTCTCATGCGGCGCGGTCGTTGAAGGCGATGTTGTAAAAATGTACTACGGAGTTGCAGATACTTCAATGGCATGTGCTGAGTTAAGCCTTCAGGAAATCCTGGATTCATTGACTTATATTAAATAACATCAATATTAGTGCCAAAATCGCGTGATGATTTTGGCCTTTTATCTTAGCGAGGTTTTTTTCATTATTTTTTATGTATGGCTGTGATACTACTAATTATTGATATTTAGTGATTTGTTGATAGGAGTGGAAGGCGCGAAGACTCCTGCGGGAGCATGGGTCAGGGGAGACCCCGCAGGCGCTTGTAGCGCCGAGGAGGCTCCCCGGGCCACCCGCGGAAAGCGAAGCGCCTGGAACGGAAATCAAAACCAAACTTTAATACAGCCTATATTTTAGGAAGGGTTCTGTATCTATGAAGCTTAATAAAAACTGGAAGATAAAGAATTTCGATGTTGGAACTGCACGTGATTTGGAGGTGGCCTCACCGGATTATATTGATTATTTTTGGATGACGGCTGCGGTTCCTGGGGACGTCCATTCCACCCTGATCGACCGAAAGCTAATCGAAGACCCGTTCTATGGGCATAATGATTTGAAATGCCAGTGGGTAGAGGAAAAGGTATGGTGGTACCGTACCACCTTTGAATTCGATGGGGCAGACCATAAAGATGAACGGTATGATCTGCTGTTCGAAGGGCTCGATACGTTTGCAACGGTTTACCTGAATGGAGTCGAGCTCGGTTCAACGGATAATATGTTTATCAGCCATTCCTTTGAAGTGACAAGGGAATTGAAAAAGGGCAAAAATGTCCTTGCTGTAAAATTCGATCCAATCGATGTGCATGTGAAGGAGAAGGTTCAATATTACTGGTCAGGGTTCAGCAAGGAACGGATCTGGACGAGGAAGAATCAAAGCCATTGGGGCTGGGACTGGGGACCGCGTCTTGTAGCAGCGGGTATCTGGAAAGACGTTCATTTAAAAAAACGGACGTATGCCAGCATCGACTCTGTGTTTGCTAAAACAACCTCTCTTTCGGAAGACAAGGCATATGTTGATGTAGAGGTTGAAGTCGATTCTTTTAGAAGAGGAAAAGACTATCAAGTTCAGATAGAGCTGTCGATTGGTGAGGAAAAATTCACTGGCAGTGCAGAGGTTCAAGGGAAAAAGGCTTTCGTTACCCTAGAAGTTGAAAATCCAAAGCTATGGTGGACACATGACCTGGGAACGCCGAACCTCTACCTATTGAATGTTGAATTATATGCTGATGACCAAAAAATCGATAAAAAACAAGAGGATTTTGGAATCAGGACGATTGAAGTCCTTCGCATTGATGAGGAAGGGAACCATTGCTTTACCTTTCTGCTCAATGGCAAGAAGGTTTTTGCGAAAGGCGCTAACTGGATTCCGATTGATAGCTTTATAGCGTCAGTTCCGGATTCCCGGTACAAGCACTTAATCAAGCTGTCAAAGGACGCGAATATGAATATGCTGCGTGTTTGGGGCGGCGGCATCTATGAACGAGCTGTTTTTTATGATGAGTGCAACCGGCTCGGGATTTTAGTCTGGCAGGATTTCATGTTTTCTTGCGCTCTCTACCCTGATTACAATAAAAACTTCATGGCCAATGTCCGGAATGAAATCATTCAGGTCGTGAAGCGCCTGCGTAACCATCCATCGGTGGCTTTATGGTGCGGGAATAATGAGAACGACTGGCTTTATGAAGCGTTGTTTTCTTCGGGTGAAATTACCGATCCTTTTTATGGCGAGAAAATTTATCATGAACTGATGCCGGAAATTCTGGCCGAACTGGACCCAACCCGACTGTTCTGGCCGAGTTCTCCATTCGGAGGGAATGACCATAACTCGAGGGAACAGGGTGATTCGCATAACTGGCAGGTATGGCACGGCAATATCGAGCCGCGGACCTTTGGTGAGCCGCAGACTGTGAATTACAGTGTTGAAGGCCTTTCTTTTAAAAACTTTAAAAACGATCGCACGACCTTTGCCAGTGAGTTCGGCATGCATGCATCTTCAAACCGCTATACATTGGAGCGGAATATCCCTAAGGATCAATTTTTCTGGGGCAGTGAAGAAATGGCCTACCGGAATAAAGACATCCATCATCCTAAAGGGATTTTACTGATGGAAGGGTATACCGGGGTGCCAAACAATTTAGATGAGTATATTGCTTATTCGATGCTGACGCAGGCTGAAGGTTTGAAATATGGCATTGAGCATTACCGACGCCATAAACCGAAAACCAGCGGTGCGCTGTTCTGGCAGTTGAACGATTGCTGGCCTGGTACGAGCTGGTCTGTCATCGACTACTACCTGCTGCCAAAGGCTGCCTACCATTATGCGGAAAAATTCTATCATCCTATCTTATTAACAATCGATCATGATCCAGGTGCTGATCTGAAAGTTTGGATCGTTAATGACAGATTAGAAGGATATGAGGATGAGATCGAGCTTGCTGTATATGACTTTCATGGGGAAAAGGCATTCTCAAAGAAATGGAATGTCTCTGTTGAGGCAAATGTCAGTTATCAATTAGACGCGGTTCTAGAGGAGAAGGCTTTAGGAGGATTAAAGCCGGAAGAGGCAGTGATCATTCTCCGTTCATTAAACGCTAAAACGTATGAAAATACTTATTACTTCCGTGATCAAAAGGATGTAATGCTGCCAGATGCTGAGGTAACTGTAGATTTCAGCAGGGAAGATCATGAGATCACTCTATCAAGTGATGCTCTGGCACGGATGGTGACGATTGAAATGGATATCGAACAGCTTGTGCTGGAGGATAACTTTTTTGACCTGCAGCCTAATGAGACAAAAACGATGAAAGTAAGCCAGGCGGAAGGGAAAGAAATTCCGTGGGAGACTTTAAGAGTTAAAGCGATAAATAGCGTGAAAACGAAGATAACCGAGGTGTGATGATGATGAAAGCAGCTGTATTGCAGGGTGTGAAAAACCTGGAAGTTCTCGATTGGCAAAAACCAGCCCCGTCCCCTCGGGAGATACTTATAAAAGTGAAGAGCTGTGGCATTTGCGGTACGGACCAGCACATTTACCATGGCCATCCTGGTTCAGCCGAGGTGAATCCGCCGATTATTCTAGGACATGAGCTGGCTGGAGAAGTGGTTGAAGTAGGTGCAGAGGTAACGAATTTGCAGGCAGGAGACCGGGTTTCCATCGATCCGAATATTTATTGCGGAACATGTAAATACTGCCGCAGCAACCGGACCCATTTATGTGAAAACCTTCAAGCTGTCGGTGTGACTCGAGATGGCGGCATGGGCGAGTATTGCGTGGTTCCGGAAGCAAACTGCTACAAGATACCGGACTCTATGACCTTTGAAGAGGCCGCTTTAGTTGAGCCTTTAGGCTGTGTCCTTCATGGGTTTAGAAAAATCCAATTGTCGCCTTTAAGCAAGGTGCTCATCATTGGCGGAGGCTTCATTGGCCAGCTGTTTTTGCAATTGGTGAAGCAACAAAATATTGATTATATTATTGTAAGCGAGCCTGCTGAGAACAAAAAAGAAATTCTATTTAGGCTTGGTGCAAATGAAGTGTTCACCCCGAAGGATGAACGGGAGCTGGAGGCGGATGTCGTCATTGAATGTGTCGGCAGGCCAGAAAGCATGGAATTCGCTTTTAAAGCCGCCGGAAAAGGCGGACAGGTACTCTTGTTCGGTGTCGCTGCACCTGAAACCGTCATTTCCGTTTCTCCCTTTGAAATTTTTTCAAAGGAACTGACCATCAAAGGCTCATTCGTAAATCCATATACACACGAAGAGGCGATATCACTCATCGCAAAGAAAATCATAGACGTCCAACAACTTATTTCACACCGATTTACACCCGAAGAACTGCCAGCCACAATGCACGATTACCCAAAGCTCGGTGTTTCAAAGGGCGTTATTGTTTACTAGGAAGAAACATGAGAACCGTCCCCATGTTTCAGCTGTTCCTAAATTTAAAGATACCACAGTGATTATTTTACAAGTTACGAGGGTGGTGAATGCCCTCGTTTTTAAAGGGAGATAATAGATGTTTTCTATTTTTAAATCTTTTTCCACGGAATTGAAGTTTTATCTGCTTATGAATGCACTTTTTGCGTTTGGTACATCCTTATCAGGTGTTTTCCAAAGCGTGTTTCTATGGAAGCTCGATAAAACTTATTCCCTGTTAGCCTATTACAGCATGTATTGGTCTGTTGCGATTATTATCAGCTTCGGGCTTTGTGCATGGCTGGCCAGAAAAACCAGCCCAATGATCACAATGCGCCTTGGGTTTGTGTTTTACCTGATTACTTATTTAATCATGCTTTTCTTCCACGACACATTGGATGAGCATATCATGCTGCTTGGAATCTCCAATGGACTGGCCATGAGTCTGTATTATGTCGGTATGCATATGGCCGTGCTGGATTTGACGACAAATGATAAGCGCGATCAGTTTTTATATATTCAGGGGATTTTATTTACGATTGGCGGAGTGATTGCGCCGCTTCTTTCGGGCCTTATGATCTCACGGTTTGCTGGGATGATTGGCTATTATGTTGTTTTTATGGCAACCTGTGTATTTTTGTTCATTGCCTTTATCGTTTCCCTTCGCGTCAAAGGGAACCCGGTTACGACCAAAAGTCATTTCTGGGAAGTCATCAAGAATCCGTCACCCGAGTGGAAAAAGATGTACTCGATCATGTTCGCTGATGGAATCGTATCCGGAGCATTTACCACTTTTTTAATCACGATGATGACCTTCAAGGTGGCTGGCGGGGAACTGAACCTCGGATTGTATAATACCGGAGCGCAAATCATGTCGATAGTTGCCTTCTATATGCTTGCGAAGTATTCAAAAGCCAAGGACCGGATTACCGTTTTTGCGATTGGTTCAGTTACAATATTATTGAGCTCTATACTGATTTCAGCCTATCCTATCTTTATTTCATTGGTGATCTTTGGAATACTGTCACCGATAGCCATGAATATGATTGGCACATCGATGAATGCCATGATTTACGAGTCGATCGAAAGAGATCCAGATTATCAGGAAAAAAGACTCGATTACATCATTATCCGTGAAATTCCATTGGGGGTTGGCAGAATAATCGGTGTTGTATTATTTTTATCCATGAGGAAGTATTTTGACCTGGAAGCCCTGCTGCCTATTTCGTTCAGTATTTTTCCGATTGTGTATGTCCTCATGATTCCTACTCTGTATTTCATTTGGAATAAGCCGAACGGAAAAATGAAGGCGGGAACAACGAATTAAATTGAACGGACTTATTATATTGTCTGGTTTGGAGGAATTTTGATGCTAGGAGCAATTGAAGCAGGTGGAACTAAGTTTGTCTGTGCCGTAGGCGATGATACAGGTAAAATCATGGAACGGATCCAGATCCCGACTACAGTACCATCTGAAACGATTCCGCAGGTAATCACCTTTTTCAAGAAGTATTTAATTGAAGCGATTGGGATTGGATCATTTGGACCGATTGATGTGAACCTGGATAGCGCCACATACGGTAATATCACGTCGACACCGAAACCAGGATGGAAGGACTATCCCTTCGTTCAGGAGATAAAAGAGGCATTAGCTGTTCCGGTAGGATTTAACACCGATGTCAATGCCGCTGCTTTAGGTGAAGCAACCATTGGTGCAGCAAAGGGGTTGGACAGCTGCCTTTATATTACGGTAGGAACAGGAATTGGCGCAGGAGCAGTTGTTCAAGGGAACCTGCTTCAAGGACTTTCCCATCCGGAAATGGGACACATTCTCGTAAGGCGGCACCCAGAGGACCAGTATGCAGGAAAATGCCCATACCACCAGGATTGCTTAGAAGGCCTGGCTGCAGGACCAGCGATTGAAGAACGCTGGGGAGCGAAAGGCATTGACCTCGTCCAGCGCGGCGAAGTCTGGGACATGGAAGCCTATTACATCGCCCAGGCACTCATGCACTATATCCTGATCCTCTCACCAAAGAAAATCATCCTAGGCGGCGGAGTCATGAACCAGAAGCAAGTCTTCGCTTCGATTTACAAATACTTGCCGGAGTTTTTAAATGACTATGTATCTTTACTAGAGCTATCCGATTACATTGTAAGTCCAGGACTAGGAGATAACGCAGGTATCATTGGCTCGCTACTGTTGGCCAAAGAAGCATTGCGGTGAAACGTGGGGCGGGGTGAACATGGGGACGGTTCGAAACCACTGAAAAACGTTACCAAATAATTGGAACTCGTTCGTTTTATGCATAAAAAAAGAAAATCCCCCGTCATTTGGTATAATGGAGTTGTCCAAAAACCAATAAACCAAAGGAGGGATTTTCTTATGCTTAAAAGCAAGGATATGCAATTAAGCTTCTATTCGTTATTATACTTTAAAATTCCAGAGAATCATACCCTTAAACTATTAAACGATGCCGTTGACTTCAGCTTTGTTAATAAACTTCTTGAGAATACGTACAGTAAATATTAAGGGAGTCCTGCCACAGAGCCCGAACTCGTGGTGAAATTATTGGTACTTCAGCACCTTTATAAGCTTTCGGATGAAAGGGTCATTGAAGACGCCTCACTAAACTTGGCCTATATGTACTTTCTTGACATCAACCCCGATGAGGAGTTGCCCCATCCAAGCCTTTTGGCCAAGTTCAGGGTCCACCAGCTTCAGGATGTAACACTTGATGAAATCATCAAGGAAATCGTCAAGCAGTGCGTAGAGAAAGGAATCATAAAAACACCGGAATCAGTGTCGATACCACCCATACCGAGGCAAACACCTTCAAGGCCACTCCTGAAAGGGTCATAAAGAGACTGGCACCCTGGAAGCCGAAAACGGTGAAGTGCCGGAGGCAATCAAACAGAACATTCCGGACTATCAGGAAATAGAAGACCACAAGGAAGCAAAGGCAACAATGAAGGACTATCTCGAAAAGATCATCACGAGTGTTGAGCAAAATGTTGTACTAGGCGATGAATCCAAAACAAGAGAACTCCGAAAGAAATACTAAATGACCCCAAGTTCCTCGAACAAAAAGGGGTTCGCTCCATTGTGGAACAGGATGCAAGGGTTGGTCACAAAAGCAAGACGGAACACTTCTTTTGGTTACAAGGCTGAGTATGCCATGACAACGGAAGAACGGGTCATCACTGCAGTCAGGGTCAATGACGGTGCCTACGTCGATGGGACGCAGTTCCATGAATTGATGGATCTTACAAAAGAATGTGGAGTTACAATAGAAGAAGTTTTCGGAGACAGAGCCTATTTCAAGAAGCCCATACTCGATAAAATCAAGGAGCTGGAGGCATCAGCCTACATACCGGTCAACGCGATGGCCTACAGGGTCGACGAGGATCTATTTAGCTGCAACAAGGATTCCGATGAATGGTTTTGCGAACAAGGCAATAAAACAGAGAGGAAAAAACACTCAAAAGACAAGCGTGGGAGGGAATCCTACAAATATTACTTCGAAAAGGAAAAATGCAGGAACTGCCCGCTAAGGGATGAGTGTATCAAAGAGAAACGGATAGGGAAAATTCTTGTCGTCAGCATCAATGGCCCAGAATTCTACGGCTACAGCCAATTTCAAAAAACTGAAGAATTCAAGGAAAAATATAAGAAAAGGGCTTGCCAGGAATGGAAGAATGGCGAGATGAAGAATTTTCATGGGCTAGGTCGTGCCAAGGGGTACGGTCTGAAAAGCATGTCCACTCAGGCAAAATTGACCGCCATCGCAGTAAATAGCAAAAATACTCTCCTCTTTAAGTGCTTGTTTTACACAATTAATTTCTTTTTTTTGGAAGAACAACAACTGATCCGATTTTCAATGAAATTTGGCTACAAAAAAACCGACTTTTTCAGTGGTTTCGGACGGTTCTTGTGCTCCTGAAACAATAGAGCCTCACATATGCTTCCGGAGTCAAGCTCTTTACATATCGAATCGGTATATGAACAGGAAAGATCTTAACTATCGAAGACTTCCAGCCAGCAGCTTGAGTTGTGATTTACCACTGGGCAGTTGGACTGATGGTGTATTCTACTATGATTTCATTCTGTGTTTCTTTTAATCCAGTGATCCTATTTCATTACATGCGTTATTGGAAAAGTTCACGGCTACAATAATATAGGTATAATCGCTGTCAGCTCTGAAAGAATAGACACGATTGTTGAGAGTAAATTTTTACTTTACATCCGGTTCCAAAGACCTATATACTAAATATGTAAATAATTCCAAATTAAATACTATGAAAAAGGCAAACTTCTCGAAAGGGGAGGACGCAAAGCCGTGAGTCTAAGGCATGCTGATATGTGCTATGATCGTCAGGTTTCCATAGATTAGAGATCCTCTCGCTATGGCTTTTTGTCATAGTTTTTTTTATCCGGGAGGGGTTAATGGGATGAGCTTTCTTAAGAGGTTCGGTAAATATGCAGGAAAAACAGCTGGGATTGTAGTCGGAGGACCAATCCAGGTAATTGGGGAGTTAACCGGATCTGATGTAATTGAGGACATCGGAAAAGGAGTAAGAAAAGCCTCAGAGTTTGCTGGCACTACGGTTGGACAAGCTGCGGATGGAGCTGTAGGGACAGTGGCGGGAATAATCAATGATAATCCTGCGCAACGTGATCAGGGCTTGAATGAAATCGGAAGTGCTGTCGGCAGGACCGCGAAGGGAGTCTACCAAACTGCTAAACATACTGTCCATAATGGCGGTGAAGTCATTGGCGGTTTTATGGATGGAGATCATGATCGTGTCAAAAAAGGTGCAATATCAATCGCTAAAACGGTTGCAATAGGAGCATTGGCTGTAGGGGTTGTCGATGTTGTAGACGGAGTCGATGTTGCGGACGCAGAGGAGACAGGCACTGATGTATCAGCTGATGACGTGCCATTTGAGACGAAAACAGTACAGCTTCCGAATGGGGAAACTGTTACTGATTCTTTCCCTGTATTCGACTGTGAATACGAAGTGGAAATAGATGAAGACTTGTATTTGAGAAGCGATTATACACATTTTACTTACGCAAACTATGAGTTATATGAAGATATTCAAGCAGATCCGGACTTAGCTGATGAGCTAGGCTTAAACGAAGCTGACATTGAGGCTTTGTCTAATGGAGATAATCCAGAAGGATACACCTGGCACCACAATGAAGAGCCTGGAGTCTTGCAGTTAGTTGACCAGGAAACACATGCAAGCGTGGGGCATACCGGAGGCCGTGAGCTTTGGGGCGGCGGGAGTGAGTATCGTTAGGCAGGTCATAAGTGAGTTATGTTCCTTATGATAAACGAGGAAAGGCACCATCCTAACTTTGCGCTTGATGTAGTATTCCTCAGTGAATCCGGGGGTAATATTCCAATTATGTAGTTACCAATATTAGTACAACGAAAAAGGAGCGGTGAGTATGCTACTACCGCTCTTTTTAGTATTTGTAAGCAAATCAATTTTTGATGATAAACGGGTTTACTGTAAAAACATGCATTCCTCAACAGCCTTTCTCAACTTCTCCTTCGCCCCAGCCCGCCAGCTTTTCACCGCCGACAAAGACACTTTTTCTCTCTCGGAGATTTCCATTATGCTTAGGCCCGAAAGGCAATGATACAGTACCCATTTTGTCTGGTTCTCGGTCAGCCTGCTTATTGTGCAGTAGCATAACAGGAATTCTTTTTCGAGCGGACAGATGGAACATTCATCTTCAATGTACTCCCAAAACTCCTCCTTTGCCGGAATGTTGTGGTCACTTTGCTTGTTTGATTTTCGCATTTCGGTTAGAAACAATCCTCTGATATATGTGTAGGCATAGCTGGTGAAGCTGCCTTTGTCTGCGTCGAACCGTTTGCTTGCTTCCCAGAGGCCGACCAGGCCGACCTGGAAGAATTCTTCCTTGTTTTTATAGATATTCAGTGATCGCATAATGCTGTGGATCATCGGTGTGTACTGCTTAAATAGCTGTTCGAAGCTTTCCATTTCTGAATCCCTTCAGAAAGCGCGCTTTGTCATGTATTCCCGGGTACCTTTACCTTAACGGGAATGCCTTGGGGTGGTCGAACAGCACTTTTTGACTTTTGAAGGGATAAATGGACACTATAAAATATTTTTGGCGTTCAAAAATGAATTTAGAATGTCGTTCTTTGCGTTTTAAGTGAAAAAATGTTCTGTTTTGATGCCTGTCACTGCACGGCAATAGTCGAGACAAATAAGTATGCAGCAGGAATGAAAAAGTGTGATAAGCGGTCCAGTCCATAGCTATTCTGTCGAAGTGAGATGCAGTGAGGGATTTTTAAGGGCTACAGAAGATGGTTTAGGGTCGTTATTTAAAATTGAATACCCCTCGTTACCGGGATATGAATTATTTGTGAAAAACTCATAATATAAAATATCCATTTTTTTTGAACACCCGGAATTACACCCTGCAGATAGTGAAATCCCGTAAATTAAGGCTTTTAATATCTAAATAAACCTAATCAATAAGAATAATATGGTATGCCTGGATAAAGGAAGTTTTATATTATATCAATAAAATTATTTTTCGGCAATATTTCGCTGAAATCAGGAAAACACAAGTGCAGAGTGGATTGAATAAAAACTTTAACTATATAAAAATAACGATTTACATCTAAACAATGATGTATCTATAATAATGTCAAGGAGGGATATAATGGAAAAGACATATGGAGGATTTCGGACAACAATAAGTGGAAACGGTTACAGGCAATTTGGAAAGAGAGTATTGATGACCCAGCTGCGTTTTTCAACATTGGAAGCCATTTTTGAAGTAGATCCCGAAGTGCAGCGCAATCTGGATCCAAAACGAAGATCGGAAATAAGGGAATTTATAATAAAAGCTCTGGAAGATAAGGATTTTTACTTTTCACCGTTTGTGTTTTCGTCAAGGGGTGCAATTGTTGAAACAGATCAAGGCTGGGAACTGAATCCTGGCTGTAAGCTTTACATCCTGGATGGCCAGCATCGTGCCTTTGCGATGTCATCTGCCTTAAGCCATCTGAAATCGCGGAAGGAATCGGCTGAGGAATCTGGCAATTTTGAGGAGGCAGCCAAAATTCAGTCTTACATCGACAAGCTAAAGGAATATCCGGTCTCAATGCAGGTGTACTTGGAACTTTCCCGGCAAGAGGAACGCCAGTTGTTCAGCGATATCAATTCGGAACGGAAAGAAGCCCACATTGGATTGGTGATGCAATATGACCAGCGTGATCAATACACGGAACTGACGAGGGAAATTGCCGAACAACTACGCGATCACTTTGAAATAGAACAAAAACTTTCACGCCTGACCGGCCAAAATTCCGCAGTCACTTCGCTTGCCACCATAAGAAAATGCCTAATAGCCTTATTTGAGGGCATCCTGACAGTAAAGAAAGGGGATCCGTATTTTCGCAAATGCTCCCCGGAAGAGGTACCGGATATAGCATTGGCTTTCTTTGAAGCTTGGCTGAAAATATTCCCCCGTCAGATGGCAAACCGCAAGCGGTATGTATCAGGCTTGACCGGAATTCAGGTGGCACTGGCGTACACGGTCTATCAGCTTACGAAAAAGCCCACCATCAACCATAAGGAAGCAATTAAAAGACTGCAATCATTAAAAAAACATTGTACCTGGAAGCATGATGATCCACTTTTTTCTCATCTCTATGACCCTTCAACAGGAAGAATCAAAAATCATTCCACGACAACCGCAATTGAAAATACAGCTATGCAAATGATCTCGATTCTGGAAGGAGAGGAGGCTATAAATGATTATTAATGAAGTTTTCTCAAAACGGCAATCCATTGCAGCCTACACGATCCAGGAGCTTTCAACACTTATAAGGACTGGGGATGTGACGTTAAGGGAAGTAAACAAGCTTCATGTTCGATCCATCAAAAAATACATACTCGAGAATGTGAGCCAGGAGCAGATCTATTTTCCTCCTGTGGTAGCGAATGTACCGTCAGGGGAGCTGGACAACGGAAAGCCGAAACAGTTTACGGTCATAGATGGCAATCAGCGGCTTAAGGCACTCTGCCAATTGGAAGAAATGGCGCAGCGGGCAATCATGAGCGACAAAGACGACGACATAAAAAAAGGCTATAAACTGCTTGTTAATTTAAAATCTACAGAAGTAGGTGTCCTTTTTTTGGAAGGGCTTACCGATGAAGAGGCAGGCCAACTTTACATTGACCTTAACACAAAGGGCAAAAAAGTCTCTTTGTCGAAGCGGATTGCTTTTGATTCGCGGAATGAACTAAACCAAATTACCAATAAGCTTCTGAAAACAAATCAAAAACTGAACATCGCCGGAATAGAAGCCGAAAAACGGGCAGTCATCCGGCCAAAGAATAAAAACCTATTATCATTGACACAGCTCCGGCAAATTGTCGCGATTTTTATTACAGGAAGGATGGTCTACCGGGTTGCAGATGACGGGTATCATCCTTATCTGCAGTTTAATGAATACGTTAAACTACTGGATTTTTGGTTTGATGAACTGTTTCATTGGTATCCACCCGAAACAATTGGCAATTTTGAAGAGTCGATGCTTGCAAATACGACACTGCTGCTGAGCATTGCCTACTATGCCAATAAGGGTTTGGAGAATAAAACGTTTGATGAACGGAAGGAGGAATTGGTTGAGCGGATGCGGCCCTTAAAAGCACTGAACTGGAAACGGACGAATCCAGTCTGGAAAGAGTTTAAAGGAGATATTAAGGGCAGGGAACGCTATTTTTACCTGTCAAGCGATAAAGAAAATATTGAAAGGCTTGTTGCATGGCTTGAGCAGCAGGGGAGGTGAGGGAAAGGAAGTAGAAGGGATGAAGACCGGATTTAATAGATGTTCATGAAAAATTTTAAGCACACACAAATTGATCTCTGAATCTATCATTTTTACATGAAGAATGGACAAACCCCCGGGAGATAGTCTGGCCGACATTCCCGAGGGCTTGCGTGGTTGGGTATACCAACTCAATGTTAGTATACCCTTTTTTATGAATAATGCAATATCAGGGGGAACTGGCGAATGAATATGTTAGCTGATTATATGATTAATAAAGAAACTGTCCTGTTAACTGGGGAATATGATGAATTTGGCAGCCTGTGCACCAGGGTCATTGAAGGCGAAAAAACATTTCTGGTACAAAGGACGCCTGTCCAGGTCATTAATAAGACATTGCTGCGGCTTGGTTCAAGCTTTCGGGGTGCCCGTGATAGTTCAAAGGAAGTTCTCGGCGTTATGAAAATGTACCCTTTAAAAATCAATCAATATCTTGGCATCTGGCTGTTTCCTACTAAGGCCTGCAGCAAGCAGAATTGCGTCTGGTTTTCGCTTATGCACATCAAAAAGACGAAGGCAATCGGGGTCAGGAAAACAGAAGTGCTGCTCAGCTATAACCACACCTTTGAAATCGAAATGAAAGAAACCTCCTTCAACAATAAACGACAAAAAGCAGAGGAACTAAGAGAAATCATCACCAAAAACACAAAAAGCCCGCTCACCTTCTATATTGAACCAAAACCAGGCTTCCGGATCAGTGAGGATGCCGGCACGAATCGGTATAGGATTAGGTAGAAGCGGAGGTATGGTTGTTGTGCTTCGTTTTTCATAGTGTTAAATGGTTTTGAGAGCCGGAGTCAGGGAAACCATGCCCCGGCTTTTCTTCTGTAAAATTCTTCATATTAATACATTATCCTTCTTATGTACCATTGAACATGCATTATGTACTGATAAAATAGGAATAGACATCAGAGTTTAAAAGAAGAATAGGGGAAACTAGAAGATTTTGCAACGGTATTTTATTGTACATATACTACTAACTTTGGTTTTTACGCCCCCGATCGGACTCGTTTAAGCTGTGCTAACTTATCTCCTCTAGAACGAAGTTACTTACGGACCCCCCATAAATAATCGCTATCTGTGTTTTTACAATGTGAACAATGCTTTTTTCTATTACTTTTTATCTATTAGACATCATGGGATATAGCTGAATTTTTAATAAAGAAGGAGTCTTTTCCTATGACAGAAATTACATACAAAGGAAGTTTCCCTGACATTAAAGATATTAAACATATCGGTTTTGCCATGATGTACTCAACTGACCTAATTTCCAGTCATTCTGCAAATGGAACATTTACGTATGTTTCTCCTGCTTGTCTTTCCTTATTGGGTTATCCGTCATCTGAATTGGCGGGAAGGAGAATGAATGAATTTTGCCATCCGTTGGATAGGGAAAATGTAAAAGCCTTTTTTTCTTCAGCTTTCCCAGCAAGCATTTTTTTCCGCTTTAAAAGGAAAGAAGGAGACTATGTTTGGCTGGAGAGCTCGGGTTCTAAAACAATGGATAATCAGGAAGTCGTTTTAATCTCCAGGGATATCACTCAACGCATTATAAAAGAAGAAAAAATTATGCAAAATCAGAAAAGGGACCGTTTATTCCTGGAGCATTCCAAAGATACAATGGGAATCATCACCCAGGGAGGAATCTGGACATACATTAATAACTGGGGAAAGAAGCTGTTAGGTGCAAGCAGTTTTGGGGAAATCGTCGGAACGTCACTATACGAGTATGCTGATTCTGACTTTCATCCTGAACTTAAGAAGTATTTAAGTTCTTCAAAATGTGTCGAGTTTGAAATGAGTTTTTATAGAAAGGATCAAGAAATTAAAAAAGGCGACGTCCAGTTGATTCCCACTGAATTCAACAACAGGCCTGTGATTTTGATTATGATTAGGGACATTACAGAACACAAAAAGACTGAAGAACAGTTGGAAGTCGCTGAAAAGCTGTCTGTCATGGGACAAATGGCAGCCGGAATCGCCCATGAAATTCGCAATCCCCTAACGGCCATTAAAGGGTTTACCCAGCTGCAGAAAGAGGCGGAAGATAAGTACGCGGAAATCATTCTCGAAGAATTGAGCCGAATTGAATCCTTCGTCAGTGACTTGCTAGTACTGGCTAAGCCACAGGATTTTCATTTGACCCACACGAATCTTACATCTTTGATCAAGGAGACTGTTACTTTTGTAAGCCCGCAGGCCATCATGCACGATGTCGTGATTGATTACGAACATCAGGATCCGATTTACATTGATTGTGATCAGGACAAAATAAAACAGGTTCTGCTCAATATTATTCAGAATTCCATTGAAGCAATGGAAAAAGGCGGAATTATTAACGTGGTTCTCCTGGAGGAAAATAGGTGCGCTGTCATCAAAGTCATCGACCAAGGAATAGGCATCCCTGCAGATCGGATCAAAAAGTTGGGGGAACCCTTTTATAGTACGAAAGAAAAGGGAACCGGACTAGGATTGATGATCAGTCAGAAAATCATTAAAAATCACAGCGGAACAATAGAATTTTCCAGCAGGGTAAACGAGGGAACAACCGTGACAATCACTTTACCTGTTGCCTAGGGAAGCATGGGGACGGCTCTGGTGCTTCATGCATGCTATTGGGGAAGAGGCAAGAAATTACCGCGAACAATCCTTTGTCCAATTTGACAGGAGAAAGGGTTAAACGAACATTTTCGGTCGCCAAGAATGTATCTTTACAGGGGTAAATTGGCTATTTAAGAAGGAAGTTGGAGCGGATTGATAAAATAAAAAACGAGCTGCTAATTCATGCTCGTTTCCAACATTTGTTTCATGGGATACCCAAGTCAAATAATCAAGCTCTTTCCTTCATCCGCTCAGGTAGGTTCTGAATCGACTGGACCACATTATCGAGCTTTGCTTCGATTCGATGCAGCAGGTACAATGTGACGACGATCGGAAATCCGACATCACTAATCAATGGGATGAGCTGTTCCATTTTTGACTTCCTCCTTCTTATCATCATTCAATCCAAGTGATTTTCATCAAAGGCCGGTTTCCACTGGAAACCGGCCTCTTATAGGTTACACTAGCTCATATTCGGTGACATTGCGCTCGACTACTCGTGCTTTGCCGACAGCAGCAAGGTTTCCATTGGTGGAGGAAAATGCGTTGCTGGCAATGATTTGTTCCATTGCAAGCTTGACAACCGCAGGGTCAATCGGCTCTTTAGGGCTGTCCACCGTCAAACGGGCTGGTTTACCAAGATCAGTGACAAAATTCAATTCCAATACTCTGGCCATCTGATTCACCTCCTCTCTATCTACTAAAAATCAATTAAATAATATCTGAGCTGTCCGTACGTTCAACCGTGCTGATTGGATAAGCACTGAGTGTGCCCAGGGCCGAGGCTGCCTGAGCCAGCTGGTCCGCTGTTGCCGTCTTTTTGACGTTTGCGTACGATTTGCTTTTGAAAATCGGTTCCCCTTTCTCATTCATCCCCGTTTCAAAAACAAGTGTCAATCTTGAATCCTTCAACATTGCCTGTGCCATTGTCCCTCACCTCCTTTCACCCTTTATATATGGAAAAATGGGAGAAAAGGACATGCTGCAGAAGCATGGGGGCGGTTCTTCTGCTTCCATGTTAAAAGTTTTTGGAGTCTATCCATCATTTAAGAAACATAGGAACCTTGAAAAACCAAAGGATTTTTGTTTTCTAAACTGTTGAATACATTAGGTATGTTCAATTTGAGAAGCGAAATGCAAAATTGTTTTCGTTATGGACATGCAACTTACTGTACCAACCGGTATAATATGCGGGAATTTTTATATAAATAAAAGGAAAATTTCTAGGAAAAAATATTATGCTTAAGATATATATATCTATTAATAAAGGGGTGAATCAATGTGGAATTGGATAAGGTGGAAGTGAAGAGCAAGTTTAAGAGCAAGGGATTTTGGTTAACAGTCGTGGCGGCTTTGGTGTTTGGCATTATTTTTTATAGTATTGGTGTATCGAGTGCTAAAGTGACATTGGAAGAGAAAAAAGTGGATTATAACCAATTGGTTAAAGCAATAGAGGGGAAAGAAGGATCACTGGCATCCATTAAGGAGGATATCAGGCAGGCGGAATCAGACCTGACAGCGGTTCAAGGAGAGATTAAAGAGCAGGAATCAGCGTACGCCGAGGCGAAAAAGGTAATAGAGAATAGGTCGGCCCTGGAGGCGGAGGTTGCTAAAATACAGTCGGATCTAGGAGCAAAACAAACTGAGATTCAAAACCTGGAAAATACGATTGAATCCAAAAAAGGGGAACTGGCGGGCATCGAAGGCCAAATCCGGGAGAAAAAAGAGGCACCGAAGCAGCTTCCCGCCGGGCATTTTGTAGTCGGGCGTGATATTGCTGAGGGTAGATACAAGGTCGTCCCGGTCGGCGAAGGTAGCAACTTTGTTGTTTACTCGGCCGGTGGAGAATTGAAGGTAAACACAATTCTTGGTTCATGGGGTGTAAAAGAGTACGTGTTTTTTGCCAGTGAAGGAGATGAAATTCAGAGCGAAGCGCCAACACGGTTTGTTCCGGTGGAGTGAGGAGAAGCATGAGGAGAAGCATGGGGACGGTTCTCATGCTTCTTTCTTTTGCCCAATTATTGTAGTTAAAAAATCACAGGGATGTTGAAGATTGCACAAGGAAAGTGCCTGTATAAGTGTCATTGGAACAAAATCTAAGAAAAGTAAACAACAATCGGCCTGTCATAATGACAGGCCGAAAGAAACATGGGTATAGACGATTCAAATTATTTTATCATAGTCTTATGGATACAGAAGAACCGTCCCTTTGCTTTTCGATTTGAAATTTGAAAATAGATTATTAGAGCAGTTACTATAGACAGCAAACCACAAACTGAGAAAAGAGGGAACAGTATATGGCCACCGACTGTTGGAGAATTTTATGTAAAATAACTGAATGAAAATAATCCTCCGCCCAAAAAGAATAGATAGCAGGCAAACAATTTTTTCACTTGTTTAAAGACATAGTATCCAATAAGAATCAACAAATATAAGCTGCTCAAAACCATAATAACGGGGTAAGCGGGTTGAAATTTAGCAGCATAGACAAAGTAATCCAGTTGTGATATGTCACTAGATTTATTCACTTCACCATACAATAGCTCTGTAAAAGGTGTGGAATATTCCCATTCCAAAGAATTATCCAATATTGCACTCCCTTCATACAAAGCAAAAGCAGTAGAAAACAAAAGCAAAAAAGAGGAAGCACCGAATTGAATTATAAAACGCAGCATATTAAATGCCCTCCAGCATCATCAATGAATACATATATTATATTTGGATTGTTTGCCCTTGATGCTCCTCTAACGTTCAACAATAATGCCTGGTTAAATAGGGCTGCTTCTGCTCGAATTGGTACTCGGTTGGTCGGGTGCGTTTGATTCCTTCACCTATACTCCGACAATGAAGAGTGCTGAAAAGAAAAAACACAATTGTTTTACTATTCATACCCCAATTCTCCCTAAACAAATTTCCTTTCGATGACTAGACGCAGTATTAGTATATTCAGTTTCCGTTTCGTAAAATTTCTTTAGAGCGATTGAAATAGAGGGGATCCTTTTTTAAGAATCATAGTAAAGAAATTCTATTACATAATGAAAGAAAATGAATTATTTGAGCTAGAAGTGAAACCAGATGATCGTTTCATTTCGTTAAATATATGTAACAACTTGAACAGGGAGGTCCCACCTTTGAAGAATGAACAGGAATTGATACAAAAAATAAGGGAAGGTGATAAAGAAGCATTTAGTATTCTTGTTAAGCACCTGCTACCCTCTGCTTATAAAACAGCCTTTCTTATACTGAAGTCAAAAGAACATGCAGAGGATGCTCTGCAAAATGCTCTTGAAGGCGCTTATATCAGTATTATGAAAAATAAAGATTTGACAAATTTTAAGGCATGGTTTTACAGCATCGTCTATTCACGCTCAATAGATATCTATCGCAAGAATAATCGCGTTTCACATATTGATTTTGATGCTAATACGGAAGCCCAGAGCAAAAAAATCTCAAACTCTGCTCAACAGGTTGCGATCCAAAAAGAAACAAAACAAGAAATGCTTGCGTATATCTTGAAACTAAAAAAGGAACAGAGTGTGCCCCTTTTTCTTCATTTTTATGAAGATATGTCCGTGAAGGAAATCTCTCTCATTCTCAATGAAAATGCGAACACTATAAAAACGCGCATGAAAAGAGGAAAACAAAAGCTTGGAGAAATCATGGCCGAATCTAATAGCTTTTTACAGGAGGTAAAGACGAATGGGATATAAAAAACAAGAGAATATCCAATCATTGGAACACTTGCAGGTTCCCCAATCTCTGGAGAAATTTATTGCAGAGCTGCCAGATCGATATGAAAATGGAAGCATTGACAAAGAAATAGAAGAACAAATAGATAAAGAATGGAAAGTGTTTCGCAATGGGACGAGGAATAACAGAGTGATTTGGAAAAGGGTGGCTGCATTTTCTTTGTCCGCTGCAGCGGCGTTTGGCCTATTCATAGGATCCGCATTTGTATCACCTGCCATGGCACAAATCGTATCATCGATACCCTATTTAAATTTATTGTTTGAGTCCAAACCGCTGGGTGAAGAAATTAAAGACACCCTTGATCAAAACAACTATCAATATGGACAATTAGGTGTAAGTATTCGGGAAAAAGAGGTCTCAGTCGGGTTTGAGGGTCCAGTCGAATATTATAATGAAGTAAAATCACCGGTCGAAGACCTTATTAAAGATATATTGAAGTTAAGAAATAATGATGCATACACAGTGAAGGTGTTCCACCAACCGGATGAATCCAAAGATAATCAGGAGCTTGATTCAAAATTCGAGCAAGAAGCCCAGGCAGAGCAAGAAAAAATAACGGCGACAGTTGGGGAAGTCCTAAAGCAATATGGATACGAACCAAATGGAGTAGGGGTGGGCGAAGGAATCATACACATTGATTACGTTCCCAACACAGAGAAAAGATTGGATGAAATGAAGGCGCAAATTATACAAAATCTAAAACAAGAACACGGCAAAGATTTTAAGGTTAAATTTTATCTGTTTGATCCTGACCTGCAAGAACGTGAAGGAAGATTATTGCCCCTTTTCCATACCATTACGGAAGGTTTGACGGCAAAGACTGAATATAAAGTGGATGGGGCAGGCTATTCAAATAAAAAAGAACGTTTTTATATTGAAGTACGGACCACTATATCATCTTCCGACACCGATAAGGAAGAAGTCGCAGCGAAGATTGAAAAAACCATCCAGGACTTCCTTCAATCAGAAGAAGCACAAAAAGCAATTAAAGACGATATATATGAAATCATTATTTTAAGCAAAGATCAAAAGACATTGAAGACTATTAAAAATTAGAAGCATGGGGACGGTGAGCTATACCCCTTATAACGGACAGTTTAATAAAAAGTGCCTGGAGGCTAAAAAATGACTCCAGTATTGTGATATGCTCCCCTCATAGTAGACAGAAAAAAGAAAGCACACTAACCTGTGTATTAGGAGGGGATTTTCTATGGGTAAAATTATGAGAACGTTTGATATATCATTTAAAAAGAAGGCCGTTGACCTGTACCTCAAAGGCGATATCAGTTACGAAGCGGTGGCTAATCAATTAGGCATTGATAAAAAACAGATTCGTCGCTGGGTTAATTATTTTGAAGCTGAAGGTTTACAGGTCCTTGAAGAGAAACGAGGAAAGCCAACGGTCCTGGTAAGGGGAGACCACGAACGCGCCCGGAGGAACCAGAAGAAAAAATTAAAAGGCTTGAAGCAGAAAATAAAATCCTAAAAAAGCTCTTAAAGATGTGAAAGGGGGAATGGAAGCAGTACCAGTAAACAGAAAGTTTGAGGTCATTTATGAAATGTCGGGCGGTAACTACCCTATCCAGTTATTATGCGTAATAGTTGGTGTATCAACGAGCGGCTATTATAAATGGGTAAAACGGCAGGCTTCATTTTCCGAGAAGCAGCTGGAGGACCAGAAGATAAAGGAAAAAATAATGGAGTGCCACGAAAAGCATAGGGGGATTTATGGGTACCGTCGCGTCAAAACGTGGCTTAAGAAAACATATGGATTGGCCATTAATCATAAACGTATCCAACGGCTACGGGGTGAAATGGGCGTCACAGCGGTGATTCGCAAAAAGAAGCCCTATTATGGGAAGAAGGAAGCATACGTTATTTCAGACAACCACCTTAACCGGGATTTTAGGTCTTCAAAGCCTAATGAGAAATGGGTCACTGATATTACCTATCTGATTTTCAATGGTCAGAAACTGTACTTATTTGCCATTAAAGACCTCTATAATAATGAAATTGTAGCTTACCACGTCAGCCGGAAGAACGACCTGAAATTGGTGATAGACACACTAAAGAAGGCAAAGAAAAAACGAAATGTAAAAGGGATCCTCCTGCACAGCGACCAGGGTTACCAATATACATCCCGCCAATATAACAACCTACTACAAAAATATAAGATGAAAGCCAGTATGCCAAGGAAGGGAAACTGTTGGGATAACGCCTGTATGGAGAACTTCTTCAGCCATTTTAAATCAGAGTGTTTCCATCTTTATTCTTTCCAAACAGCCGAAGAAGTTAAGGATGCCGTACGTAGATATATAGGTTTCTATAACCATCAGCGTTTCCAGGGAAAATTAAACAACCTGAGTCCATATGAATACAGAACTCAGGCTTCTTAAATATGTTGTTTTATTACTGTCTACTTGACAGGGGTCACTTCATTGTACTGGGGTCATCTAAAAAACGAGCTGCTAATTCATGCTCGTTTCCAACATTTTGTTTCATGGGATACCCAAGTCAAATAATCAAGCTCTTTCCTTCATCCGCTCAGGTAGGTTCTGAATCGACTGGACCACATTGTCGAGCTTTGCTTCGATTCGATTCAGCAGGTACAATGTGACCACGATCGGAAATCCGACATCACTAATCAATGGGATGAGCTGGTCCATTTTCGATATCCTCCTTTTCTATCAATCATTCTGAGCGATATTTGTTAAAGGCCGGTTCCCCCTGGAAACCGGCCTCTTATCGCTTACACTAACTCATATTCGGTGACATTTCGCTCGACGACGCGTGCCTTGCCGACAGCAGCAAGGTTTCCATTGCTGGAGGAAAATGCGCTGCTGGCAATGATTTGTTCCATTGCAAGCTTGACAACCGCAGGGTCAATCGGCTCTTTAGGGCTATCCAACGTCAAACGGGCTGGTTTACCAAGATCAGTGACAAAATTCAATTCCAATACTCTGGCCATCTGATTCACCTCCTCTCTATCTTACTAAAAGTAAATTAAATGATATCTGAGCTGTCCATACGTTCAACCGTGCTGATCGGATAAGCACTGAGTGTGCCCAGGGCCGAGGCTGCCTGAGCCAGCTGGTCCGCTGTTGCCGTCTTTTTGACGTTTGCGTACGATTTGCTTTTGAAAATCGGTTCCCCTTTCTCATTCATCCCCGTTTCAAAAACAAGTGTCAATCTTGAATCCTTTAACATTGCCTGCGCCATTGTCCCTCACCTCCTTTCACCCTTTATATATGGAAAAGTGAGAGAAAAGGACAGGAGGAATAAGCTTTTTAAAAATGGGGTTGGTACTCCCGATTCTTTCTATATATTTCATTACAGAAGCATAAGGACTGTTCTCCTGCTTCTTTTTGTTGTTGCCTCGAATAATTATCCGTGAAAAATAGTTGTAAGCTATACTACTTACTACAATTAGAACTCCACTTAATTACCCTAGGAGATTGCTCAATAGCAGGATAATTCAATGGAAGCAAAAGACCTTCTGCCGCCATCGTAACGAGATTTTTATTTTTAGTTGACGTTAAAAGTGGGATAATCGGCCTGTTAATGAGGAACAACTGAGAGAAGTATCCTACTATTCAAAAAAATTTATATTTTACTAATTTATTTGTGTACAAATAAGTATTCATAATGGTATTCTTTAGTTGTAGAAAATGTTGGAAAAAGGAGGATCATAAATGAACTATATGGCCGCAGGCGGAAACCTAGAAAAAGTTTATGTTTTAAGGCTTAAGCCAGGTACTGATTTAATTCATGGAATTGAGGAATTCGCGAAGAAAGAAGGAATAACACATGGTGTCATCCTGTCGATGTTAGGGACATTAAAAGATGGCGCTTTCAGAAACCCAAGAGTTGATACTAGCCTTCCGATTGTCAGGGAATATGAAGGTGCTGATCAAATTGATACGTACGCATTTGAACGACCTGTTGAAATAGTTGGGGGAGCAGGGAACATTATCCCTAAGGAAGAGACAATCGAAGCACATATTCATTTAATATGTTCCCAAGATGGAGCAAAAACTACTGCAGGACATCTGTATCGAGGCAGTATCTGGACACAGGCAGAGATATTCATTGCAAAGCTGTCCGGACTTGATAATGTGACACGCAGACATGAACCAGATACGGGATTATGGCAAATCCAAATTGATGAAAAGTAAATAAAAAATAATACAGGATAATGAAAGGGGTTTCAACATGGCGAAGGTTACAAATCTTACACTTCCACTTTACCCGGGAATGCCGGTAGGCAATGTCTGGGCATGGGATGCACCATTCCGTCAGGAGCCAATTGTTACGCTGGAGAATAATGGAGTACGTATTGATGCATTGTCACTTCATTCGGAAACTGGCACAAGACTGATGATGGCTGCCACGATTGACGATAATGCACCAACAATCGGCCAGATCGATTTAAACCTGTTTGTAAATCGGGATGCTGTTGTGATTGATATTCCAAAGAACGCAGAAGAAGAAATCATGCCGGAGGATATTGATAAATACGTAGTTTCCAATCCTGATTATAAAGAAGGAGACATCGTGCTAATCAGAACCGGTTGGGGAAATGGACGCAGATACGAAGAACTTGGTGATGACTATGCAATTCGCACACCACACTTTAGTGAAGCTGGCTCACTTCGTTTAACAGAGGTTATGAAAGAAAAAGGCAGTGATACAGTAGCGATTGATGTAGCGTACGTCGGATCGTGCGGGTGGAAGCATATGAAACAGGAGTGGGTTGACCTTCCAAAGTGGCTGCGCCCTCCATTTCCATCTGAGCAGGCCAAAATCTACTTAAAAAATTATACGAAAGATAAATCCTGGCCAGATTGGGCTGCTTCTTGGCCACTCCACGCTCATGGATATATCATTGCTGCTCTATGTAATCTTGACCAAATTACTAGCAAGCGTGTTAAACTGACGGCACTCCCATTATTTGCGAGAGACTGCATTGGTGCTCCGGTCACAGTAGTTGCGATCGAAGAATAAACGGTTTCAGTCATAGAAAAAAACGTAGAGTTCCTAATTGGATTTTTGATAATCTACTATTTAAATAGAATAGCGGACTTTTAGTGGCCTAAAAGTCCGTATCTTAAAAAAATCAAATTATATGGGGGTGCTATACAATGTCAAATGAAACCGCTTACTTAGGGGAACAGACGGTGAGGAAAGTTACAAGAAGAATTATTCCATTTATCTTTCTTTTGTTCATTATTGCATATTTAGACAGGGTAAATTTAAGCTATGCTGCGCTAGATATGAATAAAGACCTGGCGTTAACCAGTGAAATTTTTGGGTTGGCAGCAGGCATCTTCTTTCTCGGTTATGTGATTTTTGAAATTCCAAGCAATATAGCGCTGCATAAGTTCGGTGCAAGAAAATGGATTGCCCGTATATTGATTTCCTGGGGGGCTGTCGTTGTTTTAACTGGATTTGTGCAAAATGCGACCCATCTTTATATTCTACGGTTTCTTCTTGGAATAGCTGAAGCAGGATTCTTCCCGGGGATCATTCTCTACATCACTTATTGGTTTCGCTCCAAGGATCAGGCAAAAGCATATGCCATGTTCTACCTCGCCTTACCTGTATCAAATATATTAGGTGCTCCTGTTTCTGCACTCATTATGGATAACATAAACGCGTTCGGCTGGGAAGGTTGGCGTTGGATGTTTATTTTAGAAGGGCTCCCAGCAATTTTGCTAGGATCTGTAACCTTCTACTATTTAACGGATCGCCCCGAACAAGCTTCATGGCTTTCAGAAAAAGAAAAGAGTTGGCTTAAGACAGAGCTGGAGAATGAAAGAAGTTTAAAGCAGCCAAAAGGAAAACATTCAATTGGTAAGGTCTTTACCGACGTTAAAATTCTCCACCTGTCCCTGATTTATATAACGATCAATTTTGGATTATATGGAATTGGTTTCTGGATGCCTCAGATCATCAAAGGTCTGTCCCAAGATTTATCCACCACTCAAATTGGTTTTTTAACGATGATTCCATACATCTTTGCAGGTGTTACGATGACGTTTTGGGGTATGCATTCCGATAAAACAGGCGAAAGGAAATGGCATGCGGCCCTTCCTCCAATCGTCGGAGCAGCTGGTCTCTTAGGCTGTGCCATCGTAAAAGACCCAGCAGTTTCACTCGTATTCTTAAGCTTGACAACTATGGGTCTATTCAGCTTCTTTGCTCCTTTCTGGTCAATACCAAATAGGTTCTTGGCTGGTACATCAGCAGCTGTTGGTCTGGCCTTAATTAACTCGATTGGAAACTTCGGCGGATTTCTCGGACCCTATGTCATGGGTTATACTTCAAACCTGACTGGCAGCACTTCAAGTGGTCTATTCATCCTGAGCGGTGCCCTCATCCTGTGCGCATGCCTTGTTTTGTTATTCAAGATGGACCGGCTCACACAGGACTCAAAATCTAGTTCCAGCAAGAATGTCGGTGCATGATGGTGTCTCCATGTGAGTATTGATAATCAAGTGGGGACAATTAATCCCCACTCTTTTTATTGGTGATTAGATGATTGGGGGAATGGCGATGTATGTTATTGGGATTGATTTTGGCACTGAGTCTGGAAGAGTATTACTTGTAAATGCCCAAAATGGGGAAGTCATCGGTACTGATTACACTCTATACAAACATGGTGTTATGGACCAGAGTTTTATAGATGGGTCGAATTTGCCGGATTCGTGGGCGCTTCAGCATCCGGACGATTATCTCGATGTGCTGCGCCAGTCTATTCCAAAAGTACTGAATCAAACGAATGTAAAACCAGAAGAGATTATCGGCATTGGGTTAGATTTTACAGCAAGTACAGTTCTTCCGGTTTCAGAGGACGGTACACCTTTATGTGTCCTGCCTGAGTGGAAGACCAATCCACATTCGTATGTGAAACTCTGGAAACATCATGCTGCCCAGAAGTATGCGGATGAAGTCAATCGTATTGCAAAATTGCGCGGAGAACCTTTCTTGGAACGGTATGGCGGAGAAATCTCTTCTGAATGGATGATACCAAAAATTTTACAGGTTCTAAGGGAAGCTCCGGATATTTACACCGCAGCGGATATTTTTATAGAAGCTGGAGACTGGGTCGTATGGAAATTAACAGGGAATCACACAAGAAATGCATGTGCTGCAGGGTATAAAGCATGCTGGGACAGGGAGGATGGATACCCATCCAAGGAATTCTTTCAACAGCTGGACCCGCAGATTGCTGATCTTATTGGTACGAAGATTCCACATCAGGTGTTAGATGTGGGCACAATAGCTGGAATGTTAACTTCCGACTGGGCTGAACAACTCGGTCTGTCACCGAATACAGCTGTGTCAGTTGCTACTATCGATGCTCATGCAAGTGTTCCGGCAATCGGTGTTAATCAGCCAGGGCAAATGGTTATTGCAATGGGAACATCATTCTGTCATATGCTCCTGGGAGAAACTAAATGCAGTATTGGTGGAATTCCGGGCACTGTTGATGGTGGCATTATTCCAGGCTTTGTGGGTTATGAAGCTGGCCAGCCTGCAGGAGGGGATATGCTTGCATGGTATGTAAGAAACTTAGTATCACCCGATTTTGCGCCAATTTCACAAAAAAATGAAGCTTCAATTCATCAAGTTCTGACAGAACGTGCTGAAAATATACCGCCTGGGGGAACAGGGCTGCTTGCTTTAGATTGGTTTAACGGGAATAGATCAGTCTTGATGGATGCAGATTTGTCAGGTGTTATTGTTGGTTTAACCTTATCTACAAAACCAGAAGAAATATATAGGGCTTTATTGGAATCCATCGCCTTTGGCACTCGAGTGATTGTGGAACAATTTGAAAAAAGTAAAGTATCGGTTGAAGCGATTCATGCTTGCGGGGGAGTAGCCGTAAAGAATCCACTATTCATTCATATTTTAGCCGATGTAACCGGGAAAGAGATTTATGTGAACGATATTGCTTATGCCCCAGGCATAGGAGCTGCCATGCTTGGAGCTGTCGCGGCAGGGTCCAGTAAGGGTGGCTACGATAGCATTGAACAGGCAGTTGGAAAAATGGGAAGTACTTCAAGGAACCGATTTAAGCCAAATATGGAGGCCAAACAAGTGTATGACCACTTGTTTAATGAGTATTGCCGCCTGCACGACAGATTTGGGCGTAAGAACAGCGATATACTAAAAAACTTAAAGAATATCAAAGCCCAAGGAAAGGCTGAGGGTATTAATTAAAATGCGGGCCAAATGAATCGGAATGCCCTTTCAGTACTAGCAAGTTATACAGCGGAAAAGGTATATACAGCCACCCGGGTGTCCATGATTAATTGTGAATATATCCATGATGCATCTTGGAGAAAGAGTTAGCTGAACGTTTAGATCCATAACGCAGAACCACTGGAAAAGAATTAGACCCGGGGTATCAACAGTTCATTAAAAAAGATAACGTCTGGTTTTGTTGAATAATACTTAATTGTATACAAATAAAACACAAGTTGATATAGTTTAATTATGAAAAATTTAACTCCTACTAATAAACCTAAAAAAAAGAAAGTAACATCCGCAGATCGGGCTTATTCGGCCATTCGTGAAGCGATTGTCAACGGAACCCTGCGGCCTGGATACCCTCTTTTGGAAACAGAGCTGTCAGAACAACTTGGGATGAGCAGAACTCCAGTACGTGAAGCCATAAATCGTTTAAAAGCAGAGGATGTCATTGAAACAATTAAACGCAAGGGAATTTTTGTAAAAACACTTTCTAAAGATGAACTGGTACACTGGTATGAAGTGGCTGAAGGCCTGGAAGGCATGGTATCCTACCTGGTCGCATCAGATCCAGAAGCCCAACTGGATGAAATGGAAGCAAACATCGAGGCAATGGAAGAAGCGCTTTCGGAGAGGAACACGGATAAATGGATTGCAGCGGATGAAAGATATCACTCAATTCTTTATTCATTATGTAAAAATAATTTCCTTGTCGAACATCTGAAACGAGTAAATGAAAAGCTTCAGCTTGCAAGACTGGTGTTAATTGCAGGTTCGGCGTCTGACAAACAGGAATCAACAAAGGACCATCGGGCTACCTTTGAGGCAATAAAAGCAGGGGATCCAGATCTTGCAAGAAAATGTACCCATGAACATTGGAAACGGATTAGGCAAACATACCAATCCCGATCTGTCTAAATGTCCCGGCTAACTAAGAAACCTTATTGGTGAACGCTAAGGCAAAGTCAACTAAACTCTTCACTAAATTCATCGAAAAATAGGAGAACATAAATGGCTATTAGAAAGATAGAACATGTAGGTGTGATGGTATCAGACTTAAACAAGTCAATTGCATTTTACAAGGATATTTTAGGATTCGAATTACTGGATCAGTTCGATGCTAATGAACCTTCTGTGAACCTGGCCTTTTTAGGCGATAAGGAAAGTGGACAAATTTTTGTTGAGCTTATTTCGGGTAAGACAGATACTTTTCCAGTCGAAGGGAAGGTCCATCACTTAGCCTTCACAGTTGATAGTATTCAGGAAGAAATTGAACGACTGACATCACTTCAGGTAGAATTCGCAACGGAAGAACCTGAAATATTGGTAAACGGTTCCAAGTACATTTTCTTTAAAGGACCAGATGGAGAATCGCTCGAACTATTTCAGCCTGGAAAATGAAAACTATTAAATCAATTAAAGGTGGCTGCCAAAAACTACTAGGTCAGCCTCTTTTGAAGCAGGGGGACAGTTCTCTTGCTTCTTTTTCTTTATAACAATATAACTTCGATTCTTGCATCCACTAACGGGTAGATAAAAGCATGATAACCTGCCAATTCAACTAAGTCTTTATCGTTATATATCGATTCTTCGTTATTTATATTGGGTGAACCCATAATTGTATTCATCTATTCACCTGCTTTTAATCTTTAATAATATAATCGGGAAAAGCTCGTTTTAACGAATTATCTTTAGCACCTTCTGAAGTTTGTGCATGAATTAAATTATCATTTAGATAAAAGCTATAGGTCCCTTTCGGAATAGTAGTCATTTCATCCAAATCTCTTGAAACTTGTGTGAATACCTCTTCACTTGGTTCCGCCTGCTTTTGCTTCATAAATAACTGGATATTTATTTGGAAGTTATCTTTGTCAAATAAGCTTTCATTATAGGTATTTCTCAAGTTTTCAATACTCTCATCCGGGTTTTGTAAGTATAGGTCATACACCGGCTTAATGGCTGCATCATCAGCATCTGTTGAAATAAAGTAATAAGGGGTCATAAAGCCATGCCCGCCAACATTTTGAAGGGCTTCCTTCGTTTTCCCGGTGATTTGTCCCTCAGCTTCAAGTGAAGCGAAATAATCATCAAGTTGCCCAAACTCTTCATGAAAAATCATGTGATATAAGCTACCTTGGATGGCATTTTGTACCTGATAATCATCTGCCCAGATTTTTTCCGTCAGGACTTTCTTCTTTTGCTTATCAACCGGCACAACTGCATAGGTATAAAAATGTGGTTCCCCAGCAGACTCTACAAATACAGTTGCCCCATCACGGGTACCGACCACATTATGTACCTTTATATCAGTTTTGTAGTATTCCTGAAAAAACTTTATTGCCGCTTCCTCAATCTGATCTCTATTTGCTTCCGCTAATTTATCGGTTTCCTTCCCGTCTGCAAGACCGTATCCCTCGCCTTTATATTCCTGTACACTGACCATCGTGTCCGTAGAAGTATAAGCCTCTGTTTTTTTTTCACTATCTCGATTGTTATTTGTACTCATACCAGAACATCCTACAAGCATTAATGATATCCCTACACTGCAGAGTATGATTTTCATTTTTTTATGCATTATTTTATATATCCTCCCAAAGGAATGTGGCTAATTAGAATTTATACCCATTATTGCATTGTGGTCAAATAAGGTTGTATTAGTTATTTCCTTTTTTTAACTCTCATCGGGTTATCCTTCTTAAACCAACCTTCAAGAGATGAAAGAACGCAGTAATCATTAACAAACCAACAAAACGTTTGGTTCAATTTATTCTCTTTGGGTGATTCCTCACAGGATGGCTTTTTAGATCATTCGTTTAAAGGTAGAGCGGGAGCTTCCAACTCCGTCGTATTTTTCAGGGATTACTTTTAACATGGTGCCGATGTTGGCATTACAGACACCAGGAATTTTCGCAGCAAAACGAATGTTCATATAAGGTTGTTCAATCGAATAGGGGAAATGTCGTCAAATATGAGGTAAAAGCTTTTGATTCTGCCGTATCAGCATATGAATTTGAAAATAAGGCGATCAGGGAAGATAGCGCAGTTATTTTTGTAAGTGAAAGGCTGTTGAAGCTTGTATTCAGGGAATTAGGATTACGTTGCCTAATACCTTTCAGTACAGGACAGCCTAACCATTGCAAAATTTTGTAAAAAACGGGTTATCATGAAAAAATAAGTGGTATGAATTAGTGGTTTAGTTTTTTTGAAACTTGAGTCCTTTTTCCTGTTTCGTTTTGAACAATATGGAAAAAATCATTCGAATTATCTATTCAAATTCAAGGAACGTTTTGGAAAAATAGGGTATAGAAACAGTTTGCAAATCGGCCTAGTTCATAGTAACCAACATGAAAAGCGCAAACAGTCATCCAGCTCAGGCTAGAATGAGGGGTGGGAAAAAGTGCTGTATGATTACCACTCCCTGGTACGAAAGAAACAGGGAGAAATTCACCGTTTGACCATGTGCCAGTCGGATTTAAGGCAAAAACAGCAGTACTTTTTACAGTTGCCTAATCAGTGTCTTGAACCCGAGCTTACCCCAGACAGCTGGGAAGGGCAGAATACAATAAGGTTTCAAAACATACGTGAGGACATGAAAGTACATATTCTTAATCTTGCAGAAGATCAATTCAACCGAATCATAAGCACCTTAAATACCAAGATAGATTTTCTACATTCAGAGATTGCCTCCATTCAGCAGATCATTTCAAACCTTCAGCAGGAGTCAAGCTAGAAGACTATGTAATCGCATATACGAGGAGGATGAACATGGCAGAAATCAAAATGGAGTATAGAGAGATTGAAGCAAGCCTCGCCGCTATGAAGGATACTTGCGGATCGCTTCAGCCGCAGGCCCCTCAGCCTATTTCGGGAAATGAACTGCAATGCGCCGAAAAACTTGCGGATATCGCCATAAGACTCCAAGCTCTTTTAACTAGGTACCAAGCAGTGCTAACACAAAATATTTCATCAGCAGAAAATTCAGTGGAATATATGAGGCAAACCGACGTACAGCTTTCCGGTACCATGAATGGCCACGTACGAATTCAGTAAAAAGCGGCAAGAGAGGTGAAAACGTGAAGGTCTTAAAAGCAGAACCTTTTCTTGAAGGAATCTCACTTCAGCAGCAGACGCTCACACGCCTTGAAGGCGAAATGGAAGCAATTTTAAAAGCAGCAGAAAGCTTTGCTGGCATGGAAGAAGCACTTAAAGGAAAGGGAGGAGGAGCACTCCGCTCATTTTATAAGGATTGCCATGTCCCCTTCATTCAGTATTTCATAACCTTTAAGAATCAGTTTAACACCACACTGGACCAGATTCAGTCTGCACTAAATTCACTGGAACCCCATCCTTCAGGTGTAATCCGCCAGCACTTCCTGGAAGGCGAACTCCAAGCGAAATTAAATGAACTCAAGCACCTGACAGAAAGTTTGACAGATGAAGGAAATGCGATAATCAATACAGTATCAGACATTGTATCTCTTCCCAAGCTGGATGACAGCAGCTTTCAGGATGGTGTCCGCAGAGCGATGAAGAAAATAGAAGATACCATTAGTGATCTTCACGAATTTGACAGGACCCAGACAAATGCACTAGATGTAATTGATGAAGATATCATCATAATGGAACAATGGCTTGCCGACCTTGAGGGGATGGTAACGGATGGGCTGGTGAACAGCAGTTTTCCTGCCGAACAGTGGAAGGAGTATTCATCTGTTTCTCCTTTAACGACTGAGTTGGCGAAGCGGATGGTGAATACTGGCTCTGTTGGTGAAGGGACAGAAAAGGATAATACAGGAAATGTTGCTGGTGCCATCCCTTTTATGCTGGCAGCCAAGGATCATGTTGGGAACGCCAAAAAAGCAAATACCGCGATTACAGGCGCAATATCCAGTTTCAGAATGTATATGGCAGGAAAGAACAATGGTTTAAGCATTACAAAGGTATATAACCCTAACACCGGGAAATACAGCTATCGCTTGCATGCGACCGGCAAGGCCCTAAGAGCTTTGGGCATTGAGCCGGACTCCAAGGCATATAAAGAATTAATGGCAGGAGTTCCCAAAGGCAGCAAACGCTTAAATGACAAGCACTATAAAATAGCTGCAGATAATAAAGCAACACTAAAATATGCGACAAAAAAACCGGGTCAATCAGGCTGGTCAGGAGTGGGAGATGAAGTACTAAAAAGCCATCCTTCACTAGATTATTGGAATGACAAGGCAACAACATTTGAAAAAGCGAAAACAGTCGGAAAAGCAACGCTTTCCGGGGCAGGGAAATCTTTTAAGGATGCTGTTGACTTTAAAGGGATTGTAACGAGCGGACCAGTAAAGGGTGCAACAAAAGCCCTCGGACCGTTATCGGCGGGTCTAACATACTATAGTAATCACAATAGTGCAAAAGAAGCAGGTTTATCCGGAGAACAGGCTGTCAAAAGGGTAGCAGTGGATACTTCTATTGATATGGCCGTTTCTGGTGCGGTTCAGGCAGGGAGTGTGGCGTTTTTTACTGCTGCAATTCCGATCCCAGGGGTAGGAACTGCAGTTGGAGTTGCTTTCGGTATAGCAGCGAACACCATGCTAAACAGTAAGGACAAAAAAACGGGAAAATCAATTATGGATAACATTAAAGGTTGGTTTCACTAAGTATCAGGAGGATTGTATTATGTTGGGAAAGCTTTCAGAAAAGGATTTTGCAGTATTAAGAGGACCTTTGGAATCAGGACGACAAAGTCCACAATCGTTAAGCGGCACATTATTTTTGGGTTTATTTATACAAGCTTTAATTGTTTTCTTAATTTATAATACAACAGAGTCTACTGTTTATCCAAATGTTGATCAAATAAAAACAATCCACTATTGGACTACTGGGGCCCTTATGGTTTTATCGATCCTTTATGCCTTTCCTTTTGTTTATAAAAGAGGTCAAAAAATACAATATTTATTGGGAATCCTTGTCTCTCAAAATGCGGGTGCAGCAAGTATGTTTTTAGGAGCAATATTCTTCATTGGAGAAAGCGATGCGGCCCGTGTAAATTCTCTTATAAATCTCACGTTTATGTCACTTGCTATAGCATTGGTTCTATTTATTGTCACTTATATTCGATTCTACATACTGCTTAAAAAGGGCAAATACAGAGAAGGTTCTGATAGAGATATTTTGAGACAGAGATTTGAAGCAAGATCGTACTTACCGATTGCAATAGTCGGCAGCACAGGATTAGTTCTTATACTTCAATACTTGATCAGAAATGGGGTAATTGATTCAATCGAATCAATATTATTGTCAGTACTTCCGCTGCTAATCTTTTACACTATGATTTTTGTTCTTCCTGAACAACTTGTTATTCTTTATTGTAAATTTCGGTTTAAGAGCTTTAATTTTAATGAAAGAGGCTATTTGTATTCTACGAAAGATTCCCTTCCAAAAGAAAATAGTATTGGGCGAATAGACAGTGTTTAGAAATCTGTGCGAAGAAGATTTTGCACTGCTAAGAGGTCCGTTAGAATCAGGCAGACAAAGCCCCAACTCCCTCGGAGGGATTCTTTTCCTGGGCTGTTTCCTTCAATGGCTGCTTTTTTATTTAATATATACAGTAACCGCTGAAATGACTGTCTATCCAAACGTTGAATCTATTAAAACTATTCATTTTTGGTCCACAATTGTGCTAACTATTCTTTCAGCTATTTTTGCAATTTCAGCAGTTTATAAGAAATTTGAAAAGTCTCAATATATAGTATCAATCATTGTATCTCAAAACCTGTTCGGTATTTTTCTTTACTTAGGTGCACTTTTTTCTATTGGTCAAGAATCAGAAGCAACAGAAGAGTTTTTAATCACATTTACATATATCACTTTGGGGGTTGCTGCTGCGCTGTTTCTTGCAACATTTATGCGATTATATCTTCTCCTGAAAAATGGTAGATATCGTGAGGGTTCAGCTAAAGGGGAGCACAGAGAAAAGTTTGACACCACTTCTTATATACCAGTTGCCATTGTAGGAAGTACTGGAATTGTTCTTATTATAATTTCCTTAATTCGAAATGGATTAATAGGCGGTTCATTCGAAACTGTTTTATTTACTGTACTTCCTTTGCTCATCTTCTATACAATGATCTTTGTACTTCCGGAGCAGCTTGTAATCCTGTATTGCAAGTATCGCTTTAAGAGCTTCAATTTTAATGAAAGTGGCTTTCTGTATCCTATGGAAGAAATGAAGCCTATTTCAAAAAGAGTGAGTAAACGCCCGGTAAAAATCCGGAAAGGGTGATATCAATGGAGGTACGTTCACTGCAATTTGATTGTTTGTTTGTCTACCGCAGACATGGTCTCAAGGAAAAATGGCAGGAAGGCCTGTATTATCTGGAGGATCTGGAGCTGAATCAGGAAGTATACAAAAATGGGCCTGTATTTTTCTCCTTTAAAAGCGATCAAAATGATCCGGAAAGAGGAGAATTTACTTATTATCTGCCCATCAATGGACCGGTTGTTGTAAAAGAAGATGCAGACTTCGAGTATGTGGATAGCCTGCATATTGAAAAAGCACTTGTCTTAAGGCAGGCAGATCAGGAGGCAAATTTTACAGCCGCACATGAAAAAATGAGAATTTTTGCATCAAAGGAAGGAATCCCTCTCGATCAAACTTACTACTGTGTCATGCTTGATGTGTACGGAGAAATCATCATCGACCTTTATATCCCGATGCTGGAACGGAGAGATGCGAGTTGATTAAAGAACAGCATTACATTACATACCGCAATGTCGCGTCCAAGCTGTATAATTTTTACCCAGAGGAAATACGCGTTGCAATTGAGGACCTTACAAACATCCTTGAAGGATACGGATACACTACATCAGGAGACCTTTTTTATTCCATTCTTAGTGATCCACAAGCAGAGATTATGACGGCCGAGATCTTTTTGCCGATAGAAGAATCGTTTTTAGCAATACCGAAAGAGGAGGAAGTTCTTTTTCGGAGTTACTTTACAATTAAGAATGCGATTGTGGCGAGGATTCTCGACCAGTTTGATGAACAGTCTCAGGTGAAGTACTGGGAGCTTGCTGCTTATGCAGAGAATAATGGCATGAAGCAGGCCACTCCTGTTTTCGTGGAATATAAGCGGACGCATTCCGGGAGATTTTATATTGAAATGAGCTTTGGGGTTGAATCCCGCGTATCGGCCAAGATTTAATTGAGGTAGCTGTCCTTAATTTAGGGAAGCATCGGAAGCATCGGGACGGTTCTGATGCTTCTTTTTATTCGATGGAAGTTCCGCACTTAAGTTTTCCGGCGTCCTTACCTATAAATAATCCGGATTGATGAGCCGATAAAAGAAAGAGATGAAATAATCTCCATTTGTCATATTTTATATTTTTGCCTTTTTTTGAGGTCACCAGGAGGAGATCATGTATTCTTTTTCAAGTTTTCATCTTTTTGATTTTCGCTTTGTTGCCCTGACAGTCCTTTTTTCAATGATTAGCTGTATCATTGGAGTTGAAGCGAGCGTACGGGTGAAAAAGCAGACGATGCAGGGTAAGAGTTTAGTATTTAGCTCTGCAATTTTAGCCATCACTTTCTGGCTTACCCACTTTTTTGTGTCGGTCTCTGTTGATATACCATTTTCAACAACACATTATGATTATGCTATATATGCTGTTTTAAATTTTCTATTATGCTTTGCCGGGTCTTTCGTCGCTCTAAAAATGGCTCAGTTTCGCGTTGTATCCGAGAAACAATATCTCCTTGGAGGTTTATCCATTGGTGCCATCATTATTGGCGCGGATATAAGCGGGTACTTCATTTTATTTAGGGACTTAGTGGAGGTTAAACTAATTATCCTGTTAATTGCATCCCTTTTAACACTGGGAGCTTCCTTTTCCATCTTGCGATTTTTGCTTCAAATTACCAATGAGGATTCCAGAAGTGTCGGAACAAAATGGAAGCACATTGGCTCGGTTACTGCGGGGGTTTCATTTGCGGGAATTCCGTATATATCAATGGTTTCACTCCTCAATTTAGACTCCATTAACCCCTCTGTATATGAGATGATCCTTCCGTTTATCTTTGTCGTGGCAGCAAATCTCGGGATGGCCCTTGTGCCGGATTTATTAGGGGGCAAAATTTTAGAAGAAAATGTACAGTCCTATACTTCGCTTTTTAACTACAATCCGGGTGCAGTGTTTTCTGTGGGCCTGGATGGACGTATCATAAAAACGAATCGAGTCGCAACCAAAATCACGGGATTTACAAGTGAAGAATTGATCGGCAGACATATAAGTATGTTTTTTCAAAAACCGGACAATGAAAGGATCCCGGCGATTTTAAAGAACGTATTGAACGGAACCATTTCAAATATTGAAACCCAGTTTGTCAATAAACAGGGAAGCTTGAAGGATATTAAAATTACTGCAGTCCGTACGCTGGTGAATGGCCAAATCACAGGAGCATTTGGAATTGTCGAAGATATTACGGATCGAAAATCTGCAGAAAGGAAAGTGGAATATCTTGCCTATCATGATGAACTGACCGATTTGCCGAATCGAAGAATGATGAGAAATGTAATGGCTAAATATGCGGAGAAGAAGTATTCATTTACTATAATGCTTTTAGATTTTGACCGGTTTAAAAGAATTAATGACACTTTCGGCCATTCCTTTGGGGATAAGCTCTTAATTGAGATTGGGAAAAGGCTGCATAAAAGTGTTGGGGATGAAGGGACCATTGCAAGACTGGGTGGGGACGAATTTTTAGTGCTGCTTCCTTCCAATAATTATAAAACATTGGCAGATCATATCATTGAAAGCTTCAGAACTCCTTTAATTGTGAACGGCTATGAAGTTATGCTGACAGCCAGCATGGGCATTGCTTGGTTTCCTATCCATGCAAGAAACGTCAATGACCTGTATAAATTTGCAGACATGGCCATGTACTATTGTAAGGAAAATGGCGGGGATGGCTATTCGGTCTACAGTGAAGAAATGGCAGAAAAGACCCTTAATCAGCTAGGGATTGAGCAAGATTTACGAAACGCCCTTCAGAACAAGGAGCTAATGCTTTATTTTCAGCCGAAATACCATACCAGCAAAAATGTATTAACAGGTTCAGAGGCATTGTTAAGGTGGAAACATCCTGAAAAAGGTTTTATTCCTCCAAATGTGTTCATTCCTATTGCCGAAGAAAGTGGACTTATCGTTATTTTAGAGACGTTCGTTATTACCGAGGCATGTAAAGTTCTCCGTGAGTGGAAGGTAAAAGGAAAAGAAGTCAAAAGGGTTTCAGTAAATATTTCGTTGATCACTATTTTGCAGGAAGGCTTTGTTTCCTTTATCCAAAATCAATTAAACGAATTTAACCTGGACGGGGAACTGTTGGAGCTGGAAATAACTGAAAGAATTGTGATGAAAAACGAAGAAGATGTCAATTGCATATTACAGTCCCTGCGCGAAAAAGGAATCAAGATTAGTATAGATGATTTCGGAACTGGGTACAGTTCATTAAGCTACATAGACAAACTAAATGTAGACATATTGAAAATTGACAAATCCTTCATTGATAACATTGAAAACAACAAAGAAGTCGTAACCGCGATCATCTTCCTTGCCAAAAACCTGAATTTGCAGGTGATTGCAGAAGGCGTCGAAACGGAAAACCAGATAAAGCTTCTCCAGGAAATAGGATGCGAGGACGTTCAGGGTTATTACTATTCACCCCCGATTCCAATTGATGAATTCGAGCAGAAACATTGTCAAACGGAGAGGGAACTTGTTTAAGAAGCATGGGGACGGTTCTCGTGCTTCTTTCTTTTTGCCTGTAATGTTATAAAAAGAGTGTTTATAACATAACCAAAAAAGTGGAAGAGTATATGAAACACGCATTCTTGCGATTTATAGTAATAACAACGATTCCAATCACACCTACTCTTTGCGCCGGATTGCCAATCAATTGACCGAGAACATCACTTTTATGTGGCTTTCAGGTAAACAACAGCTGCATTTCCGGACCATTAACCGATTCCGATCCGAGAGGAGAAGGATGTCATCTATGAAACCTTATTTTCCATTGTGGACTTGCTTCGGCTTATGCACATAACCTTAAAAAGTGGGATTCCATGGATTCAAAAACTAAAAGAAAAAGCAGAATAAGGGGAGGAAATCTCCTATTTTAATCTGTTTTTCTTCCATTAAACTCCATTTAACCACCGAAAATAAAAAACTGACTCAGAAGATCGTTAATCAACTACCTTTTGAGTCAGCCTCTTTAACCGCCCTTCATTTGAAGTTACTGGTTCGCGGTAAATGAGCCTTTAAAACGATTTAATAAAACCTACAAGAACATCCAACCACAATGATGAGAACGAATAGCACAACGATTAACGCAAATAAACGTCCTCCTCCATATCCTTCACTCATATTTATCACCTCCAAATATTTTTAATTTCCGTGAAATATATCTGCTGAAATTAATAAAAGAATGCTGTACCTACAATGATTAATAGGATGAACAATACTACAATTAAAGCAAAACCGCCGCCGTAGCCGTAGCCGCCGCCATAGCCGTAGCCACCACAAGATCCCCAGCACATATGTCTCACCTCGTTTCATGTTGTTTTCAACTTCAATATAATCATATGTTTTTATAAACAAAAGGATTGGACAAATTACACGATTTCAGTAGAAATGATCATGTGCATAGACGAAAGAAAAAGCGTATGCGAAATGCATACGCTTCTTCTTAAAGAGGTGCATATGGGTGCAGGCACCAATGGCTAGGGGAGAATTCGATTCTCTTACAATACGATATGGAAAAAGAACAATAAGTAGTGGACACATGTCACTGTAGTAGAAAAATTCTTCAACTGGCGAATAACAAAAAAAGGAAGCCTGATTACCGCTTCCTAATCTTTAGTTACATGAATTTAATCTTCTGCCACATCTTTGATGGTTTGTTCAAGGGTATCGGTTAATTGCCTGGCTTTGTTGTCATTTTCCTCTTCAGCCTCATCTTGCGCAGCGACAATATAGCTTTCAAATCGATTCAACTGCGCAATAATGTCGGTTTGAAGTTGGTATAACACATATTTTCTTGATGTACCATTGGTTCTCAGGCAGGTAACCCATATTTCTGAAGTCATCCTTTGCGATTTTTGCAACCCAGCCCTTAAATTTTTTAAGGATTCAACAAAGATACCACATTTCTTGAAAATCTTAGAGTTTTACAAAGGATGTGTTCAGTATGCACCTCCTAAAACGTTCATTGTGGAACCGAAATACAGAAAGGGAAGTATGGAACCTCAGCCTTCATGATCTGGAAGCCTGCCCATATGTGGAGATACAGCGTAATATATATTCCGAAAAGATTATTAATGAGAAAATTAACCGTTTAAAGCATACTTTCTAAGTGATAAATGGGCGAACGAACCTTGCAACCTTCTGGAAGAAATGCATTTCCTGTTGTGATCATTCTGATCGATACTCGTTATTAAATAGAAAACCCTCATCTGCGAGCATAGCATTCAGCAGGACTGTTTTGTATCAGCCGAAAAATCAGGCAACAATTATTGGTCCTTTAAAGTCAAAATCATCGGGAAAATCGAAAAAGTGGAGTGAACTATTTGAGTGGTATATTAAAACCCATATGACATTATTGAAAATAATAATAATTCTCTATAGTAAATAACCAAACCTGTATGCAAGATCAAGCATAATGTATCCAAAAGGACATGACAGGAAGGATGCGACAGGGTTGGTGGAGAATGAAAATAAGCGGAACCCATTGTTTCTGTTTGGAGAAAGAAGGCAAACAACAATTGACAAAGAAGGAGAACGCGCACAAAATATTCCAAATGATAAAGAAACCGATAGTAAATTAACCCGGGACCCACATTGGTTTTGGGGTTTTCCAAGGAAAGAACCAGCACTCCATATTAACGATACTCAAAATGATGTGAGTGGGTTGGTGGAGAAGCGTGATAAGGTAAACCCAGAGACAAAAGACGACATTGACCAATTTTCATTGTTACCAATTGAGGAAAGAAACCCGAATGAAATCTTAAAAGAACCCACTAACAAATCAACCCGGGGTCCAGATTGGTTTTGGGATTTTCCAAGGGAAGACCAATCTTCCCAAACCAAGTATTCCCAAAATAGTTTAGAGAAGATTCTTAACGGAATAGATCAAGAATGGCTTTTCGAAACCATTGATACTGTTATATCTTTGCATGAACAAATAAAGTCTTTATCAAAAGATTTCAAGCCACTTCTTGATCCACTTACCAAAAAATTCAAATCAAAATGACTAACCACCATAGTTACACAATGGTCAATCCGAAGAACAGGGGAGGCAACTTCTTGCCTCCCTTTTAAAAATTATGTATTATAGTTCGACGCCTAAGGTGCCTTTTCTAAAAAAAATTAAATAAAAGGACAAGTTTAGTGACCTGTCCTTTTACACCCTTCTACCAAACTATTTAATAAAACCTACAAGAACATCCAACCACAATGATGAGAACGAATAACACAACGATTAACGCAAATATACGTCCTCCTCCATATCCTTCACTCATATTATCACCTCCAAATATTTCTAAATTTCCGTCAAATATATTTGCTGAATTAATATACGAAGGCAGTACCTACAATGATTAATAGGATGAACAATACTACAAGTAGAGCAAAACCGCCTCCAAATCCGTAGCCGCCACCATAGCCGTAGCCACCACAAAATCCCCAGCACATATGTCTCACCTCGTTTCAAGGTGGTGTTTTAATTAACAATAAAATAATATGTTTTTTAAAACAAAAGGATTGGACAAATTACACGATTTAAGTAGAATCCACACTTGTCATGTTATAGACGAAACAGAAGCGTATGCAAAATGCATACGCTTCTTCTTAAAGAGGTGCATATGGGTGCAGGCACCAATGGCTGGGGCAGCTTTACAATACTATATGTAAAAAGAAAAATAAGTAGTGGACACATGTCACTGTAGTAGAAAAATTCTTAAACTGGCGAATAAGAACGCAAGGAAACTAAGAGAAACGGCCGACCAGTTCGGAGTGGGGCTTTACCAGATGTCGAAACAGCATGGAAGGAATCCGGTCGCATCACTTGTGGTCCAAAAGGACGGAATCCAGGGTGCGGTGTGCGTAGATAAAGACGAAGCCATTGCCCTGGCTTCTTACTGGATCAAGATCGGCCTGTCGGACATCTGCAACAGGTTCCTGACCACAGCATTTCTGACATTCTTTCCCTCCAACCGAAGTGGGGTGCTGTTTTTCAGTGGAGAAGGCTATCCGCGTTGGGGAGATTAGATTCCAATGATCAATTGGACGAGCAGCTTCCGGGTATAATCAAAGACCTGCAGGACAGGGGGATCGTCTTTGTCCTGACCACAGGGCGGTCAGTCGTGGGGGCAAAACTGTACGGAGAACGTCTTGGAATCTCCCATTATGTGTCTTATAACGGTGGGTATGTTCTGTCAGATGGTGAAGTCATTCACGATGTGAAGGTTCCCGGAAATCTGGCTGAAATGCTCTGCTTGCACACAAACGAATTGGGAGGAACCTTTATCCATTATGCCTATCACACATCCCGCTCGAATCAACCGCCGATTCCGCTTCCGATGGAGTATCTTCTCCCTGAAGCCGAAAAATCGACTGGAGAGGACATCCGAAAAGACGTTCACCGAGTCGTTCTTTACCTTGAGGAAGAGGACAGAAGCAGGTTAAAGCCTGAAGTCATTGGGCCGGCATGCTTTGATGAGGGAGACCGGCTTGAGGTATTCCCAGAAGGTTCAAAATGGACAGGAATTCTTCCGCTCATTAAAAAGCTCGGATTTTCCCCGGACGAGACGGTTGCAATCGGGAACGGGATGAACGATATGGAAATGATAACCGAAGCAGGTTTTGGAATTGCAATGAAAAACTCTCCGGCACCCCTGTTGGAGAAAGCGGATTGGGTCACAGAGGATCTGGATCATAACGGCGTCACTGTCGCCCTTCAGAAAGTGTTCCAGATGGAGATGGAAAAACAGACTTCCCTTATCGTCAGCTAATTTAGTAAAAAAACATAGAAAAAGGCAGAGGGAACCGATTCGGTTTTCTGCCTTTTTCTAACCTGCTTTATTCTTTGATAATATAATCTGGAAACGAACGTTCTAAAGAATTATCTTTCGTACCATCAGCACTCTGTTTATCAATGAAATTATCATTAAGATAAACACTATAAGAGCCTTTAGGGATTGTAGTCATTTTTTCAAGCTCTTTTGTAATTTGATCGAATATTTCTTTGCCTGGTTCTGCCTGCTTGTCGGCCATAAATAATTGAATATTGATATTGAAATTCTCAGGTTCAAATAGGCTTTCTTCATAGGCATTCCTTAAATTTTCTACATTTTCATCAGGATTGCTAATGTAAAGATCGTAGACTGGTTGAATGGCCGCCTCTTTACTCGCCCTTGAAATAAAGTAATATGGCGTCATAAATCCTTGTCCGCCCACATTTTGGAGGGCCTCTTTTGTTTTGCCTGTGACTTGTCCTCCTGCTTCAAGCGACTTGAGATATTCATCCAGGTTATTAAACTCTTTATTAAAGATCATGTGATATAATCCGCCTTTAATGGCGTTTTCCACCTGAAATTCGTCTGCCCATATCTGATCTGCCTTCACTTTCTTTTCTGTTTCATCAATTGGTACAACGGCATAAGTATAGAAATGCGGTTCACCTTTGGACTCCACAAAGACGGTTGCCCCATCACGGGCACCGACCACATTATGCACTGCTACATCGGTTTTGTATTTTTCCTGAAAAAACTTTCTTGCGGCTTCCTCTATATGGTCCCGGTTTCTTCAGCAATCTTATCGGTTTCCTTTCCATACGGAAGAGCGTATCCTTTACCTGTATAATCCTGAATACTTGCTAGCGTAGCACTGGAAGGTGAAACCTGTGTCTCTTTCACTTTTTCACTGTCATTATTGTTGTTTGTGCTATTCATATCCAGACATCCTCCAAGCATCCCTGATATCCCAACACTGCAGAGTGAAATTTTAGTTTTGTTATGCATGTATATATCCTCCCCAAAGGATTGAGCCGTTCAGAAATTATATCCATTATTGTAGCGGATAAAGTTATATTTTTACAGTTTAAACAGTGGAAAATTACCCTTTTTATGTAAAAACAGGAGAAAAGTCAGGGATGGAAACGTCCGTTTTGAAGCATGGCCTTCTCCTGATATTTACATGGACTTTAACTCATTAATATCCAGAAATTCGGCTATATTTGCTCGTCAAAAACATCATTAGCAGCTGGGTTCATTAAGACCTACCTCACCTCAAGAATAATCGGATCATAACTAAAGGAGGCGGGTTGAATGCTTACAAAAAGAAAACTCTATTCCATATATATAGCGACAACATGTACTTGCTGCAAAGTACAGAGGATTGCAAGTAACCGCAACAACATTTATCCCTTCCTGGGTGCTTTTGTTATGACAAAAAGCAAAACATTATCAGTGGAGGAAAAGGGATTTGTAAGTATTGGGGGATCAATTCTGGGGGGATCGGCATCATAATTTGCTATATTGTTGGGATGAAACACTGGTGCCTGTCAATGCCCGAATTTTGTTGTTTCACATGTTGTTCCTCACGCTGAAGCCGGTTGACCCCTGAACTTGGGCAAAAGACTGGATGAGGCAAATCCTCACCGGGGTTGATATAACATCTGACCACCAGACAATGGATGGAGATTAGAAAATTTATGTTGATAACGATGAATAACAAATGGAGTTGACTCACAAAAAAGGGCAGCCTCAGTTTTCACGAGCCTGCCCAATTTGTTTAAGAAGTAAAGATATGGATTTTTCGGCTATTTCTCCATTGGATTGTACCTGTAAAGTCATCAACAAGAAAGTCAAACAAATACATTGCGGATTAGAAAAAGGTCAGAACGCCAGTGCGTTTGATGTTTTACACGCCTGGCTGTGGTACTAAACCGCCAATGGAGGCGAAACCGACACCAATTACGAACAGAATTACTACAAGTATGATTGTTTTGTTCTTACTTAAGCCTGTTACAATGTGCAAGCCTATTGCGAGCACAATATAGTACCAAATTTGGAAGATGTCGAAACTTTTTGCAATAGCGTACAGCATCTGATTATCTGCGACTAACGGAGCAAGACTTGTATAAGATGCTTCGTCTCCTCCTAAAGCAAGTGCGATTAGACCGTTAATCAGTACACCAAGAGCGGAAATTATACTCGAGTAAATCAAAATTGCCAGCACTTTCTTGTAAGGGGTGGATTTTCCCATTAGTGCCACACACCCCTTCAAAATTGCGGCCATGAGGAATAATACTACGGCTCCCCCAAACAATCCGCCGACGGCACCCGTCCCCACTGTGAAACCAACAGGGATATTTAATGCCTCCATCTCCGGGCTCTCAAATATAGGGTTCCTTAAACTGATAAATGAAGCAATCGCTCCTGTAACAGTCATTAACAACAGTATAATCGTGAGCGGCAGCCCAATCGGTGCTTTTTCTCTCATCCTTTCAAATTGCAGGGATGGAGACAAAATCATCCCAAACAATGACGGTTTGTTCACCTTTGCTTGTTGTTCCATCTTTACATTTGTTTCCATACTGAACACTCTCCTTTTTATTCATAGCGTAATGCATCAATTGGATCAAGCTTTGCAGCTTTGTTTGCAGGCATCAAACCAAAAATGATGCCGAGCGCCATTGAGAACAATACACCACCGATCACGACTTGGCCAGATACGAGCGGCGGCCATTTGGCAAAGGCAGAAACTACATATGCTCCTCCGACGCCAAGGCCAATGCCAACGATTCCGCCAAGAAGCGTAAGCATCATCGCTTCAATCAGGAATTGCAGCAATATCTTTCCTCTTGTCGCACCCATTGCTTTGCGAATGCCAATTTCCCTCGTGCGCTCCGTTACGGATACCAGCATGATGTTCATTACACCAATACCGCCAACAAACAAGGAGATACCCGCAATCCCACCAATGATCATCGTCATGATGTTTGTTACCTTGGAAATGCTCTTCTGGATTTCTTCCAGGTTAAACACTTCATACTTTCCTTTGAGTTCCGGTGATTTTGTATCATTCAGCATGTTCGTGGCCTTCTTGCCGGCCTCCTCAAGCTCATTGACATTCCTTGCCTGCAGCGTAACGGATTGGATTTCGTCGGTTCCAAACAGCACAGGCCAGAGTGATATTGGGATTAACATTTCAGGCATGCCGAATCCGAACAGATCGTCCTGTGCTTTATACACCCCGATCACTTGAAACGGCTGGCCTTTAATCTCAAGAATTTGCCCGATTGCTTTGCTGTCTTTGAAAAACTCTTCAGCTGCCTTTTCATTAATGATCACTACGTTGTTAGACTGTGAAAAATCAATTTCATTCAACTTTCTCCCCGTGCCCATTTGTACATTGTTCACTGAAAAGTAATCATTTGTGATCCCGTAAATTTGCGTTCCAATATCCTTCTCGTTTACGGATAAAGTTTCCATTGAATTGTTTGTCGTGATGACATGGGCTATCTCAGGAATTGTGCTAAGCTGAAGCAAGTTTTCCTGCGTAAACGTAGGTGCTTGATCAAATGGCATTGCAAATGGATCTTCAGTGTCTGGCGTGAAAGTAATTTCCATCGTATTGTTGCCCCCGCCGGCAAACTGTGATTTCAACGCAGCTTCGCCACCTTGTCCGATCGCCACTACCGTGATGATCGATCCGACACCAATAATAATCCCCAGCATTGTAAGGGCAGAGCGCAGCTTATGGGCAAGAATCGAAAAAAGGGCAATTTTAATGCTGTCCATTAAACTCAAGACTTACCCTCCTATCCTGCGTTATCTGGCCATCCCTGAGATAAATCCGGCGTGACGTATAAGCTGCTACCTCATCCTCGTGTGTAACAAGGATGATGGTTGTACCTTCTTTGTTCAACTCCGTAAAAATATTCATCACCTGTGCCCCTGAAGTTGAATCAAGCGCACCCGTAGGTTCGTCCGCCAAAATAAATGCCGGGTTATTGGCAATGGACCGGGCGATGGCCACACGCTGCTTCTGCCCGCCGGAAAGCTGGTTCGGCAAATGGTCGACGCGATCAGCCAACCCCACTTTTGCCAACGCCTCCAGTGCACGTTCCCGCCGTTCTTTCTTGCGGACGCCTCCATAGACGAGAGGCAATTCCACATTGTCTACCGCTGTTAATCTCGGCAGCAAATGAAAGTGCTGAAACACAAAGCCAATGTATTTATTCCTGAGGATTGCAACATGTGCTTCATCCGCCTGCAGTACATTTACATCATTGAGTATGTACTCGCCAGTTGTGGGGCGGTCAAGGCATCCGATGATGTTCATCAACGTCGACTTCCCGGAACCTGAAGGGCCCATGATGGAAACGAGTTCACCGTCTTCAATCTCAATATTGATATCATGGAGCACAGGCACTTCAAGCATTCCTTGTTTGTATGTCTTGTAGATATGCTTTAAACTAATCATTCCGCCGTCACTTCCATCCCGTCGCGAACGTCCGCGGAAGGATTATCAACTACCTTGTCCCCTGCTGCAACGCCGTCAAGCACCTCGGTCCACTCTCCATCTCCTATTCCCGTAGTCACCTTTTGCTTGCGGAGCTTCTTGCCGTCCATAACATAGACATATGGGGAATCTTCTTTATCCACGATACTGCTGCGCGGCACTGCCAGCATTTTCTTGGAAGGAAGCTCCACTTGTATGGCGACATGGTAACCCGGTGACAGCCCGTCCTGGGAATTGAGTGAAGCCTTGAAATTATAGTACGATATATTCTGCGTTGATTGGCCGGTTGCTCCGGCTCCATTCAGTCCACTCTCATCGGATGTCGGATACTGGCTGACTTCGGCGATTTTCCCTTTCCAGGTTTTATTGGCAACTGCTTTGGAGGTAATCGTAATTGGCTGATCCGGCTGAATTTGAGCCTTTTGCAATTCTGATAAAGTGCCGTGAACCTGGAAGGGCTCCTGAGATGCGATTTCAATGATCGGCTTTCCGGGATCACCTGCTGTTTGCGACGCATTTTGTCCCGCATCTTTATCTACCGTCTGCACAATACCCGCTATACTGCTATATACGATTAAGTCTTCCTGCTTTCTCTGTAATTCTTCTGCCTGGAGCTTATGTTTCTCCATTTCCAGCTCGGTTGTTCTTTGCTGGTACTGGGCTTCCTGCAACTGAGCTTCCAAATCCGTAACAGATGACTGGAATTGGCCTTCTGGCATCTGCCCGTTCAAAGGTTCCGCTGCCGATGCTTTACTGGCTGCCTTCACCTTTTGAATCTCTTTCTTTAAAGAATCTATTTTACTTTTTCCTTGTTCATAACTGAGGTTCGTCATTTTTTTATCTATTTCCAGCTGTCTGGCCTGAATGGACAGCTCTGGATTATCATAAGAAAAGAGCTTCTGTCCCTTCTCGATTTGCTGCCCCTCCTGCACATAAATTTCCTGCACTTTGCCTCTCGTTGGATCCGCATAGATGGTTTCCTTACTACCAGGTGCTACACTGCCGGAAACCAACTTTGTGTTGCTTATTTCTTTCTCTGTGACTTTCACAAACTTTAATTTGTCCGTACCGCCCTGGTTCTTTCCTTGGATGACTGCTACATTAACGGAAACAATTATGATGATTAACGTGATGACCCCCAGGATAATCCATTTTCTTTTTGGATTATGGGTCTTTTCTATTTGCATGACATTTTCCCCTTTTTTACCTTTATTCTATAATTCTTCCTTATATTATCCTACTTTACCAATAAAACTTCCAAAATTGTATATGTATTTACAATATATACACAAAATTTACAGGATTTTTTTTCACTAATAAACAAAAAATTACATATTATTGTATTATTTATTTTCTATAGCACTTTTGTGACAAGGTACTGGATATTGAACGTTGCTACATATCAGAATCCAAGTGTCCGAGGCTTCCTATTTGGAGTATTTATACTTTTAGACTTTGCCGTGGGCATTTATTTTAAAAGCCTGACTATTTGTGTAATCTATTCACTATTACTTATAGAAACATGGCTAACCCGGAATAAGGATAGTGAAAAGAACGTATTTACAAGAAAATTGAATGTAAAAAAATCTGTATTTTTGAATAACGGGGAGAAATAATTCCCCGCCACCGAAAGAAAATTGAACTTCAATTTGAACTTGATAGAAATGGAGAACAGGAAACAGGAATGTTAAAAGCATTTTTTCCAAAAGTGGGGATGCTAGGAAGAATACAGTCGGATTCAACGAACATTAACAGTCTATCTGTAATAGAGACTATACAACACGGAGAGCAGTTAGTCCTTACAGTGAAAGGAGAAGAAGGTATTAGCGATAGTTCTCAAGAAACAATACTGACAAAGGTAAAACTAAGCTATGGTATAGCATATTTTCTGCTTGTATTATCCGAACTAATATTTTTGTATCATTTTTATGGGGCGATGTAATTTGGGCACTGTAGCACCTTTTACTCGAGGTGACAGACCAAATATATATTGAACCAAAATTAAAGCCGAAAGAAATAATAAACGCTTTATAACAACCCCGCTTCTGGGGTTGTTATATAAGCAACACTTATTTTATGTGTCCGTTCTTTGGGGTATAATAGATGGCTTTGGATATATTTATAGAAATAATTCAACAACCCCCAATATCTAAGGCGGGCTGTTTACAAGGTTATCCGTTATAGAATAATTTAATTCAACGTCCCACGCTCCACCTGTTCATATAATATCCCCATATTCTGCTCCACCTTTTTCGAAGCTTCACAAAGAGCCACTATCGCTTCAGCTTTATGGTCCCCTAATTGGTAGACCACATCATTGAACAGCATTTCCATTTCCCTTAAGATTGCTATAGATGCAAGGTTATAAAGATGAACATTAAAGTAACCGCTATTGTCAAAGATGGCACTTTCTACGTAAGGCCTAAAATTGTTTAGTAGAGTAGGATATTCGGTAATTAAACGGCCTAATCCATTTCGGATACCTTCAATGGTAGCTGCTAGTTCATCCAGTGGGTCCAGTGCGTTTGCGACACTGTTTCTGATTTTATCATCAAAGTCCGTAAACATGCTGATGAGCTTGCCGGGAATGGTATGGCTTAAAGCAAAATGGGTAGCCCCTTTAATGCTGCTCGAGAGAATTTCCAGTGTGCTTTCGATGGCAAAAGTTAAAAGCTGTCCCCTTTCGAGAAGAGGGAAAAGGATTGCCTGAGTGGAGAATGTAAATGCAGAATAAGCTGTGTCCATTTGAAAATCCTTTATTTTCATTCTCAATTCCAGGTATGGGGAATCTTCCAATTTGTAAGTATTAGTTCCCTGAACCGATATGGAATTGGGATGGGAGGACTTGCTTCTAATAGAATGTCCCAGGGATTGATCACGGTTCTCAAAGTTGGTAGCCACACCCTGTACTTGCTTTTGAAATTCACTGATATGGGATAGCAGCTTATCCCTATTGCTGTTCACAATCCCGTAGTGGGCCTTTAACTCACCTACTATTGCATCGTACCAGGCGTTGGTACCGCCTCTGAATAGCTCCGGAATTTTGTCCGATATGATTGTGCTAAGGTTCCTTGAAACGCCCTGAATATCAGACTTCAATTCATACAATTGATTACGCAGTTCAGCAAATAGACTTTCCACACTGACATTCGTTCGGAATATATGCTCAAGAAGTTCAGCAGGCGGGGAGTTTAAAATATAGTTCAACGATTTACTATGGCTTTCCGCAATATTTAAAAAGGAAATTAAATGATCGATTTCAGCTGTTAGTCTGTTGCTGATGGATGTGATCCCAAGAAATAGTGGTTCACTGACCAAGTTTTCAAATAACTCCTGAAAAATCTTTTGCAGGCGATTCAGCCGTACGTAAAACCGGTTTCCTTCATCTTCCACAATGGCTACCGAATTGCCAAGGTACTCATGAGCAAGATTTAGCCGTTTCATTATATGGTTCTGCAGGGCTGAAGCAAGAAGATCCAAATTCTCTGTATTGATTTCAATCCGTTCCGAATGCCCACCGTAGAGCGGCTGTCCTGTCCAGACGCTGGACACAATATGGGCATCGGCATCGATATAAATTCGGCCGTATCCTGGCTTTCCAACTTCCCCAATCACATAGTATTGAGAGCCATCTTCATTCCGCAAATAGCCTGTGTGGTTGGTTGACAGCTTAGAGAATTCAGGGATTCCATTAAAAATTTCATACTGCTTGCCTGGGATCCTTGTGTGCAAATTTAAGGCTGTTAAAGTCTGTGTTAATACATCATAGCTGCTGAAGTAATTCGTGATGTTGTCGTAATCTTTATCGGGGTCCATCATTCCATCAGGAAGCAGGGCAGGGTTCAGCGTTACGGCTCTTAACTCCCGATTTTCAGCTGCAACGGCGCCAGCCAAACCACCGCCAAGGGAATTTCCTGCAACAGAAGTTACACCGCCAATGCTTTTATATTTTTCATTCATCTGGTGGTAGTATTCTTTTGCGGCGCTAATTTGGTCAGGTGTCAGGTCACTTAGAAGCTGTACATCTGTAACGATATCTTGCTTTCCATATTTCGCAGATGCATCTGTGCCAACATAGATGATTGCTACTTCTTCAGTCTCCAAATTTACTATTGTCATTGCATCGAGACCCGTTGGATCAGTATAGTGTGCTTGGATAACCCTATAATCTATACCATTTACTTTGAGGACATCTTGTTCTTTTGGATAGGTATAAGCATGATACCCTGCCAATTCCACTAAATCTTTATCATTGTTTATAGCTATATCTTTATTTATATTTGGTGAACCCTTAAGTGTATCCATGTTATTCACCTGCTTTATTCTTTGATAATATAATCCGGAAACGAACGTTCTAATGAATTATCTTTCGTACCATCAGCACTCTGTTTATCAATGAAATTATCATTAAGATAAATACTATAAAAGCCTCTAGGGATTGTAGTCATTTCTTCAAGCTCTTTTGTAATTTGATCGAATATTTCTTTGCTTGGTTCTGCCTGCTTGTCGGCCATAAATAATTGAATATTGATATTGAAATTCTCAGGTTCAAATAGGCTTTCTTCATAGGCATTCCTTAAATTTTCTACACTTTCATCAGGATTGCTAATATAAAGATCGTAGACTGGTTTAATGGCCGCCTCTTTACTCGCCATTGAAATAAAGTAATATGGCGTCATAAATCCTTGTCCGCCCACATTTTGGAGGGCCTCTTTTGTTTTGCCTGTCACTTGTCCTCCTGCTTCAAGCGACTTGAGATATTCATCCAGGTTGTTAAACTCTTTATTAAAGATCATGTGATATAATCCGCCCTTAATGGCGTTTTCCACCTGAAATTCGTCTGCCCATATCTGATCTGCCTTCACTTTCTTTTCTGTTTCATCAATTGGTACAACGGCATAAGTATAGAAATGCGGTTCACCTTTGGACTCTACAAACACGGTTGCCCCATCACGGGCACCGACCACATTATGCACTTCTACATCGGTTTTGTATTTTTCCTGAAAAAACTTTCTTGCGGCTTCCTCTATATGGTCCCGGTTTTCTTCAGCAATCTTTTCGGTTTCCTTTCCATACGGAAGAGCGTATCCTTTACCTGTATAATCCTGAATACTTGCCAACGTATCACTGGAAGGTAAAGCCTGTGTCTCTTTCACTTTTTCACTGTCATTATTGTTGTTTGTGCTATTCATATCCAGACATCCTCCAAGCATCACTGATATCCCAACACTGCAGAGTAAAATTTTAGTTTTGTTATGCATGTATATATCCTCCCCAAAGGATTGAGCCGTTCAGAAATTATATCCATTATTGTAGCGGATAAAGTTATATTTTTACAGTTTAAACAGTGAAAAATTACCCTTTTCATGTAAAAATAGGAGAAAAGTCTAGGATGGACACATCCGTTTTGAAGCATGGGGTCGGTTCTCCTGCTTCTTTCTATTTATTTGATTACATGCCGTAATAGAGATAAACTTTTAATATATTGTGTTGATTAAGCAGGTGCAGGGATGAATAATCGTCAGAAGGAATTATTAAGACTCTTGCTTGTTAAAGAGGAAGGGGCATTTCAGATCAGGGAACTGTCGGAGGAGCTGGATTGTGCGGAAAAGACAGTTCGGAACGACCTTGATCGGCTTGAGGAGTTATTGAAGGATTATCCGGGTGCCGTATTAATCCGTAAACCGGGTTTTGGAATATCGTTACAGATTGCTCAGGATGAACGGTTGGAGATTCTGCGGAATTTGTTCTCGAATGAGCCAAAGACAATGGAAGAGCGGCTTTTTGAAATGGCGTTTCAGCTTTTAACCGGAGATAAGGCGTTTACATTGCAATATTGGTCGGACCGGTATTATGTATCAAAAGCAGCGATTAAAAAAGATCTGGAGACAATTTCAAATTGGTTGCAGCGTTACGATCTTGAGATCGTTTCAAAGCAGCGGCTTGGAAATGTGGTTGAAGGCACGGAACTAAAGAAACGTACTGCACTGGCACACTTGCCGGAACTGATCCCGTCCTTTTCCAAGGAGAAGAATGTTGTCCTGGATTTATTTTTGCCATACGAAATCACGGCAGTAAAGAAAGCGCTTAAGGATATGCAGGGTCAATTTTCCATTGCGTTTACGGATGGAGCGCTTGATAGTTTGCTTATTCATGCTTTGATCATGGTCAAGCGCATCCGGCAAAAATCCCCCGTTTTCGTCCAGGAATCCGAAATGGAAAAGGCAGCCGCCCGGAAGGAGTACCAATATGCCGGCTGGTTTTTCGATCGGCTGGAAACTTCCTTTCAACTAACGTTTCCTGAGGTGGAGAGGGTGTACTTCACGTGGCATCTCGTTAGCGGCAAAAGATCGGAAGAAGGCGCAGGGCAGATTTTAGGATATGAAGAACAGGATGCGGAGTTGGTTCATGCCCTGATCCGAAAGATGGGAAAATTGACCTTGTTTCCATTTGAAGAGGATCCAATTTTAAAGAGCGGCCTTGCAGTTCATATGCATTCGGTCATAAGCCGCATCAAATACGGTCTTCCGATAACGAATCCGCTTCTTGCTAATATAAAGAAAATGTATCCTTATATGTTCAGCATGGTAATTTTTGCTCTTGAAGAAATCAATGATACCTTTGAACTTGATATACCCGAAGATGAGGCAGCATACATTGTCCTCCATTTCCAGGCTTCCATTGAACGGCTGGAAAGCAGGAAGGGCGTTGAGAAGAAGAAAGTGCTGATTGTATGCCATATGGGAATTGGCATGTCCCATTTGTTGGAGGCCAAAATAGAACAACAATACCAGGATATTGAAGTAACAGATTGCATCGGCAAGGCAGAGGTTGGCGAGTATTTGAAAAAAACGGATGTAGATTTCATTATTTCCACCGTGCCTCTTGAGAGACTAGCGGTTCAGCATATTGTCATTTCCCCGCTTTTTGGGCAGGAGGATAAAAAGAAGTTGAATCGTTTCATAGGGGAATTAAAGGTGAAAAATCCAGTGAAGGGCCAAGGTGGCTTATCTGCTTTTATGAGCGGTGACTTGATGTTCTTTGGCATTGAAAAAGAGCATCGCTATGAAGCGGTAGAATTGCTTGCTATGGAGCTTTTTCATAATGGCTTTGTGAAAAAAGAGTTCGTCCATAATGCCTTGGGTCGGGAGCGGAAATCAGCGACAGCCATTGGCGGGGGAGTCGCCATTCCGCACGGTGATCCCTCGCTGATTTTAAAACCAGCACTAGCAGTTGCAGTATTAAATAAACCTTTGGATTGGGGTAATGAACAGGTTTCCCTTGTATTCATGATCGCGATGACAAAGGACCACCAGGCTGATATTCGCGGGATTATCTCGCACATCGCCGCGCTTAGCGAGTCTCCGCTCGTTGTGAATAAATTAATTAAGGCAAAGGATCATCAGGAATTTACTAGGATGTTGAATGAAGCTTAGGGACGTTTTTTGTGCTTCCTGTCCGCGTCATGTTAAAGGAATGAAGCAAGAGAACCGTCCCCTTGCTTCTAAAAAATGATTTTTTACCACAAGTTACGGTAAAAATAAGAGAAAATTACCGGGTAAAAAGGTCTATTATATAAGTAAGCGCTTTTACTATTTTAAAAGAGTAGGAGGAAATAAGCATGGGGAAAATATTGGCTGTCACAGCTTGTCCCGTTGGGATTGCCCATACGTATATGGCTGCTGAGAACTTGCAAAAAGCAGGCGAGGCGTTGGGAGTCGATATAAAAGTTGAAACACAAGGTTCTATCGGTGTAGAAAACGCTTTAACCGAGCAGGATATTGCCGAGGCGGATGGTATCATCATCGCAGCTGACAAGGAGGTTCCAAAAGAACGGTTTGCTGGTAAAAGAGTCATTGTGACCGGAGTTCAGGATGGCATCAGGAAGCCGGAAGAACTTATCAAAAGAATCCAGAATGGAGATGCTCCAGTCTATAAACCTGAACTGGCGGCAGCAAACGAACCAGGTAAAGGAAAGCGAAAAGAAAATCCAATCTATAAGCATTTGATGAACGGTGTATCTTATATGGTTCCGTTCATTGTGGTAGGGGGATTATTGATCGCCCTGGCGTTAACCCTTGGCGGTGAACAGACACCAGGAGGGATTGTGATTCCGGAGGATTCGATCTGGAAGAAGGTTGAAAGCCTTGGCGGAACGGCGTTCATGTTCATGGTGCCAATTTTGGCTGGTTTCATCGCGGTAAGTATTGCTGACCGCCCTGGTCTTGTACCAGGTATGATTGGCGGTTATATCGCAGCCAACGGAAGTTTCTATGGAAGTGAAGCGGGTGCAGGCTTTATTGGCGGTATCATTGCCGGTTTCCTTGCTGGTTATGTGGCACTTGGCATTAAGAAACTGAAAGTGCCTAAAGCGATTCAGCCAGTCATGCCAATCATATTTATTCCGATCTTTTCATCGGTCATTGTTGGTTTACTGTTTATTTACGTCATTGGTGCACCGGTTTCTCAGGTATTTGAATCGTTGACAGGCTGGCTCGCTGGGATGCAGGGAGGAAGCTCGATTCTGTTGGCGATGATCCTTGGTGCGATGATTGCATTTGATATGGGAGGCCCGTTCAACAAAGTTGCCTTCCTGTTTGGTTCAGCGATGATTGCTGAAGGAAACTACGAAATCATGGGGCCGATCGCGGTAGCAATCTGTATCCCGCCAATCGGGCTTGGCCTTGCCACATTTATTAATAAGCGCAAGTTCCGCGCAACTGAAAGAGAAGCAGGGAAAGCATCCTTCACAATGGGACTGTTCGGAATAACAGAGGGTGCAATTCCGTTCGCCGCACAGGATCCGCTTCGTGTCATCCCAAGTATTGTAGTAGGATCAATGGTTGGTTCAGTTATCGCCATGATTGCAAATGTTGGCGACAGGGTTGCCCATGGAGGCCCGATCGTTGCTGTATTGGGAGCGGTTGATAATGTGGTTATGTTTTTCGTTGCTGCAATCATAGGTGCTCTCGTAACTGCAGCGATGGTAATCGCGTTGAAAAAAGATGTTGAAGTAGCTCCAGCTTTAGCCGGTGCAGGTGCTGGCTCAGGCGCCGCTGTTCCTGTACGCGAACAAGCTGCTGCACAGTCTCAAGAACCAGCTGAGACGAAAATTGAAAAACTAACTGACATTACAAGTGTTGATTTAATCGATTTGAGTTTAGCAGGAGCAAGCCGTGATCAAGTCATCGATGAGCTGATTGCAAAACTGAATGCGAATGGTGTCCTGGATTCCAAAGAACAATTTAAGCAGGCCATTTTGGATCGTGAAGCTCAGAGTTCTACTGGACTTGGAATGAACATTGCCATCCCTCATGGGAAATCGACTGCGGTTAAACGCCCGGCTGTAGCTTTTGGCATTAAGCGCGAGGGCGTAGACTGGCACAGCCTTGATGGCACCGATGCAAAATTGATTTTCATGATTGCCGTACCAGAAAAGGCCGCAGGCAGTGCTCATCTTAAAATCCTTCAGATGCTGTCACGCAAATTAATGGATGATGGTTTCCGGGAGCAATTATTAAAGGCAGATTCGAAAGAAAGAGCTTACCAATTGCTTGAGACCATAGAGTAAGGAAGCATAGGGACGGCTCTCTTGCTTCCAATGGGAATAGAGAAGGAAGCTTGGGGGATGGTTCCCTGCCTCGAATCGGAAAAGAGAGCAGAGTATTGCTCTCTTTTCGGCTATATGCAATAGTAGTATTGATAAAAATAGTTAATATATTGGAGGCAAGCATGTATAAAAGTGAACCAATTTTTTTAGAACCCGTTTTGCAGGAACGGATTTGGGGCGGACAAAAATTAAAAACCGAATTCAACTATGAGATTCCATCCGACCAAACAGGGGAAGCGTGGGTTATCTCGGCACATCCGAACGGGCCCAGCCTTATAAAAAATGGTCCTCTTGCCGGAAAAACACTGGCCGATGCATGGAAGCTGCATGGCGAGCTTTTTAACAAAAAAGCTGGCAATGAAGAAGAGTACCCATTGCTGGTGAAAATTCTTGATGCAGCTGATGACCTTTCGGTACAAGTTCATCCAAATGACCAATTTGCCCGTGAAGTCGAAGGCGTGCCATATGGAAAGACAGAATGCTGGTATGTTATCAGCGCGGAGGAAGGTGCTGAGCTGGTGTTGGGGCATCATGCAGCAACCTCGGAAGAACTGGAGGCAAAGATTGGCAACGGTGAATGGGATAAGCTGCTGAGGCGTGTAAAAGTAAAATCTGGTGATTTTGTTTATGTTCCAAGCGGGACCATCCATGCGATTGGAAAGGGAATTGTCATCCTTGAAACACAGCAAAGCTCGGATATCACCTATCGCGTGTATGACTATGACCGGACAGATGCGGCAGGCAACAAACGTGAATTGCACCTTGAGCGCTCGATACAGGTGACGACTGTGCCTCATCAGGACGCTGCCGTAGAACAGACAGCATCTGTTTTTGGCGGGTTGACCGAAAAACAGCTAGTGAAAGAACAGTATTTTACCGTTTATCACTGGATTTTGAACGGGAAGGCTTCCCGCGAGTTAACAACCGATTTTTTACAGCTAAGTGTGCTTGAAGGGGAAGCTGTAATTACGGTTGATGGCAAACCTTATTCCATTAAAAAGGGCAGTCATTTTATTTTGCCTTTCGGAATTGGTGAGTATCAGCTCGAAGGTAAAGCTGAGTTTATCGTTTCGCATGTATAATTGAAAAAACTTTATGCCGGGTAGTGGGTGAGACGGTGGCCTGTTATCCGGTATATTTTTAGCGAGGGGTTGAGGAGTTGGAGAAAACAGTTATGTGGGATCACATTTATGAACAGGCAGATAGATTAAAAGAATTGCTTTCTGATAGCCAGGTGAATGATTTTTTAAAGGTATATGATTCAAAACATTTGAAACGAATAATTTTTGTCGCTTCAGGAAGTTCAATAAATGTTACTTTAATCGCCAAGCGTTTTTTTGAAGAATTATGTGAAATCCAAGTATTATGCTATACCCCATTCGACTTTGTGGGGAACAGTTCGATTATAAAAAGCTTTGAAAGAGATTCAACACTGGTTGTGGCAATCTCCCAAACCGGAACAAGCAGCGGAACCGTAAATTCCATTACATATGCAAAAGAATTAGGTTTTAAAGTCCTCTCAATTACGGAGAGAAGGGACACTCCAGTCCAGCAGCTGGGCGATTATTATCTGAACTTCCTGTGCGGATTGGAGCCTTGCAACGCTAAAACGAAGGGTGTTAGCAGTTCGTTAATAATATTAATGCTGCTTGCAATCCATATAGGCGAGGATAAGGCTATTTTGACGAATGAACAATTTCAAGCCTACATGGATGAAATTGCCGCAAGCATCGAAGACATTCCCAAAACCATCGAAAAAACAGAAAAATGGATCCAAGGGAATAAAGACTGGAGCAAAATTAAACACTTTTATGTCGTAGGTAATGGAACGAATTATGGCACTGCGGTGGAAGGAATGCTCAAAATCATGGAGACTCTCTGCATCCCGGCATCCGTCTGCGAATTAGGCGAGTTTTCCCATGGATTCCACCGAACCATTAACAACAATAGCAATATTATAACAATTTACACAGAAGAATATGGCTCTGAAGCTATGGTAAAGACCAACGATTTTTTAATGGAAAAAGCAAAGAGGCTGCTTGTTGTGAATGCTACTGATAAACAGTTGGGTAATGACCATTCTATCCAGGTTGCTAAGCGGCCACTGACAGCATCCTGCATTAATATCAATGTTGTCTTTCAAGTACTCGCAGCCAGCCTTCCAGAAATCAATGGCGATGATCCTAACCGTCCAATGAATGAAGAACTAACTAGAATCGTTCAAACTCGAGTGTAGCGGTTGCGACTCTCGCAGATAAAAGAGAGAGTGGGGGGATTTTAATATCCATCTGCCTCTCTCTTTCAACTTCCTTATTACTGAATGTCCCTGCTGCATTCATAATTAAGGATTACTGCAAGTCCTGCCCCATGCTGAAATTCACCATTTTTTATCAATGTTCTGAGTTCCTGCATACTAAGCTTGTGTAATTCGATTTGTTCACTGCTTTCCAAATTCTTTTATTAGTCCCCTTGCAGCAAACAGGAATATCTCCTCAGTAGTAGATCCGGGAGATGGATAAAAGCTCCCTAAGTCCTGCCACTCTCTTGCTGCATACCCGGTCTCCTCCACTAGTTCCTTCTTGGCTGTGTCGATTGGAGTATACCCTTCATCGATCATTCCCGCAGGAAGCTCCCACTGCCAGCTTTTAATTGCATGTCTGTATTGTTTTAAACATAAAACCTGGTTATCTTGTGTAATCGGAAGCACACAAACGCCTTTTGAAAAGTTTATAAAAGAAAACTTCTTTTCCTCTCCGTTAGGCACGGTGACATGATCAATTGTTATCGTAAACCGGTCTACTTTTTCCGTGCGTTTTATTAATTTTCCAGATCAAATTATTTGCCACCTTTAATTGATTGGTCAAAGTAATTTTATCATTCATGTTAGAAACCTAATGTTAAAATAATATATAAATGATAAGGCATTATTTGCTTCAGGCATTTGAACTGAAGGTTTATCGATATGTTTGCAAAAGGATAAGAGGTGGAAATACTATGCTTTTTAATGAGCGGGTTCATAAATTTGAATATAAATTAAATGATACAGATGACCAAATTATTGAATTTATCAATCAAAATAAACGGGAAGCCGTAAATATGTCAATCCAGTCTTTAGCTGCCTGCTTGTTCACGGTTCCGAATACCATTACCAGGCTTTCCAAAAAGCTCGGTTACGATGGATTCTCCCAGCTGAAGAACAATCTGAAAGAGGAACTTGCGAAACAACAGGGGGTACAGGATGAAGAAGACAGCATGCATTTTAACCTGAACAAAACGTTTAGTTTGATTGATGGGGAGAAGATGGAGTCTGTAGTCAAATTAATTCTCCAAGCGAAAAAGGTTCTTTTTTTCGGTGTGGGCGATACCGTATCTTTTTGTGAAATGATGGTTCAAAATTTAAGAGTGGCTGGCAAAGAGGCTGATTTCCATCTGCACCGCCATGAGGCTATATATGAGTTGAACCGGCTTGATGATCATGATCTTCTCTTTCTGATCAGCTTATCCGGTGAAACGCCGCTCGTACTGGAAATGGCCAATATTGCCCTAAATAAAGGAATAAAAGTCATTTCTGTTACTCATTTTAATCGCAATTCATTAGAAAAAACAGCAGACGTCAGCCTTTACTGTTATTCTCCCCGAAAGACGCTCAATGGGTATAATATCACGGATCGAACCCCGTTGATGCTTGTTTTGAGGGCCTTGTCAGAATACTACTGGGAGAGGGCCGACTGTGTATAAATACACATGAAAACGCTTTAATCCATAATCCTTGTGTAAAAATAAGAAGAAAACGGCTTCTTATTTTTTTTATGTTAAATTTTATTCATGAAAGCCCTACCAAAAAGGTAAAGGAGGTTCTTAAGATGTTATTGCAAAACGTTACTTCTCCAGCCTTAATCAGCACAAACCAATCCTTTCAGTCCAAGGATGAAACGATAAGGTATCTCATTAAAAAACTGGGTGAAGCAGGAAAGCTTCATTCAGAAGAAAGCTTTTATGAAGCTGTGCTTGAAAGGGAGAAATTATCTCCAACCGGGTTTGAAGGCGGATTGGCGATTCCACATGGAAAGTCTGCAGCTGTCAAGGAAGCAGCCTTTGCTGTTGCCACGCTACAAAAACCATTAAGTGACTGGGAAAGCATTGATGCAAATAATCAGGTCGAACTAGTCATTTTGCTTGCCATTCCGGAAAACGAAGGCGGTTCCACCCATCTTTCCTTATTATCAGAGCTGGTCACAAGACTATCAAATGAACAGTACAAGAATCGGTTATTGAACTCAAAAACAAGTGATGAACTATATCGAAATCTCGACCAGGAAGACGAACAGACAATTGTGCCGGAAGTAAAGAGCACGGGTAAAACGGTTCTGGCCATCACAGCGTGTCCTGCAGGGATCGCCCACACTTATATGGCTGCTGAGGCGCTCGTTAAAGCAGGCAAAGAGCTGGGGGTCGACGTTTTCGTAGAAAAGCAGGGTGCCAATGGAATTGAAGACCGGCATACCAAGGCCCAGCTCAACAAGGCCGATGCGGTAATCTTTGCTGTCGATGTTGCGGTCAAGAACGAAGAAAGGTATCAACATCTGCCAAAGGTCAAGACTTCGGTGGCTGCTCCACTAAGAAATGCAAAAGGACTCCTGGCCGAAGCTTTGCAAAAGGCTGAGAATGCTCCAAAGAGAGTATATACAGGTGCAGTAGAGCCGGAAGAGAGTGACCGCAAGTCCTTTAAAACAGAAATCAAGGACTCGATACTAACAGGCATTTCGTACATCATTCCCGTAATCGTTGCTGGGGGGATGACGCTGGCGGCGGCCGTGTTGATTGCACAAGCCTTTGACCTCCAGGAAATTTACAACACAGAAGGTTCATGGCTGTGGCTGTTAAGGCAATTGGGCGGAACATTATTGGGAACGTTGATGGTTCCGATCCTTGCGGGATATATGGCCTACTCGATTGCCGATAAACCGGCTTTAGGGCCAGGTTTTGCAGCCGGTATTGCCGCAAACCTGATTGGCAGCGGATTCCTGGGCGGTATGCTTGGCGGTATTTTGGCAGGTTACTTCCTGAAGTATTTGAAACAGAGGGTTAAGCCAAAGGGAACATTTGCCGGCTTTATCAGCTTCTGGCTGTATCCGGTAGTAGGTACGCTTGTTGTTGGCTCCATCATGCTGTTTGTCATCGGCAAACCACTGGCATTCCTGAATCAGGGATTAATCAGCTGGCTCGAAGGAATGTCCGGAACGAATGCCCTTATTTTAGGAGCGATCATCGGGGCGATGGTGTCCTTTGACCTAGGGGGCCCTGTCAATAAAGCTGCCTATACATTCTGTATCGGGGCTATGGCGAGCGGCAACTTTATTCCATATGCCACTTTCGCTTCGGTAAAAATGGTATCCGCCTTCTCGGTTACCGGTGCAACGATCATTGGCAAAAAATATTTTAATCAACAAGAACAAGAAGTTGGAAAACAGACGTGGCTGTTAGGCCTGGCCGGCATCACCGAAGGGGCCATCCCGTTCATGATGAACGACCCGCTCCGCGTCATCCCATCCCTGATTGCCGGATCCGCAATCACCGGTGCAATTGTTTCTTACTTTGATATCGGATTAAATGTACCTGGTGCCGGAATCTTCTCCCTGGCATTGCTTAAAGGCAAGCCGCTGCTCCTTGCTGGCGGAATTTGGCTCGGTGCTGCTCTGATTGGTGCGTTCGTGTCGATGGTTCTGTTGATTGCCACACGGAAAAGCAAGCTGAATAAAGAAAATCAAAATTCTCAACGAGCTGCTGCATAAGCAGCTTGTCCTTTTAACCGGAGATAAAACTAATTTACTGATCGGAGGATACATCATGAAAAAAGTTCATATCGTGCCGCATATGCATTGGGATAGAGAGTGGTACTTTTCAACCGAGGAGTCAAGAATCCTTTTAGTCAACAATATGGAAGAAATCATGGATATGCTTGAGAATGATCCTGACTATCCAAACTATGTATTGGACGGGCAAACCTCGATATTGGAGGATTATTTTGCTGTTAAACCTGAAAACAAGGACAGAGTAAAAAAGCTTGTCCAGGAGGGTAGGCTGATCATTGGCCCGTGGTATACGCAGACAGATGAAATGGTGGTTGGCGGGGAGTCGATTGTCCGGAATTTATTGTATGGAATCAAGGATTCCGAAGAGTTCGGAAGCCCGATGCGAATCGGCTATCTTCCTGATTCATTCGGCCAAACCTCGCAAATGCCGCAGATTTTAAATGGATTTGACATTAAGTATTCCATTTTCTGGCGCGGCACTTCCGAACGCCACGGAACGGATAAAACTGAATTCTATTGGGAGTCGGATGAAGGCTCAAGAGTACTTGTTCAATTATTTCCGTTAGGGTATGCGATTGGGAAGTACCTGCCTGAACACGAGGAAAAGCTGCAGGAACGGATCGATAAATATTTTGCTGTCCTTGACCGCGGGGCTACGACAGACCATATTATTCTTCCAAACGGCCATGACCAGATGCCGATCCAAAAGAATATCTTTACGATCATTGAAAAGTTGCAAAAGCTTTATCCAGACCGTGAATTTTTCTTGAGCAAGTATGAAAATGTCTTCCGGGAAATCGAAAAAAATAACAGCCTGCCTACCCTGCAAGGTGAATTTTTGGACGGAAAGTATATGCGTGTCCACCGCAGCATTTATTCAACCAGGATGGATATTAAAGCGGCGAATGCGAGAATTGAAAATAGAATCACCAACGTTTTGGAGCCATTGGCAGCGTTGGCTTATAGCCTGGGCTTTGAATACCACCATGGCCTGATCGAATTGATTTGGAAAGAAATCATGAAAAACCATGCGCATGACAGCATTGGCTGCTGCTGTTCGGACAAGGTGCATCAGGAAATTTGGAACCGATTCTTCCTCGCTGAGGAAAAAGTCGACCAGCTGATCAATTTTTATAAACGGAAAATTGTCGATTCAATCGATACAGAATCAAGTGATGATCGCTTGACAGTGTTTAACCTTCTCCCTTATGACAGGGCCGAGGTCGTTACGACAACGGTTATCACCAAACTGAAGTCGTTTAAGCTGTTAAATGATCACCTCACTGAAACGGAGTTCGAGGTTCTTGGCAGTGAAATCATGGATCCTGGCCTGATTGACCGGCAAATCGTCCACTATGGAAATTACGATCCATTTATTAAATATACGGTTCAATTAAAGGACCGGATTCCTGCATTAGGCTATAAAACGTATTTTGTGGCTGCGGCAGACAATGAAATGACGAATTCCGTCACATCAGCAGACAAAGCAGAAACGGATTATTACGAGATAACGGTGAATGAAAACGGGACATTGAATATTTTTGATAAAACGTTGAATAAGATGTTTGATGATGTGCTGTTACTTGAGGATGGCGGGGATGACGGCGATGAGTATGACTTCTCGCCAGTGCCCGGTGAGACCTTAATCTACAGTGACCAGATTGTTGCAAAAACAGAAATCCGCCAGAACCAATATTCAGCTGTCATTGACATCCAGTACACGCTGGAAGTTCCAGGAGATCTTGAAAAACGGCAAGAAAATGTGAAGGACAGCTCAGTGGATATCCATCTTGTGGTAACTGTTCCGAACCATTCTCCGATTATTGATGTCAAACTGAACATAGATAATCATGCCAGGGACCATAGGCTGAGAGCGCTGATTCCAACTGGCATTGCATCGAAGTTCTCTGTTTCCGACAACCAGTTTGGTTATATCAAACGCGATGTTTACGATAAAGCGATGGATGTTTGGGAGCAGGAAAACTGGGACGAGCGTCCGGATTCGATTTATCCGATGCTGAGCTTTGTGGGCTTGTCGGACGAGGATCATGGTGTGAGCGTTCTGACCAACAGCACAAGAGAGTACGAAATTGTTGGCAAGGATTATGATACCATCGCAATTACGCTCTTTAGGGGAGTCGGTTTCCTTGGGAAAGAAGAAATGCTGAGAAGGCCTGGACGGCCATCCGGAATTAAATTGCCAACCCCGGATTCCCAAATGCTCGGAAAACTATCATTGCAGTTTGGAATCGTAACGCATAAAGGCTCCGTCTTCGAGGCAAATGTAGGACGGCTTGCGAAGGAGTACTTGACCCCAGTAGAGGTGTACAACAAAATTCCTTACGATGCGATGAAGCTGAACAAAGCAGACGTGAAAACACCGGCAAGCTTCAGCTTATTAAAAGAAACCGATCCAACAGTTGTGTTAAGCACCCTCAAAAAAGCGGAAAAAGACGAGCGGTTTGTGCTGCGCTTCTATAATCCTGCAGATGAAGAAAAAACAGCTTCATTTGAGTGGAATCGCTCGATCGGGCAGGCCCATACCGCAAATCTTAACGAAGAACCTGTAGAAGCGCTTGAAGTCAGTGACAATAAAGTGCAAGTGAACGTTAAAGCCAATCAGGTAAGAAGTATTCTGTTTTAATTTGACATAGTTACCATGGTTAAAAGTCAGGCACGCTCGAATGTGAAAACACAATTAAAAGCAGGATAAACCACAGTGCGATTCACTTATGGAATCGCACTTTTTTCTTTAGTGTTTAGGAGGATGGAAGTAAATTAAACAGCATGCTCCTAATGTTGTTTTACGGATTATTAACTGAAATGTGGATAGCTTGTTTTTTATTTTTGTCTATATTTTGAAGGAGTTTGACTATTGTGTAGCATATAAAATGCATTTTTGGTTCAAAACGCTATTTTCAGAATTTACTAGTTGTGAGCTATTGATTCATAGTCAAAACCCAAATAAGATAAAGAAAAGTAAGTTATTAATTTTGTATTGGCATTCAGCTTAGTAATGGTGGTGTTTCCATAAGACGCATTGAGACTATTTACAATGAATTGGAAAAATTATCAGGTGCGTTTTAATATGGAATTAATGATTGATTAAATCGAGGTGAAACAAATGAGGTTAGCAGCCATTGAAGCGGGTGGGACTAAATTTGTATGTGGAATTGGCGGAGACAATGGAGAGGTTTATGAAAGAGTAAGCTTTCCGACGACAACACCGGAAGAGACAATGAGCCATGTGATTTCCTTTTTTAAAGGAAAAAATGTCGAAGCCATTGGGGTAGGGTCGTTTGGCCCCATTGACCTTGACCGAAACAGCGGCACATATGGATTTATAACCAGCACGCCAAAACCTTATTGGAATAATTTTGATTTTGTTGGAGAGTTAAAGAAGCATTTTCAAGTTCCAATCGGTTTTGATACCGACGTCAATGCAGCAGCATTGGGCGAAAGCTTGTGGGGGGCTGCGAAAGGGCTTGATAGCTGTATCTATATGACGGTCGGAACAGGCATCGGAGTCGGTGCTGTTGTCGAAGGAAATCTCCTTCACGGAATGCTGCACCCGGAGATGGGACATATCCTGATGAGCAGGCATCCTGAAGACAACTATGAAGGTAATTGTCCGTACCATAAAGACTGTCTCGAAGGAATGGCTGCCGGGCCAGCCATTGAGAAAAGGTGGGGCAGCGCGGGGGCCGAACTGGCACAGCAACATAAAGTCTGGGAAATTGAAGCTTACTACCTTGCACAAGCGATTACGAACTATATCCTTATCCTGTCCCCCAAAAAAATAATCGTTGGCGGCGGAGTCATGAAGCAAGAACAGCTTTTTCCGTTAATCCGGGAATATGTACTAAAGAATTTAAACGGGTACGTACAAAGTAACACAATCTTGGAAAATATCGATTCTTATATTGTCCCGCCGGGTTTGGGGGATATTGCAGGCCTTGTAGGAGCGCTCGCACTGGCTCGATTAATACTCACAGAAAATCGCTGCTGATAAATTCAGTAGCGGTTTTTTTTTATAGCACTTATGGTTGTTAGTAAAATTCAGATGATACAAAGAAATATAATTTGCGGCTGAAACTATTCTTCAATTTCTGCACTAGTTAAGACTATATATTACAAATCACTCAATGCCCAATCTCGCCACGAGTGCTTTGTACCCCTCTTGTCGTAATCTATTAGACCTATAAAAACTAAGCTATTTGAAAATACCGCAGCTATTAGACAATATATAACTGTATCCAGACGAATTCTTTGAAGATTTTCTCCTCTTTTTTACCTATTTTTCGGAGGAATTATTCATAAAATCAGAAAATTATGTTAATATTTAATAAAGCAAACTTTGTAAAAAATAATGTTAAAAATCTCGTTTGTGTAGCATATTGATGTTCGTGTAATTGATTAACTATGCAGATTAAAGTTATTTAACCCAGCTTATTTACCTTTTATTGAAAGCGCTTCAATTATCATTCCCTTTAGAACTCCTCTTGTTGTACTTCATGTGTTCCATTTCAATTTGATATCCCAAACAACTCTTTCAGCTGCTTATCAAACACATAGTAAAGAAAGCCGCACCGTGATGTTAGATTTAAAACTACTTTTTGTACAGGTAATTAAGGAGGTGATGCCTTAATAATTTGGTCTGGTGTAACAATTAAATAATTTTGGAGGTGTAGGATGAAAAAGGTATTCAGCAGTATTTTTACCCTCTTACTGATCTTTTGCTTAGTTATACCGGCGAATGGATCTGGAGGGAATGACAGAGCAAGGCACAAGGTACTACAGAATATTATCAAAGAAAAAGACAAAAAAGCGCGGATTTTATGGTATGACCTTTCTGCCAATCTATTTAGCTTAAATACACCCGAAAAAGTAAGAGATATAGTTAAAAAGACAGCTGATGCCCATTTTGACACAATAGTGCTGGATGTGAAAAACTCAACCGGTTTTGTACCGTACAACAGTAAAATAGCGCCTCATGTAAGTACTTCAAAAATACCAAGCTATCAAGGCTACCCCGCTGATTATGATCTTTTGCAAACAGTGATTAACGAAGCCAAGAAATACGATATAAAAGTACACGCAGCAATCAATGTTTTTTCTGAGGGAAGCCTTCCCGATAAAGACGGACCAGCTTATAAACATCCAGAATGGCAAACTACATATTATCAAGCGGTTCAAAAGGTTAAAGCCCACAATGGAGCTACATTAGAACTAACTGGTATTAATTCAACACGCTACGAAAATCATCTTGTGCTATACACTCCGACAAAATATAAAGTCTCTCCCGCTAACCGATGGGGAGCAGAAGTACAGGTGACAGACGGAGTCGTCACGAAAATAGTCGATGGATTGGTAAATCCTGAAGCCTTAAGCATTCCTGAGAACGGCTATGTAGTTTCAGGACATGGAACTTCAAGGCAATGGATATTGGAAAATGTAAAAGTGGGCGAACCATTCAGCATTTCTGAAATGGAAACTAAATTTGTAAGGGCTGAGGACTATAAAGGTCCTGAATCTACATTTGTAAACCCGATCAATAAAGATGTCCAGGCATATGAACTTAGCATCATTGGCGAGTTGCTCGACAATTATGAGATTGACGGGATTGTCCTTGACCGTGCAAGGTATTCCAACATATATGCAGACTTCAGTGACCTGTCCCGTCAAAAGTTTGAGGAGTATATCGGGCAAAAAGTGCAAAACTGGCCTGCTGATATCTTTAAAATTGATTTTAAAAACAATGAGAGGGTTAATGTTCCCGGACCTTTATACCAAAAATGGATTGAATGGCGTGCAGGGAATATTCAGTCTTTCTTTCAAAAGGCTGAAACATTAGTGCATATCAAGAAACCAAAAGCGTTTTTCAGCACGTATGTTGGCTCATGGTATCCCCTTTATTACAGTGAAGGCGTCAACTGGGCCAGCAGAACACACCATCCAGAATACGATTGGACCAGCCCTGGTTACCACAAAAAAGGCTATGCGGAAACTTTGGACTTTATCATGACTGGGAATTATTTTGAGGATGTCACAAAAGCAGAAGCAATCGCCTCGGGCAATCCTGATTGGTACAGTGTCGAAGGTTCTGCGGATATAGTGATGGATGCCTTGAATGAATCCACATTCAACTACGGAAGCTTGTTTGTTCTTCAGTACGCGGATGATCCTGAAAGATTCAGGCGTGCGATTCAAATGGCATTGAATAAAACACATGGGTTAATGGTATTCGACCTGATCTATTTAGAAATGTATGATTGGTGGCATATTCTTGAAGAAGAACTGCCAGCTGAGTCTAAACCTCCGCACCATATACCAGGGTTATTAAAAATGATTCGCGAGGATCGGTAGTTATGGAGAGTACGGTATCGCCTTCAGCGGGCCGTACTCTATCACTATTCAATAGAAAGATAGGAGGATTTTTATGCAGAGGAAACGATTAATAATAAGAAAGTGTCCGCTTGTAAGCATAGTTATTCTTTTGCTGTTCTCCATTTTTTCATTCCCTGGTTTAAATACTATCAAAGCACAAGGCCCATCAAATGAATCGCCACCTGTTATCCAGCCGACACCGCAATCGTTAAAATTAACCGGGAAAGGGTTCCCTCTGACACCTGTTGTTGGAATAGTGGCAGGAGAGAATACCGACAGGGCAGCATTAAGAGAGTTGGCCAAAACTCTTATTTCCTCGGGAGTAAAAAAAATAAAACATTTTTCCGAAATGGAAAAGGCTGATACCCCAATAGTAATTTCCGTAGGTGGGCCAAATGAAACTAGTTCTTCCAATGAGATCCTTGAATCAATGGGTGTGCAAGGAACGGACGGCATGCTTTCAGAAGGGTATGTTGTTGTATCAGGCCATGCCAAAGGGAGCGGGAAAAATATAGTTTTGGCCGGGACGGATGCAACCGGGACATTTTATGCTGTGAAAAGCTTCAGCCAGCTACTCAAAAAGCAGCAAGGCAAGACCTGGATTCCAGAGGTAGAAGTACGGGATTTTCCGAAGATGCCAATCAGGGGAGTCATTGAAGGATTCTATGGAACCCCCTGGACACATGAAGCTCGTCTGGACCAGCTTGAATTTTACGGTGACCATAAGATGAACACCTATGTGTATGCGCCTAAAGATGATCCTTACCACAGAGACAAATGGCGGCTTGCTTACCCGAAAGAGGATCTCAAGCGTTTAGGCAGTTTAGTAGACGCCGCAAAGCAGCATCATGTGAATTTTGTATTTACCATTTCTCCAGGTCTGGATGTTTGTTATTCAAAGGAAAGCGAATTAAAGCTGCTGATTGATAAAGCCCAGGCAATGTATGACTTAGGCGTTCGTGATTTTGCCATCCTCCTGGATGATATTTTTCAGAATATGAATTGTGCGGAGGATGAGGAGAGGTTTGGAGGTTCAGAAAGTCCATTTGCTTCAGCCCATGCATACTTACTAAACAAGTTCAATGAACAGTTCGTTAAAAAGCATAGTGATATTAACCGGCTCATCACTGTCCCGACAGAATATTACCAGGCTGGCACCAGTCCTTACCGCAAAACTTTTGCGGACCAGGTGGACCCTGACATATTAGTGTATTGGACTGGTATTGGAATAGCCGCCAAACAAATTACAGAGGAGGATGCAGACTCAATTTCGAAGATTTTCAAACATGACCTTTTAGTATGGGACAATTACCCTGTCAATGACTATGCGAGGAACCGGCTCTTCCTGGCACCACTGAGCAACAGGGGGAAAAAGCTGACCGACCACGGAGTTGCGGGCTCGACAGCGAACCCGATGGAAGAAGCGGAAGCATCAAAAATATCATTGTATACCATTGCGGATTACACATGGAACCCGGAAGCATACAATCCACAAGAGTCATGGGAGAACAGCCTGCGTGAATTTGGCGGAAGAGCGTATGAGCCTTTGAGGAAGTTTGCGGAAAATACTTTTTCATCACCTATGAACAGTGATGAATCACCGGTCCTGAAGCCCAAAATACAGGCATTCTGGGAAGCATTTGACCAGGGAGGAGGGGCAGCCGAAGCGGATGCTCTTCACTCAGAATTTGCGAATATTGAAAATGCGCCATCACAGCTTCGGAAAAACCTTGAGAATAAAGCATTCCTGGAAGAAACAAGAGCCTGGCTTGATAAAACAGCCTACTACGGAAAAGCGGGAAAGCTTGCCGTGAAAATGTTAACGTCCCAATTACAGAGCGACAAAGAAAACACTGCCAAATATCGCGCCGAGCTGGATCAAGCTGTAAACAATGATACAACCACGTTAACCATTCCGGAAAACAGGCAGGCTTCAAGGCAACTGGACGGCATCAACAGGTCTAGAGGCTCAGCTGAACTGATCCAGTACACGCCTGAGTTCGGGCTACGTACAGGAACAAATATATGGGGCTACGAAATCACGGTTGTGGACGGGAAAGTGGTTTCAGTCGGCGGCAATAATTCATTGATCCCCCAAAATGGATATGTTTTAAGTGTCCATTCAGGAGGGGACGGCAAGTGGCTGGAAAATAACTCCCTCGTTGGCGCGAGGGTAGAAATAAAGGATCAGGTCGTGACCATTTTCATTGATAAGGGTGAATATACAGTCCCTAATCTGAAAGAAATGGGACCGGGTGTAATGAGAGCCTTTATAAACAAAGCAATCAAAACGAATGACCTTTGGCTCGGAAAACGGGAAGGAGCCGGACCTTTCTCCACATTGGGAGCATGGAGTGAATTTACCCTTGAAAAAATGACAGATGGTGACCCTTCGACTCTTTACTGGACTAACAGTGGCCCAAAAGCAGGCGATTATATCGGAGTGGATTTAGGAGCAGTAAAAACGATCCGGAAAATCGATCTGTTAATGGCTTCGACAACTGGTCCGTCCCGAGGCCTAACGATTACATCTATAATGGCAGCCTTGAAATCTCAGTTGATGGAACGAAATGGACTAAGCTTTCAGAATACAAAAACCAGGTTGAAATTCATTTTGAATTGGCTGAACACATGGATGCACGCTTCGTAAGGTTCCGTGTCACTGCTGACCAATCCAGCTGGGCTCAAATCCGTGAATTTAACGTTACCACTAATTAACCAAGAAGGAGGGGCTCGTTTGAGTTCCTTCTTCCCTTATATGTGAACGTATTAGCGGCTGACTTGTTTTAAAATGAAGTTTTTCTCCACCTTTTTTTTAAAAAATGAAGAATATATTCACAAAGTCAAAATAGTATGATAATATTATAGATACAAAGCATAGAAAGAGGTGGAACTATATAAAAAGCATCTTGATTGATATCTCTATGACCAGTACAATTCTCGAACGTCAGATAAACTTCTACATACTTCAACCAGAGACACCCCCAAATGAAACCATCAACGTACTGTACGTTCAGGATGGCGACGATTACCTGAAGATCGGTAAAATCCAGGAATGCTTTGAGCAGCTTCTGAACGACCACCCCAGCAAGGCCGAGAATCTTTCAATTATTCTCGTCCCGCCCGGAAACTCAATCGAAAGATACAATTTCTATCATCCAGAAGGTAGCAGCCATGAACAGTATTTAAAATTTTTCTATAACGAGCTAATACCAGAAATTGAAAAAATTTTTGCAGGGAAAAGAAAGCGCATTCAAAGACAAGGGCTGCTTGGTGACTCACTTGGAGGTGCAGTATCCCTGTCGCTTTGTTGCCGTGCACCAGAAAAATGGACCCACCTCATCTTGCAATCAGCCGCTTTTTCACCAAAAAACCGTCAGGAAGCCAAAGCAGTACATGACCTAAAAAACATTAAAATCTATCAGCTCGTTGGGAAAAAGGAAGACAGCTTCGTGTCACCCATATCAAATGAGCCACTGTACATCCTGACAAATAACCGTGAGATGCGCAAAGTCCTGGCCACAAAGCAGGTGGACGTAACTTACATAGAAGAGGACGAAGAGCATTTGTGGGTGTTTTGGCAACGGGATTTACCCAGAGCCTTATCATATTTTTTAAACAATTAAAGGGGGAAAAAGGATGCTTAAACAGAAAAAGTTTTTGATGGCTTTACTTTTAATTTTCACGATGATTTTCTTTGCAGCCTGCAATAAAGACACTGCAAGTAATGAAACAGACAAAAAAACCGACGGCGGGAAATCAGAAGAGAACGTGGAAATCGAATTTTGGACAATGCAGCTGTCACCAACATTTGATGATTATATAAATGGTGTAATTTCAGATTTTGAAGCCGAGAATCCGAATATTAAGGTGAAATGGGTCGATGTGCCATGGGCTGACATGGAAAAGAAGATTTTAGCGGCGGTAGCTTCCAAAACTGCTCCGGATGTTGCGAACCTGAATCCGCAATTCGCCGCCAAGCTGGCCGAGCTTGACGCGCTTGTAGACATGGACAAAGCAGTACCTGACGATGTTCAAAAAGAATACTTTGAAGGCGTTTGGAAATCTAACACATTCGATGGCAAAACCTTCGGTATTCCTTGGTATTTATCTTCACAGGTAACGATGTACAATTCCAAGATTTTTGAACAAGCTGGCCTGGATCCGGAAAAAGCTCCTGCAACATTCGAAGAGCTCGGAGAAGTCGCTAAGCAAATCAAAGAAAAGACCGGCAAGTACGCATTTTTCCCGCCGCTTGATGGAAGCCATCTGTTAGAAGCGCTTGTGATGATGGGTGTCGACTTAACCAATAAGGACATGACAAAAGCAGCTTTTAACACAAAAGAGGGAGTAGCTGCAGTCCAATACTTCGTGGACATGTATAAAAATGACTTAATTCCACGCGAAGTACTGACTGAAGGCCACGCAAAAGCAATTGATATGTACAATGCCGGACAGCTTGCCATTTTGGCTTCAGGTCCACAGTTCTTGAACCAGGTAAAAGAAAACGCACCAGAGATACTGGAAGCAACTAAATCAGCTCCACAAATCACAGGAAAGACGGGCAAGAAAAACACGGCGGCGATGAACCTGGTTGTTCCTAAGCAAAGCAAGCACCAGGACGCTGCGGTAAAATTCTCAATCTTTATCACAAATGCTGAAAACCAGGTCAAATTCGATAAGATTGTCCCAATTTTGCCGTCAATTGAAACAGCTTTGGACGACCCATTCTTTAACGAGCTTCCGGAAAACGCAACACCGATTGATAAAGCGCGTATCGTATCCGCAAGTGAACTGAAAGAAAGCGAAGTATTGGTGCCTCCTATGAAAAACTATGAAGATCTTAAAACATCGATCAATGAGGCTGTCCAGGCTGCCATGCTTGGAGAAATCACTGCCAAGAAGGCAATAGAGCAGGCTGAGCAGAAGTGGAATGAAATTTTAGCTCAATAACCTATTAGCTGTGGGGGAAGGGAGGTTTTCTCCCTTCTTTATTTCTTCCTGATTTACATACTCAAGGAATTGAAATGGTGGTGGGCATTTTTGACAAGTAAGGGAAACTTTTTTGAGCAGGTGAAAGGCAAATTGATTGTATCCTGTCAGGCATTAAAAAATGAACCTCTTTTCGGTGCCGACATGATGGGGAAAATGGCAAAGGCAGCTGAAATGGGCGGTGCTGCGGCAATCCGTGCAAATGGAACCGAAGATATCCGTGCAATAAAAAAGTCAGTACACTTGCCGGTAATCGGCTTGATCAAACAGGACTACCCGGACAGCGATGTATATATAACCCCGACAAGGAAAGAAATGGATGAACTGATTGCCGCTGGAGCCGACATAATCGCTCTTGATGCAACCAGCCGTAAACGGCCCAATGGGGAAAGCCTTCAGGAACTTGTCAATTATTTAAAGGATAAAAATCAGCTAATTATGGCTGATATCTCTACATATGAAGAAGGAATCCACGCAGCCGGGCTCGGATTTGATTGCGTTTCGACAACCCTTTCAGGCTATACGAGCTACTCACGCCAGGAAGATGGACCAGATTTGGAACTTGTTGAAAGGCTGGCGAAGACGGTTGCGGTTCCCGTAGTTGCTGAAGGACGCATCACTTCACCCTCTCAAGCCGCCAAGGCACTGCAATCAGGAGCGTTCACAGTCGTGGTAGGATCCGCGATTACAAGGCCCCAGATTATAACGAAAATGTATATCGAAGCAATATCAAAGGATGTGAAGCAAAATGAAAGCACAGAGTACGCAGTCAAAGAGCAAGCTTAGCTTCGTTATTAACAGTTATTACCCATCACTGACCAAATCTGAACAAAAGGTAGCGAATGTTGTCCTCGAACAGATGGATAAAGTGATTTATTATTCGGTTACTGATCTCGCTGACGTGGCGGAAGTTGGGGAGACTACTGTCCTTCGTTTTTGCCGGAAAATTGGCTTAAAGGGCTACCAGGAATTTAAACTCGCCATCGCAAAGGATTTACCATCACAAATGCAGGAGGAACCAGAAAACCAAGTATTCAGCCTTACTAGCTCTATTGCGATGCACACAAAAAACGCAATTGATGAAACGGTAAATATGATGGATGAAGCCACTCTGCAAAAGGTAATTGATTTACTGGCTGGTGCAGCGTCTGTCTACTTTTTCGGTGTGGGGACCTCGGGCCTGACAGCACTTGATGCGAAAAATCGACTGTTGCGGATTGGCCGCCGGACTGATGCAGTGATTGATCCTCATATGCAGGCGATGACAGCGGCAACTTTGGGACCAGACGATGTTGTGGTTGGTTTCAGTGTTTCAGGGAGTACGAAAGATACGATCGATTCCTTGCAGATAGCAAGAGACAACGGCGTCAAAGTAGTTGCGATTACTTATTATGCCAGATCGCCTGTTACGAAGGTGGCAGACCATGTACTCTTAAGCGGCGGCAAGGAATCGCCACTTGAAGGTGGATCGCTTGCCGCAAAAATCTCCCAGCTGTTCGTGATTGATCTCATATGCACAGGGCTGGCGATGCAGGACAAAATCTATACCGTCAAAATGAAAGAGAAAACAGCACAAGCAGTGGTCAGCAAAATTTATTAAGACGGGATAGTGACGGAGGTGCAATCATGAAGGCAATCGGGATAGATATCGGAGGGACCGGAGTTAAGGGTGGCATCATTGGCAGTGATGGAGTGATGTTGCGCCGCGAAGCTGTAAAGACAAATGTATTGAACAACCGCGAAGGAGTGCTGGAGTCGCTGTTTTCAGTGATTGATTCACTGCTTGAAAAGGAGGAAGACATTGTCGGCATCGGAGTCGGTACAGCAGGAAGAGTGAAGACTGATACGGGCGAGGTAGTATATGCAACGGCAAATTTGCCCGGCTGGCAAGGAACCAGGGTGGGCCAGCTCCTTACTGAACGTTACCAGCTTCCAAGCTTTATTGAAAATGACGCGAACGCCGCCCTGATTGGAGAAGCATGGAAGGGAAGAGAGCGAAAATTCGTGTCTGTTACCATGCTGACTTTGGGAACAGGTGTCGGAGGAGCAAATATGTTAGGCGGGAAAGTCGTGACCGGAGGACATTACCAAAGTGGTGAGTGGGGTCATGTGGTGCTCGTTCCTGACGGCCGCCCATGCAACTGCGGCATGAAAGGCTGCATCGAGCAATATTTGTCAGGAAGTGCCCTTGTCAAGAGTGCAAATGAGGGGACAAGCATTAATTTTTCGCATGGCAAAGACATTTTCAGGGCTTTTTCAGACGGAATTGAAGAAATCAAAAAGGTTGTAGATACCTATCTTGACCACTTGGCACTTGCCATATACAACATCTCTGTTTCTGTCGACCCTGAAGCGGTGATCATAGGAGGCGGCGTAATCGATTCAAAGGAATACTGGTGGGATTTTTTACTTAAAAAACTTGATAAGTATAACGTCCCAACGAAAATACTGCCTGCTAAATTGGGCAATGAAGCCGGCATGTTTGGAGCGGCCAAGCTTGTGTTTGACGGAGTTAAGAAAAGAGGGAAATGTCAGTGAAAAGGAATCAGTTGACTCCATATTTATTTTTGCTGCCCGGCAGCATTATTCTCGGCGCATTTATTTTTTATCCAATGCTAAACGCAATCTGGCTGAGCTTTACCGATTATAACATGGTGACTCAGGCCAGTTTTACAGGACTGGAAAATTATAAGAAATTATTTGCGGATGAACTATTTTGGAAGGTGCTCGGGCAGACATTCCTGTATTTAATTATTGTAGTGCCTGCACTTGTCATCCTGCCCATTTTCCTCGCCATTCTCGTCAATCAGCAGGTGAAGGGGATTGCCTTTTTCCGCTCGGCCTATTACGTCCCGGTTGTTACATCGATGGTTGTCGTCGGGATCATGTGGAAATGGGTTTATGCTGATACAGGAATCCTGAATTATTTGCTTCAGGCAACAGGCATTATCGATAGCCCGGTGCATTGGCTGACATCGACTTCCACTTCCATCTTTGCTGTCATGGCCGTCACTATCTGGAAAGGGCTTGGCTATTATATGGTAATTTACTTGGCAGGGCTGCAGTCAATTCCGTCGGATTTATATGAGGCGGCCGACATTGATGGTGCAAGCAAGTGGAAACAAATTCTACATATCACCATACCGCTCTTAATGCCTTCCATAATGATTGTTTCTATCATGTCTTCAATATCTGCGATGAAGGTTTTCGAGGAGATATATGTAATGACAGGCGGGGGTCCGCTAAACAGTTCAAAAACACTGGTATTTTACATTTACCAGCAAGCTTTTGAAAAACTGCAAATGGGTTATGCCAGTGCGGCGGGTGTAATCTTATTCCTGCTTACACTGGTCCTCTCGGTCTTCAATTTAAGATTCATGGGCAAAAAAGAAGAAGCTATTAAGGGGTGATCAACATGCCTTCACCAATCATTGAAAAAAATACAAGCGTACCGGCAATCGAGCTAAATAGGGATAAGTCCTACATGAAAAAAGCAATTAAACTGATCACCACCTACACGTTACTGCTGTTTATCACCGTGCTTACAGTCGGTCCTTTTTTATGGCTCGTGGCGACCTCACTTAAATCTGGGAGTGAAAATATTTTTCAGTACCCACCCAAATTTATACCGGAGAATCCGACCTTGAGTAACTATAAGGGAGTTATGGAGGCATTTCCATTTTGGCGGTATTTAATGAACAGCACGATCGTCTCGTTGTTGACGGTCACCTTTAATATCATATTCTGCTCACTTGCGGCGTATCCACTTGCCCGGATGAATTTTAAAGGCAAAAACATCGTGTTCATCCTCATTATCAGCACGATGATGATCCCGTTCCAGCTATTGATGATTCCGATCTATCTTTTATCATTGGAGCTGGGCCTCCAAAATACCTATGCAGGGCTTGTGTTGCCGCATGCGACAACGGCATTCGGCATCTTTTTGATGCGCCAGGCGTTTTTTACGATTCCTTACGAGCTCGATGAATCGGGCCGAATGGATGGAGCCAACTCGTTCCAAATATGGTGGAAAATTTTAGTTCCTCTAGTGAAACCATCAATTGTGACACTGGCTATTTTTACATTTGTCACAGCGTGGGGGGACTTCTTGTGGCCGCTTATTATTACCAATGATGAAAGCATGTATACATTGCCTCTGGGAGTGAACACCCTGGCCGGAAATTTTTCGTCAAACTGGCGCCTCATCGCAGCGGGGGCGGTTATTTCTGTTCTGCCAATTATTGTCTTCTTTGCCGTCATGCAGCGCCACTTCATTGAAGGAGCAATGAAAGGAGCCGTTAAAGGATGACGGAAAAAAGCCATATACGCTATATCGCGTTTCACAACCACTCGGACCGGGAGTGCTACTTCCCTTGTGAAGTTCATGACTGGCACGAATAAGATTGCCACGTATATGATTGAATTTGAGGAAAGCGGGGACATAAAATGCAGCGGAAAATAGCGCTTATTCCGGTGGATGCACGGCCTGTAACCCGGGATTTGCCCTGCCAGCTTGCCTCGATCGGCGGCTGGGAGGTGCTCGTGCCGGAAACAGAAATGCTCGGCTTTTTAAGGCATCCTGGGAATGTCAATACCCTGTCAGAATGGATTAAAGCCGTAGCACCGATGGTCGACGGTTTTGTAATTTCAACAGACATGATTGGTTACGGCGGGCTCGTTCCGTCAAGAATTAACATGGAAGCGGAAGAAGTAATCAGCGCCAGGATGAACACCCTGCGTGAGTTGAAAAGTCTATACCCGGACAAGAAAATCATGGCTTTCAGTGCAACAATGCGCATCTCAAATAACTATGTAAACGAGGAAGAAAAAGAATACTGGAAGGATTTCGGTGAAGAAATCTGGGCGTATTCCTATCATTCTCACAGATTTGAAAAGACAAAAAGCCCTGAGTCGGAAGTGATGATTGTCCAGCTTGCCGCAAAGATACCACCCCATATCCTGGAAGACTATGTGGCAGCGCGGACGAAAAACTTTAATTTAAGCCTGTCGCTTTTGTATTTAGTCGAAGAAGGAATAATAGATGTACTTGTGTATCCACAGGACGATACGTCAGAATACGGGTTCAATATCCGTGAACAGGAACTGTTATCTGAGGAAGTGATGAAGCGTTCACTCTTTTCGAAAGTTTTCATTTATCCGGGTGCCGATGAGGTTGCGAATACGCTTGTCTCACGAATGATTTACCAGCTTGAGGAAGTAAAGCAGCCGTCATTTTTTCCGATTTTTAGCGGAGAAAAAGGGGCGCTTTCTTCAGCAATGTATGAAGACCGCCCGATCTCAGAATCTGTCAAAGGCCAGATTTTTGCCTTTGGTGGCCATACAGCAGACTGCCCCGCCGTTGCAGATATTATTTTGGCAGTAAATGTTCCGGGCAGGCAGCAGGGAGACCTGGCCTTGCAGAAAAATCTTGAAGGAGTCGATAGCACGGACCGCAATATCGGTGAATGGATTTCACGGATCAAAACTTATCTTGCGAATGGCAAAATGGTTGCCATAGCGGACGTTGCCTATGCAAACGGGGCTGACGGGAAGATGATGCCGTGGCTGCTGGACCAAATCGCTATCGACCAAATATCCGGATTTGCTGCGTGGAATACAGCCGGGAATACACTCGGTACAGCAGTGGCGCAGGCTTCAATGATTCATTTGCAAAAATTGAAGCCGTCACTGCATGAGGCAGAAATAAAACAAAGGTTGATTGACCAGCTCGCCATCCGGCTTCTTGATGATTATATCTATCAAACAACTGTCCGCCAGCAGGTAAGAAATTCAACAGATGAGAGTTCATTAACTAAGGAACAGCTTCTTAAAGTGGTCGAGAAGAGATTTTTCATTGAAGCTGTACCGTTCCTGAACAAGTTGGGGCTTGATTACGATATCAAAGTCTATTTGCCATGGAACCGGACTTTTGAAATTGGCCTTAATTTGTTAAAGAGTTCTGTCAGGCATACGGATACGGTCCCAAATAGCTGACCCAGACTAAGATGAAAAACATCCGGGAAATGGTTTCGTCTATTGGCATTGCTGGCGAAAAAGGACAGTTTCATCACCCGATTTTTATGGAAGGGAGCTGGAAATGTGCATAACGAGTTAAGGGCAAACATCATAATTATCGGAGGAAGTGTCGGCGGATGTGCCGCGGCACTATCAGCCGCAAAACTGGGCAAGAGAGTCATCATGACCGAGGAGACAGCCTGGATTGGCGGCCAGCTTACAAGCCAGGCAGTTCCGCCAGATGAACACAAATGGATCGAGCAGTTTGGCTGCACGAAAACATACCGTGAATTCCGGAATCGGGTCAGGGACTATTATCGGCGCAACTATCCGCTAACCGCTGATATGAGAAAAATAGATAACCTGAATCCCGGTAACGGCTGGGTCAGCCATCTGGCCCATGAACCAAAGGCAGCACTAGCCGTTTTGGAGGAGATGCTGACTCCATATACAAGTAGTGGCAAGATTACTATTTTGAGAGAATATCGTCCAATAGATGCAGAAACAGCACAAGACACGGTAATTTCCGTGACGGTTGAGAATGTTCGCAGCAAGCATAAGCTAAGATTAACAGGCACATATTTTTTAGATGCAACCGAATGCGGGGATGTCCTGCCATTAGCTGGAGTGGAATATGTTACAGGTGCAGAGGCAAGAAGTGAAACGGGCGAGCTACATGCCCCGGAGGAATCAATCCCTCAGGACATGCAGCCGATCACACATGTGTTTGCAGTCGACTATATCCAAGGCGAAGACTATACAATTGAAAAACCTGAGCAATACGAGTTCTGGAAAGAGTACCAGGCGCCATTTTTACAGCATAAGCAGCTGAGCTGGTGTGTCCCTGATGCCCATACCGGCGGCTTGAAGGAATTTACGATGTTCCGTACGGAAGAGCTGTGGGGTCTTTGGGACTACCGCCGAATCATTGATCAATCATTGTATGAAGCCGGGGCATATGAAGGTGACATCGTGCTGGTTAACTGGCCGCAGAATGATTACTGGCTTGGTTCGATCATTGATGTCAGCGAAGAAGAGCGCATAAAGCATCTTGAAGGAGCGAAGCAGTTAAGCTTATCGCTCCTGTACTGGCTGCAGACTGAGGCGCCGCGTCTGGACGGCGGGAAAGGATATCCAGGAATAAGGCTGAGAAACGATGTGCTTGGTACTGATGACGGCCTCGCGTTGTACCCATACATCCGGGAGTCCCGGCGAATAAAGGCACAGTTCACCGTTACAGAAAATCATATCAATGCAATTATACGCGGAGACAAAGGAATTGAAAGGTTTAACGATTCTGTAGGAGTCGGCAGCTACCGTATTGATCTCCATCCGACTACTGTAACTAATACCTTTTTCTACACGGAAAGCTATCCCTTCGAAATTCCGCTTGGAAGCCTATTGCCAGTCAGAGTGAAAAACCTTTTGCCAGCCTGTAAAAATATCGGCACGACCCACATCACAAACGGCTGCTTCCGTGTCCATCCGGTAGAATGGAATATCGGAGAATCAGCAGGGTTTTTAGCTGCATTTGCGTTCAAAAAAGGTGTGCTGCCTGCTGACGTGCGGAACGATAGCGAGTTGCTGAAGGAATTTCAATTGTTGCTGGAGCAGCAGGGGGTTGAACTTTCTTGGCCTGAACTAGGGGCAATATAAACAAGCTAGGAATTTTAGATCAGTAAGAGGTCCATTATTGTCATCCTGAGGGCTTTCCTTAATAGCCCCCGAATTTGGAGCCTCTCTTTTTTTATGTCTGGTCAAAGACGGTTCGGTGTCTCCTCGAAGACAACTCTTTTCCGTTGATAATCACTTAGCAACTTGCAAGAATGCACATTTCTTTCCCATTAATAATTAATGAATGGCCATTCATTTTGTGTTATATTACGTACAAAGGAGATGGGCAAAGGGGGACGGAACATGCTGTTGAAGAAGGACTTTACTGAACAAACGATAAATGGGGTGCATCTGGCAAACGGAACAGTGAGGTTTAATAATATCAAGTTGAATGTCCACTGTTTTGTGGTGGATGGTGTTTTGATTGATACGGGGGCACGGTCCCTGGAAAAAGAGTTTAAGCCATTTTTCGAAAAGGCGGATATAGATCAGGTGATGATTACCCATTTTCATGAGGACCATACAGGCTGCGCCGCCTTTCTTCAGGAAAAAAGGCTGCCGATTTTCATGAATGGGTTGATGCTAGACGTTTGCATGAAGAAAGCGGACTATCCGATTTACAGAAAGGTGTTCTGGGGAAAGCGAAAGCCATTTGAAGCGAGTTCCATTGCTTCTACCTTTACGTCTCGCCGTTCAACTTGGGATGTGATCGAGACGCCAGGGCATTCCCGGGATCATCTGGCTTTTTTGAACCGCGGTACTGGCCAGCTTTTTACCGGGGATCTCTACATTCAGGAGCGGACAAAGGTTGTGATGCGGGATGAAAATGTGCCGGTCATTATTGAGTCATTAAAAAAAGTACTAGCTTATGACTTTGAAGACGTATTTTGCAGCCATGCCGGCTTCTTGAAGGATGGGCGCGCGGCGTTGAAAAGAAAGCTGGAGTACTTACAGGAACTGCAGGAGAAAGTAGTAAGTCTCCACAAAAAGGGAATGGGACCAGAATCAATCAGTGCCACCTTGTTCCCGAAAAAATATCCGATAATATCTTTATCCTTGGGAGAATGGGATTCCATCCATATCATCGAATCCATCCTTCAGGCACAGTCCAGGTAAGCATAGGGTCGGTTCTGGTGCAGCTTTTTAATGCTGAAAGTCAAAAAAACCATGTAATAAAGCTCTATTCTCCCGGACTTAAGGTTTCCATCGTCCTTTTGTACATAATATTTAGACTTTATAGGATGATTGATTCTTAAGAAATATCTTATCTTAAAACCAATCGAGTATTAAGGAGCATAATAGCTATATTATATGTTTTGTTAACAAGGTAATTTGGGTCAGGAGCGTTTTTCACATGGGATCGACCAGATAACATATGTCAAATATTGAAGTCCGGAATGTAGCAGTAGCAAATTTGCCTCAATACTCATCGATGAATAGCAGCGCAGTACTGGTAAAATCAGACCGTTTTTATTTGTAAACAAAAATAATCCTTTTTAACTGAATTTATTAATAACAGCATAACTCTTTCTATACCGGAATGACATCCACCATCAACATTTCACTGCTAAACTGGATTTGCACAATCAATTTAGCAGAGGAGATGGAGAAATGAAGAAAACATTCGCTGGAGCAGGTTTCGCACTAACCCTTTTGCTGAGCCCGTTTCAACAGGCGTTTGCCGCAGAATCCACTGGGCAAATCAGAAAGATTGATAATGTCGCACACCGCGGGGCGTCGGGATATGCTCCGGAAAACACCATTGCTGCTTTTGATAAAGCGGTAGAAATGAAGGTAGACTACATAGAAATTGATGTCCAAAGAAGCAAGGACGGTGAACTTGTCATCATTCATGATACAACAGTTGACAGGACAACGGACGGAACGGGGTATGTCAGGGACTTGACATTTGAACAGCTGCGGAGCCTGGATGCGGGCAGCTTTAAGGGAGCGGAGTTTGCCGGCGAAAAAGTTCCTGCCTTTGATGAGGTGCTGGACCGGTATCACGGAAACACCGGAATTTTAATAGAATTGAAAGCACCAGAACTTTATCCGGGAATTGAAGAAACTGTGGCCCAAGAGCTGCGGGAACGGAACCTTGACAAGCCGCAAAACAACAAAATTATTATTCAGTCTTTCAACTTTGAATCTATGAAAAAAATCGATGCCCTGCTTCCAAAGGTTCCGGTTGGTGTGCTCACTTCCTCCAGAGCCCATACAACCGACCAGGCCCTGCAGGAGTTTGCGGCTTACGCTGAATACTTTAATCCAAGCTATGGGATTGTTACGAAGGATCTTGTTGATAGAGTACATGCACTCGACATGGGCATTTCATCCTGGACAGTCCGCAGCCGGGAAGCAGCACAATTCCTGATTGATATGCAAGTAGACGCCATCATTACCGACTACCCCGATTATGTCGATCCAAGGAAATAGAAATTTTTTCTGTATTAAAATAAACGGTATTGTTAAATAATGTACCATGTTCAATAAGCGTCTAGAAAAGCCGTCAGCAACGAAAATGCTGATGGCTTTATTTTTCCTGGAATATCGGATATGAAGATGTGAGAAAGTGTTATCAAAACTATTGAAGTCTGCTGATAATAACATCATGTAAAAAGGTAACACTAATGTCAATAACTTAAATACCATCTTGTGATGATAACAACACTGGAGGAGTGAAAATGAGTGACGATCGAAACGGCTGCCACAATATTAGTAAAAGAAAAGATATAAGTAAGGAAGAATTAAACCAGTATTTAAGTGAAGGCTGGAAGCTGATAAAAATAACGGTTGGAGAAGGGGAAACGCCCTTTACAGTTGGCTGGGAGGAAAACCATTTGCATTAAATGAATGCCAAGTGGCCAACCCAATTATTGTGCAGCATAGGTGTAGGTAGGTTTCCCCGGGAATGTTCTATGCAGTAAAACTTATAGTTTTAACTGTTTAAGATCGTCATTGACCTGGTGCAAATCGAACTCCTCCGGGTCGAAATCTTTATAATGCTCATAATACTCCTCGTCTATGTCATACGCATCCTTATCGACCCCAGGCGAGTCCGTCAATAGCATATATCCATATACGCCACCGCAGTCTTCCGGTGGGCACGCTCGTTTTCCTTTCAGGCAAACGGGGTGCTCGAGCTTTTCTTGTGATTGTTCAATTTTCTCTACTAATATTAAATGTTCCCAATCATCCCCGAAATCGTAGGTATAGGTGAATTTGAATTTATCTGCGGGTACCCAATCTGCAAGCCTCTCTTTCTTCGAATCGGCCTTTTCGCGGAAGCTTGGGAGGAACAATCCAAAGTCCTGCTCTTCATCAGGCAGTTCAAGGAGCACATCATTCAATTCAAAATTGTATAGGTGGTAGTTTTCCCAGCCCATGGCGGCCTGGATCGCTGTATGGAGTTGGTGGAAGGTAATGCTGCCTGGCACCAGGATCCTTCTCCAAATCGGTGGCCGTATTCCTTTTAGGCTTACCTTAAGCTGATAGGTAAACGTACTCTGTTTGCGTCTGCCAGAACGCTTTGGCGTGGACTTTTTGTTCGGTGGAATTGGAGAACTGCCTAGCAGATTGTCAATCTGACGCTTTTCAGAAGGAGATAGGTTTTGATAAGCTTCTGTCTTTCTTATGTCTTTAGAAAGCATGGCCATGATATGGTTTATATCCATCGTTCGTTCCTCCTCATAGGTTCTTACCGCTATTATAAAGCATAGGTAAAGCATTGGCACGGTTCTTCTGCGTCTATGGTGTCTAATCTCTAATGGGAGGAATTTGGTATAATGACCACAATTCCTTCGACTGGGGGGACGCCGACAATTGAACAGTCGATACATCATTGACAACAACATCTGGCTGGCGCATGAAATGATGTCACCCAGATGTTGTTTCTTTTTCTCAAGAAAATTATCGAAGACGAAATCATTATGGATATGTCCACTTTTATTCATATGGAATTGTTTTCTCATTTTGATGATACAAATCCATTACCCAGAATTCCAAGGCTTTCTGACTATTGAAATGTAGGTCTCGGCCTTTACATCCAGATTATGTTGGAAAAGACATATCGGTATGGTTTAATAGATGAAAATCATACTAGAAGCAGGTGGCATAACCGGATGGATGAGAAGGATTATTTGCTGTTGCAATATTTACATAAAGAACAAAATTTAACAAAAGCTGCAGAACGTCTTTATATGACACAGCCTGCCTTGACGTACCGGCTCCGGCAAATTGAAAAGGAGTTCAAGATTGAAATCTTTTCGAAAAGTGGGAAGAACAGCAAGATGACGCCGGCTGGGGAACATTTGGTGGAATATGCAAACAGAGCCCTGATTGATTTAAGAAGGACCAAGGAATACATACAGAATATGGGCAGTGAAGTGACCGGCAGCTTAAAAATAGGGGTTAACAGCCACTTTGGATTATACAATCTTCCAGCCATATTGCAGTACTATCTGACAAAATATCCGAGAGTCCAGTTGAATGTGGACACCGGCTTTAGTACCGAAATTATGGATTTACTGATGGATGGACAGATTGATGTTGCGATTGTGAGAGGGGATTATAACTGGCCTGACCAAAAATATCTCCTTAGTGAAGAAAATGTGTGCATCATCGCGAACCATCCGATTGAGCTCGAGCAGCTTCCGGGCATGTCCATGATCAATCGCAAAGAACCAAAAGTCCTTCTAAAATATAAAACTATCCCATATAATCCATACGACCAAAGCATCGAATACTGGTGGAATGAAAGATTTGTGAAACCTCCCCAAGTTTCCATGCAGGTAGACAGCTACGAGACTTGCAGGGAAATGGTGAAAAAAGGGCTTGGATATTCAATCATCCCGGGTGTCTTCGTTAAAGATAGTGATGATCTTTATGCCAGCCCTTTGATCTTTAAAAACGGACAAGAAATGAAAAGAAGAACCTGGATGTATTACCGGGAATCATCAATCACACTGGCTACCGTGTCGGCGTTTATTCACTATATAAGAAAAACGTTCTGCTAAGAACAGTCTTAAGTAATGGAATCATCATCAAAGGTGGTTCCTTTTTTTTAATTTTAAATAATATTTTGGTAGATTTTATTTATAAATATTCATATACTTGTTTATATTATATATAAAAATATTTTATACGAAACCAAAAAAAGTTTAATTTTACTTATAGATTAAGGGTTAGTAATATAGCAATTAACTCGATGTTTTAATCTAAATATTACGGAGGTTGTATATTTATGTATATAAATATAGCCGATGATAAAAAAATCATTGTGGATGCCGTTGAGGCACGGGATGCTGAATTATGTGAATTAGCGTTGCAAATCCACCGGAATCCGGAGCTAAGTTTTCATGAGCATGAATCCGCCAGGTCGCTGATAGCGCCACTAGAAAAAGCTGGTTTTGTGGTTGAAAGGGGAATTGCCAATCTGGAAACGTCATTCAGGGCCACATGGGAAGGCGAACCTGGTGGGCCGACGATCGCACTTCTCGCTGAGTATGACGCTCTGCCGGGATTGGGGCATGGGTGCGGCCATAATCTTATCGGAACGTCTGCAATTGGTGCTGCACTGGCATTGAAGGATGCTGTTCCAAACTTGAAGGGTAAAATCGTTGTACTCGGGACCCCGGCAGAAGAAGTGGGCGGCGGGAAAATTGTAATGGTGGAGGATGGTGTATTCGATGAGGTCGATGTCGCGATGATGTGCCATCCCCATAAGAGCACCATGGTCCTGCGCGGAGGATTGGCCTGTGTGGATGCCACCTTTAAATACTACGGAAAGGCGACGCACGCTGCGGCCAGTCCTGAACAAGGCATCAGTGCACTCGATGCCGTCATCCATACCTTTGTTGCCGTCAATTCCCTCCGCCAGTTTTTTAAGGACGATGTAAGGATTCACGGTATTATCACGAAGGGTGGGGAGGCAACGAATGTTGTGCCTGCCTATTGTGAGGCTGAGTTTCTGTTAAGGGCAGAAACCGTAGAGGAATTGAAGATTGTCCGGGAGAAGGTGTATGCAGCGGCACGGTTTTCAGCGGCAGCGGTGGGTGCCACTGTTGAGATAGAGGAAGGCCTTATTTACGCCGAAAGGAATAACAACGTCACTTTGGCTAATCTGTTCAAGGATAATTTGGAGCTTCTGGGCGAAGAGGTTGCCGAACCTCCGAAAAAGGGCGGCATAGGTTCTTCTGACATTGGTAACGTTGGACAAGTCACAGCGACAATTCATCCTTATATTAAAATTACTGACACTGCGAATACTCACACTCCGGAGTTTGTCGAAGCGGCCGGTTCAGAAGAGGGAATGGCAGGGTTGAACAAGGCGGCTAAGGCCTTGGCGTTGACAGCTTTTGATTTGTGCATTGATGAAGAGCACTATCGAGCGGTTCGCGCTGAATTTGAAGCCTGGAAAAGCGAGAAGCAGCAAAAAGAAAAAGCAAGCATTTGAAAATACATAGTAAAGGGTGAAGGGGTTTGAGCATGAATAAAGGGTCTGCAATTGAACTAGGGGGAAAGCCCAAGACGAAATTTTTTAAAATGCCACATACATTTGTCATCATTTTATGTATGGTATTATTTGCCGCAGTGCTTACATATTTACTGCCGGCAGGTGAATTTGACCGGGCGGAAGATAAGAGTTCCGGCAATACCGTAGTAGTAGAGGGTTCATACCATGCGGTTGAACAAAATCCGGTCAGCCTGGTTGACCTGCCTTTGGCAATTGTCCAGGGGCTTGTAAGTGCAGCCGATACAGTGTTCTTTATCTTTATTGTCGGCGGTGTTTTTCAGATCATTAATTCTACTGGGACTATTGAAGCCGTAGCAGCCCGGGTTGGAAAGACATTCATGAACCGAGGGCTTGTCATCATCCCAATTTTCTTGAGCCTGTTTTCTGTCGGCGGGTTTACGATCGGCATGTCAGCAGAGGTTATGGCATTCGTGCCGATTGGGATTGCGATAGCGAGGGCACTTGGCTATGACGCAGTGACTGGGACGGCGATGGTAATGCTGGGAGCGGCTGTTGGCTTTACCGCCGGGCTGCTGAATCCTTTTAACGTTGGGATCGCCCAATCCATTGCGGAGCTTCCAATGTTTTCCGGGATGTGGCTGCGCGCCATTATCCTCGTTGTTCTTTTAGTCGTGACAAGCCTATATATCATTCGTTATGCGAAGAAGGTAAAAAAGAACCCGGCCTCCAGTATTGTCTATCAGCTGGAAAAGGAAGAAGCCCATCAAAATCTCGATATCTCTTCCTTGCCAACGATGAAAGCGGCCCATTACTTGACGATTGTCACGGTCATTGCAGGCTTTGGCTTTTTGATTTGGGGAGTATCGGAGAAAGGCTGGTGGATGCAGGAACTTGCTGCCTTCTTCCTCGCTTTAGGGGTAATTGTTGGTTTCCTTTCAAAATATGGCCCTAGCAAAATAGCAAGTGAATTTGTGGCCGGGGCGAGTGCAATTACATTTGGAGCGTTTATCGTTGGTTTTGCCAAGGGTATTGTTATTGTACTTGAACAGGGACACGTGATTGATTCAGTTGTCAACGGCCTGGCCAGCATGGTCGACCAAATGCCTGGTGTTATCCAGGTACTTGGGATGTACTTTTTCCAAACGATCATGAATGTCTTTATTACGTCGGGAACAGGGCTTGCAGCGACGACGATGCCGATTTTAGTCCCTCTGTCGGATTTAATTGATGTTACAAGACAGACGACTGTTCTTTCGTATCAGCTTGGTGACGGACTTTCGAATTGTATCCTGCCTACGTCCGCAATGTTAATGGGAAGCCTCGCTGTTTCCAGGATCAAGTACCAGGAATGGGTGAAGTTTTTCTGGCCATTGTTGCTGTGGTGGGTTGTCATTGGCGCGTTTTTCGTCATCGTTGCCGATATGATCCAATATTAATAAGGAAGTAATGGAAAATGGTAAACTATACGGAATTGCTAGACTCTATTGACAAACATCGGCTGAAACAGCATGTCAAAACCCTTTCCCAGTGGGAACGGCTTACGGGGGAGGCAGAAGCTGAAAAGTCGGTCGACTATATCATAGAAGAACTCGAGAAGCAGAATATCAACCATGAACGTTACCAATTCGACGGGTATTTCAGTGATCCCGTCCTCGGGGAGGTCAATCTCATTGCCTCAAGGAAGCTGGAGATAAAGGCTAAGACGAGATCCTTTGGTTTAAATGTCCCGCAGGGAGTGAAAGGGAACCTTATATACGACTACTATAGTGAAAATACAAGAACTGCTACAGGCCCAGAAGACCGTTTTGAAAGGATGCACGGCAAAATTGTTGTCAGCTGGGACTACTTCGAGGACTTTGTAACAAAGATTGAACAGGCTGGTGCAACCGGCCTGATTCACATTTGGCCATCAAAAGAAGAAGCGATTCATGAAGAAACGGTAGGTACCGTTTGGGGAACACCGACCATTGAAAATGTTGGGCAACTAACGAAAATTCCCGTTGTTGGCGTCAACAACCACGATGGAATGCAGCTGCTTAAGCTTTTGGAGGAAGAAGAAGTTACGGTTGTCTTAAAAACAATCGTCAATACTGGGATCAAGCGTGTCAGTCTTCCGGTTGCCACCATCCCCGGAGAAACGGAGGAATATATTCTCATCTCCGGCCATTATGACTCCTGGCATAAAGGAGCAACCGATAATGCCGTGGCCAACGCCCTCATGCTTGAATTGGCCCGGATTTTTTCAGGCAAGTCCAGTAAACGCGGAATCAAAATCGCCTGGTGGCCGGGACATTCAAATGGCCGATACGCAGGGTCTGCCTGGTATTGTGACCATTTTTGGCAGGAGCTCAATGAGCATTGTGTCGCCCATATCAATATTGATTTCCCCGGCTCAAAAGGCAATGTAAATGTAGTTCCGAGATCAACCTCCATGGAGAGCGCCGGATTTTTGGAGGAGATTATCACCTCTTTTACAGGAAAAAGGCCATCTCGCTTTGATTATCTTCCTCGCGGGGCGGACCAATCGTTTTGGGGGGCGAATATTCCCATTCATCTGATGCTTAAATATGAACCGAATCCTGAGGATAAAATCTACCAGACTCCGGGAGGCAATTGGTGGTGGCATACAGAAGAGGATCTGTATGACAAAGTAGACTTTGACCTGCTGGTCCGGGATACTGGGATCCATCTTGCCATTGTGAATGAACTGGCGAATCGGGTCGTTCTGCCGGTTAACCTTGTGGAATTTGTGCAAACCAGCAGAAAGATTATCGATGAATTGGATCAAAACTCAGATGAAGACTTTGATTTTAGCGACGTCCATCATGCCTTGCGGAGATTAGCTGACGCGGTGCAGGCTCTATGTGAAAAGGAAATACCAGATGCCATTCATTACAATAAACTGTTGAAAAAAATCGGCGGATCATTAAACAGGATTAAATTTTCCTATTCGAGCCGATACGATTATGACAACACCTTTCCCTTCAGGCCCTATCCAGGCCTCGCGAAGGTAAAAGACATTTACCGCAGCAATACTTCGCCTGAAGAATTCCTGTTCACAATGGCCTTTTTTGTCAGGCAGCGCAACCGGGTTGTGAATGAAATAAAAGAAGTGATCCAGGAAATCAATAGGTATTTATATTGAGATTGGATGCCTGTGACAAGCAGGGCATCTGTCGGAGTATTTATGCATCGAACTTCGGAAAACATAATTGTTTTTCGAGGTTTTTTGTTTTTGGGGGATCATTATTAAGGCAGGCCTGCCGGAAAGCGTGGGTACGGTTCTCCCTATTCTTTGAAGTTATGATGCGTGTGCCGGGAACTTAATAAACTTGGTATGGGCGGTGGAGCCTCTCTTTTTCTGTCTGGTCATAGAGGTTCGGTGGCTCCTCAAAGAAAACTGTATTCCGAACATCTCAACGCAGTAAATTCGAAGAATACACAAACGGAACATGGAGGTTAGTTATTCTGGAATTCAAACTTTAATTTCTTATTTTAAGTGCACCTGCTGAAACTGCTTTTTTGTTGTTTAATCACAATGACCGGGCACAGCATTTTTATCCGTCACAACCAAATCAAAGAGAGCCAGATTGCATAAATTAGTACGGTACTTTGTTTTTTAATACCCCGTGATGAAAACAGGTTGAGGAAAAATAAGCACAGGTTTCCTTTCATAAGCCCTGGACATTTTTATCTTTACTTCGATTTGAAATCAAACGTAAGCGTGACAACAATGGTCGGCTGGTGTACTTTCTATATTTTTACTATTGAATTATGGTTGAAACCAAGGGATGGGTGGATTCTTGTATGTCCTGCTGCCTGACTTTACACTTTGAATTATAGTATTTTGATTTTCTAACATGGAGGATGCAGGCATGCTGACTTATAGCTGCCAGCATTACAAGAATTAGCACCAGGAAGCCATTGTCCTTCATGCCCGCCACTCCGTCTAAAAGTGCTGTTATACATAAATTTTCGTTCTACTCTACGCTACTACTGATACACAAGGAAGATGAACCCTATATACTCAAACTCGTTTTTCTGTATTATCTTTCAATTGCCTTTTTATCGTTGCCGACCAAAGGTAATTCCACGTAGCTTTCTCCCAGCTGAACAGTGTATGTGGCACCACTCATGGACGGAATGGTGCGCCTGTAGTCACTTCCTGCGATGATAACTCCGATGCGGTGCCCTGCTTTGAATACATAGTCTTCAGGAAGGGCACTCCACTGGAATTTGTACTTTTTCTCTGGTCTCAGTTGGTCCTCAAATAACAGTGATTTCCAGTTTTGTGGATCAAACCATCCTCTGGTTACTACTTCGTAAGGTGCAGTATGAGTCGTTTTTTCTGTCTCTTTATAGCAGGCATCATCTTCAGCTGTGCTTTCTCCCCAGCAGCTTTCCTGGGTAAGTGTCCGGATTCCTTCCCCTCTGCTTTCGTGGTGCACACGGGTGTCCGTTCCATAATCCACGATTAGCACCGTCAGATTTGAATCAGGCTTGTCCACTTTTGCGCTGAGGGAAATCTCCGGCCTGCCGCTAATTCGCACATCTTTCTCCAGTGTTTCTGTCAGAAATACTAATCGATCGCTTTTTACTGTCGTTTCGTTAGTTATCATTTCTGTCTCTGTTTGTTTCGGATTATCAGTAAAGCTCTGGGTGAGACGGCCTTTTACAGGGCGTGTACTTAAGTTGCCATTTGATTGCTCATTTGCCCCTGGTGAAAACCGCAGTTTCACTGGTATAGCTTTTTTATCTGGCCATGATGTATAGGTTTCCCAGTTGTCTGCTCCTCGTTCTATGTCTACGGCCGGTTCATCCATAATGCCATTCTCAATGTCAAGCAGCCAGTAATCAAACCACCGGTGCAATGTATCAACCCACTCAGCTCTTCGGAAATCAAACGGGTCGACGTGGCCGGTTTCAGTTAACCACAGTTTGCGGGGAACATCCTTCTTTGAAAGTGCTTCCCACCAATCAGCGAAATGGTTCATCTTCACGTTATAGTCATTCAAGCCATGGACCGCAAATACACTTGCCTTTACCTTCTTAACATCTTTCACATAATTTCGTTCATGCCAAAATTTATTATAGTCGCCTGATTGATCATCCGCCTCTTTATTGAGACGGTCAAAAACGGGCTGGCACGCTTCTTTTCGTGCGCTGCTGGTTACAGTCCTGGCTAAGCCGCCGGGTCCATTATTATAATATGTAAGTCCTTCATAGCGGTAATAATTGTACCAGCTGCTGATTGCGCCGATTGGCACGATTGTTTTTAATCCTTCGACGCCAGTCGCAGCAACACCATTGGCCAATGTACCATCATAAGACTTGCCAATCATGCCTACATTACCGGTCGTCCACGTTGCTTCTACTTCTTCGCCATTTTTATCTCTCGCCTCGGCCCGCCCGTTCAACCAGTCTATTACTACTTTAATACTTTCAATCTCCTCATATCCACCAGTAGTGGCACAGCCATCTGATTGATTTGTTCCAACCATTTCTGGATGGACAACTGCATACCCTCTCGGAACAAAATAGTTATCATAGAAAAGAGGGGATTTCTCAATGATACCATCTTTGTCTTTATCTTTTATTTCACCTTCATTTCCTCGACCAATTCGCTCGTAATATGGGCTAGCATCCATAATGACAGGAACTTTGAGTTCCGCACCTGACTCTTTTGGGCGAATGATGTCTACGGCGATGCGATCAGCTAGTCCATTATTATCAGTATCCAGGCTGGATTCGACAAATACAGTTTCGCGGATGGCATCACTATATGAATATTTCGGCTGTGATTTTAAACCAGTAAATGAAGTGTCCTGTGCTGCGGCTACTGTGCTTGTGTAGTTCACCGATGATAGAGTTAAAGAAGCTATTAAAAAAGTAGTAACTAATACGATACTTTTCTTTTTCATCCAATCCCTCCTTCATAATTTAAGATAATTATAGGAGAAATGAAAATAACATTAACAGGTTATATTTTACTGAATTTTAAAAATATTCATATTTTTGAGTAGAGCAAAAGAACCAAGTTAACGGGACGAAACAAGAAACCATATAATAGCCTATAAACTTGCAAAATGTTTGTGGTTTCTCCTGCCAGATTAGTACGAAACGTTTAATATCAGTGTCACTTCAGGTAGAACCTGCTCTAATTTAGACACTTTGTAGCAGAACAAAAAAATAGTGACAGGTAAAAAGAATCAAAATATTCAAAATATATTGTAAATATTTCATTATCCGTTTTAAAATAAGTTAACCAGTAACGGGAGGGGGTGATGAAATATACAGCATGCTGTCGTTTGCAGAAATCTTGATCGATTTCATGCAAGATTTAAAAACAATTAAGTAGTTGGGAGGAGTTTTTTTGAACAAAAAAAACTGGATAGTGCTAGCCGCAGTTTGTTGTCTTGTAGCAACATTCGTTACCGTTTTCCTCTTTCGGGACCAAGCCGCACCAGCTACAGAGAAAGTGATATCAGAAAACAAGGCAGAACCAAAAGACGAAGAAGGCTTCGTCGAAAAAGGGCCGGGAAAACGGGATGATTGGTTCATGACCCAAAAAGGGTACGAGGAAGATGTTATCCCGAGGGACGCATTCCGCAAAGCAACCGAACAGGCTAAAAAGCTTAAAGCTACGACAGCGAGCGAAGCACCTGGGGCGCTGAACCAGGAATGGAAGTTTAATGCTCCCAGTAATATCGGTGGACGAGTGGTTGATGTAGCCGTTGACCCAAAGCAACATGACACTATATACATAGCTGCTGCATCCGGAGGTGTATGGAAAAGTACTGATGCAGGAAATACATTTGAAACAGCATGGGATGATGACAACTCTCAAGCAATGGGGGCTCTTGCAGTCAGCAGCGAGGGAACGCTTTTCGCTGGTACAGGAGAAGCCAATCCTGGGGGAGGAAGTATTGTCTATGGAGGAACTGGTATCTTCAAATCAACGGATGGAGGCATGAACTGGGTACCAACCGGACTGAAGGAATCAGGTTCGATTGGCAGAATTGCCATAGATCCGGTCAATCCAAATCGTATTTATGTAGCCGCAACAGGACCTCTTTTCCATGATGGAGGAGAACGCGGGTTGTACCGCTCAACAGATGGAGGGAAAACATGGGATTTAGTGCTGGAAGGTGAAAATGCTACTACTGGTGCGGTTGATATTGCGATTGATCCGAATAACCCGGAAACATTGTATGCTGCGATGTGGGACCGGATCCGCTACCCAAATAAGCGCCAATATGGCGGAGAAGGTTCGGCGATATACCGGTCAAAAGATGGCGGGGACTCTTGGACAAAGCTTAAGGAAGGACTGCCGGCAGGCGAAAAGGGCAGAATCGGGATTGCTGTATCCACGTCTGATTCGAACCGGGTATATGCAACTGTGGTCAAGCCTGACGGATACTTTGAAGGCTTCTACACTTCTGATAATGGCGGTGATTCCTGGATTAAGGCCCCTTATCATAAAGATCTGGCCAACTCCCAGTCATCCTTTGGATGGTGGTTTGGCCGAAATTATGTTGACCCGAATGATGGAAACCATATTTTTGTAACTGGTGTAGAGCTGATGGAATCCACAGATGGCGGGAAAACCTGGGCGAAGATTAGTACGCGGGCTGTCCATGCTGACCAGCATACGATGGCATGGGATGCTAAACAGCCAGGCAGGGTGTACCTTGGGAATGATGGAGGGGTCTACCGTTCTGAGGATAATGGCTCGGTAACGAAAGGATGGGTTAAGGCGACATATGAGCCTTATACCCAATTCTATACTATGGATATCAGCCAGCAGGATTCATCAAGAATCTCAGGAGGAACACAGGATAATGGTTCAAACAGATCGTGGGGTAGAGACGGCTGGAATAACTACTATGGGGGAGACGGGCTTACTAACCTTATCAACTATGAAAACAAGGATATCGTATATGCCTGTTATCAGTATGGAAATTGTGCATGGTCTGAAGATGGCGGAAACACGATGAAATCTTTTACAAAAAACACAGTCTCAGAGAGAAGGAACTGGCTGACACCAATCGTTTTTGACCCGAATGACCCGTCCATTATGTACTACGGCGGAAACATGTTAAACCGCTCAGTCGATGGAGGCAGGACGTGGCAAGCGATCAGTCCAAGTCTTTCGGATGCGGTAAGCCAGGATGCCTATCCTTATGGAACCATCACGACTATTGCAGTCGCAAAATCAAACGGGGGTGTGATTTACGCAGGCACAGATGATGGAAAGTTATGGACGACTAAAGACCTCGGGAAAAAATGGACCGAATTAAAGGACAAGAATCTTCCTGTCCGCTGGGTCACAAGGGTGGCTGTCGACCCGAAGGATGAAAGTTTAGTCTATGCCACTTTCTCCGGATTCCGTTCTGGTGATAATACTGCTCATGTCATGCAAAGTAAAGATGGAGGAAAGACATGGAAGGATATCAGCGGCAACCTTCCTGACGTTCCCGTCAATGACATTATCGTCAATCCGAAGAACCGTCACACACTATATATAGCGACTGACGTAGGCGTATTTGTATCTCCTAACGGCGGAAAGAAGTGGTACAGTCTCGGCGAGGGCATACCGATGATAGCGGTAACTGATATTAGCTACCATGAAGCGACTGGTGTCCTATATGCAGCGACGTTTGGAAGGGGGATTTACAATGTAAAACTGACTGGCTGGTAAAAAATATAACTCTGATAATGAAACTGCCTTCACATATGGAGGCAGTTTTTTCATCCTGTGGGACAAGTCAATGGTTTCCTAAATTATGAAACTGGATATACTGCGTATCTCTATTCCCCGGCACAATTTCTCTCAAGCTTCATTTTCAACCTATCTTTGAATGCGAATTTGAATACCCTCCTGGGAAACTCTATGCGAGCAATAATCTAAATTGGTGAGAAAGTTACATTAAATTAAGGGAGCAGAAGCAAAGTAATGGGGGGGAGAATTTCCACTTCCTATACGGAAGCAAGTCAACTGGCCTCTGCTACTTAACCAAGAACATCTCCCCAGCTTCATTAAATGCGTGCTTACAGTCAAACGCAAATGAGTTGATCCATGCTGAAAATAATAGTTATATCGCTTGAAAGCCTCCTCCCAGGATACATCCTTAACCTGTTCCGTCCACCACACCACATATGTAGGTTGTTTCTCTTGATGAGGTCCAATCCACTTGTTCCTTTCTCGTAAGGCTTGCTTATGTCTGCCAGAAGAGGTAAAACGATATAAAGATTGAAGACTTTTCCATACCGTTAGTGTAAGAATAGGAAAGCCCCCCCTTTGATTGCATCCTCAGGAAATGGCACTCCATTAAATGAAAACTCCTTTAGGAGATGCCCTGATATGGCAGCCTGTCGAATTACTTCGTATCCTACTTCAAAAAACTCACGAGAGGCAGGGTGTTCATACGGGTTTTAGTCTGCCAACAGTATAGATCGCAACAAAAGCCATAATTACTCCTCCACTTACACTTTTTACCTACTTACATTCAAGAAAGAATGGACAAATTCCTGTTCTGCAAAATTGCTAATATGCTTTAGGTTTTATGCGTTTTCTCATTTTCGAAATGAACCACAAGGGATCGAATTTATGCTTCTGTAATATGGTGTCTTTATTTTGTTATCCTCGTCATCTAATTAAAATCTCCCTGTCCTTTTATTGTAAAAAAACTATGTTAACATAACAAAATAAAGAGAACAGCCGATGGGAGGCACACAAATGAAACAAAAATTTCGATCTTTATTGATGGCAACGGCATTATGTATAGCAGCTGCCACAACAGTACAAGCAGAACAAGTTGTCGTACATAAAGGAGATACTCTATGGGATCTTTCACAAAAATATGGTGTAGTTGTAGAATCCATTAAAGAATGGAATAACTTATCTTCTGACCTCATTCATCCAAATGACATTCTGGAAGTATCGCCTGTTAAAGAGGTTCTTGTGAGACAAGGAGATACCCTCTGGAATATCTCTAACATATACGGTGTTACAGTGGACGATTTAAAGCAATGGAACCATCTAGCTGCCGATTTAATTCATCCCGGTCTGGTATTGACGATTTATACTGATTTACATAATGACGATACCGCTAAAACAGAAACTGATGAAGATCAAGCAGCAGATACTCAAGCACCAGCTGCATCTGTGCATAATAATCGGGAAGGCCAGGAAGTCACTACTGAGGCGACTGAAGCACCAACTGAAACAGTAAATACTGCACCGGCAGGCGGGGATATCACTGCTGAGGCAACACCAGCACCAGCTGAATCTGTAAATACTGAGCCGGAAGGAGAGGACAGCACTGCTGGGGCAGCACCAACACCAGCTGAATCTGTAAATACTTCGCCGGTAGACCAGGAAACCACGGCAGAGGCAGTGCCAACACCAGTTGAACCTGTAACGAGTGAGCCGATAGGTGAGGAAATCACTGTTGAGGCAACTGCTTACACCGCTGAATGCGAAGGATGTATTGGTATTACAAAAACAGGTGTCGATTTGAACGAAAACCCTGATGCAAAAGTAATTGCAGTCGATCCAAATGTTATCCCTCTGGGGTCTAAAGTTTATGTAGAAGGATATGGTTATGCCACCGCTGAAGATACAGGCGGCGCAATTAAAGGAAACAGGATCGATGTGTTCATTCCTGAGCAGGGTGACGCTTTGGTCTGGGGAAGACAACAAGTAAAAGTAACCATCATTAATTAAAGAGAATGATAGTAACGCCCATTTGTTTTGGGGTCACTTTTAAAAAACAGAAACGTTTGCACAAAACGAACCCTCCTTCAGCAAATGGCTTAAAGGGGGGATTTCTATCAGGGATTTTATATTTAAATAATAATTTCTACTCGTTTAAGTTCATTCAATGCACCGCCACCAAAAAGGACATCCTGTTTCATAGGATGTCCTTTTGTCATTTCATTACCTTCTATTTCTTCGGCGAAAGAACGACGGAATTTCTAGTGAATCTGATCGTTGTTGCCGTTGCCGGCCAGGCTTTACGGATTCTCTATATCTTGCCGGCTCTTCGTATCTTGCCGGCTCTTCGTATCTTGCCGGCTCTTCGTATCTTGCCGGCTCTTCGTATCTTGCTGGTTCTACATATTTTGCCGGTTCTTTATATCTTGCCGGTTCTTCGTACCTTGCCGGTTCTTTGTATCTTGCTGGTTCTTCGTATCTTGCTGGTTCTTCGTATCTTGCTTGTTCTACATATTTTGCCGGTTCTTTATACCTTGCTGGTTTTTCGTACCTTGCTGGTTCTGCGTATGATGTTCCGGGCTCTTCATAATGACTGTATTCTTCATATTGTGCGGGTTTCCTATATCTTGCAGGTGCTTCGTAATTGGGTTCATCGGAAGCAGCGTATCCACGCTGTGTTGTATGTATTTGTTGCATAGCTTGGGACTTTGCGGCCCCTGCTGCTGATGGGTAGCGGGTTTTTGGCGAAATTTCATCGTCATGATTGAAGCCAGTAGCAATTACCGTAATCATGATATGGTTATTAAGATCCTCATTAATGACGGAACCAAAAATCATGTTTAATTCCTGACCGGTTGCAGAGGCTACAATATCGGCTGCCTCCTGTACTTCATACAGACTTAAGTCATTCCCGCCCGTTATATTCATCAATACACCCTTGGCTCCATCAATGGATGTCTCAAGCAACGGACTGGAAATGGCCTTCTTTGCGGCTTCTACGGCACGGCCTTCACCCGAGGCAGCACCGATGCCCATTAATGCCGTTCCTTGAAAGGACATGATTGTTTTTACGTCAGCAAAATCAAGGTTAATCAAACCGGGTACGGCAATTAAATCCGAAATGCCCTGGACACCCTGCCGCAGGACATTGTCCGCTTCACGGAATGCTTCCAGCATCGGTGTTTTTTTATCGACTACTTCCAATAAACGTTCATTTGGAATAATGATTAAGGTGTTAACGGCTTTCTTCATTGCTTCAATTCCGGCCGCCGCATTTTGTGCACGCTTGCGTCCTTCGAAATTGAACGGACGTGTCACCACGCCGATTGTGAGGGCACCAAGCTCACGGGCGATTTGGGCAATAGCAGGAGCAGCTCCTGTACCAGTTCCGCCACCCATTCCTGCTGTCACGAAAACCATATCAGCACCTTTTAAAGCGTCCTGAAGCTGCTGTCTGCTTTCCTCGGCTGCCTTCCTCCCGATGTCGGGATTTGCGCCCGCACCCAATCCTCTTGTTAGCGTATCACCGATTTGCATCTTAATTTCCGCTTTAGACATATTAAGAGCTTGTGCATCTGTATTAACAGCAATGAATTCTACACCCTGCACCCCATCTTCAATCATCCGGTTGACGGCATTATTTCCACCGCCGCCTACTCCAATCACCTTTATCGTGGCAAATTGATCTATGTACGGATCCAATTCTAACATTCCTATTCCTCCTCAAATACTTTTCTAATTGCCCCCAGTGGGTTTCTCAGGTTTTTTTCTCTATCATATAACATATAATAAAATTCGCTATAAAAAGTCGATTCGTGCAAGTTGTTAGTAATTTGTAACGTTAAAGTAATAAATGAGGCTACGGAAGTGGTCAGGGGATTCCAAACTTCCAATGAAGGGACCCAGAACGTACACCGCGTACAAACGCAATGAATACGTCGAAATTCAAGAGCTAATCTCTGCAACGAAAATTCATGCAGAGATCATATACAACTTCTTGGGACGGCAAAACATCGAGTAGCTGGAAACAGTACTTACGGCTATGTCCTATTCCCTGGAATGCCCCGAATTGTCTCGAAGACAATAAAACTGTATAATAAGATAGGGAATAACCGCGAATCTTGGGTAGTTTCGGTTGCACGAAACTATTCGAAGGTTGGGAGGTAATTCCTTTTTCTGCAAGAATAACCCTGTAACAACAACGTCATTCATCTCTCCACCATTTTAGTGGCTCGTGATATTCGAAACGTTACTTTAGGACTTAGGGGATACTAACCGAATTAGTATGATTGAAACTATGAATCATTCAGACAAAAAGGAGTTTCTTTATGATTAACGAGGTTATAGAAAGCATTCGTGAAAAGTTGTATAAAAATACTAATATTCAACAGTTATCATCTGCAAGGACACTGGAACTGAGTGAGGAGCTTAACAGATTTCTTAATTTTCAAATGAGAGTCAGCAAGTCATTGCCTGCAGATTATTCACACTCAAATGTACATGAAAATGCCGTCCGGAATATTTTGGAGGTTGCTTTAAAGGAAAAATTTGATTTGCCTGACCCGTTTAGCGATAGGTTGTTAAACGGCCGGATTTGGTATGATATGGATATTGTCCTTTTTTTGCTAGCCTCTATATCCAAGAAGTACGGAAATGATGCGGTTGAATATATGGGTGAACTGGTGCCGGACAAATGCATTTTTCCTGAATCGATTCAAAGTTTTAATGATGCGATACAAAATTTAAATCGTATCTATTACATGAACCATAAGACAAACGTGTACATTGGAGAATATTTACCCTATATGGAAAGCAAAAATCAAATTCAGTTATTTTGTAACACGGCACATTACCCGGCAGCTTATAATCACGGGATTATTAAGGGTTTGTCCAAGAAATTCAATCAATCTCTTAAGCTTTCTATAGCCAGTAGAAACCATGGGGGAGAATTTAAAATTGTGAACTAATATATATTTCTCTTCCGTACAAGAGCACCTTTCAGGGTGCATTTTTTTGTCCGTTTTGCCAGCAACTCTATCAAGCTACGACGTACCAGGATTTTATGTTAGGGAAATGTCAGAGGGCATTCAGTGAATAAGAAGGATCGTCCCTGTCATTGCTTGAAATCCTCGGCTCATTTAACAGCATAAAAAAGGGGCTGCTCAGCCCCCTTGCTTATTTAGTTCTTTATACGCAATTACTTTTAAAGCCAAGATTTCCTCGTTCGTTAATTTAGCCTCAATATTCCGCAGGATTTCCTCTTTTGATGCAGTGCCATTTTGAACCTGCGACTGAATATCCTTAAGTTCTGTAAGTCCCACTTTATTGATTAAAAGACGTGTAGCCTCTTCTTTTGTTGTGAACGGCAATTTACTTTCATCTACGTTTTCCGCTCCTTCTAAGAAGGCTTGAAGTTCGGGATCATTCTCAATTGACTGCCTGATTGCCTCTATTTCTCCGCTATTTTCAAGTTCCGTTGAAACAGCGTCCATCAATTTTTCAGAAGCCATATTGGTACCAACATAATAAACGCCAATCCCTAGCCCGACGAGAATAACCATCAGAACAACAATAAATTTAACTATTTTCATATTAACAACTCCTCGGCCCATCATTATACCAACCGTCCCTATGCTTCACATTAACCCACTTCCTTACACTATTAATGAGCCAGAGATTTGTGCAAATCTTTAGATCACTGATCGTGAGCGTTCTTTCATGGATTTGGTTATTTTCTAACAGGTGTTTACGGAATGTTCCTGGAAGCAAGCCGCTTTCTACATAAGGGGTGAATAACTCGCCTTCAATTTCCAGCACAACATTTCCCGTGGTGAATTCAGTGAGTTCATTCTGTTCATTCCATAAGAGTACATCATATGCTTCTGGGAATCTACCCTTAAATGACGAGTAGATCTGCCGGTTTGTTGTTTTGTGATACAGAAATATATCATCTTTTTTTATGGGATGATCTGCCAGTGCGACAGTAACCTGGTTTTGGGAAGCGGTGATTGCTGCACCTTCCACGGTTGCTTGTCCATCTTTAGAAACAAGCAGCCTGACTTTTTGTTCTTCGTTCACGTTTGTGAGAGCATATTTTTGCAGTTCTTCTGCAACGTTTTCAATACCAATAGCAAACCCGAAATATTCTGCAGACTTTTTCATGCGGTCAAGATGTTCATTAAGCAAAAAGTAATGTCCGTTTTTTAGATTTAAGCTTTCTAATAGTTCGAAATCTGGCCGGTTTTGTTGTAATAACGCTGCTTTAGTTATAATTTCGTGGTATTCATCTTCTTCAGTTGAATCCCATGTAATTCCGCCGCCAACTCCATACTCGGCTTTGCCCGTTGATTTTTCAATGATGACTGTCCGGATCGGCACATTAAAGATTGCTTCCTTTTTCGGGGTTATATACCCGATCGCCCCGCAATAAACTTCTCTTGGGGACTTTTCCAATTCAGAAATAAACTTCATTGTGCTAATCTTAGGCGCTCCAGTGATTGAGCCACACGGAAACAGTGCTTTAAAAATATCAGTAATCGTGGTTTGTGGTGATAAATTAGCAGTAACTGTTGATGTCATCTGGTAAACCGTGGGATACTGCTCGATTGAAAAAAGGCTGGGAACTTCGACCGAACCTGGCTCCGCAATGATGCCCAGATCATTCCTTAACAAGTCCACAATCATCAGGTTTTCGGAACGGTTTTTTTCAGAGGTCGATAACTGTTCTAGGTGGGATAAGTCCTCCTGATACGTCTTTCCTCTCTGGATCGTCCCTTTCATGGGCCTTGTAGTGACTTTATTGTTTTGCAAGTGAAAGAATAGCTCCGGCGACGCAGACAATATACTATGTTCCTCTGTGGAGATATAGGCACAATAATTCGCAGACTGCCCCTTGGCGAGCTGCTTAAAGAAGCTGAAATCATCCCCTTTAAAGGTCGAGTTCAGGCGGATCGTATAGTTAACTTGATATGTATCTCCGTTTTTTATATACTGTTTGATTTTATGAAACCGGGAACGATATTCTTCAATATCTACATCGGGTAGCCATTCCGCTACAGAATAGTGTTCTGGTTCATAACTTACTGGTTCACCCGGCTTACTGAATAATCCAAACCATAACAGGGGCATTTTATTTTGCTCATTTACTAAAAAAGCATCATCAAATGCGGGGGCAGCCTCGTAAGTAATGTATCCAGCCGCATATAAACCTGACTCTACAGCATCCTGAACCCGTTGCAAACAGGGGATGACCTCATCAATTGTCCTGGCAATAATGATTTCTTCCGGATTGGAAAAGGTGAGCGGGGTGACTTTTCCGCTATCGTCTGCAAACTCAAAATGCAACATATTCTGCTTATTGTTCAACATAATGTATTCTCCTGTAATTCAGTTGCTTTAGGGTTGGGTATAAAAAAGTTTTTCAAAAGCTGAATGCCTGATTCGGTCAAAATAGATTCAGGATGGAATTGCATACCTTCGACTTTATATTTTTTATGCCTGATGGCCATAATCTCGCCAGTTGGGCTTACTGCACTTACTTCTAAACAGTCTGGAATTGTTTTAGAATCTACAATTAAAGAATGGTATCTTGTAACAGAAAGTGGGCTACCCATATTATTAAAGACCGATTGCCCATCATGAGTGATTAATGACACTTTTCCATGCATTGGCCTTTCGGCTTGTATGATTTTTGTACCAAAAAATTGTGCAATGACTTGATGGCCTAAACAAATCCCTAAAATGGGGGTTGTTTTATAGAACTCTTTTACAATGTCCAGGGATAAACCCGCCTGCTCCGGATTTCCCGGGCCGGGGGAAATAAGGATAAATTCAGGATCCATTTTTTTTATTTCATCAATTGTTGTCTGATCATTTCTGATGACAGCCACATTTTTGTCAAATTGCTTTATATATTGTACGAGATTAAAAGTAAACGAGTCATAATTATCTATCACCAGAATCATCATCAACTCTCCATTTCCCCTGTGATAAGACATTTTCATATTAAGGAATTACATTTTAGAATACATGAAAACCACCTGGCCTGTCGCGTACCTCCATGAATAGGACAACTTGATAATCCGTCGCGATAAAATAGTAACAAGCTGTTTTCAGATTGTTAAAAAGCTGTCAGAGGTAACCAATATTAAGTATAATTGGGTTAATAATACGAGTTTTGGACTGAAGAGGGATTAATAATGAGAGATGTTATTTTGCTTATCGCTGAAATAGTTAATATGTTCCATGACCAAATTAATGAAATGAGTGATGAGTTAGGACTGAACCTATCTGATAAGGATTTGCACCTTTGGGTTTTTGGTATTTTAGGGATTATTTCTTTTTTAATTGTCCATCAATTGTTTAAAGCGCTGGCCAGATACAGTATTACTGTGATTTCTTTTATCTATACTTTTACTGTTTTAATAGTGATTGTATTTGCGGTAGAAATTCAACAGAAAATTACTGGCAGGGGTAACATGGAATTCGTTGACGCAGTAATAGGATTATGGGGGTTTTTACTGTTCTTCCTGGGATATCTCGTTTTAAAATTAGGAATCCTCTGGATAAGAAAACTAATGAAAAAATAAAACAATACGTTAGCGCAATTTCTCTTTTCGGAGGAATCAACTTATGTCTCTCCACGTTACATACAAGGTGGATAGTATTATTTTCTGAATTGGGCCGCTAAAAAATAGCCCTCGCTTAACTATATTAGCTAAAAAACTCCGTCGACTCAATCATACATCTAAAGTCTCAGTTTATTTCAGTGTTAAGGCCAATGTGAAAAATTAGGTCGCAAACTAAAATAAACTTAACAAAACTAAAGGAGACGATCAGTATGTTTGAGGAAACGTACGTAATTGAAAAGGAGATTCAGAGAAGGGAAGAAGAACTTCTTAAATTTCAGCGTGCAATGAGAAATGTCGATAGTCTTAAAGAAATCCCGTTCTATTGCAGGTTGCCTGTCATTCAACAGCTCAATCTGTGCCAATGTCAATAATTTAAGGACAAAAATTCGCAAACGGATACCATGAAACTGAAGATCATACCATTTTTCGTTCAATAATGATACAGTTGTTTTTCCATTAACATCCACGGACAATGCATATCAATATCGTTGGCCCCACAATCTTTCATAAACACCTTCAAAGCCACCTTCATTTTATCGAAGGTGGTCTTTTATTGAATGGACGTCTGTCCCCGGGGAAATAAATGTTCAAATTCACTCGAAGATAAGGAAGAAGCAATCTTCGAGAACTGTCCGCAAAAACTAGAGGCAATCCCAGCCTCATTTTTTCGTGCTACATAAAAAAGTATCCAGGGTTAAATTTCTCATATTCATCTCTTCTTTGTTCAAACCCTTTTTTATCAATTACGGATACACCTGCCACGATTGCGTTGACCAAAGAGAAAACAGGCGGGGCGGAGTCGATTGTGGATCTTGTCGACAATCCGATGGGTAATAGGACATCTGAGAATTCGGCTAGCGGAGACAATGGAGAATCAGTGATGCCAATGACAAACGCTCCCTGCTTTTTCGCAGATTCCGCCAATCCCAGGGTCATCGAAGAATACCGGTGAAAAGTAATGGCAATCAGGATGCTCCCGCTGTCCAGTTTTGATAATAAATGGTTGAAATCGTCTATGCCGGGATTGATAAGATGTGAATTTCCCTTGATGATATTAAGTGTAAATGAAAGCCAATGGGCGATCGCAAATGAGGTCCGGATGCCAGTGACCATTATATTGTTTGAATTATAGATTTTCCTGACTGCCCTATTTAGGTCAGCTTCGTCCAAATTCTCCATAACCTCGCTGATGTTTGCCATATCCCTTCCCATACTCTGGGCAAAAAAGTTTGGCTTGTCTGCCATTCCTTCTTTGTCAGCCTGGTATTCATGCAGGCTGCTCTTTTGGAAAATAAGATAGTTTCTAACCTCGTTTTGCAGTTCGCTATACCCACTATATTCCAGTGCATAACAAAATCTGATCACCGTGGTTTCACTCACTCCTACTTCCTGCCCAAGCTGGCTTGCGGATTTCATCGCGATTGACTGAGGATTATCGAGTACGTATTTTCCTACCTTTTTGTTTCCTGACGACAATGAGGGATATTTGTTTTTGATTCTTTCTTGAAAATTGGCCATATGCAAAAACTCCCCTACTTTATTTGGTCTATCCTGATTATGAAGTATGTGTTTTCTATAAAAATATCATGTTTGATGGAAATATGGCAATTCAGTCCGGTGGAATAAACGTGAATTTAATTCTATTTTTCTAAAATAACATTGTATAAAGAGTATTGCGAAAAGACTGAATATATGATAAATTTATTGAAAGTATAAACTTCAAAAATTTAAAAAACGAAGTGTAGACTTTAGTTTTGGAAAATGATGGGTAGGTTTTTTGCAAGCCTCTCCAAAAGATGATCAATACAAAGGGGGAAATAGGAAATGAAGAAAGTCAGCTTTTTATTCATGGCCGTATTGCTTATGTTTTCTTTAGCCGCCTGCTCGGGCGAAGAGAAAAGCAGCAGTACAAAGGAAAAAGAAAAAGAGGTTTTTGGAGGAGAACTGAAAGTTGCATACAACGCACAGCCGCCGACCCTGGACCCCTTATTAACGACTGCTGTAGCCACAAGGGACATTCAGCGTCATGTTTTTGAAACACTCGTGACGTTTGATCAAAATTTCGGAATTCAACCGATGCTTGCCGAGTCTTATGAGGTGAGCGAGGATGGAAAGACAATCACCTTTAAACTAAGGGAAGGAATCAAGTTCCACAATGGTGAGGATATGGATGTAGAGGATGTTATAGCCTCCATGACAAGATGGGTAAAGGTTACTCCTCTCGGTAAGTCCTATTTTGCGGATGCCACCTTCACCGCTGAGGGAGACAATACAGTTGTTTTACAGCTGCAGCAGCCTCTTTCCACAGCACTGGCAATGCTGGCCGACCCGGGGCAGGCAGCCGTCATAACACCTAAAGAGGTGAACGAAAGTGCAACGGAAAAAGGACTTGCAGAATTTATCGGGACAGGCCCTTATAAGTTCGTTGAATGGAAAACAGACCAGCACGTATATTTAGAAAAATTTGCTGACTATAAATCTCTTGAAACAAAAAGCAGCGGGCTCGCCGGTAAAAAAGCTGGCTACGTTGATGATATCTACTTCCAGTTTGTAACGGACGCCTCCACCCGCCTTGCAGGGATCCAGACAGGGGAATACGATATCGCAAATGCAATTCCATTTGATAATGCAGAGCAATTGGAAGCAAGCGGGGATGTTAAGAACCATATTGACCATAACGGCTTTAATGGAGTGGTCTTTAACAAGAAAGCTAGGTTTTTCCAGGATGTGAAGGCCCGCCAGGCTGTAAACGCGGCGCTCGATCAGGAAGAAATCCTGATGGCTTCGTTTACAAACGATAATTTTTATGAACTGGAACACGGGCTTATGATAAAAGACCAGAAGGATTGGTACAGCGACGCAGGGAAGGACCAATACAACCAAAAGGATCCGGATAAAGCGAAAAAATTGCTGAAAGAAGCGGGCTACAATAAAGAAGAAATCATTATTTTGGCCAGCAGGGATTATGAGGACCACTATAATGCTGCAGTTGTTGTCCAGCAGCAGCTTGAAAAGATTGGCATGAAGGTAAAACTTGACGTGTATGACTGGGCGACAGTCCTTCAAAAACGTAACGATCCAAATGCCTATGATATTTTCGTAACCGGTTTCCCAACCGAACCGATTCCTGCAAAATATGTCTTTCTAGATTCAGTTACTCAATGGCCTGGCTGGACCAACAGTCCGGAAATGGATGAATTGTTGGACAAGATCAATACTGCGTCATCACAGGAAGAAGCGAAAAAATACTTTGACGAGCTTCAGGAAGAGTTTTATAACTACCTGCCAATCATAAAATTCGGAAATAAGACGACGATCACCTCGACACGTTCCAACATAGAAGGAATGGGCTTTTTACAAGGGATTACCTTATGGAACGTCCAGAAAAAGTAACTAGATAGCAGAGGGAGAGGAGTTACCTTTGAAAGGATATATTTTAAAACGGTTATTATCCCTTATACCTGTTCTTTTCGTAGTAGCCGTTGTTGTTTTTCTCATTATCCATATTACACCTGGTGATCCGGCGGCTGTCATGCTGGGTCCGGATGCAAGTCCGCGTGAGGTAGCCGAGCTTCGTGAGGAACTCGGCCTCAACCTCCCTCTTTACCAACAATTTACGGATTGGCTCGCTGGTATCGTAAAGGGCGATTTTGGGTGGTCCATTTTTATGAAAGAACCTGTACTTCATTCGTTCTTTTCTCATTTGGGCCCGACGTTATCGTTAGCCATCTTTGCCCAATTGCTCGCCATTTTACTTGCAATTCCACTCGGAGTCATAGCTGCCAGAAAGAGAGGCAGTATAGTGGACCAGTCATTCATGGGAATATCGCTTATAGGGATTTCTGTTCCAAGCTTTCTGCTTGGGCTGTTGTTGATTTTATTGTTCGCTGTCCAGCTCAGGTGGCTGCCTGTTGCAGGTTACAGGCCTCTGAGCGAAGGATTGTTCCAGCACTTGCGCTATCTGATCTTGCCGGCAATTGCCCTCGGTGCGATGCAGGCTGCCCTTATCGCCAGGATGACAAGGTCATCCATGCTGGATATATTAAATGCGAATTTTATCAAAACTGCCCGTTCCAAAGGTGTGAAAGAAAGTATTATTGTGTATAAGCATGCGCTGCGGAATGCCTTCATCCCAATCCTGACTGTGATTGGACAGACCTTCGGCACGTTGGTTGCAGGCGCTGCAGTCGTTGAAACCGTGTTTAATATTCCCGGGATTGGCCAGTTGATTATTAATTCTGTTGAACGCCGGGATTTTGCTGTCATCCAGGGTACGATCATGCTTGTGGCGATAAGTTATGTATTAATCAATCTTGTGGTCGATTTATTATACGGCGTCATCGATCCGCGAGTCCGTCTTAACCGCAAATAGAAAGGAGGCGCTCTTTTATGCAAGCATCCGTTACAAGAGAAGTTGAAATATCAAATGTTAAAAACCATATAAAAAAAGAACGCAGACAATTGCTGCTAAGGCGTTTCCTTTCAAATAAACTTGCTGTCACCGGGAGCATCATTATTGCGGCTGTGATTTTGTTTACCATTCTAGGCCCGCTTTTAGCTTCCCAAAGTCCCTACGAGCTGGCGGCAAAAGAACGTCTTCAGGCTCCCAGCGGTGAACATGTTTTCGGAACCGATAATTATGGACGTGATTTATTCAGCCGGGTTGCCCATGGGGCGAAAGTATCGATCGGGGTAGGATTTTCGGTGGCCTTGATCACTTCTTTGGTGGGAATGCTGATTGGGCTTTATGCAGCATACAATCGCGTCCTCGACAATGTCCTGATGAGAATTTGTGATGGTTTGATGGCGTTTCCGGCCATTTTGCTGGCGATCGCCATTATGGCCGCCATCGGGCCGAGGACGGAGAACGTCATAATCGCATTAGCGTTTGTCTTTACACCTTATGTTGCCCGGACCGTCCGTTCTTCCGCACTCGTTATTAAGGAACAGACGTACATTGAGGCATTAAGGGCCCAAGGTGCCAGTTCTGCAAGAATCATATGGCTGAACATCGCTCCCAATGTGATTTCACCATTGGTCGTCCAGGCCACTTTCATTTTTGCCGATTCCATCATCGTCGAGGCGGCATTAAGCTTCCTCGGAGCAGGAATACCGGCACCGGCGCCAAGCTGGGGGAACCTATTGTATGATGGCAAAATGGTCATTTTTAATGCATGGTGGATGACAATTTTCCCTGGCATTGCAATCATGCTGACCGTTTTTGGCCTTAACCTGTTCGGGGACGGCATTCGTGATTTATTAGACCCTCATAATAACAAAGCAAAATAATTACATATGCAGAGGAGGGGAGCAGCAATGGAAAGCAAACTTCTGGAAGTGAAAAATTTAAAAACGCATTTTAAAACGGAACGGGGTTCCGTCACAGCGGTGGACGGAGTCAGCTTTTCGGTCCATGCAGGAGAAACTGTTGGCGTTGTTGGTGAGTCAGGGTGTGGGAAGAGTGTAACCGCAGAGTCCATCCTCCGCCTGCTTGATGAAAAATCAACGAAATATGAAGGGGAAATCCTCTATCAGGAAAAGAATTTGCTAAACTATTCGATCACCAAGATGCAGGATATAAGAGGAAATGATATCTCGATGATTTTCCAGGATCCGATGAGCTCGTTAAACCCTGTTTACACCGTAGGAAACCAGATTGTAGAGGCCATTCTTCTCCACCAAAAAGTCAGCAAACGAGAGGCATACGAAAAAGCGGTCGAGATGCTGCGGTTAACTGGAATACCTTCACCTGAAAAGAGGGTCAATGAATATCCGCACGAGCTGTCCGGCGGGATGAGGCAGCGGGTGATGATCGCCATGGCTCTTTCCTGTAAGCCTAAGCTCCTTATTGCCGATGAGCCGACGACCGCTCTTGATGTTACAACACAAGCCCAAATTCTCGATTTGATCAATGATTTGAAAGAGGAATTCAACATGGGCACAGTGATGATTACTCACGATTTGGGTGTTGTGGCGGAAGTGTGCTCAAGGGTCGTTGTGATGTATTTAGGCCAGGTCATTGAAGAAAGTAATGTCCAATCACTGTTTAAGACACCATACCATCCCTATACACAGGGCCTGCTAAAATCAATTCCGCAAATGACAGGGGACCGTTCGGAAAAGCTCCATGTCATTGAAGGCAAAGTTCCTACCCTCCATCAAGTGCCGAAAGGATGCCGATTTGCACCGCGCTGCGCCTTCGCTACTGATTTGTGCAGAGAAGAGATGCCTGAGCTGACACAGGAGGAAGATGGCCGGAAAGTCAGGTGCTGGCATTACAAGGAAATACTGAAGGCTGGGGAGGATCAATATGTCAGTGCTGCTGAATGAACAAGATAAGCCTCTCCTGGAGGTAAAGAACCTTAAGAAATATTTCCCTATAACAAATTCACTTGGGAAAGTCACAGGACAGGTAAAAGCGGTAAATGATGTTTCTTTTAACTTGTATGAGGGTGAGACCTATGGCCTCGTCGGTGAATCAGGGTGCGGGAAAAGCACCACTGGCAGAACGGTGCTGCGCCTGGTCGAGCCGACAGAGGGAGAAACCGTTTACAAGGGCCAGAATATTTATAGCCTAAAGGGACGGGAGCTTTTAAATATGCGCAGGGAACTGCAAATGGTTTTTCAGGATCCGTATTCCTCTTTGAACCCTAGAAAACGGATTGGGCATATTTTAGAAGAAACACTGAAAATCCACAATATCGGCACAAAGCAGGAACGGATGGACCGCGTGATGGATATGTTAAATCGAGTGGGCTTTCAGTCGGAGCAGTATTATCGATATCCCCACGAATTTTCCGGAGGGCAGAGACAACGGATCGGGCTGGCCAGAGCATTGATGGTCAATCCAAGCCTGATTATCTGTGATGAACCGGTATCCGCTCTCGATGTTTCGATCCAGTCGCAGGTTTTGAACCTGTTGGAAGAAATCCAGGATGAATTTAAGCTTGCCTATCTGTTTGTTTCTCATGATTTGAGTGTTGTCCGCCATATATCGGACCGGATTGGTGTCATGTATCTGGGCCGCATGGTAGAAGAGGGGCCGACAGACGAACTCTTTGCCAACCCGCTTCATCCTTATACGAAAGCATTATTATCGGCAGTGCCTGTAGCGGATCCAGCGGTGAAAAGGGAGAAGATCAAGCTGAAAGGCGAGGTGCCTTCGCCCATCAATCCGCCAGCCGGATGTGTTTTTCATACTAGATGCCCTTTTGCAATTGACATTTGCAAGCAGGAAGTTCCAGTCATGAAAATGAACGCTGCCAATCATTCTGTCGCTTGCCATCTTTTTGAATGAGAGAAGGATCAAAATGAGAATTGATAAAGTTGTCATCAGAAGGTTGAAAATGGATTTGAAATTTCCGTTTCAAACGAGTTTCGGGACTCAGACAGACCGGGAATTCCTTATCACCGAAGTGTATGATGGAAATCATGTGGGCTATGGTGAATGCGTAGTGAACTCCAATCCCTTTTATAATGAAGAAACGGTCGAGACCGCCTCTCACATATTAAAGGATTTCCTAGTCCCATTTCTTTTTCAAAAGGAAGAGATTGCACATCCGGATGAAGTGAATGAACTGTTTAAACAGGTCCGGCGAAATAATATGGCTAAATCAGCATTGGAAGGTGCTGTGTGGGATTTATATGCGAAGAAGCAGGGAAAGACACTGGCTGAAGCAATAGGTGGGGCGAAACAGTCTATCCCGGTAGGTGTCAGCATCGGAATCCAGGAAACAAAGGAAGCGTTAATTGAGAAGGTTGGAAATTATCTTGACCAGGGCTTCCAAAAAATAAAGATAAAAATTAAGCCGGGCAAAGATATCGAAATGCTCAAGGCGGTCAGATATACATTTGGGGATATTCCAATGATGGCGGACGCTAATTCCGCATATACATTGAATGACATTGAACTTTTTAAAGAGATCGACAGCCTGGGGTTGATTATGGTGGAACAACCGCTCGCACATGATGATATTATTGACCATGCCAAGCTGCAGGCTGCCATCAAGACTCCTGTTTGTCTTGATGAAAGCATTCATTCAGCCGAAGATGCAAGAAAAGCAATCGAGCTTGGCAGCTGCAAAATTATAAATATCAAGATTGGCCGTGTCGGCGGAATTTCTGAAGCGATCAAAATTCATGATCTGTGCAAAGAGCACGATATACCTGTATGGTGTGGCGGAATGCTTGAGTCCGGAATAGGAAGGGCCCACAATCTTGCCATTACAAGCCTTGACAATTTTACAATCCCCGGAGATACAGCTCCATCAGCACGCTATTGGAACGAGGATGTCATCGAACCGGAGATTGTGATGGATGCTGGTGGTAATATCCAACTATCCAAGGCCCCCGGAATTGGGTACAAGATCAACAGGAAGGCATTAGAAAAATATACGATAGGTACAGCAATGTTTACTAAAAATTAAACTGGCTGAAGGAGGAGTAACATGTTGGGAACACTCGAGGTTAAGGACCTTAAAAGCCAGATATTTACTATTTTTAACCACTTGCATAATAATCCTGAGGTAAGCTGGAAGGAATATGAGACAACCCGATATATTACTGGATTACTTGAAGAGCTGGGAGTTAAGTTCGAGACTTTTGAGGATTGTACCGGTGTTGTGGCCGAAATGGGAGAGGGCCCTTTCACAGTGGGCTTGCGGGCCGACATGGATGCGCTCTGGCAGGAAGTGGATGGAGCCTGGAAGGCAAACCATTCATGCGGTCATGATGCCCACATGACCCTGGCATTAGGAGTTATTCTGTCGTTGAAAAAAATGAATGTAAAACTCCCGGGTAAAGTGAAATTCATTTTTCAGCCAGCAGAAGAAAAAGCCAATGGTGCTTTAAAAATGCTGGAGAAAAAAGTAATCGATGACATCGATTATTTATACGGCGTCCATGTACGGCCAGACCAGGAGGTTCCGCATGGCAAAGCTGCGCCTGCTATTGTCCACGGAGCGGGTAAATTTATTACTGGGAAAATCATCGGTGACGACCTGCATGGCGGCCGTCCGCATCTGGGAGCAAATGCGATAGAGGTTGGCTCTGCAATCGTCCAGGAAATCAAGGGAATCCGGCTTGATCCTCAAATTCCTTATTCGGTTAAAATGACCCGGTTCACAGCCGGAGGGGACAATGATAATATCATCCCTGGCTCTGCCGAGTTTGCGATCGATATGCGCGCACAAACCAACCAGGCAATGAGGCAGCTGGCAGCAAAAGTTGAAAAAATCATCGAAACGATCTCAGCCTTGTATCAAGTAAGAATTGATTTTACATATGCAGGGAATGCAGTAGCCGCCGAAGTGAATGAAGAAGCCCAATCGATCATGGCCGAAGCTATCCAGATTGTATTGGGTAAAGATCACTTATTCCCGCCAAGTGTTACATCTGGCTGTGAGGATTTCCACTTTTACAATGTACAAAGACCGGAAGTAAAAGCAACCATGCTTGGATTGGGATGCGGACTGGCCCCGGGCCTCCACCATCCGAAAATGACATTTGACCGTGACGCTTTAATCACGGGAACAGAAATTTTAACCAGGGCGATTCTTACTACTTTTGAAAAGAATGGGCTCAAGGTAGAATATTAAAGTTGCAGTCGAAAACATATTCCACAGGGAGGAACGACCGATGAAAATAGAAAAGGTCAAGCTTGAACGTTTAAAAATGCCGCTTCTTGCACCATTCCAAACAAGCTTTGGGATTGAAACAGAAAAAGAATTTATTCTGGTGAGTGTGTATGGAGATGGACATGTTGGCTTTGCAGAGAGTGTCGCCATGGATACACCAGTATATAATGAAGAAACAAGCGATACGGTATGGCATATAGCTGAACAAGTTATCATTCCAAAATTGCTTGAAACAGAGCTTGATACTCCTGAGGATTTTTCAAAATTATTCTCCTGGATCCGCCGAAACAATATGGCCAAATCAGCAATCGAAAGTGCCATTTGGGATCTATATGCGAAACAACAGGGAATCTCGCTTTCCCAGGCACTGGGCGGCGAAAAAGAAGAAATCGAGGTCGGAGTCAGTATCGGGATCGAGCCAACTGTTGAAGGCTTGCTTCAGAAAGTTGAAGGGTATTTAGAGCAAGGGTATAAAAAGATTAAAGTTAAAATCAAGCCGGGTGTTGACGTCGAAAGGGTGAAAGCTATCCGTGAAAAGTTCGGATATGATATCCCGCTTATGGCAGATGCAAACTCGGCGTACACACTGGACGACATTGAAATACTTAAGCAATTGGACCAATATGGCCTTATGATGATTGAACAGCCGCTTGCTCACGATGATATAGTGGATCATGCCAAGCTTCAACGAGAACTGCAAACCCCAATCTGCCTGGATGAAAGCATCCATTCAGTTGAGGATGCCAGAAAAGCCATTGAGTTGGGAAGCTGCAAAATCATCAACATCAAAATTGGCCGTGTAGGCGGGCTTGCTGAAGCGAAGAAGATTCACGACCTTTGCGAAGCACACGGTATTCCAGTCTGGTGCGGTGGAATGCTCGAAGCAGGTGTTGGCCGAGCCCATAATATCGCCATTGCGTCACTATCAAACTTTATCATTCCTGGCGATACATCTGCCTCCAAAAAATACTGGGCCGAAGATATCATTGAGCCAGAAGTCACCTTAAGCAAGCCAGGGATCGTCACAGTGCCAAAAGGTCCGGGAATCGGATTTAATGTTGTCCAGGAAAAGGTTGATAAATATCTATTAAGCTCAAAAACTTACAGAAGAGTGGAAAACAATACAGAAGAGTTGGATACTACAACCCCGGCATTGTCTGTGAATTGACAGTCGCAGAGCTATCTGCAATCTCGCAAAGCGGATTGTATAAATATCTTTTTTTATCAGTGGGGACCATTGCCATATTGGCTTTGGTTCTTTTTTCTGGAGTTTTTTCAATGAAACCGGATAAAACTAATGAGAAGTGTTGGAATAATGGGAGTTGATTTTATGGGTAAGGCAAAGGGAAAGGGCGGAACAGGAAGGGGAACAGGTAAAAAGGGCTGGACTCGTTGGCAAGCTAAATCAAACAAAGCGAAGAGTGCCAAACCCTTTAAATTACCTTTACGCATCAATCCGACAATAAACGAAATAACAATCCCGTATATACCAATTAAGCTACCACCTATTAAATAGATTTAGTGAAAATCCCTCAATAAACACCAAAGGTAAATTATTCCTAATTAATATAATAATTATAATAAAAATAGAATACAATCATATTTTGAAATTTTTGATCATTTTAAACAATTTGTGGAATTTTTATGAGTAATCTGTAGACTAACCGGCTTCGATCCTTAATCATGACATGAAAACCGTATTTAAAATTTGAAGGCTCTGTTACCATTTCCTCCGGGCTTCGAATTTTAAATATAATCTATGTTAAATAATATTGTTGATAAATAACCATAAACAAGGACCCTTAATTGGGCCCTTGTTTTAAATCCTTATTGAAGATAAGCACCCGTTAATTCTTTACAAATACAGTAATATTCGATGTCGCAATATTACTGTCTATCGAGTTGTTGAAGGAAAGAAAGAACCTTCAATTTACTTCGATAGCCAATTAAATTACCATACTTGAAATCTTTATTTGCTCTTTCTTCAAACTCTGCAATCCAATCTACTCGCCCATTCGAATCCGCATCTGTTTCATACATACTAAACTTTGGTGAAACTTGAGTTACTGCATACTGCTTGATATTGTTAGTGGCTCTTTCATAATCAAACGTTATAGTCATATGTTCTTTTAAGGAAATTTCCCCTTTGTCATACAATGCCTTTGATATTTCGGTTAATTCTTCAAATGTAGTATTTCGAACATTATACTTACTCGCAAGTTCTTCATAAATATCGCCAGTTAAACTTTCTTTTGTATCCATCATTTTTACTTCTGTGTTCATAAATACTTCTTCAACAGTAGCATTCTTTTTAGTAGTTGTATAAACAGATGTTGCAACGTTTCCTAAAGATTGAATCCTCAATTTCTTCACCTCTTTAAAATTGATTAGAAATCTTACTACTTATATCGACTAATCACAAAATTTCTTCATAATTTATTGTGAGTTATTATATTATTTTGATTACTTTAAGTTGTGGTCTTCTAACCTGCCTTTAGTTGAAGAAGAAAAAAGCCACCTGGTTCGGCAGCTGATCTTTAACTTCAGGAATGCAATACTCTTCAATTGAACTGCTTTCTTCGCCAGAGCCTGACACAGCCTGAGAGTTCTTCAACTAAAGTACCCTTATGTTTAGGTACATTAGTTCACAAACTTATCCATTTTTCATCTATTACAGGAATGCTGCCCCTTTTTTCAATAAGAGTATTGAGCAGCCGGTCCATTATTGATACTAAAATTAGCCCCGTAATTTAGTGTAAAACTTCAAAAAACCTTTATGAATTTGTCTCTTCATTCATATATCCTAGAATATCACCAGGTTGACAATTTAAAGCCTCGCAAATTCCTTCTAAAGTTGAGAATCTAATGGCTTTTGCTCTTCCATTTTTCAAAATTGAAAGATTAGACATTGTTATTCCCACCTTCTTCGAAAGTTCGGTAACACTCATTTTTCTTCTAGCTAGCATTACATCAATATTAATTATAATAGCCATTTTACCACCTTAGATAGTCAATTCATTTTCTGATTTTAATTCAATCGCACTACTTAACAAATGCTGTAGAACAGCCGAAAAGTACGCAATAATTAGACTTGCAAATATTATTGTAATACCTATAATGGCTATGCCAGGATGCAAAGCGTTCAAGACAGCCATTATAAAAATTCCTATTACATATAGTACCGATATTGTGATTGCACAAACCATAATATATCTTAGCGGCATAACGCCTAATTCTGAAAATGCTTTTTTGTTCTTTATAACTTCTAAGAGATTGTATGACTGGTACAAAGCGAAGAAAAATGGTATCGCTGAAAAGTACAACCCTATTAGAACCGGATATTTTAAAAATGCAAACTCTGGATACATACTTGCTGTATATCCAGCAAGTGAAGGTAATGCAAAGATACATAAGCTTAAAATTACAATGGCAATAATACACACAGCTGATTTTAAAAAGGTTATTGTTCCTCGTTTCATTAGGCACCCCATTCTTTTTATTTACAACCATATTATTACAAAAATTATTGATATTCAATATATATTTACTGATTATCATTGGTTTTTACTTAAACATAAAAAGGGCTTTCTCATAAGAGAGAAAAGCCCACAAAAAAACTCACCAACAATTTGATCCTTATTAAACTCTTCTGTATCGTTTGTTCAATAAGGAATTCGACTAAAAAGGCGGTTAATCCTTTCTGGATCAAGCACCTGTTACTTTAAGAAGAGCTATTTTATAAATAATTTAGTAATTAAAAGGTTGATAACTCCAACCCCAAAAGCAGTTACTCCCCAAAAGAAACTCGTCCAACGCCCTCCATACTATGAGGACTATCTTGTAACTTTATGAAAAAATAGAGAGTTGCGAAAAAAAGGAGTATAAAAAATATATATTTTAAATTTGGAACATACCTATTAAAAATCAAGGTAAGCATTACCGTTATAATCAATGGAAAGAATACGAGTATTAGCCTATAAATTGTTTTATCCAAACAGATACTTGAATTAATCCATTTATATTAGATGTTTTCTTTTATTTTTTGAATGACAGTTTGATAAAACGAAACTTGATGAGGAACAAATTTTTCTCTTCCAAACTTTTCTTTAAGTAAAATCTTATCTCCATCTTCATTTAATCTAAAACCTTGAACATTAACGCTCTCTTTCTTTCCGTACCAAAGATCAGCAAAATCATTAAATACAACTTTTACAATCCCTGAAACTTCTTCCAGTTGCAGAGTAAAATCATCAAAGATTTGGTTCTGTTTATATAAAAAAACATTGGCAAGTTCCTTATCGATAAAATCTTCTTTAATAACACAGTAATCAATTACACCTAAATGCACTAATTTATCTAATGGAACATCAATCCCTATTTCTTCTTTTATCTCTCTTACACCATCAAGAACTGTTTCATAAGCTAATATATGTCCAGCAGCAGTAATATCCAATAGACCTGGATAGTCTTTTTTTGTTTGGCTACGAAGTTGTAAGTAGACATAATCTGTATCTTTTTCCTTGGTAACAAACCAACAATGAAAAGCTTCGTGCCAATAGCCCATTCTATGTACCTCTTCACGAGTTGCAACACCTATCTGATTTCTATTTTCATCAAAGATCTTTAATTGTTCATTATCCATATATTTTCCCCCAACCATTATTAATTATCTAAGGACATTTAAAGGATTTTTCTAAAATCTGTTCTTTTATAAAAATCCCTATAGAAGAAAGGTCTTATTTTCTTAACCTATCCTGCCCTTTAGTTGAACAAGACTCATTAAATAGTTTTGAAAGGGTAATGCTCGATTCCTTTTTCCTTTGCATAGGCTTTGAAAGCCCTACAGGCGTCTGTGCAAAGGGTATTCGTAATGGATACCTTTTAACCGATTGCTTTATCAAGTTTGGATTTAACGATTCGGCCCTGCCTAACACTTTTGAGAAGGTTTGTTTTTGGCGGTCTCTTGCAACCAAGACACAGACCTGTTCCTTGCTGACGCCACGAAATTGGGAAGAACCGCCACGTTTGCGGGCTTTGCGGCCCGTTATCTTTCGTTTTCCTTTTTCAGAGTACAGGAAATAGGTCTCGTCCATTTCAACGATACCAGAAAAGTGGTCAATATCCATCTGTTTCAAGGCAGATAAAACTTTGTGCCGCCAATAGAAGAGGGTGACGTGATGAACCCCGATTAGCTCTGATGCTTTCCGTAAAGAATGCCCTTCAATCATACAATGGATACAATCCAGCCATATTTATGGGGAAGGTGAGATCCCTTGTAAAGGGGTATTGGTTACATCGGTAAATGTTTTCCACAGTCCTTGCAGCGGTACCGCTGACGTTCAATAACTTTCGTTCCTGCTTTAATTCGATACTTCCCAAAGCGGACAACGTTAGTTGAATGGCAATGTGTGCAAGTGTAGCCTTCTTTATGTTTCTGTTCAGATATTTCTTTAAAGATAGGCTCACTTGTGTAATAAGAGGCAAGTGATTTTATGAAAAAGTCTTTTAATGGCAGTTGATCTGCGGTGTTAAGTTTTTGAATCTCTTTGATAATATCCCTCAGTGCCATTCCGAACCACCCGTTTTTCTTCTTATACACCTATTATAGAACAAACGTTCGCTTATAGCGAATATCAACATAGTCCTTTAACAGAGCTTGAATATAAGCAATAATTAACAACGAAGAGGTAATGAAAACTGAAGGAAATACGTCTCAAGCCCTAGAATATTTTACAGTGCTGGTCTGTAGAAATTTTACGCTTTTTTGTGTATTGTATAAATAAGGAAATCGTTCGCGAAATGAAACATTGATCCTTCTCACTCGTATTAAAAATTAAGGATATTAAGTCAGGAGTCGATTTCAATGAACCCGTTTATAAGGTTTTTTATAGGAACATTCGCAGCCACCCCTATAGCTGTATCCGTCTGGTTAACCAGTTTTTTTGCTCTCGACTATTCCATCTTGGTTTCATCCGCATTTTCGGTATCTAGCGGGCTTCTTACGTATTTCTTCAGTTCTTTTATGATGAAACAGCGCTTTTTAAGGAAGCATCAGCTGACCAGGAAAGAGTACAAATATATAAAGAACAATTTGGATGAAGCCAAGCGGAAATTGAACCGTTTAAATAGAGCGGTGTTTTCGATTCGGCATATCCCGTCGTTAAAACAGAGAGTCGATCTCATTCGCACTACAAAAAAAATCTACAAGCTGACAAAACAGCAGCCAAAGCGGTTTTATAAAGCTGAACGGTTTTATTTTTCCCATTTGGATTCAGTTCTGGAATTGTCTGAGAAATATGTGTTCCTGTCCCGGCAGCTTAAACAGCATCGTGAAGTAGAGCAATCGCTCCGGGATACACGCCGGACTCTGGAAGAACTGACACGAACTGTGGAAAAGGATTTATACACAATGCTTTCTGATGATATAGAAAATCTTAATTTCGAAATCGACGTTGCGAAGCATTCGATCAAAAGGGTAGCCGATCATCGCAAGACTGTCCCGGTTAATGTTGAGAAAGCACCAGACAGTTCCATCCATGCGCTACCAGGTCCCAGGCATTCAATAAGAACACACAAGGACACCAACCTTGAAATAAATATCGGTGAGCACGTGATCCACAGGCCGCGGGAGTCGGATGCACTTGATGAAAGCAGGAGGTTAAATTGATGAATGAAAATGGTCCAAGCTTGTTAAAAAACACGGGCAATATTATGGATGATATTTTATCAGACCCGTTTGGGGAGAATGGCCAAATAACTCCTCAACCATTACAACAGCATCAAGATGCGAAGCCGGTGAAGCTGATCGATGTCATCCCGGAGGAAAACAAGGCAAGGGCCTATCAGTTGGCCCAGCAGATTGACCCGAAAAACCACCAGGCGATGATTTCCTACGGCACTCAGGCACAAGGCAAATTATTGTCGTTTTCCCATGCGATGCTCGAGCATGTCCAAAAGAAGGACATCGGGGAAGTAGGGGAGATCATCAGTGATTTAATGAAAAGGCTTAATGACGTGAGCCCGGATGAGTTAAAGCAGGGCAAGACATCATTATTTTCCAGGATGTTTGGCAAAATATCGGGTTCGATCCAGGAAGTCCTGTCAAAATATCAGAAAACAGGTACCCAAATTGACCGGATCAGTGTGAAGCTGGACCGCAGCAAAAATGTACTATTATCAGATATCGCCATGCTTGAAAAGCTGTATGAAAATAACAAAGAATATTTTCACGCACTGAATGTATATATTGCAGCCGGCGAACTCAAGTTGGAAGAATTGCATGAAAAAACAATACCAGAACTGAAAAAAGCAGCCGCGGCAACAAACGACCAAATGAAGTTCCAGGAAGTAAATGATATGATCCAATTTGCCGACCGCCTGGATAAAAGGTTATATGACCTAAAGTTAAGCAGGGAAATTACAATTCAAAGTGCCCCGCAAATCCGTCTTATTCAAAACACAAACCAGGCGCTCGTGGAGAAAATCCAGTCGTCGATCATGACGGCGATACCGCTTTGGAAAAACCAAGTAGCGATTGCATTGACCCTGATCAGGCAGCGCCACGCAGTTGAAGCCCAGAAACAGGTCTCAAAAACAACCAATGAGCTTCTATTGAAAAACGCGGAAATGTTGAAAACGAACACCATTGAAACGGCCCGTGAAAATGAACGCGGACTCGTTGATATTGAAACATTGAAGAAAACCCAGGAAAACTTAATCACCACTCTTGAAGAAACACTCCGGATCCAGGAGGAAGGGCGGAACAAGCGCCGCCAGGCCGAGCATGAACTGGCATCAATGGAAAACGAACTGAGACAAAAATTATTGGAGATAAAAGGATAATTAAATTTTCAGGTGCCTGACCCCCGGTGCGTTAATGTGCTACAAGGGGTTGGGTTTTTTTGTGTCGGTGTTTGTGTACTGATTGAATTCTGAATAAATGATGTAGCGGCATACACGTTAGGTTCTTTGTTAAGTGGAAAAGAGTGTGCTGAAAAATGCAAAAAAAAAAGCCACCTATATCGGAGGCTAAAAAAGGGGAAAAACATTTGGTATCTTTATGATTGCCCAAACGGGTATGAAATATACACAAGAAACATATTTTATTGTAAGAGGTGTATTTATTCCGGTCTTTTTTCATATAGTGGGTAAGAGGCAAGAATAGCCATCCGGCAGGTGTTCTTAGAAGCCTGGCCAGTATTATTTCTTAAAGCGGTTACTAACTACCTCCAGTATTAAGAGCTTTTCCCGTACAGTTAACATTCTCCAGCTTCCTGCTTTGATTTTCACAACAAACACTCCCCTTTATCAATATGATATTAAATCCAATGGATAATAATTGGTAATTTTGATATGTTACTTAATACCGCTATTAAAGCTAAATGAAACAACAAAAGTTTCTACAAAAACCTTCAGGGTTCTTTTCCAGAAACGGAAAAAATGTCGCAAAAAAACAGGGATGCTGAATGCCCCCGCTGTTCGACAGTAACCTATAGTTCCGAAACTCTTTTCCAAATTCACAGTTCACTTAGTTTTATATGTCGTCTCTCTTGGTGATTATAGTGTTATATCACTTTTATGTTTGGAGTTTCTGCCAGGTTACATACAAAAAGCGTAATCAGTGTAACTACATGCCTTGTGTTTATTGTAGTGGGCCAAAACGTAATAGTACAATTGGTTTACGTGAGTCAGAAAAAGGGTAAAAAAAATGTGTATTTACTGTTAAGTTGTTGATTAAATATTCTTTTATAGGTAAATAGCACCTTAACAAATTTACTATTTTAGGTTATTTTTGTTGCATAACACATAGATCGTACGATAATGGCAAAATCATTGAAAAATGATGACGCAAAGCTTAAGGGACTAAAGTTACCGAATGTAACTATGTCAGCCAGCTGCCGAATACGAGCTCCTGCGGTTTATGTGACTAAAAGGAGGCTACGAGTGTGTTTAAAGGATTATTAAAATTAAAGTATCATGTCCACATGTTTCTAAAAAGACATAATGAGGCACTTGTGGATGACGCCCTCTGTAACCAATTAAAGTCACATCTTAAAGCTAGAGCAAATTACCATGGGCATAAAGCTAAGCTTATCATTTTAAAAACAGAATGCCATTAAAGAGCAGATTGACGATGATCTGCTCTTTTATTATGTGAAGGCAGCTATTTTGATGATAAGAACCTTTTTCGCGGCCTGTTCAAAAACTTTATATATAAATAGCCATCAGTGCATTTAAAAATCCGAATCCCAATAATCTTTAAAGGAGTAAATATCTCTTTCATCTGAAGTAGCGGCATCTATTTAACCTCCCGTAAATTACTCTAGTAATATTCTACCGTAATAACGAACAAGGTTAAATAGTTTGTTCTCGATAAAAAACGACAACGTTAGTGTATAATTCCTAAAATTTTCTTTATCAATGTGGGAAAAATAGAATATTTTGTAGTACATATGTCTCCTCCCTTTTCAACGTCGGTGTTCACGTAATAAGCTTCTGTGGTGCCGTTATTTCCTTAGAGGCACTTCACAGGGAGGAAATCCAGGCGGAGGTATGAGTACTGAACGAGAGCTGGTAGAAGGTTGCGGGTGTTTGAAGCCAACTAACTGTCCGATATGTCATCTTACTCAGGATTATGAATGATATGCAGTAGTAGTATATGTGAAACTTTTGGATGGATTACTGATAGGTTCACTATCAAGCTTTTTCACTGTGAACCTTTTGAGACTAACAAAATGCGACGACAACGGAAATAAAGAATACAGTCAAGATTAGATATTATCCGAGCAATCTAACTGAGGGATTGCTTATTGTGTGACGGGGCAGTCACATAGGGTGTGGAATAGAAGTTTTATTTAACAGCCCACCTTTTCTTTATCAGGACAGAGACGCCATTGCGGTGAAACGACTGGATGAGGGATAAAGAAACAGAATTCCAGATGGTGAGAATCCATCCGCCGAGGAGACTCACCTAGCTCGGGAAGCCTGATCTAGGGCAACATCGTAAGGTATTGTCTGAAGGAGATGCGATAATCGAGAGATCCACAGGCGAAAAGGCAAAACTGGCATTTTCTTCAAAAGTCAGAACGAGAAAATGTGACTTGTCACGTGATGGTGAAGGGCATGTCTTGAAGGAAAATGTAAGACCCCGTGAGATCTCCACCTTACCGAACAGGCAGGGTTCTAGTCTCTAAAGGCAATCCGAAGTGACAAAGAACGGGTGGAGAAGTCAGACGTTCTCGTAGTACGGCAGTAGCCCAATGACCATAACATCGGGTGAACGGAAGGGGAACGACCCTACGGCTCTATGTCATCAACCCAGATGTGATGCCAACAATCATGTTACTTCGGTAAAACCGTTTGAATGTACATCAAGGAAAGGGAAAAAGATGCAGAATCTCTGGAATAACTCATATTTTGTTTTAATATAAACCTTATTGCATCCTATTGGCTATATCTGAATAAAGGGTATGGGGCTATACAAAAGGACAGTACATAGATGATCATGTCAAAAATGCCAAACGAAGATTACAAAGGAACATTGAACGTGCAAAAGCAAAAGGTGAGGAGTATTATACTCCCCACCGACTCCAAAAGATGCAAAATGCCTGAACGCATTCTCTTGATAAACATTGTATACTATGGGCAAGACGTATGCCTTAATAGGGCACGTACGGTTCGATAAGGGGGAAGCCACGAAAGTGGTTTCCCTATTTTATTCTGTTTGTTTTGTTGCATGCTAGTCAAAAATAACTTCATATTAAGGCGGGATGTCCATGCTGCCTTCATTTGGCTGCTATGAGTGTGATGTATTCTCCAAGAGGTACCTGCAATGCGTCTTGAGCAAAAGAAACAGGCAGATGATTAGAAGACAAAAACTAGAGGTGTATCGTTTCCTTCAGACATTGTTTGTGAAAAAGATTACTAGTACTTCTCAATTTGAACCCAGGTTGTTCCTTGGCTCAATAATCAGAGGCTTTCTATCCTTTTCTAAATTTGGTTGAAAATTCGTTGTCTTTTATGCATTTAACATAGATAAAGCTTATCCTCTTTCTCGTTCTTAATTCGTAATTTCAGACAGTTTACAAGTATTTCTTGTCAAAGAGCCAGGCTGTTATTGCATAAGAATACATAGTTGAACCATTGGGGCTGTTAATTAGGTTATTTATTAAAATTCTAAGATTCCAAAACTGTCGGCGAAGCGGGAAAAGAAGAACAAACCAGAGCCAATTCAACATTCGGTGAGAGTATGCATATTTTTCAGTACCTGTATTCTAGGGGGAATATAATAGAGGCTTTTATAGAATGGACGCGACGAGGTTGGCGCGTGGCGATACCTTGGTCTTGAAGAAGGTATCGCCCATTCGCCTAAATTTATGTGATCTGTGATTTTGAGCAAAACGTCCATCATCGAATCCTATGTTTCCCTAAAAATCATTGGTTTGTTTAATATTACTGCTTGGCAATCGACCATGCTTTTTGTTTATGATAATGCACTTTTGCATGTATCTGAGACCTTAATTTTTCACAAATTGCATCGTCTAACAATGCTTCATTATACCTCTGCAGAAAAATATGCATATAGTATTTACACATTACAAAGGATTTTATCATACTAATAGCCCCTTAGTTTGTTATCAGAATTTTTTCTACCTATTTAATTCCCATTTTTTAGTCTTTCAAACCCACATCGTTCCGTTATTTTCATGGACGACAGGCAGCACATATTTAATAGACAAGGACCAAGCAATAATTAGTATTATAGCCTGGTTTTTACCCAGGAAATAACGTATTCACGAGCCTCGCATTAACACGCAGGTCGAAGCGGCCAGCATAATTTACAAAGTAAAAAGGTTCAGTAATAGTTTTTTAACATTTACGTTGTACTATTGTACTGAATAATCCGTGGGGTGATAACGTAATGATCAAAGTAAAGATAATATGGCACGAGTTACGTTATAAGTATTTTCTGCAATTAGCTAGGGACTGTTTAAGGTATTCTTTAAAAACGCATTTTTCACAAAAAGCAAATTACCATTTAAGGAAACTTAGAACTTTGAGTGACGAGGGCTAAAACCAGTCCTCTTTTTTTCTGTCAAGGGAATTCATAATAGTCCCGTCAGGAAGACACAAGTACTCGAAAAAACACATCGCAGGTGGTGATCACCACAGACGTAGTTACACATAAATGTACTGTTTTTTCTAAATTTCACACCTGAAGTTTACTAATTTTTGGTATAATATTAATAGGGTTATATGTAAATTATTTGGGGGAAGGCATTGAGAACAAATAGAAATAAGAAAAAGAAAAAGTGGGTGGGGGTGGCTGGAATCATTGTCCTCCTGTTAATGGTAGGTGTAGGTGTCTATGCATACACAATTTTTAATTCCTTGACGAGTGCAGTTAATGAAATGCACCATCCCATTGAACGTAAAATGTCGGATAAGCGGGCAAAGCCCGTTACGTTAGAACAGCAGCAACCCTTCTCTGTTCTGATGATGGGGGTGGATGAGCGGAAAGGTGATCGGGGACGCTCTGACACGTTGATTGTTCTGACTGTGAATCCAAATACAAGAACGACAAAAATGCTAAGCATTCCGCGCGACACACGAACTGAAATTGTCGGAAAAGGGAAAGTCGATAAAATCAACCACGCTTACGCTTTTGGCGGTGTGGAAATGGCGATGAACACAGTAGAAAAATTTCTGGATATCCCCATTGATTACTACATGCAGGTCAATATGGAAGGGTTTAAAGATGTTGTTGATGCTGTTGGCGGCGTAACGGTAAGTAATGATCTTGAATTCACTTATGAAGGGGAACACTTTTCCAAAGGGGAAATTGTCCTTAATGGCAAAAGGCGCTAAAGTTCACAAGAATGAGGTATGATGATCCACGTGGTGACTTCGGGCGCCAGACAAGGCAGAGACAAATCATCCAGGCGGTCTTAAAAAGGGGTGCCAACTTTTCTTCATTAACAAAATTCGATGATATTTTTGCTGCCCTTGGAGAGAACATTACAACAAATATCACCTTTGGAGAAATGGTTGATATTCAGCAAAACTATAAAGATGCTGCCGGCAATGTCCAGCAAATACAAATCAACGCAACAGGGGATACAATTAATAAAATTTCATATCAAATTGTTTCTGACGAGGAACAACAGAGAATCCAAAATGAACTGAAAGAACAATTGCAGCAGCTTTAATTGAGTATCAAGGGACACATTCGTTATCATGTTGCTTTTTTAAGTTACATGATCATTTTTAAGGATCCAATACATCATTTTCACTTGAATGATCCACGACAACCCAACAATTAACTGAACCATATTACGAAAAGACGCGAACCATGATATTGGGTGAACAATCTGTTAAAAAAGCCCTTTAGACCAATCCCTTCACTGCGTGGTTTGTGTTGATGATGCAAATAGACACTGACAATATCCATCAGGATAACATAAATAATAAAAGGTGCCTCCCGAAGCTGTCGTTTTTTATCTATATAGATTGAACTTAAGTTTTTCTTCGTGAATTGAAAGGATTCTTGTACACCGTCCGTCGAATAAAGATGTATCATGATTTGGGCGGTGGAGATATGAAATCTACTAATGACGAATTACAGGAAGTAGAGATTAGGATTAAAACTGAAAAAAGTCGTCGCATGTATGAACGCTACCAGGCAATCCGCCTGCATCTTATGGGGAATACTCCCAAACAAATCGCGGCGATTCTCAAGCGCACAGATAAAACAGTCTCCACGTATCTCCGTTCCTATCGGGAACATGGGTTGGACGGCCTCTCTATGAAGTTCTCGACAGGAAAACCACCCCGGTTAACGAGGGAGCAACAGGCACAATTGAAACAGGCCATTATTCATTTTCTGCCTCATGAGGCGGGGTTTCCCGCCAAGTTCAACTGGACGCTGGAACTCATTAGTGCATACACCCTTCGTGAGTTTGGAGAGGAATACTCCATCCTTGGCGTTTCAAAAATGATGAAACGACTGGGCCTGAGTTACACCAAGCCGACATACACACTGGCAGCAGCTGACGAGAAAAAGCAGAAAGAATTTGTCGAAACCACTTTTCCTGAGGTAAAAAAAATACGAGAACGGCGAAATTGATCATATTTTGTTTGAAGATGAAAGCATGATCCGTGATTACCAGGCCCTTCAGTACACATGGTTTGAAAAAGGCAAGCAAAGAATCATAAAAACCTCCGGCAAACATCGGGGTGTAAAACTGTTGGCTACGGTTGATTATGTCACCGGTGAAATCGTCTGGCAGGAAGAAGACCTATATACAGCAGTAGAATTCCTTGCGTTCCTCAAAAAAGTGACCGAAGCCTACCCGACTGGGAACATCGCATTGATTCTGGACAATGCGCGGATTCATCATGCGAAATTGCTTGAACCCTTCCTCAAGGAAATGAAAGGAAGGCTGCAGCTGATATTTTTGCCTCCATACAGCCCTCAACTTAATGTAGTGGAGGGACTTTGGAAGTGGCTGAAAGCTGATGTGATAAATAATGTTTTCTACCATACAGTAGATGAAATTCGAGAAAACATCCATGCCTTTATGGAGCATTTAAATCCCAGGACAGTCATTGACCGGCTGTGCGTAAGAATGGAGTCAAACGCAATTCAGGAAATTCTTTAGTTCAACTTATATAGAACATATTGTTTGAAATGTTCTTTATTAAGTTAAACTGGTAGTAGTTCGATTATTGGGGAGAGACACATTGCCACTATTGGTATGTGAGAAGTCTTTATGCCATTAAAATTAATTGGAATTAAGATTTTTAAATGCAGTGATGGTATTTATGGAACCGGCCACGGGAAAGGCTGATATCCTCACATTGATTTTTCATTATAAGCAATTTAATTGATGAAGAGCAGATTAACAGGATATCTGCTCTTTATTTTTAATCTTTTTGGAAACCCACATTTAAATGTATAGAAATTTCCATTAAAAATCATATAACGTGTCCTGTTGTTCACGTCATGTGTGAGTTCGATATACCAGAAAAACAAGGAGGTGAATATGTATATGAAGAATTATTAATAAATTGCGGGTTTCAGGGGGGCCGAAAGTGAGCTTATTTACAGGTTATATTGGTGCATATTTAACCGTTCTCGGATTTTTGTTCTTTAACAACGAACTAATCGTTCCATAAATTAAGATAACCGGAAAGCTGTACATCAGATAAACGTGTGTCCAGGAGACAAAGCCCTCTATATAGCTAAAGTTTCCCTCTTGGAACGGGTCAAACATGACTAGACCAAGAAACATGGAAAATACTACACTTGCAAACGAAACACTAATTATTTTCCTCGGCATGAATAATAAAAGGTGTTTAATAATCATCTATTTCACCCCAGACAGCTTAAAAATTAGATAATAATTACTTCCCCGATCAGTCCTGCATTCAGCTGAATGCAACTCCCACGCCTAGCGGACTATTTCATTTTTGATCCTAAATAATTATTCCCAGTAATAATTATACTAAAATGGAATATTTTTATTATGTCACTATGATAGTTATATAGGAGAAAATATTTAGGGGATATTTCTGGCCCGACATTAATCCAAGTCCAATTCAAAAAAAACAAAGAGTTTTTGGACAGCAACGGTCACTACAACTAGTTAACTCGTGCGGAAGCTTCAGTGTGTAGATAATTGCAAAAAGTCCGCTCAATCGAGAGGGCTACCTATCTTTAGTATTTTTTGACTACTTACTATTATAGTGAAAAATGGATATACATAGTAAAAATAGTTTGATATACTATTTTAGGTAAATAATACTAGAAAGGTTTGAGAACAGGATAATGAAAAAATCCTTTATTTCACTTTTTGTTGTAGCTTTATTGTTTATGTTCGGAAATTTCAATAAGGCACAAGCCTCCAGTGGCTGGCATTTCCAGGATGGATACTGGTACTATTATCAAGACGGTATTGTTCAAGAGGGATGGCAGCTGCTTGGAGGCACATGGTATTACTTTAACACCTGGGGTAAAATGGAGACTGGCTTCAGGTATATTGGAGGAAACCATTACTATTTTGATCCCAGTGGTGCCATGAAGACTGGCTGGGTTAACACAGGTGGATACTGGTACTATATGAACCCAAGTGGCGTTAGACAAACTGGCTGGCAGCAGATAGGTGGACAATGGTATTACTTTAACATCTGGGATGAAATGGAGACCGGTTTCACGTATATTGGGGGAAACGATTATTATTTTGATTCCAGCGGTGCCATGAAAACTGGCTGGGTTAATGTCGATGGATACTGGTACTATATGAACCCAAGTGGCGTTAGACAAACCGGTTGGCAGCAGATAGGCGGCGCATGGTATTACCTTGATTCAGAAATGCAAACTGGCTGGACCTATATTTCAGGTACTTACTATTATTTCAATGATAATGGTACATGGCTTACCTCCGGATGGGCAAAAGATGGATCGTATTGGTCCTACCTCAATGAGTATGGTGTTAAACAGACTGGTTGGAGAAATATAAATGGAACATGGTATCACTTTGATTCCAGTGGTTATATGGCATCGGATGAGTGGGTATATGAATATGGAAATAAAACATTTTATATGGATGCAACTGGCGCGATGGTAACAGGATGGATGAGAAATACCAAGGGAAATTGGTTGTATTTTGATCAATCTGGAAGAGCGGCAGTGGGATTCAAACAAATAGGATCTACATGGTATTATTTCTATGATGATTATCGTTATGCTCAAATGGCAAGCGATACTGTGATTGACGGTTATACAATAAGGCCAGATGGTGTAGTGATAAGATAGAGTAATTGTTGACGTGACACAAGAGCGTAAACATACAAAATAGTCCTGCTCACTCGAGAAGGGCTCAGATTGTAGACAAAAGGCATTCAAATGTTCCCATTCAGATGCCTTTTGTTATTTTTTGCATTTGAGAAATTAGACCGACCCCGCTAGGAGTCAATTTTAGGCCACTTTTGGACTTTTCCAGGCCCAGTTGGGTATCTTTTTTAAATTCATGGCAGCAAAAGTTAGCATCGCTTGCATGGAATGAATATGCGAACTGTTTGGTGCGCTCGTCCTTTAATAATAACCACTCTCTGGGTCAGTGGTGCTTTCTTTAATTTCCTTGGTTCCTTCTTTATCAAATTTATCAGGAGGAAATGGCTTTTTTCCGTGATTTTCGCGATCTTTATTAATATCCTCTTGAAGACTTGCTTCATAAGCTTTGGTTTCCTTTCGAACTACCTACTTCTCGAATTTATGCTTGTTTGCACTTGCTTTAACATGTGTAGAATCGATAAATACATGCTCGCTACTAATCAACTTCTTGTCTCAAGCTTCCTTCAAAATACGGTAGAAAATTTGTTCAAATAAATCTGTGTCTTAAAAACGTTGTTCGTAATTCTTACCGAAGGTTGAGAAATGCGGTACTATATCATAAAATCCAAAGCCCAAAAACCAACCATAAGCCATATTCGTTTCGATCTCAACAATGGTTTTTCGCATAGAGCGAATAGCGAAGGTATATTGGATAAAAGCCATCTTAAACAATACTACAGGGTTAATACTCGGACGTCCTCGTTCAGATGAGTACATATCTTGAACAAGTGAATAGATAAATGGTAAATTGATGGCAGCTTCTAGCTTGCGAACCAAATGGTTCGCAGGAACAAGCGGTTCGATAGCAATCATTTCTATTTGGTCGCGGTTCATCTGTTTATTTTTAGTTAGCATTTTATCCACCTCATATATATCTCGGTATCTCAATTATACAAAAAAGACTGTCGGCAAATCCGATTTTTTGGATTTGTCTACACTCTGAGGCCTTCTCATTTGAGAAGGCTTTTTGTGCGACGGGCAGTCGCATAGGGCGGGGATAATCTCCACAGCCCTCTTTTCTTTTAT
>NZ_PGVB01000017.1 GCF_002860205.1 Bacillus sp. T33-2
CCGACTGTGTATAAGGATGGAATCAAATGTAATTCAGGAAAATCTTTAGTTCAACTTATATAGGTGAAGGTAGTGGATATTTATTAAGAAAGAGCCTGAATTTATCCCAAGTAAAGGACTTCCTTTGACTTCTTCTGTTTAGCCATTTAAATAGTAAATACTCGATTTTCTCTTTGAAGTTATTGACAGTCTGGGTATTATCTGTGATGCAATAATAGTTGTAGTAACCTATGAGTGAGCGTTTAAACCTATCCATAATGGTATGAATATCTTTATTCCTGTTATTCTTCAGCCATTCTTTGGTTTCTTTTAGTTTGCCTTGGACTTTCTTCCTGCTGGTTTTCCGTTTAACTCGGAAATTACCCTGTTTACTTACCCCACAATAGTGGGTAAACCCGAGGAAATCAAAAGTATCTGGTTTGCCAGTCCCGTCACGTTTTGCATTCTTTTCCGCAAACCGTCCGAAAGGAATAATTTTAGTTTTATCCTCGGCTATTTCCAGGTTAAATTTCTTTAATCTGGCTTTTAATGAATGGAAGAATTGCTGGGCTTCACTTTTATTCTGAAAACAACAAACAAAATCATCTGCGTATCTTACTATATATGCCTGGCCTTTACATTGTTTCCTAACCACTTTTTCAAACCATAGATCAAGAACGTAATGGAGATAGACATTGGCTAATATCGGAGATATCACTCCACCTTGCGGTGTACCAGTGTCTGTCTTGTAGTTCTTACCCTCCTCCATGTATCCACCTTTAAGAAACCTGCTGATTATTCTCAGTAGGTTGGGGTCAGTGATTCGGAGTTTCAAGAATTCCATCATCCATTTGTGGTCAACGTTATCAAAGAATCCTTTAATATCTACATCGACTACATAACTTACTGCTCTCTTCTCAATATATTGATTCAGTATTTTCAGCGCATCATGGCAGTTTCTATTTGGACGGAACCCAAATGAGCAGTCTAGAAAGTCATTTTCATAGATGGCATTTAGTATTTTCGTAATGCCCTTTTGAACAATTTTATCTTCATGTTCCGGTATTCCCAACGGTCTCATCTTGTTTGAGCTGAGCTTTGGGATATACATTCGTCTTACTGGAACAGGACGGTAACTTTTGCTTTTAAGCCTACTTACTAGATCCTCTATGTTTTCTTCCAGGCTGTCACTGTATTGTTCTTTTGTCGTTCCATTGATACCAGTTGCCTTTTTATTTGGCAATTCATGATGACACTGAGTTAAGAATTGCGCATTCAGTAAATGCACCAGAGATGTGAATTTCATTTTAGGCTCTGATTTCGCTAATTCTGCTATCCTTAGTAGTTTTGTTTCCATTAATTATTCCTACCTCTGTGTGTAGTTAATGTGTCCCTAGTAAGGATGATAACTGGTAGCTAGCCTTCCCTCCATCGGCATTACCCAACTTCATTGGTACTACGCTGCTATCCGACTCCCTACACGGCATTTGGTTTCCTTGCTTATTATCGCTTGTACACCATACTCTTCATCTGAAAAGACCGGTAGGGTCTCCCGAGTTGCCGTATCATATCCATGTGTAACGTGCCAAGGTCTCTGACTCCAGGGAGGCTTTACCCTTCTTGCCTTTGACGAAGGATAAAATGTTGCTTTCTGCACGCAGGTAAGGCATCAGCCCTCCCGATTTACTAACGATTATGGAGCTCAATCCCTTCAACCATTTGGCTTTCGTCCCGCCACCTAACTATCTAAGCTTAAAGGCTAAAGTTACCATTAGCCCTCCAAGACTCGCTACGAGCGAATGGCTAGTTCTTACTCGGCGGGAATCCCACCCGCTATATGATACGACCTAGGCTCGGCCGCACACCTGCCCGTTACTTGAATAAGCAAAAAAAGCGATCCTTCGCTCTTGAAGCATCGCCCCCATTAACTCAATAACGGTATCTAAAAACTTTATTTTTCGACTCCTATACTAAGCTCTGTTGCCCCCCATTTTATGATAAAGAGACATGATGACCCAAATAGCAGTTGGAAGTGCGACCGCACCAATTACCATAGACGCTAAGAGGCGAGCTGCACTGTCTGAGTCATCGACAAATAACAATATAATAACAGCAATTAAGAAGAGAAAGAATGGTATAGGTTTCAATAGATTGACTAATCCTTTTTTTCCTTTAACCTTCCATTTGTTATTGTATGTCGCGATTACAGTCCAAGCTGTTGGGATGGCAATTATACTAAGAATAACAGCTATTACATGAAGTAATGATTTTAAGGCACCAGTGCTTATCATTGCTCCAACCCATATGAGTACTGTTATTAAAACTAACGGAATTGCTAGATATTTCATGGAACCAATTGAATTTTCATACTTTTCAACTGATGTGTCACGGTCACTATAAATCGGTTTTGTACCAGGATGTGCTCGAAATAAATGAATATCTCCTTCTGAGGCAATATGCGTCCATCCAGAAGATGAAAAAAAGTAAAAATATTCCTCTTTTTCATCCTCTTTTAATGAACGATAATCTACACTGTAGATATAATCTGAGCTTTCTCCTCTTTTAAGCGCATACCCCATAAACTTAAAGTCACTGACATGCCAACCCTTCAAAGAAAATCGGCGTAATTTTTCCATGTCCTTATCCTCAGAAAAAGCTAACCCACCTGACGTAATATACTTTGTTTGCCTCATTCTAGAACCTCCTTCAATCCAGTTTCCGCTAATTGAATCATCAGTTTTCTTAGCTTCACATCTTCTTCTAATACTTCTCTGCCCTTTTCAGTAAGCAGATATGTTTTACGTCTTGAATCCGACCCATCATGCAAATAAATCCACTCTTGTTTTAATAACTTTTTAATAATCGTGTACATTGAAGCAGGACCTATAGTAATTGCTCCTTTTGTTGTTTCTTCAATTAAGTTCATAATAGCGTAACCATGCCTTGGTTTAGTTAAAGCAGCCATAATATAAAACATTGAATCTGTTAATTGCTCAGTTTTCTTCAACCAATCACCTTCTGTATCTTTTTAAAATATATCATAAAGCGATATATATCTAAAAATATATCATGATGTGATATATATGTCTAGAGCTATATCATAATTTGATACAACACTATGTGATATTTTTCCATAAGAATCAAAAAAGAGCCTTTACAATGGGCTTTTCTCTAAATCTAAAAATATGGATGTTCTTGTCCATTATCCTTCTAACCTGCCCCCTTTGTTCAACAAGGACTTCTACAAATAAAGTGTTAATCCTTCCTGGAAAACGCACCCGTTCGTGTAAGTACTATCCTTCAAAATCTTTATATAATAGCCTACTATGCTCGATACTTTTATTAATTACGGCTCTTCGGAATATGTAGTGGAAAAATAGATTTTAATACTTTATCAAAATATTAATTCATGTAAAGTAGCCCCTAATGTGCAGCATAAAAAATCCACCAATATATTTGGTGGAAAGCTCCGTAAATTTATTGATTTTCATGAAGAACATTGCATGCACTAATTAAATTTCCATCGGGGTCTTTAAAACCGAACCCACCGATACCAGTTTCATCACTTATATTTAGGTTTCCTACTTCAACCTTTTTCTCCACGAGCCAATTATAGAATTCTTTTAACTTTGGAGTATAAAAGTCAATTACACTATGTATAATACCGTTATTTGTATTTAGAAAAGATAAACTCTTGTTAGCTTCGGTTTCAACCAAGAACAAAGAAGGTACACCCTTTGTACTGAATGTAAGCATTGCATTCTTATCTCCTTTAAATTCCACTTTAACACCAAGAATGTCTGTATAAAAATGGATGGATTCGTTAAGGTTTGTTACGGGAATCTCAACAGTAGCTATATGAGAAATGAAGTTAGACACAATTAATACCTCCCTTTAATGTTATCTGTATTATAGTTCTGCATTTTTATCAAAAATCCTGTTCAAAAATCAACTATGAAGTGGTTAACGCAGTTCGTGGATAGAGCGAAATAACAAAGTCAAAGGGTATTCCACCAAATAATCCGAATACCGTCAATTACTTACGCTCATTGTTTTTAAATCCCTCATTATCAATAAATCCTGAATTCCCCATTGCACCTTCGCCTTTTCGAGCAATCCCAGCATATACACCTTCAGAAAGTTTTTCCAGCGAAAAATAAGATGATTGAATTTTACTTTAGGGTAAATTTCAGACCCTTAGAGAGCCACGGAAACCCCTTGCAGCATAGTAGGAATCCGCTCCATTATGGTATACAAATACAGTGTCGTAGCGATAATCACAAAAGATGGCCCCGCCAAGTTTTCTGATACTAGCAGGTGTTTGCACCCAGCTCGATGTCTTCATATCGAAATTTTCAAGTTTCTGCAGCATCCGGTATTGTTCTTCAGTTAATAGTTCAATTCCCATGGCAGTTGCCATATCAATAGCGTTATTTTCTGGTTTGTGTTTTTTTCTTGACTCCAGAGCTTCACGGTCGTAACAAACACTTCTGCGACCTTTAGGACTTTCCGCTGAACAATCATAAAAAATGTATTCGCCCGTCTTTTTATCATGGCCAACAACATCCGGTTCATCGCCAGTGCCCTCCATTTCATTGAGCGACCACATTTTTTCAGTATTAGCTTCGATGTTAGCTTGTACTTCAGCCCATTCGAGACCTTCATGTCGGTGCATGTTCTTCTCAAAACGGGCTCTTAAAGTCCTTAATAGTTCTTCACGTTGTTCTAGTGACAACTCCTTATTTCTCTTTGTCATATTAGTTTCCTACTTGGGTTGTTCTCATAATTGAATAAGGACTGAACTGCTCCTTAGTACAATAACTTCAACAAAAAGCTGCGTTATCCTTCTTAGATAAACGCACCCGTTTGTTTAGCAGGGTTATAAATGAAAATGTAGTCTACTGCTTATCACTCGTCTTTAAAAGAGTTAAGACGAAAAAATCAAGTGATACTATCTCTTGGTGTTTCGTTCATATATTTAAGTAAGTCTAACTTATATTGTGGTGAATAATGTATAGAGCTTTTGGAAAAAGCTTTTTCACCGTGAGATTCATATTTTCTTACCCAATACTGAAGCTTACTAAAATGAAACTAAGTTCTTGGTGCGATAGTTGGTCCCCATCATTTCCTTCTAATTATCGTTTCGCAACTCTAAGTTTTTCTTCGTTCGAAAATTTACCCAAAAGAAAAGCACCTCCAAACTTTAGACGGTGTCTAAAATTTGGGGTGCAGTTCATTACTACCACTGTTTTTTCATACTATTGCAAGTTAACCTTGATCGTTTTGTCTGACCAGAAAGATGGAATATATTGTAGCTGAAGTCCAGTATCTCCTGCTGGTTGTTCAAAAGATATTGTTCCTGAAACTTTTCCACCTGCTGCAAGCTCGCCAGCCTGTAATGCTGTAACATAAAAGTCATAAAGTTATTTTAGAAAAGTATTGGTAGTGATGGATAATCCTTTTATTTTATCTAATTTTTGTACCCAGGCAATGCAACAGGTTTCTACTACTATAATTATAAGTCTGACTCCCTTTACCCTTTATTGTTGTACTGGGGTTCTTTTATAAGCCAAAATGTTATAGTGGAGAAAACAGGATCAAAATACAGGCTTTTATGATGTGGATTAGTCCGGAAAAACCACCAAATAAAAAGGTAATTTTAATCTAATTAGAAAAATCAAAGGAGAAAATCATTAGATATACGATTGCATCAACAATGTTTCCGAGATTCTATTTTGTTGGTTCAACAATGTCATTCAGCAGGGTGAGGAACTCCTTAATTTCAATTGGCTTCGTAAGATAATTTGTAAATCCCTGATTAATGGTTTTCTTAATTTCGTCGGGCATAGCATTCGCACTTAGAGCGACTATTGGAGTCTCAAGTGTTTTTGGAAATCGCTTTAAACAATCAAACACTTCTTGACCATTCATATCAGGCAAATTCAGATCCAGCAGAATCAAATCAAATTTTTCTTTTTGAGCGATCTTTATTCCTTCTTCACCGGTCCGGCCAACAGTGATATTGTATCCTGGCAATAAATTAATTATGCGGTTCAATAAATTAATGTTCGCCTCGTTATCCTCTACATATAAAATCCGGGTGGATCTACTATGATTGATATGAAGTTCTGGATGTTCAACGTGATCGGTTATGATATCTTTTTCTGGCGCTCCAACGTTTAGGCTGAACCAGAAATCACTACCTTGTCCTAAAACGCTGGAAACACCCATATCACCGCCCATTAATACTACTAACTGTTTCGCTAATGGTAACCCAATACCGTTGCCTTCTATTTTCGTTTGTTCTATTCGATAAAAAGGTTTAAAAATATTTTTATGTTCTTCGTTGGATATGCCCTCTCCAGAATCTTTTATGTGAATGATTAATTTATCTTCTGCGCAGGTAACTGATATTTTAACTTCACCATTTATCTGATTATACTTAACTGCATTGTCTAGAAGATTGTACAAAACTTGTTTAATGCGGATGGGGTCAACCGACACATAAACATCCTTACATTCCTCGATTTCTCTAATTACCGAAATGTTTTTCAACATCGCCACTGCTTCAATATTTTTAATACATTCATTGATGGTATCATAGGCATTAACGGTCTCAAGATTAATTTTTATTTTGCCTGTTTCGATTCTGGACAGGTCCAATATTTCATTGATCAACTGAAGAAGATGGCGGCCGCCTTTTATTATTTCCTGGACATAATCAAGGTGTATCTCGTCTAGTTGCGTATCCATTTCTAACAGCTGGGCAAATCCAAGAACACCGTTGAGGGGGGTTCGGAGTTCATGGCTCATTTTAGACAAAAATTCCGATTTCGCCATATTGGCTTGTTCTGCTAATTCCTTAGACATGATTAAACTACTCTCTAATTTTTTTCGTTCAGTAATATCAATAAATTCAAATATATGACCACTGAATTTTTTCTTAAAATTAAAGGGAATATAAGTTGCCTCCAGAATTTTTCCATGTACAGTTTCTATTTCAGCAGATTTGATATTTCCGTCAACCATTGTACTTATGACAAGCTGGTCTATAAATTCTTGATCTTTCCATAGACTATGAAAATCAGGCGCAAATAGCCCAGTGTAGTCTCCAATCTGTCCTGTCAGCCCAAGCGTTTCCAATGCTTTCTTATTAATCATGGTGACTTGTCTTGTGTTGTCTATCACAACGATGCCGTTATCCAAATTATCCAGAAGAGTCTTTTGAAAAGCCAATGTTTCCAGTAATTCCATCTCCTGTTGTTTCTGTTTTGTGATTTCGAAGAATGAAACAAGAGCGGCAGCTTTACCTGATATGGTGATGGGGCTTGAGTTAAGTGAAAACCATCTGGTATGTCCGTTCTTTTTGAGTACGCTTACCTCAACATTTTGGAAGCGCAGGCCTGTTTCAATACTTAAAAAAGCCGGCCATTCTGTGTACGGCAGGGGTTTTCCAAACTCGTCAAACAGCTGAATGCCTAATTGAGCTGCAGTTTCTTCATCGTAAACACCGGAAACCATACCGGTCAATTTTTCAACGTTATCATTTAATGTTGTTACTTTTCCATCTTTTTCTAAAATTAATATTCCTTCACTCATCGTTGTTACAACCGAATGGTATATCATCTGCCTCTCTCGCAGTTCAATTTCCCTGGCTTTGATTCCTGAGACATTGAAAGCTGTCCCTGCTATTTCAGTTACAACACCGTTTTCGAATACTGGCGTTAAGGTGGTAAGATAATAGACATTTTTATAAAACGCTTCGTACTGTACACATTCACCTGTCCAGGCTTTTTCACAAAATTCATGTTTGGCACCGGCCAAATGAGCAGGAAAAATGTCAAATACGGTTTTGCCAATAATATCACCAGGTTCAAGCCCTAATGCATGAAGTAATTTCCCTTTGCAAAATGTATGTATGTACTGATCGTCGTGTTTTTTTACTTTAAATAGCATTCCTGTGTTGCTGTTATCTACCTGAGAAATAAAACTAGAGTATGGCATCTCGTTCTCCTTTGTATGCTAAGTGCTTTATATAGATACGGCAGCTGCATGAAAAAATATACATTCATGTTAACGACTATTTCGTTAATTATATCGTGTGAAAATAAGTAAAATTATGCGGGAAATATTTACCTATTACTTGTTTTAACAGATATACTCTCAAATAAAAAAGAGAGGCTTTCAAGCCTCACCAGTTTAAAAACTATTATAGTTTAAATTTTTTGACCATATCTTGTAAATCTTCAGCCATTGAAGCTAATGCAGTTCACGAAGCATGGATTTCTTGCATGGAAGCAAGTTGTTCTTCTGTTGGTGCTGAGCTGGAAGCATTTGCTTTGGCTAACCCTGTAATAACTTTAGCGGATTCAGCCAGTTCTTCAACACTTGCGGAAATTTGTTGAACAGTAGCCGTTATTTCTACAAGTGGTGGAGTGATATTTTGAGTGCTTTCAAGAATTGTCGCGAACTTACTTTGGTTACTTCAGATACTTTTACACCATCTTCTGCATTTTCATTTCTTCACTCATAATTTTAACGGATTGTTCTGTATCTTTTTGAATGAGTGTAATTAAATTAGCTATTAATTTGGTAGATGGTTGTGGCTGTTCGGCTGACTTCCTCACTTCATCCGCAACTCTAAAATCAACTTAAATTGTTTTGGCGAAATCCACCAGATCTTGTGATGTTTGACTAATCTCTTCTACTGACGCATTCACTTCTTCTGTCAAGGCTGCCTGGGTTTGAGCGAGATTACTGATTTTACTCATGTGATGAATAATTGTTTCGATAAGATCCTTCATTTCATTCAAACTGTTCTCAATGTTTCCGGTGGCATCCGCACTGCTAACGGCGAGTTTTCTGACTTCATCAGCCACCACTCCGAAACCACGCCCCTGCTCGCCTGCACGCGCCGCTTCTATCGCAGCATTTAGACCAAGCAGATTCGTTTGGTCTGCAATGCCTTTGATAAAGTTCGAAATGTTTTGAGTGTCATCTGCATAACTCTTTGCTTTATTGGCAGCGGCAGTTGATTGTTCTTGAGCGATAGCCAGTTCTTGTGCATGATTGGTAATTGAGCTGATTCCCCTTACCATTTCTTCTAGCGAATCCGAAAGCTGTTGCATTCTGCTCGTCATCGTTTCCACAATCAGCTCTTTATTTTTTTCATGAGAAATATCCCTTATCGTCCCGGCTACCCGCAGTGGAACCCCATTTCGATCCCGAAGTGTGGCTCCACCTGCCTGGAACCAGCGATATTCCCCATTTTTCAATTGTATGCGGTAGCTAACATCAAATGGAGTTTTTCCAGAATAGTCATTCAAATGGGCAGCAAAAGCTGCTAGTGTCATTTCAGAATCCTCTGGATGAATTCGGCTGGACCAGCTGCTCATGACATTCGGAAAATCCTTCTCATCTGTGAAACCAAGTGTCTTTCGGAATTGAGGAGACCACCATAACTCATTATTAGGATTAATCACATCACCTGCGACAACCGTCATATCCCAAGGTGCCTCTACAAGCGCTTGATTGATCAGGTCGTGTCTGGTAACTAATCCCTTTAACTCTTGCTCCTTAAGTTTCTTTATGTTGATATCAAATAACGCACCCGCCACTAATACAGGTATTCCATCTGAATTCCTTACCGACGCTCCGGTTGCATGAATCCAGCGGTATTCTCCTTTAGCAAATACACGGTATTCCATATCAAAAGGAGTCTTGCCCGTACGGTCAACTAAGTGTTTATTGAAATTTTCAAGTACTGCGTCCAGGTCTTCAGGATGTAAAATTTTTAACAAGCTGCCAAGGCTGTTCGGGAAGTCAGTTTCATCCTGATACCCAAGGATTCTGCGCACTTCATCTCCCCACACGAAAGTATTTTCAGGATGATCCGGATCTCCATTTACGATGTCCATTTCCCATAATCCAACTTCAATAGCTTCAGTCACCAGTTGCAACCTTGTCGATAATCTTTCTTCGCGTTTATTCATTTGTTGTAGGATTATATTGATATTTTCGATAAACTCCGGATATCCCGGATCTTCACTAGAAAAGTCGAATGAACCACTGAAATCATTCTTTTCCAACGCTATGCGCAGTTTCCTGCTCTCCTCCAATAACGAGGTAGATATTCCGTTTGAAGCTGACTTGAAAAACATACACATTTCTCCTTAAAGTTATCTAATAACGGACTTTAACAGACTATTTTCACAACACTATTCTTCTTTGCCGTTTTCTTAACGTGAAAGCATAGCAGTTATCTTCATTGAGATGAATTAGATCTCGAATTTTTCAAAATTATATCTTTTATCCTAGGATTCTTTTATTTTACACGTTAGAGTAACAAAGAATATGAGTAAAAAGAACTATTTATCGAATTTTATCGAAATTTGTCGATTTTCCTGTTGATTTTCTTTTCAAAAAATGTCCTCTGATTTCACTTATAAAACTAAATACTAATTGAACTACTGACAAGGAGAATAATATTTAAATATAAAGAGGCAATATAAGAAAAAACCGCCTGATGCGGCATCTGGCCCTAACGTACGTTTTTATTGTAGGGAAATTTACTAACTTAATACTACATTTATATAACAAATTTTATTGGATAGGTAAGCTATCCTTGAACACCAAATTCCTGTTAAGCTTTCCGTACAGTTCCAAATATTGTATTAAGGATAAGTGCACGCTGACAAAGAAAATTATTTATACGCTTACTATTTCCCTCCATAAAATATATAATCTAAATTAAAATGAACATATAAAGGAACATTTCGGGCCGTTGACTCAGGACTGTTAAACTTAAGAATAAGCAGGTGTTGCTATATTATGAGAACTGAATTGCAAAAAGAAAAAAACAAGAAGCTGTTCATTGCATTAGTAATCCTTGTTATTATGCTGATAATTGCTGCATTTGCAGTTTATAAGATTAACGCAAACGCTCGTTCTTATGAATTACAACTGCAAGAGAAACAAAAGTACGAAGAAGAACGACTTGCTGAATTAGCGAGAGAACGAGGAGAAGAAGCAAAACGCGCTGAAGAAGAGGCTGTTAAAGAACTTTCAGAACGAATTGGTTTCATTGATGGGATTGAATATGACACTGGACTTACTCCAGAATCTACCGAAGATCAAGTGATGGGTGTAATGCACAAAATGACGCATCAGAAAGTTAGGGCAGAAAGAAAATTTGGTGCTATTCCAATGGTTGAAGACACTGTTAGTCAAGTGTACGACATAGTTTCTAATAGTAACTTTGCTGAAAAAGAGAAGTTGCTTGAGATTGCAGGAAATTGGAAGAAGGGTTGGTTCGATAACATTCATTCTGATCACAATTTCCTTTGGGAGCACCAAGAAGGTTCAGTTGGTAAAGCATACGGCGTTCTAAGTTCTGCTGAAGAAAATGAATTCGTAAGGGAAAACTTCCCTCAATATGTCCAATAATAAGCTGAATGGCTTATTATTTTTACTTTTTACGCTTAAATTTTAATAATCCCTCTTGTTAAACCTGCCAGTAGTAGTTAAAGTACGAAATTTCACAAATCCAAATAGAAACAAAAAAAATAAGCTGCAGAGGCAGGCTTATTGAACAATTTCCATATGCAGTGTATTAAAATGACCGTAATTTGCGGTATCCTTTCGTGTAGGTGGCCTCCCAGAAACCTTAAGAAGCCCTAACAGACTTTCTAAGGGCTATCCTCGTTTTTCTATTTCCGCCAAAAAGTTGAACAGTCTGCCTTATTCAAAATATTAAACTCGATCATTTTCTCAAGTAATGAGAAATCAACCGGACTATCCCACGTACCAACTCCTTGCTATGATCATAGCCAGCCTGCAAATGCCAGCAGAAAAATGATTAACCCCTGCCCTTTCAGGGGCAAAGCCAAATGATGTTTGGCTACGCTAAAGCCAATAATAAATGTGCCGTGATGGGTAAACACAGGCTGATTCCACGCAATTTTTGGCATTAAACCCGGAAATTTCTTAGTACCCAAGTTAAAACTTCTTCCGTTCGGCCCCGATGGTGCGGGTTGTCAATATGCGCTAAATATTCTGCAAAAACTTCCACGTTGGATCGCTCCTAAAATAAAAATTATGTCGTTCAGACAGGTTCCTCAAACCCATGAATCGGCTACACTTAACTGGACAATAAAATTAAGTTCAAGTAGACTAAATGCCAAATCTGGGCATACTGCCGTTAAGTATAAGTGATCCGTACCAGAAACTTTGTATGGGTGATATGTGCTAAACTCGTTAAAAGTTTAGAAATTTTGTTGTTTGGTACCATAATTATCATAACAACAACCTTATTATATGTAGTTGGTTTACAATATAGATTTTGGGATGATCCAATTGCATTCCCACCTATTATTCCCAGGGCCTTTCCTTTTGATTTTTCAATGATACCTGTAGCTTACAAGTTGTTACTATCAATATTTTAGAACATGGAAATTTTTTATAACCGCCTCAATCAATATGATCTTACATACGCCTTTATTGGTGAACCTTTTTGCGGTGGGTCAAACTTGTTTATTATTTAGAGTGGAGATACAGTTATTCATTCATATATTACATCATCGTTGGAATTTCTAATTTTCTCAAGCTCAAGATTTTACAACTAAGTAAAATTTATATTGGAGGAAAAACTTTGGTAGAAGTTAATATTGGTTTACTGACCATCAAAACCATCGTAGGTTTTGTCACCTTATTTTTTATCATTATCGTAACCGGAAGAACATCCATGTATCAGTTAACCCCGTTTCACTTAGTTTTTGTGTTAGTACTTGGAGATTTTTTAGGGAATACCATTTATGAAGATAAGGTAAGCACTTTTCATTTTTTATATGCCATCGGATTATGGACGCTTCTTATGTTGGGAATAGAGTTTTTGACTCTAAAAAATAAATCGACACGTTCTCTGTTATTAGGCGATCCTAACATCATCATTCGGGATGGAGTCATGGATCGAAGGTTACTTAAGAAAAACAAATTGGATGTAAATCAAGTACTGAGTATACTCCGTCAAAGTAATGTTTTTTCAGTTAGGGAAGTCAAATACGGTATATTGGAAGCTAATGGACAAATAAGTTTATTATTACAATCCAAGTATCAAAAACCAGAAAAGCAAGATCTCAATCTTCCAGAAAGTCCAGTAAACCTCCCAACATCGTTAATTATAGATGGGGAAATTTTATGGTATAATTTACATGAACTCGGATTTGATCAACAGTGGTTAGATCACCAATTATCTATCAATGGATATGATAATGTGAAACGTATACTCTACGCAGATTGGCGTGAGAGCGAAGGCATACATATAAGTCCCAAATAAAATTTTGGGTCTTCCATAATCGGGCGCGATTGTAGAATAAAACTAAGATTTTTAAACGACTTTATTGCTAAAGCATTCTTTATAAAAATTTAACAACCTTATTACACCCCCCATCCAAAACAGGACGGGGGTATGCATGTTAGAGGTATTAAACTTAAATAACTTATTGATCTTGACATTTCCCTATTGCGGGTGGTGACAGCTTCGCTGGTACTACCCCTTTTCCCAACGTTGGCCGCCCTCCATTTTATTCTAGATGATTTCGTGAACTGCTACAGCTGTATATTTTTTGTCCATATGCTTATCGTCTAACAAAACAATATAGTTGGCAAGCAGCGAGGCAAGACCCAGACAACCCTTTTTTGATAAGGGGTGGGAAGACCCACCATTTGTTTTAATAGGATATGGTTGGGTATGGTTGTATATAAAAAATTTTGGAGGTACTCACAATGATTACATTCAGGCCGAGCAGGGATTTATCAACCATAGCCCTGGAGTTCGAAGGTAACGCCACAAAACAAGACGCAGAAAAGCTGGATGACTACGTGAAAACCAGCTTCACAGAAGACCAAAAATTCAACATCCTCGCTGTCATACATGATGTGGACGGCTCTACTTTGAGAGGGGTGGTCGACGGTGTAAAGTTTGATGCCAAACGCTGGCGGCAGTTCAACAAATTTGCGGTCGTGAGTGAACTAGACTGGCTGGCGGCAATGACGATGCTTGGCAATTATTTGCCCGGTATTGAGGCAAAGCATTTTGGGCAGGATCAGATTGAAGAGGCCTGGGATTGGATAAAACAATAACATAACCGGCAGGGAGCCCTGGCTCTCTGCCGCCTGAAGTACTTATTGGGTAATTCCTCTTGAAACAGACCGTAAAAAAAGATGTGGCAAAAGACCAATTAAAACAACCAATATGATAAATCCCTGAATATAAATCTGGGAATGGCCGTCAATATTGTATATGGCATATAACATCAGGACACTGGATATTCTGCCGATACTGAGGGCCGCTTCCCTCGCCACAACAAGTTCCATCCGCAGCTTACCCTTCTGGTCATGATCGGATATATTGTTCAAAGCAATTGTGTGAAATGGAAGCTCGAACAAGGGCATACAGATTCCAGACAATACCCCATAGATTAATAGCGTAGTCCAACTCACTTCAAATACCAAGCCCAACAGCGCGATACTCAGAAACACATTTCCGATCAACATATACTTTAAGCGCCGCTTTCCTTTGCCATACTTCCCTACCATATAATACATAAGAAATGTAAGGCCCGTTGATAGAAGTGAAAACGCCCCTAACGCAGACTCATCTTTTGTGACCATGAACACCCAAACAAGAATGACGAATGACAGCACGCCTCCTCGAAAGGCGTTTGCCATGAAGGCGTACGTCAAGGCCCTCCATTCACGATTACCATGGACAGCAAGCATTTCACGCCAGTAGAATTTCTTTTCGCCATCTTCCCGTGGAAATTGAAGACTTAACAGAATGGTAAAAAAGAAAATCACAAAGGAGCAGCCAAAAATAATATAGTATCCTGATAACCTCTCGAAATTGACGATGAACAAGCCTGCCAGAAACGGGCCAAGCATTTGGGAAATGGAATTCACCATCCCGTTGACACCATTGAACCAGTCCCGGTTTGAATTCGTCGTATAGTCCACCGACATGACGTTGATTGACAGCCAGTAAAACCCCGAACCAACCCCAAACAACAGTCCAAGTAAAACGACATGATCCCCTGCCTGCTCACCCAACAACAAGATGCATAGATAAAATACAAATTGAAAACTATTGCCGATAATCAAGCCATTCCTTTTTGAGGTCCGTTTGCCCAGCCAGCCCGCCGCTACAAAGGCTGGCAGCCATGCAATATACATCATCAAATTGAACAAGACGACGATCCCAAACTGTTCAGTGACTTTAAACAAAAAGATATTAACAAAAATATTCGATAAACTGTTTGCTAAAGTATTTAACCAGCTTACTGCCAACAGTGTTTTAGTAGTTTGAAAAAACTGCAGTGAAGACGGAATGGGATTTGATGCTTCTTTGATCACAAATCCCACCTTATTTCTTCGGAACGGAAGTTTCAAAATAAATCGGGTTGCTCATTGCCGCCAAAAGAACCGCATCGACGACCTCAAAATAACGCCATATTTCAACCCTTATAAACATTTGATTTTCAATTTTACAGCTCAGTTCCTTGCTTCCGGCCCCGTCCTCGCACCGTCTCTCCTGAACATCGACATCTGATATGATCTTGATGATGTCACCTTCGATTAAATGATTCAGCTTCACGATAAGAGATTCACCACTGACTGGAATTACATCGCCCATCTGGTACTGGCCATAGGCCAAATCAATTGTCGGACCATGCACATCGTAACTCATAAAGGCATGGCCTTTATGCATGCCGTCCAATATGGCTGCCATCGTTTTGCTCCCGCTCCAAACATGAGTCGTTGGAGTACCGTGTTCAATGAATTTTTCCGGTCTGTGTACATCACTGCCTCCAACCGCCACAATCCTCTTGCCTTTGCAAAGCTGTTCATGCCACCAGGCAAGTGTATGTTTATTTTCCTTCCTCCACGGTCCGTTCCATACTTCAATCCAGTCGAACGGCACCTCAAAATCATACTCCCACGGGCAATTGGAACAATGGGGGTGATTTAAAACAATTGTCGCACCCTTTTCTTTGGCATTCAGCAGTGCTTCATTCATCCGTTCCGTTGTACTGAAGCGAAAATCAATGCCCGGATTGACGAGACCGAGCAAATTACTGTGGCCTTTATGTGTAGTCAGCTCCATTCCGGGAATAAAAACGAGTGATGTATCCCTTGGGTAAGTTAAGTTTTGGCTGATCGTGTTATGGTCTGTAAGGGCGATGAAATCAAGGCCCTTTTGCTCCGCTTTAGCGATTACGTCCGCAAACGTGAATTTGCCATCGCTGTGAACGGTATGCGTGTGCCAATCCCCTTTAAGCCATGACCCTTCACTTTTTTCCATTTCAATTGCGATGTTCACTGTACAGCCTTCTGGAGATATTTTATATAAACCTAGCAATACGGCCCATACACCTTCCGGCAGCTCCCCATGAAGATAACCTGGTGTCGCATGGTGCGCCTCAATGGAAAATTCTTTCCTCGCTCCCCCGCTCCAGCCGCGAATTGCTAAAGGATCCTTTACACCAAGATCCACAATGGATGCGCCGGTGCCATTATGCAATATTTCATACTTCACATGCAGTTTTTTTACATGAACAGGCATCTCAAACTCGACTTCCAGGCAGGAGCCTTGTTCATTCGGTGATATAGTTCTTGACAGGTTTTGAACGATGGTGTTTTTCATATGTACTCCTTTTTGCGGTTATTCTTTCGTCGACCCCAGCGTGATTCCTTTCACAAAATATTTCTGAACAAAAGGATAAATAATCAGCAATGGGATCAAGGCAATCATGATGCCGGCCATCCTGACATTATTGGTAAAGAAATCACTGCTCGACGTTGAGTCAGATGTAATGATTAATGAACGAAGTGCGAGCTGCAGCGTGAATTTTTCGGAATCATTGATATACAAAAGCGCACTGGTGAAGTGGTTCCACCTGCTGACAAATTCAAATAGTGTAATGGTCGCCAGCCCCGGTTTTGCCATTGGCAAATAAATTTTATAGAAGATTTTAAAGTCACTTGCCCCGTCTATTTTTGCAGATTCAGAGAGACTGTAAGGGACTGACATGAAATAATTTCTCATTAATAAAATGCTGAAGCCTGATACAAGGCCAGAGATGATTAACGATGTCAGCGTGTTTAACAGACCCAATTCTTTATTAACGATATAAAGAGGAATCATGATTGCTTCAGCGGGGATCATCATGGTAACCATGATGAGTGTAATGATGATTTTTTTCCCGAACAGTGTCGGCTGAATCAGGACATAACCAGCCATAGAGGCAAGGACAACATGCCCTGCCGTCCCGAAAATTGTCACAATGGTATTGTTTAAAAAGGGACGCCAAAGCTCCAATCGATTCCAAATCGTTTCATAACCACTGAACGAAAACTCATCTGGCCAAAGTTTAATCCCCGGCCGCATTGATGCGATATTGGAAGATAAAGATACCGCCCATGTATTAATGATTGGAACAATCATGATGAGTATCAGCAGCAAAAGAAACGCAGTGTTGAGGGTGGTGAATATTTTTGATTGTTTATTCATGCTACAATGACTCCTCATCATATTTTAATAAGCTTCTCGTCACCAATGAGAGAATCAAAGTCATCAACAATACGAGAAACGCTGCTGCTGATGCAACCCCCATCTGAAACTGCAAAATGCCCTTTTCATATGTATAAGTCATAAACACATTCACTTCGTGCGCAATGGCCGGATTGCTGAAAATGAAGATCTGGTCAAAGATCCTTAAAATCCCCATCACATTAAGCAAAAGTACAACTTTCAGGGTGGGCACCAGCTGTGGCAGAGTAATATGGCGGATTTTGTTCCATCTGTTAGCCCCGTCGACGCTTGCAGCTTCATAGAGCGAAGGATTGATCCCGACGATTGCTGCCAGGTACAAAATACAGGTGTAGCCCATGTCCTTCCAGATGGCTGTTATGATCATAACCGGCTTTGCATAGTCTTCTTTCACAAGAAAATGAATGGGTTTTTCATTTCCAAACCATTTCAGTAATTCATTGACCAGCCCTCCATCTGGGGACAGAAGAAAAATCCAAATTCCGCCCACGACTACCCAGGAAAAAAGGTGAGGCAGATAGATCACGGTTTGAGTGAATCGTTTGAAAACGCCATTTATGACTTCATTCAAGGATATGGCAATGATAATCGGAAAAATAAATCCGATAATGAGGATTCCTCCACTAATCGCAAACGTATTAATGGTAGCTTGCAAAAATGCGGGGTCCTTAAGTACATACATATAGTTGTCAAAACCGATAAAAGGACGGTCTCCGATGATCCGGAAATCCTGAAGGCTGATGATGAAGCCCCGGACAAGAGGATAATAGGCAAATAGAATAAAATATAAGAATATCGGCAACAACATTAAGTATAGAGAATAATGTCTTTTTATGGCTTTCATAGTCCAGCACCTTTACGTAAGAGGCTGGACAGAAGGGAATACTCACTTCTGTCCAAGTCTGATTATTTGTCTATTAAATTAGCATCCAGCAGTTCTTTATGCATTTTGCTGACCGCATCCTTCGCAGCCATTTCACCCATCATGGCCTGGAAGGCGTATTTCGTTACGATCTTCTCTGCGTCTGCCCAATCAGCAGTGGAAACTTCAACGGTTGAGTCATTTTCAATGCTGTGCTTCTTTCGCTCCCGGGTATGTGCCGATCGGGTTTTCAAATTTTGTGTTGTTCGGGAAAGGAGCCCCGTGATCCATTCCATGCTCTTTTCCTGTTTCAGTCAGTTCATACTTTCCGTTATTTACGGTGTAATCATGGTCTTTAATTCCGAGCGTTCCTAAAATATTGCCTTCTTCAGAATGCCAGAACTCTAAAAATTCCATCGCGGTGTCCGGCTGTTCTGCATTCACTGGTACGGCCCACAAACTTGGGTCGCCACGGCGCAGCATCTTTTTCCCGTCAGGGCTTTCGGCACCTGCAATACCTTTTGCTTCAAACGTTGTTTGAGGGTCTTCAGTTTGTTTAATGTTATTAAACAAGCCTACCCATGCATCCCAATATGTGACCATTCCCACACGGTCTGTCAGGAACAATTCTCTCATTTTTCCAGAATCATTCGTGGCAAAATTCGGATCCAGGATCCCGTCTTTATATAATTTCGCGAACCATTCATAAACTGGCACTGCTGCTTCCGTTGCATACGGAATCGTGCGTTTTCCGTCCTCTATTACATACCGGTATTTCACGCCCTCTGCACTCATGAACCCTTGAATATCATAAAGGCCTGCAGTGGATAAACCGTATGTGTCATTTTTGCCGTTTCCATCAGGATCTTTTTCTTTAAAAGCTTTTAGCACTTCATAAAACCCATCCAGCGTATCTGGCGCCTCGAGTCCGAGCTTGTCCATCCAATCCTGGCGAACCGTTGGCAGGGTTCCGCCTTCAAACTTGTTAAATACCCCATAAATCTTGTCATCCTCTGTCCGGACAAGATCCCATTCTTCCTCTGGAATCACGTCAGAGTCTGAAAGAATTTTAGATTTCTCCACTTGTTTTGTTAAATCTGTCAGGACACCTTGCTCCACCAAAACGTCCAGCATTGGCTTCGTTAAATAAACAAGGTCAAATTTTTCACCCGAAGACATGGATGCCAGCAATTTTTGATCATAATCTGCAGGCGGTTTTTCCATTTCCACTTTAATGCCTGTCAATCTCTCAATTTCTTCTTCAAATTTCTGATGCTCTTCAGGATCCTTCCCGCCAACTACATTTGTCAAAATACGAAGTGTCTTTTCTTCTTTGTTGGTGGCAGCTGCTTTTTCAGACTCTTCGTTTGAACTGCAGCCTGACAAAAGGATGCTGCCAGCAAGACCTAACGTCATGATTTTATGGACATAGCTAGATTTTGATTTCATTATTTATCGCTCCTTGCTTTAGATTTAGAAGTGGCCACTGATGTTGATTCTCTGTAATTGAGATCTGCCGGGATAATAATTTTTTTCACAAGCTTCTTGTCTGAATCGATTTGATCAATCAATAATTTGGCAGCTTCCGACCCTAAAAGCTCAGCATTGAGTTTTACACTTGATAAAGGAGGGATCAGTTCACTTTGAAAAATAGAATCATCACTGAACGCAAAAACAGACAACTGTTCAGGAATGGCAAGGCTTAGCATTTTGGCAGCCCGGTACACACCGAGTGCCATCTTATCTGTATCAACAATAATTGCAGTTATGTATGGATGCTGCTGTAGCATTTCCAAGGTTGAATTGAAGCCAAAATCAACGGAAGTGTCTATGCCGTTATGATATAAAATAAAACCTGCTTCATATTCTTTTTTATGATCCATATGTGCCCATTTGAAACCGGCCTCACGGTCAATGGAAACTGTCCGTTCCCTTGGCGCATTGAGGAACATGATATTTTCATGCCCGTTATCCAGAAGGCTGGATGCCACTTCATAAGCAATTCCAATATTGTCATTGTCCACATAGCTCGTTGCATGTTCATAAGCAGGGGGCGGTTTGCCGATAATGACAGTTGGCATCGCTTTAATCGCCTCTCTGCTCAATCTCGGATCTTCATATGATGGATCCATGATGATTTCCCCGTCCACTGGGATCGATACTTGGTTTTGAATTTCAGGCTGATGCTGCTGAGAGAGAGTATTCACAAGAAGCTGATAGCCCATTTCATGACATTCATGAAGCACGCCATTTAATAAGGACAAATGAAACTGGCTGAACTTAATCTTTTCCGCCTGCATCTTCAAACCGATGATTTTCGTTTCCTTCATCGTGAGGGACCGTGCAAAATAATTGGGCTTATAGTTTAACTCCTTCGCGATTTGTAAAACTCGTTCGGATACTTCCTTGCTTATGGGCCGTTTTTTGCTAAACACATTCGAAACTGTACTTTTCGAAACACCAGCAGCTTCTGCAACTTCCTTTATGGTTGCCAAAGCCCTCCCTCCCTTACAGGTTACATATTAAACCGGTTTTATTAAGCTAAAGCCGGAATGCCCATAACTTACGGTAAAAATTGTAGGCATTTTGTAAATTTCGATTAAGTTTCATAAATTTTTGCATAGCTTTGTCGAATCGGGAGGCAGTTTGGTAAAACCGGTTTCATGACTTTGAAAATTTGAAAACGGAAGAGACCAGGCTCTCCAGCTGTTCCAATATATTCTTCCAACATATCGCCCGGTTTTTTACACGGTGGGAAAAATAGCTGATATAATACGATTAGTTTAAAGCTTGGGGGGAAATGTTTTGAACAGACAAGAGAAAATAGATAGAATTGCCAGGGAAAGGCTAGCACTGGAAAACAGTATTAATTCTCTCATTAAGGACAGGATCAGCCATATACAAATCGCGAGTCCAGAATTAATGCCGTACGGCTGGAGGAAGTCCGGCAAAGGCAGGACAGTGTGGAGAATCATCGAGGAAGTGATTAGCCAGAACCTCGAGATGTATGGCAGTGAATATGGCTTTGAAAAAGTGGTTCCTGCTGACTCAGAGGTTGGGGTTTATGATTTTGAGTTTGAACTTGAAGCCGGTTTTAACTCGTTTGTAAACATCAAATCTGCCGTATTTGGCGGCCGTGTGAATAAGGATGATGTTTCAAAGGCGGATGGCTTGATCAATTTTATTGAAAATAATCCTTCTGTCAATTTATATGTGGCCACCTTCTTGATCAAGTTCAATCCTGACATGAAGGTTGAGCTGTTGAAATGCATTGTGTGCCCGACAGCCTGGATACCTGATGTTTATGTCAATCCAAGCAATAACGGGAATCTTCAGTCAGCCAAGTTTAAAAATGTGGACGAAATGGTCCAAAGAACCAATGAAGAATTCCTGGAATTGCTGAAAAAGGAAAATAAAATTGCCAAGCTTGGCGGCAGGACAAAAATTAAAAAGACAATTGCTGACAAACTTGAAGATGGCGAATATATTGCCGAAATTGCGGAATTGCTCGGCGTTAAAATAGAGGATTTATTAGAGATTTAATACGACGAAACCCCAAAAGATTTTCCTTTTGGGGTTTTCTTGTTTAAGTATTTTTAATTAGATTCAATGTGAAATTTTTAATCATCAAATTGGTCTTTTCGGTTATTCCAGCTATGTTGTTCACCAAAGCATTTATCTCTTCCAGCACATGATCATAAGATTCCTTATTCTTCGCATGCTCGTAAGCCTTTAAAGCGAGATTTCCCAAAAGGATTTTTTCTCCCTCATTTACATTGATTAATGGAATCCGTGATACATAACCTGAAGTGATCATATTGGATCGAATCAAAATTCCTCTTACCAAATAAGTCACCAATCCTGAATTAAGATAGGCCAATAACCACCAGGCATCTGTGTCCTCACAAATGATATTGGCATTGACCCCGTACGTGGAGCCCTCCGGCAGCCGACTCGCGGTAAACTCTACTCCCATTGAAGAGCAGGTAATTCCAGGTTTATATAAGAGCTGCTTGTTCCTGACCATGAAGTTTTTAATCTCACTGTCAAATTTCAGGAAATCCTTGTGCAAAAACAGATTGTTTTCCGTAAAAAATCTATTTTTACCTGGATTTTTATAAAATGGTATCATGAACGGGTCCGCTTTTACTTTCGACAGGTATAATTCATCCTTGCCTGTCGAGATCCCTGTTACACATTTAAACCGTTCTCCCAGCCGGTCATTGGCAAAAAGCAGCTTTATATCATCCGGACATTCAATAATGAACTCATTATTATCTTTTTCATTGGATAATATGATATCGGATAACTGGTAGCCCTTGCTGTTTCCTGTTTCAAAATCTACAAGTTGTTTCTCTAACTGAATTTGAAAATCCGCTTTTGACAATGGACGGTTGCTGACGAAAACTTCCCCTTGATATTGTTTTCCTTTTTGCAAAATCAATATGCTGGTTCTTACGTCTGCTGCCTGGTCATGGAATAAGTCGTTGGAGCACATGGTCACTTCATGAATGGTGCATTCATTTAATATTTTCTTCCTGAGGTCTGCATGTGCTTTCGATGTAAAAAAGGAGTCGTACGTAATCAGGCCGATCAATGCGCCTTCCTTTGCCACATCAATGATTGCCGATATGAACATGCTGTACATATTATGAACACCCACATCAGCAAACAGCTGTTGCAGCTGTTTCTTGTTATCCCTGATATAGTTGACTTCATGGCAATTATAGGGTGGATTGGCTATATAGTAATCGTAATCCAGTTCACTTGTTCTTTCTTGATCATCGAGGCCAACCAAGTCCTCAAAGGAAATTTGCACATCATTTCCGTAAGCCTTAATTTCACGGTAGTATTCAATAAAGTCTCTTTGACTGAAATTAGATCTGTAATCTTCTTTATATTTAAACACATCTATCCCATCAACCATTTTGCCCCGGTTGAAAAACTCTTCCAGCAATTCCTCTTTTCCAACGCAAGGGTCTAAAACTTTATTTCCGTCGGGATTGATCATCAATAGACGTTTACCAATATATTTCGAAATAAAATCAGGGGTGAAATAATAACCTAGCTCCCGCCTGTCTATATTATCCTGTTCCACAACTTTCAGGTGCCTGCCCAATTCTATCTCCTCCTACTGAAAATTATATTATACTACAAAGCAGGTGACTATAAAGGGGTTGTCGAATTTTGGAGATTAAAAACAACCAGTGTTTATTTACTAACAACTGGTTGTTTTGCAGAAAGCTTTCTAATCGGAACAATGGCGGTCAGCAAGAACTGCCCCTCAATCTCTTTGCTTACACTCCCCCCAGCTGATCTTTGTTCAACTTGTCTATGAAACTTAATTATGTTTCAATTATTGACTAGTCCCAAATACTCACTTAACATGGTATATAATACCTATTTTAATAGTGGGTGAGGTGTAAACTTGAAAATAGAAAGTGTAACGACTCTTATCAACAAAGTAGTCCTTGAGGAAAAGTACAATATAGCACGGGAGTTAATTGAGCGAGACTGGGAACGCCTAATCGAATATAAAAATTACCAAGTGTTAAATGGTGAGGCGAAACAATTCCTCAAATTTATCAAGGAAGAAAAAGAGAATGCTGCTAATTTTTCTTTAACCCACACCGAAAAGAAAATTCTTAATTTACTCAACCAGACTATCCGTGATATGAATCTGCGTTATGCCAAACGCTTATTTGAACAACACCAAGAACTGATATACAAGCCTACTGGGCAAAGTTGGCTGACCTCGGAAGCGCGGTATATATGTGATGTGTGGAATAAACATAAATGAGGCAGTTCAAAAACAACTGCCTATTAATTCTTTTGTTAATTAAAACCGGCAGAGCCTGCAGGACAGCTTTGCATCGATACGCTTTCATAACACAATGAAAAACGGCAGGTAGCCACGGTCCTGCCGTCTCTTATCATCCACTACTACATCCCCAGATCGGCAAACTTTCCATATTCCTTATTAAAAGAAAGCTCTACTGTCCCGACCGGCCAATTCCTCTGCTTTGCGACAAGATATCGATCGTATTTTTTGATTCGGCTTCCTTGTCATAGTAATCGTCCCGGTAGAGGAAGGCAATCACATCAGAATCCTGTTCTATTTGGCCCGATTCCCTTAAATCGCTCAGCATCGGCCGTTTATCCTGCCGGCTTTCCACGCCGCGGCTCAGCTGGGACAAGGCAATGACCACTACATTCAGCTCCCTCGCCATATGCTTCAATGACCGGCTGATTTCACTGATTTCCGCCTGGCGGTTTTGTTTGTGCCTGGGGTCACCGACAATTAATTGCAGATAATCAATCACTACGAGAATCCTTGTCCCATCTCCGTACTCCCCACCAGTGTTCATTTCCTAACAACTGGTGGTTTTGCAGAAAGCTTTATAATCGGAACAGTTACGGAGAGCAAGAGTAACTGCCTTTGGACTGCATTGCTTATCTCAACGCCAACACAATTTGCTCATCCTTCTATGAAACTTAATTACTCTTGTGTTTGTTATGCTTTCCCATATACTAAAATTAAAAAGTGTGGGGTATTCCATATGAAAAATGCTAGAAAAATTTATGTGGCTTTTTTTACAGCTGTTATTTTTACTTTTGGATTTTTTCTAATTTTTCTTCGAAATATGTTTATCACCCTCTCATTTAACGATTTCTCGAGTTTTATCATTGTATTTATCTATTCGTTGGTAGGTAATGTACTATACGGATTACCAGTTTCTTTATTAGCAGACTTTGTTTCACAGAAGTTTAAAAAAATACGGATCTTGGTATCCGGTTTGATTCATATAGGTCTTGGCTCAATTACATACTTTATTTTCCCTCATTTTTTTGCATATTTTATTATGATGTGTTCTATTATCTTTTTTGTTCTTGATGAAATAACAAGAAGAAAAAGTAAGAGTGAAACACAATAATTCTTTTGTCATTTGAAAACCGACTGGGAGTTGTAGTATTTATAAACAGGGCAGATATGAAACGAATGGCTGTATAACACAATCAAAAACGGCAGGCAGCCGCGGTCCTGCCGTCTCTTATCATCCACTACTACACCCCCAGATCGGCAAACTTTCCATATTCCTTATTAAAAGAAAGCTCTACTGTCCCGACCGGCCCGTTCCTCTGCTTTGCGACAATGATATCGATCGTATTTTTTGATTCGGCTTCCTTGTCATAGTAATCATCCCGGTAGAGGAAGGCAATCACATCAGAATCCTGTTCAATCTGGCCTGATTCCCGTAAATCGCTCAGCATCGGCCGTTTATCCTGCCGGCTTTCCACTCCGCGGCTCAGCTGGGACAAGGCAATGACCACTACATTAAGCTCCCTCGCCATATGCTTCAATGATCGGCTGATCTCACTGATTTCCGCCTGCCGGTTTTGTTTATGCCTCGGATCCCCGACGATCAATTGAAGATAATCAATCACGACGAGAAATCTTGTTCCCTCCGCGTACTCCCTTTTCATTTTTCGTACCTTTGACCAAATATAGTTGACATCCATTCCAGGCCTGTCAAAAATATGGAGGTTATGATGTGAGATCTCCCCCATCGCACTATACAGATGGCGCCAATCCTCATCAGCAAAAAATCGCCTGGGATTCCTCATCTTTGTACTGTCAATGTTCCCTCTAAAACCGGCCGCCCTTTTCACGAGCTGGTTTTTTGACATTTCCAGCGAAAAAATAACACTCACATCGTGTTCCGAAGCGTTAAGTGCGATATTCAGGGCAAAAGCGGTTTTTCCCATGCTCGGCCGGGCCCCAATGACAATCAAGTCAGATTCCTGAAACCCTCCTGTCAGCCTGTCCAGTTTTTTGAAGCCTGAAGGAACGCCTGAAATCTCACCGCTATCCTTTTCACAATCATTGTACAAATCTACTAAACATGACTTGATATCACCAAGTTCATCGTCCCCGTTTGCACCTTCTATCTCCATCAGATTGTGGATGCCATCGCTGATCGTTTTTCTGATATCCTCAGCACGGGCAACCTCATCCATGATCCTTCCGGCTACTTCCTTCGCCCTCCGTTTTTGGTAATACTCCCTGACGATGTCCTGATAATACTTGAAATTTGCAGTGGTCGGCACGCTCCCCGCCAATTCCGTTATGTATGATATCCCGCCAATACTCTCAAGATTCTGTTCCCCAACTTCCTCCACCACAGAGATGACGTCAATTGGCCTGCCTTTTTCATCAAGCCGCTTCATTGTTGAAAGAAGCCTTTGTAATTTCGGCAAGTAAAGCTGCTCTGGGCGAATGTTACAATCCTTTATCAAACCTTCTTCGAGAAATAGCGCGCCAACCAAAGCCTCTTCCGCTTCCTGATTAAATTGCCACTGTTCCATCATCACGCATCCCTTCTGATCCCCAAGATTTTACGCATATTGGCGAGCTCTCTTTGGATAACCTCCTCACTCGCCGGTTTGACTTGCGTTTGCATAAGCGCCCGGGTAGCCTCGGCTCCCGGTATTTCCCTTGAAACCACGGCGGTTTTTTTGACCAGATCAGAAATTTTAGGTGGAAAAGGGGATTCAGCTACAAACGCAAACAGTTTTTCTTTTACTGGTTCAAAAGGGTAATGCTTAAACACTTCATGCCAGGCATCCACTTTTTGCTGGTCCATCTCAAACTGGTCATAATACACGGATATCGTCATCATGATCAAATACGTCTCCCGCTTAGTCATTTAAATCAAAATCCTCCTCCCGCCACAGTTTCTTGTTCGATTTCTGGTTTAAATAAGACTCGAACTTCACGCCAAACAATGTTTCCGGCCGCAGATATTTGCTCCACTGCGGATCGTTCAGCCACTCAGCAGCCTTCAAATCTATTACTTTTATAAAGTCCTCCAGCCTGAATCCTTCATTCCATCGTGCCCGGATCAATTCTCTTGTTTTCCTTGTAAAAGCCTTGTAAGTGGAGTTTGTTTTTCGATTGAGGTAATCAATAATTTCTTTGTAGGGTATATCTTTCTCTGTTGTATTCTCTGTAGTAATCTCTGGTATTGCTCTGGCCAAGCCGGCCTCCTCCATAGGGCTGTTTGATATGCCGGACGGGTCAGCCTGGCGGCAGGACTGCCCAAATTGAGACGATGCCGCCATATCCAGTGCCTCCACCTTTTTATAGTCAATGCTGTACCATTTCGTCTTATCAAGCTTCAATCGGTTCCAATTGCCGGAAATCAAATAACCCTTGTCCTCCAGCGACTTAATCGTCCGTTTAATCGTGCTCTCCGACCAGAAAGACAACTGATCCTGCCAGTCCTTATACGTATTGTAAATCCACTTCTCCCCCTCGATTTCATGCGAACTCCTTACCAGCCAGTAATGAACCTGCTGCAAAAAAAGCGCCTCATTCAAACCAATCTTCTTCGCCAATGACGGAATCACCATCATTGGGTTTTCGTTGATTAATAGATTGCTCAAATTGGAAACCTCCAGTGTGTATGATTTTATTCAAAGTACAACCATCGTTCACTTTCCTCATGTCCATCGGACGATTTATATCCGTCCATCTGCTCAGCTCCTTTCACTAGTTATATATAAGGAAGTGTCATGGAAGGACAGGGTAGGTAGAAATTTTTTCAAAAAAAAGAACCCTAGATAACAACATTGTTATTGTTATCTAAAGCTCTCTAAGTATTGTTACAATAGGGATATTTAACTTTTACCCCATTATTTTTTGTTTTTTCACCGGAATGTAAATGTCCATTACTTTGTTCTCTGATCCGTAACATCTTTCATCATACAGTTCAAATTCCACTGTTCCATCATGTTCCAGGCCTGATTTTGGAAACCATTCCGTAAAGATGTAATTCCATGTGGACTGAATTGAAGGGCTAAACGATTCTTCATCTGACTTTGGTGTAGTGAAAACCGCATACTCTAGTTCGGGAAAACTCATATATACCATTCCTTCTGGTGCTTGAGTTCCCTCTTTTACTTCCATTCCGATGACATATACGAATTCACCTGTTTCAGCATCAAAATTGGTGCATATACCTAGTTCCTCATTTTTATTAATCGGATTCGGTATATTACAACCTAGTTTATTTTGCATGTACTGCTGCCAAAATTCCGGAATGTCCTTATTATTCAGACCGTCTATATTCCTCGTTTTAAGTTCGTAGCCAATGATGTGAAAAGCAGGTTTAGTGACCAATTTTGGTTCCATGCAAAAACCTCCTGAAAAATGGTGTGTTATTAGGCAGGCTTTTCCGATTAAGGGGCCAGATAAGCTTTTGGCGTCGCGGTATTGCCTTGGTGAAACTCCATAAAACTTTTTGAATGCCCGGTGAAACGATTCCGGGTATTGGAAACCAGCATCTAATGCAATGTCGATCACCTTTTCATCTGTATAGAACAAACGCTCTGCTGCATAGGTAAGCCGTCTTTTTCTCACGTAATCCATCACAGACTCACCGACCATTGTCTGAAATACACGATGATAATGAAAAGGAGAAAAACAAGCAATGTCTGCTAATTTCGTTAGTGTAATCTGTTCCTGCAAGTTCTCTTCAATATAATCAAGTGTCCTTTGTATACTGGCCTCATACCCCACGCGTTTTCACCTGCCTTACATTCACTATAGCAGCAATCGCACAGCTGTTCTTAACATTTTTTGCGGTATTCTGTGTATTTGGAAAATCGGCCTTTAGGTTGGCGACCAGTATTCATGAACGTTCCAGGATTTTTGCAGCAGAAAAGCATGTACCTTCGGCCATGTTAGAAATTGCAAGGTCTATGAAATTTGTCAAGTAACCCAAAAAAGACCGCTTTTTCAGACTCTATTTCAGCAAAACATCTGAATAGAAAAGAACTATGCGTAACAGATTGTGCAATCTAAAAAAGATGCCAGGCTTCCGATATTCCAAGCCAATGGCACCCTTTTCTATAATAATAACTGATGAAATTAAGAGTTCCTAGCCAAGAATCTGACAATACCTAATCAGTTCGAACACCATTTTCAGGCCCCGGTCTCTAATGGACATCTTACGACCTTCCTCCCTAGAACGTTTGTTCTTTTATTGTAACCTGTAATAAAAGAAACTAACAAGCTAAGTTTTACCTAGATGAAAAGGACGTGATAAGATAATAGTGAACAATACTATTGAAAACGTAGGTGAGAGTATGTCAGTGACTTTAGACAATATTTATTCATTTTTGGATGAAGAGAACAAAAATCTATTAAAATCTATCCTGACTATTTCTAAAGTGAATGGATACGAAATTGTTGAGGTTGAAGGTCGCGCCATAGACTTAAGAAAGGACGGTAATAACCCTTGCTTTAGTTTAATTTTAAAAGAAACTGATGGATTAATTTCGTTCTGTGTGTACAAAAACAAAGAATATATGATGATTAATGCAGATGTGGACGTAATTGCAGAGTATGATGATGAAGGGTATAAACAGGGGCTACACATGATAGCTTCTCATTTTGCTCCAAATAGAATCTAAGAAAGAATGATTAATGTTTGCGCACGGTTTATCAATTTCATCTATGAAAGTGAACAATCCTCCAGCCAAAGGCACGGAGGGTTCGAATTAGCATCTGCTAAACGAAAAGAAGAGGCCGAGCAGGAATTACATAAGCAAAAAGAAAAGTTAGGATCGCTTTCGAGAATTCTGGCTAAGTTTGGTCTGTGAAATTATAGGGAAAGCACGAATTGTTTTGAGTTACGGATTATCCGGAAAAATAGCAGTAGCACGGGTTGAATCTTCTTCTCCAGCATACAGCCAATGAAATGTACCATCCTTGACATAGTTTTTACCACTGAATGACAAAAAGTGTACCAAGGAATGACAAACTGCTTACCACTTCAAACCTTCTGGTGATAAAAAGATAAAAAAACAAGTTTTGAGAATCAAAAATTTTATAGTTTTATACATATATGATTGATTTTCAGTAAGAATCACTCTTCTACAAACGGGCCATATTATGGAATAAAAAGTGTACATAAGTATGCTTTTTAACAAAAGGAAAGTAGAATAAACTAAAATGTTTTTCTACTTTCAGGACATTTTATTTTACATTTGATTCTCCTGCTCATAAAAATCGATTACAGCCCTTGCCATATCATATATATTTTGCTTTAAAATGTTAGGTCGTATGATTTTTATCTGATTCTCGAAGCCTAAAATATATTCTTTTGCTTCTTGTTCTGTGTCAAAACACAGCTTTATTGGGATCCATCCATTTTCTAAGGGAGAATCAATTTTTAATATTTGTACAAAGCGTCCGGTGAACTTTATTCTTTGAACGATAGATGGAGATACTTCAACATCTACCTCATATCTTGGTAGACTTTTAATAAATTCTTGTGTTGAGCTACTCCAATATTGGGCTAAATCAAAGTCATTTGGTCGGGTAAATGTTTCACTCATCAATAGCGCAGACCTCATTCTTGATGCTCGATAGTTTCGAATGTTCCCGTTTGATAACGCGATTAAATACCATGTGCTGCCTTTAGCAACTAACCCTAATGGGTTAACAACTCGTTCAACACATTCCCCATCTGCCCGTTCATATTTTATTTGTAGTTTCCGATCTTCCCAAATCGCTTGTTGCAAAACTTTGAATGACTTCATTTTTTCAGTTGACTGTCTCCAAGCACTTGTATCAACATGGATTCGGTTCCATATATCATCGGCATTTGTCTGTAAGGAGCTTGGAATCGAAGCAAGTATTTTCTGACGTGCTTCATACCAATCTTTTGTTAATCCTAAGTCAGTAAGCAACTGGAATGACGGTGAAATAAGCAAAGACTTAATTTCATTGGCTTTCAAACCAGTTAAATTTGTTCGATATTGTTTAAGTAATCTCCACCCTCCAGCCTTTCCGCGTTCAGCCACAACAGGAATACCTGTCGCACTCAATGCTTCCATATCACGATGAATGGTACGTTCAGTTACCTCTAATTCCTGGGCTAATTCTCTGGTTGTCAATTTTCTTTTATTTTGAAGCAGAAGTAAAATGGAGATCAGCCTATCAGCGCGCATAACTACCCACCTAAATGATTAAGTAAAAGATATTTAATTATGACAATAGATGTCATCATTAAGTATTATACTAGGTGTCGTGTAGCAATGGAACTTATTTACACAATAAGTATTAGCAGACATTGATTTTCGGATTTATTGCGTAAATGAGCGGACATAAAAGCCTGATTTTTATGCTTATGATGTCCACTAATATTACTTAGGGGACATGATCACGCTACGTGAATGGAGATGAAGTCAAATTTTTCTCCTTGTATGTAGGGGTCCCGGTAGAAAGAATGGATGTTCACTATTACTTTTTCTCGTTTTTAATGTCCACTAATGATTAACGTAATATTTGATTCTATTGCTACACACAGGCCCTATCTATTTGATTAAAGGGAGGAAGAATTATGTCCAAAAACGTAAGACCAGGAAGAATAATTTTAGATTTAGCAGTAACTTTAGATGGTTTTATTGAGGGGAAAAATGGGGAAATTGATTGGTGTATCATGGACTCTGAGATGGAGTTTATTAATTTCTTAAATCAAATTGATACTATTTTATATGGAAGAAAAAGCTACGATTTATGGGGACAATTTACTCCAGAAATTGAAGTTACTGATACTGAAAAAGAAATTTGGAAATTAGTTCATAGTAAAGAAAAATACGTGTTTTCCAAAACGCAAAAAGGGACTGATAATAAAGCAATATTCATAAATGATAATATTCTTGAAGAAGTAAATAAATTAAAGAATAAGCCTGGTAAAGACATCTGGCTATATGGTGGAGCAAGTCTTATAACAACTTTTATCAATTTAGGGCTTGTTGATGAATATAGATTATCTGTTCACCCTGTTATTTTGGGAGAAGGAAAACCGTTGTTTATTGATATAAAACAGAGATGGAATTTAAAAATGGTTAATACAAGGACGTTCTCCTCTGGCGTTGTGCAACTAATCTATCATAGGAATTAAAATTGCAAATTCCAAAGATAAAATACTCGATAGTAATTGTCACTTCTTCAACAAATTCAGCTAATAGAAGCTCAAAATTTTATTCCGTTATAGACTACTCAATCTTCCGTTAAAGGGCGCTTTTCTGAAATAAGGAAAGCGTCATTCTTTATGAAAAGGGCCATATAATTGAACAACATCTCTAGAGGAAAGGAAATTGGATACTTTTAGTGGAAAGATAATCAAAATTTAGTATCAACTATTAGAACCAAGTGTTAAAATTATGGTAGATGTAGAGTGAAACTATAAATGTTTAAGGTTAATGGAGGAAGAAATTGTGTATCAATTTGCAGCGTATTCTTTGAAATGTATCTTGCGTGTATTTGGAAAACTTCACGTTTATGACAAACAGAACATCCCTAAAGAAGGTCCTTATGTTATTACTTGTACTCATACAGGTTGGGTTGATGTTTTGTATTTAGGCATCACTTTATTGCCAAACAAAATACATTTCATGGCAAAGAAACAACTATTTACTAATAAATTGATAGGTTGGTTTTTGCGCAAATTTAATGCTTTTCCTGTGGATCGTGCTAACCCGGGTCCAAGTGTTTTAAAAATTCCTTCTCGACTGCTGGCTCAAGGTGAAATCGTAGGGATATTTCCAAGCGGAACAAGAATTGAAGAGCAAACCGCATTAAAACAAGGAGCAATTACAATTGCTCAGCGTTCCAAAGTACCTATCATACCCGCAGCATATGTGGGTCCAAATAGTTTTAAGGAATTGTTCATTAAGAGGGATGCATATATTATATTTGGTGAACCACTACATATTTCTAATTTGAAAGAACAGAGAGCCAATTTCACAAACTTGTTAGAAGAAAAAATGAATACTCTTTTGCAGAAGATCCAATTCAAAAATTAGACGAGAATGTGTAAAGAGAAATAAATCTTCTTGTTCAACTACCATGAAAATTAACTTCTAACTTCTGTAAAAAAGGCAATACTTAAGAAGACGCAGCTCGTTCGTTTTTTAAAAAAGGGAGAGCGCCAAATTCATTGACCTATGGTAATTAGATGGACTGGTTTAAGATGCTTTAGGTTCTTCTAACTTAACAATGTATCCTAAGCTTTCTAGTCGTCTCAGTGAATGCCTGACAATCGATTGTTGTCTCTGCTTATCAAAGTAGTCTTCGCCTAAGTCTACATACATTTCTTTACGTGTTAAGAGATAATAAGAGATACGTAACATAGCGTGAGCGACTACGATTCCAGCACGTTTCTTGCCTTTTCATGAGGCTGTACGCCTATACAGTGCTCCGAGATAGTTTTTGGACCCCCTTACGGAATGAGCTGCCTCAGTTAAAGCCGACCTCAAATACTTGTTTCCCTTTTTAGTTTTAGCCGATTTCCGTTTCCCTGCACTTTCATTTTGCCCTGGAACCAAGCCGGCCCAGGAACACATGTGAGACGCAGTTGGAAACTGCTTTTTTACATCTGTTCCGATTTCAGAAAGGATCTGTTCAGCCATCCTTGTCGCAATGCCGGGAATGGAATCAAGTATTTCTATATCCTCTTGATGAGAGCTTACTCTTTTCGCAACTTCTTGATTGAGCATCTCGATTTGTTCAGTAAGAAAGTCAATGTGGCCCAAAATGGTTTTTAACAGTAACCTTTGATGGGAGTTAATATAACCTTTTAAAGCCAGTTCAAGTTCTTCCTTCTTCTTTTTCATAGTGCGTCGAGCGAAGTTTGCTAGTTTCTCAGGGTCTTCTTCGCCATCTGCGATTGCGTCAAGCATATCCCTTGCAGAAACACCCAATACATCCGAAACAACAGACCCCAGCTTAATGTTCGCACCTTCTAACACCTTTTGGATCCGGTTATGTTGTCTGGCTCGCTCTTTTAATCTTTTAAAATGAGCCATTCCAGCTTTGACACATCTGCCATTACAATTGTTATGGCTGAAGCCTAAGTCGTACAATTCCGGCTTGCGTATCTTATACTTGTTCAGTACCTGGTCATGGTCAATGAACATATCGATTAGAGGAAAATCAACTTTAAAACCATTCTTATCGCTGTTCTTAGACCAGTTTTTTCGTATTGGCCCAGACCGGTGTGCCTCCATAAACCCGACGCCGAAGTAAAGTGTTGCATTTCATTAGCATGCAACTCGTATTTATACTTTCAAGAATATTGCTATACATGTGGCCATGAAAGAATATTTCGGTGTGAAAACAGGTTTGAACGTAAAGAAAAGTCGTTTTTTTAAATAAATTAGTATTGTAAAACATACCATATTTGTAATAAGGATGAATAAAGTAGAAAAGCATAACACGTCAACAAACGTTATTTTTCGGTTAATTACTCTGGAATAGAGCATAACCGCAACAATAGATGGCATAACTAAGGCCATAACTTGATAAAAAAATCCCCCTCAGCATACATTTTAGAGTCTACTCTAGGGTAAGTAATGTGGTGTCGTGCACAAAAACAAATTTTATTTTTAGAAATTTCTGTATTTTATACTATTATACCACAATCCTATAAGAAACTGATCGTACTGAATTGTTCTCCGGTTATTAAATTAATGAAATGGCAGCTGTAAGAGGCTGTTTTTATATAATTCTCAACATGTTTGTATTCAACACCAACCTTCATTTCAACCGGAAGTGACCTTATGCCAAAATAAAATTTATTTCGACTATTGCATAATAATTCATAGTTAAGTATAATCAAACCTAACTAAATTAGTTAGGTGCGGTGAGTGGATGACGAAGAACAAAATTAAAGAAGTGGCTTGCAGGCAATTAGCCGAGAATGGTTATGACCGGGCAACCCTGTCCAGTATAGCAAAAGAAGTAGGCATTAAGACGCCATCCATCTATGCATTTTATAAAAATAAGGAAGACTTGTTTTTGGCTGTTTATAAAGATTTGCTGGAAGATTATTATTCTTACATACGGCAATCTGTCCAAAAAGGTACAGATGGAACAGTAAGGGAACAGCTTCACGAAATTTTAAAAGAGCTCAGCTACTACCATTTAAGCCAGCCGGAAAAGACGGCGTCCTATACAAGGCTGGCCATGTCGCTTCCGCCCACTTTAAATGATGAAGTGAAACAAACGTTTAGTGAGATGGAAGAGCTTCTTTATGAGATTCTTAGCGAAATATTTTCAAAAGGGATAGAACGCGGAGAAATCAAGGACCAGCCGGTTGACGATTTAATAGCATCCTTTCTTTGTGTGATGGATGGGGTCTTCCTTGAATTACTTTATTATCAGGAAGACAAGTTCAAAAGGCGGCTTGAACAAATTTGGGGGATTTATTGGAATGGAATCCGCAAATAAAATACTACATCACGAATTGCATTGATAGATAATTAGTTTTTCATTATTAAGGGGGATTTATCAATGAAGGATGAACAAGTGGTTTCAGATTATGCACGGGAAGCGGTTCCCAAGGAACTTCAGAGAAACTGGTTTTCGATGTTCTCGGTATTGGTCGCTATAGGGGTGGATTTATCATCCGTATTATTAGGGGCAGAATTAGCCAATGGCATGCCTTTAAAGGATGCTATTTTATCAGTCTGCGTAGGGTCATTTTTCCTGGCAATTCTCTGTACGATTTGTGCCGTTGTTGGTTCGGCCACAAATCTTTCTACATCCATGATCACAAAATACGTGTTTGGAAAATACGGGGCGCAGGCATTTTCTATTGTAATCGGCATTTCCTTGCTGGGATGGTTTGGTGTCCAAGTTGGTTTTTTTGCTGACAATGCCCAAGCAGTATTGCAGGACGCGTTTGACTTGACCGTTGATGTAAAGATTCTGTCTCTCATTGGCGGCTTGCTGATGATGACCACTGCAATCTATGGATATCGTGCCATTGAGAAATTAAGTGTATGGTCAGTGCCATTTTTGTTGGGGATGATGCTGCTTACCTTATTTTTAACACTAAAAGATCATTCTATTTCGTTCAGCATTCCGAATGCAGGGGCCTTTACATTTGGCAGCGCAATTTCACTTGTAATCAGTATTTTTATCGTCGGGGCAACGATTTCACCGGATATTTCCCGCTGGGCAAAAAGCAAGAAAGATGCGATGATAGCCACGTTTTTCGGGATCTTCATTGGCAATAGCTTCATGATTATCATTGCGATTATAATGTCGAAGGCAATGGGTACTGATGCGATCATGAAAATATTTATTGCTTTGGGATTAGCCATCCCCGGGGTGTTAGTATTGACACTGGCGCAATGGACAACGAACACAAGCAATTTATATTCGTCATCGCTCGGCTTCTCGTTAATTTTTACAAAAATATCAAAAGAAGCGTTAACATTGATTTTAGGGGTAATATCCACGGCACTTGCTGTTCTTGGCATTTATGATCAATTTATTTCGTTTTTAAATATATTGGCCATTGTCATTGCACCAATTGGCGGAATTTATGTTGCTGAATATTTTCTTGTTAAAACCGAATTTCAGCGCTATTACAACCATGTGGAGGAGAAGGCGCTTGTTGCGCGTTCCATCATTGCTTGGCTGGTGGGGATGCTGATTACCTATTTTACAACCGCGTCGCCAACTGGGCTTGCCTTATTTTCCATTACATCGGTCTCTTCTCTGGATGGATTTTTAACAGGCTTTGTCGTCCAGGTGATTGTCGGTAAATTTTTCAGCCAGAAAAGATCTTTGCAACAGGTAACCGTCAGTAAATGATAAAAAAATAGGGAGTTAGATTTTATGAGATACATAGATGAACAGGCAATTGAGAAAATCGCTCTTGGCGCTGCTGTCCTTGGGACAGGCGGTGGCGGTGATCCTTTGATTGGGAAATTGATGGCCAAACAGGCTGTCAGGAAATATGGACCGGTGAAATTGATTTCTTTGAATGAATTGAGTGATGACCACTTGGTTGTCCCCGTTTCCGGTATGGGGGCACCGACTGTAACGGTCGAAAAAATTCCGTCAGAAATTGAAGTGACTGCACCGCTAAACAGACTGGAAAACGTTCTCGGAAGAAAAGTGGATGTTGTCATGCCAATTGAAATAGGAGGAATCAACTCTTTATTTCCAATCATTGCCGCTGCCAAAACAGGTCTGCCTGTACTCGATGCTGATGCGATGGGCCGGGCTTTTCCCGAAGCACAGATGGTGACATTCCATCTGGATGGTTTTGAACCATCGCCGGTTACAATGGCTGATGACAAAGGAAACACGGTTGTGCTGTACCCAAAAGATGGAGTCTGGTCTGAAAGGCTGGCCCGTGCCCTCACCATTGAAATGGGTGGGAGCTCATCCGTGTGTGATTACAGTTTAATGGGGAAAGATGTCAAAACAAGCGTAATTCCTGATACATTGACTTTGGCAGAAAAAATCGGTGGGTATCTCCTCGACAACAATGATAAGGAACGTCTCGGGATTAGCAAAATGCTTGCGGAATTACAAGGGCGCCGTTTGTTTGAAGGGAAAATCACAGACATAGAAAGGCGGCTCAGTGGTGGCTTCACTAGGGGCAATGCATCCTTTGAAGGAATTCGTGATGACCAGGGACGGCGCTTTACTATTTATTTTCAAAACGAGCATCTTGTAGCAAAAGAAGATGACAATCTTTTGTGTTCTACCCCAGATTTGATTGCTGTGTTGGATGCGGAAACAGGTTTTCCAATTACAACAGAACGGATGAAATATGGAGCCCGTGTAGTGGTGGTCGCTTTCCCTTGTCATGAAAAGTGGAGGACGCCAAAAGGTATTGAAACAGCTGGCCCCCGTTATTTTGGTTATGATTTTGATTATCAGCCTATTGAAGTGTTATTGAAGGAGAGAGAAACATGTATCGGCTAGGAGTGGACGTTGGAGGCACGAATACAGATGCTGCGTTGCTGGACGCTAATTTACAGGTTGTCCATACCGTAAAGGTTCCAACGACAAAAGATGTAGAAACCGGCATATATGAAGCGGTTGCCAAAGTGGTGCAGGATAGTGGGACCGATAGGAGCAGGATAGGCTATGCGATGCTGGGAACGACGCATTGTACGAATGCAATCGTCGAGCGGAAGCGCCTCAATAAAGTAGGGGTAATCCGGATCGGAAAGCCGGCAACAACTTCTATCCCGCCGTTTACAGAATGGCCAGAAGATTTACATGGAAAAATTGAGGCTGCGTCCACGATTGTCTCAGGTGGTTATGAGTTCGATGGCCGTTTAATCAGTGAATTGAACCGGGAAGAAGTAGCGTTTTTTTGCAGAAACATAAAGGGAATTGCTGAGAGCATCGCCATTTCAGGTGTATTTGCACCAGTTAATAAGCAACAAGAACAAATTGTTGCAGACTGGGTAAGAGAAGAACTTGGAGACATCCCCATTTCACTTTCCCATGAGATTGGCAGTATCGGTCTTCTCGAACGTGAAAATGCAACGATACTGAACGCAGCCTTGATGACAACGGGTCAAATGGTGGTCAACGGCTTCGCCAAGGCGCTTCAGCAACTCGGTATTGAAGCGCAAATGTACTTCAGCCAAAACGATGGCACGCTTATGAATGAAACATATGCATTGCGGTATCCCATCCTTACCATGGGCTGCGGACCAACAAACTCGATTCGTGGTTCTGCACATTTATCCGGACTTCAAGATGCTATTGTCCTTGATGTTGGAGGCACAACCAGTGACATCGGTGTGCTGGCAAAAGGGTTTCCAAGGCAGTCATCCCTGGCCGTTAATATTGGTGGTGTAAATACCAATTTCCGGATGCCTGACATTCTGTCAATCGGACTCGGCGGCGGTACCCGCATACGTGAATCTGACGGGAAGATTGCTGTTGGTCCGGATAGTGTCGGCTATGAAATTACAAAAAAAGCACTTCTTTTTGGCGGGGAGAAGCTGACCGCCTCTGATATCGTGACGCGTTTAGGATATGCATTTGCAGATCGGACCGAACAAGTCAAACAGTTACCGGAAGATTTTTGCACCAGGGTATACGAAAAAATGACAGAGATACTTGAAGACGCTGTTGACCAGATGAAAACAAGTTCAAAACAAGTGCCGCTTATTTTGTCGGGAGGTGGAAGCATCATTGTTTCCAGTTCTCTTAAAGGGGTGTCCGAGGTTATCAGGCCCGCGCATTATGATGCAGCCAATGCCATTGGGGCAGCGCTTGGACAAGTCAGTGGTGAAGTGGAACGGGTCTATAGCTTAAATCAGCTCAGCCGTGAACAAGCCATTCAGGACGCAAGGGATTTGGCCACTAAAGAAGCCATGAAGGCTGGGGCAAATGAAAATACTATTTCGATTGTATCAGTTGAAGATATCCCGTTAGCATACCTGCCGGGAAATGCATTGTTTATTCGGGTTAAGGCCGTTGGGGACTTGATTGCCTGGGGAATATGATGGTCTGACTTGGCGACTCTACAGAAGCGAAAGCGAATTATGGTTTTAATTAGGTTAGAAATGGTGAATAGTTAGGAAAAGATGCTTGTTTGTTTCAGCTTACATTACAAAATCTGACAAGGGGCTCTCCAGAAAGTCAATTTATCTGACTTTCGGCGCCCCTTTTTAATTTAGGCTCTATAATATTTGTTGGGGTCTGGACACACTTTCGTTTGCATAATAAAAACACGTAAACACCCAATTCTTTTATACTTGAATTGCCGGAAACAAGTAGAGAGATTGGGGTTGCGTGCAAATGAATTTTATCATGAATATACCTGGTTTAAAAGAGGTCTTAGTGACCAATTTGGAAGACGCCATGACGTAGTATGTCTCTACGTGGAGATGGAAAGGAAGGTTCATGGCTGTCCCTGCTGTGATCAGAGGACCAGTCGCGTTCATGATTACCGGATTCAGAAGATCGACCATCTGAAATGGTTTGAAAGGAAGACCCGAATTTTTTATAAACGTCGCCGTTACGCCTGTGAATGTGGGAAACGAGGAAATCATTTTCTTTTATTAATCCCGATTGTAACAAGCGTACTATAAATGTGCCTGTACCAGTAAATGGCTCTAATATTTGTACATCACGCTCGGTTACTGATGTATTGAAATGGTTCACTAAAGCATATTCCACACTATTTATTATAAAGTCAACCACTTCCACAGGGGTATAAGTTATTCCTAATCGATCAGCCATACTAGGAAAGGCCTTCTTAAAAAATGTCTCATACAAATTCCTGATAATTTCCTGACGAGATTTATTGCTCTTGGCTAGTTTAATCCTTTCCCGAACGTTGTCGTAAAATTTCTCCAAACCTTCAATTTCAACTTTCCATTGCATGCTCATCCATTAGTTCAATTACTAATTGCATTGATTTTGAAACTGGGTTACTTTCTGTGAAGGAATACCCTTGAAACAAAGCTTCAAAAACTGGACGTGTTATAACATGCTGTGCCAGCATTTCAATCGCCTGGCTTTCAGTCACTTCAGGATTAAGATTATCTCTAATCCCTTTTAAAAATTTTTGAAAAGCCTCATTTGCTTTAGGATAATTCAACATCTCCTGAATACGCAGAATCGTTCTTGAAGCAATTTCTGCTACATTATTAGCCCAATCATTCCAATATTCTAAATCTCCAAGTTTCTTTGGTATAGCAGCATAGACAGCTTCTGAAATTTGTTCAATTGGTAAATCAGGAAAATCCAAAGATAATTGCTCAGAACCACCTTCATCGCCACCTCGAGAACCTTTAGGATTACCAATTACCTTTATCTTCTTTCTAAACTCAGCTTCATCAACTAATGATTCATCGTGTGCTCGTAGTGCCTTTATAACTTTCCATATACCTTTAAATTGAGGGTCGTTCTCAATATAACTGTTATAATCTTTAATTTTAGAAGACGGAATCGCTACGGGAAGAACTATATAACCATATTGTTTTTTCCCGTCTTTTGGCTTTCGCATAACTCGACCGACAGATTGTATAATATCTACAATAGATTCACGAGTATCAAAAAAGATAACCGCATCAAGGGATGGAACATCAATACCTTCAGACAAACAGCGAGCGTTGGATAGGATTCGGCAATGATTCTCTCCAGGATCTTTCTTTAGCCAATCTAAAGCATTTTGACGTTTAAGTGCGTTCATTCCTCCGTCAACATGATCAAGACTACAATGAATCATGGCATTAGAACCATCAGGATGAGATTGTGCATACAAATTTGCTAAATCTGTAAATATCTCTGTTGTAGCTTTATTATCGATTATGATAATCATCAACCTCATCCTTATAGGGGCTCTTTTTGTAAATATAATCATCGATTTCTTTAGCCAACATTCTAGCTTTCTCAGTTTTAAACATGTTATAGAAATACCTCTTTTGGCAAAACCTTATTACAGGTAACCCATCCAAAATAAAGGTTACCCCCACTAACTAAAAATGGACCAACAACAGCACCTTTCAGACGCGTCAAATTAAACAATTCAACAAAACTGGCGTAGTCTTCAAACCATTTGCCTTCTTGATTAAATGGAAGAACAAGCATCAAGGCGTTTTTCGCATTTACTTTTTTTGCTTCTATTATTGCTGAAGCTGTCCGATGCAGTAATTGATATCTTACCTGTAAGGTATCTTCTTCTTTTAGATTCAACATATTTAGCAAGGTATTCAGCCTTATCCTTTTCCCATCACTGGGAGTTTTCCCTATCCAAACTCCAGCTTTCTCTCCGAATGGTTCATTCAACCATGATTGTCAATAATTCGTCATTGGCTTTAGCTAATAGGTAAAGATCATTTTCAGAACTTGCCCCTCCACCCGGCAACGAAACTTTGTATTCCGGAAATCCATATAAAATCTCTACATTTTCAAAAAGAGAGAGACTACTATTTTTAAAGGCTCTCTCCACGAAGGAGGGCAGGTTTCGTGCATCTTCCCAACAGTGTGCTAATTCGTATGCAGAATAACCAGGCTTCCAATGCTTATTCGGATCTGCCAATGAATCTTTCCAAGACTCTACTGCTTTTGTAGGAACAAAGTATTTTCCCATATCCACTACTTCCTTTTCTTATTTTCTTTTAAAAAGGCTTAGCAAAAATTGAAGAAAATTCTTTTTTGGTATTTCTACGGCAACAGCTACAAGACTTTCATTCTTAACAGTACGCTCTTTTTCCTCTTTTAAAAGATCTTTTGACGGACAAGTAAAGGCACCGTTTAATTCTTCAAGCGTAACTTCTTTTATGTAGAATCTATTTTTGTTGGTCATATTCACGATTGTGTATCCATCAGTGTTCTTGATAATATTAAACTTCCAATGAACACCGCTTACTTTGGTTTCGACACTGTTGTCATCACGAATCATTTTCTCAATGAACGGATCTAATTCCGTGAGCAAAAACTTGTCGAAGAACCTAATCAGCAAATAGCCTTTTGCAGTTTGATTCTTGTATCTGTTTAAATTAACTTCCCTTAAATCAAACCAGTAGTATTATTTTGGATAGATGGAGAAAGAACGAAATACCCCTTTTTAACAAAAACGGAGGTATTTGAAACCTGCCTCAACCCTAGAATTTGTTTTAATATTTCTTTATTTTTATTTGAAGAAGCTGAAAGGTTTCCTGCCAATTGCGCGCCTCCTATATTCAGCAATCGATATGCAACTTCTTTTACGGTTGCCTCTCCGCCCAATGCTGTCAGCGCTTCAATAATCGCTTCGTAGTGGTTCATACTTGGTCTCCTTTTATATAACTCTTTTTAATTTCCTTTTCTTTTACTCAACCAATTCCTTTATTCTTTTTGCAGCATTTTTTATTCCGTCATAACTAATCCTGCCATTTCCAAAGAAATGAGTAGTAAGGAAATAGACTTCTTTTGACAGCGAAAGATTAATACGGTAAAGAGTATACTGCTCATGATTATATTGCCAGTCAATTAGTTTACTTGTTACATCAGAAAAGTAATTCAGCATACTTTTTGTAAGTGTTTGATCATATGAAACGATAATCTTTGCTTCAGAATTTAATAGATTGTTTCTAATAAGAACAAATCTGTTCGCTTCAACTTCATCATAATATCCCTTTAAAGAATTCCATAAAAATTTATATTCCTCAATGGAATCTTTGCTTGGTTTAGGAAGTGGCATCATTTCACAAATAAAATGATTACTGCTTTTGCTTCCAAACTTTTTAGATCTAAAAATATATTGATTTATATCTTCAGGCGAAGAATTCAGCTCTTCATATTCCAAAAGAAAAGCTGCCTGATAACGCCATACATTCGGGCCTTTAAATGTTGTTAGTGGAATATCGTATAATTCTTCCCAGACATTTGTAAATTCCATACTTAAATCAAATTGTGATCGCAAATTAAGACTTTCTATTAGGGTTTTAGTTTTACTACGCCATATCTCTGCTCCCCCTTCTTCAATTCCAATGAACCAAATATGGCCGTTTAAATTGCCGTACCCAAGCCAGTTGTATAAGCAAGAACGAACTAAATCATCTGATGGTTGGACATTTTCTGGTTGTGTATTAGATTCAATTAATGGTTTATGGCTCGCGTTCTCATCAGCCTTTTGGACTTCTGTTCTTGATGTTTTGCCCGACATGGACCTCATAGCTTCCTGTATTACATTTATCAAGTCATCCTTTGTAAAGTTCTTTATTGAAATCCAGCCACGTGCATCAACATTGTATCCATTACTCTTAACCACTGCTTCGGGTAAATACTTCCCCAAAACATAACCGTTACCACTAGGATGTAATTCCCTGGCAAGGATATTTCTCTTCTGTAAACTGACTGAATAAATATAGTTAATGCGCTCGTTACTTATTGGTTTTTCCTTTAAATCAACGAATGCTTCAAAGACTTTTCTCTTTTCTTCAAGTGATAACACACTTGCCCCCTCCTTCTCCTTGTTTTAAACTTCTTTCCCTTTGCAAATAAGTTTTACTTTTACTATTCCTTATTGAATTATAGGTTCCTGCTTTATTATTAGAATATTATGGTAAAATTTAATCAGAAATATATTTGTAATGGTGGAGGAAGGGTCTATGATGAAAAAAATGATTATCGCAGACCTTGGATAGTTGTTACCATTTGGAAGGTAATGTAAATGTTGAATAGCACACGATATTGTAACGTAATTGCGCAAGGCAGGACTCAGGAAGGTGCAGATATTGCTGCTGTTGAAAAAATTTTCGTCAAATCCATTCAACGAGATGAGATTAGGTTTGCCTGGTATAAACTTAAGGATGGAAAAGAACATTTCCAACTTAGACCTTTAGATTTAACTGAGGAAGAACTTTTGGAAGTATTTAAGGACGGTTTGGCGAAAGACGTCTTCTCCAGCAGATTTAGAGAAGAATTGAAAAAACTGCTTTAAAATGCAAAAGCCCCTAACAATGTATATTTCCACTAAGTACTGGGACTATAGCTATAAAAATCGTTGATTCTTATTACTTCATATACTTGTTTAAACTCATCGGTAAATATTTTTTCGAGGATTTTTGTTTCAATAGAAGAATAAGAGGCTTTCCAGAAAAAGCTTCAGGACAACCTCTTAATTAATATAGAACTTGTCAACCTTTAATACTGCATCACGTTTCCCGAAAACTATTAAATTCGTCCAGGGTTCCTAATTCCATGGAAGCATAAATTTGAAAGAGGGCTCGTTCATTTTCATCTTCAATTTTTAACATTTGGACAGAATAATTTTTGTACATGTATTCTCTGGCATCTTGAATAGTATTAAGTTGGGGAAAACGTTGTTTTAAAGTTGTAAGTTTATAAGAAATAGTTGCCTGCTGGCGTGTAACTGCTCTTAAATCCACACCTATTCGCTGAGCTAAATTTCCCGAGCGGCCTACATAAACAGCCTTATTTTCTAGATTTGTAAATAAGGAAGACTCCCTCAATTGGGAAAGTATTCTGTCCAAAAAATCTTTTTATTTCCCCTTCCGTTAAATTACTTATAGGAAATTTAGGTGCTTGTGTTAATTGAATTAGCTTTTCTTGTAAACCATTTGTTAATTCATTAAATGTAGACATCAGGCGCATTACCTCCATTTATTTAACATTCTTTCAAGGGGTCTTCTGGAATTCGTAATCCTGATATGTGGCAGCACCAAAACACCTTCCTTACTCACTTGTTAAACAGAATTAAGAATTAAGCAAAATAATTCCCTTTTACATAAAGTCCAAAAACAAAAAGTCTTTTTTACACTCCGAATCCTCGAATTTTATGTTCCATCTTCTTTCCATAAAATCAACAAGCTTTAGCCCCCGGTCCAAAATTGAGTCAGGATTCCAATCCTGGTATCCAGCTACTTCAATCTCGCTATGTGATCCGTCATTATATCCCCGCCGGACCTTAATTCCCTGCGAATTGAATTTGTCCTTTTTCTTTTCAGAAAAGCTGTCGTTTTGAAGGCTGGCATTTATGCTCATAGATAAAGGGATAAGATTGCCTAGCGACCCAGTAAGGATATTTTTTTGCTCTTCATCAAATGCACTAAACTGCTGATTCCAATATGGATCTGTTGGGGTTTGAGGATAGATATGTTCAATCGAGATTTTATCCTTTTCACTCTTTACAAAATAAGTCCAGTCGATTTTTGGATTCCCTGCCTGATTGACTTTTTCCACTTCATATTCGTACAAGAAATACCTTAAACCATTCCATCCATAAAATCCCTGCCCATTTTTATATAAACGCTGAACATAGGTCTTAAAAGGCTGGTAATCAAACTCTGTCCCTGCAGCAAGCCATTCTTCCACTCTCTCATTGAGTAACTCACAAACCTTTTCAATCGTAATCTTTCCCACATACAGTTGCCTTGTGGCTCTATAAAATTCACTGTTCCTGTAAGTTGAAAAAGCTCTGCCCAACCTAAAGGCGACAAAGATAAACCTCTCAATTTCTTTAAAAAGTTTAACTCTCTGAAAAGAGGTTACACCCGGAGTAATAAAGGACACGGTAACCAACGGACGAAAATAAGCAATCCCGATCCGATTTAAACGGTCCAGCCACAAAGCCTCTTCACTCGTTAAATCCAGGTTATTGAACGGATTAAAAGAACTGTACCAGTATTTCGCCGCCGATTTAAGGCTCCCTACGTACTCCTCAATTTCCTTAGGAGACAGTCTGGCCCGCTTAATTTGTACCTCTTCCACATCAGGAGACTCACTCTCTTCACCTTCACCGCTGTCGCTAACTTCTCTCACTTCTTCAACTGTCTCCGCTTTTACTTCTGTCTTTAAAAATACATTTTGTGGCGTAAACTTCTCATCCAGCAAGAAGCGGATATAATCATCGCCCTTTTGCCGGGTGTATTGAAAGTACATAATCCAGTGAGCCGTAAGATAATCGTCATCATTTAATGGCTTTGACTTGTTTCGTCCTAGATGATGATAAACCTGCTTCCACGCATCGTTAATTTTCCTTCTCAGTACACTTCGGTCATCATCTTCAAGTTCATCAACTTCATAAAGTGTGGTTAAGTAGATAAGACGGTTCTTAAGGAGCTCAAGATTTGAAAGTTTTTTGCCTCGGTTGTTCATGGTTTCAAAAGCAACAAACACATCAAAATCATCTTGGATCTCATGAAGGTTAAACATCAGATTTTGTGTTGTCTTCTTAAACAGTGATTCAATTTCGGAGATTCCATTCTTCCGATAGGCATTTAACAGATTTTCTTTAAAAAATCGCTTGGCGTTTTCCAGGTTAAGAGTATAAAAGGTTTCTTCAATGCTGCCGCCATTTGGAGCACCAAAAATATTGTGCTTTAAGTACTCAAAGCTCGGGTTGTCCGTTTCATAGCCAAATTTATATGTATGAATAATAAACTGTGGTGGTTTAGGCACAACCAGATACTCTTCCTGAATTTGCCGGAGGTTGAAAGTACCAACATAAATCTCCTCATCCCTTTTCCCTTCATTTTCAGGCAGAGTTTGAACGAGATTTACGATTTCCTGTATAAAGATAACAAAGGTTGTCAGCCTCTGCTGACCATCCACGATAAAAAATGGTTTGAAGCCCCTATCCTCAATTAGCCATCTTTCATCATCCCATTGTTTCCATTCCTTTTTGCCCGCTTCCTTAAGCGAGAGCAAGCCGGTGTAATGGAATCGTTCCGGAGGAAGATTAACAACATCTTCCCAAAAATCGGTCAGCTGCCTGGTCGTCCACGCATAGCCCCGCTGGTAATCAGGGATTCGGAATAACCGGTCCTTAAAAATACTTTTTAGTGATTCTAATTCGTTCAAGTAAAAACACCTCTACTCTCCAGCAAATTAAGATGTCAGCCTCCTAACAAACCACTTGGAGACTCACAATCCATTAAACCCTCAGAACTTAATTAAATATCAATCTCATCCAACTCCGGATCATCAAACGGATGCACTTCTCTCTTATAATACTTCACAATTTGCCCGTTGACTGCTTCCTCATACATCTTTAGAAACTTAGTTACTGTGGTATCAGACATGGGAAGGCCGGGTTCAGTTGTATAGCTCAATAGATCTTCCTTGTTCGCCTTTGCCATTTCATGAATCAGTTCGGTCTTGAGGTGATATTTTTCATATGTTCTAATGATCTTCATAAGCTGGTTAATCCTTGTTTCTGCAGGAAGGCCAAGGTGGTATTCCACCCCTTCACCTCCGTCTGGAAAATGAACCTTGCTTGTTTCGATCAAGTCCCAGCCTTCTTCAAGAAGCTTATTTACTCGGTATATCTCTGTATGTACGAAAATCTTGATATTGCTTCAACGCAAGCACCTCCGTATACTCCTTAGAGATTTTAAAGCTATTCTGTATAAGTTAACTCCCAAAATGTGATCGCAGAGTCTTCTCCATCCCCGCTTTATTTTCTTCAAACTGGCGGTGGCGATGGCCATTTCCTCCAGATGGATGTGGGAAACCGCTAAGAATGTTCTCAGGTGCCAGGCGATTGTTTTCAGCAAGGTAGTGGAGCACCTTCTCGACATTGACCCCCAATGGAATGATCAGCGGATTTTTCAAGCTTTTCATTTCCCTCGCAAATCCTTGAACGATATAGTCCTTTAGCAATTCTGTCTTCAGGATGTTAGGAGTCGAGCCGCTGTAATTCTTCCCTTTATGGAAGACAGGGTAAGTGATAACCGAAGTGGTATGCACAAGGCTGCTGGCTTCTCCAAACAGTTCACTGGATGAAGCTAAACCAAGGTGATTATGTAAATTCAGTTCATCGAGCATAGTGATCAAGTTTTTCCTCATCGGCCCTTCAAAGCTCGAATTTTTCTTTACTTCATGGAGTATTGACTCGTCACTCTTATCCTGATCCTTTAACTCTAGCACGGTAGCAAATGACCGTTTCATTTGGTGGAATCCCGGAGTAATTCCTGCGATTACGATTTGAGCATTCTCATTTACATGCTCGAAGGGAGCATAATAGATTTCAAGATTTTTCTTTTCATCTTTATCCAGTAAAAATGATTCATTGATCAACGTCGCTTCCTCCAAAGGAAGCGACAATGCTTGAATTCTTTCTTTGAAATCATCAAATTTAGAAAAAGCTGCTATTGCCAATGCTGTTCCCTCCATATTAGTTAAATTATACTGGGTGTAAATTCATTGTACCTTATTCGGCTGTTTGCTTTCACACTAGTTTTCCAACCGTTAATAGAACTTCCTCTTCAGTTGGATTGATACAATTAGTAGAATTCTCATTGCCTAACATGCTGGAATGGATTCATAACTATTTGACATTGAATGGTCCTATGTGGATGTTACAAATGGAGTCAAAGATTGCCGTTCCAGCTTTAAACATTCCAGCCGAAATTACTACAGACCTGCAGAAGCTTTCTGAAGGAGTGGATTTCCATGTTGATAAGCAGATCCTCTTGGCCGCTCTCTTCTGTTTTATCGGCTTCCTTTTCATCATTACTCGCTTTTTCCTCAGACGAACAGGCGGTAAGCAGCGCCATTAAGGTCAAAAGTGAAATGAACAATAGTATTTTTCATGAATATCTCCTCCTGGATTGCCGCGTTCCAGGTAGCAAATAATATTGCCTTCTTTAATGACACCTTTGTCAATTTCCCCGCCAATATTATCCGAGACCCACATATCAGGCATGTCGATTTGCTCCCCAGTGCTTGTGACCAAAACAGCCTGGTCTGGATAGAATGTGAACTTACCATCAGTCGTATTTTCCATCCTAAACTTCACTCCCACGGCAGAAGCATTGGCATTCTCATCTTCCATCGTTGGGGCTTTATCTGTCACAACAACCTTCTGCACTTCAAGCTTCATCCGTTATAATTATCCGACCACTTGGCGTTATCATAATACGTCCAAATATCTTCCGACTTCTCTTCTGCCTCAGGTTTATCATCCTCTTCAACTTTCGCACCCTCGCCCCCAGTTTTAGCCTCCGCCTTGTTTGTATCATTCTTTTCCAGCTCATCCGTTGCGGAATCTGCACCACAGGCAGCCAACATTGCCATCAGAAAAATAGACACCAAAACCATCAGCATTTTTTTCATTTTGGTTTCCTCCTTGTTTTAATGTTTGATTGTCTTATAAAGCCATTGTACCTCGTTTTTTTACGCCACCCTTCCCCAAAACGGGAAGGGTAAAAAGCATAAAGAAAAACACCCGCTTCGCGCAGGTGCTACTGGTAAACTTTATTAATTTATTTTGGAAGTGTTCTTCAGTGGTCTCGAGCCGCCCCATGCTTCCATCCAATCTTTAATCTTTTACTACAATAGGAAGCTTTACATGGGTAGGATATTTGTCATCGTGGAAGATTTTTTGCTCTGCGACGATATAGTCAGTGTCTGATGCTGGGTCATTCCCGGTATTTTGATTCGGAAAGGCAAGGTTGACTGCTCCAGAAGTTATGGAAATTCTTAGTCGGTGCCCTTTTTTAAACGTATTTGCAATCTTGGTCATCCTGATTTCGTATTTCTCAATTTTCCCTGGCTCCAAAAATTCCGGCTTCCTAAATGAATTTCTATATCTCGCTCGTATGATTCCATCTGAAAGCCTGATCGAATTTCCTTTGGGATCGACATCCGTAACCCGAACCACCCAATCTGTATCCCTGCAGGAGCTGGACGCGTATAATACTCCTATAATATCCCCTGCAACTTCGAATTCTTCAGCAAACGGTTCCGATGTATAGACGAGGACATCATCCCGCTCTTCTACTTCCTTATAGTTTTCAGGGACACTGCATTCATTTTCGGACACATCGATGAGATAAGGGGCCGCATCTTTGGGATCAAACTTATATTCATCATGCTTTTCTTCCTGGGGTATCTCAGTTGTTACCGTCCCATTATCCGTCCCCTGGTGTGCCTGTCCACTGCTGCTGATGTAAAAGTTCTGGTATTCCGCTGCTCTCGGCGGCCACTGTTCATCTTTTTCCCATTTGTTTGAGCCTACAGAATAGTACTCTACCCTGGGTTCCTTGTCGACCCCATTTTCAATTCCCTTCAGGAAGCGGTCAAACCAGCGCAAATACAGGACATCCAGATCATAGCGGATTGAATTCTCGCCAAATCTCACGTTATGGATTTGCCGTGTTGAATTCGCATCATGATACCATGGGCCCAATATGAGCCGCTGGCCGCTGCGGTTGTTCCGCTGGTTCATCTCCCAGGCCTCTGTGGTACCCATGCCGTCATCATCATACCAGCCCGAAATAAACAGAGAAGGAACATTGACTTTTTCGCCATGGACGGTAAAATCGGATTTCTCCCAGAACTCATCATAGTCCTGATGCTTCATCCATTCGTTCCAGAACGGAATTTCTTTTCCAAGGGCTTTAAGCGGGATGTCCTGGATCGGCCTGATATTGAGTACCTCTTCCCAGTCATCGCGGTTTAAAGCCGCTGGATCCATCCTTTGACCGGCCATCATAAACGACCAGGCGGATATGCCCGAAAGGAGGGTTCCTCCTTTTCGAGGCAAATCCACAAATGGAGTTCCGGCTGTGACAAGGCTGACAATGGCCTTCAAATGGGCGTTCCCGCTTGCAGCCGCAGCCCATTGGACAAAGCCGCCATACGACCCGCCAATCATCCCGACATTCCCGTCCGACCAATCCTGCTCAGCAATCCAAGTCAGGCTGTCGTCCCCGTCCTCCATTTCATGGGCCATCGGAATCCATTCCCCATCCGAATCCTCGCGTCCCCTGGTGTCCTGGGAAACAACTGCATAGCCTCTATGCACATACCGGAGCATATGGGGGCCGCCGAAATCTTTGCTTAACCTTCCATATGGAGTCCTGATGAAGATAGCAGGAACTCTGGTGTCCTTCGCCAATCCTTTTGGCAGCCATACATCTGTAGCGAGCTGAACGCCATCCCTCATTTTTACCCTGAAAGTCCCCAGATGGCTGACGCCGTATTTGGCCTCGGAAAGGAGCGGATCCTTCCACTGTCTTAAAGGCGTCAACTCCTCGAATCCATCCTTCACCAGTACCATGCTGTCTTCTCTTCCGTGAAAAAGAAATGCAATAATGCTATTTTCGCAGATGACCAGATCGATTGGATGCTTTCTGTTCATAAGCGCCCATATTTCGGCTTCCTGTTCAGCGCCTTTTGCGGGCCCTTTGATCTTCTCGAACAAGGAGTACTCTTCCCCGGTCGATAAAAGGACCTTTTCACCAGCAAAGTCTGTATCAAACAGCTCCTTCAGGTTCAGCTCGCCCAACGGCATTTTTTCAACGGATTTAACATTTTCCGTATCCCATGGATCGATTTCCCCAAGAAAAATCCCCGACTTGAACAATTTAAAGCTTGCTTTTGGCATTTTCCCTCCCCCTTTTCGTTTAACCGCCGATAATAGCACGGATTAAATAAGCTGTCCCAATCCCGATATAGTTTCCGACTGCAAATCCGACAGACCCGAGAATAATCGCTGTGCCGATGATTGATTTCCATTTGGCCGAGCCTGCTACTACAGCAGCGCTGGTCCCATCAGCAATTGCTGCAACGACGGAGATTAATACATATTGATATTCGATTTTAGAGATGCGGCACAAAATGATATGCAGCAGAAACGAACCGAAAATGATCACAAAGCAGAATACGGCAATTAATGGAGTGGAGCTTGCAAATGCCTTGATATCGATAAGCAGTCCGATAATGACCAGGAAAAACATTGCGACGAACATTCCCAAATCAGTGCTTCCCGGGATGGAGCGCACTCGTTTGAATTGTGCCAGGATTATTGCAAACGTGGTCACAAAAATGATTTCCAGGGAGCTGGCATAAAATTCCGAGAATAATCCTGCGAGCCAGGTCGATACAGCTGTAACGGTGAAACCAATGGCAAAAAGGCTGGCAATATCGGTAATCGCCCAGGACTTTTTCGAAAAAAGCTCATGCTCTTCTTCCTCACTGGAAGCAGCAGTTTCAGCCAAAGTGTAGGGCCACCAGTTTTTGAACCAGCTTGATTTTGCAATCAAAGCAGGCAACGCGAAGAAGAAAATCAAGGCTGGTATCCCGACAACATAGTCGGCCGCATTCGCACTGGCAAAGGTTTCGGGTGTAGCGTCAAGTCCGGTCCCAATTGCCGTCAGGTTGGCACTGCCCCCTGTATAGGTTCCGATGAACATACCGGCGATTTTCCAGCCTTCTTCGATTTTATCCGCAAAAATCAGACTGGCAAGGAAAGTTACAACGGTCACGCTCAGCACCGCATAGCCCATGGCAAGCAATGGCCTTTTTGCCAGCCTCAGCCATTCCTTTATGTTTACATTCAACAGCATCATGGTAAGCGATACAGGGATCGCATATTCAAAAAATACACCATAAACATCGTTCCAGTGCGGCAGAATCTTGAAGTTTGAGAGCAGGATGCCGATAATGACGCTAAATAGCGCGGGCCCTGCCCAGCTGGCCCACTTGTACCTCATCACATAAAAAGAAAAAGCCACAGTAGCTGTAAGCACAGCCATAATTGATAGATTTCCAGACAATAATGTTTCCAATCCCTTAACCCCCTGTTAATATATTTTTAAAAAATATTCAAGAAATTTCTCCCTAAAATCTTTGCGATATCATCGTCCGAATACCCTCTCTTGGCCAAGCCTTCAGCAATCCTCGGCATCTCCTGGTGGCCGGCGATGATATCAAACGGCCTCCGCGGCATTCCAGCCAGATCTTCAGCCGAGACATACTTCATAAAATCGTCGCACAGATCCAGCCCCAATCCGACATGGTTGATGCCAGCCAGGCTGACGATATAATCGATATGATCGATATACCGTTCCAGATTGCTGTTCTCATCCTCCAATGACACCATCATGTTTACAGCGTTGAGGCCGATGACTCCTCCAGTTGCAGCAATCGCCTTTATCTGGTCATCCGTCAGGTTTCGCATCGTGTCTGCCAGCACCCTTGAATTGGAGTGGGAAGCAATCACCGGCCTTTTTGCTACCTCGATGACATCCCAAAAGCCTTCGTCATTCAAATGGGTGACGTCGATGGTCATTCCCAGGCTTTCAGCCTCTTCGATCAGCTTGATTCCAAAACTGGTAATCCCTCCTTTCCTGCCTTCTCGCACAGGGCTGAAATGGCTCCCATCCCCGACTGCATTTCTCCTGCTCCATACCAATCCAAGATTGCGGACCCCAAGTTCGTAGAAGATCCTTAACAAGGTTATATCCGTACCGATTGGTTCCGTCCCTTCAAGCGACAATAAAAACCCAACTTTTCCAGATTCGCGGGCCGCTTGCATATCCTTGCTGTCCCGGCAAATCATCAGGCTGTCCGGGGATTCCCGCACTTCTTCATGCAGTGCACTAATCTGGCTAAGTGCCTTTCTTAAGGCCATTTCAGGCAAAAAACTGCTGTCAACAAAGATGGCGGCAATGATGACATTTACTCCCCCTTCTTTAAAGCGGGGGAGGTAATCTGTTTCAATTACCTTTCTTCTGCCCTTTTCCCTTTGAAGGGCCACATCCATTAACAAGTCAAAATGCCCATCGAGTGTTATTGAATTATTCTGAATAATCATTGCATCAGACTGCTTCATCCCTTCACCTTCCAGAAGTAAAATTATGATAGAAACTGGCTCGTTCCAGATTTATACTGTTTCGAGCCAGCCTGCAACCCAAAAACATTTGTACAGTCCAATTGTTTTGGGTCACCAAATCCAAAAAGACTATTGCCCCAATTCACGCCTGATATATATTTGTTCTACCCGGTATTTTTCCAATGCGGCACGGTTGATGTCGAACCCGATTCCCGGAGAATCCGGAACCTGGATCTTTCCGTCTTTTACGAAAACCTCTGGGCGAATGATGTCCTCCTGCCAATAGCGGGAAGAAGCGGCTGTGTCCCCCGGAAGCGTAAATTGGCTTAACGTCGTGAGTGCAATGTTGTGCGCCCTCCCTACCCCGGCTTCAAGCATTCCGCCACACCAGACAGGGACATTATGCTGTTTACAAAAATCATGAATTTTCCGGGATTCCGTCAGCCCGCCTACCCGGCCGATTTTGATGTTAATGATTTTGCAGCTCCCCAGTTCGACCGCTTTTCTTGCGTCCTCGAGGGAATGGATGCTTTCGTCGAGGCAGACCGGGGTTTGGAGCTCCGCCTGCAATCGGGCGTGGTCGATAATATCATCATGGGAAAGAGGCTGTTCGATCATCATCAGGTTCAAGTCATCGAGTTTTTTCAAATGTTCAAGATCTTTCAAGGTATAGGCGGAATTAGCATCGGCCATCAATGGAACCTCGGGAAAATGCCGTCTGACTTCCCTCAGCATGTCCACATCATTGCCTGGCTTGATCTTCAGCTTGATCCGTTTATAGCCTTCTTCCACATTTTTTTCAATTACACGGAGAAGGTCTTTCGTCGTTGGCTGGAGGCCGATGCTGATCCCAACATCAATCTCTGCTTTTTCTCCGCCCAGCGCATGAGCGAGGGTCTGGTTTGTCCTTTTTGCAAACAAATCCCAAACAGCGCCTTCCAGGGCTGATTTTGCCATATTGTTTCTCCTGATTGGTTCGAATCTTGCGGAAACTTCATCCGGGTGTGTGATTGGCGTTTCGAACAGCATGGGGATTAAAAAATCTTCCATGATGTGCTTGTTTGTGTTTACGGTTTCTTCACTGTACCACGGGCTTGAAAAGGCCACTGATTCACCAAAGCCACTGATCCCGTTTTCATCGACCGCTTCAATAACAAAAAACTCTTTGTCCTGAAAGGTGCCAAAGCTGGTGGTGAAGGGGGCGTTAAGACGCATGACCAGCCTGTGCAGAATGATTTGCTTTACTGTAATCGGGGATGTCTGTGCCATGTTATAACCTGCCTTTTTAAGAAATCGAAGTAAACTCTCTCTTTTTAAAAACATAATAGCTTAGCTGCTCTTCTTTCCTTCTGAATACGTCAGTGGCTATGTATCCTTTTGATATCAGCAGCTGAATTGTCTCCCTTGTTTTCAGCCTCCAGTCCAGCGCAGCCCTAGGGTCAGCTTTTTTTATGGCTTGAATATTTTCAGGAATTGGGACGAAATAGCAATCCCTGCCATCTGACACCTTTCGAGTATGCGCTTTTTGGGCCATTTGAAAGTGATTTTTGCTGATAGAGGTTTCAATCAGGTTCAAGTCTGGCTCCCACTCAATCGTTTTTTCATTCTTTACGTTTGCGTGAGGACTTCCAATCCACCAATCAACAATGAATCGGTCGGTAGGGAGGCCCTGATTGAGGCCATCGTCCATAGCCTGGTAATAATTTTCATGATACTCTGCCGCAATGCCACCCAGTTTATGCAGATTCAGATAGGCATTCACACTTTCAAGCGGATCGTACGTCCAGACAATCAAGGAATACCCCATTTCAGCTGCCAGTTCCTTTTGCCTGAGCTTAAGCATTTCCCCTATGCCGCTTTTGCGATAGTCAGGGGAAATGCCCAGCATGTGGGAGCATAAGTATGTGAATCCATTTCGAAAGCCGGGAAAGCTGTACAGAAACCCGATCATTTTTCCTTTATCATAAGCACCAAGGATGATCCCGCCATTTTTTAATGCCGTAAAGGTTTGATGAATCGGGATGGAGTCCATATCCCATACACGGGTTTCAAGTTGCTGGATATTCTTCAGACCGTCGATCGTGTCGATACTTCTGATCTCAATCATCCTTATTTGAATCCCCTTTCTCCAGGGTGGAAAGTATCGCCTTAGTCAAAATGTTAATGCCGATAAACATTGCTTCCCGGTCAAATGTCATGTTTGGATGGTGCAGGCCAGGCTGCAGGTTACAGCCCAGACCGAGCATGGTAGCTTTAAGATGGGGCCTTTTTATAGTGTAAAAATGAAAATCATCACCTCCGCTTGTAACAAGCGGGGCCGTAACATTCTCGGCTCCCAGGACACTGGAAATGGCTTCTTCCATAACGGACTGCGCCTCCCCGTTAACCTCGGCAGCTGCTATATTCGCTCCAGTTTCCAGGTTTATTTTTACCTTATATAAGGCTTCAAGGGCCCTTGCAATATTTTCGGTTTGCGAAGCGAGCTGCTCCATCCCTTTGTTTGTCTGCGCCCTCAGGTCAAGGCTGAAATTTGCATTACCAGGAATGATATTTGTACTTTCTCCCCCGGCATGGAAGGAGGTCATTTTGATGGAATAGGGAAGCAGCGGGTCGAGATGGATCCCCTGCAGATGATGGACAAAATCTGCTCCGACCTGAATCGCGTTGGTGCTTAAATGGGGACGGGCCCCGTGGCTGTCTTCCCCGCGAATGGTTCCTTTGATAAACCTCGCGGCACCGTGGTTGATGGCCGGGGCTGCCTGCCCTTTTGCCATTTCCTGGATTGGGCGAAGGTGGACTCCATACAAGAAATCAACATCATCAACCACTTTTTCCTCCACCATTTTGAGGGCTCCAGTCCCCTTTTCTTCCGCCGGCTGAAAAATAAACCGGATTGTCCCTTTATGAAGGGTATCCATTTGTTTTATAGCGAATAGCACACCAAGGACAATGGCCATGTGGGCATCATGGCCGCAGGAATGGTTCTCCCTGAATTCCCCGTCCACTTCCTGCCAAAGGGCATCCATATCCGCCCTTACCGCGACGACAGGTTTGCCTTGCCCAATGTCGCCGACTACCCCTGTACAACCTGCAAATGTCCGGACATGGCATCCATTTGCCTCGAGCATTTGTTTTATGTATTTGGTCGTTCCTTCCTCTTTCCAGCTTAGTTCAGGGTGTGTGTGCAGGTAATTAAAAATATTGAGGATTTTATCCCTGAATTCAGTATGATTGCTGATCATTGTTGTTCTCCTTTATTCCCCGAAAAAATTCTCCAGCCGAAGATTTTCGTATGCTTTCCTTCTTTTCTCAAACAATTCCGGGTTTTTCACGGAAATGCCAGCCACAATAGCATTCATTAATGAGAATATAGCAGGGGCCGCATCCAGAGTGGATTTGACAGGAAGCTGGACCGTAAAGGAAATGTCGGAATGCGCCCTGATAGGTGCAACCTTTGAATCGGTAATCGCAATTACATAAGCCCCTCTCTTCTTTGCTTCCTTCGCAATGTTAATTGTCTCGAGAGCGTAACGATGAAAAGAAAAGGCTACTAAAGTGCTGTCTTCATTCAGCTCGCCAATCCTTAATAGCACGTCATCGGTATCTGGCCTGAACATTCTCACATTGCCTCTGACCAAGTCCAGCGAGAATGAAAACCAATGGGCCATGGAATGGGAGGACCGAACTCCTGAAACAAGGACCTGGTCCGCGCCTGATAACCTAGAAACAGCCTCCTTAAAATTTCCCTCGCTTAGTCCCTCTGCTGTCTGCCGGATAATATCAGCATCCATCAGCAACATCTTCTTGGCAAAATGAGGCTCGTGTTCCATTTGTTTTTTTCCGGCTTGATATTCAAACAGGCTGCTCTGCCGGTTAAACATATTATCCTGAATATCCTTTTGAAAAAGGCTGTATCCATTATAGCCAAGGGCATGACAAAACCTGATCACAGTCGTTTCACTGACCCCGATTTCCTTCCCTATTTGCTCGGCCGGTTGGACAGCAAATGCTTCAGGGGATTTCAAAAAATAAGTGGCCACTTTTTTAAGCCCCTTTGAAAACTGATCAAATTGATCTTCAATCTTTCGTTTTATTGATTCCATAGAGAAGATCTCCTTTTTGAAGGGAAAACTTTTTTTGTTAAAAAATGAAGGATTTTCTTTATTAAGTGAAAGGATATCATAGCTGTGATGTTTTTTCAATTTTTATTTTATTCAGACGAATGGCTTTTTTTTATTAACAAAAAAGAAGAGGTCCCCTTACTATAAAGAAAAACACCTGCATGCGCAGGTGCTACTGATAAACTTTATAGAATTTCTAAGCCTCTTCTTTTATTCTTTCAACCAATGATGGAGGGGTAAGTACTTTGGCATCACTGCCCCAAGTCATCAGCCATCGCACCAGCCCGTCACTGATAATTGCCTGTGTGGAAATCCGAAATGCATCTTCCCCAACAGAAGGTACACCTTTAAAAAATGGGGTTTATATGTTCTCCAATCCAAGTAACAATCTGAGAAAAAGAAACTTCCGGCTGATCTGGATCTACAATTTTAACCCAGAAGTCCTCCGCCTCTTTTGGATTGACAACTAGCCGGTATCCATTTTGCCGAAGAAACATATACAAACTCGCAAACGCTGTTCTTATATTTGCATTATAAAAGCAGTGATTTTTTAATAAACTTTCAAACAATGCTGCTGCTTTTTCCTCAATGCTTGGATAAGCCTCTTCCCCAAATGCGCTTTGCTTCGGCCAATTAACAGCACTGCTTAAAAGACCTTCTTCTTTCACACCTTGCTGCTCTTTCGCAGAATATAATCGGATTTTATGCATATTTAGAAATATTATTTGATGCTCCGTTATATATTTTACTTCGTCCATGATTACTTACCTATCAACCAGGTTTTTAAAAGTCTGGTCATATTCATTAATCATATCGTCCATTTGCTCCAAGAATTCTTCATCAATTCCTTTTGGCAGCTTTAAATTTGCTTTTTTCTTAATGGTTACCTGACCCTTCACTATCTCAAAACGCACTTCATCACCTTGGCCAATACCCAAGTGTTCCAACACTTCCTGTGGAAACGTAACACCTAAACTATTCCCGATTCTTGTAACTTTTCTTTCCACTTCTCTCACCACCGGTTGAGTCATAATGGTTCCTCCCCACTATTTATATATACGTTTCGGGTGGTTTATCATCGTTCAAACATTTTTGTATTAACCGTTATAACTATTACAACATCATGACTTCGTTAAATTACCTTTGAGTACATAAAAGATGCCTGCGCCCCGGCACGTTAACATTTTACTCCACTGGGGGGTCAGGCACCAAAAATTCATTTACATAATTTAAGGAGTAGGATAGGTCTTTTCTTTTAACCTCAGGTTAATTTATACTCCCGCAGCTTCCGGTACAGTGTGCTCCTTGAAATACCAAGGGTTTTTGAAGCTTCGGTTATGGAGTCAGTGGTTTTAAGTGCTTGCTCGATTAAGTTTCTCTCGTTGGTTTTAATGGAATACTGTTCCTTTTGCTGTTGTTCTCCTACTGAGTGTATTTCCTGAGGCAAGTGTTGAGGCTCAATAATTTCCTGGTTCCCTGCCATTAAAACGGCATGTTCCAGTACATTACGGAGTTCCCTAATGTTGCCTGACCATGGATAATTTAGCAATGGTTCGAATGAAGCAGGACGAAGGGATTTTACCTGCCTACCGTAGCTATTACAGATATGCCGAACAATTTCATTAGCCAGATGGGGGATGTCCTCTTTTCTTTCCCGCAACGGAGGAATGGTGATTGAAAGGACGTTAAGCCTGTAGTATAGGTCAGAACGAAACGAACCATTGTTTGCGATCTCTTCTTTTAGATTTCGGTTGGTTGCTGCAATGATACGTACATCTACTTTTCGCTCAATGTTTTCTCCTAATCTCATAATCGTTCCTGACTCGATCGCACGCAGCAGGACAACCTGAAGATCCTGCGTCATTTCCCCTATTTCATCCAAAAAGAGCGTTCCTCTATGCGCTGCTTCAAACTTGCCTGCTTGTCCGCCTCTTTTGGCCCCTGTAAAAGCTCCATCGGCAAATCCAAATAACTCACTTGCAATTAAGTCCTTCGGGATAGAGGCAGTATTTACTGCAATGAAAGGCTGGTTTTTGCGGTCACTCTCCATATGGATCGCCCTTGCCATCATTTCTTTCCCTGTTCCTGTTTCCCCCATTATCAATACATTGGCTTTTGATTCGGCTGCAACATGGCCAATCTGCAGCTGTTTCTTATAGTTTTCATTAATTGTTTTAATCATGTGGAAAGCCAGCGGCGATTGGCTGATCGAAATGTTTGGTTTTGGTTTAAGCAGGATCACCTTTTGATCATTAGCATCATAGCGGATAAGCTTGAAGGATTTATCTAAATCTGAAATGTTTGAAGATAAGTCACTGTCACTGGAAGCTGAACGAAGATATTTTTTTGCTTTTTCTGAAGAATAAATAATTTCATTTTCACTGGATGTGATAATGACGGCTTCTTCACTTATTTTCATCCATACATCCAGGATATGAGGGTTTAGCAGCGAAGACGTCTGCTTTCCTTTTTCCAAAAACGGTTTGGCCCTTATGTTCTCTCTTGAATCCCATACGATTGAGAACTGACCATCCGTCTTGACTCTTCCAATTCGAGACGGCCTTGCAAGGTGCCGAAAGTCGGCCTCTACCTGAACCGATCCACACGGTGTTTCAATCCTCTTACTGCTTAACTCGTAAAAGATCGATCGGAATTCCGTTGTTTTCCCCTTGAAGATTGCTTCCAGCGTCAATATGGTCCCTAAGTATGTATTGTACATGACGCTGGACACGACTTTTTCAGACCTAGTGTAAAGTTTGAAATCCCGTAAAAACTTTTGGTTTTCATCGTTATCAAGGGATTGAAAATAGCTTGCTGCTCCATAGTGTCCTGCGGCATATTCGGGCTTCATCGCAGCGATTTCCGTTTCTTTTGTAATCGGGCTAAAAATCGGCAGTGTTTCCGGATTTAACCCCATTTCATAATACGTTTTATAAAAGGGGATAACACTGGATCCCACCAGTGTTAAAAAGATTGCGTCAGGCTGTTTTGAAACCACTTCCTGCAGAATAGTAAAAAACTGCTGATGACCAAATGGCACATACTGCTCTCCGACCACGTCACCGCCCTTTTCCGAGAGGTACTTTCTTACTTGCACATTCGTTTCCCGAGGATAAATATAATCTGTACCGATACAGTACACCTTTTTACCATATTGCTTTGTCAAGTAATCGATCAGCACAAGCACCTGCTGGTTTGGAACTTCCCCCGTGTAAAACACATTGGCATGGCATTCCATCCCTTCATACAAGGTGGGGTAAACCAGCATGCATTCATATCTTTCCAGGATAGGCAATATCGCTTTTCTGCACGCAGATGTATAACAGCCTACAAATACTTTGACACCCTGTCTTGCTAACATGTCAGCTTCTTTAGCAGATTTAACCGGATTGGAGGCAATGTCCCGGACAATGACTTCAACTCGATGATGCTTCTTATTAAATTCGTGGACCGCATATTGAGCCATTGCACATTGTCCGCGTTCTGTAATTGCAGTGGTTCCTGTTAATGAAAAAAGCAATCCTATTTTCATGGACTTTCCTCCCCTGTTTCATTTTGAGAAACTGTTCTGATTTCGGAAAGGTGAAAACTACAGGTTCATTATAGCAATTTTTCTAACAATTTAGAATTATTAGTAATAGGTTGTCTCATTATGAGACACTTTCATTCTCCTTCTTGTTTAAAAACCTCAATCCCTCTTCATTTTTTAAGTTGGCACGAGTTTTGCATTATAAACAAGTGAACACTCATAAAAATTGAAAGGAGTTTTTCAAATGAGACATGGGGATATTGGCAGCAGTCATGACACGGTTGGTGTTGCAGTGGTTAATTACAAAATGCCAAGACTGCACACAAAGAGGGAGGTCCTAGAAAACTGCAAAAATATCGGTGATATGATTGTAGGAATGAAAAAAGGCCTTCCAGGCATGGATTTAGTCATTTTCCCAGAGTATAGCTCAATGGGAATCATGTATGACGAACAAGAAATGTATGATACCGCAGCAACAGTACCCGGAGAAGAGACTGAGATTTTTGCCCAGGCATGTCGAAAAGCAAATGTATGGGGCGTCTTCTCTTTGACAGGAGAGCAGCACGAAGATCACCCCAATAAGACTCCTTATAACACGTTAATATTGATGAACAACGAGGGGAAAATCGTTCAGAAATACCGCAAGATTCTTCCTTGGAATCCAGTTGAGCCATGGTATCCAGGGAATACCACTCACGTTGTAGAAGGTCCAAAAGGCATGAAGATCAGCTTGATCATCTGTGATGATGGGAACTATCCTGAGATCTGGCGTGACTGTGCAATGAAAGGCGCTGAATTAATCGTCCGCTGCCAGGGATACATGTATCCTGCAAAAGAACAACAAATTATGGTAGCAAAAACGATGGCATGGATGAACAACTCCTATGTTGCGGTTGCGAACGCATCAGGTTTTGACGGTGTCTATTCCTACTTCGGACATTCAAGCATCATTGGTTTTGACGGCGGAACTCTCGGTGCATGTGGTACAGAGGAAAACGGCATCCAATATGCAGAGCTTTCTGTTTCGCAAATACGGGATGCTAGGAAAAACTGGCAGTCTCAAAACCATCTCTTCAAGCTTCTCCACCGCGGCTATACTGGAACGATTAAATCTGGAGACAGCGATAAGGGCATTGCCGATTGTCCATTCGAATTTTATCGCACATGGGTAATGGATGCTGAAAAAGCACAAGAAAACGTTGAAAAAATAACCAGGACTACCGTCGGAACTGCTGAATGTCCAATCGAAGGCTTGCATCATGAAGAAAAGGAGAAAGTTGCCGGAAAACAATAATGGTGAAATCAGCATATCAGACTCTCCTTTAAAGAGGAGGAACATAGATGCCGTTTATTAATGATCAGTTAAGAGCCAATGAAGAGCAGCTTTTGCGCAAGCAATCTTTTGCTTCAAGGTTCACCTTTAAAACGGAAGATGTGATGCACCACCTCACATCTTCCATCTTTGGTCAGGACCATGTTTTACAGCATATTGAAAACATGCTGCATATTGTAAAGGCTGATATCGGAGATCCATATCGGCCTTTATATGTAGCCCTATTCCTGGGACCAACGGGAGTCGGGAAAACCGAAACGGTTCGCTCCGTTGCAAAAGCAATCCACGGGGATCCAGAACTTTTTTGCCGGGTAGACATGAACACCCTGTCCCAGGAACATTATGCCGCTTCGCTGACCGGGGCACCGCCAGGTTATGTCGGGAGCAAGGAAGGATCGAGCATCTTCCAGGAAGATTTAATTGAAGGAAGCTTCAGTAAGCCCGGCATCGTCTTGTTTGATGAATTGGAAAAAGCAAGTGAACCTGTCATTCAAGCTTTGTTAAACGTATTTGATACCGGAACACTGATCTTAACTTCAGGAGAACAAAAAATTGACTTTCGCAATACGCTGATCTTCATGACCAGTAACATTGGTTCAAGAGAGATGGGAAACTTCGCCAATAATTCCCTAAACAACAAACTGAAAAAACTACTTTATCGAACAAAACCAGCAAATTGGAGAATGAAAGAAGACGTCATGATCAGCCATGTAATCAAGCAAAGCATGGAAAAGTCATTCCCTCCAGAATTTATCAACCGAATCGATGATGTCTTGACCTTCCAATGGCTCAAACGAGATGTAATGGAAGAAATTCTGAATGCACAGCTAGAACTGCTGAATGAACGTCTGAAGAAAAAACAATATCAGCTTGAAGTGAATGAAGAGGCAAGACGGTTTTTAATCGAAAAAGGCTATGACCAAAAATACGGTGCCCGATCACTAAAACGCAGTATTCGAAAACATTTGGAACTTCCAGTGGCATTAGCGATGCGCACCCAGTCAACCGGAAAGCTGAGAGCATCTGTACAGGGAAATGAAATTGCAGTAAATCGGCAGGAAGGAATGATAAATGATGTCTAATGTCGGCTTACTCTATGTTGGTGCCGTTTTATTCGTCAATGGCTTGATGCTTTTAAACCGTGTGGATGGAAAAAGTGCAGCCATATTCAACCTGTTCATTGGCGCCCTTCAGGTCATAACACCGCTTTATTTAATCATGACGTCTCAAGGAGATACGGCCGTCATATTAAATGCATCAGGAATATTCCTGTTCGGCTTCACCTATCTCTATGTCGGACTGACAAACTTACTAGACTTGAACACGTCTGGACTCGGCTATTACTGCCTTTGGGTATGCATCCTCGCAATCGGTTTTTCCCTTCTTAACTTCACACAGTTTGCAGATGTAAAGTTCGGGATCATTTGGGCAATGTGGTCGTATCTGTGGCTGCTTTTCTTTTTACTTTTAGGCCTGGGAATGGACATCGGTCAATATGTTGGAAAAGTAACACTTGTGCAGTCGTGGATTACCGCGACCCTCCCTGCGTTCCTATCTTTAGTGGGGGAATGGAATTCATTAAGCGATCCCTTAGTGTATGGAATTGCCATCCTGTCCGTCGTTTACTTCATTGCAGCAGGCATCCGAAAAGGCAAAAATCAAACCGTGGGGAACGCAGCTTAACAAGTCTGCCCTATTAGACGACTAATTCATTTAGGAGATGATTTTTATGCCGAAAACAATGTTTCATGTAGACTTATCCAGAAGAATGGATGAACAAGCAGTAGCAGGACATAACAGATGGCATCCGGACATTCCTGCAGCGTTTTCCGTTAATCCTGGCACTTCGTTTCGCATGGAATGCCTGGATTGGACAGACGGCCAGATTCAAAACAACGACGATCCTTCAGATATAAAACATGTTAACTTAAAACGGGTTCACGTATTAAGTGGCCCTGTGTATGTAAACGGTGTGGAACCAGGAGATCTATTAGTTGTTGACATCTTGGATATCGGCGTGTTTCCAGAAGCTGAATGGGGGTTTAACGGGATTTTCGCAAGAGAAAATGGTGGAGGTTTCTTGACTGACCACTTCCCTGAAGCAGCAAAATCGATTTGGGATTTCCATGGTATCTATGCAACTTCCCGGCATATTCCAGGCGTGAAATTTCCGGGAATCATCCACCCGGGGCTAATCGGTGTGGCTCCTTCTCAAGAACTGCTTGATGAATGGAACAAACGGGAGCGTGAATTGGTAGAAACGGATCCGAACAGGGTCCCAGAACTCGCCACGCTGCCTGATCGGGACAGTGTGGTATTAGGCCAGGTAAAGGAAGCAGATTTTGACCGGATTGCAAGAGAAGGCGCCCGGACTGTTCCTCCAAGGGAAAACGGCGGAAACTGTGACATCAAAAACTTATCCAAAGGATCCCGCATCTATTTTCCAGTGTTTGTAGAAGGTGCAAAGCTGTCAGTCGGTGATCTGCACTTCTCCCAGGGAGATGGAGAAATCTCGTTCTGCGGCGGTATCGAAATACCGGGATGGATTGACCTGCACGTGGATGTCATTAAAGGCGGTATGGAAAAATACATGATTAAATCCAATCCAATGTTTAAACCAGGCCCAGTAGATCCGCAGTTCGGGGAATATCTTGTGTTTGAAGGGATTTCAGTAAATGAACTAGATGGCAAGCAGCACTACCTGGATGCTCATATCGCCTATCGCAGGGCATGCTTAAATGCCATTGAATTCATAAAAACATTGGGTTACACAGGAGAACAGGCTTATATGCTTTTAAGTACTGCCCCGGTCGAGGGCCATATAGGCGGAATCGTGGATATTCCAAACGCTTGCTGCACAGTAGCTATCCCGAAAGATATATTCGACAAGGATATTTTACCGAAAAAGTAGGATAAGAAGATGGGATACTATACTTTCAACTGTTTAAATTGCGGAGAATTTACAGAGTGGCATAAAAGCATTTTCGGACAAAAAGAGTACTCCCACTGCCCCGAGTGCCAATCTGAAAGCAAAAGAGTGTATAAAGCGCCGCTGACATTTAAAATGGACAGTCATCTTAAAAACAGAATTGAATCCGGAATGGAACCCCGTTACGTTAAAAAGGAAGACATGCCGGCAAAAAAAGTAAAACAATTTGCTGCCAAAAGCAGGCCTTGGCAAGCAGGGCATTAAGACAGGTAAAATCACATATAATCCCCAAAGATTTTTCAAAGATTAAAAGATATTGAAATTCGAACAATGCCATTGCTTTGGGACTAGTTGCAATAAATGGTTCACGTTCAAAGATAACAAAATAACCATTAAGACCGGCAACGAGGAAAATGAATTCTATAAATGCTCTGGGGATAAGTTTAAGTACTTTTGTCAATCTGCTTACCTCCTAACTCCACTTGCAATGGATTCTATACATTGATAATAAAGAGAAAGCCGGGTAACTCTTTTGAAATTATATTTTAACGAAAAAAGTTTTGTTCAGAAATATATGAAAATTTTGCTATATCCTTTACAAACCTTTGACCGACGTGTATGATGAACTCGAACAATGAAAAACTGCATATATCCTGTTGCACTAGGGGTGCCGAAATGGCTGAGATGAGAACGCTGAAGAGCGTTCCGATCCCTTATTACCCGATCTGGATAATACCAGCGTGGGGAAGTGCGGCTGTTTACGGGCGTTTGAATTTTCCGTACACTGCTGCATCTTCCAAAAAGATGCAGCTTTTTTATTGTAATAAATACATTTTAAAGGGAGTTTTTTATGTCAAATTCAGTTTGCGGTACAAGCAGGATTGTCGGTTTCAGGTTTTCTCTTTATCCGATGAGCGATCAATTCGTCGAGATCATCCAGTCCACATTGAAGGAAGTCGACAAAACAAAAGTATGGGTGCAGACAGATGATATTAGCACTTGCATCCGGGGGAAAATGGGGCATGTTTTTGATGTCGCGAAAGCGATGTATATTCACGCAGCGAAAACAGGAAAGCACGTTGTATTGAACGGAACTTTTTCAATCGGCTGCCCTGGCGACTCCGAGGGAGATACATATATGTCTGAGGACGACGTGCGCATTAATGAGCCGAGAGTTGCAAATCTTCAAATCGAAGCACCTACTCAATTCGCACTTTATCCAATGAATAAGGACAGCTACATGCAAATCATTGCTGGTGTCTGTGAAATCGCGAAAGAAAAAGGTACCTTCACGGGCGGCGTTCATTATGCTAGCCGGCTTGATGGTGATGCACACGATGTGTTCGAAACACTGGAAGAAGCTTTCCGCGTTTCGCAGGAACAAGTGAGTCATGTCACGATGACCGTTAATATTTCGGCGAATAGCCCTTCCAGGAAAAAAAACTAGAATCATAGGAGGACTTCAATCATGTTCAAATGGAATCTTCGCGAAATCGTCGTGATGTCAGCTCTATCCGTCGTTTTCGCAATCGTATATTTATTATTTTTCCAGGTTGGAAATGTCTTTGTTGGCTTGATGGGACCGATTGGCTATGAGCCTATTTTCGGTATTTGGTTTATCGTGTCGATCATTGCCGCCTACATTATTCGGAAACCGGGTGCTGCTTTATTAGCAGAAACGATCGCAGCATTTGTTGAAGTGTTAATCGGCAATGTGAACGGACCCCGTCTGATTTTGTCCGGAATGATCCAAGGACTCGGAGCAGAAGTTGTCTTTGCAGCAACAGGCTGGAAACGCTACTCTGTCTGGGTACTAATGGCTGCCGGAATGGGTTCATCTGTTTTCAGTTTCATCTGGGGTTATTATTTATCTGGATTTACTACACTTTCGTCGACTTACGTTTTCTGGATGTTTGTCATTCGATTGGCTTCGGGTGCAGTGCTGGCAGGCCTGCTTGGAAAATACATTAGTGATAACCTAGCAAAAACAGGTGTCCTCAATGGCATGGCACTTGGAAAAGAAATGAAACGGAATAAAGCAGCATGATCGTAGTCGAGAATTTTTCCTTCTCCTACAATGAAATGGAAGCTCAAGTACTGCACAACCTATCTTTTTCATTGAAAAAAGGAGAAACATTGCTTTTGCTCGGGCCAAGTGGTTCAGGGAAAAGTTCGCTCGCATTATGTCTAAACGGCTTATACCCTACAGCTATCGACGGATACACGGAAGGCTCTATTCATCTTTTCGGAAAAAAAATCGAGGATTATCTACCTGGTGAAGCAAGTAAACATATCGGGGTCGTGTTTCAAGACCCCGAAGCCCAATTCTGCATGCTGACCGTGGAAGATGAAATCGCCTTTGGCTTGGAAAACTTGAAAGTTTCTCCCGAAGAAATCGGCGAACGAATAGAATGGGTACTATCCCTTGTTGGACTTCAAGACTATATATGTGCAAGTATTGCTACGCTCTCAGGAGGAATGAAGCAAAAGCTTGCGCTTGCTTGCGTACTTGCCATGAAGCCAGACTTAATTATTTTGGATGAACCTACAGCACTGCTCGATCCGATTACGACGAAAGAATTTGCCCTTACGATGAAAAAACTGCAAGAGAAACTACAATTTTCACTCATCGTGATAGAACATAAATTGGATCACTGGATTTCGTTTTTGGATAGATGCCTCGTATTCACAGAAAACGGAGAGAGCATGTTCGACGGGATGATCAAGGATTGCTTCCGTTATTATCTTGAAGATCTGAAGGAACAAGGGATTTGGCTCCCAAAAACACTGCTATTAAGTGAACAGCTTGATTTAGTAGACGCAGTTCCTTTAACTGAAGATGAGTTGCTCCAAAAACTGCTTGATGAAGAATTTACTGCGGAAGATCTTCCTTTTTTTGCACGTAAAAAAGAATACTCTTTACCGGATCCAATCATGGAAACCCAAAGTCTCACTTATGGCAAAAAAGACAAAACCATTTTGAATAAGATTGATGTTCACATACCGAAATGTTCACTTACTGCCATCGTGGGTCCAAATGGGGCCGGGAAATCGACTTTGTCATACGCGCTTTCAGGTCTTGTAAAACCTAAAACCGGTGATGTTTTATATAAGGGCACATCTCTAACATCCATGTCAGATTTAGAAATTAGCAAAACAATCGGCTATGTTTTCCAAAATCCTGAACATCAATTCATCGCTGATACTGTGTATGAAGAAATTGCTTTTTCATTGAAAATACAAAAAATGAGTGACACTGAAATTAAGCCGATTGCGGAGCGAATTTTGACTGCATGCCGTCTTCGAAATTTAGCAAATCAGCATCCTTTTTCACTAAGCCAAGGACAAAAAAGACGGTTAAGTGTAGCGACAATGATGGTGGATAACCAACCAATTTTTATTTTAGATGAACCGACATATGGTCAGGATGCCAGAACAGCGGAAGAACTGATGAACATGGTGCGCAAACGACTCGCGGACGGCTTTTCCGCCTTGATGATTACGCACGACATGGAGCTTGTATCCTCATATGCGGATCATGTGATTATAATTGTTGGCGGAGAAGTTTTATATGAAGGAACGCCTCATCATTTATTTTCAGGGTCTGGCCAGCTGCTTGAATCAGCTCACCTTGAACTGCCACTGTCATATTCATTGCAGAAAAAGTTAACGTTGGGAGGTGAAACATCTGCAGCTTCATACACTTAATCCAAGCATGAAAGCTTTGACTGTGATTGTACTCGTCCTTCTATTATCAATCGTTTTTGACCCAGTCACACCCTTGCTTTTTTGGCTGTTGATTCTAATCGTAACTTTTAGATTTGGTAAAATTGAAATCCGTAAATGGTTGCTCATTTTCATTCCATTTTTAATCGTCGCACTCGGTTATGTATGGACTAGCGCGGTTTTTTCCGACCCTCCTGAGGGCACGGAACTCATTGTTTATCTCTCAGTTGGTTCAATTGAAATCACGAATTATGGAATTTCAACAGGGTTGGCGCTCGGACTGCGCGTACTTTGTTTCACGGGCTTGTCACTTATATTCATCTTGACGACAGATCCTGTAAAATTTATCTTAAGTCTCGTTCAACAATGTAAATTGCCTCCGAAACTTGCCTACGGATTACTTGCGGGCTACCGCTTTTTACCACTGTTGACGGAAGAAATCAGAATCATCCGCCACGCCCATAAAGTAAGAGGCGCTAATCGTGAAACAGGTATCAAAGGGAAATTACTTACTTTGAAAAGATATGCTATTCCCTTGCTTGCAAGTGCCATTCGCAAAGCTGAGCGCTCCGCCATTGCCATGGAATCTAAAGGATTCACAGGTGAGCGCGATCGAACATTTTACCATCGGTTAAAGATAAGATGGCGTGACTGGATCTTTTTCGGTATGATGTTCGGCTTATTTTGGGTCTGTGTGTTCATTTCTCAGATGTTAGGAACCTTTAGATGGTAAGGTAAAAAAGTCCCTTTATCATGCTTTTGCAGAGATATGGAAAGAGGGAAATAATATGTCTTAAGGGCGGTGCAGAGTTGGATTACGAAAGATCTCTACCGCAGCTTGATAAAACAGCAGAGCGATATAAAGTTAACACTCAGAAAGATTAAAATATTGCCCTACTTGCCAACCCTATGATGGCGGTGACTATATCTGGATGATGGGTAAAGAAACCACCATAGATGAAATATTAGCGGATGTTGGATGTCCAGATAAATTCCGTAGCCAATGTGTTTACCAATAGGTATCGTCAAAAAGTGCGGATTTACAAAGTTAAGGATTTTGAAAGATAAAAAAGCCTAATCCCTCCGTATTTCTACCGAGGAATTAGACTAATGATCTTCCACAATCGCGCCCTTTAATTGAACAAGGTTTAAAAGGAAAAAATGAATACCTTATACAAAACTAGTTAACATAAGGCCACATTCTAGGCACAAAGTAAATAAGTTCCCATTATTTAACAGGGTACTTTTATTATCTCTAAGTAAGCACTATTTTTTATTTTTTTGTAGGCTATGAATTAAAGTGTCTTACTATAGTTTATGGATTGTCCGATGTCTTTGAGTTGGTTATCTTCATAAAGGATAGAAAGAGTTAAATCAGGAATGGAATCAAAGCCATTTTTCGCTAGTTCATGGAGAATGGGGCCATAATAGCCAATTGCTGCTCCGACATGATCCTTTGTATATGGATTTTGATCAAGCTTTTCCTTATAAATATTGAAAATATCAGTCCCATCTTCTGTAATAAACTTACCATTTACAATTTCTAAATCTTTCAAATTATATCCTGTGATTGTTTTTATTTGATTAACAAGATGGAACTTATCTAGTTTTGCATTTGAAAATTGAGTCGAATCGTCAGATCTACTTTTCATTATATGGAAAAATAATTCTCTTGAATTATTGTCTGCATTTAATAAGCTTTCTAATTGGTTTATAAGAGCTTCATCTTTTGATCCACTAAATATTAATTTGAAATTATTAGGGTCAATTGTTAATGTTAAACTTGTACCATTAGGAAGTGTTACTCCATTTTTAGAGAATAATGAATGCAATTGTTCATTAACCTTCTGCCGATTAAATGCTTTTCGTTCTATACTTTCTTGCTCGGGATTGTATGCCTTTTTATTACGAAAGGCAGCATCATTAAAACTATAATACCCCCCTGTTCCACTGTTTGCCCAACTTATTTCCATACTGTAAGCAGCATCTCTTTCACTTTTTGTTAGATCACTTCTGAAGTAAGAAGAATATGGGTTTCTATACTTATCAAATATATGGCCTTGAGGATCTTTAAATTGTTTATTTTGTTCGTTGATTTTTTGGTATTTTTCATCTAGTATTTTCATCATTTTATCTGATTCGCTTACAAAATCATTTGTACTTTGAATAACCGTTTGATCTTTATCTTTAGTAATTGTTTTATCCTGAATTATTCGTTGATTTGGAGTAGTTAAAACGACTGATGTATATGTTGTATTAATATTCATTTTGATTCTCCTTAAAAAGGATATTTTTTAAATTTACTCATTACTATATTAATCGGCATTAAAATTAAAGTTGTTTAGTTTTTGTACGGTGTAGTAATTATTAAAAGGAAGCTAAAATATGTTGAACAAGGTGTACGACAAGAAAATGCGGATTTACTACGTTAAAAAGATTACAATATTAAAAAGCCTAATTTCTTAGCATTAAAACAAGAAATTAGGCTTTTTCATTGCTCTATTAAATGGCCCTTAACAAAAAGAAAGAGCGTAATTCTTGCTGCAGAATTGCGCCCGATTCTTGAAGATCGTTCCATCATTATTACAAAATTACAAGAAAAAAGCCACCGTTGTTCAATAATAAGACTAAAAAGAGATTTAGTTACTAGTTCTATTTACAACAACTTCAGGAGTGCTTTGTAAGTTTTTTTATAAACATTTTTAGGTTATGTACAAAAAACATACTTTGACATCGTCTAAAGCATGGAAATTATTTGAACTAATATAAAACTGCTATGTTGGTTTTTTTTAGCTCATCTATTTATTGAATTCATTAATTGGAAGAAGTATTCTGGCTTATGAGTTTTATTTAGGTAATACCATGAATGTAATGTATCAGTTGCAAATACATCTAATTTTTTTAGTACTTCCATCGCGAATTCCAGAGGAGCTACTCCTGATGCAGTAACCAAATTCTCATCAGATACAGCAGGTCCCATCTCATAAAATTTTTCTCCTTGATAATTAGGACAGACCATTTTAATATACTCTAAGTCATTGCTTGTATGTTTTCTAGAATCTAGGTATCCAATATTCGCTAGCCCCTCAGTTGCACCACAAATTGCAGCAACAATAGTGCCTAGCTTTAAAGCTTGGCCAATTTTTTTCAAGATAGGTTGATGAATATCTTCTCCCCATGTATTCCCTCCAGGTAAAACTAAAAGATCTTTACTCTCAAGAGTACACTCATCAAGGGAAATATCTGGTTTTATGCTCAGTCCCCCCATCGTAGTAATCATTTCTTTATTAGCTCCTACTGTAACTACTTTTAAAGGTGCTAAATCTTTTTTGAAATATCTTCCTGAGTTTAGTTCAGCAATTAAATATCCATATTCCCAGTCTGACATTGTATTAAATACATAAAGATAAACTTGTTTTGTTTGCATCCAATAACACTCCAATCACAATTGATATAGCCTATTATAATATAACTTCCCTGACAGCTAACGTCAGGGAAGTTATCATGCTTGATGAAATTTTATTAATTCCGACAGAACTTCAATAAGTCTTTTCTTTAGACTTATTGGCTCAATAACTTGAATAGATTTACCGTACGGTAAAAGTAAATAAGGTACATATGTATGTATCATATCTTTTTCAAGAAGAAATACTGCTTGATTTGAAGTCCGTTCTTGTAAATAATGTCCTAAAAACCAATGTTGGCAAATATCCCCCAACGTCCTTTTATTCCCATTAATAACTAAAGAAATAATCCCTTCCTTATCTTTTATAGTTGGAAGGAGGTTTTTCATAAAAAAGTCACGTGCTGAAAAATTTTCTGGCCGGTTAAACTTATTTTCGGTTAGCATTAGACTTTCAATTCGATCTACTCTAAAACTTCGGATATCATTCCTAAGATGACAAAATCCAATAACATACCACTTAATATTCCAATAAATAATTCTGTACGGATCGACCAATCTATACTTTGATTGCTCTTCGCCACTTTTATGGTATAGAATTTTTACAGAGTACCCGTCAGCTACGGACTGCTCTAGCTCCTTCAAGAAAGGTTCTATAGAGAGGGAACTTAATCGACTTATTACTTCAAGACTGGTTAAATGTTGGTTTATCTTTGTTTCCTGCTCTTGATTTGAATATTTGCTTAGTTTTGAAATAGCCCTATTTAGTGCTTCACCTCCATAATATCCGGCTTCTTCTGCAAAAATAGCAGCGTGAAATAGTGATGTTTGCTCCTCAAAATCAAAAAAAAGAGGAGCTTCAATAAAATTGTTCAATAAAGTGTATCCACCGTTATGTCCTGTGTCTGAAATTATAGGTACACCACTTGTTGAAAGTGTATCAATATAACGATACACAGTCCTTATATTCATCTCTAACTTTTCTGAAATTTGTTTTGCAGTAATTTTTTCACCTGAACTAAGCATCCATAGAATTGCTAGTATATTGTCAATTTTAGGCATATAAATCCACCTTTATATGGAATTTATTATCTATTATATAAGTTTATTTTCCTTATTTAGTAATAAGTAAATTTTACTGTACTTATCATTTAAATTTAACTTATTTCCTTGAATTTGACTATTCTGTCTTGTTAGTTTAAGCATAATTCTTCACAATCTATTCCCGATTTTTAGTATAATCCATCAACTGCGTTATTCCACAATCTGGCCCGATTCAAAAAGACACGCATTTATCTATGCGTGCGTCGATTTCGATTAAATATTATTTTTAGTAGCTTTCAAAAATATTTACTATAAAAATCATGTCTCAACTTTCCGCTAAGCTGCGCATATATTTTTGTAGTCTCACTCTTCTCATGACCAAGTAAGCTTTGGATTACTTCAAGAGGTGCTCCATTGTTGATCATGTGAGTCGCATAACTATGTCGTAATTGATGCGGATGAATACTCTTTTTTATTCCCGCACGACTTGATATGCGCTTGATGATATACCTTATAAGGTCGATACTCATACGTCTTTTAGGTTTTCTTTCGGTGATAAAAAGGCATGGATCCTCATCATCTCGTTCGTCTAAGTATCTATTTAACCACATTGAGCAGCGAGTATTAAAGTACACTTCTCTTTCCTTATCGCCTTTTCCATGCACAATAACAGAATTTGTAGAGAAGTTGATATCATCACGGTTGAGTTTTACGACTTCTCCAATACGACAACCGGTAGAATAAATAAACTCAAATAATGCATTTTCCAGAGAGGTTTGGCACGCTTCCCTGAGATGTTCTATTTCAAGTTCTGAAAGGAATTTTGGGATTCTTTTACCCAACTTTGGTTCCTTTAGTTTAGTAGCTGGTCTCTTGGAAATGAATCCTTCATCATATGTCCATTTGAGAAGTGATCGAATACAACGAACTCGATGCCCTAGACTGGACGGTTTTAAATGTTCTCCCACTTCAATTAAGTAGCTTTTGAGTTTCTCTGTTGTAAGTTCACTCATATCAATATCGCCAAAAAATCTTAATAACAGGTTATATTGAAAGCAATAAGTTTTCAATGTGAGAGCAGAATATCCCTCAATCTTCTTATCCAGTTGATACTTCTCCCATGCTTCAGATAATAACATTCCACTTCACTCTCCTAGGTTTTGAAACATTTAATCTAGATTTCATTATGTTCAAAAAGAGTAAATTTCATAGTATTATTCAACAATCTAAGATTAACCATTTTCTAGAAACTCTCATAACCCTTGGGAGACATAAAAAAAGACGCTTTTGTTATTTCGGAAAAGCGCTCGTTTGCTGAAGATCACTAATTCACTTTTTTCTTGTACTGCGCAGTAAATGATTTATTTTGGTAGTTGTTCTTCTTAAACAAAAGCAACCATTGGATACAATAACTTCAACATAAAAATTTAAAAACCTTTTTTGAATAGCATTACCTTAAAGCTCAATAAGAAAAAAGCTTTTCTTATAAAATTTATGAATCGCTGAAGTACTCCTTAATTGTTAATCTAACGTTTTATGTTTTTTAATGTTGAAATAACTTGGGTTTGCCAAGAACTACTATTTACAAGCTATTACTCTATTTTTACATATTTTTGCTTTTCTGAAGAAGTTTAGATTCTCCTGTTCGTTCCCATTCTTCTACTGTTTCATATGCTCTTTCAGGAGAATAACCTTTTCCAACAAGAACTCCCATTAGAATAAATTCTTGTAGAATATGTGTAGCATTGATACCTCTTTTAACGTCCTCTAGCCCTTCATTAACTAAATATTCGGTGTGCTGTATCCACTCATCTGGTGTCTTACCGAAAACATCTGTATTACCATTTCCATGTCCTTCTTCCGCAGCCATTGCATCTGCTTTAGAAACATGGACAGTCCCAAATGGATGGTTAGGGGGAGCATATATCGAATAAAGTTTAAGTGGACTATTCCCTGTATTAATTAGATTATGCCATGTGCCAGCTGGTATAAATATTGCAGAATCATCATACACATTTCTCTTAAAGTTTAAATTATTTTTACTCTTTCCCATTTGAACAATCCCTTGTCCTTGTTCAATACGTAAGAATTGATCAACGTCAGGATGCATTTCCGAACCGATATCATCGCCAACATCAATACTCATTAAAGTAGTTTGTAAATGTGTTCCTGTCCATATAGCAGTGCGGTAAGTATTGTTTTGCTTTGTTGCTTCATTGATATTGATGACAAATGGTTTTGTTCCATAATCTTTTAATAAAATACTTCTATCACCATTAAAAGAGTGATAAGAGTAGAATCTGCTTTCGTTAGGAAACGTCCAGTAACGTGGTTGAATGTCATAGTTATACCTTGGTGTATTAACATAATAAGGATATTGATTTGGATACATATAAGGATTATTGTACATTTTTACCTCAATCCCTTCACAGTTTATAAAATTATCCTATGCACTTGTTAAGAAAGTGTACTTTGAGATAAGAATTCTTATTTAATGATTTATCTTTCCCAATTGGTGAAAAGAGGTAAAAACAACAATACAAGAAATGAACTTGCACAGCTACCCAGACATAAAACATATGATAAGTTGATGGTTAACAAAAGGAGGACAAACATGTATTCAAATCATTCTGGTCCACAATATTATGATTATCGTATGCCAAATGACATTCAACTTGTTAATGATATTAAGAAAGCCATAAATGCAGAGTATAGTGCTGTTGCTTGTTATAAGAAGTTAGCCAATATGACAACTTCAGTGGATGAAAGGAACAGAATTCTTGAAATCCAAAAGGATGAAGTACGTCATCTTGAAGAATTCAGCAGAATTTATACAAACTTAACAGGAAATAAACCATCATATCAAGTCATTGAGAAATGTCCAGACAAGTATAAAGCAGGAATAGAATTTGCATTTAAAGATGAACAAGAAGCTGTAGATTTTTATTTAGATATAGCAGATAAAGCGAATGATCCAATTATTAAAGAAAGGTTTCGACGTGCAGCTGCAGACGAACAAAATCACGCTGTATGGTTCTTGTCTTTTTCAAAAAATCTAAGGCAAACAAACATCAATAGGCAAATCAATAATTACGGTGCTAAAGGGGCATTAAGTGTTTCAACATTAACTTTACCTCAAATGTTGACGTTTGCCCTTCAAGACGAATACCTAGCTCAAGCAAGATATGATAATATTTTAGGAAACTTTGGATATATACGTACATTTGCACAAATAAAAGAAGCTGAATTGAGGCATATAAATGCTTTATTACCACTTTTTGAACGTTATCAGGTACCGTTACCTGAAGATAAATCGCAATCATTTGTTACAACTCCAGAAAGTATTAAGGCTGCATATGCTGACGGCGTTCAAGGGGAAATAGACAATATTTCTATGTATGAAAGGTTTTTATCACTTAATATTCCTAATGATATTCGAACCGTTTTTTCTCAACTACGTAATGCCTCTTTAAATCATCTTTCAGCATTTGAAAGAGGTCTTGCAAGAATTTAAATAATTGAAATTCTGACAATACATTAGGATTTAAAAGGTATAGAAGGGGATTGTCCCTTTCTGCTTCTTCAACCTTATGCTTCATTAACGTAAAGTACATTCTTTAACAAAATGCCCTTGAAAATGAACATATTGTTGCGGAGTAATAGTCTACTACGTAATAAAAGATTCACTACACAATCTGGCCCTTAACAAAAAGAAAGAGCGTAATTCTTGCTGCAGAATTGCGCCCTTTAACGGAATAACCTGATATGGCCTCATGCTTAGGATTGATTAATTGTTCTTCTTCTATCGCCCCCGTTACTTTAAGTACATTACTTCACAATCTTTTTTACACCACAAAAAACTATCCCTTAAATGTGTGGTCTATGCAAAAAGACGACTTCTTATTAATAACGAGCTCCAAGGGTTCGCCACCTTTCGAATGGCTCCCAATAGCACAAAGGGACACGCCCCCTGACCTCATGGCTGTCATGGATGTGTATCCCACCTTGGTTAATTTCACTGCTCTAATATTCGATAACAGCACGACTTTGAATGTACAACTTTGATCATAAACATATTTAATCAAGAAAGGCCAATGATTGTTTACTATATAGCTTTGATAGAGTCTACAAGTTGGAAGAAAATTCAGAAATCTAAGTTACTGTAGCTGCTAACCACCTGTTTATTTTTTATTCATAGTTGTGCCCAATATAATCAAGGCAACATAGATTACGATGGCAATAGAATCTACAATCGTATCCGTAAGAGCTGAAACGTCAAGTAATGCAGTTACGCCAAGAATGACAATCAGTCGGACGATCAGGATCGCCGCGATTATCCAAGCGGCAATACGGATTTTTAATTGCTCACTTTGGAATGACATGTAAATGAATGCAATGCCGAAGACCAGATTTTCCGCCGTTATAATGTGCCAAACATACGTGAATACCGTCCGGGTATCCATGGGCATCGCCTTAATGTCGAGTGTCGGCAGCACAACGGATTGCCCATTCCAAGCATGCGTAACGGCAAACAGAATCGCAAGAACCCCTACAATCAGATAATAATAATTCCTAACCTTGATGACGATCACAACCCTCCTTAGAAATTTCCGGTTCATTCTCTCGGATATCCTTGTAAAGCTCGCGGACGAATTCTGCCAATCGTTGGTCGCTTTCTTTATTAAAGTCCCTTAACGTTTCGGCTGCCATATTGAGCAGCTGGCTGACCTTTTCCAGATGGGTAATCTTCATCCGCGTTTCTGCGTTTTTAGCATCGAGGAACGAAGCAACATCTTCACAGTAAGTGGAATCAATATTTTCCATCTTGCGGATACCAATAAATTTCTCCTTGATTTCGTCAAGAGAAAAGTCCGCATACTGCATGATTTGAATATTCATCAAGTCTATGAGGTCATCCCTCGAATACTTGCGGTACCGATTGTCATCCCGAGAAGGCGAGATGATCCCAATCCGGTCATAATACCGAAGTGTATCCTTGGGTATCCCAAGTTTTCGTGAAACCTCTTGTATAGAATAAAGTTTTTCCATGAACCCAGAATATCATTGGAGTTTACTCCAATGTCAAGTTGTATTTATAATTTTTCCTCAATATGACTTGAAATAAAATTTGTGGTCAAATTAACTACAAAAACCGGTATTTAACGAAGAAAAGATTGATAAAAGTGGATTCTTTTCCACTGGGTTAAAGTATGGTTTTTATAAAAAGTTCAATCATTTTCTATCTGTATTATTCAATAATCTGGCACGATACAGGAAAAGGCGCGTTACTCAATAAACGCGCCCTTTAATGGAATAACCTGATATGGCCTCATGCTTAGGATCGATTAATTGTTCTTCTTCTATCGCACCCTATAGTTTAAGAACAATTCTTCACAATCTTGATCACTTTTTATAAATCAGCCGAAATCTTTCACATACAACTGGAATATTATAATGAAACTCCTGATTAATATCATTTAATTCCTTTTTGAAAAAAGACTCGTGAACGTCTCGCCAATACCTTAACGTACGGTCTCCTTCTCCTTCCTGATATGCATGTTCAGAAGTGACTTCATCAAAAGGGACAACTTGAACGGATGTTGTTTCAACGATTGCGACAGCCTTTCCTTCCCCAGTGAGTATTATATTGTGGAGACCAACAGATGGTAGTGGCTCTTTTTCTAATTCATACAACATGAAATTAGAAGTTGTCGCTGTTTTAGTTCCTTCTAATACTAATTTTGCAAGTTCATCAGCCATTTCCTTTGTTCCGCCAAATGCCCATACCACATAATCTTTTGGTGCATCTGGGTTTACTTTTTGATATTCGTGCCATAACTGATTAGCGGAATCATTCTCCATATTAAAAGCCTACTTTCGATTTATGCTAAAAAATATATCATCAATATTGTATCATTTGAGATGAGTTTATGGATTTCATTTCTTTACCTATCCTGCCCGTTTGTACAATAACGACAACAAAAAAGGGCCTAATCCTTTTTGGATCAAAGCTCCCAATAGTTTAAGTACAATGTTTCACAAACTGTTATTGTAAATCCATATTATTAACGCTCTGTCTAACTTAATTATTGATTTTCGTCAGATTAATGATTGTATCTGAAATTATTTAGATTACACTTATTCAACAGGGTCACCACCAAAACTAGATGTAAATTCCATAGTTGCCATATCGCTCGCTATCCGTCTGAATTCATCTGGTTCTACCCATTCTTCTTCTTTAAACTCGTTGAGAGGAACAAGTTCCAACTGCGTATCTGAATACTCCAAATTTACCTGTTCGATAATCTTAGCATATTGCTTGTAGTAATCTTCTTTTTGTTCTTGAGTCAATTTTAAAACAGGTTTTGAAACCATTTCTTTGCCAGAGTCAGCTAAAGGCTGAACTTTTCCTTCTTGTATGTTAGTTGCATCTTCCGTTTTCACTTCTTTTACGTTAACTTGTTCTTCTGTTTGCTCATTTGCACTACACCCAGCTAACACAATAATTCCAAGTAAAATCCCTGAATATAGATATTTTTTCAACATTGCCCCCCCTTTATAAGGATATTTTACCATAAATATCTAATTAGTTGTTAAACTGTTCTGCACGTTAGTTTAAGTGAAAATCATCACAATCACTTTACCTATAATAATTTTTATTGGAGTATGTTGTTCCATTAAATGGCCCGTTTGCTGAAATTGATCTTATTGAAAATCAATTAACATTTTGATTCCAAAAACTACGGTTTTTCATCTTTGATCATCCAGAAGGTATGAAGTGTTAAACAGTCTGTCATTCAGTGATACACTTTTTGTCATTCAGTGGTAAAAACTATGTCAATGATGGTACATTTCATTGGCTGTAATCACAAGGTCTATGAAAGTTGTCAAGTAACCCAAAAAAGCACTATGCGTAACAAATTGTGCAATATAAAAAAGATGCCAGGCTACCAATTTTCCAAGCCCATGGCACCTTTTCTATAACAATAACTGATGAAATTAAGAGTTCCTAGCCAAGAATCTGACAATACCTAAAGTACCAGTGTTCATGTCTTCTCTCAAATTTTCATGGTTTATCTTGTCATACTGCACTTCAAAATTATCTTTAATCGTAACTAAACCATTTAATAGGGGGACTGGCTTGTTTTTGACAGTTCCAAAAATGGCAGCTTCAACTCCCAATGGATCATGAAGAAATTCATTCTTAAGCTTTGATGATTTATTGTGGTACTCTTCTTGATAATACTTTTCGTATCCCCCGGTACAACCGCAGATTGGGCATTCATCTACAAACGGATGCAAATGGCTCGGACGGTCCACTTCAAAGTGGACACTGATTGCGATTGGATAGTACGATTCATTTTCGAATTGTAACGGTTTCTGCTGGCTTAAGTAATGGGTGTAGAAACGGAAATGGGTCGAATGGTCATGGGTCAATTCCCCATTTTCCCCCAGCTCGATTAACTGCAGTCCCCTTCTTCTGCCAACTGCATCGCATCCCTCTGCTGTATGAAAATAACCGTAGTCATCTTCCATTTCGATTGTGTTCTCAAGGGCACGGACTGCAAATGTCAGGGCTTGCTTGTAATTGTTTGCAAGTTTGTCAGAAACCATGATCCATAGGTTAGGATACCTGGGCGCTGAATTGGGGAAGTTTTCAAAGTGCGGCAATAAATCAATCATCTTCTGAGTCCTCCATGTTCCATAACCGTCATATAATTCGTCTCTTCAAGCTTTTCAATCACTTCAATCAAAGCATGTTCAGTATTCGTTTTCCTGGTTACATAATCTGAAACTGCTTTTATGCTGGGAACCGCATTTCGGACGGATATTCCCAATCCCGCTGTTTGCAGCATTTCCAGATCATTCTCATTATCACCGACAGCTGCGAGTTGTTGGGATGGAATGTCGAGGTAATCCATTAAGAACTTTACTGCGGCCCCTTTATTCACCCCTGTGGCGATGAATTCAAGCAATTCAGGTTCTGAGTTAATTGGCTGAAAAGCGGAAAACAGGTTTTTTAATTCATGTATATGTTCATGTCCCCCAATCAGCATGATCTTGATCAATTGTTTCGTCAGAAGTTCACCTGCCGATGTACGCTGTGCGCGAATGCCATCTTTTCTTAATTGTTTTTTGATGAATTCAGTTTCTTCAAGGTAATAGGCACCTTCGCGGTCAAATGCCAACAAACTGATTTCATATTCCGTCTGGATGTCTTGAAAAGCTGAAACAATGTCTTCGGTTTTACGAGTCTCTAAAAATCGTTCATAAATAAACTCTCCTGTTACCGGGTGATATACGATGGCTCCATTGTACAGGATGACAGGGGTTGTAATGCCAGCTTGGCCGAGATAAGGCATGACACTGTCGAGCGAACGGCCGGTCGCAAACGTAAATCTGCCGCCTGCATTTTCAAAACGTTGGATTCTTGCTATGACTTCTGCTGGAATGCGTTGGCTGCTATCAAGCAAAGTACCATCTAGGTCAGAAATTATGCACCACAAGCTGCTTCAAATCCTTTTCTTCTTTTGGATAAAGATTTTGTTGTAAACCATCTCTTTCAAACAAAAATTTCAGCGTTTTGATTTTCACCCACACATCCGCATAGACTCTCGGCTCAAGGCTGGTGGGACAAATCACTTTTACAGTTTCGCCAGTACCCTCCAGCACCACCGTGATCAGGTATTCCCTGCCTGTATGTTCAATATGCTTCGTCATGCCCTTAAGGAAATTGTCCTGATCAGGTTTATGAAAAACAACGTCCGCATCATGCGGCCTAAATCCTAAGATAAGTGGTTCATTTTGATGATGCGACAGATTGTAACCCGCTAAACTGATCGATGTACCCTCCCTTTCCAAAACTAGCGAATGATTCAGGTGATTATAGCTGCAATCAATTCTGTTCATGATGGGCATTCCTAAAAATTCAGCTACGAACCAATTTCTCGGGTTATGAACGATATTGAGCGGCTGGTCAAACTGCTGAAGCTCCCCATCCTTCATGACGGCTATCATATCGGACATCGCCATCGCTTCATCCTGGTCATGGGTGACCATTATGGTCGTTATCCCTAATTGTTGTTGAAGCTGTTTGATTTCTTCCCTCATTTTCATTCGCAGTGAAGCGTCAAGCGCAGATAATGGTTCATCAAGGATCAGGAGATCTGGCTCTTTTGCGATCGCTCTGGCGATGGCAACGCGCTGGCGCTGGCCGCCTGACAGCTGGGCAGGCTTCCTGTGTTCAAATCCTTCCATGTTGACCATTTTCAGGACCTTGCTAACTCTTTCAGCCGCTATTTTCTTCGGCACCTTTTCATTTTTTAAAGGAAATAAAATATTGTCTTTAACAGACATATTGGGATACAACGCTGAGTTCTGAAACACCATCCCGATTTTCCTGAACTTTGGCGGAACTGTTGTGACACATCGATCATCGAAGAAAATGTCACCATTTGATGGCTTTTCCAATCCAGCAATCATGAGCATGGTTGTGGATTTACCACACCCTGATGGGCCTAATATCGTGGTCAGCTTCCCGGATGGTATCTCTAAATCAATATTTCTGACAGCTGGTTTTTTCGGGTCATAATATTTATATAGCTGTTTTAAAGAAACTTTCATCAGTTGGCCCTCCACTACATCTTCATCTTCGTTATATATTTTTGAGAAAACAGATATAACAACATGGCTGGAATCATGTAAAACGTTGCTAACGTCATAATAAAACCGTAATTCACAGCGGCCGTTGAATCCATATCCAATAAAGCATTCAAGACAATCGGAAGTGTCACTTTACCCGCATCATAGGTGAAGGTGGAGACAAGAATATACTCTCCCCATCCATTCAGAAAGGCAAACAGCGTTATCGCTGCAATTCCTGGCCAAATATACGGGACATAGATCGCGAAGAACTTTTTCCATTTCGAACTCCCGTCAATTTCGGCAGCCCGGTGGATTTCGGTGGGTATCTCATCAAAGAACCCTTTAATGATCCAGGTCGACAGGCCTACTTCCGCTAAGCCTTTTATCAAAATCGTTCCGAACAGCGTGTCCAGAAGTCCGACTGTTTTTAATATGTAGAAACTGGCGATTAATGTTGTAATCGACGGAAGGGCCCTTGTAAATAATGTCGATTGTAATAACAAATCTTTGCCAGGAAATTGGCCTTTTGACAAAGCGTAACCAGCTAATAAGCTGACGCCCACTTCAATTGCCATACTTCCAACCGCGATGACCATGGTGTTATAAAAAACAGTCCAGACACTCGGGAACGTAAACGTGCCAATCACTAAATTGGGTTCAAATAAAAATTTCCAGTTGGTGAGTGTGAAACCTGCCGGCCAACCTCCCTTGATGTCACTAAAAGCAAACACAAACATGCCTAAATAGATACATAACAAAATCAATGAAAAGATCGTTAACGCGGTAATACAGAATATTTTTAACCAGCTGTCCGAAAGCCGTAGATTTAAATTTGCCATTGTACCTGAATTTAATGGTTTCATCATTTATCACTGTCCATTAACTTTTTTAAGCCAAATTGCTTATAAGCGATGAAAATGACCGCAAAGATCAAGGGGAGCATATACATCGAAATGGCCGAACCATAACCAAAATCCAGCGTGGAAAATGCAGTATGAAACGAATACAATGACCATACTTCCGATTGATAGGTTGGTCCCCCGTCCGTCAGCAGCAAGATAGATTCATAGGATGTTACCAGTGCCAACCCTTGCCATAGCGTTAGAAATGCGAGTGGCCACTTTAATTGTGGAAAAATGATTTTTTTAATGATTGTCCAGTCTGACGCTCCATCGACCTTTGCCACCCTAAACAGGTTTTCATCCATCGACTGAATAGAGGACGAAAGCATAATGGTTGTAATCGATGTTCCCATGACACCCGCTAAAACAATGTTAATGAGTAGCGGATATTCATTAAGCCATGCGACCGGTTCCAATCCGTACATCTTGTGTAAAATCATATTGAGAATGCCACGGTCAGTCGGGCTGAATATCCATGTCCATAGAAGAGCCTCTACCACTCCTGGTGATACTTTCGGCAGCAGCCAAATCGCGCGAAAGATCGTTCCAGGCCTTGAGTTTTTCATAAAATAAGTCGTTGTAACCGCAACAAACAATCCTAAAAACATTTTGATGAACAGGGTCATACATACAAAAATGACGGTATTCCAAAAGATTAAGCCGATTTTTGGGTCCGAGAATACCTTTTCGTAATTGGTCCAGCCGACAAAGTCCCAGTGCAGCCCGTGGTCCATTGATGTGAAAGAGATCAGGATGACAATCAGCGCTGTGATAGGTACGAGCACAAGCTGGTTGAAAACGAAGGGGCCTAATATGAGGCCCCAATATTTATTTTCTTTTGCCGATTGCCATAGCGATTTCTTTTGTTCAAATTCTCTCCTGACAATCTCTTGTTCCAATAAAATCGTTTCATTTGCTAACATTGCAATTCCCCACACTTATTATTTGATGACTGAATTTGCTTTCAGATTAAGTGCCATTTGTTCTTCGATGTACCCTACCGCTTTTTCAGGTGTCATTTCACCCGACATTACATAGCTCGTGGCATCAATGAGGATTTTGCTGTACTTTGTCTGGTCTGGGTGATTCCCTGTGAACTTTGAATAGTTTGTTAAATAATTTACACTATTGATCCATTCATTCGCTTTTACTTGTTCATGCTCTTGCCCTTCTTTTGTAAAAGGAATATGCGAGGTTTCAACCGCATGTTTTGCCTGCAGCTCCGGAGCACTTACATGTGCCAGTAATCTTTTGGCGATGTCTGGATTTTTGCTGTTTTTGGAAACGACATAAACATAGGGATTCGATACCGTGATCGGTTTCTGTCCTTTTTTTACAACAGGCAGATTCATTACGCCCACATTCTGTTTAATCCAATCCGTTGTCACATTTCCTAATTCTTTATGCCAACCTTGTGTACGGAACTTCGCTTCATCCCAAATTCCTCCCTGGGCAAACAGTGTTTCCTGGTTTAGCATTCTCGCCAATTTTTCTGCTTTATCCGTTGTCATGTTTTGTGCAGGGACAACGCCACTCTCGCGACTTTCCTTCACCCACTCAAATGTTTTGAGCGCTTTTTCTTTATCCAGGACAAACTTTTTATTTTTCCAGTCGTAAAGCTCTGCTCCAAAGTTGTAAAAATTCATTGGGACATCATTTGGACCGCGGTCGAACTCATACCCGTTTTTTACAAATCCCTGTTTTCGGGCGTCTGCAGCGGTGTCTGTCATATCATTCAAGGTAAATTCGCCAGCCTCCGCTTTTTTTGGCAGTTGGTTGATGTCTTCTTCCGACCAACCCATTTTTCTTAAAATTTCTTTATTAAAATAAACAACCCGTGCTTCGGTATCTTGAATGACTCCGTAGGCTTTGCCATCCCATGTCACTGGCTGCCAATAGCCATCCATGATATTTTCAAACACTTTTTCCTTCTTAACACTATCAAGCGGCAGGATGTAATCTCCTTCCGCCATCCAGCCGACAGAAGCGTATGAAGTGGTATAAATATCTGCTGCATTATTTGATTGGGAAGCGAAGATGAAGTTTTTATCGAAGTCTTCCGCACTCATCGGTTTCACAATCGGTTCAATTTTCACTCGATAATCGGCTTTTTCTTTTTCCAGCTCTTCATTTAATTTCTCTGCTGCACTTTCAAAGTTGGTGACTCGAGTGGGAGCAGAAGCATCATTTGTAAACACCTTCATCGTCATAATTTTGTTGCCATTTGCATCTTTTGGCAGGCCATCCGCAGAAGCAGAGGTGGTCTCGCCTTTATTTGACTGGCAGCCGGATGCGATACTTATGGTTAATAATAATGCGATTGCAAGTAGTAATAATTTTTTCATGAGCTGATTACCTTCCTTTTATTTGTTTATTTCTTTTCACATAAAAGCGGATCACATCGTTCCTCATGTAATCGTATGAAAGTAAAATAGGTTTTCCTTCAATCGTATAATGGGTTTGGATGAATTTTAATAAAGGATAATGGTTCCCGGCAAAAACGTCCGATACTTCATCCGCTGCCGTGACTGCCTGGATTTCAGTGATTGCTTCCGTAAATTCGTACTGATAGAAGTCCTTTAAAAATTTTGATAGCGACCCTTTAAAGTAATATTGTTCAAATTCTTTGCCGACTAATTTCAGAGGCAGCACGTTAATCGAGTAAACAACTGGTTCGAAATTGGCGGTCCGTATCCTGTTTAAGATATAGACGTCGTCATCCTCATTCAGGTCCAGGAGCTGTCTTGCTTCTTCAGAAGCCTTGTCCACATGCATTTTTGTATTCATGTCATTTTCCGACAGGTTGAAATCCCGGATCATTTCCGTAATGCTGCTTAAATAGTTCAGCGAATTCTTCAAAGTTAATGATGCTTGTTTTATGTAATAGCCGGAACCTTGGATGCTGTAAATTTTGCCATGCTGGATCAATTCGTTTAATGCTTTCCGAATCGTTTCCCTGCTGACACCATATTGCTCTGATAATTCTTTTTCCCCTGGCAGGCGCTTAGTCGATCTATCATTCTTCATGATGTAGTCTTTATTTATTTGGTTGCTGATCGCCAGAAATTTAATCGTTGTCATCCATCTCCCCCTCACAATTTCATTTTAAGCAGCGAATGTTAACCCCAAATTGCCCTATGGTAATGAATTAACGAAATAAGTGTAAATTTGTCTAGACAGATATAAATTTGTCTAGAATGGAATGTTGCTGTCTAGACACAAAAGTCATACCCTAATATAAAAACCGGGCAAAAACCACTCGGTTCTTTTTGTTTGATTACGGCCATAGGAATGTACCACTTCTGCCATGTTTTTTACCGCCGATTGTCACAAGATTTACCACTTGTTGCCTTTACCATTGGAGGAATGTCAAGAAAACCGCAGATTTACAATGTTAAGGATTTTGAGAGAAAAAAAAAGTCTAATTCCTCTGCATTTTTACCGAGGAATTAGACTAATGATCTTCCACAAACGCGCCCTGAAAATGGAATAAATTAATTGAGTTTTTAATAAGAGAAATTAGACAACCTGTTGTTTTTAGAGTACAGGTTGTCTAGATGCTTTTTATGTGTTCCATTTTAAGGGTTCACTTCAGCCAGGATAGTGTTCCATTTTCGTGGTTTGCTCATCGTACAAGCGACAAGTTTCACGCCTGCTTTTTGAGCTGTTTGAATTAAGGTTTGCTGAGTATCAACGTTTTTCTTTTCCATTACGCTTTTCATCATTTTAGTTCCCATACCGCCATATTCATTTTAGAAAGCGGCAGTTCGCTTGGCCCCTTTGGCATCATCATCCCAAACATTCTCTCCATAGAGTCCTTTTCCACACGCGGAGCGTCTTCTCTGCGGAGAATATTCAATTGATGTATAGGGATCAAAAAAAATTAATAAAAGAAAAATAGTCTTTTCGTTGAAGAAAAGACTACTTTAAACAAAATATTTAAAAATCTAATTTTATTACACTGTGATTTCTTAGAAATTCAATTTAGCCAAAACTTTTAGCCCACAAAATAAACTTCGTTTTATTCCTCTCATACCAGTCATTGCAAACAAGATACTTTTCATTGTCGATTGTAACTGGCTCCGCCCAATAACGATCATACCCATTTACTTTTCTTTGTTCGGAAAGCGGATTACCCCACACGACTTTTTTCAACATAGGAAAATTAAGATCAAATAAGTTTTTACAGTGTTTTTCTTCCTGTAAGAGGCGAACTTTTTCGGAAGAAAGTAATTTATTCATTATGACTTTATCTAAAGTTGTTCTTACTAAAATACCAATTTTTAATGAGCTATCAATTTGAATTAAATCTGAAGAATTAATTAATTATGGAATTTTATTATTTTCATAACCTCTCCATTTTTTCATATATTTTATCTTTTGCTCAGAGTTTATTCCATCTATGGGTTCTTCTAAAAACGTTTGAAAGCTAGATTTAAAAGTCTTCTTGTCCATCGTTCTCTATCTCCTCTAGTAGACAAAAGTAAGGATCTGTGTAATCTATAAGAGTTTAACCCTCTACATCGATTAGAAATACTCTGTCCTTAAAACCACCTCTAATTTCAGCCTTTTGCTTACGGGTTTGTTCAATATCATGAATTGAATAGCCATGAATTTCCGCAAGTGAATGGATAACCTCTAATAAATCAGCAAGTTCTTCTCCAGCCTCTTCATTGCTCTTAGAGTTAATGTACTCATTTAGCTCTTCAGATGCTTTTCTTCTCAACTCTCTTATATATTCATAGTTTGTTAATTGTCTTACCTTTGCGTTTTTCCCATTGCCTTTGATAATTTCCGGTATCCGATCACGTACAAGTTTATTATGTATTGTAATGGGTTTTCCACTTAGACCCTTTACCCATTTGCTAAAAAAGTCCCAATCACATACAGACCCGTCATCATTTAAAACTCTTAAATAGACGCCATCTCCCTTTCCTACCTGCCAGATAGCTTGTGCAGAATTCAGCTTATCAGTAATTCCATTTTTCATAACATATTCTATAAAGGCTTGCTTTCCTGGTTTAATATTTTCTGCTATCTTATCTAAATCGTTTATCTTCTAGTTGCTGATCAATAATCTCAATTGCCCGCAACCAAGTAAATATCTATACAGCTTGCTCTCGGCAAAGCAAACTTATCTTGAGTAAAAGCCGCCATGTCTTTTTCCCTCTATTCTGAATATACTTTATTTAAATTATACTTGAAATAGAACACGACTGTTTCAATGGCTGCCTTTTTCTCTCATAATAATCCACTGGCTCTCCACTCCACTTTCACTAGATCTATTGTCCGCAAATAGTGGCTCAAAACTCCGCACTAGTGGCTCATTCTCTTCGCAATACTCAAAGTGATTTAATCATACGGGACCTCGGCTACTTCAACGTCGAGGAATTGTACCAGATTGGCCAAAAGGGCGCTTACTATCTCACTCGACTAAAGCCACCCACTACGCTATTTACGAAGGAAGATGGGGATTATATAAAATTGGATTTGGGAGAGGTAATGGATGAGATGGAGGAAGGGGAAATCAGGGAGCTTTTAGATATTTTCGTAACGGCCAAAAAACACCACATTCCCCGGCTGATCCTTTATAAGTTGGCTCCCGAACAAATTAAAAAAAGGGAAAAAAAGAGAGAGAAAACCGAAAAAAAGAGGGGCGTGAAATTATCACACCCCACCAAAAAACTCTATAAATTGAACATGTTCATCTCTAATATACCATATCAGAGTGTGCCAAAGGAAGAAATTCCCTTTTCTACTCCCTTCGTTGGCAAATTGAAATCCTGTTCAAGACATGGAAGTCCCTGTTCCAGATTCATAAAGTAAAAAGATGCAAAAGGAAAGATTTGAATGCCACTTATACGGAACGTTGATTTCTCTTTTGATTAGTTCGACGATTGCCTTTCAGGCAAGGGAGTATCTACTAAGAAAAAAGAAAAGAGAAACGAGTGAATACAAGTCCATATCAATCACAGTGGAGTTTATTCCGACGCTGTTTGAAGCGATTATCTCCAGCAGGACTTCCATCCTGGAAGTTATAAAAAGAATCTATTTCCAGATAGAGAAAAACGGGAAGAAAAGTCATAGGAAAAAGAAGCTGACTGTTTTTGATATATTGAAAGTCTCCTATGAAAGGACTATTGGGAAGGCTACCAATGGCACGGCAGCTTAAGCATATTACTTTTGAAAAATCTAATGATGAGGCTTATTTGAGTATGCAAATTTTTAGGTTATGTCCAAAAGTATTAGTAAATTTCTCTTTACTTTCAAGTTAGCTTGTTGGATATGAGGTACGTCTCCGTGCTTCACTGTTGTGTTACAATGCTGAAAAAGGGGATTATCCATGGAGGAGGACGGGCAAAATGGTTACTGTGTTAACGTATTTTGTTTGCCTTATATTCATTGTGATATCAGTATTCATTACCCTCACATTTAAAAATGAACTGGAGCGGATGTTTCGAGAGGAAAAAGAGGTATTCGTCTTTCACATCTTCAATGTGCTGATCACCCTGACCGTCGCTTTCGCATCCCAGGCAGTCATAACGATTTATGTAGTTGGTCATAGGTTTCACTTCATTAGGGATGCACTCATACTCTTGGCCATCACCCTACCCATTTATATCCTTGGGCACCTCGCATTCGAAAGATGTAAAACTGTTTACCGCAAATATGCAGCCACGGAGAATGGGAAGGTATTGGTTCTTAACGAGAAGTATGTGAAGCAGAAAAAGCGGTTTAAGACGCTTAGACATTATAATGTCAAATGAAAGGGAGCAGTACGTTTCTTTTGCTTCTAACCACATGAAAGAAGCACTGGGTATGTCCCCGTGCTTCCTTCTTAATTCCTATTTCCCTCTTTCTCCTCCATCTTTATTTATTAAGATCATTAATTTTCTTTTCTAAGTATACGGGCGTTTTATCATAATAGTATGCGTTAAAGTTATCTGCCCACGTTTTTTGGCTTACTTTTTGTTTATCTTCTATTATTTCCACGTTATCTGAGAAGCATTTAGGGCAAAAAATTCCACGAAATTCATTTTTGCTTTTTATTAATTTATCATCTAATTCTTTTGCAGAGTCAGGAACTAGTTTAACTTTTTCATCACAGGCACACTTAATTTTTAAAAGAAAGTAATCTTCTCTAGAAGATAACTTCTTATTTGGCGTCAAATCCTGCTTAAGCATCAAAAAGCTTTTTTCTAAACCGTCCTTAATATCATCTAACCCGGCTAATAGGTGAACTGTTAATTCTCTATAATCAAAGAATTCTTCTGCCTTATTTTCTATCTGAATAATATAATTGTCATGTGAAGCATCTAGAATAAATTCAGATTGTCCAATAAATTTATGGTGAATTATATCGTTTCGGTACTCTCTTATTTTTTTCCAATGTGGTTTGTTAGATAAGTTAACAATTTCCCTAAGGATTGGATCAGCTATAAATTTCTTTTTTACGTTACTCAAAAAGCTAGTTCTAGTCAGATACTGATTACTAACTTTTGCATATTTTTTAAATGAAATATTCTTTTTAATAGTAATAGATTTTTTTTCTATCAACCATTTTTCATCAGTTTCTTTAACTCTTCTAGGACTCATATTAATTTCTAAAAACGTATTTAATATCTGAAATAGATGCTCCCAAACAGAAGTAACTCGCATTAAAGCATGTTCTGCATGAAATGCTAGCGTACTTTTATTAACTTCCTCTTCCACTAATACTTTATAGTAATAAACAGGCACTATAACTTTCTTCTTTAAATTTCGAGATAATTGTTTTAATAAATAAAGATGTGTCATTTCTTCTAAACTAATAATTCCCTCTGTAAAGTCACCTTCACTTACGACAAAATCATTAATTAATTTATCAACTTTTTCTGAAATTTCCTTACTCATTGGATATAATTCTGTAAACATTCTATCATCCCTTAAAATTTGTATTAAATTCGCTTTTCATATACATACTGTTAATGAAATTTCTAATAAAAACGTGATACCTGAATGAATTTCATAAATCTCAGCCCTTATGCCCCAAGACTTTTAAGGCATGAAAAAAGGAGTA
>NZ_PGVB01000018.1 GCF_002860205.1 Bacillus sp. T33-2
AGCTTCTCAGCGCCGATGGTAGTTGGGGGTTCTCCCCCTGTGAGAGTAGGACGCCGCCGGGCAGTTTAATATTATTCCGCAGTAGCTCAGTGGTAGAGCATTCGGCTGTTAACCGAACGGTCGCAGGTTCGAATCCTGCCTGCGGAGCCAAAACCTCAAAAAGGATACGTCCTTTTGAGCTGGCAGCAGCATGCTTCCATAGCTCAGCAGGTAGAGCACTTCCATGGTAAGGAAGAGGTCAGCGGTTCGAGCCCGCTTGGGAGCTCTCTATTAAACTATAACGGCCCCTTGGTCAAGCGGTTAAGACACCGCCCTTTCACGGCGGTAACACGGGTTCGAATCCCGTAGGGGTCACCATATTGGAGGATTAGCTCAGCTGGGAGAGCATCTGCCTTACAAGCAGAGGGTCGGCGGTTCGAGCCCGTCATCCTCCACCATATGTGCCGGTGTAGCTCAATTGGTAGAGACGAGCGTTGCATCACGAATATGCTGCGAGTTGTACTCATCGAACTGCTGCTTGAATAAGTTTACTGAGATGAGGACACCTGCGAAAAGAAAAACTTTGTTTAGTAATACCAAACTAAGTAATTATTTTAATCTGTGCCGGTGTAGCTCAATTGGTAGAGCAACTGACTTGTAATCAGTAGGTTGGGGGTTCAAGTCCTCTTGCCGGCACCATTCTTGTTATGATCGAGGACGTTAAGATTAATTTCATCATTTAACCGGAGGGGTAGCGAAGTGGCTAAACGCGGCGGACTGTAAATCCGCTCCCTCAGGGTTCGGCGGTTCGAATCCGTCCCCCTCCACCATTTGAATATTTATTAAGAAAAATGGACAAGCTAACTGTGTCCCTTTTTGTTTTATACTACTGGGCTATAGCCAAGCGGTAAGGCAACGGACTTTGACTCCGTCATGCGTTGGTTCGAATCCAGCTAGCCCAGCCAAATCATAATATTGTTGAATTTTTACTTCAGCGGATTTTGTGCAAAATACCGAGAGGTTATTTTAAGCAAATTACGAGCCATTAGCTCAGTCGGTAGAGCATCTGACTTTTAATCAGAGGGTCGAAGGTTCGAGTCCTTCATGGCTCATGTTTATATTATTATCAAGACCGTTTCACTTATTTTTTTAACTGATTAATATGCGGAAGTAGTTCAGTGGTAGAACATCACCTTGCCAAGGTGGGGGTCGCGGGTTCGAATCCCGTCTTCCGCTCCATTCATTTTTCGGGGCCTTAGCTCAGCTGGGAGAGCGCCTGCTTTGCACGCAGGAGGTCAGCGGTTCGATCCCGCTAGGCTCCACCATCATACTACATATTGAGTCTTAAACCTGCCTTAGGTTTAAGACTTTTTTTATTTTATTAGGTTATTTTTATGATACCGAATAGAAATGGAACGGGTTTGATAACGTATAAATATGCACAAAGTTGTCCAGTTGAGTCAGTTGAATGTAAGCGGTTAAAATAAAGTAAAAGAATAGTGGAGATGGGTGAAAGAATGAGAAAACTTTCAATAATTGGAATGCCGATGGATTTAGGGCAAATGCGCCGTGGTGTGGACATGGGTCCAAGCGCAATCCGGTACGCCGGAGTAAATGAGAGATTAAAAGTGCTATTCGATGAAATAGAAGATTTGGGAGATATCCAGGTAGGCAGACCGGAAGTTCGGGTGGATCCCGAATCCAATTTACGAAATCTGGATTTAGTAGCAGAGAAAAGTGCCCTCTTGGCAAAGGAAGTAGATAAAATAGTCAGCTCGGGCTCATTTCCTCTCATACTCGGAGGCGATCACAGTATTGCCATCGGCACTTTGGCAGGTGTATCAAAGCATTATAAAAATTTAGGTGTGATCTGGTATGACGCACATGGCGACCTAAATACATCAGAGACATCACCATCCGGAAATATCCACGGCATGCCACTGGCTGCCAGCCTGGGAATTGGCCATGAACTGTTAACAAACATTGCGGGATACAGTCCAAAAGCCAAACCCGAAAATGTTGTCATTATTGGTGCGAGGTCACTCGATGAGGGTGAAAAAATCCTGATAAAAAAATTAGGCATAAAAGTGTTTACGATGCATGAAATAGACAGGCTCGGCATGGCCACAGTGATAGAACAAACCATTGCATACTTAAAAGAACGGACTGATGGCGTACATCTGTCATTGGATCTTGACGGATTGGATCCAACCGATGCACCGGGTGTAGGTACACCTGTCCCCGGGGGTATCAGTTACCGTGAAAGCCATCTAGCTATGGAAATGCTGGAGGAGGCCGATATTATCACATCAGCTGAATTCGTTGAAGTAAACCCAATCCTGGATGAAAGAAATAAAACTGCAATTGCCGCAGTTGCGTTAATGGGATCCCTATTCGGGGAAAAACTTCTGTAGTACAATAAAAAAGCAGCAGCTTATCAATAAGCTGCTGCTTTATCGTTTAACCAAACATATTTAAAGAAAAATCGTTTTTTTATTTGGAAGATAAACCTTTTTTTATTTTGAAGATAAACCGTGGTATCTATTTAATAAATGATCAAGCTTCGTGCTGGCCTTGAGCACTTGTTCATTGGACAGTGACGTAAGTGATGCCAGCTCAACCATTTGTTTACGGCAGTTTTCAATATCCCTAAGCAGTGAATTCCTACACATGTTAACCACCCCAGTATCCTTTATATGTTCTTTTATAACCGGATTAAAAGTTTTTAAACCAATTGAGTAAATATTTGCTAAACTAAATATCGTCAAGATTTTTATATAAATTGAAACCTTTTCTGCAGCCGGTACGTATATCGGTTAGCCGCAATGTGAGGCGAGGTAAAAAATGGAGACCATTGTTAAGAAAAGAATTAAACAGGTGATAAAAGGCGATCAAAATGCATATGCAGAGATCGTGGAATTATATAAGGACAGGGTATTTCAACTGTGCTTCAGAATGCTGGGGAATCGGCACGAAGCCGAGGATATGGCACAGGAAGCATTCATTAGGGCATATATCAATATTAACAGTTTCAACCAAAATTTGAAGTTCTCGACATGGTTATACAGGATTGCCACAAACCTGTGTATAGATAGGCTTCGCAAAAAGAAACCGGATTATTATTTAGATGCAGAAGTTCCCGGGACAGAAGGGCTGAACATGTATTCACAGGTCGCATCAGACACGGAATTACCGGAGGATGAACTGGAAAGTTTAGAACTGCAGGATATGGTCCAAAAAGAAATTTCAAAACTACCCGATAAATACCGGTCTGTCATCGTATTAAAGTATATTGAAGAGCTTTCACTGAATGAAATCAGTGAAATACTGGACCTTCCGCTCGGGACGGTTAAAACGAGAATCCACAGGGGACGGGAAGCTCTCAGACAGCAATTACGCCATGTTTAATTAAGAGGTGATAACGTGAATTGTCCAGATAAGTTTTTAGAATATATGCATGAATATTTAGATGAAGAAATATCGACCGACCATGAACGGGAATTAAGGGAGCATTTGCAATCATGTTCCGACTGCCAGATCCTTTTTAGGGAATTAACAAGGGCAATTGCACTCGTCCAAAGTACGTCCCACGTCCATGCGCCGTCAAATTTTACGGCAAATATAATGGCAAAGCTTCCAAAAGAGAAAAAGAAAGCAGAATTCCAGCGCTGGTTTAGGAACCACCCGTTACTGACTGCTGCTTCTTTGTTTCTTGTATTAATGATGGGAAGCATCGTCTCTACCTGGAATACAGAACAGCAATTTTCAGTATCCAAACACCCTAACCTCATTGTTGAAAACAATACCGTCATCGTTCCGGAAGGGGAAGTTGTAAAAGGGGATCTTGTCGTACGCAATGGGGAAATAAAGATAGAGGGTCAGGTCCAGGGAAATGTCACAGTCATTAATGGCGAGAAGTACCTGGCTTCAGCAGGAAATGTGACAGGAGAAATAACTGAAGTGAATGAAGTGTTTGACTGGATGTGGTACCACATTAAAAAAACTGTTAAAAGCACTGTGGGCATTCTAGACGATAATAAAGAAGCAAAAGAACAGTCGCTCCAGTAAGGGTGGCTGTTCTTTTATTGCTATCCGGCCTGAAGGTGGCAGTTCAAAAAAGTACCAGGTGCAGTTTCATAAAATATACCTTTCTTATGATATAATAATAAAGTTACAAAAGACGTGGGGATGGAAGTACACAAACAACTCCTTCTTTTTGATAAAAATCGTGGAGGAAGTACAATGGATTCTGCAGATTTCAACATTTTAGAATATCTAGCCAATATCGTTGACGTTCTCCTTGTTTGGTACGTTATCTACAAGCTGATTGCAATCATTCGGGGAACGAAGGCAGTGCAATTATTGAAAGGGATCTTTGTGATCCTGATTGTGAAATTTGCCAGTGATTTCTTCGGGTTCAATACACTCAGCTGGATAATGCAGCAAGCGTTGACGTGGGGTTTCCTGGCCATCATCATCATTTTCCAGCCGGAATTGCGGCGGGCCTTGGAGCAGCTGGGGCGGGGCAGGCTTTTTGCCCGGACTGGCTACCAGGAGGAAGATGACGAGGATAAGATGATTGAGGCGATCACCAAAGCGACGGACTATATGGCAAAACGCCGGATCGGCGCGTTAATTTCGATAGAAAGAGAAACCGGGTTAAGTGATTATATTGAAACAGGAATACAGTTGAATTCCAAGGTGTCGGCAGAATTGCTGATCAACATTTTCATCCCGAATACACCGCTTCATGATGGTGCGGTCATTTTACAAAGAAATACTGTTGCTGCAGCCGCCTGTTATTTACCACTTTCTGAAAGCCCGTTTATTTCGAAAGAACTGGGAACAAGGCACAGGGCAGCCTTGGGCGTCAGCGAAGTGACTGATAGTATTACAGTTGTCGTTTCTGAAGAGACCGGCAATGTTTCTCTCACGAAAAACGGCGAGCTTTACCGGGACTTAAGCCAGCCTACTCTGCGCGAGCTATTGGCCAATGAACTTGGTTCCCAGGCGAAAATGAGACAGGACTTCTCAGCAGTGTGGAATTGGAGGGGGAAGAAAAATGGATAAACTGATGGACTATCCATGGTTTATGAAAGCCGTTGCCCTCGTGCTTGCCGTCCTGCTATTTTCATCCGTTCCGAATGATGATGAAAGTGAGACTGCCGTAAATGTTCCTTCGGACGAAAATACTGAGACAATTACTGATGTTCAGGTTAAAAGTTATTACGACACAGAAAATCTGGTCGTTAGCGGTGTACCTCGCACAGTGAATATGACCATCCAGGGGCCAAAAAATATTGTCCAGCAAGCCAAGGCTTTAAGAAACTTTGAGGTATATGTGGATTTGACAGACGTCGAAATTGGCAAGCAACGAGCCGAAATAAAAGTAAGGGATATATCCAAACGATTGGCAGTGACCATAGAGCCTGAATATGTAAATGTATCAGTTCAGGAAAAAGTAACAAAAGAATTCAAGGTTGAAGCTGAATTCGACAGGAGAAAGATACAAGAAGGCTATATTGCCGGGGAGGCAAGTATTGATCCGGCCCGTGTAAAGATAACAGGCGCAAAGGATATCATCGATAAAATTAGCTATGTCAAAGCAACCGTTGATGAAGACGATCCTGTAAATGAAACGATCAGCCGGGAAGCTGACATTCTGGTGTTTGACAGACAGCTTAATAAGCTTGAAGTGGTCGTCGATCCGGATACTGTAGAGGTTACGATACCAGTAAAAAGCTCGAGCAAGGATGTGCCGATTAACATTGTCCGCAAAGGTACACCGCCTGCAGGTATTACCATCGAATCGATGAAACTTGATACAGAACAAGCGACCATCATTGCAGCTCCAGATATTTTAAAGTCGGTGGATAGCGTGCGGGTCGAGGTCGACGTCAGCAACCTGTCTGAAGATACAGAACTCACATTGCCAGTCATCATCTCAAACGGGGTGGTAAAGGTAACACCTGAAACAGCAAAAGTAACGGTTAATGTCAACAATCAGGTTGAAAAAACAATTTCTAATGTTCCGATTGGCATCGAGGGCGAAACCGAACCTTTAGAGGCGGGTTTTTTGCCTCCTGACAACGGACTGACCAATGTGATTGTTTCCGGGCCAAGTGATGCTGTAGCTGCTCTTACGGCTGAAGATTTTAAGCTTATTGCTGATGTGTCAGGCTTACAGGGAGGGGACCATCAGGTCAATATAAAGGTTACAGCACCTCAAAACATCAAATGGCGATTGGCAAGAGAAACAGCGAGCATTACGGTAACTGAAAAAGAAGTGTAATTTTCCTGCAATAATTCTAGAGGGAGCGATTATAGAATGGGTAAATATTTCGGTACGGATGGAGTCCGTGGAGTTGCTAACAGTGAATTGACGCCAGAATTGGCTTTTAAACTTGGACGTTTTGGAGGGTATGTGTTAACTAAAAACCAAAGCCGTCCAAAGGTTTTAATCGGTCGGGACACAAGGATTTCAGGCCATATGCTAGAGGGGGCCCTCGTATCGGGTTTGCTTTCCATTGGAGCTGAAGTCATGAGGATTGGAGTTATCTCCACACCGGGAGTGGCGTACCTTACAAAAGCGCTTGGTGCACAGGCGGGAGTCATGATTTCCGCATCACATAATCCGGTAGCTGATAACGGGATTAAATTTTTTGGCCCGGATGGTTTCAAGCTTTCTGATGAACAGGAGCTCGAAATTGAAAACCTGATGGACTTGGAAAATGACGAATTGCCGCGCCCAGTCGGGGCAGATCTTGGACAAGTAAATGATTACTTCGAAGGCGGCCAAAAATACCTGCAGTATTTGAAGCAATCAGTGGATGAAGATTTTTCCGGAATCCATATTGCGCTTGATTGTGCGCATGGTGCAACTTCTTCGCTGGCAGCCCATTTATTTGCTGACCTTGATGCTGACCTGTCCACAATGGGAGCATCCCCGAATGGGTTGAATATCAATGACGGAGTCGGGTCAACCCATCCGGAAACTCTTGCAGCTTTTGTGAAGGAAAAGGGAGCCCATGTGGGGTTTGCTTTTGACGGGGATGGCGACAGGATGATTGCCGTTGATGAAAACGGACAGATTGTCGATGGCGACCAGATCATGTATATTTGCGCCAAATACCTGAATGAACAGAACAGGTTGAAGCAGGGTACTGTTGTTTCAACAGTGATGAGCAACCTTGGTTTCTATAAGGGGCTTGAAGCACATGGAATAAACAGTGTCCAAACGGCCGTCGGCGACCGCTACGTAGTCGAAGAAATGAAAAAGAACGGCTACAATCTTGGCGGGGAACAATCCGGCCACATTATTTTTCTCGATTACAACACAACTGGTGACGGCCTTCTGACAGGGCTGCAGCTCGCGAATATCATGAAAATCACACAAAAGCCGCTTTCCGAGCTGGCGGGTGAAATGAAGAAGTATCCGCAGGTACTTGTCAATGTGAGAGTGACGGATAAACATCATGTTACAGACAATGATAAAGTGAAACAAGTCATCCAGCAGGTTGAAGAAGAAATGAACGGAAACGGCCGAATCCTTGTCCGTCCATCGGGTACAGAACCGTTAGTTCGAGTGATGGCTGAGGCTCCATCGGAAGATCTTTGTAAGCAGTATGTCGAGCGGATCACCACAGTTGTAGAATCCGAAATGGGATTGAAAGAATAACGAAATGGGATATGCATGAGGGAACGCTTTCAATCCCTCATGCATATTTATTTTATTAAGGGAGTTTCGCATGTTGGCTCCGGGTAAAGTCCCGGAAAGGATCTTCCTTAGTTTTCTATTGACGGAACTAGAAAGTTCCTGTATGATTATCCTGTTTTTGATCATTCAAAAACATTGAATCTATCGGAAAGGTGGGAGCGGGAAAACTGAATATCTAAAGCGCCTGGACTAGTCCCGAACGGCAGGGATTAGTTGACGAGGAGGAGGTTTATCGAATGTTCGGCGGATGCCTCCCGGCTGAAAGAGCACAGCCGCAAATCCTTGCTTTAAAACATTGGGGCAACTCAATGCACAAAGAGAAGGGAATGCTTAAAATTATTCGGAGGTTGGCTACAAGTCTGACCTCAAACCTATTTATAATCAGAGATAAGGGGGCAAGTATGCCCCCGAGGCTTCTTGCCCCCTATCGCCAGGGAGGAACTAGAAGTTATGTGCGGTATTGTTGGATATATTGGATTTGAAGATTCAAAAGAAATTTTATTAAAAGGCCTGGAAAAGCTTGAATATCGTGGTTATGATTCTGCTGGAATTGCTGTCTTGAATGAAAATGGTGTCCATGTATTTAAAGAAAAAGGCCGCATTGCCGACCTTAGAAATGCAGTAGACCTTGGCGTGACGGCCAATACCGGAATCGGTCATACACGCTGGGCAACACACGGAGCACCAAGCAAAGTAAACGCCCATCCTCATCAAAGCAACTCCGGCCGGCTGACCCTTGTCCATAACGGGGTGATTGAAAACTACGACATCCTTAAGCGTGAGTATCTGCAAAATGTTCCTTTAAAAAGTGATACGGACACTGAAGTCATTGTTCAGTTAATTGAACTGTTTGTAAACGATGGCTTGAGTGTTGAAGAAGCCTTCCGCAAAACGCTGACACTTCTTCATGGTTCATACGCGCTGGCCCTTTTGGATGAACAAAACAGCGAAACGGTTTTTGTTGCGAAAAATAAAAGCCCTCTGCTTGTTGGCCTTGGCTTTGGGTTTAATGTAGTGGCCAGCGATGCAATGGCCATGCTGCAGGTGACAGACAAGTATGTCGAGCTGATGGATGAGGAAATGGTCATCGTCACAAAAGACGAAGTGACCATCCAAAACCTTAGCGGGGAAGTCATCAGCCGTGAGCCTTATATTGCCGAACTGGACGCAAGTGATATCGAAAAGGGAACGTACCCTCACTATATGCTTAAAGAGATTGATGAGCAGCCAATGGTCATCCGTAAAATCGTCCAAAATTATCAGGATCAAAACGGACAATTGGTGATTGAGCAGGATATCGTTGAAGCGATGAATGAATCTGACCGCATTTATATCATTGCTGCGGGAACGTCTTACCACGCAGGACTCGTTGGAAAGCAGTTCATTGAAAGAATGGCGAAAATTCCAGTGGAAGTCCATATTTCAAGTGAATTCGGCTACAACATGCCGCTGCTGTCTGAAAAGCCTTTATTTGTGTTCATTTCCCAGAGCGGGGAAACAGCAGACAGCCGCCAGGTGCTTGTGAAAGTGAAAGATATGGGCCACAAGGCGCTGACGATTACAAACGTCCCGGGCTCAACATTATCCCGTGAGGCAGACTTTACTCTCCTGCTCCATGCCGGACCTGAAATCGCAGTAGCGTCGACGAAAGCCTACACAGCCCAATTGGCAGTGCTGGCAATCCTGGCAGATGTGACAGCAAAGAGCCGTGTTATTGATGTGGATTTCGACCTGGTAAAAGAGCTTGGCATTGCTGCGAATGCGATTGATATGCTTTGTGACTCGAAAGAAGAGTTCGAATCCATTGCCCGTGAATACTTGACCGTAACAAGAAACGCCTTCTTCATCGGCCGCGGGATCGATTTCTATGTTGGCCTTGAAGGTGCATTAAAGCTGAAAGAAATTTCTTATATCCAGGCTGAAGGCTTTGCAGGAGGAGAATTAAAGCACGGTACCATTGCTTTAATTGAAGAAGGGACTCCTGTCATCGCCCTTGCAACACAAGAAAGTGTAAACCTGAGCATCCGCGGAAACGTTAAAGAAGTCGCCGCCCGCGGTGCAAACCCGTGCATTATCTCCATGGATGGCCTTCAAACAGACGAAGACCGCTTTGTGATCCCTGAAGTGCACGGACTGTTAACACCCCTTATCTCTGTAATACCGCTGCAATTGATCTCATACTATGCAGCCCTGCACCGTGACTGTGACGTTGATAAGCCTAGGAACCTGGCTAAGTCGGTTACTGTTGAGTAATGAGGAATTAGAGGAAGAAGAGATTTGTCTCTTCGCATTTAACACATTCCCCATGTAATTCAAGTTCGTACCTGCTGTAATTAAGTTGGTATCTGAACGGGGAAAAAGCGTGAGGCAAATATAGATCAGAAACAATCCAGAGAATCGGGAGACGTACCGTTGGTACGTTTTCTCGGTTCTTTTTTATGTGTTCATAATTTGATCAAACGTTTGATTAAATTGCGAGAAAGCCTGATATACCAATGATTCGAAGCGGGTGTCACGAGATAACTTAATCGTGACTCAGACAACTTAGTCGTGACCTGGACAACTCAGTTATAACATAGACAAGTCAATCGTGAAACGAAATTTTGAAAAGCCGCCATTGGTTAGGCGGCTATCTCTTTTTAATTTCAAAATGAAATGTTTTCTATCGCCATGGCTGACTCGGCTGAGAGTTCTTCAACTAAAGCAGCAGCTTAGTTTAAATACAATAATTGAACTCACAATAAAAATAAAAATATCTGCCTCAAAATAAGCAGCTATATAACTTATTTATCTTTTTAATACCGGAATCCAAATTTCGCTTTTTACTATCGGGGAACTTAAATCTTTGGTTTTGATCGACAAAATTTCTGGTCCTTCTGTTTGTTGATAGTTCGAAGAAGGAAACCATTCTGAATAAATACGCCCCCATGTATCCTGGAGTATATTAGGAAAAGGTCCTGCTGACTCGAATACAGCCCAGGTAAACGCAGGAACTTTTAGCTTAGAAAAGTTTTCGGGACATTCATTTGTTGTAGCTACACCTATATAATGATCAAGACTTCCTTTTTCCTCCATACGACCTTCCGAAAAGTTAGTGGATGCTTGTATGATCCCTTTTGGTTGAATATTAGATAGTTCAATAAGTTTACTTATCGTGTCGGTATTTAATTTTTTCCACATAGCAGTGATCTCTGGGTTCTCACCTTGAAACACAATGGGTACCCGTTTCTTGATACCGACTATGTGAAATGCCTCTTTTTCTTCAATTCTGTAATTCATTTCACTTCCTCCTTTAATTGATAATTGAAAGGTCACTCGTGGATAGGCTTTTAATGACTGACCATTACTTCTTGCTACTGATGGCGATACACCATGCAAACTTTGAAAGGCTCTGGTAAAGGAATCAGGTGAACTGTAACCGTATTTAATAGCAATATCAATAACCCTTAGTTTAGTATTAATTAGTTCAAATGCAGCAAGAGTAAGGCGTCTTCTTCGGATATATTCGGAGAGCGTAGTACCCGCAAGAAATGAAAACATTCTTTTGAAATGATATTCTGAACACAAAGCTAATCTTGCCACTTCTTTAAAGTCAATATCATCAGTAAGGTTTTCTTCAATATACTGTAATGCTTCATTCATGTTCCTAAGCAAATCCATTATGTTACCTCCCTTATACAAAAGAATAGCAGGAACCAACATCATCCTTCCGACAATTTGTGTACAGTTATGTAGAGTGTTTTTGTTAGTTCATTGGAAGGTTAAATTGATATTAACAATTTTCAAATTCGTTAATACATATAACAATTCATGATAATAATGTACAATCCTTCAGTAGCCAGCGTAATAATCCAACCTTTTTGTTCAACTAAGTGCCCTTTTAGTTAAATAAAAAAAGCCGCCTGGGTCGGCAGCTGATCTTAAATTCAGGCACTCGTTTTTGTAAGATAAATAACTTTTTTGTAATGTGTTCACGACTGAGTTGTCGTGAAAAGCACCTCTGCTCTATGGATTAGTTCACGAACGAGTTGTTTAATGTAAAAAACGGAAACGTATGCATCGGTTATTTATGGAAATTTAGTTCACGACTAAGTTGTTCGAACACAGATTGTTGAATTACAAAAAAGTTTCGGGAACTGAACAAAAAAGTTGGGAACTGAATTAGCGGCGGTTATGTAAAAAAATATTATCAAGTTAGACTCAATCCAAATGAGGATTGGGTCTTTTTTTATAAGGTTTTTTTGAATAGAATAAAATAGAAAGGATAATGATTTTTAAAAAAGAATGGATATTTATGTTAAAATGTTGGTAAGTCAGTATATTTAAATCTTTGAGAGTTCGGTTGAAGTTTAAGGAAGGGTACAGGGGCTGAGATTAATGGAAGAAATTATAAATCAGCTAAAAAATGTTGGAGTTCATATTATTAAAAATGATTGGGATATTCTTTTGGAAGTTCACAATGATAAATTGATTCAATCTAGTAAAATGGATGTTCTTATAATGGAACTTATATCTAAAATGAAAAATTATGGGATTGAAAGAATATCGCTTGAATGTCCTAAAACTCTTTTAGATAAATTAATTAGCACAAAACAAAAAATGAGGATTGTTGGCGAAAGAGTTATTTTTATTAAGGATTTTTCAGAACAAAGAGAAATTTTTATTCCGTCATACGAAGTATGGTCAATAACTGACACGAAATCATTATTATTTTTATCTGAAGTGATGGGGAATGAAGCAAATAAAGCGGAAAAGTTTCTCATGAGTATGAAGAGTGAACTACCAACACAAGCGGAAAAAATGTACACGGTTTATACGTTAAATAATGAACCAATAGGTGTGGTCTTTCCTCATATTGAGCCTGAAACAAATAAGGAAGGTCGTATTTTTTGGATAGGAATACATCCTAAATTTATTGGTAAAGGGTATGGAAAGAACTTGCATCTAATAGGACTTTATAGATTGCAAAATGAGTTTAAAGCAAAATCTTATTTAGGTGCAACAAAAATTGAAAATATACCTATGAGAAGAATTATGAAAACTAATGGTTGTAGCGAGCAAAAAGATGCCCTCATTACATTGGTATTTTCTTCATAAATAAGGTTTTAAAAATCTGTGATAAATCTACATTCCCCAGATTTATCCTAAAAAAAGGAGGCATAAAATGAAAAGTCCAATTTAATATCTCTCAAAAAAACTCAAAATTTAATTTAAATATTGGGGAGTATAAATCTTTTTGTGTAAATGGGGTTTCACTTCATTATATGTAAAGGCTTTATATGGAGTGGCGGGCATGATAGGCTCTGAGCCGGGCGATGTCTTTCTTTTGGAAGGTATCGCCCAATCACCGGAAATCATGCCCGCAGAGGCCATGTCAAGCCGGCACCACACTTCGGTCATGAGGAAAGCTCAGCTTCCAATCGTTCCCCATAATAAATGGCCAGTTGTGATATACATTCTTTCCATGCCCTTACAGGCATAGTCCACTTCTTGGAGATTTCCATAGTAGCCAAATAAATTATCTTCCTGAGTGAACATCTGTTGGATAGGCTGTCTTTGTCTTGGTGACTTTCCTAAGCTGGCGATGATAGCCTTCAATCGTATTTGTGGTATAAATGAGTCTTCTGATTTCGGCAGGGTAACTAAAGTAGGCGGTTAATTCCAGCCAGTTTGTTTCCCATGATTTGATGATGATTGGGTGCTTTTTGCCCCATTTCTCCTTGAATTTGGAGAACTCTAGTTCAGCCTCTTCCAGAGTGAGGGCCTGGTAGATTTTCTTCAAGTCTGCCATAATGCCTTTTTGTTCCTTATACGAAACATACTTCATAGAACTACGGATTTGGTGAATGATACATAACTGGATATCAGTCTGTGGAAAGACCGTACTAATAGCCTCAGAGAAGCCAGAACGTCCGTCCTTACAAGCAATCAGAATATCCTGCACTCCTCTGTTTTTCAAGTCATTACAGACTCCCAGCCAGAATCTCGCACTCTCATTTTCTCCAATCCAAATGCCCAAAATCTCTTTGTGACCGGACATATTGATCCCTAAACACTGTAGGCAGCCTTGCTTAAAATCCGATTTTCTTTCCGTACTTTGAAGTGGATGGCATCCAAAAAGACTATCGGATAGACCCGATCCAATGGACGTGATTGCCATTCCACAATGAGGGGCATGATTTTATCGGTTACCTTACTGACCATGGCAGGCGATACTTCTATTCCATAGAGGTCCTGCATGTGGTCTTCAATGTCTATGGTCGACATGCCTTTTGCATATAGGCCAATAATTTGGTCTTCCAACCCATTCGATGCAGTTTCATATTTCTTGATAATTTGTGGTTCAAATTCGCCTTTTCTGTCTCTCGGCACCTTTAGCTCTCCATTTCCAAACTTGGTTTTAACTGTTTTTTGGCTATAGCCATTTCGGCTATTTCCGGAATGGTCACCTTCGTTATCATGCATCTTGTAGCCCAAATGATTGTCAATTTCAGCTTCAAACACATGTTGAATGGTACCTTTGAACAGATCCTTCAACTTTTCCTGAATGTCTTCCACCGTCCGACAATCTTTCGCTAATTCTTTAGCCAACCAGTTTGTTTCGTTTTGCATAAATGATCATCTCCCTTATTCCATCCATGTTTCGAACCCCTGCTTTGTTCATGCAAATCTTACTTAATATTCATCTGTTGCACATATAAGTGAATTATTATATATTGATACGTGAATGAGATAGGAGGTGTACGCAGTGCTTAAGTCAGCAGTACCAATAGAACAGGCAGCTGGCATCTTGAAGCTCTTAGGCGACAAAACCCGATTGACGATGATCAAGCTATTGGATAGTCATGACTGTTGTGTGTGTGAATTTGTAGCGATGTTCAATGCGAGTCAGCCAGCCATCAGCCAACATTTACGTAAGCTGAAGGATGCGGGGCTTGTTGGTGAAACAAGGAGAGGTCAGTGGATTATTTACTCGCTAAACAAACAAAGTGAACACTATCCTATGGTACAGAACATATTGGAGCACCTTCCAGACCAGGAATACAAACTGAAGGAGCTTGAAAAGCAAGGTCTGAGAATTACATGTGAATAATTGGGGGTTACAACTTGGTTTCAACACTTCTTGCTTCATTGATTTTTTTACTTACTCTCGTCTTGGTCATATGGCAGCCAAGAAATCTGTCCATCGGTTGGTCTGCATGCGGCGGTGCCATTCTTGCCCTGATTCTTGGAGTCGTGGACTTTGCCGATGTTATCGATGTTACTCAAATAGTGTGGAACGCCACATTCTCGTTCATTGCCATTATCATTATATCTCTTATTCTAGATGAAATCGGGTTCTTTGAATGGGCGGCACTACATATGGCAAGAGCTGCTAAGGGAAACGGCATCAAAATGTTTGTGTATATCTGTATTTTAGGAGCTCTGGTAGCAGCATTGTTCGCAAATGATGGTGCAGCCCTTATACTGACACCTATCGTTCTTGCAATGGTAAGGAACTTGAAGTTTGAAGAAAAGATGATTTTTCCGTTCATCATAGCAAGCGGATTTATCGCTGATACAACATCACTTCCCCTTGTGGTAAGTAATCTGGTGAATATCGTGTCTGCTGACTTCTTCAATATTGGGTTCAATGAATTTGCTTCAAGGATGATTGTCCCAAACCTGTTCTCATTACTTGCTAGCATTTTGGTGCTGTATCTGTATTTCAATAAGAGCATTGCTAGGAATTATGATTTAGCACAATTGAAGAAACCTGCTGATGCCATAAAGGATGAAAGAATGTTCCGATTATCCTGGGTCGTCCTTGCGGTTTTACTCGCTGGATACTTCATAAGTGAACTGCTTGAGATCCCTGTCTCCATTGTTGCAGGAATTGTGGCTATTTTCTTCTTGTTTATGGGTAGGAGAAGTCCAGCTGTGAACACCAGAAACGTGATCAAAGGTGCTCCATGGGCAATCGTATTTTTCTCCATTGGCATGTATGTCGTTGTTTACGGTTTAAGAAATGCTGGATTGACTAGCGTCCTGGCTGATCTGATTCAATGGACGGCTGATCAAGGATTATTTGCTGCAACAATCGGAATGGGCTTCATCGCAGCCATTCTTTCGTCCATTATGAATAACATGCCTACGGTAATGATTGATGCACTTGCAATAGCGGATACAAATACAACCGGAATCATTAGGGAAGCATTAGTTTATGCAAATGTCATCGGGTCAGACCTAGGTCCAAAGATCACTCCGATAGGATCCCTTGCAACACTGTTATGGCTACACGTGTTGTCCCTAAAAGGGGTCAAGATATCGTGGGGTACCTACTTTAAAACAGGAATTGTTTTAACCATTCCTACCCTGTTCATCACGCTGGTAGGACTTTATATATGGTTGACCATTATTTCATAATACTTACAACAAAAGGAGCAATCACACATGTCCAAAAAAACAATTTACTTCTTATGTACAGGTAACTCATGCCGTAGCCAAATGGCTGAAGGCTGGGCTAAGAAATATCTAGGTAACGAATGGGAAGTCAAGAGTGCGGGCATAGAAGCACATGGACTAAACCCAAATGCAGTTAAGGCGATGAATGAAGCTGGAGTTGATATTTCGAATCAAACTTCTGACATCATTGACCCTGAAATCCTGAATAATGCAAATTTGGTCGTTACACTTTGTGGCGATGCAGCAGACAAATGTCCGATGACCCCTCCACATGTAAAACGTGAGCATTGGGGCTTTGATGATCCAGCGAAAGCAGAAGGAACAGACGAAGAAAAATGGGCGTTCTTCCAACGTGTCCGCGATGAAATTGCAGACCGTATCAAAACGTTCGCTGAAACTGGAAAGTAATAAGATAAATAGCCAAGAGACACCTCTTGGCTATACTTTCGCATAACATATAAGCGATTACTTATTCGTACGAGGGGAGAATGTTGATGAGTAAAGTTGAAATATTTGATCCTGCAATGTGTTGTCCAACTGGAGTATGCGGGCCAAGTGTAAATCCTGAACTGTCTCGGGTTGCATCAGCAATCTTTTTATTAGAGAAGAAAGGATTTGACATTAAACGCTATAACCTGGGAACAGAACCTGCGGTGTTCGTTTCAAACTCTGAAGTGAATCGGGTTCTTCACGAAAAAGGCCCAGATTCCCTCCCTGTTACATTGGTTGATGGTATCATCACAAAAATTGGCGTCTACCCATCAAATGAAGAATTTGCAAAGTGGTTTGGCATTGATGCTGAAGAGCTTGCGGTCAAACAAAAGGCTAATCTAAAGATTGACCTTAAACCAATGAAATAGAAAGAGGTGAAAAACAATGTTTCAGCCTTTTGAGCCTAAATCAATTGTGAAAACCAAGTTTTTATTCTTCACAGGCAAAGGTGGAGTTGGAAAAACGTCAACCGCTTGTGCCACTGCTGTCTCATTGGCAGAGGAAGGAAAACAGGTATTACTTGTCAGCACAGACCCTGCGTCGAACTTGCAGGATGTTTTAGAAGTCGATTTAAGCAATACACCAAAGCCAGTGCCGCAAGTAACCAATCTGTTCGCATGTAACATTGACCCAGAAGAGGCAGCTAAAGCCCATCGGGAAAAAGTGATAGGTCCGTATAGGGGGCTATTGCCTGATGCCGTTGTCGCCACCATGGAGGAACAAATGTCTGGTGCTTGCACAGTGGAGATCGCAGCGTTTGATGAATTTACAACCCTGCTTTCCGATCATTCCATCGTTAAGTCTTATGACCATATTATCTTTGACACAGCACCTACTGGTCATACACTCAGGCTTCTCCAGCTCCCAACTGCATGGAGTGGATTTCTGGAGGTAAGTACGCGTGGTGCGTCCTGCCTTGGTCCGCTGTCCGGCCTATCCGAAAAGAAACAACTATACTTAAATACCGTTGATGCATTATCCGATCCAAAGCAAACGATGATGATACTGGTGGCAAGGCCAGATGAGTCAACCTTGCTGGAGGCTAACCGGGCATCACAGGAATTAAGCGAAATTGGAATTCGGAATCAGATTCTTATCATTAATGGACTAATGAAATCTTACGTTCCTGATGATGAGCTATCTTTCGCTTTATATAACCGTCAACGCGATGCACTGAGACAATTGCCTCATCAGTTGAAACAAGTAATCGTCTATTCATTGCCATACGTGTCATATTCGTTAACTGGGGTTGAAAACCTACGGTACTTGTTTAAGCAATATATTTTGCCTGCGTCCCAAACTGTTGTTGATAAAAGGAGAATTACCCTACCAGGTCTAGAAGCAGTTAATGACGATTTCATTATCAATGATACTCGCGTCATTCTGACGATGGGCAAAGGCGGGGTTGGGAAAACTACACTGGCATCTGCAATAGCTGTTGGACTTGTTGAGAGAGGTTTGAATGTTCATCTCACCACAACAGACCCAGCTGCTCATTTAGAATTGGTTTTAAATGAGAAAAATGCGAATGAAAAATTGACCATTAGCAGAATCGACCCAAAATCAGAAGTCGAGGCTTACAAATCAGAAGTGTTATCTAAGGTGAGTGAAGATCTTGATGATGAAGGACTTGCCTATATCGAAGAAGACCTGAACTCTCCGTGTACAGAGGAGATTGCCGTCTTCCGTGCTTTTGCAGAAGTCGTAGAAAAAGCAAAAGATGAGGTTGTTGTCATCGATACAGCCCCTACTGGACATACGCTTTTACTTTTGGATGCTGCACGATCTTACCACAAGGAACTTGAACGCTCAACAGGTGAGGTGCCTAAAAGTGTCGAAAACTTGCTGCCTCACCTCCGTAACGCTAGAGAAACAGCTGTTGTTATAGTCACACTTGCTGAAGCAACACCGGTCTTAGAGGCCAGCCGTCTGCAGGATGATTTAAAACGGGCCAATATCGCTCCACAGTGGTGGGTCATTAACCAGAGCTTACATGCAACAAACACTTCTGATCCAGTACTAAACGGAAGGGCAATCGCCGAGGAACAGTGGATAGAGAAAGTGACACGTTTGGCACATAAGTGTGCAATCGTTCCATTGCAAAGTGAAAGTGTAACTGGATATGAAAAGTTAAAAAATTATACTCATCAATGAATTTGGAGGCATCCTACAATGACCACTAAGAACTATCAAGAATTAGTTAAAGACAGAATTTACATTGGCGGAGCAGATAATGCAAAAGATGTTCTGGAAAATGAAAAAGTGGATGTCATCTTTGATTTGCGTGCGGAAGCACCAGAAGAAGATACTATTCGTATCAGAGTCCATAGCCCAATCGTTGATGATGCACAACACCAGGAAGAATCCATAAAAGAATCGATTGACCAGGTTGTAAATGCGTACAATGAAGGGAAAAAAATATACTTCCATTGCGGTGGCGGAAGCAACCGTACAGGGACTGTTGCGATTGGCATGTTGCTTCAGTTAGGAAAAGCAAAGAGCATTGAGGAAGCTGAGGAAATCGCAAAAACCATTCGTCCTAAAATTAACGTGAAGCCTGAAATGAAAGAGGCTTTACAGAGCATACACCCGAATGCATAATAATAGTTGTCCACGAAAGGAGATGTTGACATGAAGATCACAGATCAGGCTCGTGATATATTAAAGCAATTGTTGGAAGAGAATAATGCGAAAAATATCCGAGTTTACTTTGCAGGCTTTGGCTGAGGACAGCCACAGGTAGGGCTGGCTCTGGATGAGCCAGAAGAAAAAGATAAAGTCGTAACGATTAACGAAATACAAGTCGCAATTGAGCCGAACATTGAACCTAACACACAAGACCTCATTCTCGATTTTAATGAGGAAGCAAACGGACTTGTGCTTTTGGGCAATGAAAGTGATTGTTGTTAATAGTCCTATTACAAACCCTTCTCCTTGCGGAGCAGGGTTTTTTTCATTTTAATAAAAATGGAAAAATTTTTATGACATTTACTATTGACCCTGTACTAAGGTACAGGGTGCATAATTCTAAATGAGGGGGGAAGGCCAGCGTATGAACGTTTTTGCATCAAGTAAGATTCAAGAGATTGAAAAGAAAATTCGTGATTTAAATGAGATGAAGTTCTTGTTAGAGAGACTGGTGGAGAAATGCCCTGGTTGCTGGAGTTCCAAAAGATCAATGTCCGATCATGAGAAAATTATCTAAGGGAGTGAATTAAAATGGCAAAAAGATTGATTCAAGTATTTACAGCTGGTTGTAGTGTCTGTGAAGGTGCCGTTGAACAAGTGAAGGCTCTAGCTTGTGAAAATTGTGAAGTGGTTGTTTACGACTTGAACAAAAACTGCGACACGCTTGAATGCGAAGCAAAAGCAAAAGAATATGGCGTGAAATCCGTTCATGCGGTTGCGATCAACAGGAAATTAGTCAGCAGGAATAGACATCGATGCGTTAAAAGCAGCTGGCTTAGGTCAGGGTAATAAGGAACAAAAACCAAGGGTGAGGATTTCACCCTTGGTTTTCTTATGACGCGGGAAAGTTGTGCAAAAATGATGGTTTGATTGAATCGATGCTATATTATTGAAGAAGGAGTAGGTTCTCCGGTGTAATTTTTCTTATAGGCTTAATGATTCAGGGAGTGGAATAAATGTTGAATGCAATTGTAATATTTATATTTGCAGGACTTGCCGAGATTGGCGGAGGTTACCTCATTTGGTTATGGTTAAGAGAAGGTAAGTCATTTTATTTGGGTGTGTTCGGGGGCGTCGCCTTAGCTTTATATGGTATTATCGCTACATTTCAAACATTCCCATCTTTCGGCAGAGTATATGCTGCGTACGGTGGTGTATTTATTGTTCTCTCTGTATTATGGGGATGGGGCATTGATAGGAAAACACCCGATTTATATGATTGGATTGGTGCATGTATATGTTTAATTGGTGTTTCAGTGATGTTGTTCGCGCCTCGCCAATGAAATGCAAAAAACTCGCCTTATGGCGAGTCAGCTTGTAGAGAAAGTATACTTGAAGACGATTTCATCAAAAATCTCTTGAAAAATATTCGTATCTTAAAAAGGGTTCGGCGATTCCAACTAATAGTTGTATGATCAGGCACCGGGTCATTCAGTTTCAAGCCCAGGAACCATCGGTAGGCTACGTTTGTCCTGATTTCACGTTCTAATTGACGTTCAGACCGAATGCAAATCGAGTGCAACTGCTTCTACTTTAAAACCAAATATTTCCACCTGACGGTCTAATCGGGAAAGATAAGGAACGGAATCATGAACATTTCCTGTAATTTGTTAACTATATTATAGTAGATTAACGCGGTGAAATATTAAAATTATTAAATAAAATAATAGGCTGTGGAGAGTTTCTCGACAGCCTGACTCGCCTTATGGCGAGTCTTCTTGTGGCAGGCTTATTCGTATTTACCCAGCATTGCAGCAACGCTTTCTTTTCTTCGTTCAGATTTCTAACAGCTTTTAAAAAGTTATAGTATGTCTCGGCACCATAAGCATCTTTATCATTTTTGAAAAATAGCTCAAATGTTAGTGATTCAGCTTCTTTGACACTACAATTTCGGAAACTCATAAGTAACTTTAAATACGCCAGAAAATATTCTTTCTTCAATGTTCCTCCGTGGTTGACCGTCATTAACTACACTCCTGGTCATCGTCCGCTGAGCAGCAATGCTGAGTTTCTTTACTGGAAGCTTTCTTTTCTTCCTTTACTTCCTCGATTTTCACATTACAACAGCTTGAACCTTTTTCGGTTTTCTTGAAAAGATTAAACATTGTGATCACCCTCCATATTATAAAAATTACACCAAGTAAAAAATGAAGCCTAAAACAGTAGACATTGTCACAACAGATAAGACAAACATAACAACCAATTCTTTCTTAAATATGGATTTCAACAAAATCACCTCTGGAAGACTTGCACCAGCAGAACTGATAAGCATAGCCATTACGGGGCCTAGTGCCATTCCTTTCATGATCAGTATTTGCGATATCGGAATCATGCTCGAAAGTCGAATGTACAGTGGGACACCGATGACAGCAGCGATTGGGATGAGCCACCAGTGATCCCGTCCAAAGAAAGAAGAGATGAATTCAGTTGGAACTAATCCGTGAATGACTGCTCCAACGGCAGCACCGATAATCAAATATGGATAAACACTCTTCATTAGGTCCACCGTTTCTTTCACAGCCAACTTCCAATTAAACTTCTGTGCTTTTTCCTCATAACCTGACATCACTACATTTTTAACGTACTTCTCAGCCCCTATTGCCTCCAGGGTAAAACCAATGAAAATGGAGAACACTGTCGTCAAGACCGTGTAGATAATGGTTACTTTCCATCCCAGTACTACTCCCATTAATGTCAAAATTGTTGGATCAAGAACAGGGGAAGCGAACAGGAATATCATAACTATCCCGAAAGGCATTTTCTTTTTCAGCATATTGACTACGACTGGTATTGTTGAACAAGAACAGAAAGGCGTGATGAACGCAAATACTACGGCAAAAATTGCTCCGATGAACCGATTTTTACCCGCCAATTTCTTTTCGATTTTTTCATATGGGATGTACCCTTGCAGAAGGCTGATGGTAAATGAAATAACAATGAACAAAACGGTTAATTCGAGAGCGATATACAAAAAACTTTTTAGCGTATCAATCCACACAATGACTCCTCCTTTTTACGAAACACATGGAAAATTGCAATTGCACTCCTTCGCTGGTATGCACATGCGATTCTTGGAAGAAGAAAAACGTTGGATTAGTGAAAGCCAAAAACTATCCTTTGGGATAGACTGGTATTTCCAAGCATCCCGTGCCGCCCTTTCGATTTCCTCCAATCTGGCTTGAATCACTAATTCATATTCATACATAAGTTCTCCCCCTTAATCAAATTATATTGATATATTAATCAAAAAAAATTGATGAATACCCTAAAAAAATTAGCAGGTTGGTCTGAACAGACAGCAGAGTTCTTCCGACAAGAGATGGTTGATCTCTTTTTGGTTTAACTGGTAATAGCTCCAGGTTCCTTCAGTTCTTTTTGTAATGATGTTTGCGTCCAATAAAATCTTTAAGTGATAGGATAACTTGGATTGTGCCATATCCATTAAAGGAGCCAAATCACAAACACACATTTCGCCTTTTTCTGTGAGGATGTTCATTATTTGCAATCTCTTTTTGTCTGCAATCGCCTTGAACTTAAGTTCGTATTTTTCAAATATTTCTTCCTTTGATATACCTTCTAAAGGAATCTGTAGCTTCATTACTTCACCTACGTTTCTAAATCAAAAAGTTTTGATGTATTTATGATATATCCATTATTTTCATGTGTCAATATGTTTAATCAAAGAAAATTGATTAAGTTGATTTCGATGCCACTACCCTTGAAGTATTAAATAACGTTGTTCATCATTAAATAATTATCTATACAGATTAGCTTGAATCACATTCACTAATCCCTGACCATTCGATATGCTGCATATGCGCGCTTTATGGAATGGGTTGAATCGTTTTTTTTTTGAATAGGTAAGTATTCAACAGAGAGTCTTTCCTTGTATATGCTCTTTTTTTGTTGAAATAGTATATTTAATTCATTTCGAACGTTCTGCAAAACGAAATTTTTCTTAAATAAGGGTTCGTTACTTAAAACTCTAGTAATGTCCTTAAGGTCAGAATATATTCGGAATGGTTTGATTCCGAACCCCTTTTGGGCATTTCTTTTACTTTTTCTATCCCAAGGGTGAACTGGACCTCTGTTCGTTTCGTTTATTAGGCCATTTGTAGAAAGACTGGGGAAGGAGTCCCTGCTAACTGGGTACCAGGTCAATCTGGAATTATTAGAGATCCAAAGTACATTGGTAGAATTTAAGGGCTACCCAATAATCGTATTTTAATAAAAATGAGTTATTATTATACTTTTTCGGTTTTATCGGTAGAGATTCTTTAATGTGTCACTTTTTAATTCAACTATAGGGTGTGTTGATTCAAGAAGGATTAACGCTTCTTCTCGTAAATTTATTGTACTAACGGTGCAGCTTAGTTTAAGAATAAAATCAGAGTCCAAAGGAGTGATTTTATCTTTGTTGAATCCGTCGAATATAGGCACTTCAGGTGCTTATTTTTTATATAAAGATTTAGTTATATGTCAAGTAGGACCAACAAAAGAAGCAGACGAACTTGGAGTAGTCAGATTTGGAGGTCATAGAGAAGAGGGTGAAACAGCGTGGGAAACGTGAAGCGTGAAGTTTTTGAAGAGGCTAAAGTAAAAATAACGCCTTTTAATCCAAAGGTGATTTTTTACCTTACTAAGTGGAACTGAGGGTCGTATAGTTAGTTTAACGTATCTACTGCTCCAATTCTAATTAAAGGCAACGAAGCCTCCTTTTACTACCGTAGTATCACAATAACGAGAGTAGCCTTATCCAAATGAGGATTAGGCTTTTTTTATCGCCACCAACCCAAGTTGTTTGAATAGGACAATAACATGTCGCATAGACAAAAAATTTTCATTAAGGAATTTATTTTGGATGAAGGAAACTTTTTAAATGTGACGAATATATATAGAAAATGGGGGGTGAAAAAAGATGAATCCACGTATTCAGAAGAAAATTATCGTATATGCAATGATTTGCAGGAAGTTAGGAATTTTTAGCAAGGAGGAATACAGCCAAATTGTTGGGATATCTATTTCTGAATAAGAAGAGAGCAAGTGCTTATTGGAACCCTGAAATCTTTTCTTGTTAGATCACTAGCATTGTGACTATGCCAGCACTACGATTTGGTGCAAGGCGATTTTTTTGCTCAAAAAGTTTCCTTTATGCAAAAAAAGTGCGGAAGGTAAATAATATTTGTTAAGGAAGAGAGGGTATGTCCATGTTAAAGTCGATTAAAGGTTTATTCATCCTGTTCATCTCAATAGGAGTTCTGCTAGCTGGCTGTTCAGGCGAACAGGCAGCAAAGAGTGAGAATGGCAAAATCAATGTAACATCAACGATCGGAATGATTGCTGACGTTGTTAAGAATGTTGGAGGAGAGCATGTAAATTCAACGGGATTAATGAAATCTGGGGTCGACCCGCATCTGTATAAAGCTTCTCAGGGTGATATAAAGAAGCTTGATGAGGCAGATATGATCTTTTATAACGGGCTTCATCTGGAAGGGAAAATGGTAGACATTTTTGAAAAGATGGAAAAGCAGAAACCGACCGTTGCGGTAACTAAGGATATTCCTGAATCAGAGCTGATGGGAGCCAGCGATGGTGTTTACGCGCACGATCCGCACGTATGGTTCAACGTAAAGCATTGGATTTCAGTCACAGAAACCATTGCGAATGAACTTTCCAAGTTCGATCCAGACCATGAGGAGGACTATAAAAAGAATGCCGAAGAATACATTGCAAAGCTGGAGGAGCTGGACCAATATGTAATCGAACAAGTAGCAAGCATTCCTCAGAAATCCCGGGTGCTCGTAACAGCTCATGACGCATTCGGTTATTTTGGCGAAGCATATGGCATGAAAGTGATGGGCCTTCAGGGAATCAGCACGGCTTCTGAATATGGTTCTAAGGATGTAAGCAATCTGCGAGACTATCTTGTCGACAACAAGATCAAGGCTGTTTTCGTTGAATCAAGTGTACCTCAAAAAGCGATTGAAGCTGTAATAGAAGGTGCGAAGGAAAAAGGACATGATGTAAAAGTTGGCGGCGAACTATACTCGGATGCAATGGGCGAAGCAGGAACAGAAGAAGGCACTTATGTTGGGATGGTAAGGCACAACGTTGATACGATTGTGAAGGCACTAAAATAGAAGGAGATGATGGTAAGTGGTTTCACCAGTACATGTAAGTAATTTAACGGTTGCGTATCAAAAGAAGCCAGTTCTGACGGATATTTCCTTTAGTGTTCCTGAAGGAAAGCTGATTGGGATCATCGGTCCGAATGGTGCTGGGAAGTCCACGTTGATTAAAGCAATCCTTGAATTGATTCCATTGATTAGCGGTACTGTAAAGGTTTTCGGAGATTCATATAAACATAATCGGAAAAAAGTAGGCTATGTTCCTCAAAGAGAATCAGTTGACTGGGACTTTCCAACCGATGCACTCGATGTAGTGACAATGGGGCGTTATGGCCACTTGGGATGGTTTAAAAGCCCCGGTAAAAATGATTATGCCATCGCAATGGAATCCCTCGAAAAAGTCGGAATGGGCCAGTTCGCACACAGGCAAATCAGTCAGCTATCCGGGGGCCAGCAGCAGCGTGTCTTCCTGGCACGCGCACTTGCACAGGATGCAGAGCTTTATTTTATGGATGAACCATTCGTTGGAGTAGATGCAGCGACAGAAAAAGCAATCATCACCTTGCTCAACAATTTGAAGCAGCAAGGAAAGACGGTTTTGGTTGTACACCATGATTTGAACACGGTAAAAGAGTACTTTGATTGGATCATGCTCCTTAATAAAGAATTGATTGGAATCGGTCCGACGGAAGAATTATTCACAAAAGAGCTGCTGCAGAAAACGTATGGCGGGAAATTGACAATGCTTGAAAAAGACTCCTCGCCCATGATTATCAGCTAAGGAGTGTGAGGAAAATGAACTGGCTCGGAATTTTCCAGGACCCAAATACGCAATGGATCTTACTAGGGTCAATGCTGCTGGGCCTAAGCAGCGGAGTCATCGGCAGTTTTGCCTATTTGCGCAAGCAATCGCTGATGGGAGATGCTCTGGCTCATGCAGCACTGCCAGGAGTGTGCATTGCCTTTATGATTACTGGTACGAAATCAATTCTCTACTTTTTGATTGGTGCTGCTGCTGCAGGAGTGCTCGCTACTTTCCTGATCGGGTATATAACAAGGAATTCACGAATTAAACAAGATTCCGCGCTCGGAATTATCCTGACGGTCTTTTTTGGATTCGGGATCGTGTTATTGACACAGATTCAGCATGGAGACAGCGGGAATCAAAGCGGGCTCGATAAATTCTTGTTTGGCCAGGCGGCATCGATGATTCAATCGGATGTTTACACAATGGCAATCATAAGCGGGATTCTTGTTGTTTTGTCGTTTTTGTTTTTCAAAGAATTTAAGATTCTGTCATTCGATCCGGGATTTGCGAAAGGGATTGGCTTGCCCGTCATGTTGCTGGACCAATTTATCATGCTGCTGATTGTGACAGCAGTTGTGGTAGGGATACAGGCTGTTGGCGTGGTATTGATGGCTGCGCTGCTGATTACTCCGGCTGTAGCTGCGAGGTATTGGACAGAGAAACTGCACATCATGGTGATGTTGGCAGGACTTTTTGGCGCGCTGAGCGGCTTTGCCGGAACCGTCATCAGTACGATGGCCAATAACCTTCCGACCGGACCGCTTGCCGTACTGTCTGCCACCGTCCTATTTGTTTTCTCTGTGATCTTTGCCCCAAAACGAGGGATTATCGCAAAGAGCCTGATGCAGATGTCAGCTAAAAGGGAATACGAGAAACAATACTCTAAGAAAAATATCAAGGAGGAATCCGTCTATGAATGATGTATGGATCATCCTCATTGGAATTCTTGTTGCCTGGTCATGCAGTATCTTAGGCTGCTTCCTTGTCCTTAGGAAAATGTCGATGATTGGTGACGCAATCAGTCACTCCGTCTTGCCGGGCATAGTCATCGCATTCTTGTTCAGTGGAACAAGAGATTCCTTCATTATGATGCTAGGAGCGGCAGCCATTGGGCTGGTTACTGTCTTTCTTATCCAGATGTTCCAGAACTCTGGAGTTCAATCGGATGCCTCCATCGGTGTGGTCTTCACGGCTTTATTCGCCATTGGGGTCGTACTGGTCAGCATTTTCACAAGGCAAGTGGACCTTGACCTTGACTGTGTATTATATGGAGAAATAACTTATGCTCCTTGGGATGTCCTCGATTTCCGGGGGACTAATATCGGACCTAAAGCGATATGGGGGATTGGTGCAAGCTTTTTTTTGAATGTTGTGGTGCTTGGATTATTTTACAAACAGTTCAAGCTTTGTTCCTTTGACCCTGCCCTGGCAGCTGCACTGGGCATACCGGTTGCTCTTTTTCACTATTTACTGATGGGACTAGTTTCCATTTCAACGGTTGCTTCCTTTGAAAGTGTTGGAGCCATCCTTGTTGTCGGTATGATCATTGTGCCCGCTGCTACTGCCTACTTGTTGACAGAGAGCCTTGGAAAGATGATTGCCATCAGTATGGTTGTTGGTGCCATCAGTTCGATTGCGGGATATTATGTTGCCTATCTTCTCGATGCATCCATTGCTGGCTCAATGATCTCAGTAGCAGGTGCAATCTTCTTCATTGTATTCCTGGTTTCTCCAACCCATGGGATCATTTTCAAGAAATGGAGAAGGAAAAAATTAATCTCTGAAATTTCATGATGGGACTTCATAGCGGAAAAGGAGCAACTATATGAGCTGATATTTACTATGTAAGGGGATGTTTAAATGGCATCACCAAGTGCGGAAAAGTATCTGGAAGAGATCTATAATATCCTTCAGGATAGAGAGTTTACAAGTGTCACTGAAATCGCAAGATCATTGAATGTTTCCTTATCGTCTGTAACTAAAATGGTCCAAAAGTTGAATAAAGAGAAGTATCTTCATTACCAGCGATATGGGAAAATCCGAATGACGGAAAAAGGAAAAGCAAAAGGGAAGGAATTAGCTCTGAACCATAAAATATTAGAAGAGTTCTTCCGTTTAATTGATCTTGAAGCAGAGCAAATCGATCGAGAAATAACGAATATCGAATACTACATCAGTGGCAATGCAGTCTCGAAAATAAAAAATTTCATAAAGAAAGAGAAGGGACAATAAGGAATATTGTGGGAATGAAGTGATTAGGGCAGCAAATCCTTAATCACTTATTTTATTAGGAAAAAATAAGCATCTTTACTAGTGCGTGGTTTACATTATGTATGCATGCTATTAGAATTTTTTGTAAATTTTAACTGGCATAACTTTACAATTTTTATCATATACCAAATTATGAATGACAATGGGAGCTTCTTTTTTATGTTGAATAAATTGCAAGAGCTGAGATTCGTCAATCGGATCAATAAGATTCTAAAAAAGAATTGCATTGAAATAGCCCATTTTATCCCGGGCAGGATTCGCCTGAGGTCAACTCTTTGGAAGAACAACGCTTTCCAGGTTAAGCAAATCATCAGCCATTTTGAAAATGAGAGCCGAATTGTTTCCATCCAATACAGTCCTGAAACTGGCAGTCTATTAATTAATTATGATTGCAGCCCGGTCGATAGCGTCGCCCAAATAGAGCTTTGGGTTGAACAGATTGAACGACTTTCGTTAAAAGTTAATCGATAGAGGAGACTTAGTATGATTTCATCACTTGTTGGTTTAGGGGCATCTTTAGTTGCGCCTAAACTATTTTCTCAATTAAATGACCAAAAAGTAGAATTTGTCCACGCAATGCCTGGAAGAGTCAGGCTTAAGTGCAGCCGCTGGAAGGATGATACAGTCTCAAAGCATCTCGTAAAGATGCTCAGCCAATTAGAAATTGTGAAGCATGTAAGTGCCTCTCCGATTACTGGGAGTTTATTGATCGAATTTGTTGTCCCAAGCCTGACTCCGGAACAATTTGATGAGCTGGTAAAGCTTGCGGTCAACACATCCGTCAACGCGTTCCCGCATACGGAGGCTAAGCTGATGAAATCAATGAAAAATACCGTTTCATCTGTGGACGGTTTGATCAAAAAAAGGACTTCAGGCAAAGCAGATGTCGATTCATTGCTTTCATTATTCTTAATCATTTATGGCATGGCTGGATTTTCAGCTAACCCGGCTTTTTCAAGCAGCTTACTTTATTGGTTTTATACTCTCATCACAAAAGAGAAAGGATAAGTTATGGAATATAAACTTGCTTTAATCCATTCCATTCCTGGAAGGACAAGATTGAAGCTGGGCGTGAAATACGGAAACGCAAACGAGTATGAAGCGTTTTTCCGGTCCATCCCCTCAGTCTATTCTGCTACATACACAAAGGAAACTGGATCATTGCTTCTGTACCATGATCCGCATATTACATGGAGTGAGCTTTTCCAAAGTACTGAAGCAGATCATGTAAAACACGAACCAAGAACCCCAACAAAGATTCCTCTCATCCAAATCATTGCCTGTTTTAGTGCATTTATGTTCGATCTGATGAAAGCAACACCTCTTCAGGCTTCAGGACTCATGAATCTATCAAGACCATCATCCATCGCAGTATTGCTATCATCCTATCAGATTTTCAAAAGCGGGATTGTGTCTATCCTGAATAATGGCAAACCGAATGCGGACACACTGACATCTGCAGCATTGCTTGCCTCCATCATAAAAGGAAACCCAAAATCCGCGCTAATCATATATTTAATGTCTACTATCAGTGAGTGGCTAACAGATTTTACGGCTTATAAAACAAGGAACTACGTCAGGGATATGTTAAGTGTAAAGGCTGATTCAGTTTGGAAGGTGGACTCATCTCGAAGGGAGGTTAAGGTTCCTGTCGATGAAATAAAAGCTGGTGACCAGGTAGCTGTCTTCCAGGGTGAAAAAGTCGCCGTCGATGGAAGGATCATACATGGAACAGCACTAGTTGATGAATCATCTATTACGGGAGAATATATTCCAAAAGAACTCACAATGGGTGACAGTGTATTCGCAGGCAGTGTCCTATCCGAAGGAAGCATAAAAATTCTGGTAGAAAAAGCAGGAGATGATACGGCAATATACCGGATGATTCACCTAATTGAAGAAGCTCAGACGAAACAGGCACCGATCCAATCTTCAACTAATCGGTTGACAGAAAAGCTGGTACCCATCTCTTTTGCACTCGCAGGCCTGGTATATCTCGTAACAAGAGACTGGAATAAGGTGCTCAATATGCTTGTGATTGATTATGTTTGCGGTCTGAAACTTTCGACAGCTACAGCCATTTCATCCTACATCGGTTTGGCCGCGAAAAAAGGGATTTTAATGAAGGGCGGGCAAACGATTGAGAAGCTGGCACAAATTGATACAGTCATCCTGGATAAGACCGGGACAATCACCGAGGGCAGCCTGAAGTGACACGGATCATCCCTTTTAATGGTTTGAATCTAGAGGATGTGTTAAAGGTAGCAGCTTCCGTCGAAGAGCATTCCTCCCATCCAATTGCAGAAGCCATTTGCAATAAAGCAAGTGAGTTGAACATACCCGTACCTCAGTATGAAGAACTTGAGATGGCGGTTGGCAAAGGGATAAAAGCGTCCGTCAACGGCAAAATGGTACTAGTCGGAAGTAAACGATTCCTGACAGAATGGGACATATCATTCGAACCTTTAAATAACATGAATGGTGAAACTGCAGATCGTGATGCCAATATCGTTTTTGTTGCATATGACAAGAAGCTGGCCGGGATGATCATCTTGGAAGACAAGGTAAGAGAAGGAATGAAAAAAGCCATCAACCAGCTGAGGAGACATGGTGTCGATGAATGTTATGTTGACGGGTGACCAGTACCATCCGGCGAAAAAAATCTCTGACGACCTTGGAATGGATGCTTTTATCGCAGAAGCCCTTCCAGAAGATAAAGCAAACTTTGTCATGAGATATAGAAATAAATCAGAACACACCATGATGGTCGGAGACGGCATAAATGATGCTCCAGCACTCGCCTATGCCGATGTAGGAATAACAATGGGAACAAAGCGGACGGATATTGCAGTGGAAACGGCAGACGTAATCATCACCGCGGATGATCCACTGGCATTGGCGGAAGTGATTAAAATGTCTAAAAAAACGATGAAATTAATCTATCAAAACATGATCGTAACGATACTGGTGAACAGTGCTGCTATCTTAATGGGAACGGTAGGTCCCATAAGCCCGGTTATCGGAGCGGCAATCCGTAACGCGGCAACGATTGCCGTTGTGTTGAACAGCGGAAAAATCATTTTTTTAGGGGGGGAAAGCGAGTGGAAGCAAGTTATCGAATCGTACACAGCATTCCCGGCAGATTAAGATTGATCATTCCTGCGCTAGCTGATAAAACAGACTACTTGCATATTGAGCAGATGTTTTCAGCTCTGAAAGGGGTGAAACTGGTAAGAATTGAACCAATCATTAAGTCTATGGTCGTTGAGTATGAATCTAAAGTAGTTGGAATTAAGGTGATACTTAGGTATATTTCACTTTTTTTCCGCCAGACACAGTTTGACCCGCTTGATCGATTCATGGTTCAGGTAAGGCCGGATATCAGAAAAGATTTTCTCCGTTCCCTTTGCACAGGATTTTTGATTCTGATCGCTTATTTACGAAAAGGTGTCAGCCCGACTCCCAATGTTTTTGAATATGGAGCGGTAATCTCAACTGCTTATACCGTTCTTTCACATGGAGAAAACAAATTCAGGCATCCTGATGTATTAACAGGAATGGTCAGTATGTTCTCTTTAGGAACTAATAACATATTACAAGTCGCAATGGTTACCTGGGCAGTGAATGCCTTGGAAATTTTCCACGATATGCGAAGAAGTCAAAGACTTCTTTAAATATAAATAAAATTCAAGGGTGAATCCGCATGCCTTTAAACAAAGATTTTCTAATGGGATTTGTATCAGGTACAGTATTTGGAGCGGTTGGATATCGTGTGTACGAGCAAAATTACGGCCAGCTAAAGAACCTGGTACAAAACAATGTGCCAACCTTAAGCTTCCAAGCACCCCGTAACGAGCTCACCATTGAAGAACTTGTCAGCCAGAAAGAAAGACTGGAAGATTTATCGCGGAGAAGAATGCAGCCGCATCAAGATAACCACAGTATTTTGAAGGAGCAGCCATTAATGGTTGCTCTTTTTATGGCTTGCATTGAAAAATACTCATGCTAATAGTCATAAGTTTCTATAAAATTTAAACATAGACTTATGAAAGGAATGCTATCTTGATGATAGATGACACCGATGACGATTGCAATGATAGAGATGATGATTCCCAAATAGATGACTTTACAAAGGATCGATGAATGGTTTCCAGCGATCCTTTTGCAAACCTTACGCCAATATAGTAGGGACTTGGTGGACGAACGCGTCAGTTTTAATTGTGACGAGCGACATAAAAATATTGAATATCAAAACCTTGAATAAGACAAGGTTTTGATATTTTTCGAAGTATAATAATTTCTCAACTTTATGGCACAAAGATACTTAATAAGTTACCAAAGCAACAAGTCGATCAGTAGAGTAATTATAATTAACACCTACATAAGCTTTAAAAATTAAACGAGAAAATTTATATTTTTTGGCTTTTCTTCTCCTTAAGTCTATTTAAGCAACTCTTTATTTTCCTCTTGTTTTATCTAAAAAATAAGCATTAATCCAGGAATTGGGATAATTACAGCTATACCAATTCCGGCACTAAGTATAGTAATCATTTCAGCACTGAATACTTTTGAATGACAACTTCTCCAACAGAATAAGATAAATCTATAAACCATATAAGTAATGCCATATCGCCTCCAAAGAAGACAAAGAATAACGTATTCGTATTGGTTCCTAAGATATCCCCCCCAATACTTAATCCGGATGAGAATAAATCTTTTCTGCTAATTAATGGATTATGATAAAAAATTTCGCGCATGGGCGATGTAATAGAAATGGTGACATCAGTAATGGCCCCTATTGTACTCATCAAGATCATTGATGCTCCAATTTTAACAAAATCTACCCTTATATGTTTCGACCACTTCCCCGTCTTGCTTGTCGAAACTCACTTTGCAAAATGGAAAATTGCAGACGTACGCTCGTACGCATCCCGGTTCTTTTTTTATTTAATCAAACGTTTGATTAAAAGCAGGGAAAGCCCGTTCAAATAAGGGAAAAAGTGAATTGGAAACGACAGTAAGGCTTCAGCCAGGAATAATCACAATTATAATGTTATATGGTGTTATTTGGTAAACGGCATGGGAGATTAGAAATTTTCTGATTCAAATGTCGTACGGAGTATAATACACCGACCTATGAATTAGATTAGTAAATTACCAGATAGATAATTAAGGGGAGTTATTATGGTGAGGAAAAAATGGGTGTTGCACGGTGTCGTCATTGTCTTAATTGTGGTGGTGATTTTTGCTTTGGACCGATATAAGCTTTATAAAGAAGAGAAGCCGCCCGTTCCAGTTGTAACGGCGGGCGGAACTGCAATAAAACCTGTTTTGGGAGCTTATAAGTGGAACGGCCAGCCAGAGAAGAATGTAAAATCAGATCCTGCCGAACTTTTAGCAGAACAAAAACGGGCTTTAGTTGACCCAGGCTCAACTCTTGAAATCCGTTTTGATAAAACACCTGAAAACATTACATACGGCTGGTATGATCCATACGAAAAAAAGGTCTTTTGGGAAGAGCAAAGCTATATGTACCATATGTGGGAAAACGGAACCTTCACCTATCCCAATACTGCTGATCGGTATACTACTGTAATCAAGGCGGAATGGGAAGAAGGACAAGTGACTTATTACTTCGACGCCCAAGTGGAAAATAAGTTTTCTTATCAGGGGTATTTATCGGATGTAAAAGGTTCTTTTAGTTATGTTGTAATAGAGAAATTTTCTGAAAGCGCAGGATTTACGATCCCATATGAATTTAGCCGATCTTTTCATAAAGGGCAGTCAATGGAGATGGATGCTGATAACTTTAACACCTCACATCCTGAGCTCCCCCCTATCTCCGGCGTACCCGCTTATTTGATTTTTGATCATGAGAAGCTGTTATATCAAACGGGTGATAAAGATGAATTATTGAAATGGTTAAGTGATACATTTGATATAAAACTGATCAGCCCCCAATGGTATTCAAAAGTACCGGGCAAATTATCTGTCTTAGCGGTTTTGAAACCGGAGGATGGATCAGTCGAACGCCTGAAGAAGGAAGAAAATGCGGGATTGATCAGCACCATCGAAGTTGTAGATAAATCACCCTATCCTCAAGATGTCGATATGCAGGCACCTATGTATTATGTGTTTGATGAAAATACAAATGTATTTATAGCGTACGATTATAATTCTTTACAGATGTTCCTGAATGACTATGCGACCATGAATCCTCAATAATTAGTAAAATTAGTGTGTGGCTTTACGCATTTTTGACATGAAGTGCCTGGCCAACTACTCGCCAGGCTTTGCTCATTTAAACCGTTCCTTTCGGGTACTTCTTTTTAGAAATCTCCCCACTCACCTATTAATAATACCTTCAAAATAATCCAACTACATGCCTGCCCCATTAGTTGATTATCATTGCATTTTTGCTCGAAATATGGTGTAATGGATTCATATTTTTATACCAAATAGTATAAAAATGACCTGGTTACTATAATAACATTTTTTATAATAAAGGACGGCGCATGAGAGAAATTGAAGGGACTATAAGTGTCCAGCAGCAAAAAGCTTCAGATGTCTTGCTTATCGATGGAAAGCCCGTGTCAAAGGCGGCTTGAACGGGAAGATGGTAACGCTGCAAATTGACTGTGAATCGGGGATTTCCCGAACGTTCAAGGGTACTGCTGAGGTGTTTTACTTTGAAGGGAGTTTCACAGCGGAGTAAAATATGTTAGTGATTTTTTCGTCGAAGATGATGATATCATTGAACTATGATAAAGTATGCGGGGAAGAAGCTGAAACTGTCAGTTTCAATTCTCTAGGTACCTACGCCCAATTTTTATACCTTTTAGTTTAGAAAGTATCAATGCTCATGACAAGGAGGGGAAGCGCAATGGGAATTGTTGTTGTTGAAATTTGTGATGGCAGCCTGATTACGGAAATCCCGCTGGAAGAAATTTTGGAAGCAGAATACCCGGAAGTTGCGGTCATAGAAAACAGCTGCCTTTCCTTCTGCGGAATGTGTGCGAAAAGGCCGTATGCGATTGTAAACGGCAAGCGGATATTTGCCAAAACTGCCGAAGAATGCCTGGAGCTTATTAAAAAGCACATTGAAGCAGAACTGGCTGTTTATGCATAAATGAAGGATGATAAAATGAAACCTAGTGCCGTATTGAAGGACTGCCTGTTATTTCCGAAAAAGGAAGCAGTAGTGCGTTTGAATAAACTAGATATGAAAAGTACGATTATTTACTTTTTCATATTAATGATCGTCATGTTGCTTCCTGTGGAAATCCGCCTGCTTTTTGAGGGGAATCAGGGTAATAACAGTCTCTATATCACCCAGGTGCTTATATTGTCTCCGTTGTTCATGTTTTTTTATGGATTGGCGGGAATCACCTTTCTGGAAGGATGCAGTCTTGTGCTTAGCAGACTTTTGCAGAGAAAGTTAAAATTTCAGCTCCTGTGGAAAATGAATATATTTGCTTTAACAAAACCAGTTATTGCCGGGGTTCTTGCCCAATTTATTATTGGGTCCAGTCCCGTTGTTACATTGATTGTCTTCATAATACTCGCTGTCAGCATCGTTAGAATGGTCTGCGTTTACCCGAAAAGCAGGGAAAGAAGCGGGACATTTTTAAACTCTAAATAATTGAATGGGGTGCCTTTTGGCACCTTAATCATTAGCGTAATAGGCAATGTTCGTTAAACACAGGGAATTTCAGGTACGTGGATTACGGTCAAATACAGATGATTTGAAAATGATGAACCCTGATATGTTTATTCGTGTTGGGGAACCGATGGCCAATCGTACTTTCATCCAAACAAGCGGAAAGGCAGATATTTATATAAAGCCGGTAGACGCGGAGGAAGCCCGGAAAATAACAAAGTACGCTTTTGGGAGAAGTATCCCGCTGACCATTCTTGGGTTTGGAACAAATGTGATAATTCAGGATGGCGGCATCAGGGGAATAGTCATGAATTTGGATAACTTAAATAAAGTCTGGTTAAAGGGAATAAAATTATCGCCGAAAGCGGAGCCAGCATCATCAATGTTTCCAGGGATTGCAAATTATCAGGCCTGGAATTTGCGTGCGGCATTCCAGGGAGCTTACGGTGGTGAAATTTCTTATATACTAGAAACAGTTAAAATCATGACGATGTCCGGTGAGATACTCAATCTACAAGCAAGGGATTTGCAATTCGGACACAGGACCAGCGTTTTTGCAAAAGAAAAGTATATTGTGTTAGAAGCAATATTCCAGTTGGAAGAAGATCAGCATGAGCGGATCCAGGAGCAAATAGAGCGGTTTACATACCTTCGTCAGCAAAAACAGCCTCTCAAATACCCATCTTGATGGAAATAATATCGTAGCCAAGCGAAAAAAGGAGTTTAAGAACTATATGGAAAAGTATCGCATCGATCCCGGCAAGGGCCTTGAATTTGGACTATATACATTAGGTGACCACATCCCGGATCCCCACACCGGAAAGCGCATTTCCGCCCAGCAGCGGATCAATGAAATCATCGAACTTGCCAAGCTTGCTGACGAGGCGGGCATTGACTTTTTCAGTGTCGGGGAAAGCCATCAGGACTATTTTGCCACACAGGCCCATACCGTCGTTTTGTCAGCCATTGCCCAGGCGACAAAAAATATTAAAATTGGAAGTTCCTCAACAATCATTAGCACTTCCGATCCGGTACGTGTATATGAGGATTTCGCGACAATCGACTTGATCTCCGATGGCCGCGCCGAGATCATTGCCGGCCGTGCATCCCGTGTCGGGCTATATGAACTGTTGGGCTACAATCTTCGCGACTATGAAGCGTTATTTGAAGAAAAATTCTACTTGTTGAATAAGATCAACGAAGAAGAAATCGTCAACTGGAACGGAGAATTTCGTGAGCCACTAAGGGATGCAAGAATTCTGCCACGCCCTAAAGATGGATCACTTCCAATTTGGCGTGCGGTTGGCGGTACTCGTGCAAGCGCGATGAAGGCTGGTTATGCGGGTGTACCGATGATGCTGGCAGCACTCGGGGGCCCGGCAAATGTCTTTAAATATACCATAGATGCTTATCGGGAGGCCGCCAAGAGCAGCGGTTTTGACCCGTCCGCCCTGCCGGTTGGAACGACAGGATTTTTCTTTGCGGCAGAAACGACACAAGAAGCGATGAGAATAATGTATCCGTATATCAATGAAGGGATGAAGCTGACAAACGGACAAGGCTTTCCGAAACAGGCTTTCGCTCAAGGCGCGGACAAACGCAGCGTCATTAATGTGGGCAGCCCCCAGGAAATCATTGAAAAAATCCTGTACCAGCATGAACTGTTCGGTCATCAGCGTTATCTCGCGCAAATGGATTTTGGCGGCATGCCATTTGATAAATTAATGAATAATATAGAAATTATCGGTACAGAAATTTTACCGGCAATAAGAAAATACACTGCTGAAAAATAGGAGGCAATCATCTTGAAAATCGTTGGAATCTCCGGCTCTATCGTTGGATCTAAGACAAGGACGGCAATGAACTATGTATCCAGAGAGTTTTCGCAAAAATATCCTGAGGTTGAATTTACCCTCATTGATCTTGCAGAATATAATCTCCAGTTCAGTGATGGGCGCAGTTACCTCGATTATGAAGGTGATACCGGATACGTGACAAAAACAATCATGGAAGCTGATGCGATTGTGATTGGAACACCTGTTTTTCAGGCATCCATTCCGGCTACATTAAAAAACATTTTCGATTTACTGCCTGTGGGTGCTTTGCGTGATAAAGTGGCAAGCATGCTTGTAACAGCTGGTTCTGCCAAGCACTATCTGGTACTGGAACAGCAGCTTAAGCCGATACTTTCTTATATGAAGGCGCAAATCGTACAGGGTTATGTATTCATTGAGGAGAAGGATTTTCACAATAAGGAAATTGTCAGCGACGATGTTCTTTTCAGAATTGAACGGCTGGTCGAAGATACGGTTTTACTGACAGAAACCTATACAAAGCTCCTGAAGGAGAAAGAGGCGAAATACGATTTTTAATATTGCAGCACATGAACATCAGCGTGAAAAAAGAGGAGTATGCCCCGCTGGCATGCTCCTCAATTTATTTTCACCAGAAATTTGCAGTGGTTGTCCCCATCTGTCTGGCAGCACGTCCTGCTGATTTGTTCCGTGCCGAGGATGTTTTTAAACAGCTCGGTTTCACAGCGGCAGGCAACCTTGAAATCCGTTGCGACAGAGAAGATTGGGCAGTTAAATTCGGTCAATTCGAAAGTATTTTCATCAATCTGGGCCAGCTCGGCCATGTACCCTTTTTCGTTCTGAATGTCAACGAGTTCATTAAGCTTCTCATGGGCAGTGGTTTTATCTCCGAGCCGGGTGTTGTATTCCCGTGTGAGCCGGTCTTCCCTTTTTTTGAATAAACGTTCAACCGATTCTTCTCCATGGATTTCTTTTATGTCATGAAGAAATTCAACCGTGATGCCTTCGTAATTTTTAGGGAATTGGCCTTGTGCCTTTTTGGACAGCATGTATGTTTGGAGTGGCCTTCCCAGCGGCTGCTTGATTGCCTTTGAGTCAATGAGCCCATCCTTCTCAAGGCTTGTGAGGTGCTTCCGTATTGCCATATGGGTAATTTTAAGCCGATCCGTTAAATCGTTGACCGTCAAGCGTTCTTCCTTTTTGAGCAGATCAAGAATTTTGTCTTTGGTGCTCGTTCGAACAGTATTCATATAATACCTCCAATTCAGGAGAGGAAATTTTAATTTCGTATATTAATTATACCATAAAGTATAAATTATTGACATCGCAAAAAAATCAGTTGATTTTTAGGATGGCATCTTATATTATTTAATTGTACTTATTATACCATTAGGTATAAAAATATAAATCTTAGGGGGATTACATAATGACCACTTATTCACTGCCAGCTTTAAACTATGATTTTGACGCTTTGGAGCCTCATATTGACAAGGCAACAATGGAGATCCACTATGGCAAGCACCATCAAACCTATGTGAACAACCTGAATGCCGCTCTTGAAGGCAAGCCTGAACTTCTGGAAAAATCACTTAAAGACCTGCTTGCGAACCTTGATGTAGTTCCAGAGGCGGTCAGGACTGCTGTAAGGAACAATGGCGGCGGCCATTTGAACCACACCCTGTTCTGGGAAGTTATCGCGCCTGCGAAAGAAAACAATGCACCTGCTGGAAAACTGGAAGCAGCAATAAACGAAGCTTTCGGCAGCTTTGACAATTTCAAAAAAGAATTCGCTGCAGCTGCTACAACACGTTTCGGCTCCGGCTGGGCTTGGCTCGTTGTCGGGGAAAACGGCAAGCTTGAAGTGACAAGCACACCAAACCAGGACAACCCGGTTATGGAAGGCAAGAATGCCGTACTTGGCCTGGACGTTTGGGAGCATGCGTACTACCTGAATTACCAAAACAGAAGACCTGACTATATTGCAAGCTTCTTTAACATCATTAACTGGGATGCTGTAGCAGAAAAGTTCGAGAGTGCCCAAAAATAAATCATTATTGAATGAGGTGCCTTTTTGGCACCTTATTCCATTAGTGGTACGAATGAGGAACACTAGTTGACCAAGGATTGTGAGGTGCGGCAGCATTTCTTCGGAACATGTTGATCGTATTCCAGGGTCCAGTCGCTTTAGATCATAAGTGTGTTTAAATAGGGGGATAAGCAAATGAAACTTGTTGGTGTCTCAGGCTCTTTGATCGGTGAAAAAACATCGAAGGCCGTCCATGAAGTGCTGCAGGCTGCTAAAGCCATCGAACCATCCATCAGCACAGAACTGGTTGATTTGAAGGAATATGAAGTAGAATTCGTAAAAGGCACACCGCTAAGCTATTACAACGCAGATACTGTAAAAGTAGTGAACACAGTTCTGTCTGCCGACTTCCTTGTGATCGGTACACCGATTTACCAGGCATCTATTCCTGGGGCGTTAAAAAATCTGTTCGACCACCTTCCAATGGACGCTTTTAAATCCAAAGTGACCGGCATGGTAACAACAGGGGGCACCGACAAGCACTACCTCGTCATGGAATACCAGCTAAAGCCAATCCTCACTTATTTGAAAGGCATAGCACCGCTAGGAAATGTGTTCGTCCACAATTCCGATTTTGATGTACATAATGAAATCGTCACTGCCGATGTGAACAGCCGCATAAAAAAATTGGCTGAGGAAATGATTTATCTGCAGAAAGGCATTTCGGTGGGAAGTTAAAAAGGTAACGATAATAAAACCATTGATCTTGAGGGCCAAGTGATCAATATAGAGGTATTAAACATTTTTAGCTAAGAATTTAGCTGCCATTGATAAAGGCGGCTTTTTTTGTATTTTGTCTACCATAATAAAAACCCATTGAAATGGCTCAATGGGTTATAATTGCTTACCGTTAATTTAAGATGGTGTGTTCAATCTATCTCTTTAATCGCTTGTGAAACGGTTGAATATGTCTTAATGGACGAGAAATCAATTCCAGCAACGATTGATTTTGTGGCCAGGTCAGGGCGGATGCCAGTAAATAATACATTTATCCCCAGCAGCCTGAGAACATCATAAACTCTGAATAGCTGGCTTGCGACGTAGGTATCAATTGTGAGGATGCCAGAAAAATCTATTATGAGATAATTAACCTTTATTCGGGGGATATCCGGTATTACCTTGTTGAAAATGTAGTCGACCCTTTCAGGATCGACTGTGCCAATCAATGGAAGAATGGCAATCCCATCTTGTATTGGGACAATGGGGGCTGATAACTCATTAATCGCCCGTTGTTTCTCATTCAGCTCTCTTTCTCTGTCATCAAGAACCATGTCTGTTTGACGTTCAAAGGCAAGTATGGTCTCAGTTACAGTGGTGTCGAGCATAAAGTTCACCCGTTTATTAACTGACATTGACTCTTCGGTGGAAAGACCGTGCTCTATTGAGACTTTGGTGATTTGTTCTATCAGCCCTAATCGGATTTGGGGATAGCGTCCTATGATGCTTGAAATTTTGCCTGTCAGGCTGGCCTGCCGCTCCCCGTTTTTTCTGCTCATTTCCATGAAGCCTTGTGGAACTTCATGGCCACTTAAGTTGATCCCTTCAGCTGATAAAACGATGAACTGAGTATAAACACTGTAGTAATACTGTAGATCGTCTATAGCTAATTCAATCCCAAGCCTTTGAACAATATCATCGACGATCTTAACAGCCAAAGACTCGGCATGGTCATTTAGATATTTAGCAACCTTCGCAAACGAATTCATGTCCCATTACCCCCAATTACCTTCTAGTTGGCTTAATTATATCCTTCAACCGAAAGTTTGAATATGAATACAATTTACTTTCCATGTAGATAGCAATTCACCGAAGACTTGGGTAGATAGCGGCCGACGGAATGGTTTTCAATGAATTGGGACACCTTTTGGCTAGCTTACTAATCAAACGTTTGATTGGAAATTAAACTGTAGACTAGCCATTTTTGAATTTACATTAAACAAGCCGGTTCCCGATGGGCCGGTTTTTATCTTCATCTTTATCTAGTGTTAATCAGAAATAAATGGGGGTGAAAGTTAAGGACTGGGTACAGCCTGATTTGATTTTGAAGCACTCGCAATGGGAGCCCCGAGTTACTTATTAATAAGCAGATCCTGCCCCTTCATGTTCATCGAAGACATGATTATCAAGATATTTGTGGAAAAACCATTCGCCCACTCCGATTAGAACGGTCGACAACAGGGCTGCTGTCACCAGATTATCATCACCTACAAAGAGAGCCTTGCCCATTAGGTATATTATCAAGAATGCCAACACAGCATCTGAAGCTGTAGCAATTAAATTACGTTTTCCGTAATCAGATTCGTCACCGGAATTGCGGAAAATAAATAAATCACCCAGTACATACGCAGCAACTGTCAGCACTAAGCTTATTAACAGACTGTCACCCATTTCGAAGTCAAAAATTCCTGTAAGCACAATGAGCAATACTGCTGCAATCATGACAAATTTGATGAGCAGTGCCTTTAAATGATCCATTTATGTTCCCTCCTTTTAAAGATTTATTGATATATACCCCACAAAAACGCAGTAAATCCTTAATTTTCCGTTAAGTTAATTTTCAAATGTTGGTCCTTTCGGTGTGCGCCCCGAATCTCGATTAATCCCCCGCGCTTTAATTGTGGCCTTAAAGCAATTGCCAGGCCGGGAGTTTATCATTCATAAGTCTTTATATATAAGCCGCTTTGTTCCGTCCATTCCCCATAAAAAATGTCTTGCAGGTGCATATTTTTTTTCGAAAGTTCCTCCATTAACCATTCCTTAGTTCTGCCTAATCTCTTTAAACCTTTATCTACTATTTCTCCTTCGTCAATCATCATGATAGAGGGTTGCGGCGGGGGAGTAATGTTAAGTATTTCGGGCTTCATACCGGAGGATTCAGCGGTTTGCAGGACACTGATCGAACCATCTGTTTCCAATACAGCGTATTCAACATCTTTAAGAGAAAAGATTCCTTTCTTGCGCAACATAGAGCGCAGCTGTTCCATTTCTATATGGTTTTTACTCAGCTCTTTTAAATTAAGTTGCCCTGCTATCACAAGTTCGGAAGGCTCGCCTTTCAACGGTTTTTTTAATACATTAAACTTCTGTACAAGAATTTCGACTGCATAAATTAACGCCCCCCAAAGGGCGATAGCAAACAAAATGTGAAGGATGGACACCTTTTCTTCATAGAGTGCCTCTTCCAGTATTCCTCCGAGCAGGATTGTATATATAAAATCGAAGGGAGTGATTTCTGCCATTTCCTTTTTTCCGAGGAGACGCATCACGATAATCAAAGCGGCTAATCCGATGATAAGTTTTAATGATATCGTAGCATAAAACAATTTGGGACCTCCTTCGCAACCTTCTGTTTGTCTCTCAATTCCCCCTGAAAGATTGTTTTAATCAGTATAGTTTTTGCCACCAGACTTTTTTCTTCGAATTCAATCCGCACTATTCAGCAAAACAGATATCTTTAAATGAAAGCGTGAATGTTGTTTTTGTACCATAGTATAATACTCGTACGAAGTATGGTTAATAACTTTGGGGAAGAATGAAAACTCTTGTTCAGAGCTGCTTTGGATTAAATAATTTAATCAACGTTTGATTAAAAATGATTGGTCCAGCCTATGATTAAATTAAACCATGGATAAAACTCGTTTTTATTCACATGTTGGGGGAAACCCCGGATTCAATTATTTGAAAATCACCTTTTTCAGATGTTTAATTAAAGATACGAAATCGACAATGTATGATGAAGGGAGTTTTTTTAATGGCATTGCAATCCTGGTATGAAAAAGGAATGTCTTTTGAGGAATATCGTAAAGGCATGAAAGTTAATCGGCAGGAGCTGGATCGCGTTTACGAAGGGCTTGAATTCAATCAAGATGATCTCGCGACGTTTAAGGATTTAGCTGGTCAGCAATTACGGGGTGTGGTCCTTACAGCCGATTGGTGCGGGGATGCTGCATTGTGTGTCCCGGTATTTCAGAGGATCGCGGAGTCAAGCAATATGGAATTGCGGTATCTCATCCGTGATGAGAACTTGGAACTGATGGATCAATATTTAACCAATGGAACCGCACGTGCTATTCCGATCTTTATTTTCATCGACAGGGATGGCCAGGAGACCATGGTTTGGGGTCCCCGCTCTCCGGAAGTGCAAGAAATGATCACTTCCTTACGGTCACAGCTTCCTGCTGCAGATGCGCCGGATTTTGAAGAAAAACAGCAAAATATCTATCGGCAGTTTAGAGAAACAATCACAACTGATCCGTTGATTTGGCGAACAGTAATCGAGAGTTTTAAACAGAAACTCAACGACAAAAAATGAAATAAATAACGCCAGATGAGGGGCAAACTTTCAGGTAATGACAAACAGTATTGGCCCCCCGGTTTCCGTTTTCAAAGCAGTTCCGGTCGCCAATACGGTCTATTGGCGACCCGATTTGCCCTCGAAGAGAGTTTCGGTCGCCGATCCACTCTATTCGCATCCCGATTCACACTAGCAAGCCAATTCCGGTTACCTGGTGGGGGCAGCGGAAAAAAGACAAAAGAAAAGCACCAGCTCATATAAATGGCGGTGCATCACTAATGGTTTTTACGATGGCTGCTATTGAATCTATTTGCTTCTGATCGAGGTCAAATGTGTTTTTTACTTTCGTTTCAAGATCGCTGGTGACTCTTCGTTTGCCGACCTCAACTAAAGCAATTAGGGCATAGCTGCAATTCACCAATTTGGCAAAGTCACGTTGGTTTAAATTGTGGCTTTTCCTTAAAAATTTGATAATTTCCTTATTCATTCATACCACGCCCCTTGGAAAAAGCTATTATTAAATTATCCTATAAAGTTAGTATTGTCAAAATGATAATCGTACTTAAGCGAGCTTTTCATAATCAAAAAACTGAATGGCCGGCAGGCCCTTGCCCCACATGAGACATTTCTTTGTGCTTTAACTATAGGAAAACCAAGCCGGGCATGTCGTAAACGAATGGGTCCGGCTCCACCTTAAAAGCTCGCAAATTAGCGAGTTTTTTTGAAAGTATAAAATTTTCGTCATTCCACAGTACCCGTTGCTGTGGAATTTTTATTAACCCATTGGGTCAATTCGTTGACAAACCATCAGGGTAAAATCCGTTCCTAAGTAACGCTATTTTGAGGAGGAAGGCTGATTCAGTCATCTAGCCAAATTCTAGGTGACGCAAACTGGTTAAGGCGAGCTTCTTTTGGTCACCTAGCCGGGTTCCAGGTGTCGCAAACAGGCAGCAGTGGGCTGATTCGGTAGCCTAGGAGTATGTCCGACGGGGGCGCAATGACATCGGCAATGTTTTTATGCGAGAAATGTGGCGGTAAAATATACGTTGAGTATCTATAAAGGAGTACATAGGAAAGAGTGCACAATTTCCAATATTCTGTGAATAAAAAGAACCGGGCGGTTTTTGCCCGTTTTTTTGTGTAGGGCTTTTTGTTTAGTTATTCACGCACAAAAGGTTTAAGTTAAACAGTTATTGTCTACAAATTAATCAAACGTTTGATTAATTGATAAATGAAACAAATCCTGCTGGCAACAATACAGATGTTAATGCCATGCTGATGTGGAGGGAGAGGCATAATGAGAGATGTGACTCTAACAGATATTTTTCAGCATCATATAGCCCAAAAATATTTAAAGCGTTCAGGATTCGCCCATGCAGTGGCGGTTGCTTACCATGCCTTCCATCTGGCAAGGGAACATGGTGTGGATGAAGACGCTGCGGCTAAAGCAGGGCTTTTGCATGACATTGGGCATTTCACCTGGTACAGAAACGGAAAATGGGATTATGATTTGTACAGGAAAAATGACATCCACCCAATTAAGGGGGCTGAGAGGGCCCACAAGCTGTTGATCCGCCTTGGGGAAAACCCCATCAATGCAAAGACGATAGCCCTTGCAATCCTGTTCCACACAGACTCGTTTTTGCCGTCAAATGATATTGTCCGCACCCCCTTGCAGCAGGTTGTCAAATGGGCAGATGAAAAGGATGAGGAGGAGGGGGGCATGCACCACTACCGAAAGATTGATAAAGAAAGGGCGCTCGAAAGTCTTGCCCGCCTGGACCGCTGGATTGACGGAGAAGAACCGGCTAAAGCAGTAAAATAGCACTACAAAGGAACCACACGGAGAGCATTCTGCTCACAAGTAAAAAAAGACGCAATGTGAGCGTCTTTTTTTACGTTTCGATAAAGCATCCTTCTACCAACGGTGCGCCTTGGCATTACTTCTTAGAATGAAGTTTGTTTTTGTCACTTCTGTTTGTCCGTTGACTTGTGACTTTGCATGCTTCCGTCTCGTCCAGGTGTGATGAAATAATTCAGAGTGCGGATCTAATTGCTCCCTGTAACTCATTTTATCACCTCTTTGGCAGGATACTTGAAACGAATTGACATCCGTCGGGATATCAAGCTTAGAATGAGTGATAACGTAAAAAATTATTCAGTGGAGCTTTCGTATGGTCATAGGGGCGTGACATCCATAGTATGAAGTGACACATTGATGTGGACGAAAAAAAGGAAGTGGAACGCCCTTAACAGTACTGCTTCCTAGCTGATCTTTGATGGCGAGGTTTCATATAGACTTTCTTGTGCTCTTAAAACTCGTGATTTCACAAGTATATATCGGTGCCCTGAAACTCGTTTTTCGTATTTTTCAACCACAAACAAAAACCTATATGCTATGATTAAAATAAAGAAAAATCTGGAGTGTCTGGATAGTTTTTCTGTGGGGTGATGTCTATGAGAGCAAGAGCGAGAAAAAGTGAGCCGGTAACTTTTGAAAAACTGAAAGACTTTTTTACGACAGTGCTTTTGCATCTTAGTTTTTATGCCTTCATTGTTTTTCTGGTAATCTTTTTTATTGATAACTTCAGTTAAACAGGGAGCCGCTTTTTTCAGCCGCTCCCTCCTACAGCGTTCTTTCCCCAATCAACCCTGCACTCTAACACCTGATCACCAAAGAATCGATCAGTGGCTTGAACCCAATTTCCTGATAGATATGGTTTGAAACCGGATTGCTTAAATCAGTATAAAGCGTGCAGAATTGGTATTCTTTCAATAATTGCTGGCATTGCAGTGCAACGCAGGAACTGGCATAGCCCTTATTTCGGTGTTCTGCTGGGGTATAGACGTAATTAATGACGATCCCGTTCTTTGTTGGCCTGGCTTTACGGGCCATGCTGACCGGCCGTCCGTGCACAACCCATAAATATATTGAGTTCTCCGTAATGAACAGGTCTGCTTTCTTTAACGCATCTTTCTCCAACAATTCAGGCTCCGGTGTGTATTTTGTAAATGCCTGTATCCAGTCCGCAATTAATTCAATATGCCCTTTATCTGCTAAAATGAGGTTTCCTTCAGAAATCGGAACCGGGTTTACCGTTTCAAGTTTATAAAGCCGCTGATCCATCACTGTTTCCGGCTGGCAGGGATGCAACGTCGACCACCTCTCGATAAAAGATGTAACCATTTGTTTTTCACCAACAACACCGGGAATGTTGACATTCATTCCAAATAGGGTGTTCGCGGTGAAAGCAACCACTTTTTTATCAACTTCATTAACAGAAAAAATAAGATTGTGCGGCGGAGTCATTACCATGGCAAGCAAAAGCTGCCCGTCTGTCTCCACATAGGCCAAAAAAACATCATCTCCCATTGAAGCACCTTGATTAAGCTGGTGTACAATTCCGAGCGGCAGATTATTCCCTGCTTCTTTTCTTAGTAGAAACTGTTCAGTCTTAGCAAGAAAGCTTGCCGGGTCACCACATCGTACAAGTTTCATTCAGAATGCCCCCTATCTTATTGAGTCGAACAGGATGAATCGACAGAAAATTTCTTAAATTATAGCAAATGCACCGGGTGCTGTATATCCTTTTTCCAGTCTACCGGAAAATAGGTTTACCATATTTGGGCATAAGGGTATTTTTTAAGCAGAGGTGATCTGAATGAGCGAAAACCGGCGAATCGCTGAAGAAATTATTGAGGCCGTTGGCGGGCGGGATAATATTGCTTCAGTCGCGCATTGTGCCACCCGGCTAAGAATCATGGTGAACGACAAGGAAAAAATTGACCAGCCAAAAGTGGAAAACATCGACAAGGTCAAGGGAGCCTTCTTCAATTCAGGTCAATACCAGGTAATCCTTGGCACCGGCACAGTAAATAGAATTTATGAAGAAGCAGTCAGCCTTGGTGTGGAAGGTTCAACGAAAGGGGAACAATCAAAAGAGGCCGCCAAAAGCGGCAATGCCATCCAGCGTGCGGTCCGGACTTTTGGTGATGTGTTTGTGCCTATCATCCCCGCACTCGTTGCAACCGGACTGTTTATGGGATTGCGCGGTCTCGTCATGCAGGAAAAGGTACTCGGTTTATTCGGGCTCACCACCGAAGACATTTCGGATAATTTTATTCTTTTTACACAAATTCTGACGGATACAGCTTTTATCTTTTTGCCAGCGCTTGTTGCCTGGTCAACGTTCCGGGTCTTTGGCGGAACACCTACAATAGGTCTTGTTCTTGGGCTAATGCTTGTGAGCCCGACCCTGCCGAACGCCTGGGGAGTGGCAGGGGGAGATGTTGAACCAATAACCTTCATGGGCTTTATACCAGTTGTCGGTTACCAGGGATCTGTATTGCCGGCCTTTATAACAGGGATTATCGGCGCTAAGCTTGAAAGATGGATCCGCCAGCGAGTACCCGAATATTTGGATCTCATTGTTACTCCGTTCCTGACACTCCTGGTTATGATTGCACTGGCCTTATTTTTGATCGGACCGATTTTCCACAGTGTAGAAGAGCTAATATTACGGGGTACTGTTGCCGTGTTGGAATGGCCGTTCGGCATCAGCGGGTTGCTGATTGGCGGATTAAACCAGCTGATTGTAGTGACAGGCGTCCACCATGTATTCAATCTGTTGGAAATTCAGCTGCTCGAACGATTCGGCAACAATCCATATAACGCAATTATCACTTGCTCAGTAGCAGCACAAGGTGGTGCGGCTTTGGCGGTAGGCCTCAAAACAAAATCGGCAAAGCTTAAGGCACTGGCCCTGCCGTCTTCACTCTCGGCCTTCCTGGGCATTACTGAACCTGCTATTTTTGGGGTGAACCTGCGTTATTTAAAACCATTCATCGCTGGTTTGATTGGCGGAGCGGCAGGCGGGTTTATGGCTTCAATCCTAGGTCTGAAAGCAACTGGCATGGCCATCACGGTCATACCCGGAGCACTCCTGTATTTGAACGGGCAAATTTTATTGTATATATTGGTTAACCTGATTGCCATCGCTGTCGCTTTTATCCTTACATGGCTGTTTGGTTACTCAGACAAAATGGCCGAAGAAGCTGGACAAGCAACGGGCAGGCCATAGTCTTATGAATCACTTTTACATTCCAATGACAGAAGCTCCCCGGAGTTGAGGCGGAGCTTTTTCGGTACAACAGCTTATTGATGTGGAGAGTGGACAAGGTGAAGCAGTTTAAGAAAGCAATGTTGATTTACAATGGCAGCGCTGGCCAGAAGGATCTGGAAACAACGCTGCGCGACACCATTCCCTTATTGGGACAGCAACTTGGAAATCTTTTATTGCTCCAAACGGATGAACCCGGGCATGCGAAAGAACTGTGCAGACAATATGGGCCTGATATGGATCTCGCGGTTATTCTCGGCGGCGATGGCACGGTCCATGAGTGTATCAACGGCCTGGCCGGGCTTGGGAAACGTCCAGTGCTCGCTGTTTTGCCAGGCGGGACTTGCAATGACTTTACAAGGACGTTGGAAACCCCGCAAAACCTGCGCCGGGCGGCTATGGAGCTGTTGGAAGGAGAAGTGGTTCCGGTAGATGCGATGAGGGCAGACAATTCCTATTTTATGAATTTTTGGGGAGTCGGGCTGGTTACGGAAACCTCCAATAACATAAATGAGGCCGAAAAAGCGTTGTTCGGGAAGATGAGCTATTTTTTAAGCGCGATCAGGACAATCAAACAGATGAAGCCATTCAGGTTTAAGGTAACCGTTGATAATGAAAACATTACAGACGAGGCAGTGGCACTGTTATTGGTGAACGGGCGGTTCATTGGCACGAGGGAACTTCCATTTCAGAATGTTCACATTGATGATGGGTATGCAGACCTCTTTATCATAAAAAATACGAATTTTGCACTGCTGAGGGAAATACTGGCCCATGATATTACTGCGACAGAAAATCCATTGACACAGGAAATCCTCCATTTCCGCGGGAGAGAATTCGTGATAGAAACCGACAGTGAATTAGATGCAGATACGGACGGTGAGGTTTACTCAAAAACACCTGCACACATAACCGTGTTAAAACATCATTTTGATATGTTAAAGCCCCGTCTGGCCATTTTAACTTAAGGGCTGGGAAGAAGGCAAACAGCGAGGGTTGCCCCTCGCTTTGCTTTTAAGAAGAAAACATATAGGTTTTATGGTGGAACCTGATGCTGTAAACGAGGCCCATAGCAAGCATATTTCCCATTAAGGAGCTGCCTCCGTAGCTTATGAATGGGAGGGGTATGCCCGTAATCGGCAGCACCTGAATGGTCATGCCGATGTTTTGGAAAACGTGGAATGTGATCATGCTTATGACACCTGCGCAAATATACGTGTTAAAAGGGTCGATCGTATCCAGCGCGGTTTTCGTCAAATGGTAGATTAATAGAAAAAAAACACTGATGACAATGCTCCCGCCGACGAAACCAAATTCCTCGCCAATGACACTGAAAATAAAATCTGTATGGCTTTCGGGAATATACACTTCACTGTCACCAAACCCTTTTCCAGTAACCAGGCCAGAACCAATTGCCTGCAACGATTTGACCAGATGGTAGCCGTACATATCATTGTGGCTTTCAGGATCAATCCAGGCATAGATTCTGCCAAAGTGGTATGCTGGAACCTTTAAGTAATTTTGCAGAATTTCAGGTTTCCAGACGGCAAGATAAAGAATTCCGGCCCCGAGTGCCGCTCCACCTGAATAAACAGGGAGAATGATTTTCCACGAAATTCCGGATACAAGGATCAGTCCGGTGAATATCGAAACGATAACGAGGGTGGTGCCAAGATCGGGCTGCTGCATTATAAGAACAATCGGAACAGCCGTAATCGCACAAAGCTTTAAAAAAAGAAACAGGTCAGTTTGGATTGATTTGATTTCATTTTTCTCATGATGGACAGCAATCGTCCTGCTTAATGCAAGAATAAGAAAAATTTTCATGAACTCCGATGGCTGGATCGTGCCAAGCGGGCCAAGCTCAAACCAGCTTTTAGCATTGTTCCGGAGTGGAGCGATACTGTTGGGGGCCAATAATAAAATAATTAACGTCACTACCCCGAAACCATATAAATACCATGAAAGCTTTCGGTATTGTTCGCTGTCAAACAGCATAATCACGCTGATAATGCCAGCCCCGACAACATACCAGAATATTTGCCTGAACATAAAATTGGTTTCTTCGTATTGCCCTGTTTGCTGGGCACTGTAAATGGCGGTACAACTGATCAGGAAAAATAATATCAGGATCAAAGTGAGTGTCCAGTCGAACCGGTCCTGCGTTTTAGTCTTTTTGTCCATAGAAACTCCCTGCTTTTAACCAACATCGTTTTACAATTTTATGCTAGCAAAGAAAAATTATCCTTACAATGGGTTAACGGTTTTCTTTATGTTTTTGGCTAGTCCGTTTACCGGCGACCACTAAAATAATAGACGCTTGTATAAGCGAAAAAGTTCCATAAAAAAACAGCGCATTTCTGCGCTGTGTTAATAATTTATTATAAAAGATAATGAAGGAATGCCGACGCGAACCCGAAATAGGTGACGAGCGAAAAAATATCATTCAATGTTGTAATCAGCGGGCCGGATGCAACAGCCGGATCGATATTCAACTTGTATAGGATCAGAGGGATGACTGTTCCTGCCATTGTGCCAATAATAAGCGTCAGCAGCAGTGAGGCGCCGACTATGAAGCCGAGAACAGCATTGCCCTGCCACAGGTAAGCAATGATCGAGATTAGAATGCTGCATGTAAGCCCGATGATCAGTCCAACACCGAATTCCCGGAGAATGAGCCGGAATACCAGTCTTTTATCAATATCCTTTGAGGCAAGCCCTCTGACAACCACGGCCAGCGACTGTGTTCCGGTATTTCCGGTCATGCCCGCAATCATTGGCATGAAGAAAGCCAGCGCCACAACTCGCTCAAGTGTATCCTCATAGCTGCTGATGATCCTGCCGGAGATGAGCCCGATAAACAGCAGAAGGATCAGCCATGGAAGCCGGCGGTATGCGGCCACAAACGCCTTCGTTTCAAAGTCAATTGATTTCCCTGACGCAGACAGCTTTTCAATATCTTCGTTCGCTTCTTTTATCACAACGTCGATGATATCATCAACGGTAACGATTCCGATCAGGATATTGTCATCAGTGACAACTGGAATGGCGAGGAAGTCATACCGTTCAATCAATCTAGCTGCTTCTTCCTGGTCAGTGTCAGCTGACACTGAAATGACCCGTTCATACATGATATTCCTGATAATTTCATATGGCTCCGCAATCAGCAGGTCCCGGTAGGAAACGACCCCGACAAGCTTCCTGTCCTGGTCGACGACATACAGATAATTGATTGTCTCGGCAAAATCGGCAAAAGTCTTCAACTTTTCAACCGCTTCTTTGACCGTATAATAGTTCCTGATCCAGACAAAACGGTTTGTCATGAGCCTCCCGGCTGTTTCAGGCGGGTAATTCATGATGTCCTGGACAATTTTAGACTCTTCCTTTTTCATTCCTGACAGCAAAGATGAAATCTTTTCCGGAGATAAGTCGTCTAATAAGGAGGCAAGGTCATCATTATCCATTAAATCAAGCACCCGGCCTTTTTTCTCAAGACCAAGCTTGTTCAGGACTTCGAGCTGCTGCTCTTTATTGAGCTCCTGGATCAAATCTGCGAGAATATCAATATTTAAAAATAGCAGGAAGCGTGTCTTATGCTTTGGTGGAAGATCAGCATAAATCCCTGCAATATCATACGGCTGCAGCTCGTCTAATATCGTCTCAAAATCCTTTTTCTTGTTTTCCTTCAAGGATTTAATAATATGAAGTGTGATCTGGTCCTCCGTCATGTTTTTAATCAATATCGCCACGCTCCTTTCGACGGGTTTTGCCAAACATATTATAAAGAAATTATTGTGCAATTGAAATGCAAGTTTGGAGTTAAAGTAAGAAAATTTTTGGAAACTTCATTTTTTTATGCTTCTATACAGATGTATGCCGGGCTGACAAGATTGGACACTAAGGACAGTCTTTCGCCAATTATATGGAATGTCGGTTGGAAGGCAGGGTAGTAGATTAACGATAAATTCATGCGATTTTGGTAAAATAGAAGAAGTGTACATTTTGGACGAAAAACAGGAACAAACGCCTTTTTTATAACGGAGCTGAAACCATCTGCCAAGAGCGGTTACAGGCTGCTGAAACGTTGCGGCCAACTGGCCGGGGCTCGCGGGTTCAGTGCATCATTCATCAGTGAATTTTTTCCGGGAGGTATTATTTTGAAGAAGAACCAACCTGATAACCGGGACCTAATATATGTCCATGTCAATGAAAGGGATCAATACGTTATTTCCTGCGGGATCGAATTTTTTGAATTTGCAAAGTCCCTTTCAGATTCATTGAATCACTTATTACTATTAAAGCATAACTTTGATGAAGGAGAATTTAACAGGCACACACTTCATTCGTTTGTTCCAGAGGACAGGATCGGAAAACTGATTGATGAGGATGTAAATAGCTATGGCGATTTTTGCTGGATCGATTTCGAGGAAACAGAAGGGCTGAATGTGCTCACAGGGCAGGAAATCGCTGAAATCCTCTATTTAGGCCATATTAAACACCATTTGAAACTGCCATTTTATAATCAGCTTGGAAACCGTTTTGCGTACCTTGCCCATGATGACGGATGGTTCAATAAAACGTACTACCGCAATTTAAATGATTTTTACCGGATGCTCGGCCATGTGGTTTCAGGGAAACTGGGTGTGCTTAAACCTGAAAAAACGGTGCTTGGCATAAAGAAGAAAAGGGCTTATCCAACTGTGGGCAAAGAAATCCTTAAATCTTTATCAGCAGCTTTAAAAGAAGGCGCAGTTTTTTCCTTTAAAAATATTACCCAAAACAGGAGCAGAATCGAAATCCCGATCTGGGTGATCGGCGATTTCTCGAATATGGACGATATGTACGATGAGTTCCAACAGGCGAAAAAGAACCGGTGTGACGGAAAATTGGTTTTTGATAAGAAACTGAAAGAGTGGATCCTTTCGGCCGAATAGACGCAGGAGAAAATTTCAGTTTAATAAGACGGTCCAGCCAGGTTTCAACTGGGTCCGATGTGTCATACATATAAAAAAGGGTATTGTTAAGGGTTGCAATTGCCAAAAAGTTTCTGGGGAAATCAACATCATACCTCTCCCTTTCTTTTTTTAGATAGTGGTAAAATAAATTGATTGAGAAAATGGAGGTTCTATATATGAAGACGAAAATCGGGCTGCTCTACGGCGGCAAATCTGCAGAGCATCAGGTTTCCATGCAAACAGCGCTCGCTGTGACAAAGGCTCTGGATTTTGAAAAATTTGAAATACACCCTATTTACATAACTGAAGCGGGAGAATGGGTGAAAGGGCCGCAACTGACCGGACCGGCAGAAAATGTAAAAATGCTGGAGTTTTCCCGGCAGGGTGAACAGTCCGCGACTGCCCTCGCCCCTGCCCTTTTCCAGGCTGAATCTGCTGAAAAGGGGCAGGCACTCGATGTTATTTTCCCGTTGCTTCACGGTCCCAACGGTGAAGATGGCACTGTACAGGGCATGCTTGAGCTGTTGAACCTTCCCTATGTCGGCAATGGAGTACTTGCTTCAGCTGCAGGCATGGATAAAGTGATAATGAAAAATATTTTTGCCCAGGCAGGACTTGACCAGGTCCGCTACACCTGGTTTATCCGCAGTGAATGGGAGAAAGACATGGAACAGGCGTACAGCAAAGTTGAAGCTGAGCTGGGCTACCCTTGCTTCGTAAAACCGGCCAACCTTGGTTCAAGTGTCGGAATCAGTAAAGCCACCAACCGGAATGAACTTGAAGCGGCATTTAATGAAGCGTTTCAATTTGACCGCAAAATCATCGTTGAACAAGGAGTGACCGCGCGGGAAATTGAAATTGGGGTTCTCGGAAATGATGAACCAGAATGTTCAGTGGCCGGGGAAATCGTTCCGAAAAAAGACTTCTATGACTATAAAGCAAAATACGAGGACGGTGATACCGCCCTTATTATCCCGGCCGATATCACCGAAGCCGAATACAAAACATTAAAAGACCAGGCTGTGGAGGCATATAAAGCGCTCGACTGCTCGGGGCTGGCCAGGGCCGACTTTTTCTTGACCAGTGAAGGAAAGCTGTTGATCAATGAAGTAAACACGATGCCCGGATTTACCCCATTCAGCATGTTCCCGCTGCTTTGGAAGCATACTGGTGTCGAATACCCGCAGCTAATCGAACGTCTGGTCAATCTGGCAATCGAAAGGCACAACGAGAAGCGAAAAATCAAGTACACATTTTAACTACATGAGAAACACGGCAACTTAACCCGCCGTGTTCCTTATTTTTCAAAATGGAAAAGGTTTATCGTGTCGACTGGAGGATTTAACTCATGATTCAAAGATCAATAAAAGACATTGCCGCGATGATTGACATCGAAAACGACATTTCCAAGTTCGGGAATGTGCAAATAACAGGTGTTTCAATCGATTCCCGGAAGATTGTCCCTGGGAACTTGTTTGTTCCTTTCAAGGGGGAAAAAGCCGATGGCCACCGGTTTGTCGAGGAGGCCCTCAGTAAAGGGGCGGCGGCAGCACTGTGGCAGAAGGATGTGCCCAACCCACCGCTGCACTTGCCGGTGCTGGTCGTGGAGGAGACCTTGACAGCACTGCAGGAATTGGCAAGAAGCTACATAAGCCAATTAAACATAAAGGTCATCGGCATAACCGGCAGCAATGGCAAAACTACAACAAAGGATATGGCCGCGAGTCTCCTCTCCCTCAAATACAGTGTGCAAAAAACAGAGGGCAACTATAACAACCAAATCGGCTTGCCGTTCACAATCCTGCAGCTGAAAGAAAATACAGAAATAGCTGTGCTTGAAATGGGAATGAGCGGGCGTGGGGAGATTGACTTTTTGACGAAGCTGGCACGTCCGGATGCTGTGATCATTACGAATATTGGTGAATCTCACTTGCTGGACCTTGGTTCAAGGGAAGCAATCGCGGATGCAAAACTGGAGATCATCGAGGGGCTTAGGGATGATGGATTGATCATTTACCATGGTGACGAGCCTTTGCTGCGCGGGCGGCTTGAAAACGCTGGTCGCAAAGCCCAGATCAAAACGTTTGGAAAAACAGCTGCAAATGATTTATATCCTGTTGAAATTATCCAGAACTCCAAAGGCAACACCTTTACTGTAAACCGGACAAGCAAGCCTTTTCACCTGCCTGTCCTGGGTACACATAATATTTTAAATGCTTTGTCTGCCATGCTGGCTGCCGAGTTTTTCGGAATCCCGCTCGAAGATATGGACAAAGGCTTCTCCGGCCTGAAATTGACCAATATGAGAATGGAGCTGGTCGAAGGGGCCAAGGGCGAAAAAATCATTAACGATGCCTATAACGCAAGCCCCACTTCCATGAATGCCGCGATTGAGCTCGTCTCAAACCTGTCGGGATACAAGACCAAAATTCTCGTGTTGGGTGATATGCTCGAACTCGGCCCCCAGGAAGAAGAATATCACTATAATATTGGAACATCCCTGGATAAAGATAAAATTGATTTTCTGTTCACATACGGCACATTGGGGAATGCCATTGCCAAAGGAGCGAGCGAAGTACTCGGCCGGGACAGGGTATTTCCATACGATGACAAGGAACGGTTAAGTGCTGAATTGAGAAAACGGACAGATGCTGAAACGCTTATTCTTGTAAAAGCCTCACGAGGGATGAAGCTTGAAGATATTGTTTTTACACTTCAAAAATAGAGGTGACATTGCTTTGCATGCTTGAGTGCAAACAGCGTCTATAAAAATTGAGATGCAAAATAGCCAGCCCATACATCCCTGTCATTATCATCAGACAGGGATGAAATGCTTTTCTAGGTGTGAAAACTTTTTAAAAAGGGAACATTAATTAAGAAATGCTGACGGGTGATGAACATGATAGGGTGTTTATGCATACACGGATTTACAGGCTCTCCGCACGAAGTAGAGCCGTTAGTCGGATATTTACAATCCAGGACCGATTGGAAATTTGCTGTGCCCACACTTCCTGGGCATGGAGTACGCTTAAGTTTAAAAGGTGTCAAGTACAATGAATGGGTTAGCCATGCTGAAGAGGAGCTGAAGGCGCTCCTGCTTGAATGTGATACAGTTTTTGTGGTTGGATTTTCCATGGGTGGCCTGATCGCAAGTTATCTTGCAGCGAAATACCCTGTAAAAAGGCTGGTTCTCCTCAGCGCGGCAGCCTATTATGTAAATCCGAGACAGCTTGTCCTTGACGCAAGGCAGATGATCAGTGATACATTTAAAGGCCAGCTATTGAATAACGAGCTGTTTAACAGGTATAAAAGGAAGATTAAAGAAACGCCGATTACTGCCACAATGCAATTTCGCCGGCTTGTTGCAAGCGTGCGCCCGATTTTGGGAAGAGTCAGTGTTCCGACTCTCATTGTACAGGGGGAAAGCGATGGAATAGTACCGCCGAAAAGCGCCAGATTTTTATATGAAAACATAGGAGCGCAATACAAAGAGCTGCTGTATTTTAAAAACTCAAAGCATTTGATTTGCCATGGTGAAGAAAAGGAGGAAGTGTTTACTGAAGTTTTCAGGTTTTTGACTGCACGCCCCAGAGAGGCAAAAAACGCTGCGCATGTGGAGTAAGGCATTGATGGCAAAATCCGAAAAGATACGTCAGTCACCCTCTTTAATGTTGGAGCACTCACATTAATTGCAATCCCTTCCTGTAGATGGTAAGATTAACAGCAAGTGTCTATGTGAGAAAATCCTGTCGGCTGGCATGCTCCCTCAATTGGAGAATGTCTTTTTTTGCTAGTGAGGTGCACCATTTTAATCAGCTTCATTAGGTTAAGATAAATTTTAAACAGTCACTTAAAATATAATTTTTTTAAAATAAAAAGGAGTATGAGTAACTTTGACAATGTTTGAAGAAATGGGCATTAGCCCTGCTACACTTAAGGCCGTAAAAAGCATGGGTTTTGAGGAAGCAACACCAATCCAGGCACAAACGATTCCATTAAGCCTTGAAAATAAAGACCTGATAGGACAGGCCCAAACGGGAACAGGGAAAACGGCAGCTTTCGGGATTCCCCTCGTCGAAAAAATCGAAAAAAACAACAATGTGATCCAGGGTATTATCATTGCCCCCACACGTGAGCTGGCGATTCAGGTTTCTGAAGAATTGTACAAAATCGGGGCAGGAAAACGCGTTGGCGTCCTTGCGATTTATGGCGGGCAGGATATCAGCCGCCAAATCCGTGCACTTAAAAAAGGGCCGCATATCATTGTTGGAACACCAGGCCGCCTTTTGGACCATATCAACCGCAAAACGATCAGGCTAGATAATGTACACACTGTTATCCTGGATGAAGCGGACGAAATGCTGAACATGGGCTTTATCGAAGATATTGAAGAAATCCTTGCAAAAATCCCATCTGAACGGCAAACACTGTTGTTCTCCGCTACAATGCCGGGACCAATTCAAAAAATCGCTGAACGATTTATGAACGATCCTCAAATCGTCCGGGTAAAAACAAAAGAAATGACTGTTCCGCTCATTGAACAATTTTATATCGAAGTGCAGGAAAAGAATAAATTTGACGTTCTGACAAGGCTTCTTGATATACAATCTCCGGAATTGGCGATTGTGTTTGGACGGACAAAGCGCCGGGTCGATGAAGTGTCGGATGCGTTGAACCTTCGCGGCTACACTGCTGAAGGCATTCATGGCGACCTAAGCCAGGCAAAGCGGATGTCTGTATTGAGAAAGTTCAAGGAAGGCTCAATTGATGTTCTCGTTGCAACCGATGTTGCCGCACGTGGTCTGGATATTTCCGGTGTCACTCATGTTTATAACTTCGATATCCCTCAGGATCCGGAAAGCTATGTCCACCGTATTGGAAGAACCGGCCGTGCCGGCAAGACAGGAATGGCGATTACTTTAGTTACACATAGAGAGCAGTCTTACCTGCAAGTTGTGGAAAGAACAACGAAACGCCGCATGGAAAGAATGAAGGCACCGACAATTGATGAGGCGCTCGAAGGCCAGCAAAAAGCAGTCATCGATAAAATACTTCAAACGATTGAGACTAACAACCTTCAATATTACAAGCAGTCAGCCGAGGAGCTGTTGGCTGAACATGATGCGGCAACAGTAGTCGCTTCCGTCCTGAAAATGATGGTTAAAGAGCCGGATACAACACCGGTCAAGCTTACAGAAGAAAAGCCTCTTCCAGGCCGCAGGGACAAGAAACCTCAGGACCGCAGAAGAAGCTATGACTCCAATAACAGAAAAAAACCGCCAATGAAGCCGCGTTCCGGTTCAAAACGCAGCGGCGGGGGCCAAAAGCCTAAATCAAGGACACATTATTAATGTTGACAGAGCATGGATTTGTATTCCGTGCTCTCTTTTTTTTGCCGAAGTGCTTTTACGAAAGGGTGGTAGATGGCATAGTACCAAAAAATTTCCCACTTCATTTGGGTATACTACCTTTAAACAGGAAGCGGGGAGTGCTTTTATGATGATTGTGAGGCTTGGGTATGTGGCAATGAGTGTCCATCTGCAAAATTGCTCACCGTCCCAGACAATGACCTTTAAGAAATTCCAAACGATAGAGGACCGGGAAGCGGCCATAAACAAACTTGAGAGAATAGCGCTGTCCAACTTGGAAAACTGTCTGCGCCTGCTGAAACATAATTCGGCCCATGATATTCGCTTTTTCAGGTTAAGCTCCCGCCTAATACCACTTGCAAATCATGAGGAGCTGTCCGGCTGGAAATATATGCGTGCGCTGAAGCAGCCATTAAACGCCATTGCTGATTTTTTGAAAAACCATCCGATGAGGGTTGATTTTCACCCCGACCATTTTGTCCTGCTGAATACAACGAAAACTGAGACTTTAAATATGTCCATTAAAACGCTGGCCATGCATGAGGCACTTCTGAAAGGAATGGAAATCGACAGCCAGCACCGCTGTGTCCTTCATGTGGGAGGTGTATACAATGACAAAGAGAAAGCACTGGAGCAATTCATCCATAACTGGGCACTTATACCACATTCACTCCAGCGAATGGTTCTCCTTGAAAATGATGATAAATCATTTATGCTTCAGGACACTCTCTATTTATGCGAGAAGCTCGGGATTCCCCTCGTTTTTGATTTGCACCACCATCTTGCCCACCATCAAAATATGGAATGGACACCGCAGTGGAGCCGGATCACTGCCAGCTGGCAAAATTCCGCCCTTCCCATTAAAATGCATATCTCAAGCCCCAGGTCGGAAAAGGATTTTCGGGCCCATGCAGACTATATTGATGCGGCAACCTTCGTGGGCTTCCTGCACGAGATTAAAGGATCCGTCCCTGAAATTCATTGCATGATCGAAGCGAAGCAAAAGGATGATGCCTTGTTCAGGCTTGCACATGACTTACGCAATGAACCGGCAATTGAGGCGATAGACCAGGCCAGTTTTTTGATAAAATGACCAATGGCAACGATAAAATCGTCTTGCAATGGAGAGGTGGGCCCCGCCCTGAATATAAAATAGTGTCCTCTGGAGATTTTTCTTGTTATATACTATAAAGGAATTAATAGTAGAAACGCAGGAGGGTATTTTTTATGATCTCTGAGCCGCAACAAAGAATCTCAGAGCGGGCATTGACGGTGTGGAGGATTTCCGGGGTTATACATTCATTGCTGATCTGGCTGCTTGGTGGCGGGCTTATTGTCTTAACAGTCATGTTTAACTGGCCATTATGGATTATCGGCGTGGTGCTGCTGGCTGCCTCAGCTTATACTTATTTCTTTGTAAAGCTAGTTCCGGAATTGCGCTGGAGGCGTTGGCGCTATGAAGTGAGGGAGCAGGAAATTGAGCTTCAGCACGGTGTGTTTATTATTAAAAGGACGCTTGTCCCAATGGTCAGGGTCCAGCATGTAGATACTCTGCAGGGGCCTTTGTTAAGGAAATACAGCCTTGCAAATGTGACCATATCGACTGCGGCGACTATCCACCTGATTCCTGGGCTCGATATAGAGGAAGCGGATGATTTGAGGCAATCGATCTCCGGGCTGGCAAGGGTGGCGGATGATGATGTTTGAACCGAAAAGGCTTCACCCCATCGCGGTAGTAGGGAATACGTTTAAACAGCTTAAAGAATTGGTTATTCCGTTCCTTGTTTTCGTTGTATTTGGAAGCAAAGGAACAAACTGGGATTTATTTTATTTGGCTGCCTCAGTTTTAACCGTTATAGCCATTTTCGTTTTAGGAATCCTGTCCTGGTACCGGTTTACTTACCGGATAGAAAATGGGGAACTGAGAATTGAATACGGCATTTTCGTCCGAAAAAAGCGATATATCCCATTTGAGCGGATTCAGAGCCTGGATGTTTCTGAGGGGATGTTACAGCGCTTGTTTGGCCTTGTCAAGGTGAAGGTGGAGACTGCCGGCTCCGGCGGGATGGGGGTGCAGGACGGAGAGGCGGTGCTTGGTGCGATCACCAGGCAGGACGCAGATTTCATTCACGAGTATCTCGTCTCGATCAAAAAAGGGCGGCATGAATTTTCGGTTGAAAAACAAGTTGAGCTATTGGATGACGTGCTGTATAAAATTTCTGCAGCTGAACTCTTGATTCTCGCTTCTACCTCTGGAGGCGTAGGCGTTGTTATCTCAGCAGTGTTCGCGTTCATTTTTCAATTCGAAGAAATCATCCCTTATGAGAGGATTTTCAAGGGGCTGGAGGTGTTCGCCGCGAATGGGATTGCAATAATTGGCGCCACCGTCTTTGTCGGCTTTTTTATTGCCTGGCTGATTGCCCTGATTGGGACGATGCTGAAATACGCTGATTTTACCGTCAGGAAACTGGATAACGATCTCGTGATCACAAGGGGTTTCCTTGAAAAACGCCAGTTCACGATTCCGCTCAATAGAATACAGGCAATACGGATCAGTGAAAATTTAATCAGGCAGCCGCTCGGGTTAGCGTCTGCTTATGTGGAAAGTGCGGGGGGCTCGGCCGCAAGTGAAGAAAGTGCGAAGGTCATCATTCTGCCTGTCATCAAAAAACAAAGGATTCCAGGCATGCTCGGCCCATATTTGCAAGAATATCAGCTTGAACCTGATTTTTCCCCTGCACCAGGGAGGGCATTGGGGCGTTATTTACTCAGAGGGTCCGCATGGGTCATTCCTGTCCCGGTTGTTGCCCTAGTGTTTTTCCGTCCATGGGGATATTTGGCTTTACTGTTGTTAGCGGCGGCTGCCTTTTGGGCATACCTGCAATATAAGGATGCAGGCTGGAGCCTAGACGGCCAACAATTGACGCTTAGATACCGTACGATCATTAAGACCACAGTATATATGAGGAAAAATAAAATACAGTCTCTTAGTATCAAAGAAAGTCATTTTCAGAGGAAGAAAAGGCTGGCTTCCGTGGAAGCTACTGTAGAATCCGGTCTGGGCGGCTCAGGCGGCAAAGTCATTGATATTGAGAAGCGTGATGCTACCGCTGTTTATGACTGGTACTCATTCACGCCTGATATCAAAAAGTAATAAAGGCGCCTCTTTTTGGCGCTTTATCATTGCCGGGACAGGTGAACGCTGGTGCATTATTTTTTTGAATAAAACAAACCGCCGATTAAAAACCCGGACAGAAAGCCGAAAAGATGGGCGGTGACGTTTATATTCGGCTGGATGAAGGTCATAATGATGCCGATGGCGGCGATTGTCATGATGGTTTGGGAGTTTTCTTTTGAAAGCATGAATCTTTTAAAAGTGATGATCGCAATATAAAACCCGAACAGGCCGAAAATTGCCCCGCTTGAACCAACATGCGTAAAGGTCAGTGGTTGAAGGAGAAACGTGGCGGCATTGGCAGCTATTCCAGACACCAAGTATAAGATCAGGAACCTGACTTTACCCACCATACGCTCCAGCGCAGGACCAAACAGGATCAGGGAAAAGCTGTTGAAAAGCACGTGTGAGAACCCGCTATGGATAAAGACAGGGGTGACAAGCCTCCAGTACTCCCCTTCGGCGATATATAGATTGACGCCTGACATCTGCTCAAATATCAGCCTTCCAGGAAAGACAGGTACGTTTGTAACAAGATACAATAGCAGATGTATGGACACAATTGTGGAAACAATTGGATATAAGCGGATAAACTCCTTAAAGTTTTCGGTTCTTGTAAACATAAAACCCTCCATGTACTAATAAGAATAGCCTTTTTACATTTCAAAAAAACTGTGGATTGTACATTATTTTCTATGCACGGCAATAATTTTTTAGAAGGAAGGTGGCCAAATGATTAAAGGAATCGGGATTGATATCGTTGAGATTGACCGTATTAAAGACATTATGCTGAAACAAGCCAGGTTTTCAGACCGGATTTTAACTGTTAATGAAAAAAGATCATTTGATGATCTGAACGATAATCGGAAAGCCGAATTTCTTGCGGGACGATTTGCTGCAAAGGAAGCTTTTTCAAAAGCCGCCGGGACTGGCATTGGCCAGGAATTGTCTTTTCTGGATATCGAAATCGATGCTGACCCGCTTGGCCGCCCCTTTATTTGCAAGCCATACAGCAGAGGCGTGCACCTGTCCATTTCTCACAGCAAGCAGTATGCCGTGGCCCAAGTGGTCATTGAGGAAAAATAAATTGATAAGCTTGTCATTCTGCCGGGCATAAACCCCGAGGTTGTCTCATATATTCATAGTGCAACAGGGGAGACAAGACCAGGCGGCGGGAACATGGATTACTGAGTATCTTTATCATAGCTTAAAAGGAAAGCGTAGGCACTCATAATTCGCATGTCTTAATCCTGTCTTTTCTTTCCCTTTCACGTTGAAATCAGACAAAAGGGGTTGAAAGAATGAAGAAAAGGTTGATGCTGCTTCTCGCCGGGCTGATGGTTATTTTTGCTTTGGCTGCCTGTGGCACTAAATCACAGGAATCTGTAGTGAAGGAATTAGACGGTACACTCGCAGATTTGAAAAGCTATAAAGCTAAGGCCAAAATGACTCTCCAAATGGGTACGGAGCCGCAGGTGTACGAGGTTGAAATATGGCACAAGGATCCATCCTTCTACCGGGTGAATCTCAAGAGTGCCCAGAAGGACCAGAGCCAGATGATCCTTCGGAATCAGGAGGGAGTGTTTGTACTCACACCTGCCTTGAACAAAAGCTTTAAGTTTCAAAGTGACTGGCCGAAGAATAGCAGCCAGGCTTATTTATACGAATCTTTAATCAAGGATATTATCCTCGACAAAGAAGCAAAATTTTCAGCAACAAAAGACCATTACGTATTTGAAACGAAAACCCGTTACCAGAATAACCAGATGCTTCCTATCCAGGAGATTAAGCTGAATAAAAGAAACCTGGAACCGGTGACTGTGAAAGTGATGGATGCGGATCGGAATGCTCTTGTAACGGTCAATTTTTCAGATGTTGAATTCGGCACCAGTTTTGACAACGATGCGTTTGATATGCAGAAGAACATGACGAGAGTCCAGGTTGGAGTTCCAGTCATGACCGATCTCGGTGACAAAGAATTTACTGTTAAATATCCGACCGCGGAAATACCGGGTGTAAGTTTAAAAGATGAAAAAGAGATTGCCACTGGCAACGGCAAACGCATCGTAATGACGTATGGCGGCGAGAAATCGTTTACCCTGGTCCAGGAAAAAGCCGTGATGCCTGAATCGACCTCGGCATCGGCAATTCCGGTGAACGGCCAGCCGGCTGACCTCGGCTTTACGATTGGTGCCATAACTAAAAATTCTATTACATGGACCCATCAGGGCGTTGAATATATGATCGCTTCATCTGACCTGACACCTGAGGAAATGGAAACGATGGCCAGATCCGTCCAGGGTGAAGCGATGAAATAGGCTGTTTCAAAACAGGCTCAGCACGGTGTGAGCCTGTTTTCTATTATTTGAATACCTGCGCTGGCGGTGAAGGTTCCTTTTTGCGGGAGAACGCACGTAACGGGCGTGGTTGCTGCCATTTGACATAAAGGCTCGTGAATTTGATAATGGTACAGTAATGAACGGATTTAAAGGAAGTGGATGATGTTGGAGGACCAAAGCTTTTTCTACCGGGATACCTGGGCTGAAGTCGACCTTGATTGTATAAAGAAGAATATAAGCTCCATCAAAAGTTTTCTGCCTGATAAGGTTGAGATCATGGCCGTTGTAAAAGCGAATGCTTATGGACATGGGGATGTCGAAACGGCAAGTGCAGCCCTTGAGGCTGGTGCCACTATTTTAGCGGTTGCATTTATGGATGAGGCAATAGCTTTAAGAAAAAAAGGAATTACCGCACCTGTGCTTGTTTTAGGGGCAAGCCGGGCTGATGATGTGAATATTGCGGCTGACCATCAAATTATCCTGACCGTTTTTGACCGGGAGTGGGTTAAAAAAGCGCGAACCGTACTGCATCCTGACAAATCTCTGGCATTGCATATTAAAATTGATACAGGCATGGGCAGGATTGGAGTGAGGACCGCTGATGAATTAAAATTAATCAAACGTTTGATTAAAGATGATCCAAGGTTTGATTTCCAAGGAGTTTTCACCCATTTTGCCACTGCGGATGAATTGGATGACAGCTATTTTAAAAAACAGCTGGAGTTTTTCAATGAAATGATTGCCTCCTTTGACGTCCTGCCAAGATACATTCACAGCAGCAACAGTGCTGCAGCACTAAGGTTTTCCGAGGCGCAGTTCAATACTGTCAGAATTGGCATTGCCATGTATGGCCTGACACCATCACCGGAGATTGAACCGGTTTTGCCCATTGAGCTGAATGAAGCATTCTCCCTTCATTCGCGGCTCGTACATGTAAAAAAACTGCAAAAGGGTGATAAAGTCAGCTACGGTGCAACATATGAGGCTTCAGGAGATGAATGGGTCGGAACACTGCCTATTGGGTACGCGGACGGTTGGATCCGCAAGCTGCAGGGCCAGGAAGTTCTGATTGAAGGAATCCGGTGCCCGATAATTGGGCGGATTTGTATGGATCAATGCATGGTAAGGCTTCCGTTCGAAGTTCCTGTTGGAACAGCAGCCACTTTAATCGGAAAACAAGGCATCGAAACGATCTCGGTCAATGAAATTGCAAGCTGGCTTAACACAATAAATTACGAAATTCCCTGCCTGATCTCTTCAAGGGTTCCCAGGATTTATAAAGAGCGTGGCGAGGTAGTCGATTTAAATAATTCACTGTTAAAAGTATAGTGCCACCGGGCCAAAAATTAACAAATTTTCTTGAATCCGGCTGTTGATGCATAAAACAATCTTTTATTAGCCGATAATACTGGAGAATTGTCAATTAGCCTTTGCATACGGCGTAAATAATGATAATATTAGAAATGGTAGAGATAAAACAAACGAAAACAGTGTGTAGTGATGATGGTGGAGGTGTATGTTTGTGTCTGAATCCAGCGCAACAACTGAGATTATGGTGAAATTACCGCAGCATCTTTTGACTGAATTAGATGGATTTGTTAAACAGGAAAACGTAAACCGCAGTGAATTTATTTATCAGGCTACAAAAATGTATCTGCGCGACCGGAAAAAGAGACAAATTCGTGAATCCATGAGACGCGGCTATATGGAAATGGCCAAAATCAATTTAACCATTGCCTCGGAAAGCTTTCAGGCAGAGTATGAGGCAGGGCACACAGTTGAACGTTTAGTTAGCGGAGGATAATCCGTTGATTGTCAAACGTGGTGACGTTTACTTTGCGGACCTATCCCCAGTTGTTGGTTCAGAACAAGGCGGCGTCCGTCCAGTGCTTGTCATCCAAAACGATATCGGGAATCGGTTTAGTCCCACAGTTATCATTGCAGCAATCACTGCCCAGATCCAAAAAGCAAAGCTGCCAACCCATGTGGAAATTGATGCGAAACGTTACGGTTTTGAACGGGATTCGGTCATATTATTGGAACAAATTCGTACAATTGATAAACAACGTCTAACCGATAAAATCACTCATCTCGATGACGAAATGATGGAAAAAGTGGATGAGGCCCTTCAGGTAAGTTTAGGTCTTATAGAATTCTAAATTGATTACGCTCTTTATAAGAGCGTTTTTTTTATTTTACAGAGCGGACATAATGCGGCGGCCTCCCAAGCTGGGAAGTACAAAAGACAACTGGCGGCAAGTTGTTTTATGATGTGGGCAAGCAACATGCTTTGATAAAATAAATTCTGTTTGGAAAACTCCAAGTGTTAAATATAGTGCCGTTTCAATGGATACGGAATAAATTTTTATAAGAAAACATTGGCTGATTTCCATGAAAACAAGCGATTTCATTTTATTTGACGACAGCGCGTATTTATCTTTAAATTAATATATAATCAAAATTCGAGTAAAAATTTATCATTATTTTTTATAGTAGGTTTATAAGTTGGCGCAACAGGGTAATTAATAAACTTTGTATCATACAATGGGGGGGGATTAAATGAACAAGCTGATTTCTGATTATATCCAGACACATACAGATGAAATACTGGCTGAGTGGATCAAAACAACAAAAGAAACGGCAGATGAACGGGTCCTGCGGGTTGTTTCCGACCAGGTTTTCATTGGGACAAGCAAAGAATTTATTGATTTAATCATATCCAATATAAACGATTCAAATGAATATTCATCACGGCTTACTGATTTCGCGGAAAAAGTAGTTCGTTTGGGCTGGCCGCTGACGTTCGTCACAAAAGGCCTACATACATTTGCGCAAATCGTGTTTAAAAAGCTTGAGGAAACCGGGGCGATCACCAAAGACAACCAGATGGAATTCGTCATCGATTTCGACCAGTGGGTAACTCCGATGAACAATGAGATTGTCAGTGTTTACTCCACAACATGGGAAAGAACGGTGTCCCTTCAAAAGATTGCCCTCCAGGAACTTTCCGCACCTTTAATCCCGGTTTTCGACGGAATTACCGTAATGCCGCTAGTCGGGACTATTGATACAGAGCGAGCCAAGCAAATCATGGAAAACCTTCTGAAGGGAGCGGTGAAGCATCGTTCGGAAGTAGTCCTGATCGATATTACCGGGGTACCGGTTGTTGATACAATGGTCGCCCACCATATTATCCAGGCTGCAGAAGCAGTGCGCCTGATCGGGGCAAAATGCATGCTGGTCGGGATTCGGCCGGAAATTGCCCAAACAATTGTAAACCTCGGGATCAATCTAAATCGATTCACCACGAAAAGTACTTTGAAAAAAGGTATTGAAGCAGCACTGGAATTGACCAACCATAAAATTGTCAAATTGGAGGGAGCAAAGTGAGAATACCTATCCTGAAATTGCATGATTGTTTGCTAGTCTCGATTCAGTGGGAATTGGACGACCAGACTGCCCTTCAATTCCAAGAAGACCTTCTCCATAAAATTCACGAAACAAGTGCAAATGGCGTAGTCATTGATTTGACTTCCATCGATTTTATCGATTCTTTTATTGCCAAGGTCTTGGGCGACGTGATCAATATGTCCAAGTTAATGGGTGCAAAAGTTGTACTCACCGGAATTCAGCCCGCTGTCGCAATTACGTTGATCGAGCTGGGAATCAGCCTTGACGATGTCCTGACTGCATTAGATTTAGAAAAAGGTTTGGAGAAATTACAACAGGAATTGGGGGATTAACTGTATGGGAATCCAATCCTGCGTTACGATCATAAATGAATGGGACATCGTGGCGGCCCGCCAGCTTGGGCGGAATGTTGCGAAAGAGCTTGGTTTTGGTACAGTGGACCAGGCGAGAATTACCACTGCCATCAGTGAATTGGCGCGGAATATCTATCTATATGCCGGACAAGGCCAGATATCGATCGATAAGCTGTACGACGGCGGTAAAGCGGGATTGCGAATCAATGCAGTGGACAGCGGCCCTGGGATTAATGATATACGCCAAGTGATGGAGGATGGTTTTTCAACCTCCGGCGGACTGGGAGCAGGTCTGCCAGGAGTAAAAAGGCTCATGGATGATTTCGATATCGAATCATCACCTGGAAAGGGTACAAAGATAAGGGCAACTAAATGGCTCCGTTAGGGGGAAAAGGTATGGACTTCCGAGAAATGATGGAATCAAAGTATCGGGACATTCTCGAAAATTATATAAAAGAGCAATCAGAACAAGCTCTTTATGCCGGCCAGAAGTTCAGTCGGAAAACGATTGAGCATAAAATATCTCCCGAAGAAATCATAAGTCTCCATAAAAGTCTTCTGGTGGAAATGTACCCCGACATCCCGGAAAACGTTCTCCACTCGTTCGACATCCTGCTGGAAGTCATGATCGGCTACGGGCTTGCGTACCGTGAGCACCAGAGCCTGCGCCATCAGCAGGAGGAGCTTCGTTCCGAAATGGAAATTGCTGCCAACGTCCAGCAAACCCTGCTTGGAACGACCGTGCCTGAAATCAATGGCCTGGATATTGGTGCCATCAGTGTGCCGGCTAAACATATGAACGGCGATTATTATCACTTTGTACAGGATGAAAATAATTGTATAAGTGTTGCAATCGCTGATGTGATAGGGAAAGGCATTCCTGCAGCCCTGTGCATGTCGATGATTAAATATGCCATGGACAGCCTTCCTGAAAACAGGCATGATCCAAGCAGCATTCTTGAAAACTTGAACAGGGTCGTGGAACAGAATGTCGACCCGAGCATGTTTATCACGATGTTTTATGGAATGTTTAATCCGAAAAATAATATTTTTTACTACGCTTCAGCCGGCCACGAACCCGGCTTTTATTACAACGCAGAAACAAAGGAATACACTGAACTGCATGCGAAAGGGCTTCTGCTCGGTGTAGACAAGAAAACTAAGTACCAGCAGTACGAGAAAGAAATACACCCGGGGGACATGGTTATTTTAATGTCTGATGGTGTAACGGAATGCCGTACCGACGAAGGTTTCATCGAGAGGGAAACATTGGTCGGCTACATTAACAAATACATTCATTTAAGTGCCCAGGAGATAGTCGAAAATATTTATAAAGAACTCGAAAAACTCCAGCATTTTCAATTGCGTGATGATTTTACCTTAATTATTTTAAAAAGAAATGTTTAGCCTCTTTTTCAAGAGGGTAAATTTTAAAAGCAATTTAATGTAAAGGTGGGTCATTATGAATATTTCAATAGATGTAAACGAGACAGAGAATTATACAGAGGTCAGTGTAAGCGGGGAAATCGACGCGTACACTGCCCCCAAGCTCCGTGAGACACTCTTCCCGATGTCCGAAAAGGAAGGCGTAAAAATAGTCGTAGACCTGACTGGCGTGTCCTATATGGATAGTACTGGGCTGGGTGTTTTTGTTGGTGTGTTCAAAAATGTCAGGGCCCAAAACGGGGAGTTTAAAATCGTAGGCCTGTCCGACCGTTTGCAAAGACTGTTCGAGATTACCGGGCTGGCCGATATTATCGATATAAACAGCCAGATAGAGGGTGGAGTTCAATGAATCAACCGTTTGATTATATAGAAATGAAAATCCCTGCCAAGCCGGAGTTTGTGGGCGTCATTCGATTGACCCTGTCCGGCATCGCCAGCAGAATGGGATTTTCATATGATGAAATTGAAGATTTAAAAATTGCGACAAGCGAAGCATGCACAAACGCTGTTCAGCATGCATACAAGCACAATGAAAAGGGTGAAGTGGTAATCGGCTTTGGACTTTACGAAGACAGGCTCGAAGTAATGGTTGCCGACAGCGGACAAAGCTTTGATTTCCAAACAGCCCGCCAGGAACTTGGACCGTATGACCAGAACGATTCAGTCGAATTCCTGCGCGAAGGAGGCTTGGGGCTCTATCTGATCGAAACATTGATGGATGAAGTGAGGATCCATCATAAAGAGGGTGTCACGGTCTTTATGACCAAGTACCGAGAAGGAGAGCAGGTGGAGAGAGATGCAGAAACAATCTCAACCTAATCAGAAGACGAAGCAGGATATAAACGATCTTATAAAAGCCTACCAGCTCCATGAAGATGAAGAGGCCCAAAACCAGTTAGTGCTTAACTATCAAAACCTGGTAGAAACAATTGCCAGAAAATACTCTAAAGGAAGATCTTTCCACGAAGACATCTATCAGGTCGGAATGATCGGCCTCCTCGGGGCAATCCGCAGATACGACGAATCATTTGGGAAAAGCTTTGAGGCATTCGCGGTGCCGACGATAATCGGAGAAATTAAAAGGTTTCTGAGGGATAAGACATGGAGTGTCCATGTACCGCGAAGAATCAAAGAATTAGGGCCGAAAATCAAAACAACAGTAGAAGAGTTGACTACCCAGCTGCACCGGTCGCCACGAGTTGACGAAATTGCAGAAGCGCTTGAAGTATCAGAAGAAGAAGTGCTTGAAGCAATGGAGATGGGCAAAAGCTATCAGGCATTGTCTGTCGACCATTCGATCGAGGCAGATTCAGATGGTGGTACAGTTACACTTCTTGATATTGTCGGAAATATCGATGAAGGTTATGAAAAAATAAACCAGAGGCTTGTGCTTGAAAAAGTCCTGCACGTTTTAAGTGACCGCGAAAAGAAAATTATCCAGTACACATATTTAGAGAACATGAGCCAGAAAGAAGCTGGCGATAAGCTGGGCATTTCACAAATGCATGTGTCCCGCCTACAGAGAAGGGCTATCAAGAAGCTGCAAGAAGCAATTCATGCCGAGACAAATAACTCGGAGTTTATCTCATGAAACATTTCTTAAAAGACAAACTCGAGTTATATGCTCACCAAACTACAAAAGAAGGCAAATTGGAATGCGGTGACAGCTATTATTATACTGCGACCGATGACTATTTTGTGTGCGTTCTCGCAGACGGGTTGGGGAGTGGCCGATATGCCCATGAGGCTTCAGCAGCGGTCGTGTCCGTCGTAGAACAGCATCACCATGAAGATGTGGACACGCTTATGAAATACTGCAATAATATCCTCGTTCAAAAAAGAGGGGCAGCCGTTTCAATCCTGAAAGTTTATTTTCACAGCAGGGAGTTCGTATACAGCTGTGTGGGTAACATACGGTTCTTCCTTTATTCACCTAACGGCAAGCTTACTTATCCTTTGCCTGTCACTGGCTATTTATCAGGCAAACCCCAAATTTTCCATACTCAGCGGTTTGTTTATGAACCGTCATCCAAGTTCTTGATTTATTCGGATGGATTCGATATACATGGGGCAAAATCATTGCTTAAAGGATACTTGTCAGTTGAATCGATTGCCAACGAAATCAAAAGGGAATATAAAAACACCATGGATGATGCTACTTTTATAATAGGAAGCTTACTCTGACTAAAGCAGAGTAGCTTCTTTTTTTGTTAAAAGGAAATATCTAATCTCCTACAAACAGTCGTCCTATTTTGTTACTATAAAGAAGGCAGTAAAAATCATGGTGTTTTAAAAAATATCGCTGTCAATTAAGAATGTGGAGGTTTGTGTCTTGAACCAAACAACGGATAAGCAGGAACAAATCATAAAAAACATTGCCAAGGAGCAATCGTTATCCATAAAACAGGTACATAACGTCATTTCCTTGATCAACGAAGGCAATACTGTGCCGTTTATAGCCCGTTACCGTAAAGAACAGACAGGCGCACTTGATGAGGTCCAGATCCGGGATGTCATCGAAAGATGGCAATACATCCAGAACCTCCAGCAGCGTAAAGAGGAAGTCATTCGGATTATTGAAGAGCAGGGAAAATTGACCGCCGAATTGAAGTCGGATATCGAAAAGGCAGGAAAACTTCAGGAAGTTGAGGATTTATACCGTCCTTATAAACAGAAACGCCGTACGAAGGCAACGGTCGCAAAGGAAAAAGGTTTGGAGCCTCTTGCACTGTGGATGCTTCAGTTCCCCGCTGCCGGAAGTCTTTTGGAAAAGGCTCAGGAATTTACTTCCGTTGAGATGGGAGTCGATACACCAGAGCACGCAATTGCAGGAGCAAAAGATATCATCGCTGAAATGGTATCTGACGATGCAGACAGCCGAAAGTGGATTCGCAATGAAACTTTCAGAAAAGGCGCCATCGAATCTTCGCTGAAAAACGAAGAAAAAGACGAGAAAAAAGTCTATGAAATGTATTATGAATATGCTGAACCGATCCAGAAGGTTGTTCCTCACCGGATTCTCGCATTAAACCGCGGGGAAAAGGAAGAGGTACTGCGGGTTTCCATTAAGCCCAATACAGACGCAGCAATCGGGTATTTGAATAAAAAGTGGGTCAAGACGGATAACTCAATTAGTTCGGCTTCCGTGGCAGAGGGCGTCGAAGATGGATACAAACGCTTGATCCAGCCCGCAATTGAAAGGGAAATCAGGAATGAATTGACTGAGAAAGCAGAAGAACAGGCGATCCATATTTTTTCCGAGAACCTGCGCAAGCTGCTATTGCAGCCGCCATTAAAAGGCAAGGTCGTCCTTGGGGTCGATCCCGCCTACCGCACTGGCTGCAAGCTGGCTGTGGTTGACGAAACCGGAAAACTGCTTTCGATCGGCGTAATTTATCCACATCCTCCCGTTTCGAAGTATAAGGAAGCCCGAGAAAAATTCATTGATATCCTGAAAACTTATAAAGTGGAAATGGTTGCAATCGGTAACGGAACGGCTTCCCGGGAAACTGAACAATTTGTATCCGACATACTAAAAGAAATGGATGAGGAAATCTTTTATCTGATCGTCAATGAAGCCGGCGCGAGTGTATATTCAGCTTCGGATTTAGCCCGGGAGGAATTTCCGGATTTCCAGGTTGAAGAAAGAAGTGCAGTGTCCATTGCCCGCCGTTTACAGGATCCCCTGGCAGAGTTGGTGAAAATTGATCCGAAATCAGTCGGTGTCGGCCAATACCAGCATGATGTGAGCCAGAAAAAACTTTCTGAATCACTGACATTTGTAGTAGAAACGGCGGTGAACCAGGTCGGTGTGAACGTAAATACTGCTTCGGCATCACTGCTGCAGTATGTATCTGGTTTATCCAAGTCTGTTGCCACAAACATAGTGAAAAAGCGCGAGGAAGAAGGTAAGTTCTCAAGCCGCGCCCAGTTGAAAAAAATTCCGAGGCTGGGTGCCAAAACATATGAGCAGGCGATTGGCTTCTTAAGGGTCATTGACGGAAAAGAACCGCTTGACCGGACAGGTATCCATCCTGAAAGCTACAGTGAAGTAAAACAGCTGCTGGCGAAACTTGGTTTTAAAACAACTGATATAGGCAGTGTTGAGCTAAAAGAAGCCTTGAGCCAGATTGATATTAAACAAATTGCCGGCGAACTTGAAATTGGTGCGCTGACACTACAAGATATTATTGATGCATTGATTCGTCCGGCACGGGATCCCCGCGACGAACTCCCGGCCCCGTTGTTGAAAAAAGACGTTCTGAAACTTGAGGACTTAAAACCGGGCATGGAGCTTCAGGGAACAGTCCGGAATGTCGTGGATTTTGGAGCCTTCGTTGATATTGGCGTCAAACAGGACGGACTTGTCCACATTTCAAAGCTGAGCAGAAAATTTGTCAAGCACCCGCTCGATGTAGTCTCGGTCGGCGATGTTGTAACAGTTTGGGTGGACAATATTGATACCCATAAAGGCCGGATAGCCCTGACCATGCTTTCTCCTGATGAATAAAAGTAAGGCTGTCGGTCCATTGGGGCCGACAGTCTTACTGCTTAAATGGGATGTTTTTTTCTATAAAAGAACCAGCATTGGTTTAACAGTTTGATCTGATACCGATTTTTCTCATAAAAAGCTCGCTTCATCTGATTCTGAAACCAAATGGGCATATGGAAATACCTCCTGATTCCAAGATTTTACGTGCAAAAGGTAAACATAATATATGCTATAATAGGTTGTCATGTTCGAAATAAAGGCAGGCGGTACTAGCATGAATAACCAGGAATTACAAATGCTTGTTGAATCTATATCGATTAATGATTTCAAGAAACCATTTCGCCACAAGGCGTTTTTTAATGCCCGGCTGAGAACGACTGGCGGTCGTTATATGTTGAGGAGCCATGATATTGAAATTAACAGAAAATATTTTGAACAGTTCGGGGAAGCGGAATTAATCGGCATTATCAAGCATGAGCTTTGCCATTATCACCTGCATCTTGAGGGTAAGGGCTACCGCCATCGCGACAGTGACTTCAGGCAACTGTTAAAACAAGTCGATGCTCCCCGTTTTTGCTCCACACTGCCAGACACAAAAAAAAGAAGGGTATCGAATCGGGTGTATATATATAACTGCTCTGCTTGTGGTCTGGTTTATAAACGAAAACGAGCCATTAATACAGCACGGTATGTTTGCGGAAAGTGCCGGGGAAAACTTGTTAAAATTAAAGAGTTGACGGTCGGCTAAAGCCATGATAAAGTATGAAATCGCGGTGCTTCGTTTTGACTAACGTCTCGAAAAAAACATCTTGACTTTCACATATCACGTTCTTATAATATAAAGAGTCGATAAGATGATGTGCGTTATTCTGTAGTAGCTCAGTGCGATTGAATAAGCTTCACTGAGTTAGCCTCAGCGTACAGATCGGAGCTGCTACTTGCGACACTTCCTGAGATCTGGACGGGACACAGTCCATCCTAATGCTCATCTTAATTTTAGTATTATTATTCCGCAGTAGCTCAGTGGTAGAGCAACGAGCGTAGCTGCACGAATAAGCTTCGAGTTGTACTCATGGAGCCGCATCTTCGAATAATCTTTCTGAGATGAGGACATTCGGCCAGGCTATACAAGGTTCAGGTCTAAATAATTATTATTCCGCAGTAGCTCAGTGGTAGAGCATTCGGCTGTTAACCGAACGGTCGCAGGTTCGAATCCTGCCTGCGGAGCCATTATGGGGAAGTACTCAAGTGGCTGAAGAGGCGCCCCTGCTAAGGGTGTAGGTCGCGTAAGCGGCGCGAGGGTTCAAATCCCTCCTTCTCCGCCAGGTATTTATTAAATATGGCCCCTTGGTCAAGCGGTTAAGACACCGCCCTTTCACGGCGGTAACACGGGTTCGAATCCCGTAGGGGTCACTTTTTTAACAAGGTTCAGCATACGGGTCCCGTGGTGTAGCGGTTAACATGCCTGCCTGTCACGCAGGAGATCGCGGGTTCGATTCCCGTCGGGACCGCCATTTTTTTGTTTTGGGCTATAGCCAAGCGGTAAGGCAACGGACTTTGACTCCGTCATTCGTTGGTTCGAATCCAGCTAGCCCAGCCAAATCTTAACTCATTGATTACGTTTCAGTGGATTTTACGAAAAAAACTATCCGAGCCATTAGCTCAGTCTGTAGAGCAAGTTGCTTGCTTCATTGAAAAAATTTCTATGGCAACTTGCGAGGGAAACCGAGAGGTTTTTCGAGCATCGTAGATACGATAAACGAAATTAGTTGGGTAATGTATAACTTATTATTTTTTCAAAACTTCACGAGCCATTAGCTCAGTCGGTAGAGCATCTGACTTTTAATCAGAGGGTCGAAGGTTCGAGTCCTTCATGGCTCACCATTTAATATTTGCGGGTGTGGCGGAATTGGCAGACGCACCAGACTTAGGATCTGGCGCCGCAAGGCGTGGGGGTTCGACTCCCTTCACCCGCACCATTAATTACCAGTTGAAATTATGATTCAAATTGGTTATGATATAACTCTGGCATTAGTATTAATGCGGTCGTGGCGGAATGGCAGACGCGCTAGGTTGAGGGCCTAGTGGGGGCAACCCCGTGGAGGTTCAAGTCCTCTCGGCCGCACCAAAAAAACATGTTGACAACCAATTTTGGTTGTGGTAACATATAAAAGTTGCTGTTTTAAAAAATGCGCCCGTAGCTCAATTGGATAGAGCGTCTGACTACGGATCAGAAGGTTATGGGTTCGACTCCTGTCGGGCGCGCCATTATACAATTAACGGGAAGTAGCTCAGCTTGGTAGAGCACTTGGTTTGGGACCAAGGGGTCGCAGGTTCGAATCCTGTCTTCCCGACCAGAACGGAATTTACAAGAATAAAATATGCGGGTGTAGTTTAATGGTAAAACTCCAGCCTTCCAAGCTGATGTCGTGGGTTCGATTCCCATCACCCGCTCCAGAATATTGTTCTTTGAAAACTAAACAAACAAGCGTCAACAAACAATAATCATCATGTTTCTTCTATA
>NZ_PGVB01000019.1 GCF_002860205.1 Bacillus sp. T33-2
CTTTATTGGAGAGTTTGATCCTGGCTCAGGACGAACGCTGGCGGCGTGCCTAATACATGCAAGTCGAGCGGATCTTCGGAAGCTTGCTTCCGAAGATTAGCGGCGGACGGGTGAGTAACACGTGGGCAACCTGCCTGTAAGACTGGGATAACTTCGGGAAACCGGAGCTAATACCGGATAATTCCTTTCCCCTCATGGGGGAAGGCTGAAAGACGGTTTCGGCTGTCACTTACAGATGGGCCCGCGGCGCATTAGCTAGTTGGTGGGGTAACGGCCCACCAAGGCGACGATGCGTAGCCGACCTGAGAGGGTGATCGGCCACACTGGGACTGAGACACGGCCCAGACTCCTACGGGAGGCAGCAGTAGGGAATCTTCCGCAATGGACGAAAGTCTGACGGAGCAACGCCGCGTGAGCGAAGAAGGCCTTCGGGTCGTAAAGCTCTGTTGTCAGGGAAGAACAAGTGCCGGAGTAACTGCCGGCACCTTGACGGTACCTGGCCAGAAAGCCACGGCTAACTACGTGCCAGCAGCCGCGGTAATACGTAGGTGGCAAGCGTTGTCCGGAATTATTGGGCGTAAAGCGCGCGCAGGCGGTCCTTTAAGTCTGATGTGAAAGCCCACGGCTCAACCGTGGAGGGTCATTGGAAACTGGGGGACTTGAGTGCAGAAGAGGAGAGCGGAATTCCACGTGTAGCGGTGAAATGCGTAGAGATGTGGAGGAACACCAGTGGCGAAGGCGGCTCTCTGGTCTGTAACTGACGCTGAGGCGCGAAAGCGTGGGGAGCGAACAGGATTAGATACCCTGGTAGTCCACGCCGTAAACGATGAGTGCTAAGTGTTAGAGGGTTTCCGCCCTTTAGTGCTGCAGCAAACGCATTAAGCACTCCGCCTGGGGAGTACGGCCGCAAGGCTGAAACTCAAAGGAATTGACGGGGGCCCGCACAAGCGGTGGAGCATGTGGTTTAATTCGAAGCAACGCGAAGAACCTTACCAGGTCTTGACATCCTCTGACAACCTTAGAGATAAGGCGTTCCCCTTCGGGGGACAGAGTGACAGGTGGTGCATGGTTGTCGTCAGCTCGTGTCGTGAGATGTTGGGTTAAGTCCCGCAACGAGCGCAACCCTTGATCTTAGTTGCCAGCATTAAGTTGGGCACTCTAAGGTGACTGCCGGTGACAAACCGGAGGAAGGTGGGGATGACGTCAAATCATCATGCCCCTTATGACCTGGGCTACACACGTGCTACAATGGATGGAACAAAGGGCAGCGAAGCCGCGAGGTGAAGCCAATCCCATAAAACCATTCTCAGTTCGGATTGCAGGCTGCAACTCGCCTGCATGAAGCCGGAATCGCTAGTAATCGCGGATCAGCATGCCGCGGTGAATACGTTCCCGGGCCTTGTACACACCGCCCGTCACACCACGAGAGTTTGTAACACCCGAAGTCGGTGGGGTAACCTTTTGGAGCCAGCCGCCTAAGGTGGGACAGATGATTGGGGTGAAGTCGTAACAAGGTAGCCGTATCGGAAGGTGCGGCTGGATCACCTCCTTTCTAAGGATA
>NZ_PGVB01000002.1 GCF_002860205.1 Bacillus sp. T33-2
GGAGCAGCCTTAATCATGGCTGCTCCGTTTTTACTATGATTGCTGAGTGTAATAAACTTCCTCAACAGGTTATAAACATATACAACGATATATAGGTAAAAATTTAGAGTAGGAATTATCCTACTCATTTTAACATTAATTTAATAATTGCTTTATTTTTTTCCATATAGACTGCTTCGCTCTCTACAGTTTCGTTAATATATATGTGGACTTTGCACCTTCCAACTATTAGTGTTTCAATTGGTTTTGTCTCCGTTTTTTCCATTACTCCTCTCACCTCAATATGTATGTATGTTTATTTATGTTTGTCCTATGTCCTGTATTTTTCAATCAGCTCATCCAACAACTGATTTATGTAATATGTGTACCTGACTTTCTTTTTAAAGTTCTTAATTTCAATTCCAATCTCTTTACAAATATCCAAAGAAATACTACTTTTATTAACTTTTGATATATAGTTATGTCTAGTTATTTTATTTTGAGCAACGTACTTATAATCAAGAAAATCATTTATATGTACAAATACAGTGAAATTTTCGTAATTGCGGAAGTTGAAAATAAATCCGGCAATCAAACCGTCATATTCGACTGCTTCTTTCAGTGCTTGAATCTGATGCTTCTTAATGATTTTCTCGCTGAATGAAAATGATTTCTGTGCAGTCGATTTAAGTTCAACTGGAAATAAATTAGGTTTCCTATATATGAAACTATCGAAATCATTTTTTGATACTCTAGCATCCGGTTTTAACATCATTGGGCTAACGTCTTTTATCCTGTAGAAGAAGATGTTTTGATCCTTTGCCGATTTCTTTAAATCTTCTTCAAATTCTTTACCTGGGTTTTTAGCCAATCAATCACCTCTTTCAGATAGACTTTTGTTCAACTCTTCCATAAAACGTTTGGCAGAATTTTGATGTTTGAGATCATTTAGTTCTTTTTCCAGTTTTTCAATTCTGTCTTCTAAGCCAGCAAGATAGTTTACAAATTCATCTGCAGGATTATCTGTCACTACTCTGTCCACATAAATTCCATTGTCATTTAAAATTACTTGACCATCTTTCCTTGTAGTTTCAATACCTTTTTTCATTTATATATACCACCCTTAAATTAATTTATATTGTAACACCTTTTGTTCTTAATCCTTTTTCCAATGACTTATATATTTCTTCTGCATTTTCAGCATTCGTATTGGCAGCAACATTAATCGTTGTGTTCGTGATGGTTTGTTCTTTTATCGCTTTCAACTCATGTAAAATTTCATGTAAAGCTTCTACTACTAAAACTTCAAAACATTTATTCTCTTGACTCATATTATCACCTCCTTAATGTTTGGTCGTTACCCTAAGTTTAATTTATTAGTTTTGAATTGGCTCGATTGATACTTTTACTGTTAACGGCTTACTTCCATTTTCTAATTTTAGTTTCCCAAGTGTAAATTCATGCTGACAATCTTGCATTACAGCCTTTAGTACAGAGTCATCAAATCTTAGTCCTACATTATTATGTACACCACATTCACAGGTTGCAGTTAATTGCTCCTGACTCACTTTCATCACCTCCCTTCAAGCATATGAAACTACCGTTTTAATTTAATTTCATTACTACCTTATTTCCTCTTCCACCACGAACTTCTGTATGTTTATTGAATAACTTTTTTAGAAATTTCATCATATTCTTCACCTCCTTCCAGTTTAACAGCGTGACATTACGTTACTCAATTGTATATGTATAATTAATTTTACATAGCATATTTCATATTATGTTTTAACTCTTTTTCCTGACTTTCTAACTGTTCTTTAATTATGTTCTCAATATCCTTTGTTGCAATATTCTTAGCTGCGTTCCAGTCTGCATTAACATAGAACTTGCTGCCGTATCCACAATTAACACAAATAAACTTATCTTGACCGTTCTTTTCTACATCCCGATTTTCCTTTGAAATATGCCCACAACACGAGCATCTTTGTGATGTGTAATTTGGTTTGATGAACACCACATTAATTCCTTTTTCCTCAGCTTTATATTTAATCTTTTGCTGCAGATCATAATATGTCCAGGTCTTTAAAAATGTATTTTCTTCTGCAATTCCCGATAAGTCTTCCATCTGAATAATCCCGCAATTATGTTTAACTGCTTGGTCAACTATGTATCTACTCCAATTATGATTCTTTGTATCTTTGAATCTCTTAATCTTGCCTGACAATACTTCTAACGGTTTAATTCTTGTTTTTGTACCGTGACCAATGCTACCTTCACCACACCATTTACGCTGTTTTTGGAGTTTCCGCTTACGTGATTCAACTTGTTTTTGAAAATTACTAATCTCTGTTACATCCCCAACTGCTTCTCTATAGTATTTATTATCAGATATAGCTAACATTGCTGGAATATTAATACCCAAGTCAATTCCCATAATTCTATTTTCATCCAATGTTTCAACTTTGTCTGATTCAAAACTATATGTAATGAGTAAATAGAATTTATTTTTATTTTTGGTGATTCGACTATCACACAGTTTATAACTACCTTCAATAATCCTGTCTAAGATTTCATATGCTCCTTTTCCCGTTCGTAACTCTACGTCCATTTGACCATTTTTCATTTCACGTTCTTTTGCGCCTTCTCTAGATAATAGTGATAATTTACATGTATATGTTTTACTGTTAATTTTGGTTAAATGATTAATTTGTTGTGATCTAATAGGGAAGCTTCCGTCACGCTTATATCTCATTATTGATATTTCACCTTTTAATATTTTTGACTTATCGCTTGTAAATTTTTCAACTGCTTCTTTAACTGATGAAGCAACAGTAGCAGAAGATACAAATTTAGCTTGCACTTCTCTTAATTCACCTAAAATATCATTTGTCAAGGTTACGCCTGATAATTCTTTTATTTTTGGGTATTCGCCAAATCTACTGTGATATGAGAATGAAAAGTTTTGCCAATCATATGCAATTGATGTTGCTTTATTTTTTAACATGAATACTTCGAATTGAATGTCACTAAGTAGATTGTAAAGTGCTTTTTCAAATCTAATTTCATATTTCATAGTTTTTGTTGTCATTTTATTTTTTGTCATTTTACTTTTCTACCTTTCAGTTTATTTTGTTTTAGTGCGAATGAATCCGGGATTTCGTGATTGCTTATGGTTCGCACTGTTCTTTTTGTACGTATGTAGATTGTCTACATTTTATTGAGAGTAATCCAATGCTGGGATGGTTCTCCCTATTCATATACATATGTAGATCGTTCCTTACTGCGTAAGTATCAAGAGGTGGCGTTGATCTCCCTATTCATACACGTATGTAAATTATTACTGCCAGAATAGAGTTGCATATGAATATTTTATTTTTACCGAGTGTTGTGAGTGTCTATATCGAATACTCACACTTCTACGACATCTTATTGATGTACTGGTATAGCTGGCGGAGAGTCGCCACAGGTAGTTTCTGTTGTTGCCAAATCGGATGAATCGGACATATCCGAAGACTAGATAGGATGTGCTGGATTTTATCTTACAATTTATACACCCATATAAGTTGTACGTTTTTTACCATACACCTTACAACGTTGTTTGCTTACAATTCATGCACCTATATAAGTTGTTTATTTTTTGCTGACAATCTTAACCCGTCTGACGAGACCTTACAATTCATATACCTATATAAGTTGTTACAAGTCGTGTTCAAAGCGGGCGATCGTCGGTTCGTCTTACAATTCATATACCTATATAAGTTGTTACGGCGATAGTAACTTGAATTGCCTAGTCGGTATTTGTGACTAGGGTTTCACCTAACTAATGTTAGGAAATTCTCTTTCGAGAAATACCTTATCGAGTGTTTAAATCGTGCCATTATTACTTATGTACTGACTTCACTTTCTCGATATTAGGACACCCATATGCAATATGCACTTAGGGTTCAGTTCAACTGATCTAAGTCGCCCTTTTAGTTTTAGGAGGAAAGGTGATCCTCCTTATTTATTATTATATTAAATTATTTTATATTAATCAACTGTTTTATTTAATTATTTTATTTTAGATGGTCAGGGAGGCTGCGCAGCACTTACACAACGTTATGTTCCTAATTTTGTATTTGATTATTTATTTTTAATGGTTTCAGCATTCTTCAATGCCTTTTTCAAATGAGCAGCTCTTTCTTCTAGATTAAACCCTTTATTGTCCTCTTCAATTAATTCAAGTATCTGTTCATATGTAACATTATTTTTCTTCATACTTTTCTGTATCCTGTCTCTCATTCTAGTAAAGGGATTTCCTTCTTTTTTCATTTCAAGCTCCTTTCAAATCAACGTTTTAATTGGAAAATCTGCTGTTCTAGTTTAATTATTTGTTGTTTCTGATCTTCAACTATTTGCAACAAACAATTAAACTCGGAAATTCTCGGTGCGTATGTTCCTTGTAATTCTCTGTCAAGCTTTCTATTTTTAATTATTTCTAAATTCAATTTCTCCAACATTATTATCTCCTTATGAAAGACATGTTTTATTTTCAACTATTCTTCATTTTCATCTTTATCGTACTTCCACCACTCTCGAACTTTGTTAAAGTCTATCTTGGAAGATGCACTTCCCATGTGGCTTTTTAAGATTTCTTTCTTTTCTCTTGTTAAACCTTGTATTGTTCCCTCTCTAGCCTCCATTGTTTTCTTATTTACAATCTGAAGCATTTCTTCTGTAGCGTTTTCTAATAGATTGGTTCTCTTTTTATTTGTCATTTTTATCCTCCTTATAAAAGATGTGTTTTATGCTGTTTCTAAATCATTATGTATTACATTGTATTTTGGATTCAAAGTTTTAATAATATCTTTTTCGATATCATTGACTTCTTCATCATACTTCTCCATATACAACAATGAAAATGCGAAAAATTCTTTGTAAATATCTCTAGTGTGAGTTGCACCAGTTAAGTGGGAAGTTATCCTTGATCTTAAATCTTTTGCTTTTCCGATATAGCATATTTCTGAGTCTTCGTTGTAAAATAAATATATTCCAGATTTATTCTTAGGTACTTTTGATTTTTCATTTAGTGTGTAAAAGTCTTGAAAGTCATAGATATTATGAATATTAGCTATTTGTTTTGCATCTATCCCACTAGAGTTAATCCTATCCTCTATTAAAGTTTGTTTTTTAGATACTCGTAGGCTATCTTCTTTCCTTCTTCCGACACCTTTTGATTCATATTCACCTATTTTTTGAAACCTTTCCCACACTACCGTCTTAGGGACACCAGATAAGTCTGAAATTTCCTTCATTGAAACATTGTTTTCTTTATAGTAGTTGTAAAGGGAATAGAAATCTATGTAAAAAAATTTACTGCGATTCTGATATACGCCCCCTTTTTCATTTGAATAACGCAATTCATAGTTAACATCTGCCAACCTATTAATCTCTGAATAATCTGTGGTCAAGCCCATATTAATTCCTGTTATATGTTTATATACTTCTTTAATGTTTTTCTTGAGTTCACTATATTTGTGTAACTCTTCCTTTACTTTTCTTAAATTTAGAATTCCAAATTCAAGAAGTTTATTTTCCCATTCTTCTTTCCACGATTTTTCAATAGCCTCCACTTTATTTAACCCACTCCCTTTTACGATAAATGTGAACATTTATTTCAATATTTCATAATCCCTGAACCTTGCAAAGTTCCAATCTATTGTCTTGGGTGGATTCTCAAAATGCTTAAACGCTAAAGACATTTGATAAGCAACATCTACCGGATGAACTTGACCACACCCTGCACCAAAAGCTGGAAAAGCTACTGTATCAATTTTTTCTTTAAACTTGTCAATTGCAATTAAGGTTGCCTTTGTAGCCATATATACATTGTCGGTATTCTTAATAATTTTTGGTATCCTCATAGTAGGGCTGTGTGCTAAATATTTGATTCTTTCATTATTCGTTTCAACGATGAATGACGTTCCAATTGGCTGTTCTCCGTAGTACTCATTTATAATGTGTTCTTGCACTCTTTTTTGTAACTGATCCCCGAAGTAGTTAGTTATAGCAGCGTCCATTCCTCCATCCATTAATCCAAATGAATTGGCAGGACTAACTAGACAATCGATTTGTTCTAGTTGTTCAAATATGCCAAGATGGACTTTCACATTATCGAACCTGTGAAACGCATTGGTAAAGCATTCATAAAGATATGTATTTGTTGCCAATAGCACATAGTTTCGTTTCATTTTAAACCTCCTAATGCTGTACTATGTATGCTTAACCAAACCTTGCTGCCACTCTATGATTTCATTGCTGTACCATTGCTCCAGCTCTACTCGTCTCGCAAAATCGTAAACTTCTCCAAGTAAATTTTTTTCGTGGTCAGTCAACTCTCTCTGCCACAGTTGTTCCATATGCAAGATAGCTTCATTTTTCCAAATTTGATCATGCTTATGAATTGTTCTCATTGCTTTACTCACCTCCTTATGAAAAAAGAAACAGATATTTTTCTATCTGTTTCCATTGTATTAAATTATTTTATTTTGGTCAATACTTTATATTTAATTATTTTGTATTAAATTGCAACTTCCAACTTCATCTGTGGATGAGGATTATATCCCTCTAATTTGAAATGTTCTGGTTTAAATCTATAGAAATGTTTAATTGTATCATCAATGATTAATTTAGGTACTGGTCTAGGTTCACGTTTAATTATTTCTTTCGCCTGATCTACATGTCTTGTATAGATATGACAGTTGTTTATGTAATGTATAAACTCACCAACCTCTAAGCCAACACTTTGAGCAATCATATGTTGTAACAAGGCATATTGTGTAGCATTTATATTTCCGGCTACAAGATAATCTGAACTTCTTTGAGTTAATGTCATATTCAATTTACCTTCTCTTACATCAAACATGGTCATAAATGCACAAGGATAAAGTGTCATGTCATGTAAGTCGTGATGATTGTATAGGTTTAATATTAATCTTCTTGATGAAGGATTCGTTTTTAAATCATAAATCAGTTTATCAATTTGACTCATGTATCCTACTTTTTCCCCATACCAATGAACTTGCCTCATCTGATACCCGTAAGCTCGACCAAGATTGCTATCCTGATTAGCCCATGCATCCCACCAGTGGATATTATACTTGTCTTTAAGTAGTTGGACATTGTTACTCTTGTCTTGGTATATCCATAAGATCTCTTTTAATCCTGAATAAAATGCAGTTGGTCTAAGAGTGATGATAGGAAATTCTTCTTGAAGATTGTATCTGTTTACTACTCCGAAAACACTTAATGTATGTGCTGGAGCACCATCTTTCCATACTGTTCTGACTTGTTGCTCTTCATCTGAAACTCCTTCATCTAGTATCCGTTGGAGAGTTTCTTTGAAAACTAAATCTGCTTTACTCATTTCACACTACCTTTCATATAAAATCAGGAAGAGTTTTCACCCTTCCCGTGTAAATATTCTAATCAAATGACTCTTTTACTGTCCTTCTGATTGTCGTTTTATTTCTGCAGCCAATCTTGGTTCAGGAGCGAAATCTCTTTCCCAATTTTCCGGTTTCATTATCTTACCATCACTTTCACGGTATTTAGGAACGCCATTATGTAATTTTCCCATGTTAGCTTGTTGAACGATTTCAAATAACTCGAATGGTGTAATTCCCATTTGCACAAATGAGCCGAAGATGAAATACAATTGATCAGTTAATGCGTCTGCTTGAGCTACTACCTTGTCACTAACTGGCTTTTTCTCAGTGATCATTTTGTTAAATGCCTTGTCTAAACCAGATAAGAACAGGTCATACACCTTTGAAAATTCCTCTTCGTCACCTTCTACAGTTGCATATAGTGACTCAATTATTTCTTCACCAGTCCATACTCCTCTGTTTAATGCAGTTTGGACAGACAAAGCAGTTGGTCTATCTGAAACTGGATGCTTGAATGCAGAGTGAAATTGTTGAACCATGTAGTACATTTCATTTTGTAGTTTCTTATTTTCTGTCATTTAAAATCTCCTTAGTTTATATTGTCGAATTTAAAAGTGTCATCAGTGATGGGTTTTACCTTCGCAATCGTATATGAGTTCCCTTTCTGTGAAAAGAAATCATGTGTAACACTGTCAGTACGGATGCCGTTCATTACGATAGGATCAATTACCTCGTCATCAAACATCTTATCTAACCCTAAATTCATAAGTGCTTTGTTAGCATTATACCTTACATATTTTTTCACTTCTGAAGATAAACCAATATCACTATAAAGTTCCTCAGTATATTTCATTTCGTTTTCGTATAAATCGTAAAGAAACTCAAATGCCCATATTTTTAATTTGTTCTGAGTTTCAGCATCAAAGCTTTTCAAGAGATTTTGAGAAAAATATCCAACAGCAACTCCGTGTAAAGCTTCATCCCTAAGAATAAGAGAAATTACCTCTGCGCTATTCTTCATCATTCCGTGACCAGCAAGGTATAGAGGATAGAAAAACCCACTATAGAACAAGAAAGATTCAAGTAGCACAGAAGAGTACATTGCCTTCCACAATGATTCCTTATCAGTAATACTTTGATATTGCTCACTAATTTTGCTGGCTTTGTATTGCAAATGTTTATTTTGTTTAACCCAATCGAATACTTCATCAATCTCTTGGTTTGAGCAAAGAGTGGTAAATATATAACTGTAACTCCTTGCATGAATAGCTTCCATTGCACCAAATAATGAAAGTACAGCCTTTTCTTGCAGATCATCAATGTGCTTAGATATTTCATTCATTCCAATATTGGTTTGGATAGTATCTAGAAGTGTTAATCCCCCAAGGACTTTCTTATATACATCCTGATGTTCGAACGATTTCCATTTTAGAATATCTTTCGAAACTGGCACTTCTGTTTCCAGCCAATATTGTTTTGTTTGTTGCTTCCAAAATACATCTGCCAATTCACTTGTAGGTCTATTCCAGTTGACTGCTTCATAGTGTTTTAAATTGAACATGCTACACATTCCTCCAACGTCCTCATTCTTTGGCGAACATAGTAAGTTGTTTTAATGCCTTTTTTCCAAGCATAGTAATACAACCGTGTAAGCATCTCAGTATCCCATTCGTCAGTAATGTAAAGTGTCATTGATAAACCTTGATCAACATGTTTTTGTGCAGTTGCATATAGATCAACCATTTTGTACATATCCATTTCATATGCTTCCTGATATAGATTGACGTTATCTTTTGTTAGAAATGGCATGGGATAAATTGTGCGACTATCTCCATAATCTCGTACCTCAACACGTTCTGTAATTGGTGATAGTGATGCTGTTGCTGATCTTACGTAAGATATGCTGCCTGTTGGAGCAACGCACAGTCTGTATGAATGATAAAGCCCATATTTCATTACATCTTCTTTTAATTCTTTCCATTGTTCAACGGTAATTGGTTTAACATTTCCCAATGCTTTCCTTGTCTTTTCATATTTAATATCAATTGGGTTATTTATGTACCAGTCGAAATATTCTCCGGTTGCATAATCAGATTTCTCAAATCCCTTAAATACTTTTCCTTTTTCTTTTGCAATTTTGTTGGAGGATTTAAGGGAGTGATAATTGAATGCTGAGAAAAAGACATCTACAAAATTAAGAGATTCTTGTTCTCCATATATAATGGAATTTGCCATCAAATGACCATGTAAATTCATTACACCAAGTCCTACCGAATGCATCTCTTTGTTACCCTTTGACACAGAAGGTACATTGGATATATCAGTTGCATCGGAGACTGAAGTTAATAATTGCATAGAGGTTTCAATTAAGTCACCAAAGTCTTTTACCTTCACTGCATTGTGTATATCTGTTGATCCTAAGTTACAAGATACATCCTGACCAATGATATCAATTTCATCATAGTCGTTAATTTCTGATGTTTCCTGCAGCTGGAGCACCTCGGTACAGAGATTGGAAATTTTAACCTTACCTACACTCTTTAAAGGATTTCCTTTTCTCACGTTGTCCTCAAACATTTCAAATGGATAACCTGACTCAATCTGAGTCTTCTTAACTTCTGTGTATAATTTCCTTGCACTTATCTTCTTTATTTTACGAACATTTGGATCATCGAGGAGTTCATAATAAACCTCGGACATATTTATTTCAGACATTCTCTTACCATATTTCTTTTTAATGTCATATGGACTAAATAAGAAAATATCCTTATCTTCTTCCATGAGTTTAAAGAAAATGTCAGGAACAACTATACCCGTAGACAATGTTGCCAGTCGTATTTTTTCATCAGCATTTGGCTTTTTTGCTGATAAAAAATCAATAATATCACCGTGAAAAATATGTAACCAAACCACTCCTGAACCTGCTCTTGCTCCTAATTGATTTGCATAACTAAAACTATTTTCAAGTAGTTTGGCAACTGGCATTACTCCGCTGGCTCTATTATCAATTTCTTTGATTGGATCTCCTGCACATCTCAAATCAATTAATGAGACTCCCACGCCCCCACCGAGTTTTGACAATTGGAGAGCATTTCCAATGTTGTGTGAGATACTGTTCATTGAATCATCAACCATTAGCTTAAAGCAGGAAACAAATTCTCCTCGTGCTTTTTTACCGCAATTCAAGATGGTTGGAGTAGCTGGCTGATAAGACTCTATCATATGTTTAACAGACTTCTCAGCAAGTTGTTCATTACCATCAGCCAGGTATAATGCACAAACAACTATACGATCTTCATACCGCTCCAGGTAGTTTTGTCCGTCTCGTGTTTTTAGTGCGTAGTTATTATAAAATTTGAATGCACTCATGAATGAAGGAAAACGGAATTTATAGCTATACGCCAAGTTGAACATTTTCTTGATAAAACGGAACTCATACTTTTTCAAAAATTCCTCTTCGTAATAGCCTTCCTCAACCAGATAATCCAGTTTTTCTTTTAGATTGTGGAAGAAGACTGTTTGCTTATTAATTTCATCCAAGAAATATCTTCTTGCTGCTTCCCTATCCTTTTCTCGATCAATTTGCTTTGTAAGTGTGTATGTGTTTAAAACCTCATTATTAAGTTTCAGGTATTCTTTCATCTAATACTATTCACCCTCAATATATTTTTTATATTGGTCTTTAATTGCTTGAATGTCTTCCTTTGTTCCACGTAAGTCTATCTTTCTGATAATGGGAATATTAAATTTCTTACTGATTGATTCTGCCGGTTTACAGAAGTATTCTCCAAAATTGATATTTCCAGTTACAATTACCCCTACTATGTGTTGTTGGTTTTCCTGAAATAATAAAAACTCATCTACTTGTTTGGGTATTTCACCTAAACCATCTGTATAAGTAAACAAGAAATAGGGCTGATACAAAACCAAGCCCTTCACTATTTCCGAACTTGGTAAACTCAATTCTTGTATGATTGATCTAACATTCCCTGTTCTTGATGTGTAAACAATCATTTCAAATTAATAAGTAAGTCTTCAAACTCACCCATATTTGTGTAAAAATTGTTTTCATGTTCAACTACTGGAACAGACATGAATCCTAAATCGACCAATTTTTGTTTCGCTTGATCATCATGTTCAATGTTTACAATGTCAAACTGTACATCATTACCTTCAAAAAATGCTTTTGCTGCAATACATTTAGGACAAATTGTTTTTGTATATATTGTTACCATCCATAAACACAACCTTTAGTATTAATATATTTTGTTTTATAACGCCTTGTTTGGTTCAAATATGTAATTCTCATCTTTCTCATTTGATTCTTTTACTAACTGTCCCATCTCAGCATAACCCTTCATCATCTCATCGAGATTGACTTTCTTTTTCGGTTTAGCTTCAATCTGTTCGACCGGGACATAATATTCGTTAAATCGTGTTTCTCTTTCCACAAATGTATTTCCATCTAAATCCGTTAAAATCATATCCCCAGGAAACACAGGTATGCTTCCACTATAAGTTTCTAAAACACCTTTTTCTTTCACACGATTAACCGTCACTAAAAACTTTCGATGAGCATACTGCATTTCCCCACCCCGATTTTTTAATTTTTTATACTACCCACCATTAACACTTTCCCTTGATCCTTCCGAGCTTCCCTTTCAATATCCCGTATAACTGCACTTCTTACTCTACCTTCAGCCCTGTACAATTTTTCTACTCCATCCACTTCGACTATCGCATACCATTGTCGGTTAGGATTAAATTGCTTCTCGTGAGTGTTATCGAATACTGTCCTTACTTCCTTCTGATTCCTATATTTCATCTACTATTCTCCTTGTTTTGTATTTTAATATGAGGGTGTTTCTGAGTGGTTACATTTTGTCCACCGCCTTTACTAATATAATCCTATTATATTAAATTATTTTATTTTAAACAATAGGTATATTTAATTATTTAGTTTTAGAATGAAAGTGCAATTTGATTCGCTTTATATTTCGAACTGCGCATTACTTCTTACTATTGTGTTCTATTTGTTCCATAAATCGAAGGACACCATGTTTGTTTAATTCTCCGTAAGAAGGTGTTAAACTGACCATTTTGTCCTTTAATTCTTTCCACATTTTTTCATAGTCCATCTTTAGTCCTCCTTCGCATTTTGTGTCAAATATTCACGATATAATAGAACTTTGATTCGCTTATTTAATCAAACTTCTTTAAACTTCGACTATATAAACAAACTTTTTTTAAAATGACGGTTTTATGGTAAATAGTTTGTGAAATGATGGTTAGAAACGTTGATATATTAACCTTTTCATTTTCAGTTTTTCACAAACTTTTATGATTTTTGCACCATATTCTCGTACTACGCAATAACTTTTATCTCTTGTTGACCATTGCATTCGTCGCATTCAACTAGTTTTTCTTTTCCCAACGCCATTGTTTCATCATGATATTCTCCCATTCCATCATTTGGGACATTTAATGTAATCAGTCATTTATATACCTCCTTTCCTGTCGCTTTTGTGTCAACTTTGTACCAATCCTATTTCCTCCAACACCTTTTTTACAGGCAGTTTCTTTAAGTCTGGTAAGTTCTTAATCTTTTTATGTAAATCAGTAATACAGTCTTCGTGACCATTAATCATCACAGATTGTTTATCATCGGCAATCTTTAGAACATGATTATGTCCTATATTAAATTCATTGCAAATATCACAAAATCTTTCACTCATTGTCTTTGTCCTTTACAACCAATTTGATGTTCTCTCTTTTTACTACACTCTCAATATGTTTACTTAATTCGTTTAATTTGTCAACCAGTCGTGAAACATCGCAATTTTCTTCTGACCGGATTGATTCAGTGACATACCGTTTTAGCGCATGATTTAGATTTGTGCCAAAAAATCCAACTGTCTTCCATGTGTACTTGCCCGTTGGTTCTTTTGATTGACGATCAACGACTTCATCATAATGTTCTAGTATGAAATTCAGTTTGTCAGTTATAATCCTAAATTTATCATCCAATTGTAGTTCAAGCATCTCTTCACCTCCTTAAAGATATTTACTCATTCTTTGTTTAAGTTTATATCTAATGGCGTGTCGCCAGTAACGCATTGTACCTTCTTTATATCCACCATTCACCTTCTGGTAATAAGGGTACTCTACAAATTCCTTGTCATCGTCCTCTACAACGTCAAATATTTTAATTCCGTTTTTTACAAGGTAATCCTGTGTCTGTTTGCGTTGCTTGATAGTGTTCTGAATTAGATTATCAAGATGTTTTGAAAATCCTTCGTTGCCTTGTTTTTCTGCTTCATTCATTTTCTTCGTAAGTACGTGGAGTTCTAAATCCAAATAAATTCTTTCGTCTATTGCATTTATTAATTCATTAGAAATATTCGCTCTCAATGTTCATCACCCAGGATGATTATATCAGTTATCCAGTTGTTTCTCCATCTCCTCATCTAACACTTTATCACCTCACTTATGTAAAAGAGTGACTGTTTTTGTTTCAGCCACTCTTTAGTTTTGATAGTTTTATATTAAATTATTTTATATTAAAGGTCAAGTATAATTTTGGAATTGTTTAAATTATTTTATGTATAGGAAACTTCTTCTTTTAGTTTGTTCAATAACTGATACAATCCATTAATTGCCGTTTCGTATTTATGCCAGTCATAAGTTTCAATGTCGTGGTTGTTTTCCAATTTTGCAGAAACTTCTCCGACACCTTCTTCAAGTTGACTGATCAGCTGCAAAAGCAATTCCCGTTTACCTTCTGACATTACCGGACGCATAACATCACCCATCTTTATATTTTTTCTTTTCGTTATTTAACCTGTTCACTTCATCATATTTCTTCTCACCTAAGTTGACATCAATCATTAGATTCAAAAGTCCTTGTTCAAATTTATCATCAAATGAATATCTCTCCAATGACTCAATCTGATCACCGTTGTACCATGCGGTTTGATATGATCCAAAATTAACACTATATGTAATCGTTTCTCTTACTTGTCCTTGATATTTATATGTTTCTAGTTTCTGTCCGTTTATTTCCCCTACTTTTCCATTGGCTTTGACCTTCACCTTCTCATCCATGATAAATTTAAATTTGCTGCTCACATTGATTCTCCTTTTAGGGTTATTTAGGATTCATATGAAAGTTATCTTTTATCCAGCATGGTCGTACAATTTATCAGTTTTTTTCATCTGGATTACACACTGGACAAGGTACTCGCCCGTCACCAATCCAACCGTCATCATCGCAATACTCACACTCGTACATATGCAATACTCCTCTATGCGTTAATACCTTCAATGCTTTCATTCAAAATACATAATGTTTTTCTGATAGCCTGCATAGCACCTGAATTAATGTCCATCATAGATTTATCCTTTAATTCAGTATGTTTTTTGTACGCATTAGAACAGTCTTGATAGTACGTTAATATTTGTTTCTTCTGTTCATCTGTCATAAATACTCACCTTTTCTCCATGAATGGCAGGGTCTACTGTTCATTTAATAAAATTTATAATTATTTTGCTATGTATAAAAGTTCTTTTACTTTACCTCTTTTTTCACTATCTTGGTTTACTACGCCTCTCCGGTTTAATTCAAGAGGCGCAATGTTATTAAATGTTTTCCTCACAAATTCAGTATCAGAATTGCATATGTATAAAACCACTTCTTTATCAATCGAATTTACAGCTTCATTCAATCTTTGTAAATCCTTTTGGTTCCATCCTTCTTGTGTATAATTGCTTTCAGTTGAATCATATGGTGGATCAATAAATACCCAATCTCCTTCATTTAAATAATTTTTTATTATTGAAATCGCATTTTCATTTCTTATCTCAACATTCTGTAATCGATCTCTTATTTCTTGAAAGTGCTCAAACGTAATATCCTTAAAACCAATCCCCCATCCATCAAGAGGTCTACCATAAGGAGTATTGACTTTACCTTTCTTATTCACTCTCCATAGACCGTTAAAGCCACATCTATTTATATAGAAGAACCATTTAGCTTTGTCTAAGTTAGTAGTTAATTCGTTTTGCTTACTCCGATAATCGTAAAATTCTTCTTTAGTGAAACTATGTGAGAAAAACCATTCAATGAATTCCTGGATATCATTATCTGTAAATTTTTTCACAGTGTTATAAAAATTAATAAGATATGGATTACTATCATTATTTAAAGCTGGTATATTGCTATCTAATGAAATTGCTGCCCCTCCACAAAATGGCTCTACAATTCTGTTTTTTGGCTCCCAACCTAAGTTTTTATAGTGATGTAGCATATTTCTCTTGCCGCCTACCCATCTAATTATTGGTTTCAAGATGTCACTCCACTACTATATGAATTTAATTGATTTTGATTCATTACTTGATAAATAATTCCACCACTCGAAAATGTAACTTTTACTCTGGATAATTTTTCTTTGGTGTGGAAGTGTACAAACGAGCGTTCTACTTCATACTTTGTCATTGCTTCTCTCCTTATAAAATTGAAGTTTTATCTGAATTTAAATCAATATGTAGTATCGTTTCTTTAATAACTCAAATATATAAATAGTATGCCATTTGATTATTTTTGTTTAATTCAGAAGCAAACACATAAATCAGTGTCTACTTCTGAATTGATAAAGCATATTCTGCATTGCTATCAACAATATTAATCCTTTGTTCCAATCTAACGACATATCCTAAAAACTGAATGCTTTCTTGACTGCCAAGTTTAAATGAGTTTATTACGTTCTTGATAGTTTCTTTTTGTTCAGATGTAAGCTCGTCAATAATAAGCATAATTCTCAATTGTGAATTAAAAGCATCGAGCAACATCTTACTAAACTCATATGATATTTTTTGCTCATTAATGTTAGGATGTATTGTCTTAATCCACCTAGAAACTTTTGTAGATATGTCATTATCTTCATAAACAAAATCATTCATAATTTTATCAGCCCAAGATTTAACTGTGCTTTCTCTAATTCTAGTGTCTGTAACAACACTAAAGGCTGAAGCAAATCTCATTAACTGTGGAATAATATGTCCATTTAGATAGTTAAATTTATCCATTGGTTTTAACCGTTTTTCTCCATAGCACTCATATTCAACGAGATTAATCTGCAAGGGAATTTTTCTTGATTTATTAAAGCTAATTAATAGTGCGTCTGGTATTCCACTAATACCATTTATATTTTTGTTGGTCACTTCATCTGGAATAGTGGAAGTAGAGAACTTCCTATTATCTGTAATTAATATTGTGTTCTCTGGCTTAAACTCTTCAAATAAATTATAAAAGTTTCTATTTACTAATGTTTCTAATCCTCTAGCTTTATGTTGTTCGCTATGGAATTTAACAGTTAGAAAAGTACCCATTATATCAAGTTCATCGCTATCCTGAATCTCAGGACTATCAATTTCTTCTGATTCTTCTATATTTACTTCGTTTAAGAAGCTATGAAAAGCATTTGATATATTTTTGGTAAATTCGTCATTAAGCAACATAGTAGCTCTTGTATCTTTTATTGCTTTGGAAGCTTGAGTGTACTTAATACCCCATGACTTGCCACCGACAGTAGATAAAATACTAATGTCAAACGGATCACAGTACTCAACATTTTCAATATTAAATGCTTGAACATATAATTCCGAGTTATCCCAAGGCTTGTAATCCGTTGCTTCTCCAACAATTGCTCTTGCTCCACAATATGCAACCTTTTCATTTCTTACGACGAGGTAAATTAAATCTCCAGTATGAGCTACTCTTTTAGAAAATCCTATGACTTTCTCATTAATACATATATTATAATTTTCTATTGATTTACCGCAATGTAGAATCCTTATATTCATTATGTTAGACTCCCTAATTCATTTTATATAAGAATTCTACATTGTTACTTTATTTCCTTTTATATGTATAATCTATTTAACTTACTTTATTAATTTCTTCAAATATGATTTGTTTTGGTAACATTCCTTTGCATAAATACACACTTGAAAACGGAGGATTGAGTGACGGCTTTTGTTCATTAATATCTTTAAAGTATGCAACTCGTCTGTTCATATAAAGAATTTCAAACTCGTTATCTCTGAACATCTCGAAACGTTTCTGGCTCTCAAACAGCCCAACTACACCAATCAACATAGCAAATGGTATATTAAGATCAAACAAACGTTGTAAGACTTCTCCTTTTTTAGAATACGGCGGATTACTGATAATGTAGTCGCACTCTATATTAGTTTCAAAGAAATCTAGTCCTTGATTTATATGAGTTGCTATTACATCGTGTCCTGCTTCTCTTAACATTCTTACAAAATGACTATCCTCTGTATCAAATGGACACCATACAATTGATTTAGGCTTTAAATATTTCATGATTGGCTTGACAGCATACTCCGGTGTGTAAAATTCATCATTTCCACTTCCTGCTACTTTATCCATTTTCATTATATAAACATCCCCTTGCATATTAATATATTAAATTATTTATTTTTTACAATTATTAGATAAAAACCAGATTATATTCTAAAATGGTATTGCAATGACATCATCAACCATGCCTAATATTACATATCCTTCCGGCACATATGGCTGATCAGTCAGCATGTATGTAATTCTTCTAGTAACTCTTTTACCTAATTGATTAGTTTCAGGGTTATAATGCACTAAGTCCAGAAAATCACCTATTTGATAATCTCTATCAAACTTTCTAACTTCGAATGTCTTATCTCCTCTTACTACTGCTGCAAAATAAGGCTCTACTGTTTTAAGTTGATGCATACGGTAATTCTTTTCATCGGTATAAATTATAATAGGCTCTTCTTTTTTCATATCTAAACACTCCATTCGAATCAAATCTTGATTTTATAGTATTTCAAATCAATATATAGTGGTATATCAACCTAACACACCACTATATATTGATTGATATTTGTATATTTTTTACTCTTCGTCCTCTGCTTCGTATTCTTCACTGTCCTTATCCATAAAAACATCTTCAATTATTACTTCCATATCATATCTGTCTAAATGATCACTTAATGTTCTAACAGTGTCCTCAAATGTTTCATATGCCAGTTCTTCAACATTTAGCTCCTGTGTCTGCTCAACCAATTGCTTTGCTACTTCTAATCCTTGAATAAAGTAATGGACTTCTTGTTCTGATAATTTGTGATTACTTGGGTTTAACTTTTTATGATGTTCGATTGTAGCGTTAATACTGTCAAGAATAGATTGATACATTTTTCTTCATCCCCTTATAATTTTTTGATTTTACAGTAAACCATTCTTCCTCATCTTCTTAATACTTCTATTGCAGAGTGCTACATACTGCCACCAAAACAAATATCCGGCTATATGGAATTGATAATATAACCAACCTTCGCCTTCTTTACCTTTGCATTTTATGTATTGACTAATAAATACTTTTTGCTGATAGATGCCTAGTTTAGCAAGAAACCGAATCAATCTCACCTCCTAATTGCCAAGATTAACTTATTTCATTTTACTTACCTGAAATTGTTTAAACTCACCGTCTTTAATCTCCAGGCAATTTAACTGACCACCATAAGCACACGCTCCATCAATTCCAATTTTCTTATTACCAAAATAAATATCATGCTTCTTATGTAAGTATGTTGCAGGTGTATGTCCATGAATAATAGTCTGTTTATGATTGTGGTCGTTATGAAGGAATTGATCCCTAATCCAAATAAAATCATTATTTTCTGTGTATTTCCAGTCTCTTAAATAAGGATTAATCCCTGCATGAACAAAAATGTAGTGTTCTGTTTCATGATAGTATGGTAAGTTACTTAGAAAACTAACGTGTTCTGAATAATTCTTTAAAATGAATTGTTTTGCCTTACCCATTAAAACTTCATCGTATCCTTCATCAAACCAGTTATAACCTACGTAACTCGTAACTGTGGAAAATCCACCATTTCTAAAGAAGTTGACTGCAGATATATAATCATCTGATGTTAACCAATCAAGAAACATTTCGTCATGATTGCCTCTGAGAGCAATAGCACCATTGTTAACAAGTTCAATCACTTTATATAGTACGTCCTTACTTTTCATTCCCCTGTCTACATAATCTCCTACAAGAATTAACTGGTCAGAAGATAATTTGTAATCGACAAGCTCTAGTAGTTTCTTAAACTCATCGTAGCAGCCGTGTATGTCACTTATAGCAAGAATTCTTTTCATGTATTCACCTCACTTTAACCTGATCAAATAATTCATTAATTTCCTTCGTATATGTATCTACCTGTCTAACAATAGATAGTGTGTAATCCAGCAAATCATGATACTGTTCATATGTAACTGGCTTTCCATTCTGCTTTTGCTCATTCATGATTAACCCGATGTTTTGGAGATTCATCATTGCTTCTTCCATTGAGCCTTTTTCAACTTGAAACAATTTAATCCCTCCTTGCCTCGTTGATAATGCCCTTGAAATAAGCATCAAGCTCATCGAGAGTCATATTCTCCAGGTCTTTAACTGTGGTTGGTTGCCAATCAAATAGCACGTTACCTTCTTGGTCTACAACAGTTAACGGATTGTTTTTATCAATGATTACTTTCATAATGGTGAATACTCCTCTCTAAAATTCTCCTGGTATTCAGCTCTTTTTTCTTTTACCTCTTCCGGCACAACTATTTCCCCTGCTGTCACCAACCGTCTGAATGCTCTGCAGATTGCTTCTGGTGATGAGCATCTACCCGTGTCATCAAACCCCTTCGCTCCCTCAACATGCTGCCAATAATATGAAACTAAAAGATTATAATTCTCAACCAGGAATGGGAAACGGTCTACTAACTGCTTAACTAATTTTTGTCGTTGTGATGATCTCATTTATTTTTTTCCTCTAATTCATTTCGCTTACCATCCCAATCGCTATTGTCTACCTTGATTAACAACCACATATTGTCTTTTCCACCCCAAGCGTCAGGAAGTGAAGTTCCAATGAATTCTTCTGGCATTAGGAAAGTTGCTTCTCCTAACTTGATTCCATCTGGGTTCTTTTTCGTTGATTTAACTTTCGTAGTTGCTTTGATGTTTTTTAATAATTGCTTTGCATTAAATACTGATGCTTTTCCTTCCGTCCACAATTCAGCCAAGATATTGGCATTTGTTACTTCACTCATATGTGATACCATCCTTTTAATTAATTTAGTTTAAAAGACAAATTTTATAGGAAAAAGATTGTGAATTCGTGTTTTAAAACGTTGGTTTAAAGCCATTTCTTTTACAACAAATTCACAATCTTTTCTCCAATTACTTGATTATGTCTGTTAGTACCGCAAACATGTAAATAAAGTATGTTAGATATGCTATTTTACTGAAGAATCCATTGACACTATATTTCTTTGATACCTTGGCTAAGTATTTTGATCTGCCCAGTTCGGTAGCTAGATCCTTTCCTTTCTTCCCAATTGAAACTACAAAGACTGTGAATATGTGAATCAGGATAGCAGCAGTGGGATACAAATTTGGATCAATGCTCAGTGATTTAACTATGTACGTGAATTGCACAATGAGAACGACCAACATGTAAAGCACCATCAGACCAACTTTAGTAGTTAATTCTTTTGGTAATTCATTAATTTCTCCCCTAGCTTTCTTAACTTCGTTTTCTGCCAGTTCCACAAGTAAACTATAAAACAACTTTCCCTTCAATAATCCGTAAGCAGTTGCAAATATAAAGAACAGTGTTAAAAATAACATTTAATCATTCTCCTTTGTTTTTAATTATTTTGTTTTGTATCAATAAATAAATCCTACAATACACTTTTAATATGAACGTTCTTATGACTCACCCCTCCTTTCACCATCAAAGAGTTGCTTTATAGCTTTTTTATTAATATGGTATGTATTTCATGTGCAAATACTGCGCGTAGTATTTATTTAATTATATATGTATATTTATTTTTGACTATGCTTTTCTATGTAATCCTTTGATAACTCATTCAACTCTTTCTTGTGTCTTTTATCATCTGGGAGAAGCCACATAAATCTAAACTTACCTTCACGTTTTACTGGAGTCCACCCCATCTTTTCAGCTTCTTGTTTAGATATGTTCTTACCACTTTGTCTTGGGTGCCTAAGTCTTCCCGTCTCATCTAAATAGAAAGTACGTTTTGTACTTGCACCTAATCTGAGAGCATTTGTTGCTTTGTATATCGTTCCATTATGTCCTTCTGTTTGATCTGCAAAAGTTAATACCGCCCAAATATGCGGTCTTATTTCTTTGAGTAATTTCAAACACCTGGATATGAACCAACTTTCAGTATTTTTGGGAGTGCCATCTAAAATATGTAATCTGTGCAATTCAATTACACTTTGCTTGTATTCTTCCCCGAAGATACTCGATCTTACCATTTCACTACAAGGTGTTGCGAACATTAGTACACCAATAAGATTCTGCCCATCGTACAATCCAAAACAAGGTGAGGCACCGTTATGACATCCATGTGAATAATGATTATTTTTTATGTATTCTTTTGCTAATGTAAACTTAATTTGTTTTATATGATAATCTATCAATAACTTAATAACCTCCTTAATAAAGGGTATTTTACTAGCAGTGTGATATAGCACTAAAAATGTGGAAACTTCTTAGGCGGTTTCTCATGGTAGTTGAAAAACCCCTCTTTTTCTAATTCTTCCTGATAAGGTTTCCATTCACCAATTATCCCTTTACCTAACAAAAATTGTAATTCTGTGCCACATCTTTCACACTTTGTTCTTTCAACATTTGAAAATGCATACTTTACAGTAAATCCCATTCGTTTATGACCCACTATTAAACAAGCAATTTTATTAATATTCAACTAATCTCCCCCACCTTTTTTACTGTTTCATTTAAAACAATTATTTTTTGGTAAAATTAATTTGTATTACCCATTCTTCCACCTAGCATTCCATATCCTGAAATGTCGTCATATGGACTCTCGTCCATTAAATCACCTTTCGGATTACTGAAGAGACGATTTTGTTTGTCTATAATTCTTACCTGGAGTAAAATATGGTCTAACAATTCTTTAGGAAAAACATATGTATCACCGTACTCATAGTCTTCTAAATAGACCTTCATAAGTTTACTGGTCTTTGCGATTGAGTCACCATATGCTGCCTGTTTTCGATCCACCAACTCCCCTAGCTTCAATCCCTTTTCTGCAAAGTACCCCTTTTCTTGAATCACTTTCTCACCCTTCTCTTCAATTGGTCTTAGGCTGCTCAAACTCACTACTCTCATTGCCCCATCTACTACATGACGTATCTCAATCTGTTCGTACAGAAAATCTGCCCCAATGACTTCGACTTCTTCGCCACTTGGCTCATAAATTGCTTTCTTATGTTCTTTCATACTGAGATGTAAATCTACCAACTCTTTACTCACTTTATTTAATTCAGATTCCTTAACTTTAAGTAATTCTGCGTTGTCAGTTTCTACATAATAATCGTAAGAGCCACTGGTCAATAATTCATGAACAGTTACCAACTTTCCAATATCGTTCGGCAATCCTTTAGCTTTTCGATTAATAACTGCATATTCTCCTATAGAAAATTGCCAATCCCTCATTTAGCACCTCCATTATGCTTGCTTTAAGATTCTCACCATTAAAGTTTTTCTTCCAAATGCTAAAGCTTGCTGCAAATCGTCCATATACAAATCAATCTTACCTTCAGTAATTTTTGAACCCCTGTCCTCACATGTTCTAATTCCTACATTTTCTATTGCTAAAGTTGTGCCAAAATCCAGAGACTTAGGACACGCAATTGTCTTTCCTTCCTTAACGGTTTCCCCACTTGCAGTAATGCCATAAGATTTATCTCCAGGATACTTACCAGTTGATTCATATCCTGCAGTATAGGCTGTGACTTCGAATATGGCTGTGTTCTTTTTTATCTGTTCAATTTGGTTCCTGAGACTGTTAATCTCCTGATCTTTTTGGTTAATAACCTCTTTAAGTTGTTTTATCTCTGAACGTTGTTTTAAATTCAAACCCTCAACATTATGTATTCTTATTTCGTTTTGTTTAATTATTTTATCTTTACTTTCTATCTCAATCTTTAATTCTTCATTTTGCTTTATGTAATAGTTCCCTACAAAGATGCTTGAAAACATCAATAATACAAGGGCAACAACGGCTATAATATTTCGCATAAACTTTCTGTCTTCCCAGTGAAACAAGATAAGGGAAAGACTTCATCACCTCGCTTTTATATTTGTTTATTTTAGTTTACATTAAATTAATTTATTTTACAACATATTTTTGATAAAAGTTTGATTTGATTGGAAAATATGTTTTAAGTTGGGTAGTATCCAAGATTAATATAGAGAAAATAAAAGTTGTGAAAATTTAATTTATTTTATTTTCCTTTCTATTTTCCATTGATCCAGAGTTTTTATTTTGTCAGTTTTGAATTGTCCACCATTCTTTTCTGCAAGTATTACAACATTATTCCCTTTGACAATTATTTCTTGATATCTCATTAGTTGAGTATTGAATACTACTCCTTCAACTATTCCCTCTTCAGGAGTTAAAATTTCCAGGTATGCATATTGCTTTCCATTTTTTTGCTTCTTGCGTTTAACAGAAGTAATCGTTCCACATACAACACATTTTGAATTATCTTCATAATGGTCAAATCTTGTGAAGTGGTGCTTCACGCCATCAAAGGGATTCCCATTAATGAAAATTGACAAAGTTTCATACTCATACATTTCTGGAATTGACATGTACTTTTCTTGAAATTCATCAAAATGCTTCTTTGTTCGTTTATTAAACTTTTCCCTATACTCATTCTTTTTGTACTCATTATATATCGATAGGCAATATTCTTTATCTTTAAATTGTTCATCGGTTGTAATTAGCCCTAACTCTATCAACTTCATTTTTGTTGGAATGGTGGACACTGGCTTAAAGTTGTTAATTGGCGCATCTAGTTCTGCATATTTTAATAGCATTCTTTCTTTTTCAGATCCAAAAGCTCCACTCTTAACAAGGGCAATTACAGTAGATGAGTCAACCTTGCACCTGTCAACAAAGTCTTCAAGTGAATTAAATGGAGAGGAATTTCTTTCATTGATTATTACTTCAGCTGCGCTTCCACCCACTCCTTTGATTGACTCAAACCCAAAGAGGATACCACTATCAGCAACTGTATAGTATTTGTCGGATAAATTTATATCGGGAGGAAGAACTTTGATCCCCATTCGATTGCACTCGTTTATGTACTTTGTTGTTTGTTCATAATCGCCTATTTCTGATGTCAATAGTGCAGTCATAAACTCTTTTGGGTAATAATATTTTAAATACGCTGTGACGTAAGATAATAAGCCATAGGCTGTAGAGTGACCAAGATTGAAACTATATCCCGCTTGAGCCTCAATGAGTCTCCACATTTCATCAATCTGTTCTTTGTGCCAGCCTCTTAACTCAAGCCCATTTGAAAATTGTTCAAAAAAACTTTTCATTAAATTTTCTTTCTTTTTCCCAATCGCCCTACGAGCATTATCCTGTTCGTCTTCTGCAAATCCTGCAATACCAAACACTTTCAGAGCTTGCTCTTGATATAACATAACGCCATGCGAACTGTCCAAGACTGGCTCCAAGTCAGGATGAAGATACACTATCTTCTGGTGGCTAATTTTATTCCTTATATACTCCTTATCTTTGCCGACAGCTAACACTGCCGGACGGTTCATTGCATTTACGGCAAATACATCATTAATGTTATCTGCTTTCATCCCCTTAAACATATCTTGGGCAACGTATGCCTCCATTTGAAATACTCCAAGTGTGTTTCCTTTTTGATAAATTTCTTGAAATACATTTTGGTCATCCAGATTTAATCGGTTTAAGTCGATATCATCCCATGTCAATCCTGAATAAGTTAGTGTATTGTCTACCACATCCAATGTGTTAAGTCCCAAGAAATCCATTTTGACTAACCCTAAGTCGTCCATAGCATTGTACATGTCCATTTGCATCATTATATTTCCATTTTTATTTAGCATCAATGGAGCGTAATCTGAAACTGGGGTTGGTGCAATAATAACTGCAGCAGCATGACACCCTACAGATTTAGGGAGATTTTGCAGGTACTTGGTGTATTCAAATAGCAAAGGATATTCTTCTTGGTACTTTTGTAGTTCGGTTGATGCTTCCAATGCTCTTTCAATCGTCATTTTCTTATTTGGATCATCAGGAATCAATTTAGCTATTTTATCCCGGATGGCATATGGAAGTTCATATACACCTTCTGCATCAAACACTTTGCCCAAATCTTTAATACACACCTTTGGAGAAAGTGAGTTAAATGTAGCTACCTGGGAAATCATTTTTTCACCAAATAACTCTATGGCAATCTCTAATACTTCTTGTCTCCTGGCCTTGCTAATATCGATGTCGTAGTCCGCTGCCGACCCTTTTCTACCCTTATTGGCGAAACGTCCAAAGTCAAGATTCCATCTTATACTGTCTACCTCTGTAACCCCTAAAACGTAAAGAGTTAAAGAGTTTGCACCAGATCCTCGACTATAACCAAGAGGTATTTGTCTTTCTCTAATCTTACTAATAAGCTGACTTAACATGATAAAATAACTACAGTAGCCTAAATAATCAAGTACCTCAAATTCTTTTTTTAATCGCTCGATATATTCCCTTTTCTTATTTTTCTCTAGGCGATTTAATCCCCTTCTTTTCCATCCCTCATTTGTGAGGTGCTTAAGATATTCCTGTTCATTTTTAAATTCTGATGGAATAGTAATATGTGGCATTAATTCTCCGTGTAATTCAATTTCAACATTACATTGCGCTGCAATTTCATCTGTAGTATCGATGCCAACTTCAACAGCATCATATCCGATATGATGATCCATTGTTTTATGAATCGTTTCAATATCTGTTTGCCAACATCCTTCATAAGTTTCTCCAACTTCTCGATCTTGGCCTATTTGTATAAATTTTCGGTGTACATCTTTTTGCAAATCAGACCCATCAATTATATGAGTATCAAAAGTAATCGTATATTTTGTATTAGTCTCTTTTGCAAGTTGATATAGGAGCTTATTCGCAACCTCTTGATCCTTGGTATTGTGACTTTGCAATTCTATGTAATAGTTGTCTCCGAAAGCGTCCTTGTACTTTTGTATCCAATTTTTAGCTTCTTCCCAATTAGGTTCATAATTTTCACAAGCATCACCTCCACAGCAATGACACCATCCTCTATACAGTAGTCTTGATATCCTGCCACCCAAACAAGCACTCATAGCTATTACATCCTCTGAATACTTTGCAATTGTTTTTAAATCAACCCTCGGTTTCCCGTAAAACCCTCTAATATTACCTTCTGATACAATCTTGAATAAATTTTGCAATCCCTTATTTGATTTTGCTAATAGAATCAGGTGGAATCTGTCACTGTCCTTTTCTTTATAGTCCATATCTGTTGTTTCATATGCTTCTACTCCAGGAATAAACTTTATGCCCTTTTCTTTTGCAATTTTATAAGCGTTCAAATATGAGAACATATTTCCATGCTCTGTAACCGCAACTGCAGAGTAATTAAAGTCTTTAGCTTGTTGGATTAGTGTTTCTGCGCTTATTGTTGCATCAAGTATGCTATCTGGTGTGTGATTATGGAGACTTGAAAATCTCATCATTATCTCCTTTCGTTGTTAGATTAATTAATTTTATTTTAATAAGACCATTTTATCAATTGCTATTTGAGGTGTTAGAACATCTTTATATATATTCACCTTTGCCTTACCAACGACTGAAACTTTTTTAGCATTAAGTACCTCTTCATAAGTTTCCTGATTTGTTTTAAACTTCATGTACTTAATGCCATTAAACACAATGGCAATAGTATCTTCTTTCTTGCCCATTAGGGTAACTTCCGCATCCGCAATAGGGATATCTTTTACTACAAGATACGGCTCATCAATGTCCTTCCCCCAATAATCCTCCAATTCATTAATTGTATAAATTAAGTCTGGACTCAAGGAAGAAGCTTTAATATCAAAGTCAACATTGTACTTGTCATCAATATCATAATCGAATAACATCTCATTTAGCTTGGCATTTACCTTATCGAAATACTTCTGATGGATTTTAACACCAAATGCTCCCTGGTGACCTTCTGCATATTCAAATAATCTTGTTTGAATTATCTTATCTTTAAAATTTTCTATTCCACCTTTGTCATATCCTCGACCACTTCCTTTGCCAAAACCTTTATCATCAATATTACTTAGTATGATAGCAGGTCTTTTATACTTTGCAGCAATCACATTCGCTACTAAGCCTGTTAAGCCTTTTTCGGCAATAGCAATCCCACTAACAAATATTACTTTATTGTTGTATAATTCATTTTCCTCTATGTAATTTTCAATCTCACCTACTATTTTGTCCCTAATTCGATTTTGTTTCGCTCTTGAATTTGCACACCTTCTTGCTACATCATCAACCAAAGGAACTGAAGTTTCTTCTCCCCCTCTAGGCTTGTATTTAACCAGTTCTTTAACCCCCAGAAATGCTTTAAACATCTCTTTTTTTTCATTCAGATTTGATATTCTAATAACAGAATTTATTAGGGGGGCAATGTAGAAACTTACTGCGGTAATATTCAATTTTCCTCCCAAGGAGTATTCCTGTTTTTTTATTAATGCATTGAAGAAGTCATTGTTGATTTCCTTTAAACCTTCTTGAACATAGTATCGTGTTTCCATTTCTTTCATGGACATTGAATCTGCAATATTGCCAAGTGCAACTAGGTCATAAAAGTAATTAGAATAATCTACGTTTAAACTTTCATCTAACGCTTCACAAAACTTTATCACAACACCAGCTCCACTTAGATTGAAGTTTGGATAGTTGCAAATCTGAGGATTAACTATAATAGCGTTCTTGCTTTCCTTTTTAACTTCGTGGTGATCTAAAACAATAATATCAATACCTTTTGTTCGAAGCTCTTTATGCCTGTCAAAGTCACCACTTCCACTATCGGGAAGAATGATTAAATCTATCCCTTCTGGTATTGTAATCTTTTCAATGCCATGACTTTTGTCATCATGCAGTATCCATGTAACGCTTGTTGACTCTTCTATTAGTTTAATATATTGATATACAATTGTTGCGCTACTGAAGCCATCTACGTCAGGGTCAACAACAATTAATATATTTGATTTATTATCTATATGCTTTAGGAGACTTTCAACTGCAAGATCTATATTTTTTAAAAGTTTATAATCATGGGAAGCTTTTTTATCTATATTCAAAAATAGTTCGGTGTCTTCAATCCCTCTATTTGTGAAAATCGTTCCAATGGGATCAAAAATATAATCATTATCACCCATTAATTCATATTTTAGCATTTATTCACCCCTCACTTTTATTTTGTAATCATCATAAAGTATCTGCCACTTCTCAGGATCGTCACTTGGACTCTCTTTCTTGTTAAGAATTTTTTTGGTCTTGTCATAAATGCAATAAACAGTTTGTTGTTCTAAAAATTTACTAAACTCATCCCTATAAAAGCTTTTGTCGATATTGCCATCCTTCCCAATTTCGCAACCTTCGTCATAAGCTATAACAATAGGAACATTCAAATGTGTTAATTTCTTCACCTGTGACTTTGATAATTTATGACCGGATATAGCAACTGCATTTTTAATCCCCAATGACCATAGTTGCAAAACCGCCTTCTCACTCTCAACCACAATGACTTCGTTCTTCTGTTTTATAAAATTTTTAGTCTTATCTAATCCGTATAGGATACTACTTTTTGCACAAGGTTGTATGTAGAAGTATTTACTTTCGCCTTCATCTATCTTTTCTTTATAAAGTCTTCCCTTAATACCACATAGAGTTCCAATCTCATCCCTAATCGGAATAGTTATCATATGATATTTTAAATCAAAACCCAAGCCAAACTCCCATTGAGTCTCATAATTAATTCCATCTTTAAAGAACAAAGGATTGCCGTATCTTCCAAAGTATTTGAGTATATTTTCATCTATTGGCTCAACCTTTTCATCATCATCTGAACTGCCCTCCTTGTGTATCTTCCACATAGAATTAATCCACTGTAAAGCACCAGAATGAATATTGTCTTGTTGGTAGTAATCAAAACTGCAAATATCGCATATCCATTTAATACTCTCCGAAAAATATGTACCTTTTATAAAAGTAACTAAGGATATTATGTCTGAAATACCGTACTTATCTTTGATATTCCTGGTATGAGCATCCACATACAAGCTATCCTTGTATATGATTGTCGAATTTTTTCGACTTCCATCCGGCATCCCACAAGAGAAGTATTCATCGTGTTCCTTGATACTGTGCATTCCAAGTTGCTCTAATACGTGATCAATTTTTTCTTCCATAATGATTCGTTCTTTTAATTCCTGTGCGTCCATTTAAACACCTAACTTCTGATTAAGTATCCTCGCTCTATCCACAGGTTCTTGCCCAGGTCTACTTCGGTAATCAGTTCAAGACCTGTAGAACCTCCCCTGTTTTTATCAATCTTCTGCATGTAATAGGTTTTTCCGTGTGCCAGTTCTATTTCCCCCCAATTGCCATTCCCATTTACAGCCTTAATTTTGTATTTGTTAAACTTTGAAGGGTCAATCTTTTTTTCAAGTACTAAATGGTCAACAACATGTTTAAGTTGCTTTGCATTTGCAATATTCATCGATGTTAACTCTTCAGTCATTACTGTATCATCAGTTAATTGGATAGTTGCGTATCCTCCAATTTTCAACTCTTTACATAAATCCTTGAGTTTAGTTGTAGTCTGTTTTACAGATTCCCAGTTGTCTGTCTTGTAACCCTTTAATGTGTCGTAAAACATATACTTAACCCCAAGTCCTAATACGTGCTTTTTAACCTCTCGTTCAATGTCTGCATCTGAATACTTATCTAAATCCAAGAAATAAATCTTAGTCTTTTTTTTAACCCATTCAGCAATTTCATCTAATCTCGCATATTGTTCATCGGTACACTGTCCGAGGAGTATGTCTGTTTCATCAATTTCATCTCCTGGAGACTTCCAGAATCCAAACTCTTTATTATTGGCAATAACACTGGCCATCATTGCATCCCATTCTTCTTTTTCCTGCTCATTAACAAGAACAAGAGTGGGGATAGACTTTTTAATACCTATATATGCAGCAATTTTTGATGCTCTTCTGGATTTGCCGTTACCACTCATCATTCCATCAACAATTAATTTCCCTTTTCTCCAACCACGAAATAATGAGTGCCATATAGGGAATGGGATCTCTTCACCAATGTCAGGGGATGTCTTCCACTCCTCGATTTTGGCTTTTAAGTCTTTCCCTAAAAGTACAGACGATTTGCCCCCACCTATTACAGTATTTATATTGTCAACATTAAATCTCATACTTCGGACAATATCTTCTGCTTTCATTTTTGGAAAAGCTTTATGCTGTACTACTTTTTGAATGGGGAAGCCTTTTCTCCCAAATTCTCTAACTAGCGAATACTTTTTTATGCTATCAAAATAATTTTGAATATCACCTGGGTCGGCTAAATCCATTTGCTTTTCAAGCGTCTTCCAACCACCGTATGATTTGAATTTCTTTAATCTTTCCGGTTCTTTTGACATAAACATTTGTACTTTTGTTTCGCTGATTTCTTGGGAAAATGTCGTATAATACATTTCAAAGGAATCATACATGAATTTCATGGCTTCATCTTCAAAGTCATATTTTGATTTCATTAATTCTGCATAATCTACAAATAGAATTGGATTTTTAAAAAGGCTGCCTATAAATAATGCTTCACTTGTATAGTCTGCCATTAAATTTTCTGTCAATATTCACACTTCCTCACAAAAGTAAATCTTGAATTACGTCAGTAATGTCGAATTCTTTGTTGTGGTCTTGATTCTTGTTTGCTTTATCAATGTTTGATAATTTATTATCTATCTTAATTTGTTTGTCAACCTCATTCTTCTCGGCTGAGAATCCCTGTTGTTTATGTTTAAATTTTTTGTAATCACCATAATTGCCGAGTACAACAGCTAAGTCATAATTCATTCTCTGTGAAACATTTTCAATTTTCTTTTTGGCTGCTATTTTTAGCAAGTATCTTTCCATGTATTGATAAATGTCTAACAATGTTCCATAGGCAATTGGTTCATTTATACTCTCATGTGTTCCATCACGAACGCTCTGTAACTTTTTCAGAAAATAAGATGGTAGAGAGCCATCATAAAAATTCATTATCCACTTTAAAAAATGATCCTTTTCTGTATTTTCTTTGGCTACCAATTGTGTTTTTGCAGTTAATTCCTTGATGATTAATTTTATTTCATCCTCATCTATAATTTTCTTTCTTTTGGATAAGTGGAGTTTGAAACATTCCAGATGATAATACTTGCCCTTGTCATCTTTTATGAATGTATCTCTTTCTGTGTCAACTGATTTTATAGTTTTTTCCCCCTTTTTTGCTACTGGATCACAATAGTTACACTTGTATAACACAATTCGCACCCCTTAAAGAAATAGGAGAGAATATTTCATCTCCCCTATTTAATTTATGTATTTAATTATTTAGCCACCAATTACTTTCAAGAATTCTTTAAGTGTTTCAACATCCTCTATTCCATTAAAGTCAATTGGCAATTTTGCTTTTTTTACCTTTGGAAGCAACGACTTTTTCTTTGCCGCATCAAGTGAATCCATAACCTTCTGAATTTTATCCTTCAAGCCATCTACCGTATCGAGAGATGTGGTTTCTTTTTGATTGTCAGACACCTCTTCTTTGTTGATGCCTTTTGCGATAACATCTTCATCACGATAAACGCTTTGCTCTACTGACTCTTTAATAACGTTTGTCTTTTTCCCTTTATTGCCCTCAATAACTGACTGCCAGTAGAGTGGTGTTGGCTCGTCAATAATCTCATTCTGAGCAAATACTTTTGTTCTATCTTTTCTCATAATTTGAGATTTAATAGAACCGTCTTCATCTTCAAAGTTACGCAACACAGTGTAGAATTCATATTCAGCTCCGTCCCAAGTATCAGGCACTTTTCCAACCGGAACTAATTGCATTTTCCCATCTACGTTACGCATTTCCTTCTTAACCTTTTCCCTTGATGTGACAGCAATATATTTGTCAGTTCCGGTAATCATGCTTCGTAGAAGGTTTTTACCTTTCATTTTAATTTTGTCATGATCCTTAAATTCAAGCCCTGCAGTGGCCTCAGCTACAAACTGTTCGGTTGCATTCTTCTCTTGAGATTTTGCTTTCAATTTTGCACGTTTTTCCGACACGTTAATTGCTGCAAATTTCACATTGTCGCTAATGACTGTAATTCCATCTACAACAATTGCATCTGCAACAAATGGATTTCCATCTGCATCAAGAACAGGTTCAAGTTCTTCACCTTCACCCTGAATCAATAACTCTTCTTCATTCATTGCCTTCATTACCCATTCCTCAACTTCGGAATAGGAAGTTGTATAAACCAACAGGAGGTTATTTAAATCAATTCCTTCATTCTCTAAGTCTTCAAGATAGTTATCCACAGATCCTGTCTCACAGTCTATGTAAATAACCCTCAGTGGTCTACCATCTTCATTTTTCATTTTTAAAAAATCTAATGCAAAAGATGACTTCCAAGTTCCCTGTTCACCATATAGAAAAAACTTTAATCCTTTTTTTACTGCGCTACCACGTTTAGCTACTGCCAAGATTAATTCCTCCAATTCTAAATATAATTATTTTATTTTATATTTTCCGTTTTCTACCAGGGGAGATCTTCATCGCTGATATCGATAGCAGACGAATCGCCCCAAGCGTTATTTCCAGCACTCTGATTAGACTCTCCAAACTCTTTAAGTGCCTTCATTGCTTCATCGATAATTTCTTCTGTATAAGTTTCCACATCAAGTGTTTCTGGGTCAGCACCAGTAATAACCAATTCACGAATATATGTATTATTTACACGTTTAAATTTATCTTCCTCGCCCCAAGATGCTTTTTTATCGGTAGCAGGGACTTCATCGGCGTCTAATTTATTGAAGATCTTACCCCATACCTCGATAGCGTTGTAAGGCTTCAATTGGCTCCTGAAGGTGTTTGCCAAGGAGGTATTGCGAATAATAAAATCTGCATCTTCAACTGAGTTGTAAGTTACAATTTTAGCCTCCACTTCAAATCGTGGATCATCTTTATCTTCCACCTTTTTAATGCCCATGAAGATGATTTTTTGTTTAAAGTCGCTTGTTTCTTCAAATTTTTCGGATTCAAAGTCAATATCTTTAGCGTTATAGATTCGATTTACAACGAATTTTTTATTCCTTCTAACTTCGTCCTTTTCATTTTTAAAGGAGGAGTATTCAATTCCACCCTGAATGAATACTTGGTCTTCGTCATTCAATTTGTTGTACAATTCTTCTGCAGCATCGAAGTCATGCAAATGTTTCACAATGTTTTTACCTTCCGCATCTTTATCAATGCCAACACTTAAACCAATTAGATTAAATCCTTCTCCTTGATTTTTTTTACGATCTGCAAAGGGAACACGCTTTAATTCTCCAGGTTGCCCTTTTACCTCAGAACGCTTGCTAAAGAATACCTCTTTTTGTTCCATCCCCTGCACTGTCACATATACTGTTGATTCTGGAGCTGTTTGGACTCCGAAATTGAGAACTCGTCTTTCTTTCTTTGTCTTTGTCTCTTTAGAGGTGTATGTATTGTCTCTCCCCATTCCAGTTACAAATCCTCTTAGTTTGAATTGACCTTTAGTTTCCGGTAATCCGTGTTTTGTCTTTGCCATATGTATGATTTCCTCCTTATTTAACTTTTAATTATTTCATTATGTATTGCGATAAAAAGTTCATTTGATTAAATCTGACGTAAAAATTCTCCGTCTTTCCATAATTCAAGTTGAGCGTTATATTCCTTATGTTGCTTGTAGTAATCATAGGAATTAAAAGCATATTCTGCTGTGGTTCCCACATAACCAACTTCTGTGTCATTGCTCTCTTTGTGCTTTGCAGTTACAACGAAAATCTCCATAGCTATACCTCCTTTATTTGATTAAGCATAAAATGCAAACTTATCATCCTGAATACCTAATTCTTTTGTCAGTTGTTCATACTTACGCCTATCCAGTTTCCATCCACCATAATGCTTTCCACTCCGATGATTTACAATATGTATGACCTTGTTCCATCTTACAGTTATGTGTAGATTGCCATAGTGGTAAATCTTCGTACCTATGATTCTTTGAATATCATCTTTCGGTACAACTTTCTTTGCCAACATGACGTTACGGGTTAATTTCCTTCGTGCTTGATCTAAGGTGATGTCTTTGTTGCCTCGGACATTTTCTTTGTAATACTGAAAAACATCATCTGTAACTTTTAGCAGCTTCACTTTCTCACCTCTTTCTAAATGGGATACTTTGATTATATTAAATTATTTTATATTGGTCAATACATTTAATTAATTTATTTTAATTTCTTTCAACTTAGCAACAAGTCTTCAATCTGACCCCAGTCTCTTACCCTTGTGAATCTTGTTTCCTGGCGATTATGAGGAGCGTCAAATAGCAATTGCTGCCCACCAAATTGCTCCAAATTATGTATTCCATCATCGATCATAATGTCAGCTTTGATTATGCTTTTATCTCCACATAGCACCACATTACTCATCGGCATAAAATCAAAATGCTCTTTAAGCCATTCAACTTTTGCCTTGAGTGATTCTGGATGATTGGTTGCAGTTGTCACAACATATACATCATACTTTTCCATTAGTGCCTTAACAACACGTTGGCTGTCTGGAATTACTGGAAGGTGTCTGAATAAATCATAAGTTAAATATTGATAAACCTTATTGCCACACTTAACATACTTAAAGATATCCCAGCACTCTATATCTTCTGTTCTTAAGTTCTCACCTTCGTATTCATTGATTTCTGCAACCCAGTCATGCAATAAATCAGCAAGGACTTGATCCATGTCAATTGCTATTACCTTTTTCAAATGTTCACCTCTGATTCAATAATTGACATAATTATGTTTCTTGTATTTTCAAACTGACCTGAATTATTTCTTATTACATAATCGTAATGCTTTCTGTTTTTCAATTCTTCATTATATGTGTGCAACCTTGAAGCAATCTTATCCTCGGCATCGCCTCTATTAAGCATCTGTTTATAAGCCTGTTTATATGGAGTGTATAGAAATATAGTGCAACAGTTAGGGTAAAAAGCTTTAAACTGTGTCATGCCATGATAATCAACTATACAGAATGCTTCACCTGTACTTATTTTACTTTCAAACTCCTCTGCATCAATGCCATAGAAGTTACCACTGTATTCAACCCATTCAATTAATTTGTTTTGATATTTCATTTGATTGAATTGATCTATTGAGATGAATTTGTAGTCCACACCTTCTTGTTCACCATTTCTTCTTTCCCTGGTTGTAAATGAGATAACTTCATTATCCATGAGCGATTTCATCAATGTTGTTTTTCCGCTACCACTATGTCCAGATATCAGAAATAATTTATTCACATGCTGCCTCCTTTCATTCCTTTAAAGTATAGTTTACAATAATCTTTCAAAACTCTTTGGTAACTTTTTACCCATCTTTAGAACTCGCTTGTCCCTATTCATCATCCAGTCTTGCATCTCCATATTCTCAAACCAATCCTCTAATGTGGGGATAAATCCTAAGTCCTCCAATACGTGTTGCTCTCCTACATATCTTGTATATACCGTTTTACCTTCTGTATTAATAAACGACTTTCCAAAAACTTGTTCGCATTCATATATTCCTGCTGCATGATGCTTTAACGCCCTGTGTCTCATATCAGCCATATGCGATTTACTATCATCAAACCACTGGTGAATGGGAAGATAATCTCCCACAGAACCACCGAATTTTCTCACTGAGTTTTTGGCATGAATTTCAGGATGTGACATTATTATCTCTCCTTAAAATATTATCTCTTCAATGTCATGCTCATATAAATCTTCTCGATAATTACAAACAGCCTCATGAATTTCTTCATCTAAAGAGTATTCATATACATTGTCACTATACTTTGATTTCTTCTTAGTTTTATATTCTTCAAGTTCTATTGAATCACCATTCTCATCGAATACACGAATATAGTTTGGATAATAGTCTGTTCCACCCTCGTCATCGTACTCTCCGTGAAATTCCCATGAAACACCAGATGGTACTTCTTTAACGTTATAAGTAATAAATAGTTCTTGCAGATCATTTTTCAATCCAGTAAATACAGTTGCAACAACAACTTCTCTTAATTCCTTTTCCAAAATTCTTCTTCTTTCCTGCAAGTCCTCTACTGGTAATATTAGTGTTGATTCAAATTTACTCATTATTATCTCTCCTTTAAAAGTATAGTTTTACAGTAATTCCTTTTTTAACTTTTCAATCAAAGGCTGTTTAGCCCACTTAGGGATCATGATACTACTTTCGCCCAGACCAACTCTCATGGTAAGTAAAACCTTACCTTTGCTACTCTCCAATGTTGACAATACCTTCTTTACTTCTGACCAGGTTATCGGACTGAATAAACTATGGCATTTACCAAATCTACAGATATAAATATTAAAGCTGTCTTTATTTTTAATAAGTTCGCCATCAATACGCTCATGGACATAATTAATGTGTAAATCAACTTGCTTTTTAAAGTAATTAATACCTGTTTCAACAATATTCATCATTCTCCGTAACACTCTTTTTAAATATAATTTCACTTACCTATCCTCCCTTTAAAATCATCATTTTATTATGTAATTAATTTATTTTAAAACAAGATTATGTATGCGGTCTTCAGATAACTTATGGTATTCTTGTTCTAGTTCGAACCCTATGTAGTTTCTTTGAGTATTTATACACGCTATAGCAGTAGTTCCTGAACCCATGAAAGGATCTAATATTACATCATTCTGATTACTGCTTATTTCTAAGAACCATTTGATCATCTCAACGTTCTTTTCAGTTGGATGGATTATTGCGTCTTTTTGATTCGAAACATTTACTGTTGATTTCGGATATGTATTATATTCAGTATCAAACCATACATTGGGTAATCTCGTTCGAAATTCCGCAGCACCTTTTCTTCCATCAGTTTTTGCTAATTTTGTTTTATTAAATTTACGCCTTCCCTTGTTAGCGTAAATCAGCATTTCACAATCATTAGAATATTGAGCCTGTAAATCTCCATTTCCTCCTTTCTGTCCTTTTTGTACAATAAGTAAATTTTTAACCTTAAATCCACTTTTGATTAAACAGTTATACATTTGTGGATATACATCAAATCTAGTGAAGCAGTAAAATGCAGAATTATTTTTCAATACATTAAAACAAACATCTGAGAAATCCTGAAACCATGTTAAATCTCCGTCATTCACTATCTTTTTTAGTTTACTTCCTTCTCTCCCCCAATTACTTTGATAATCAATTCCATAAGGAGGATCAGTGATACATAAATCGATACACTCGCCGTATTCTTCATAGACTGCTTGTAGTCCTTTTATACAATCATCATTAATTATTCGATTAAGTATATTCAAACAGTAACCTCCTGTTCTTCTCCTTCTTTCCAAGCTAGAGTACCAGTAAATTTACATTTTGGACAAGTTTCTTCTCCTAGTTCTACTAATCCATCAAAATCACAATTGCAACATTTTACATTATCCATAATCTCACTCCTTATAAAATTGATTATTCATGTAATTCCTACTCGCTTACTCCATCATTAAATCCTTCATTGTAAGCTGTCTGGTATTCATTTTCCATATTCTCGACAGTCACAATCTGAAGCAATTCATTCAATTCCTCTTTGGTTAATCCACCATCTTGATTCTGTCTACCATACAGCAACCATCCGAAGTCTCGAAGCATTTTATGTTCACTGTTTATTAAATTATTAATCTCCAGGACTATTATAATCACCTCCAGTCCAACAAAAAATGATTCTCACTCACTTGAATTCATTAATAGCCCATTCTTGGATTCTTTTATAAATATTAAATAGTTCATCCAAAATTTCTTTTGGAGGTTCAACCTGAAGTGTTGTTCCGTATGCAATTTCTTTTACGCCAACACGTTGAGTGTGATTTATTCTTACTTCGACCTTACAATCCGGTTTAGTTACATATTTTTCACTATAAGCATCTATTATTTCCATTTCTTGATATGTTTTAAATTTTAATTCTCCGACAGAAATTGTTTTCATTTACTCGTCCTCCTTCCTTTTAAAATTCACCTTTTAAAACGATATTTCTTGCTCACCATTATGTTCTCCAATCCAGATAGTATCTTTCCAAACACCTTCATCTTGACAGAATCGTTCACAGTAAATATCGCCATCTACATTAACTCTTGGTGCTGTATATGTGTCATAACAAGGTGTACCACTTTTCCAATAAGTCATCACCATGCCTAATTCAGGGTGTTCAATTTCTCCCCATTCAGTCCCATTTGACCATTTTAATTCTTTATCCACTTTATCTTCTCCTTAATTATCTTGAAATTTAAAGAAAATAACACCGTTAGCATCGTGACAAACTCTAATTCCACTATAGAAACGAGTATTTTCCTTTTCCGCCAAATGTTCTGCGACAATACGACTTATATCATTTAAACTCAAAATAACTACGTTTTGTTTTTTCACTCACCAAGCCTCCTTCATTTTATTTCTATAAAACTCAACTTTTACCGTGTTACATCAGTACTTCTAGCCAATCGTTCCTCCTGATTGCCTCAGTAATGTCAAACCAATGTTCTTCCGAGACAATTAGATGACCTTTAGAATTAATGTCCAGTTCTTTGTATTTTCTTTCAGAAAGTATTACACTTGTTCCATCCTTATAGTTAATGATCCATCCACTATCCATGTTCTTTTTTCCTCCTTTTTATTTTATACTTTTATATTAAATTATTTTGTATTAAACCACAAGCATTATTTTCCATAAAATATTGCTTTTATGGTGTAATTAAATACACCTCTTCTGCAAATGATCCATCTCTTAGATACATATGAATATCAAAATAAGTGTTCTTTTTAACATTAAGGATCATTTCATTTAACCTATTGATAAAGCAGCCTTTGTATGACTGGACTTCACCTTCTTTAGAATTATACGAACCCTTTCTCCACTTTACTATTAGAATATCTTTCTTTGTAATCTTGTCAAACTGCTCTTGAGATTCTAATTTAATTAATTGCATTATTATCCTCCTCCCTCAAATCAATTATTGTTTTATATTAATTTATTTTTCTTTAATGTAATAATTCTTCCCTTTATATTTAATGTATCTCCCATTTACCGAGCAATACACTTCTTTCATTTCCTGCTGTATTAAGTTAGTTCCATAGTTTACAGCTATATTTGTTTTTAAATCTTCTACCATAACAATATGTCCTATATCATCAAGCTGCTGTGGAACTGGTGCATTAAATTGTTCTCTTTCCTCTTTGGTAAACCATTGGTGAAGATGATTATCTTTCATTTTAAATTTCATGCCTTTATAAATTTCATACCGTAAATTTTCTTTAACTGGTCTATTGTATGTGCCTTCGTTTACGTATGTATCGCTGTCTCTCTTGAAGGCTACACACTCATGTAACTTAATGTCTCTAATATAATTGCCTTGCGCAGAAACCAATTGCCCTACTATGTCATGGAAATGCGTATAGTAATAACTTTTAAATTCCTTATACCTATTTCTCAATTCCTCACTAGACTGATATTCTATTGGATGGAAGCTATTTGGCTTATCATAAACTTTTATCCCAATTAAATCTTTAAATGGATCATCTTTTTTAATATCATAATTGTACTTTACATTTGGTTTTATAAATTCCACTTAATCTACCCTCCCTATAAAATATCGTTTTTATTCAATGATATCCTGCCAATTCCGACCATATTTTCTGAATAGCTTATTTGTTAATTCATAATAATATCCTTTATATCTCTTTGCTTCCGCTTGATGTCTATTTATTTGCCTATTCATATTATCAATTACATTAGGGTTTCCGCTTTTATATTGCTTAGAAAATTCCCTGGAGAGGGATCTAATCAATGAATCCTTAAGTACCTGCTCATCAACTGTAAGATATTGCTTCTTTGCCTTTTTAATTGAATAGTTTCCTATATAAACACCAACATGAGCAGGTATGTCTTCTTTGACTTCTTCATATAATTCTTTCGGCATTACAAAGTAATTAAAGTGTCCTACAAATGTCTTCTTTGCCTTACTATAAAAATCAGCCTTAGAAACTTTTATTTCACAGCAACGCCATATTCCTTTAGTATCATAAGTTATATAATCGACTCGCTCCTCTCCAAACCAACCGATTGTAACTTCAAAGCATCCGAATGTACCTTGCTTATTCGTTGCTTCCCATATCTTCCTTTCAAGTTCAATTGTTAGTTCTGTCTTGGCAATATTGATCACTCCCCTGTAAATTAATCGCTTTAACGTAATTGCTCAAATTCCTGCTCCAACTCTTCCCTGGACAAATTCAATTTATCAACTAGAAATTCAATGAAGTCATCCTGCCACTGTATGTGGCGATCCTTGCCACCATTTTCCCATTCATATAACTTCATTAACCCAGGTATTCCATTTTGTTTTCTCCATTCTTTAATGTCCATTTTGTCACCTCGTTTTCCATCCTACTCTCCGTTTCATAGTCCAGGTTTCCCTTTCTTCCACTTACTCCACTGGTCACTGAAGCCATCAATCAACTCATTCAATTTAGTTACATTATCACCAGAAGGATTCACAGCTCCATCTTCCCATCTCTGCACTGTGTAAGTACTCACACCAATAATAGCAGCGATATCCGGCTGGCTTAATCCTGAATCCTTCCGGTATTTCCTAATTGGATTTTCATTTTTCCACACCTGTAATTTCTGTTTGATATTCATATCCACCACTCCAAAATGTGTAATTATTACATTATATGTTGGTGGTGGTTGTTTGATTTTCATTACTTCAATAATCCAAGCATTAAATTTCTTTTCCTGGTGAGTTCAAGAAACCATTTCTTATCATTAGTCTGAAATGCTAACTCAAGCATTGTATCTATATCAATGACCATTTCCTGAATGATGTTTAAATTAATTATCGCCTTATAATACTCAACAGAGCAGCCTTCCTTTTCACGTTTGTTGAATGTCTGCTTGGTGATTTTTCTTTTTGCTCCCCACATATCGAACTCGGATAAGTAAACCCGTTTGTAATAATCCTCAATGCCCAGATCCTTGTTTATTTCACAAATATACTTTACCTTTTGTTTAGACAAGTTCATACCAATCACCTACCTTAACTTCACATTCTTCACAGATGTAATTGTCGCCCCTTTTGACTGCTTCTCCCCAGCAATACGGACACTTATATTTTTTGCACTCGCTCTTTGTTAGTTTATTTAGTATTGAATTGAAGTTTATCATGTACTATCTTCCTCCTCGGTTTTGATAGTACATTGTATGTGGTTGTGGTGGTTGTGTGTTTGTCTAGTGCAATTTAGGCGAGTGATGAGATAATTTACTTAAACTTCTTTGGATTAGTTTTATATTGCTCCTTGGCTACATCGTTCCATTTAAACCTATGTATAACAAAACCCTCAAACTTAAAGTAATAATTATCAAAAACAGCGTTATCAATTTGGTCGGCTAATCTTCCCAAGAAGTAGAATAATAGTAATGGCAGCCGGACAGGTGAACAGATAAATGACGATATGATTCTTAGCAGTCGCACCCGTTTTAGTTTTGTGGTTATATGCAGGGTGTATGGTGTTGGTTTTTGCATAGGATCATTCCTTTCTATTTTACTTTATTCAATCACATTATCTTTCCACCACTTTGAATTTTCAAATTCAGGTTTAATTATTTTAATAATTTCATCTCGTTTACTAAAATCCCCATAGACCATACTTAATTCATTGAATCGCTGGTGAAATCTTTCTTTATCCTGGATTGCTTGACAACACTTATCCGTACCACAAGCACATTTTTCTTTATATACAAAACCTTCTCCACCCTCTTTTGCATAACAGAAAGTTACACTTTCAATCTTCTCCCTCACCCTTTTAGAAAAACTCATGCTCATATTTTCACCTCATTTCCTAATCTAATCTGACTTTTACTTTAATAAAGCTGATACGTTCCTTCAGAAGTTTCATTAATATTGCTTTCCTCAATAGGCACTGATGGATAAGTTGAATCGCAAATCTCTACAACATAGTCTTGTTTGAGTGTTCTTAAGTATTCGATTAATTCAGAAACTGTCATTCGCTCCACCTCATTTCAAATCAAATCGGAATTTGATCATAATTTTAAAAATGGTTTAATTGCTTCAAATATCTCTTCAACTAACTCCTCATCAATTTCAACAAAATCGTCCAGGGTCATTGTTCCAACATTAAACGCTTCCTTAACTCTTGTTAAGTTGTATAAATATGTACCATCTTCCCATTCATCTGTTAAACCTAGTACGCCAGCAATTTTTTCTTTAACTGTAGATTCAAGTTTTTCCTTCCTCTTTTGTTTAGCTTTTTCACTCCATGATCCGTATTCGTTCTCCCACGCTTGACCGTCAGATAGACTCATGATAAACCTCCTTTTAAAATTCGCATTTTATCATATATTATTTAAGCAACTTTTTCGCTTACTTTCTCAAGCCAATCCATCCATTTTACAAATGCGTTTACAAATGGTTTTACGTTATAATCAGATGCCCAGCCAGCAAAACCAATAAAGCCATTTTCATTAAAGGTAATACCTTCTCTACCATCAAAATATGAACCGTTAACTTTTATTGCTGCATATTTCAAACCTTTAGTTTTTAATACTACAGTATCTTTTTTAAGTGGAACTTTAACTGACATATTAATTTCTTTATCATGATCTACTAATTCCTCTGAAATTAGCAGTCTTAAATGGTTAATATGTGTTTCTCGTAACATCAAATAATTAAATTGTTCATTAAAACGAGTTCTAGCTTTTTCTACTTTTATTCTTTGTGGGATATTGCGATTATAAAGTTTAGGAATAACTTCTTCACCTTTAACTAAATCAAACAATTGAAATGATGCCACATTCGTATATTCATATTTGTTTAAAAGTACCCACCACATGTTATTAATATTGTGATAAACTGTGCCACGTTTCAATCTACCCTTGTGATCACGAAAATACTTCACTTGACCATTGTAAATTTGTTTATCATCTTTATCTCTTGCGTTATATGATGGTATCTCATAATCAGGCAATTCTTTTCCTTCTTTATAGTGCCAACAGCTTTTTATCCTGTTCATTACTTTATCTGCTGCATACATAAACTCTGGTTCAGTTTTGTTTATGTAGCCTTCTAACTCTAATAAGTGACTAATATATTTACGTGTAATAATAAATTCACATTTAATCAAGTATGGCATTTTCTTAAATTTGTCGAAATCATAATAGCCACCATGTCTATTTTCAGTTACTACTTCTTGATAGAACTCTAATTGGAATCCTGCTGGATAAATGTTTGCTTTGAATAGTAGATTACCTTTAGAACCTTCCCAATGTGTATTTGCTAAGATCGGGTATTCCTCTAAGATACGTTGATCTGCTTGAATATTAAAACCTCTCATTCTCAACAATTTAAATATTTTATCTAAAGTTTCTTGTTTACCATTTCGGACTGTAATTGTAGAACTGTCATTATTGGCAACAAAAGTTTTATCCACCATTAGTAACTCCTTTTTATCAATTTATTTTCGAATGAAATCAACTTTTCATTCAGATTTCTTCAATACTAATCTCGTACTATGCAATAACCTTCTTAGCTAGTTCTTTCCATTGCTGACCCCATTTTCGAACACTTTCAATAGCTTCTCTAAGTTCTTCAACGTCATCGTCTAATCCAGAAATGTCATATTCAATGCTTTTTAATTTATCTTTCAGGTCTTCAAATTCGTCATGTCTTCCTACATTTGCTTGCTTATTGACTTCATTGATTGTTTTAATTACTTTATCTATTTTGGGACACTGGTGCTCTGGTGGAATATCAATATCGAAAATTTCTTCAGTCGTTTCTACTCCACCTTCCCTTTTCAGCCTCTCCCACATTGCATAAGCCTTCTCTTCGGCATGGGTAATCATTTATTTTTCCTCCTTCAACCTTCCTTGAGTTAATTTTAACTTTCTCCCACAGTCACAAACGTTCAACCCCTCTTGGAGTTGATTGACCATCTGTTTTCGCTCTTCAAATGTCCTACCTTGCTTCCTGGCGCATTTACCACAGGTTATTCTATTCATCATCTATACTACCTAACAATTTCAAAGCAATCTCACTTAACAATTGCACTTTCTCTTTATTGCTAATATCCATACTTTGAACAAGTTCAAAGCCATACCTGCTATGCCTATCTGATTCATTTAATACAAATTCCTTTTGCATATCAACTGGATAATTTAGATAGTGAAATTCAGAATAATGATTATTTCTGATTCTATCCTTAAATTTGACTGCTAGGTCTTTTCGTATTTTAAAAATACCCTTATTTTTGCTTAAGAAATTTGTATGATAATCATAAAAATGCGTAGTCGGCAGTTGTTCTACCATCATATTAATCTGATCATCTGTTAACTCTTGATAATTTTGTATCATGAAAAAGTATTCTGAGTGTGAACTCTTATCTTGTAAAACTTTAATTATCTTGGAGAAGTACTCATCCGTTGTCAACAATGGATTCTGTAAAAGTAGATTCCATGGTATTTCTACATACGATTCTCTATTGAATAATAATTTTAATTCTCCTTTGTATCTGTTTTGATATGTATAATAGAATCCCATATTTCCACTAAAAATCTGCCCATTGCAAACATACATTTTTCCCATATGGTTAAATACCAGATCCAACTCTTCTTTTCCATAATCAAATGGCATTTTGAATGATTTTGCCCAAATAGGATATTCAATATTAAGCATATCCATAAGAGTAAACAGTCGTTCTTTATCACGATAATACGTACACAATAACTTAAACCATACTGGAATCCTATCTGCATCCATTCCATTGAAATCAATTTCTTGTTGCTCTAAATTTAAGTGAGAAACAATATATTCTATATTGTTTTGATTAATTAAGTCCTGAAACGTTTTGAATTCGTTCATTTGATCTTTAAGTGCCATTAAAGACTTGACTTCTTTTACCTTCTCTTCATATCCAGACTTATATCTTTTTAACTCGTTTGATGTTTTTAAATAGTCTTTTTTATACTCTTCAATCCCTTTGTCTATTTCTTCTTGTATTAATTTATCAAGTGTTTCTGCAAGCATCCCTATTCTCCTTTTTATTAATTTAATTTACTTTAAAATGTATGTTTTAAGACAACTTGAAAACGCTACTGATGTCTTTCCTTAGCTTCTCATTGGCTTTATTTGTTTCAATCTTAACCATTTGATTTATTTTAGGTTCAACATCTTTAAGCAATCTGTCACTTAACCCTTTTATATATTCGCTGTTGAGCTTTGTATTAACTTTATTTTGAACCTTTTCTTTAATATCCTCAGTAACAATTAAACTACTCAAATCTTCAACTACTTGATTTACAATACTTCGTTTTATATCTTTAGCGATAGTCTGAATTGTGCTACTGTACTTTCCACCTAGTTCATTCATGATTCTATAACTCAATTGTTCTGCAATTTTATCCTTTATAATTTCATCAAAATCTTCATATTCGTCATGATTGTATTCGACTGTAATGTTAAATTTCATATTCGTTCCTCCTATAAAACAATCTTTTTATTCAGTATCCGTTATTGGTTCAACTAATGAGTATCCCTTACAAGATGCAGGTTTAATAGTTTTATACCCAGCTTTATTTAAAGCCTCTTCAAACTCTTCTTCAGTAACACTGTCAAAGTAGTCATCGATTTCTTTCAGCTTCTTTTCAATATCCACTTGGTTCCTTCTCCCTCCTAATAAACCTTCACTTTCATAGTGTTGTATTTCGAATATCTCATTACCGTATTCTTGTGCTTTTAGGCATCGCTAAGTCCAACGCTTCATCTTCATTCTTTGCTTCTACTTCAATTTCAACGGTTGTTCCATTCCAAAACTCAACTTCAACTGTATAGGTTTCCATTTATTCCAATCCTCCTTTAGTGAACTACATATGTCTACTGCGTTCCAATCTAATGCATCTTTTAAAGTATCATACGCTCATCATGTATGTTTCAAATTCACTCTTCTTATCGACTAGTGGGAATGCCGCTTGAATTGCTGTTACGGTTTCATTCACCATATTCATAACAAGGCTTAATCTGGTATTCTGCAAAACAAAGAACTCCATGAAGCCAGAAACGTTGACCACTCCTTGTATATTAAAATCTCCAACTTTAGTTAAATCTTTTCCTACTCCTGCACCTGGAGAAAGGCTACCTTTGTTTAAAGAAATTGTACCGACACTTTGGTGAAGACCAAGGCAAGCATCAATTGCAATTACAGTTTTTCCTTCCGGTATCTCAGCAATTTTCTCATCTAAATTAACCGCATGAGCTGGATCATGAATACAACCAATTACATTTGTGTATCCTAACTCTTTCAACTTCATCCCGACAAATGGAGCATAACTGTCACCTGTTGACCTGTCTGTTCCTACGCAGAAGAAAACCACATCATTTAAGTCTTGTTTAATATATTTGGTTATAGCTTTAGCCAGTTCCTCATTTTTTGTGAACCGTCCGAATTTTACCCCACCTGTCAATTTATCTAATGCAACCATACTACTTACCTCCCTTATTTATTTTTGTAGTTTTAACTGTTTCACTTTCATAAATCTTCGCCAGAAATGGATTCCCATATGTAAGTACCTTGCAGACAGATTCGTGTTTCTCACCCCATCCTTGTGAGACTTCTTTAACCAACAGTTTATATACACTCTCCAAGTCCATGTCTTTAACATCATTGAAATCATTATTAAACTCAGTATATAAATATTTAATTTTACCGATGTTATTATCATTATATGCATCATCCAATCCCATAAAGAGCATTTGCTTTAATGTCCTTTCTCTCCTGGTCAATCCAGCCATGATATGTGGATGTGGAGATAACATATTAAACTCTTTTTCTTTCTTTAACTCTTTAGGCAACTTAAAATCTATTTGTTGGTTATCTGTTAATTCATACACTAATTGTTCCTGCCTGGGAATGAGACGGCTTTTCCTGATGGGAATACCAGTACTTATTGTATCGACTGCGAGAATACCATTTCCGTCCGTTAACACAAATGCATACTCCAACTGCATTCTGGTTCCATTTTTTCTCAGATAGGCTTTCTTATGTATTGCTTCTAGAAGTCCCCTTGGAATTTCCCGTAAATCATTCTCAACATAGTCATATAGGTTTGAATCAACTTTCAACAGTGGAACTTGATCAAGTAACGCTATTACATCTTCATCTTTACGCCACTCATGGTAGTCAAATACATTGTAGCCGTTTTCTTGCCCCTCAAACCAATTGACCCATACATCCGACATGAACTTTAATTGTGCCATCACGTCTTCCCCTCTCTTATTTTAAGTTCTTCCCTCAGAATGATTTTAGCTGCCATTACTCTCTCTTCTACAAAATCCAAATCACCAAGCGTCCTTCTAATATCATCCATTTTCAAGGTCATTCAAAGCCCGTTGGCAACTTGCTAAGGCTTTCTCTATATACTCCTTCGCCAACAAGTTATCGCCTCCTAATATTTTTTATTAATTCTTATATTAAATTATTTTATTTTAAAAGTCAACCGGAAAATATCCGGTTTTTAATTATTTTTATTTGTAGTCCACTTATCCCAGTATTTCTGCTTAAAGTCCTCGGCAGCTGCGTCGCCATATTGTCTGCGTATCAGTTCATATGTCGCTTTATTCTCATCAAATTCATGTGAAGTAGACTTCTTCAATAATTCATAGTTACTAAGTTTACACATGATGATCCCCTCACATTTCTAAAAAAATTAACATAAAAGGTTTAACTCGTCAGTATGAGGGAATTATAAGTTTAGATAAAACCCTCATTTCATCTTACAAATACACCATTAAATCGCCCCCTATTGCTAATTCAATGGTGTATCGTAAAAAATAATTTACATAAGTAGTGACACATTGTAGTTTCAATTTCGATTGAAAAATGTTATCATTTATCTGGACAGTACCCTATTTACTGTCGATATCAACGTCACTAGGCTTACGCTTAGTGGCTTTTTCATTGAGTTCACATTCAGTCCAAGTTAATTCAAGAACATCTCCATGAATCTCAAGTTCTGTTCCATCAGGAAGTTTTAAAAATAACTTGGCTCCATTGATGTTTTGCTCAGTTACTTTTTCTTGAAAAGCCCTCATTTCCAAATTGGTCTTTGCAAGTAAATATATTTGAGCGATGCCGTGCATAAGGTTTCTCAATTCTCCAGCCCCTTTTTAATTTTTGTGGTTTTTCTTTACGTATTGAGAGCCTGTCCTGTTTTCGGGCAACACCTCCTAAAATGGGAACGTTTGTTCTTAAATCTATTATAAATCTTCATTATTCCGAAAGGCAACATTTATAATAGTAAATAAGTACAAATTAATTTTTATATTTTCCTAACCATTATTTAGCAACAAATGGTATTATTAAACTAGTACAATTGAATCAGGGAGGCTTTCCGATGTCCAGTCGTGATATTCTCGGAAAGTGTTTACTCCTAGAACTCCTGCAGCGATCATATATGACACAGGCAGATTTAGCGACAAAAACTGGTATATCTAAGTCACAGATTAACGAATACATAAAAAACACTCGAATGATGACTCTTCCTAATGCAAAACTTATCGCTAATGCCTTAAAGTGTCATATTGATGATTTGTATGAATGGAACATATGGGAGTAAACATGTGGTTATTGCTACTTTTGTGGCATAACCATACTCCCGTGTTCACTTTTTCGTGAACTTTTGATAATCATTTTACATTACATTTCCATTCTTGTCTTTGTATTTTTTTGTCGAAAACATGCAAACCTTTACAAAATCCTACTAATTACCCTGATAATTGTGACAATAATATTAAAATTTATTCCGATTTTTCATTTTGTAAAAATCGGATTGTTTTCAAATGTAACCATATGTCTAATTATTTTTTATTGGAATATGTAAATATCCCTGACAACCAGGGATATTTTTTTATTATACTTCAGCATCTATGTTGTAAAGTTCTTTTAACGTGGATGGATTGACAAATTCTCTGAGAAGCGTTGTGTTGTAATATGAGTAACCTTTGTTGTAAACCTTGGAGAATTTATACTTATCGCCAATTTTCTCAAAATCCTCATATTCTAATTTGGGTTCTTTGCCTTCCTCGATTTTTTCTTTTAATAAATCCGCACTCATTTTTATCATACCGCTTTGTCTAATACTATTCGGAGTGAGGTATTCAAGATCAAAAGCTTCTCTAATATTATTCATACGAGTATAGAATACAGAGCCATTAACTTCTCCATTTTTCGCACGAGGACTTTTAATATTCTTGAAAATATAATCGCTTTGTAGTAATTCTCTTTCGTTATAATTCTGGGTTTCCTCATTGAAGGTGCTATAAGTTCGTTGCTTGTACGCTTGCTCCACATATCTCATTACTCGATCAGAAACCTGTACTTTTTCACCATCACGTTCTGGTACAGTAATTTCATTTGTATTCCAATTAATGTGATTATAATGCAAAGGTTTTAATTCACTAAATCCCTTACCAATGATTCCTTCAAATATAAGAGCAATTAAAGCTTGATCCTGGGCATTTTCTAATTGTTCAATTACACCGTTAAACAATTCATCTTCGCTAAAATGGATTTTCTTTGTTTTATCACTAAACTGATCATACCACTCATTCGTAACACCTTTAACGGGATTTAAGTTGCTTTTCCTATATGGTGCAGCCCATGTAATATATTGTGTCAAAAAACGACCAGTTGACCTTGCAACTGACGCTGAAAGAGGATTTGAATTCTTAATTACATTGCCAATTTCGTCTAGATTAAAATTATACAGATCCTTATCCAATACATTCTCAATTGGCTCTGACTTATAAAATACGTTTCTGATGGTTTTCCTAGTTTGTTCATTCTCATAGTTCTCTGAAAGAAATTTTTCTTTAATTTCCTCATTATATAATCTACTCATAGCTAACCACCCTAATAACTATTCTTAACACTGAATTATAAGTTAATCTCCTCAAAGTACTGTTTAATGGCTTTACGAGCTCTTACAGTGTCAGATATATTGCCTTTATCATTTAATATTCCTAATTCTACCCATAAAGGATTATCCCTGATAAAATTTATATCCTTAATATAATTTCTTACTTCCCTAGGTTTAATTTTATGCTCCATCATTCTTCTTGCTAAAACTAAATAACCAACAAACATATTATTGTCATTAATGAGTGAGGTTTTTTTATTTTCTTCTATATCATTTATAAATGCCGATGGATTAGAGTCTATTAAGAAGTTAAAGAATTCAACCAGATAATCTCCTATATCTGCCGCATCAGCTCTAGTTTCCATCCTGAATTGTTCATCGATAGTATCTGCCAATACATTATAAGAAACTAACTCTTTGTTAATTGAATGAATTCTATGCGTTTGAGATATTTTCCCTTGAAGGTCACTTTCATCTTTTAGTTGTTGAACAACGGTATCACTTAAACGATTAGCCTCTAATTCCTGGATTCGTGTTTTAGAAATAGGCGTTGCTTTCGCCAACTGTGCTTGATACTGCTGCGCTCTCTTTGTTGAATAATTTGTTATTAATACGATAAAGTTGAAATTTAACTCTGGATTAGTCTGTAAAGCATTTTGCAATCCCATACATCGATGATATCCATCCACAATATCCATTCTTGTTCCTTTAGTTATGGTTAACTCTAATTTCTTTGGATCATAAACTAATTCCGTTCCACTCTCTGCTGTTCTTGTTGCCGCATTGAACACTAACTTAGTTGGAACTAAAGTGCCCTCTAATAAATGTTGAGTGATTTCTTTAACATTATTCATGCTAATAGTTGGTTCAATAATTACCTTATCTTCTCTTCTTTTGAATTTTGCTTCTCTTTGAACTTCAAAGTTGTAAGACAATAAATGATTAGAAAGCAATTTGTTGATTGTTTTAATATCCATTATAGTTGCAAAAGCACTGTTACCAACTACTGTAGCGTTCGTAATTGTAATTGGGAAGTTTATTTCATCTTGCCTTTCTAAAACTCCACTAAATTGCCTAGCTTCTTTTACTTCTGATTCAGTAAAGTACACTTCAGGATTAATTTCTAAATTTCCGGTCTTTAAATAAATTTGTTCTGCAAATAAAAACATCTGACGGATATCTAAGTTTGGTAATTCACTTTGTGGATCATTAATCCATCCCTGAATATCTCCAGCCAATATATCATACGATGCAAGTTGTGTTTTTATGTCATTGATGACTTTCTTCTTAGATTTGATAGACTTAATAGAAGGAATCAAATTTTCTTCTAATTCTTTTCGATCTCTAAGCATAGTCACCCTCCTTACTGTCTAATTTTCATCACACTATCTTCATATTATCTAATTAATAACGGAAAGTAAACATTTATACTAATTATTTCGTATTGAAATTTCCTTAATTTTCATGCTTTTTCTTAAAATAATTGTGAATTTCTACATGTAGTTTATAATTACCTTGTCTTATAAAGTCTTTAAAATCATCCACTGTAAGACTATCTAGGAAAGATAAATCAATCTCTTGTTCCATTCTAACGCCTGGAGTTTGACTAAAATCCCTTTGCTTGTTTACATAATGCTTCCACATTGTATCTATGTTTGAATGATTACCTTGTAGAGCTGCGCTTTTGACATTCCCAGTCATCTCAAGTTCCCAGTCTATCGCCACTTTACGAAATGAGTGAAAAACAATATTTCTTTCCTTTGGTATTCCCAATCTCTCTCTAAGTCTTTTCATCATTTTGTTTATTGGATCTTCAGTAATTTGAAAAACTAACTCAGGATCACCGTTCCATTTAGTTTGCTTATTCAACTCTTTAAGAACTAAAATTTGCTCGTATAGTTTTGCTGAGATAGAGTTTGTATTAATTTTATTTCCCTTACCTATACCAGTAACTTTATACACCCCATCAACATATTCAAAGTCCCTCCATTTTATATTCAAAATCACGTCAATACGAAATGAGCTTCTTATTGCAAAGAGGATAAGCATCTTTTTTGCATACGGCTTTTCTCTTTCTGTCTCAAATGCAACCTCAGCAAACCTTTCAGCTTCAGTTTGAGAAAGATGTCCATAAGAATTGGGATTGTCTTTCAGTCTTTTCAAGTTAAAAATTGCAGTATTCAATTCATATTCCGCACTGAGAAAATTGAACAAACTTTTTACTGAAGATAGCTTTTGATTAACTGTTCCATTAGCATTTCCATTGTCCAAAAGCTGCTTCCTGTAAGAAATAATATCTCTTTTCTTTAAATCCAAATCGTGAATTATTAAGTGTTCAATTTCTTTGTTTAATACAATCCTAAAAAATTCTCTAATGTTCTTCTCATAAGAAATTCTAGTTGGGGATTTTTCTTGTTTATTGTTTTTCTTATAACGATCATCATTTAATACCTGGTTATCTAACTCATCAAAATAAGCCATTATGTCATCGTATAAGTTAGTTTCCTTCAACTTAATTACATTTTCAGCCAACATGTTAAATCACTCCCCTTTTCAAATCTTTCTCTAAAACCATTTGTATTTGTTTAATTTCATTTAATGCTTTACGTTTTTCAAAATCATTCATCTTCTTAACATTTCTTCTGAAATATCCAAGCAAATCTGTCAGCATCTTAGTAATTCCCCTTTATCACGGTATTTTTTTATCTTTATTTATCCCCTTATCCTATAGTGTTAAACTACTTATATAAAATTATTTTATTTTAACTACCCTTATTATACATTTAATCCGATTTTTCATCAAGTAAAAATTGGATTAATTTAGTACAAAAGTAGACAAAAAGACACAAAAACAGGAACGTAGTACGACACATAGTAAGAATTAATTACCATTAGCATAACAAAAGACTACTTGGACATATGATGATAGACTTATTCTTGAGGTGAATATTGTTGTTTGTATCTCCAATGCTATTGCATAAATCAGATGAACCTTTCGATAATAGCGAATGGATCACTGAGTTAAAACTCGATGGAATAAGGCTTTTACTCTCTAAATTTGATGGTAAGACTAAACTCTACACCAGACATAAGAATGAAGTAACATCGAAGTATCCTGAGCTTCTTAATCTAAATATTCCAGATAACACTGTCCTGGATGGCGAATTAATCGTAACCGACAAGGATGGGAAGCCTGACTTTGAGGCATGTATGGAGCGTTTTTCATCAAGTAGAAGTCCTCATGAAGTGTCTTTCAGTGTCTTTGACGTTCTTTATCATAAAGGAGATAAGATTACTCATCTTCCTTTATTGGATAGGAAAGAAATACTTGAAGAAATTATTATGGAAGACACTCCAATAATTAATAAAGTGAAATGGACTGAAGGAAATGGAGTTGCTTACTTTGATCTGATTAAGCAGCATGATTTAGAGGGAGTTGTATTAAAGAAAGCTGACTCTAAGTATCAAATAAATAAACGTTCGCAGGATTGGTTGAAGGTAATCAACTATCAATATGAGAATGTTTACATTTCTGGATTGAGGAAAGATGAGTTTGGATTGCTGCTTAACTTTGAAAACGGGTCATATGCCGGAATAATGGAGTTTATGACACCAAAAGCCAGGAAAGAATTTTACACTCAGTACAGAGATTTCGTTATAGATGAAAATGATAAATTCGTTTACTTAGATCCTAAATTAAAAATAAAGGTCAAGTATCGAAACTTGACCAAAAGGGGATTATTGCGTATTGCTAGTTTTGTGGAGTGGGTTTCTTAAACTCCACATTTACATAATTCAGTTTAAAATCCGTGTTTTAATGTAAGTTGAATCGCTACGCATCATTGCCTAAACAAATCAGCTGCATTTTACTACCCCTTTGCAGGTATATAAACACCTTCTACTTCTATTGACCTTTCAGAGAAGTGAACTGTTTCTTTCCCTTTTTCTCTAAGGTTTTTCACTAATTCTAAAAACATTTTTTGTGGAATGACAGCTTGTTCAAATTTACCTTCTGTAACCAAATAACACCCTACATTCATCCCTTTCACTCCTTCGCTATTTTAGTATGTTCTCCAGCGTATTACCTACTAATATCTGTCCATCTTTTCATCAAATCGTCCTTGGTCATAACCATTTTTAAACGCCATTACTCTTGTATGCTCAATATGTTGATAAAGCCCCGAAACAAGTCGATAATGGTCTGCTTCACTTATATCTAAGTGCAAACCTTTCACAAGCGCATCAAGTCTTAAATTATCAGAAATAAACATACTGGACTTTTTCATTTTCTCTCTCCTTGTGTCGCATTTGTGCCAACCTTTTCAAATGAAACATGTAATTTATTCTAATCATCAATTTCTGCAATTAAAACATCACAAAACTTTCCGTCCATTAATATTAAAAAATGATGATAATCTTTGTACCTTGCTATTACATGTGCTTCAAGTTTAACTTTAAAGTTCCCCAGATCCATCACAAGTACCTCCTTTAAAACTCTGGTTTGATAGTAATCGATTAGTTTCTCCTAATCTCTATTTTAACTAAGCCATCTTCGACCTTTGTAATCATAAACCTATTGTCATACTGATCCTCATCATGCCAGGGAACGTATATAACTTGAATAGGTTCTTCATTTTCATTTAGCACTTGAATGTCAACAATGTCCATATGATTTAATACTCTACCAAGTATATTCGGTCTATCTGCTACATTATTGCTTGTAGGATTGTTAATAAACATACCTAGTGGCTCGTCACAATCTGAAGGATTATATTGAAGTTCAGACTTCTGCTCATAGGTAATTTCAAGATTAATATGATCTGTTTGATAAGAATTGTCTTCAAGATGTTTATGTTCCATAGATGTTAATTCACCAAAATTAAAGTTCTTTACTCTTTCAATAGGAATAACAATTGACTCGACATTTTCAAAAACAATTTCTAAGAATTTAATTTCCTCCATAATTCCAGCCACTCCCTTTACACGAACATTTTATTTATTTAAATCACTTACCAAATATCTCTTTGTAATTTCTGTTCCCTCAACAATTTCAAAAGTATCAAACCCTGCTCGTTTTACTTTTATAGCAACCTCTGCAGGACTCATTGCATCTTTCGGATCACAAACATAGACTAACTTTGGTTCTGCTGTACCTTCGGCTATTTCTTCAGCATTATAAACATACACTTGTACATAACTATGTGTTTCCGTATCAAACGGTTTCATGTGTTCATCTCCTTAAATATAGATTTTAATTAAATACATTCACCAGTGTTGCGATAATATCTAGTCCCAAGCCAACAACCAAGAATGTTAACCAATAAACTGCTGCACTTAATCTTTTTCCAGTTAGTTCATTTAATCCTTCAACAACAACTTCATCCACATTGAACATATGTAATATTCCAGCGACGAACATAAATCCCAAAGTCATCATTTCTTATCACTCCATACCTTCTTAACCTTTTCCCATGCTTTTTTACTGTCCTTCCACAACTGCTCAGATTTTCTAGTGGTTTCTAAAATCTTTTTCAAGTTATTCATTAGTCCTCCGTCCAAATACGTACATCGTGATCACCTCGCTCAACCGATTCCTTAAAAAATTTCACTGCTCGATATGCCTCAACATCTCCAGAGAGTCCACCACCAAAATCACGGTCTGTACGCTGCTGAAGTGCAGCCATATAATTTTCCATTGCTTGTAATAATGATTTCTTTTCAATATGATTCATTTTAAATTCTCCTTTTAGTTAATTTATTTTATATTTCATCGTCTTCATTATCATCTGGTTTCATAGTTCCCAAATACGCAGAGAGAGCATTAATTGTGTAATCGTGAAAACATTCTATATGTACTTGATCCCAATTATCACGGGCAGCCATACTATAATATTCTTGCCCTTCTTTAATTTCTTTATCGCAGTGGTCACAGTAATAAGCGTCAAATTTCCAACTCATAGTTCACCTCATTTCCTATCTAAGCATTATTTCATCGTATCTTAGGGCTATTCACTAGTTAACCTTGCCATTTCTTCTTTGAATCTTTGTTTGACAAATGAATCGTGCCTTGCCGTTCTGACGTTTGGGTGTCTGTGAGGATTTTGTAAATACTCTCTTCCAACATGGTCAATATCATCTGGAGGGCTACTCCACCAAGATTCAGTCCAGTTTTCTTTTCCATCCGTAAAGCGTGATACATACCCGTCAAATTCACCTGGTTTACGTTCATATTTCCACATTTCAAATTTCAAACGTGACATATATCTCTCCCTTTCTATTGCACAGCATGCGTCTATAATTCACTATGAAATCGTTCATTTACCGTAAATATTTTTTCTTACTCTGTAGCAGATTTATTAAATCGTCAATTTGCCTTTCAGACATTTCAATATATAAATTGAATCCATCATATCCGTTCATTTGAATATGTAAGTAATCTCTCCAAGTTTCATACTCGGAAAAGTGAGTGTTTAAATAGTTAAACTGTAATCGGCTATTACCTTCTTCATCTGAATAATCTGGTCTAATTGCAATTATTCTTTGTTCCATTCTTTCGCCCCCATTTATTTAAGAATTCATCAGCCTCTGCCAAAATATCATTAATTTCATCATACTGTTCTCCTGAAAAACTTGATTTTCCTCCATTTTGAATTGCTTCAAGATAGGCATAATCTAATTTTGTTGCAGCGCACAACAGTTTTTTCAACAGTTCTAACGTTTGGTTCTCCATAATGCCTCCTTTCATATCAAATCTACTTTTTAACTTATTTTATATTCATCTCTTGTAACGTTTGTAGAAAATGGTTTAATTTCGCCAATTGAATAATTTTCTTTTAACTCTGCAATATTTCTTAACATTTCACTCTCAGTATAAAAGAAGACAGTTTTTCTATCCGCAATTTGGAGCTTCTGATCACCAATTCCACCACAAACATATACATTATAATCAATTCCATATAGCTTATTCATATTTCACCTCCTGATATAAGGATCATTTTACAGAGTCTTTATCAATCTTCTTAAACATCTCTGACATTAACTCTCTATTCTCCATTCGTAATGTTTTCGCTTGTGCTGCTAAGTCTTTACAAATATCAATAGAACGTTGTCTATCTTCCCTAATACTTTCCATTTTCGAGTTATCTATATCGCCATCAAGGTAATTAATCATATATTCCAAATGATGTGTTATCTGATCTTGTTTTGCTTGTTTACCATTAATTATTTGCACTTGGTAGTTATTTTTCTTTATCTTCTTTACATATTGTTTAATTTTCTCACTGTTTTGTCGGTCTTCAGAGTCAAGAGTAATATCAAATAAAGTCACAAGTTCTTTCTTGTTCGGCTTCATAATAATTAATGTTTCATTATTAACGTAATAATCAAGAGTATCCCTTCTAGCTGGAGCATAACCTTTGAACAACAGCTCAGATTGGCTAATGAATTCCAGCAACTTATATACAACTTCAAACTCATTTTTTCTAATATATGTCTTTGCTTCCTGGACATTTACTTTTCCCATTACTCGCTGCACAAAACGTAATTTTGCATGATCTCTGATTTCCAACATTATCACCTCAATTCTATTATATTAATTCGTTAGGTTTTCTAGCAAACTCGTTTTAGTTTTGTCACACCTTCGCTTAAAATAAATGATTTATTTGGAAATTTTTCTTTTATATGTGTCTATTTTAGAATCAGCGTAGCCATGAAAATAAGCCAAAGATACAAGTGATTTTTCTTTTTCTGATAACACCACAAATGGGTACTGCTTTTTAAACTCATCAATTCCCTTCTTATATAAATCCACGTTTACACCTCACTTCCCATCAAAGATATGTTTGATTAAGATTTTAATTCAAAATAGGCTTCAATCAAAAATTCAATCTCCTCATCAAACTTAGATGAATGAAGAATACTACTGCTCATCTGTTTATAGGCACAGTCTAAATCTACACTCTTTCTATTCATTACTAATCTTAAACATTGTTTATATTCTTCCTTTAGACCGTTCATCTCATCACCTCCATTTTTCACGATAAGACTGATATTTTATTTAATCCCAACCATACTTTTCTCCATCAGCAATGAACCTTTGCTGTGACTTAACTTTTTCAGTAGTATCTTGTTCTTTCCACATCTCAACAAACTGATCAATACATTCAAGATAATTTGAAAAATCATATTTTATTGTTGGTTGAGAACCATATGTATAACCTTTTATCTCCTTATGATGCCCTCTAATTTGTATTCCATCTGCTGAAACGTCACAAAAGTCTATGCCTTCAAAGTTTTCATATCCACTTAATTTGTTTTCTATTTGCATTTCAATGTGTTTTAATTTATCCAGGTGTTTTGATAATAATTCTTCTCTTAAAAACGGCTTATGTTTAAATGTTTGGTAGAATAACTCATTTAAAAAATCTAATCTTCTCTCAGCTTCATCCTGATGTTTGAATAAGTTATTTTCGTCAAATGACTGCGTATAATCGTTTAAAGAGCCATCGTCTTTATATAATTGAATCATTTGCAATAATCCATTTTTATGTAATATACACTTCTTCACATCTTTTACGTTTCCATATTCAGCGTACCAATAAATGTTTTCCAATAACTTTCTCCTCCTTAATTAATTTAAACTAACTATTCTTCATCCAACGAATCAAAATATTCATCTAAAGAAACACTTATGGTCGGTTCTTTTAATGTCTCATTTTTAATTTCTTCAAGAGCATTCTTAATTTCCTCAGACGAAAACCCTTCTTTCTTTAATTGTTCAACTGCTTTTTCTAAGTGACTCATAATGAAAACCCCCTTTACTTAGTCTCAACTTTCAATGTCTTTTCACATTGTCCACAAATTTCAGTTTTGTTTAAACTAAAGCCAACAGATTGTATTCTTAGTTGCCTCATATTCCTGGGGTGCATACATATGACATTAGATTTCTTATTCATTCCTCTCACCTCAGTATTACGGTCTAATTTCTGTTTGATCGTAAGTTATTTTTCTTTTAAGTCAAATCCATACTCGTCGGCAAGCTGTTGAACAATTTCACGTTCTCTTGGATGGTCAACAATTATATCATTACTCGACCAGGCCAAATCCAATAGTTCAAGATTTTGTTTCTCTCTAGGTAAACTTCGTTGATGCTTGGTAGTTTCATACATTACCTTATTTAAGAATCTAAGTGTTTTATACTGACTGATACACAATTCTTCTAATAGATCTTCTTTGGTATTCATTGTTACCCCTCCTTTCCCAAGAAAGTTAGTTTTTATCTACATACACATGTTGCTCAATGTACTCTCTATTCTGTGAAAACACTGGAGTGTCATGATCAACTTCCCATTTACTTCTCATTGCTTCCCCTTTGTTGTAATACTGCTTGGTAATACATACACCTCGTTTTTGCCACACGGGAATATCGTTCCAATTAATATCCTTCTCTAACATCAACTTATCTTGCATCTGTTTCCCGTTTAATCCTTGAAGCTGTTTATGTGGAAAGTTAGTTTGAGCCACCATTGAGATACTGTTTTTGGTTGCATCTTGTTGTCTCCATAGAAAGTAATTGCATACTTCATCATGTGGCAGTATCCATGCTCGGCTATCAAATGTAGCCAAAGACTTCTCAGGATACTTTTCCCTCATGACTTCGTTAAACTTAGCTGTCGCCATGGAAGCAGAAACGGAAACAAGTTTTTGAAGATTATTATCAAACCATGATTGAGTTGTATGTTTGTCATAATTAGTGAGCAATAGACTAATCTCATCGGATTGATGGTAAACAATTTTACAACCCATAATATTTTCAGCTAAGTATTTGCACGTTTCCCAAAATGCATTTACTAAATCTTCATCAAAGGGTTTCTTCATTCCTCTTGTATATGTATGAAAATGAGTTCCGTCAATTCTTAGGATTACAGGCATTCGCTTAGGCAAATTAATCCTAAAAGCATTTTCATACCCTTTCATTCTATCTCCGAATTTATCCATAATATCTTCTCCTTTTCTTTAAAAACATGATTTGATTGTCACACAATTGTCAATCACCTATATTCCAACAAATGCTATTCTGTATATGAGGTGATATTATGACTAAATTTGCCACTAAAACTATTAAAAAAATACCAACTATACTCGATCTGTATTACTCTAGTCAACTATCTGTTAAACAAATTTCATCTCTTACCTCTACTCATCATAAGACAGTGAGTGATGTTCTTAAGACTTTCGGAACTGGTCTACGTTCGCCAAGTGAACAAACTTTATTAAACAAGCCTACTATCCTGTCTGAAACAGCACGTCAAAACATCCTTTATGGCATCCGTAACAATCGTTACACCCCTGAGTATGCTGCAAAATTATCTGCTTCTCAAACTGGTTCAAAGAACAATCAAGCTAAATTAACTGACGAGCAAGTAATTCAAATAAGACAAGAATATAGTTTAGCATTACAAGAAGGCTATGCTAAATTTGAAACTCAGCGTATCCTGGCTAAGAAATATGGTGTCAAAAGACCAACAATTTCTGATATTGTACTATGTAAGACATGGAAGCATATATTGGTTTGATTTTAGTATAAGATTATTTAATATTAAAATCCTTCTTAAACCTTGTTACGTCTGCAGGTTCACCTATGTATGTAATGTTTGATTCACTCTTATACTTGCTCAAATCCAAGTCCTTGATAAACCCAGTGTCCATAATATGTACCTTATCGTTAACTTTCTTACCGACAACAAACGTTGGATAATCATTTCGTGGATCACCATAGTCTACACTCATAATTAGAGACATGCATTTCACCTCCTTATAAATTATTTTTGATTAGATAATAAAGCCATGTATCCCTTAATCATTAGTGTCCGGTAGTCCTTCTTTGGTTGTAAGTTATGTATGTTAACGTTGTCTAATGAAAGATCCAGGTTACAACATCTGCTTCCTTGCTGATAAACTGCCTTGTATGCCTTTTCTGTTTTGAAATTACCCAGAGACACAACCTTACTAAGCATCTTATGTCCTCCTCTAAAGCTAAATAATTATTAAATTATTAATCTAAGGCTATTATACCATAATCAACCACCTTGTAAACTCTTTTATTTAAATTATTTAATAATAAAAAACAGACAGCGTTCGACTAAATAAACGCTGCCTGTCTATGTTTTATGCATATTTTAACTCCTCAGTTAAATTAATAAACGGATCAAATTTTACGCTATTGTGTGAGCTGCATCCACAACCATTTGACCAACAATATAAGCATTGATTGCCTGACTGTTCTTTTTCTAGTTTTACCCCCAGGTATGCAAGTTGCAGAGCTTTCAGTGAATACTTACCATTTTTTAATTTCATTTTCATTTCCTCCCCTATTTCCGTCCGATTTTTTTATTTTATAAAATTGGAATGTTTCTTGTAAACTATAAATGGCGACATACCTAGTTAAAGGTAGTCGCCATTTATAGTTATGTATTTATTCGATTTTACAGTGTGCCACCTTCAAGAGGAGGCATGCCGCCAGGTTTTGGATCTGCAAAATGTGAATCACCAAATGCAAAACCAGATGCTAAAACTGCAACAATTGCTAATACTAGACCAAATTTCTTCATGAATTTTCACCTCCTTTCAAGAATGTCATTATCCAATCAACTCTTCTAATATTTCATCATCATACTCACGTTTCAGAAGTTCTATTCTAGGTAAATTGGCTAGAAAATTATCTCCTCTTTTGACATATTTAATGGTGGATATGATTAGTTTCTTTTCATCGTTACTATTAATTCCTTGTAAAAATGCGTGAAATGCAGGATTAATTTTGTTTTTTGCTTCAATTAGTACCTTTGTTAAATCCTTACCTTTCATAATGTGGTAAAGCAAATAGTTATTAACGTATCGAAAATTCTCTGTTTGTGTTCTGTTCCAGTAAACATCCAAAAATTCAATTTTTTCTTTTAGGTCGTCCACTTCAAAATCTCTGTTAAGTTTTTTATACATATCCATACTGATTGTTAGATATTTATGAGAATTTTCATAAGAGGTGAATTTATATGAGTATCCTTTAATAAAGTAAGCATATGCTTTAAAGCCTTCTGGCGCATTTGATTCAATAATATAATCTGCACATTCCCTAGCTGCTTCTGGATTATTGCGTACTCTGAGAAGATTATAAGATAATACTTCTTTTGTCCTGATCCAATACATTTCCTTGATGTAGTCTTTTTCGATTACTTCAATATCCCTCTGTATTTCCTTCACTAAAAGATCAGTCATAACGAAATCACTTTTCTGGTTGAAACAATAATTCTGTAAGATAAGCTTAAATACTTTTAGTTCAGTAACTGTTACATTTAGGAAACTTAATTCCATAAGTAAGTTTGTATAATCTTCTTCTGTTTTTGCCAAATGGTACTGGTAAGCCAACTTATATACTTTTGCCCACGCTTTACTTTCAATGTTCGGTGTATCAGACATTCTTTCAATTAAATTATGTAATGCTTCATATTGTTTATTAACTGAAAGATATTCAAGCAAATATCTTGCTGATTTTTTATTCGTATTAACCTCTGAAGAATATTTAACCATAATTGTTACAGCTTCATCTTTCCAAAGTGTATTAACAAGGTGAATTAATCCTGAAAACTTATCGAAATCGCCATCTTTTCTTAAAGGTTTTTTAAGAGCACTACCACTTGCGTAGCCAGCAATTTTAGCTAATTCTTCAGCGTATCCCCTTGGGGCTAATTCAATTTCATTCAAAATCCTATGATAAAGTGACTTCGACATTTTTTATCACCCTTTTGGAAAAGTTGTTACCTTTAATTTACCACATTTATCATACTTGTACAATACTTTACATTAAATTATTTTATTTTAAATTTAGGATATTAAAATTCACTATATTTGTACAATATAAATCCATCTTCTGCCCATAGAAGAGCATTACCACCCAATTCTTTTCTCAATTCCCTCCACAATCGATCACGTTCCTTCTTATTTCTGTATGCCACACTTCCTAGTACATAAGTCATAAAATAACTCCTCCTTTTAATATAATTAATTATTTTGTTTTAGTCAACAAGGAAAGATAAACTTTCCTAATTTATTCTTCAATTAATATTTTAGTGTATTCATCCAGGACACAACCAAGAAGCAAACTCTTTAGTACATCATTCTTACTGGCAGCAAACAAAACTTGATCATAAATGCAGCGGTATCCATTATAAACTTTTACATAGTATGTGTTCATAGACGTATCCTTACATTTGAGTCCCTAGATATTCCTTCTCCATTTAGCAGTTTCAGTAATTTTTCTCGTTGTTCTTGGGTTTCTTCAATAGTTGCATAATCACCATAATGCCCTATAGAACCTACACTTCTCCCATACAAGTGTAGCGAGAACCTGTCAAAGATGTCCGGTTGTATGTCTATGCTAATTGGTAAATAACCCATTATAATACTGTCCTGAGATGGTAGCGAATCTGGAAGTTCAAGTAATTCAGTAATATATTCATTAAGAAATTTACTTCTTTGCTTATTCAATGCATGAATTTCAGCCTCAATTTCAACTTTATGGGATGTAATGGAAAACAACATGTTTTCTTTAACTCGTAAAGAACCCTCTGTCATAAGTGCCTTGGACACACTACTTGAATCTAATTCATTTATAGCTATGAGATGCTGCAACTCTTTTAATTCCATTTTTAAATGTTCAATTTCATCTTGCAAATCATACCTTTTAACCATTAATTCTTCATGTTCCTCTTGCAATCGTTCTAATTGAATTTTACAAAAGTCAATATTCATGGATAAGTCTAATAATTTTTGTGTCATATTACTTCTGCCTAATAAGAAGTCAGCACTCACTTCAAAAATATTACAAAGCTTCACCAGCACATCTAACTTGGGTTCTCTCTGATCTAACTCTATTTTCTGATATCCACTTGGAGTCATTCCAATCATATCAGCAATGTCTTTCTGTGAATATCTCTCTTTATTTCTAAGCCATTTCAGACGTTTCCCCAATATCTCCATTACCTCAACTCCATACACCCATTTTGTGTGTCTAAAATTATCATTTTGTGATTGTTTTATAACTCTATTAGTCTTATACTTAAAGACAGATAGGGCAGAAAATGATTACTAACTGTATTTTATTATAATCAGGAGGCATAATCAATGGGAGTTGGAGAAATAAAAATTGTCGGCGTTGGTGAAAAGTTTGATGTAAATCTTCCGGTAAAAGGCACACTGACTTTCGTGTTCCCCGATGGATCTTTAAGAGAAATTGATGTGTTAGATATCCTAGACGTTGAGTGGTACGAAAACTAACTTAATTGGATAATAGATAATTCCTGCCTAAAGCCCCCACTTGAAGCAGGTTTTATTTATTTCCACTTGAAATATCTCTTTTATTCTATTACCTCAATAGTAATCCTAACCTTTTTACCTTTAAATTCATCATCAATTAAATCATAAAATTTTTCAGTTGGTCTATGACCTCTCTCTGCATCTTCTTTATCATCATAAAATCCTAAATCATCATAATCTCCACCTAACCAGCCCACTAACTCTTTTCGATTATCATACTTAGCATGTAGTTCATTCATTTTTTCTTGGAGTATTTGATCAAATTCCTGAAAAGTTATTTCTTGTTTGTAAGCTTTGTCAATATAAGGCTGCATTATATCTCTAAATTCGCTCCAACCGTTTAAAGGTATTGGCATATGAATCCTCCTTTAAAATTAATTTTTCTTACATCTCCTTCAATGCTTCTATGACATTATTGAGTCCAATTTTCTTACCTTTTTCAATTCCTTCATCAAAAGCTTCTGATAATGCTAAAATAATCAGATTGGAAACACCAGTATTATCAACCACTAATCCAGTTTTCTCTAAATTACTTTTTAAATTTCTATAAATGTCAATTATTTTATCTGTATCGCTCAAAAGTCTCACCTCCTATAAAATCAATTTTTTATTAATAAATCTTCTCTTACCTTTTGTGCAACTTTAATTAATTCCGGCTTATCTAAAAAATCAACTGGATATTTACCAAGATGTTTTGCACCAGTAACTCTAACACGTTCCCCTAAACATGGATAAAATTGTGGTGCAAATTCCTTTTTATCTGTGCTTACTGTATAAATTGCTCCTATTTTGATCATTGTAATCGCTCCTTTTGTATGATGTTAGTCTAAACTGCTGCCGTATAGCTTTCTAATTTCATCTTCAATTGACGTTCCATTATTACGAGAAATTTCAACTAATTCTTTAAGAAGAGGTAATATTTCCGTTTTCTTTTTATTTAAAGATGAAAATGTGTTTATGAACTTATGGTAATGATCAAGGTCAATTACGCTGCTCAAATAAACACCTGTATAACCATTCGCTTTAATATACTCTAAATCATTAAATCTCTGTCTCAGCTTGAATACTAACTCAGAGCTAGCAGGAATTATTGCAATTCCTAAATCAATTAAATCTTCACTAAATTCATCAACTACCATATTAAGAAACTCAGTGTCATTTTCCATAATTTCAACTCCTTAAACGCCCATTATACCCTCTAGGCAAGAAGCACCGGACTCCTCTTGCCCCGACAAAAAAGGTAATCTTGGAAGGACACCACTCCCTCCCCAGAGGGTATAAATTAGATCAAACGATTCTTTTATTACTTATCCCAACTTTGACCTAGAAACGCTTGGTGTATTGCTATTATTTCAGCGTCCTCTTTTTCTCCGTTGATTACAGGCTGAGTGATAATTATTTCTTTACCAACCTTCTTCTTATCAATTGTAATAACCCTTTTTTTCATTTCACCACTCCCTTGAATAAATGGTTATTTCAGTGCATTAATTCCAATATCTTTACTTTCATTTTATCATCTTTCTTACTTTCGGTAATAAGCAATTTTCCCAACATTCCACGCAAGGTTTTTGACTATCTTAATTATATTAAATTATTTTATATTAAGTCAACCAATTTTTGCATACCATAACACATTTTCTTTTTCACATTCCATCCAGTCAGCAGTCAGAGACACTTTCAACCATTCAGGATTACTTGCCCTTTCAGCATAACTAACAACTCTGGAGTTAATATCATGCTTATATTGCAGTTCAAAATGAGATCCTTGATTCTTAATGATTGCATACATTGTATTGTTACTCCTTTCTGGATTTGTTATTATGGATAAAGTTACTTTACATAGACAGGTGATCGTCATGGAAAACAAAAAGATTGAGAATATAGATTTTGATAAAGTTTATGATTATAAGGAATATCCTGATGTTATTTCGGGACGTTGTGATAATTGTGGGAACACATTGTTTAAAAGCAGCGTGAACAATGGTGCATTTCTTCGTGAGTGTAGGCAATGTGGAATGAAAAAGAGTATTTAGTATCTGTTTATTTTATTTTATGTATCATAGGACAACTTGATAGTTGCCCTACGACATCATTATCCTTGTAATGATGCAGTCTTATCTTTTCTAAATACTCCCATTAGACCAGCAATCAATAAAAGTAATCCAGGCAACATATAGAACATTGAAATACTAATCACTCCGCCAATGGCTGAAATCAGCATTAATATTCCACCGAATTTCGGCTTGAATTTCACAAAAACAGATCCTACAATACCAACAATAGATAACAATATCGCAGCCCAACCTAATCCAATTACTTCACTTGTTCCTGATGAACTAAAAGCCGCATCCACTCCACCTACCACAAGTGCTAAAATTGCAGCAATAAAGCCGAAAATTCCACCAAGCAAACCTAGTACAAACTCAGTCGTTCTTTTCATATTGCAGCCCTCCTAATCTTAATTATTGAAGATTAACAGTGATTGTTTCATTATCAAGCCAGAAATTGGGTTTATAGATTAATTGTAATCCAGCATCACCTGCTGGTGCTTCAAAAGCTAGTGTGCCTTCCACGGTTCCTGCAGGTGCAAGCTCACCAGCATTCAATACGGTATCTTGATTTGCTGTTGTGAATACCGTATCAGTTATTTGTCCCTGACTGTTCTTTACCTGGAAATCAAATGGATTGTAAGAAATATTTTCCTTGCCACCGTTTTCAATTTTCACACCGACAATAACAAATTCATTACCTTGTTGTGGTTTATCAAATTCTCCACCTTGTGATTTTTCCACTTTAGTTACTGTCAACACATTGTCACCTAGTTGAATTTGTTCCCCAACTTTGAACACTTGATCTTTCTTTACTTCTTCTTTATTTTCCTGTGGCTGTGTCGAGGTTTCTTCCCCTACTTTCTTTGGTTCTGTCGTTTCCCCTGAGCATCCTGCAAGCAACAAACCAGCCAAAAATAAGGGTACTGCTAAAGCTCTCTTTCTCATACATATCTCTCCTCTTTGTAAATTTTACACAAGTATAATACCATTTGATGGTAAATGTGTACATAGGTAATATCGGACTATTAAGATAATTATTAATCTATTTATCTAGTCCTGAGTAAGTTTCTGCACATAACCTCAACAGTAATTTCACCATCTGCAATCATATCTTTTGCTTCTTCAGGTGTTAAATTTCCGAATACCCCTTCGTCTACACGATTAAGAAAGCATTCTTGGAGTAATTCTTCTGTTGGTTCTTCATCTGTATAACCACAATGTTCTAAAGCTGCTCTGATTAAATTTTCCATTTTGAATTTCCTCCATTTGATTTTTTTATAATCAAACTTTCATTTCACCTTGATAGGAATTGTGATTTTTAATGACCTTTTAACCTTATCTATTCTTCCAGTTCGACACGCATACACATAGTTTTATCAGGCATTTTTACGTAGACTCTCTTTATTCCTTTTGCTCTATAGGTTTTTCCATCATATTTGGTTTCAAAGATTACTTCTCTTTCTGATTCAACAAGTTCCCAGTCTTCTGGTTCAACGCTTTTACTGCTAATTACTTCGATATCCTCATCATCTAGATATACATCTTCCCCTATGGCATCTTCAAAGGTGTGTCTTGCATCTTGTAAACATGCGTCTTCACCCCATATCGTATTTAACAATAACGGCACTCCAAGACTGACCACTATTACACCTATTAAGATTGACCAGCAACCAATTCCACTTTGTTTGTTCTTACTTGCCATCAGATTTCACTCCCCACTTGCCTGTGCTTAAAATAGATATTCTTTCGTAAAATTAGCCAGTTTGTGTGTTCAACATAATCACCTTTTTAAATTTTGGAAGGTTAATTTGAGAGTTGCTTTCATACTGTTAAATTTACGTCCTCTTTCGGCTGAAATGTTGTATGACAGTGTTTACACCTGTTCGCTTCAACTTTGATTTTTTCTGCGCATTGTGGACATTTGACATATTTATTGGCTCTATAGTCGAAGAAAAAAACAAGAATTAACATTGGAAAATGGTGAATTAATGTAACTTCCCAGATATATAGAACTTCAGTCAATATTGCTGTAATTATGAGAGAAACAATAAAAGAGTAAATTGCTTCTTTGAATCTTTCCAACTTCTTTCTAGTTGCAAATCTCACTACCCACATGACTGCATAATAAATGAAAAATGCATAAATTAAAGCCCCTATATAATACGATAACAAATCTAAAAACATTACAATCATCCTCCTTATAGGGATAATTATACCAATTTTAGTAGTAGTTAGTAATGCGACAATTTGCTTACCTTTTTGGTTACAGGCTAGTGATGATCCCCCAGCCCGTTATTTTCATTTCACTACTCAACTGCGATAAATTTTGCAGGTGCTTCAGTTTGAATGTTGTCGCCTTCTGCTGCATCGAACACATATTCACCAACTCCAAATGAGCCAAGAATCGTATTAACCTTTAGTCTTCCACTTCCACTGTACACTATAAAATTACTACCCTGACCAACTGGTACAACTTTATATCTACCTGCAGGTATATCTTTTCCAACAGTAAAGTTGCCAGCAGGTAATTGTTTTGGAGCATCTTTCTTTTCCTGAATCTGCCCTGTGATACTCGCTAACTCATCATTTTTAGCTTTAATGTTTGCATCTATAGCTGCAATCTCACCTTTTTTTGTTTCTAGATCACTGTTTAATTTAGCAATATCATTTTCGATTGATTGCTTGTTTTCAACAACCTTCTTAGCTTCTTCAAACTCTGCTTGCTTTGCATTAAATTCTTCTTCAATCTCTTTTAATTCAAACTCTACGTCTGCTATTTTCTGTTTTGTCTCATCAACCTCTTTTTCTTTTGCTCTTATTTCTTTAACGAGTTCATCGTAATTTACTTTCTTTTCTTCTAAGGTGATCTTTGCACCAGAAACACCAATGTTATAAAAGATTGATAAAAGCACTAGCAAACCGACAACCTTCAGCCAAAATACCTTACTTTTGAAGCGACTTACTTTCTTTGTTTCTAACTCCATGTTCAGTCATCTCCTTTTAATTATTTCATTTAATTTTATTACTGCTATCAGAATCCTATTCATATAAGTTTCTCACAGCAGGAATAAAATCCTGCTTGCTGAATGATAATCAAATCAATCTTTTATTTGATGGTTTTTATTGCTTCTTCAATCGCTTCATCAAAACCACAACCACCGTTGTAATATCTAACTTCAAAGTTAATTTCGCCATTATCTCCAACACTTGCGTTAAAAATATCGATATCTGGATCAACATCTTCTTTTTCAATGCTGTAAATAACACCGTTTTGAATAGTAAACTTATAATAATATTCATCTGAAAAGTATTCTTGATAGTTATCAAAGTATGACGGAAGATCTTTATTATTCAATAATCTTTTACATTGTTCTTCTAACGTTTCATCTTCATGTCTTTCGACCTTTTTTAAAACACCTTTATAATGAACTGTTTCACTCAAATTCATTCTCTCCCTTTTTTAATATAAAATGGATATTAGATTGTAATTTCTTTATCCATATCTTCTTCAATTGCAGCCTTCATTTCTTCATCTGCTTTTCCTAAATCCAAAATCACACTTTCACCATCACGTACCTGGAGTCCTTGGAATTCAGCCAACATTTGTCTTAACACATCAACATAAGCAACTTCATTTTTATGTCGTTCAAATGATGCTCTCCTAAATATATTGTCAATGAATTTTTCAAGTGTAAACCGGATATGTCCGTTATCAACTAACTTTTGATATAGTCTTACAACCATTCCGAGTACATTATAATCATCAGTGTGTTCTATGGAAAGTACGTATAGTTCAGCAGGAAACCTTTTCAAATCCTTTTCATAATCAGTCCGTGGAAAATGATTCTTAGTGTACAGTATTAATTGTTTCTCCCAGTAATGAAGTTCCATTTTCTTTCCTCATTTCTTTATGAAAGATTTTTAATAAACGTTAATTATTGAATTTGGATTTTCAATGCACGCTAAGAGTAATTTCTCCAAATATTGCAATGCTCCTTCGTAATTTCCCCAGCCATTAGATGGATTCATAGCCTTATATTTTTCTGGATTATCTCTCATTTCACAGAAACCCTTACTTAATATATCTACTGCATTAAAAGCCTCCATTCCATGAAAGTCACTCATAGTCTTACCCATAGCAGCACCGTACATTTTTGATACGTTATAAGTGTAATTCCCAATGTCAGCAACCTCGAATTCAACTAATTTCTTTTCTATTAATGTAATATCCCAACTCATTTTCTTCTCTCCTTTAAAATCAGATTTTTATCTAAATTCAACATTTTATTAGTTCCAACCAAAATGCTTCTTTCTCCAACTTGCTTGTTCTTCGCACCTTTTTACATGGTCATAGTGCCTTTCCAAAACATCATTATCTGCATCAGGAAGTTCTAATATTTGCCCACAATCAAAGTCATTCCAATAAGTTTCTGTGATGACATAGCCTTTATCTAACAATGTTTGCACTTCTTTATCTGCTACATTTGCATCTTGATTATAACTAACAGAATCTCTCTTGATTTTCATATCACTTTTTCATCCCCTTCTGAATAAAATTAGAATTAGATTCTATTACCTTCCTACCAAACTTTCTGTCCGTGTATAAGACTTATTCAGAATTTGAATGTTGTTGCCGATGTTATTAGATAATTTTAGAAGTTCAATCCTTGTTCTGCTCATTTCTTCCTCATAAAACTGTCCACTGTTTAGATCAACAAACCTTACAAGATAATAATCTAAATGAGCTGGCATTATTCCTAACCTCCTGTTATGTAGCCAAAGAGGGATATTCCCTCCTGGCTGTTATGACAACTTCTCCAGCATTGCTAATGTGTTCTGAATCTCCAATAGCCTGCCGTATAACTCTTCTGTTGTACTGTACTTCCAGCTTGATTCATCCGGTTCAGTCGTTTGTCTTAGGTTGATTGTGTCTCTGATTGTTGTTGCTCTTGCCTTTAATGTTTCGATGATTGGGCTTATATCCATTTTCATCCTCTCCTTTATTTTAACTTATTGTTTTATATTTGTATATTTAATTTTAAGACTTATTTAAGGTTTGCAATTCCTGTTTTCTGGAAAGTAAAACCTATGGCAGCATACAGTATTAAAATTATAACTCCTGTCATTATGTAAGCCATTTAACGATCTCCTTTCAGTTATATTTGTTTAATTGATATTATGTTTAGTTCAGAATGTTTATACCGTTTTTTATTTCAGTTTGTGAACTGCCATAAACCAGTCGAGCAATTTCCTGATAAATTACTGGATCAGTGTAAATGACAAAATATTCATTCATTGTTATTCACCTCTGATATTTTTATTAAACATCAATAACTTTCCTATTGGACAGATACTTATCACTTTCTATATCTATTATTTCTTTGATCGTTTTAAATTCTCCACCATATTTTATCATTACATTTCTACTGATATATTCCTCTAAAGGCTGAGTGTTCATTATAACACTATCATTAATAACTCTTGTCACAACGTGCAATCCATTATCTTTTGAAATAACTGTTCCAACTATCATATTATTTTCAACTCCAATCTCTTATAAATTAATTATTTAATTAAACTGCCCTGTCCTGAGATACTGCTTCATAATTTTGTTCCAGAATGTCTAACTCTTTATCATTGAAGAACTGCCACCAATAGCCTTTTTCTTTGTCATAGTTAAATGTGTAAATTGTATCTTTGGTGGGTTGAGGAATATTCAATTTTACAATATAATCAAATCCTGAATGATTTTCGTTTGCCTTATCTTTACGACTGATTATTTCACCTTCAATCCGATTATAAGGATTAATTTTTACTTTATCACCGATACTTCTTTTCATAGCCTTCATCCTTCCTTTTCCTTTAAATTAGTTATTTTATTGAACCCTTAATAATTGAATTTCCCTTATATCCCTTTCTATTAATAATGTACTTACATAGAATATGTTCATGTCCAGTAAAATCTAATGAAACTAACTCCTCTAAAATTTTATATCCTTGTTTCTCCATTTCTTCTCTATGTTGTCTTCTCTCTTCCTTTGTTTGATATTCATAAGTAAGAATTTCACTAACTATTTTCACTGTAAATCTCCCCTTTTAATTTAGAATGAAATTGTCATTTTATATGAGTTTATTAGGCTTAATTTGTAACCAAGCCTCTTCCAAACATTCATTTAACATTTCTATTCCACAAACTTCTATGAACTTTTTAAGCTTATATTGTTGCCTTTCTTTAAAATCTAAGCCTCTGTATGAATGGCTATCCGATATTACAGATCCTAAATATGAGAAGTTTCTTTTTCTTTTTGCTTTGACACCAATATCATCAATAATAAATTCTTTATCGCTCAACCTTATTCTTATTTCTAATTGAGTGCCATCTTCTAATTTTCTTTGAAAGTGAAAATTATTATTCATTGTTCGTCACCCTCTTTCTGTTAAAATATTCGTTTTATTTGGTTTCTTTTGCATACTTTGACAACACTTTAAAAAACTCACTTAGTTCCAAACAATCTTTTTCACTTAAATTCTGTCCGAAATATGCATCACATGCTTCGAAGATATATACATTTCCAGTTTCTTCATCTTTACCTAATCCAAAAATTCTCTCTTCATATAACTTATCCAATAGTGGAAACTTTCCTTTTAGCTCCTCTAGTCCTTCCCAATTTGAATTCCACATTACTTTCACCTCATAAAATCGCATTATTCATGATCATTTTTACGCTGTTCTAATTCTGCAATTTCTACCTCTGATAAATCACTAAATAACTCACGATAACTAACCCCAAACAAGTCCTCTAATTCCTCCATTTTTTTACGTCTCGGAAATTTATCGCCACTTTCCCAGTAACTAATAGAAGAATAATGAACCTTTAATTTATCTGCTAGACTATAAATTGTATATCCGAAGTCAAGTCTAAGCTTTTTCAGCCTCTTTACTGTTTTCTTTGCCTTAAGTTTAGATCCGCATTTAGGACAGTAATTTACCTCAATCCTGCTAATTTCATTTCGAAAATGTTCAATATACAGATAGTGCTTACCTTTATTGGTGTCATAGAATACGCCATCGTCTCCCTTGAGACTTTCTTCAGTATTATTTTTATCACAATAATCACATATTATATTTTCTTCCATTTTCATATCCTCCTTATATTAAAGATAAGATATTAGATTTATAACAATTCAAGCTTCAATAATTGCTTTCCTTCTTTAACCAGTTCGATCTCTTCTCTAGTTAGTTGAGCTGGTTTATCTTTTCCACACTTACTACACCTTCTCTTCACTGCGGCATATTCACCGATTATGTCCTGTTTTGGAGATGCGTAATGTCCACATTCATAAACTTCCTTAGTTATGGTGGATAAGCTATCAGGCGAATATTTAACCCGTATAGTTCCAATTATCTTTCGTAGGGGATTACTATTTGTTTTCATTTATCTGAGCCACCCTTCATTCTTATCTTACATCATATAAGGGAAATAACAGAGAAGTTATATTGTAATTATACTCTATATCCTTTACTCATTCCTTCATATGCCCATTCAAAATCCCTACCATATTTCTGCTCAAGTTCTTGTAATCTTTTCAATGCTCTTTCCTTTAAAGATGCAACAGGTGTATTAGGACTACAACATACAAATATAGTTCTTAATTTACCTCTAAAAGTTACAAATACATTTTTACCATACATTATTTTTTTCCTCCTATCCTTTTAAAAGGGAAATTTTATGGTTATTAGATATTAAACTATGATTTGGGCAACAATTTATCCTTTAGTGTTTCAATCTTTGCATCAAGAATATATATTGCCATCCAAGCCCCCTTATTGACTAATGATTGCTTTTTCTTTTCTAACTGTTTTATTTGTTTTTCTATGTCCTTACTCATACTTCCATCTCTCCGATACTTCATATTAAAGTCTTTAAGTATTTGATATTTTCTTTTTCCTCTTCACAAAATTTAACTTTACCGAATAATTCAACAGTATAGCCTTCGTATTTTTTGATAGCTTCTTTAATTAATTTTTTAACATCCCCTTTTAATCCAATTAGCTTGTTACCTCTTCCATCAATAATTTTCCCGTACAGATCAGGAGTAGTAAAAGCAGTTTCTTTAAGAGTACTTTCTAGCATTATGCACTTATCCAATTCAATTTCAACTGGTTTTCTAGCCATTGCAAGCTCCTCCTTATTCACACAAGATTTTTAGTTGGTATGTATTTCCTTAACTCTTAATGTAATTATAAACCCTCTATATATAAATATCAAGTATTAAATTATTTTATTTTAAAGTTTTTTCAAACATAAAAAAAGAGGCTGCATTAGCCTCCAAGTTTGTCACCGTCTAGTTTTCTACGTCTACCGCCACCAGGATCTTTGATCATAACTAGTTACCCCCCCCTTTTTTTTCAATTTTTAATCTAAATACGGCTTATGGTATATTTCCTCACCCTTTTTTCTTGCTTTTGTTGCTTCTTCTATTGTGTCAAATGTGCCCAGATAAATTGCTTCGTTTTTTATATAAATTCTTGCTTGATATTTAATCGAATTTTTTCTTTTAACAGTTGTGACACCTTTTACACCTGTACTATTATCGGATCTAATTTTACTTTTCAACAAAGGTGTAAATACTTCATCTACACGTAAATTTTTTTCATTATATTCTTGTACTGCTTTCCCTTTTTCTTCTCTTAAGCAGCCACAAGATTTTGTTATGCCGTTTAATAATCGGTCAGATGCAACAAGTATTTCCTTTCCACAATCACACAAACAAAGCCAGTTTACCTTTCTACCTCTATTTGATCCTTGCCTTGATTTAGTTGTTAATTTCCCGAACTTTTTACCTGTTAAATCAATAAAATTTCCGTTGCTTACTCTTTCTTTTTGTAGACATCCGCACGACTGAGTATTTCCCTTTCTTAAAGCATTCATATACACAACTGCTTCATTTCCACATTCACATTTACAAAGGTATCTTCTAGCATATTTATTCGGCGCAACTTCTTGTAATACAGTTAGTCTTCCGTATTTCTGATCTGTTATGTCTATTTTTCTTTTAGGCATTTCCTCACCTTCTATTATCGATATGGATAATTTTACTATAATGAAAAGAAAAAATCTCTACAAAAATGATGTAGAGACTAGAATATTTTAGCTATTACAACAGCATCCTTTATGACAATCTCATTTACATCAATTACAGTGTTAGATGTGTGTCCTAATCTATTCCCTGCTATCACATAGCAATGATAGGCTTCAAAATGTCTACTGCAATGATCTTCTCTATTTTCATAACGTCCAATTTTATAAATGTTTTCTTCGGACATATCCCAAGCCGATGTGCCGTCCAGCTCTTCAAGTTCAAAATATTCATCCGTTCCATATTCGGGGAATTCTCTTTCATCTTCCCTGTCTGTATTATTCCGGCTGTTTTCGCAAATTTCACCGATTGATCTTTGTTTATCTTCAAAGCGTAATCCGATGTACTCATATGTGTCGATGTTCTCATTGTAAATTTTCTTGCACAATTCATACATTTGTACAATATTCATTTTAGAATCTCTCCCTTGTTTTTCCTTTTCTTAATTATATTATAAGTCAAACAAGGGAAAAATACAACTAATTTTATCTCATTTAATTATTTTATTTTGATTGGTATAAAACATAGTTTTTATTCAAAAGAAAAACAGCCTCTTTTTTTAAAAAAAGGCAGTCTCTATTTCTGATTATTTAGCTACACGCATATTATGTTTATTTAATAATTTATTAATGTAGTTTACACCCTTTGCAGTAACGTATGTCTGTGCTTTATTAAAGATGTATGAGCCTTTTCTTATTGGAGTTTCTTTTACCTCGAAATATCCCATATCAATATAATTTTGGTACGGTATATTATCTTTCATTAACACTTTTTGCTCCCGTAAGAATTCAAACAACTTATTCCTCCCGTAGCCGAGCGTTTTTGCGACATCATTCATTTTCTGCAAATTTGATCCATCAATAAACGTATCAAAACTTTCAGCCTTTGGGAGCAATATTTGCTTTTCTGCTTCAAGTTTTTCTTTTTCTTCTATACTTTCCACTAAGGCTAACAATGCTTCTTTATATGTTTTTGGAACGATTTGAGTAATATTATGTATAAATGCATTTGCTAAAACTTCTTTTGCTTTAAGTTGATACTCAACTAACTTATCTACTGTATGGGATGATTCTTTTAGCATTTTTGGTGTTATGGATATTTTAGCCAACCAAATAGGAAGACCTTCTAATTCAATACAAAGAACCTCTTTAAAACCGTATCCAGTATCTAGCACTAAATTTCGTGCAAGCTTTTTTAATACTATATCCTCCTGGACTTTCTTAACTTCATTATTTAGTTGCCCCCTTGTTAACTGTAAACCTTCGCATACCCATCTCACACCAACATACACTTTCTCAGTTGTCTTGTCTTGTGCTGCAATTAAAGTGTCCCCGTTGAAATTAACCTCTTTAACTGCTAAATTATGATTCACTCACATTCCTCCGTTTAATTATTTAATTTCAAAAGTTCTAACATATCTACACTGATAACTTCAATAAATCACCTCCTTTAAATTGCTACATAATGTGTATTTTATCGTGTGTTAAAATTAAACCCTACTTCTTGAATTGCATTTAGTACAAACAAATATTGCTCCTCAGTCATCCTTTTACTATTGTATCTTGCGGAATCTGTTTTACCTCTGTTTTTATACCAAGTGAAGAATGCAACATCTTCAAATTTATAATCCTCTGGGTTTAGAATTCCATCGTTTTCATAAGTTCCTGCAAACGTAACAGTTGCATAGTTTTGATCATCATACCAAGAATGAGTAATAATTATATCTCCCCAGAAGTGAATGTTATTATGTATAAAATCAATATCATCGACTTTTGTATCACAGAACAAACCATTTTCATTATACTGTGAAAAAAACTGTCTAATTAGTCCATCTCCCCCATTCCAATTACCATAATTGAATAATCCATCAACAAACATTTCTTGAGCCTGACTGCCATAATTAGATTTTTGTTGGGTTCTCCTTAACTCATTGAGTACTTCTTTTGTTATGTTCATAATCTCTCCTCCTATTATTCTCCTTAAAAGTCACTTTTATTAGAATTCAATATGATCTATATCTTCATAATCTACTTCATGCGGAATTTCATTCGCATACATCAAATCTCTAATTGCAGCTAATTTTATAGTCACATCTAAATCAAGATATTCTTTTTCAGGAGCATCCATTTCGTAATATGGTACATTTTTAACTTTGTATTGTACTCCCGAAATTGCCCACACAAAATCTTTTTTAAGCAAAAAATCTTACCTCCTTTGTACTTAATTTTGTTCATCGGTAAATTTCAGTATTAGAGAAACTAATTATTACATCGGTTCTATACAAACCATCTAACGTAATGAAATGATATGTTTTAACTTTTTCGTCTTCATAAACAAAGTAAAGTGTATTCTCCATATCCTTTAACATTCTATCAGCTTCACATGCTACCATTTTAGACATCATCTTATGCCAGTCTTTTTCTTCGTAAGCCATCCAAGCCCAACCATAACCCATTCCTTCAATGTCAACCCAGGTGTTTACATAAGGTCTTTCTTCATCATCATAGTATTTAGTTACAACTTGAATGTAATTATAAAGAGATGTAATCATTTTTAATTCCATTAACACTTCCTCGACTATATTCCCGTATTTGATTATTTTATCTTTTGGAGATAGGATGTGATTTAGTATTTTATCCAAAAAATTTCCCCTTTCTTTATGAAGAGCTAGTTTTTTATATGTCGGCAGTTATGTAAATTTGACTGTGTTATTTCATCCATGATTCATCGTCATAATATTGACACTGGGTAGCAAAATTTAAGTTCTTAATTTCAGAGGGTGTATTTTGATTCTCACAATGCCAAAACCATATAACATTATCTGTTTGCAATTCCTCCATTTTTCTTCTGTTAATGTATTCCTTGAAAAATCCACAATCCTCACAGCTTCTAACAGCATTTAATTCAGCGGACATAAAAACCTCCCCGTTCAACAACTTCTTTCCTTAGTTAATTCCATCAAGGTCAAAGCCACTACTGCAGCTTCCTCTCCTACAATGTCTCTCAGTTATGTTATTTAGTATGAATAAAACGATTTAAGAATAACAAAAAACCTACGGCTACAAAATCTTCTAAATTTTCTTTTTCTAATAAATCGTTTAATATTTTTGGATCAAGTTTATTTGAAAAGTATATCTTTAAAATTTTTAACAATCGCTTATACTGATTTGGTTTAAATTCAGTATAATTATTCTCATCAGAATCACTTTCACTTTGTCCACCTGTGAAAAATATAATATCTGCGAAATGACCATCATAATTATAATCTTTCATTAGATAATGCTTACCTTTAATAGTGTATCTATGTTGATACAACCCAGAATAGACAATACCAATATCTTTTATTAGATAATTTATGTATAAAAGAGAATCATTTAGTTTCAATTTTTTAAAATGCTGCTTAATGAAATCAGGATGGTGGAATATTTCGTTCAATACTCTTCTATGTTCTTTATCAAAATAATCACTTTCAGTATAAAGTTCATCAAGGGTTTTCATATTTAACCTTCTTTCAAAATATTTTATTCTGTATCCAGGTTGGGAGTTACGATTTTTTTAACCTATTTACTTAAATTGTTTAATTATTTTCTATCGTCAATAAAGCCCTCAGCCATAAACTCATAAACTCCAAAGCTGTATTTAGAACTGTCAGTTTTATATGTATGTTTAACTGTATATGTAAGTTCTAATGAGTTTAAAGCCTCCATAAACTTCCTTACTTCAACTTTTGCATAATCCGGCATTCTAACAAAACCGCTTTTTACAAAGCAATGCATTGCCTGATCTGCTTTTTCTCTATCCTTAAATAATGAATCTACTTGACTGTATTTTGTCACAAACATTTTCACATACACTCCTCATTGTTTTATTAATCGTAACCCCCATATGGATACAGAACTTCTCCATGATTCCACTGTCTTATGTTCGTTTCTGTAATTCCTTCAACAATTGCTCCCAGGCTGCAATTTTACCTCTGCCAAACTGATTCTCTTCCCCTTCTGTTAATTCCAAATCTTCAACGCAAGACCATTCCATGTCAATCTGATGACATAACCAGTTAATTAAGTTTTGTTTTTTGATCATTTAGCTCATCCCCTTCCTATTTCAACATGTTATAAAAGCAACTAAATACTATGTAAGCAAGCATTATGTAATGTATCCAGGCTGGCACTGTTATGGAAGTTGTAAATATTTTTCTCATCTGTTATACTCCTTTCAATTATTTCTAATTAATTTTAATAACTTTTCAGTCATTTCTCTCAATTCCCTAGTTGCCTTTGACTCACTCTTTTCCGTTAGCCTTGTTATATTCTTCTTTCCTCCTTTCCATTTCATATTTGTATAGCCTCAAATGCTTCTACAATAGCCTTTTTAGCGTCCTCAAAGGTTATGAATAGGTAAGGTTTATCTTGAACCTGATTAGCCTTTAAACGTGTGCTATCGTATGAATAAGCACGGTAGTAGCCTGGTGAAACCTCATCAATCAAGCCTATGTTATAACTTATATTTAATATTCTTGTTTTAACATCTGTTATATTGCCGTTTGTTTCAGTACGGATGTACATTATTGATCCTCCAGCTCGAATTTAGGGTTGCTGTTATGCATAGAATCAGGATTCCACACTGGATATTGATCAAGCTCTGTTATATCGAATTTTTTATAGTTTAATTCCTTGGCTCGCTTTATAAAATCATTTGGTTTTTTGTATCCCATTTCAAATGTGCATGTTTCATATTCGCTAAATTTTAAAAGATATTGCTTACCTGAATAATTGATAATGTCATAGTTAAATGATTTAAATTCGCCTGTCTCAGTGTTCACTGATGTTACATGATAGCATGGTACATTCCTGTTATGTTGTCTGAATGAATGGATCATATGTAAAACCTCCCAGTTCGATTTTTTACGTCCTGTTATACAGAATTTCAAACATAGGAAGGAGAGTGTGTTCAATCCTCCCTATGTTACCTGTTATATGAAAATTAGCTTGCTTGCCGTTCTTGTATTACTAACATAGTTACATACTTTTTAGCGTCTTCAAGCTTGTCGGCTGTTTTCATTGAATGAACCTCTTTTCCATTCTTGAAGACTCTAAAACATGCCCAAAGTTTACATATCCAGTATTCCTCATGTACATAAACCCTTTTCTTTTCCTTCATGTTCATGTAAGTGAATTCCTTTGTTTCCGTCTTAAATGTTATATTTACTTCTGTTTGTTCTATTTGCTGCCTGATAGCCTGTTCTTTTTCTTTCCTGATTTTGCTTGTAAGTGCACTTATACGCCTTTTGTAGTCATTATCAAGTTCAATATACTCTTGCATTAGTTTGTCGTACCTGTTATTCATTTTTTGATCTCTGGTGCTGTTTCTTCCTCCTCTGCCTGTTACGAGCCATGAAGGGGAATCAGCCCTATTTTTTAACCTTGCTACATAGTTATTAAAATAATGTTTCTTGTAATACTGAAGGGTTTTCTTTAGTTGATAAATTATATATTCGTTACTGATTGTCGATATAATTTCTTTTACTTCGCATGTTAACTGAGTAAAATATTCTTGAATCTCCTTTGTTCTATCCGGTTTAGAACTTCGCATTATCCAGTTTCCATCATGTTCCCTATCCTGTAATTGCTGATCTACAACGTAAGTATAATTATCATCTATATCGATATATGGGTAACTGAGAGCCTCATCTGTTATATCGCTGCTGTTATATTCGTTTTCTTCTGGCGTGTCTGCGCCTGTAATGAGTTTAGCCAGGTTTAAAGTGTTTTCGTTTTGCTTTGCATACCAACATTTAGAACGACCAGACCAGCGAAAAGAACAAGTCTTTAATTGCTCTCTAATTGTTTCTGTTGGCTTTTCATCGAAATATATTTCTATTCCCTTTTTCTCTTCATTTAGTTTATATGTAGGCATGTTATAGCCCTCCTGTTATATAAAATTAGCCAGCGATATTTTGAGCGACCTGTTATATTGATTTTAGGAAGCATAGAAGAGAAAGTTTTATTCAATCCCTCCTATGCTGGTATTAATTAATTTTGTTTAAGGAATTCTTTCTTTGCTCTCCTCACAGCCGTTTTAAGCATTAATTGTTGCCAGATGTTATTTAACTCTTCCTCATTGTTGCTTTTGTAGGCTGCTTGTAAGTTAAACAATTCATCTTGATTAAGGAAAGGTAAAACATTTTCTAAGAAATGATCCGTCATATTTTCAGTTTCCTGTTGCTCTTGTTTCTGCTTAAATCTGCTGTTAAAGTCTAATACTTTTCCTTTACCCTTGTTGTCTGTTATATCGTTGTTATTGGTTCTTATAAGCTGCTTATCGTCTTCTAGGCTGTAAGTATCCAGGAATTGTTTATAGTCTTCCTGTTTGCTATAGTCAATGTGTGCCTTGTACTCTGCCTCTGTCATGTAAGAAGGACAATATTGACCGGAATAAAACATGCAATGTTCTGTTATATGCTGCTTTAATGGATTAGCCTTGAACATGTCGGATCTTACTATGTCAATCCTGCCCTCATATGTTTGACCGTCTGACCAGGTAATCAAGAATTTAGTTTTGTCATAGCATCCATTATCAGGATCTTTTGAAGCTGCTCTTTTGATCATTTGTTCAGCTTCTGCAAATGTGGAAACTGTTGTTTCATCCGTTATTAGGTTGGATTCTGACCAAACAAATTGAATAGATTCGACTGTTATTTTACCTTCTGAAGTTGTTACAGGTTCTTTTATTTCTTCTGTTATAGGCTCCGCTGTGACTTCTTCAGGCATCAAGTAAATTCCTATAGGATCAAGACTTGTATTTTCATTTACAATAATTAAATCTTTAATATCATAACGATGTTTTTGCCCGTCTCCAGTGCCTTCCCATTCTTCCCAATTAACAATAACTTCACTGTAATCTGTTTGATCTGTTATAATTCCATTGTTCCATCCTGCCATAACTCCCCATTGTCCAAAGACTTTACGACCAATTAGAGAAATATTTTCATTTTGTTCAGGTGTTTCAAATACTCCTTGAACTTCCTGTAATTCTTCTATTGTTTTTTCAGGATTTAAAATATATTCCTCACCTGCTTCAATATCCTTTGCTATGTCCGCATAAATGCTGACAATTGATTCAGCGAACATGATAGCCTTTTCTGATTTCTGACAATACCAAACCTTGTTATATTTGCTGTACCTAAAGCCGTTTGATTTTAACTCGTTTCTTACCGTTTCAGTAGGAATACCGGAAAATTTAAGCTCTACACCGTTAAGGTCATTGTTTAAATTCATTTCACAAGTGATAGCATCGGCAGCCATTTTTACTTCTTTCTTAACTTGCGTTTGCTTATTTTTATTTACAGTTTCCTTTGATGGTTTAATATTCTTTTCGATCCGGTCAATAAATTTATTAACTTTCTCCATTGTTTCTTCTTTCTCATGCCCGAAAAGAAAACCGCTGCATTTGAAAGCCCCGTTACCTTTTGCAATAATTTCCCCGTCTTTTTCAATGTGCCAGTTATTTCTTTTAGGATTAACATGACTGAAAACTGGATAACCTTTTTTCCCACTTTCAGAAGTGCTATAAACGTCAACTAACAAAATATAACCGTCTTTTTCGGCAACTCCTTCCCATCTTGCAGGAGAATAATAATCCGTCATGGAGTCGCTTTGATCAGCTCTGTATCCGAAACAGTTCCAGCCTCTTTCAACTAGTCCAACATAGACATTAGCGACACTTTCCTGATTTGAGTAGTAGTTTGACATTTTAAACACTCCTTAAAGGTTTATGTATTTGTTTGATTAATTATATTTTACCATCTAATAAAAATAAATACAACACATTTAATTAATTTATTTTAAGTATTTATGATTATTTTTTTTTGTTAGATGAATGGATCAGAACAAAAAGAAAAACAGCCTATTTAATAAGGCTGCATAGGTATGTTTTATTAAATTAAAATTCGATTTCTCTACCGTTGTCTTTTAATAATTTCTCTGTGTCCTGAATTCTAATGGTAATGGCATCACCCATATGAGCTTGACTTCCCATTTGTTTTTGGATTTCATATAAGAAATAAAGTTCATTTTCTGCACTATCTAATTGACCATCTAAATAACCTTTATCATACTGTTTTATTCTTGTCATTTAAGACTGTTCCTCCTTTTAAAAAATTATAACAAATTCTATTTTAAAACCTAACTCTATTTTCTTCTCTTAAATTTTCACTGAGAACTTTTTCAAGGATCTTTTTACCGTTAATTGTTGTAGATTTCCCATTCAGGATATTTAGCAAAATTTTATTTACATCAAATTCCTGTTCAATAAGTTGTATTAATTGAGAAGCTGTTGGCCTCTCTATGTAGCACTCAGTCCACTCATTACTCATTTCATTAGCTTTTTTAAGTACTTCTCTGTATTCAACATTTTTCTTTGCCATGATAAATCCTCCTCAATTTTATTATAACATTCTGTTTAATCATACTGTGAGCGTAATTACCAGCTTTTTTCTAACTTCCCTAATACTATTATACATCTGATTATTTTATTTTACAACAATTAAATGAGCAAATTAATAAAAATAATACATTAAAAACTGTCTTTTATTCAGAGTAATACATTTACCGTCAATACCCTTCTAAGCCTTCCAGAATGGCTATATAAGCCGTTTATGCTGCTTCTGGTGTGTTAGGGTTATGAGCTGGAAAAGAGGAATATAGGCAAAAGAAAAAGCCCGGATAATGGGCTTAAAAACGGCTAATTGTTTAGTGCTTGCTCTGCTATAACTTCATATTTCAAAGCTAATTCATTACAGGAAGAATCTTCATCACTTTCAGCAATTTCCTTCAAAGCCTTTTCATATCGTTCAATCTTTTCTGACTGTACTTTCAGAGTCTTTTTCATTCCGTCAATGATTCTATTTTTGTTTTCAATGTCTTGAAATGTAATATTCACATTCATTCCTCCTATTAGTTTATTTTGTCATTGCTTGACTACGATATTCTATTAAAGAAATCAATTTTTCTAATTCATCTATTTTACCTAGCAATACAGCCTCTTCCTTTTTTGTTTTCTTCTTTCCTTGGTATAAGTCGTGATTTAGTAATATTAGCTTCATTTTAATTTCATGTACAATTTCTTCTTTGCTCATCTTCAACAACTCCTATTAGTTTATTTTATCTTACATCTTTTAACGCGTTAAAAGTTTTACGTTTTCGACTCCATGTTGTTCTCTAAGTTGAATGAATAGCTTTCTAATATATCCAAAATCTTTACATTTACCAGAGTCTAAAATTTCTTTTGTTTCCCTGTTTCTGATTGTATAATCAATGAAGTTTTTACCGAAAAGTTTATCATTTGCAGTTAAGATTATCATTTTCTTTCCCTCCATTTTAATTTTTTATGTAAAGCGATAATACTAACCCATTTTTCAATACCTTCATGGTGTACAAAGTTCGATTTATCCTGGAGCATCTTATAAAATGATGAATGTTTTATATAAAGTCCTGCTTCTTTCTTGTCTAGGTTGTAAGTCGTTATTAATTCCTTTTCAACTTCATTTATTAACCATTGATCAGCCTTATTTAATTTTCTAGTCATCATGATTCCTTTCTGATAAATTTTTTATTTTAACGTAAGATTACACTAGTTCAAACTCTTCTATATTGTAACTATTTGGTACTATCCTCCTGGAGTATTCTGAATATCTTTCCTTTGGTAATTCTTCCAGGTAAATAAATACGTCATAGTTTCCGGCTGAAATATCTGCTATTGTATAAATTTCATTTGTTATCAATTGTTTCTTTATAGTATCCTGATCTATATACATCACTTTCTTACCTATGAGGGAAAGCCTGGACTTTTTACCGTCCAGAGCAATCCTTTTTAAATTGTTTATTGTATGTATATTTTGTTTTATTTTAGTTCGCATAAGCAGCCTCCATAATTTTAATTGATTCAGTATCAAATACCACTAATTCTTTTCCGCTGTGCCATTCCATAATTAAAGCGTTATATCCTCTATCCTGAATGTATGTAGAAATATACTGGCTGTAGTCATTACCGTATTGTCTAATTAATTGGTTTTCAATGTGATACCATTGATCAGGTGTGGTAGTTAGAGCGTTTAACTCGATATCTGCAACAATAGTATGCTTTCCGTAATACTCTGTATCCTGCTGATCTGAGAAGTATATTCCATTACCAAACCGTCTAGCAATGTTGGGAATGATTTTAAAACCTTCTTCCATGATTGAAATATAAGCTTGTTCAGATGTTCCATGATACCACATTTGTAATTCCTCCTTAGAGTTTATATTTTCCTTTGCTATTAATTAAATTATACATTTAATTATTTTATTTTACAAGTAGTAATTGCTAAAAAATCAATAAATTTATAAAAAAATAACCAGCCCGGAAGCTGATTAAATTATTCCTTATTAGCCTTTTTATCTTGATCATGGCAATTCTTTGAGCAGTATCCATCTTTTGCAGGAACAGATTTTAAACCGCACCAGGAACAAGGAATATATTGATTTTTTGACAATTGTAAGCACCTCCTTTCAGTCCTTTTAAAAGGTTGATTATAAAGGGAATTAATTTATTGAATGAACAAAGCGTTCTTTGCTTTGTGAATGAAAAGACTGAAGCCGTCAGGCGAAGTCTATAACCTCGTAGAGCAATTATTAGTAATATTTCATTTTGTCCCCAACCCAGAGTATTTATATAGTATCTATATATTAATGGTTTGGATTGGGGACAAAAAATTTATAATTAATTATTTCCGAATGAGTGCCTTTTCTTCTCTCTTTCTATGTCAGATTCAAAGTGATTGATCATTAAATCTAATGAATACTCATCTACTTTTTGGCTGTAAAGTTTCTTTTCAGTTTTAATTAAATCCCTTATATTGTTAACATGGATATAGTCTAACAATGTGAATGTATTTAATAAGTAAAACCTTTTCCAAAAGGACAAAGAATTATTATATTCTTGTTTGCCTTGTCTATCCTTAGATAACTTTATTAATCGTGTAAAGTAAGCTTGTAAAAATTGTTCTTTGGTTACATCCTTTTTAATTGTTTTATCAATTATTGTAACTCCAAATGATTTAAAAACATATTCAATATTAAAATGGTCAGATAAAAACTCTGTTACTTCGTTTATGGTCTGAATCATTTTCTTTGTTTTATGTATGCTTGTTAACGCATGTGAATAAGCGTAATATGTAACATTTTTGGACTGTAGAAATCCTTTTATATATTCCACTATGTTTTCATATTCTAATTGATTTATAGATTCATATTGACCGCTTATAAACTTGATATTGTAACTCTCATTTACTTTTATTCTGCCTTCTTTTTCTAGGTGTCTAAATGATTTTTCTATAACATCCTTATTCCTAATATTAAGAGTTTGAATAAACACACTTATAACTTCTTTAGGATTATAGATTAAAGGAAATCCTGAATGTAATTCTTTAATTACCTGGATCATATCGTCAATATTGAATGAGTTTGTATCAATAAAGCCTAAATACTTAGACCAACTTTTATATGATTGGGAAAAGTGATTATTAGATAATATTAATGAATTGAATATGTATTCTTTCATAGTTTCATCTTCAACAGTTAGTACAGAGCCTTTATAATTAAATTTTCTGTCTGATACCTGATCTTTTATACCTGTGAGAATGTATCTTCTTTTCTTTCCGGTTCCTGTGATTTCAACAATGTTATAAATGGTCTGTAGCTTGCTTATTAACGCTTGTAACGTTCTATTAGGTTTCAGGCAGCCTCTTTGCTTCCAAACCGTTGTATTAAATTCTGATCCATCATAACCGTTTTCAATGGTTATTTTTATAGCCTCTTCTTCCGTGTAACAGGAAGTATCATTCTTTCCTTTCAATGTATTTCCTCCGTTTATATAATGGTGTATATGATTATGGAGACTGATTAACTAATCATATGAATTGAATAATAATTAACTACATTATTTAGTTTTGTTGTATTCCTTTATCGCTGTGTTAAGTTCATCCGTCCTTAGATATAGAGAATAAAGTTTATTGCTCTTTGGTTCCCTTGCAATATGTATAAACTTAAATCCTTTTGACTTTAGATACTCTGATACTTGAATATTGTAGCAATAGAAAAAATCGCTCGGCTGCATGTTTCCTGTCTCTCCTTTTAATTTCACATTAATTTATTATTGTTTGACTGGTTGATATTTATATAACAGTAAGGAAAAGACCTATAAACTACCCTCCTTTTGTATGTATAATTGTATATGTATAAGGAAAATAAAAATACCTATACACTATTTATTATATTAAATTATTTAATTTTAGTCAACGGATTTTAGAAAGTTTTTTAAATAATTTTGGTTATTTTTAGCGTGATTTAAATAAAAAAGAAACCCAGCAAAGCAGCTGAGTTAATTAATTTTGTGCCAATTCATTTTTATTCAACTTCTCTACTTTTACAATCGTTTCATAATCATTGACCGGAAACCATGCTTTCACTTGATCACCTTTTTGGATAGTTTGATTTGGTTGTAAGTTGTCATTAGTGAAATATACGCCATAGCCTAAAGAGGATTCGCCGTAATAGCCTGATTCATCTGTAAATGTTATCTCATATGTAAATGATTCTAGTTGCTGAGATGGTTCTTGGGTTGTTTTGGTTATGGTGGTTAGCGTGTAGATTGTGGAAAGGATAAGTGACAGAGTGATAAGGAATGTGATAACGGAAATGTTTGGGTTTAATTTTTTCATTTTAGTTAGCTCCTTTTAAATTGATATTGTTGGCTATGAGGATTTTTTGTTGCTGCTGATCCAGTAAGTTACATAGGGATTGTTGTTTGATTAGATGTGATTGGATTGTTTCAGGTTGTTTGAATAGATTAAGGATTGATTTGAGCATGTAAAATACCTCCAATGATTTTATTTATTGGCTGTTATGTGAAAATGCCAGTGATATTTTAAGGCTGCTGTTATAGTGTTTGTTAGGTGTATAGAGAAGGAAAAACCCTCTCTATACATTTGTGTGATTAATTTGTTTTATATTGCTTTATCTAAAGGTTGATATAGTTTTAAATCATAGTCCTCCAATTCTGCCTCTGTTAATAGTCTGTTATATGCTATGATACCCCATTTTCCTTTTGATTCATCGTGCTGTATATATCCTTTAGGCTGACAACCAGGAGAAAAGCCACGTAACTTGTATTCATACCAGTAAATAGTATTTATAGATGTTTGTTTATTTTCTTTTACGGGTTTATTAATCAGGTTTGAAAGCTCATCTTGCATCCTGTTTATTTGTTGCGTTAGTTGTCTATTTGTAACCTGTAAACGTTCATTATCTTTTTTAAGAGTATCGTTTTTGTTTAATTGCTCAAGATACATATCGTTATATATTTCTTTTTGTTTTACAACTTCTTTATGTTGTTTCTTTAATTCTGAATCGTTTGGAGTGAATAATTCTTTACTATAAACAATATTGTTAACGCCTGAATAGTTAGTTATTGTATCAAGTGTATTTCCTTCTTGATCTTCAATGAATAGTACAACATCCTCACCTTTTAAGTGATTTTCTTTAAAGTGAACCATTGCCACTATTAAGTTATCTCCTTTATATACAACCGGATATGAATCGTCGTTATCCCAATCTTTTAATTCTACTATGTAAGTTAAGTTCATTTTAAACGCTCCTTTGTATTCCTTATTTGTTAATTTCATTATACCATGATAAATATATAATAACAAGTATTAAATTAATTTATATTGGATATTTTGCAATTAGTTTTTACTGGTGAATGCCTGAATAGTGATAAGGAAAGGTTATGAGTAGATATGTGTATGGATATATGAGTGTGATCCAGTGTGTGAGTATGGATAACTATTACATGTAGTATTAAAAACTATTTATAGTGTTAATGGTAACTGTATATAAGAGCATGAGTGTATTAGTTAGATAGTACAATTATATAGTAATGAACATGATAACGAATAGATTGATTAATAGTAGATATTAGTACCAAGTAATAAATTAATTAGTAGTAACTATTAGTACCTGGTCATAATAATACATAGACTATCCGGTCTATGTTATGCAGCGATTTTTTCAGTGAGCAACCGGATTGATCCAGGAAAACAGGATTTTTAAACATTAAATTTAAAATTGTAGTGATTGCAGCTCTGATCATCAGCAATGTAAGTTAATTTAAAGCATCTGAATTAGTCAAGGGTAGAACAGATATTATACAAGTGATTCAATAGGGTATAGGGGGCTATTTTACATCCAATTAATACCATAATTTACAGAAAATACCCCTAGCACATCCATCTCCACACCAAACCCAATTTTCCACTCGACAGTGTATCGTTTTCCCTATCGTCACTCCACGACACAAACCCTTGATAATCCTACACTTCCCATCACTCATTCATCCCCTATTTTCCCCTCTAATCACCCGATTTCCACCCTCTCATCATCCTCAATCCATTGATACATCTACATTCAATCGACACTCTCCATCCTCTACTCAGTCACACACCTGTATCCATCACACTAAATCACCCTCTAACCCTACTCCTACCTACATTTTCCTTCATATCCCCCTCTATAATCGTCCAGATCATTCCACACCACCGACTACAATTTATCGTCCCAATTTACCTCCGAATCCCCAAAATCACCCTACGACACCATAAATTATTCACATTTTTTTACATATTATAATTTACAATTAAATAGAAAGGGGCATATTTTACACCAAACAAAATAGGCACTGATCTACTCAGTACCCTACCCTAATTTTCATATTTTTTAAAAGGTTAACTATTTGGGGTATTAAAGAATATAATTATATATAACTTACAATAAATATAATTAATTAATAATAACTATATATAATATATATTTATATAATCACCCAAATTGATAACCTTTTTATTTTACTGAATATGTATGAGCCTTTTTTACGAACTTACCATCAATCCTCTTACAGATATTCTCTTCCCATTCAATCAAACCTGCCCCCTTCAACCTCCACAAATATTTCTCAACTGTATTCAGACTCATGCCTACTTCATTACTGATCTTATCCATAGAGGAATTATATTTACCACTATGCCACTGGCATCTATACTTCAAATATCCATACAAATAAAATCCACACACCCCAAGATTATCATTCTCCATACAGTTCACAAACACATCAAATAATATTTCATGAGTATTCCCCACTTCATAAAACGTTCCATCCTCTAATCCTTCTGCTTCACTTTCTTTTGTCCTCCATATTCCCTTCACTGGAACTTTAATTTTATAATTCTTACCTTTCTGCCTAATCAACATCTTCCTTATTTCATCATCCATGTCACTCAGCATGGTAAATTGAATTTCTCCACCATTAAATTCCCAAGCAATCGGATAATCAGTATCAGAATATGTATATCCTATTTCATCAAGCCAACCATTCTTCTTTATCAAATAGTTAATCTTTTTATTGTCTGGGCTATATCCTAATGCTTGCTTAATCATTCCCACATCAACATTCAATTCTCCATACTTGGCATATCTGTATAACCAATTAATCAAATAGTAATAAGAGTAAACAAAGGCAACATGACTGCTGCCTTTATCATACAACGGCTTCAAATCATTGAATATTTCATTAGGTATGTATATTTTATTTTGATATTCATTTACTTGCAGCAGCTTCCTAATATCATTCAACCGTTACCTCCTCCCCTTTTAGCATTCCACATAAAAATGTATTCCTTTGCAGATTAGCAATCTTCTTCATGGCGTAATTAATCGTTTCAGCCTGACTCACAATCACCAAGTACTCTTCCGGTCTAGTTACAGCTGTATAAAGTAAATTAGCATTCATTTGAAACTTATGAGCCTTATCAGCAATTGCAATAACTGTCTTATTACTACTACCCTGCATTTTGTGCATAGTAATTCCCCAGGCATGTATAATCTGATTCAACATTCCAAATCCAATTGGCACAACTGCAAATCCAAAATCAATATGTATTTCCTCTTCATCATTATCAATCTTAACAATCTTTCCTATGTCACCATTTACAATATCCACTTTGCGATTAATAATATCCTCAATTTTGGTATTCTTTGTATTTAACACCAAATCTTTCTCTTTGAATACAACGCCATCAATTCCATACTTCTTCTCTGCCTTACCCTCTGAAGATGGATTAATAATTCCCTGGATATGCTTATTAATTTCAACTGTGCCAAGATTAGATTTCTTTGTGGGAGTAACAATGGTAATCTCATCACTACTGTATTTCTCCAGCAATTGATTAAAGTAATATCTGTATCCTCCCTCAACCTTTTCTTGTGGCACTGATGCAACTACGCAATTATCTCCGAACTCAAATATACCTGTATCACTGTTGCTTAGAAATTTCTCACCCAGCCTTATCTTCGTAGCAACATCGATTATTCCACCTTCTTTTTGACGGAACACAATATCTAGCTTCGTAGTTGGGATAATCCCACTTGATAACATATCATGTAAAACGTTTCCGGCAGACACACTCGGTATCTGGAATGGATCACCTACAAATAGCAATCTTAAGTCTTCATGTACACATTTCCTTAGCAATTGGTCACACAGGATTACATCAACCATAGAATGCTCATCTACAATGACAAACCTCTCAGCAATCTCAACCATATCTTGTTCCTCTTTAGGTAATCCATGACCTGTTGCACGATGAATTGTCTCAGCATATCTATTTGTGTATCCTGAAAGAACTTTAGCTGCCTTACCTGTTGGTGATAGCAATCTATAAGGTATATGTAACTCTTCTAATAAATCAATGAGCAATCCGGTTACTGCCGACTTTCCGCATCCTGCAAATCCTGTAAGGATATTCACATTTGATTTTTTTATATTAAAGAAAAACTGTCTCTGTTGTTCAGTCAATGTCATCTTCCGTTTTTCTTCCTGTTCCTTGATAAATTTATCAGGCTCGAAATCCAACTCAGTTGATTGCTCTAACAGTTCCTTAATTCGGTTAGCAATCCGTCTTTCTGCTTTATGGAATTTCTTTAAGCAAATCTTATCCTCAATTAGTTTCACATTATCCGTTTCTTCCATACATTCATAAATCAATTGTTCATCTACATTAATCAATTCAATGACTAACTCAGCAACACTGTCAATTTTATAATATGTGTGCCCATTGTTAGCTTGTTCCTGTAATACAAATTCAATTGCAGCCTGTATTCGACTTTTACCATTAGGATCATTACCCATTGACATAGCAATTGCATCAGCCTTCTTGAATCCTACACCTGAAACAGCAGTAATATCATACGGGCTATTTTGAAGTGTCCCAATTAGCAAACCTGCAGACTTAAAGTGTTTCACCAATTTGATTATGAGATTGTTTGTAACACCATATTGGCTTAGAAACTCAAATGCTTGCTGAAACTCCAGGTTCTCAACAATCTTGTCTCGGATCTTCTTATAATTCTTTTCTCCAAGACCATGCACCTTTTTAACATCAATCTTATCATCCTTAACTAATTGGATAATATCAACATCTGGATATGCCTTGTACAAAGAATCCACCTGTCTATCTGTTAGAATACTCAAAAGGTATCCCCGTTGTTTATCCTTATCCGTTGGGATATTTTCAAATATGGACACAATTTCGTAATATGTTCCGTACTTCTTATCCTCTTTTTCTACCAATTTAGCGTTATATTCTTTATCAAGTTGCAGTCTAAACGTATTCCCTTTCATTGAAAATGTATTAAACCGTTTATTCACCATAACCCTTTCTGGTGTATCTGTCTCACAAGCGTAAATTCCATATCCTGAATCGTTGCTGTAGAAAAATTCTCTTGCTGGAACAACCTTAATCTCAATTACATTCTCCATTTCATTCCTCCTTATTTAATCCCAGAAACTCAGCCCATCGTTCATACATTTCCTGTGAAATCCTTCTCTTGCCCTTTTCCATCAAACTTATATATGTCTTGCTTACACCCAAGTATCTAGCCACTTCTTGAGCCTCTATGTCATTCATGATTCGCCTTACCTTTAAATCCATTCCTGAATACACTGGTTCACCTCACAATCTGTTTAATAGTTTACAATATTTATATTAAATTAATTTATTTTAAAAATCAACCAAAAACAAAATAATTAAATAAAAATATCTATCATTCAAAATCATTGAATATAACCTCAAATTACCCCTTCTAAACCTCTCGGCTATATACCCCTTACTTTTCCCTTACCTCTTCAAATTCGAACTCCTGTGAATCCACAGCACATAAAAAGAGGTACAGATTACTGCACCTCTGTTCTCCATTTACTCAATTCTTCATCATCTACAATTACTACATAACCCTTCCCCTGTTTTTCAAGCCAGCCTTCACTCACCAGTTCCTTCACCAAGTCAGACACAATGTTAATCCTAATACCCATTAACTTCTGCAATTCACTAATCCTTGTTTCATTTGTTTCAGCTATAATCCGTTTTAACTTATCAATCGGTTCCTCAACTTTAATCTCCGGTAGCACGCTCTCTCTAACGACTGCATCCTCGAACTGTTCTTTCAGCCATTCATATATTGTTTGCTCCTGTTTAACATCCAACGTCAGTATTGGTGATTGAAAACGTTCAAATTCCTTTTTGCCACCTTCCACCTTTGCCAATCCATCACCTTGACCCAATAACTTTTCAGCTCCACCCTTATCAAGAATAGTCCTGGAATCAATTTGGGATGTGACACTAAAAGCAAATCTATTCGGCAAATTGGCTTTTATTAAACCTGTCACAACATCTACTGATGGTCTTTGAGTGGCAATAACTAAATGTATTCCAGCACCTCTCGCCTTCTGTCCTAGTCGTACAATGTGATCCTCTACAGCCTTATTTACCATCATTAAATCTGCTAATTCATCAATCACACAGATAATAAATGGCATTTTTGCTGCATTCAGTTCATTGTAACCGATGATATCTCTGCAACCTGCATTAGCAAAAATCTCATATCGGTTATCCATTTCAGTACACAAGGAAGCTAATAGTTTATCTGCTTTTCTCATATCAGTTATGATTTCTTTCACTTGTGGGAATCCATTAAATTGGCTAAATTCAACCACTTTGGGATCAACCAAATATAAAGCTAACTGTTCAGGTGGTACACATAACAACAAAGATATGATAATCAAATTTACAAACACACTTTTCCCACTACCTGTTGTTCCTGCAACTAATATATGCCTTAGTTTTGATAAGCATCCAAATATATAACCACCATTTGCACTCTCCCCTATGATAAAAGGTAATAGGTTTTTCTGTTTAAAGTCAGCAAACTCCTCTGACTCTAAGATATTTCTAAAGTAGACTACATCTCGTTCCTCCATTGGGATGAATACATTAATGGTGTCCGGTTTATCGCCAATCTCAATTGTCACACCTTCATTACCCATTGATGCTTGAATATCTACCAACTTCTTACTGATTGAAGTGTAAGTTATCTCAGGCGGAATAGATAGTTGCACCTTTAACAAACTGGCTCCTTGGTACATTTCTGTTACTTTTAGTGATTTCTTGACTATCCCCACTCGCTTTAATGCATTATTTATTTGTTCTGCTTTTGATTGATCTATTTCTCGGCTTTGTTTTTGTTTAAATGGCATTAGTTGAATTGCTCTCTGGAGAAATATGCTGTCTTCTAGGTTTTTAGTTATACTTTGATGCTTGATTGGTTTGATTTCTGATGATGTTTTTTCTGCTGCAGCAACTACTACTTTTGTTCTTTCCTTACATAAAAGGCTATGAACTTCTTCCTCTGATAATAATTGATTAACCAACTCAGATTGAAATGACCGTTCCTCGACCTGCCTAATGAAAGATTTCTTATTTGTTACCTTTTTTAAAATTAAATCATTGAAAAGTTGCAGTTTGTTAAGCATTTTTTGCATTTTTTCACAGAAAATATCAGCCTCCTTTTCATCAAAAACTACAAACCTTCCTTCAAACCTATAATTGTTCTGAAGTATTTTTCGTTCCATTTCCTCAACCGGATCTCTTGTTACAGCATAATTACTGATTTTAGTTAATACTTTTAGAAATTTATCCTGGACTTTATTAGCTAATTGATTATCGAATGGACTATCATTTCCAGAAAGGTAGCCTTCATACTGGTTAATCGCTAATTCTCTCCAATTATCTTGTCGCTTACAAAGTAAGACTTGTGCGAAGACAGTGGCATCTGCAATATTAGCAATCTCATTGAACAAATCTATAAATTGCTTAGTATCTAATGGCTGGAACATCGGTTTATCTAAAATTAATTCAAAACATGCTGAATGTTTAATATCGTCTTTGAAATTCCAATCTTTTCCCGTTCTTACTGCTTCAAATTTATCAAAAGAAGGGGTAATTAGATATTGCTCCTTGTAGTCCTGCATACTTAACTGCTCTATACAGTAAACCCCTTCTGGAATAAAACGAGATCCAAGTATCTTTCCAATCAAGCCATCATTAATTTCTTCAATCTCATACACACTTTCTTTATCATTAGCTAATGGTGTTTTATTAATTATTCGAGTTAGAGACATTTCACTCCCTCCTACTTCAACAAGTCTCCTACATATCTTCTCCCAGACTGTTTTCTTAGATTGGCAATGTGCGCTTGTTTCTGCTTATTTTTATTTCGTATGAACATGGCTGGTTTAAAGTTCTTAAGTGTAATAGTGTCATAAAGATTCTTTGCTGATTTCTTGTAATCATCATAGATATCCATTACATCTCCATCCCCTCTGGAATAAGATTTGACTATCTGAGGAGGATGAAGTAGCGAATGAAGCCCACCTATACAGATTAATAACTTAATGAAGAATAACTGAGGTGCAATGAATCTTGTTCCATATATAAACACTCCCATCAGGACAATAAATATTGCGTAAACTAACTGAATCACTGACTGCCTTTTTATACTATTCCACCACTGCCTGTATAAATGGGAATGTCTATCGAATATCCAGGCTGTTAATGCTAATGGACTAATTGCACTAAGACAGAACAGATTCCAAAATCTGCGCCCATTCTGCAATAGCAAAGGAATTAGCAATCCGAGTAATGTTACATCAAACAGTAACAGAATCAGTGTGTCGAACTCACCGACTGTCACCAAGCTTGAAAATGTATCACCGTCTAATGTCGCCCCACCTATTTGATTAATTCCTTTTGTTAGTTTATTAATCCATTCAAATCCTTTTTGAAATAGGAATGGTGCGAATCCTGCCCCTGCAATTGCTATAGGAAATCGTTTTAAAATCGTGTTGAAGTCTGTATGGTCTTTTTTAAGCATTTTCATGATCATTTCATAAATAGTGAGAAGGATAATAATGCTTATTGAAATTATTGAGAACGTGATAGAGGTATTTTTGACAAATGGATTATTGAAGATGAATAGTGGGGTGTGTAGAACAACATTGACTAATGTTTCATACGTAAAAGACAGTAAATCCAGTGACCATTCGTATATATTTTCTTTTATGTTTTTGAGCCACTCAATTGCTTTATTAACATCTTTAAAGAAACTGATTACCTCTGATGAAAACCCTCCTCTACTTTCAATTGCATCTCCTGAAAAAACACCATTTCTTACATTTCCTCTTTGCATGAATGATTCTGCATGAGCAAAATTGGCAAGCAGGAATGAACTGGACACTGCAGTTGCAGGAATAGCGATTTTCTTAAAGAATCCTAGAATGGATTTAAGAACATATCGAAATTGCCCAGGAGTTTTGTGACTATATAGTACATTAAGAAAATCAATGGTGTTGCGATTATAATTTGAATAAATCCCTTTATAATGTCTGTCGTCCACTCGGCTGCTTCTTTTTTCTTCCTGAACTGTCTCATTACTCCTGCTGCTATTAGGAGTAACACTGTGAGAAGTATTGACCCTCCTAGTGCCAGTTTGATTAAATCCATGATTGGCTCGATTAAATCTGGTGGTAATCCTGTGTTCGCTACTTGTTGTGTAGGTGTGGTTGCTAGTTGGTTTGCCATTGATTTTGATGTTAATGTGAGAAAGCTGATTGCTGTTCCTGTGAATGACTTTACTATCCTTATTGCGTTTATCCTCCCCTTTCGGGAGAGATTTTTCACCTCCTCTACATTTATTTTGAACGGAAAATTTTCAGATTGATTAATTTGGAAAGAACTAAGGTGATAATTAAGATAATTGTTTGGCTCTTTCACGCAAAGATTCACCGTGAGAGGTTTCATTTTTATCACCTTTCTTTTTAAATTTGAAGTCGTAATTATGGAAAGTGTTCATTAATGTAGATGCTCCCAGACCAATTCCTAATGCACTGGCAATCTTCAAGGCAGCTCCAACCACAAATACCGAACTCATTGAATTCACTCCTTTGTGCTTCTTAATGTATTGTATTCCATGATATTCGCCTACAAAATTGTCTTATTACAGTTTAAAAAAGTTTTCTTTTTATTCTTCAAGTCGGTATAGTATCTTGTTTAAAGGTGGGCACTCCAAAGCAATCCATACCCTGAAGAAATAATCCAATGATGGCTGATTCTTATTTTTCATTATGGGACTTAGATTTGAGGCTAAGATACCAGTTCTTTCAGCCAACATTGCTTGGGATACACCGTTTTTATCCATATACTCTTTAATTCTATTTTGTAGTCGGTACGGTCTGCCAAGGTCATCTAACCCTGATAAATCATACAAGTGTTTTATTGCTTTTATATAGTGACAAACACATCCTGTAATAAATTCTTCAATTGATCTAGGAGTGTGGTCATCAAGATATAAAATGTCTTTTAGTTTCTTGTAGTTCACAATGGTGTCAATTTCTTTCAGTACATCTTTGGATAGGTATAGTTTCACTTCACTAAATTCTTGCATGTATAGACTCAACTCCTTTTGGTGATTATAAAATTAAATAAGTCAACAGGAGGACTTGAAATTGACACTTCATAAACGGGAATCAGACGAACTAATTGATGAAATATTCGACAGTGCAAAAGACAATAAATAAGAGGTGATTAATATGGGAATGCAAATCGGATCATGGTTTACTGATGAAAAATTAGGATGGCAAGTTGAATTTGATAAATTAACCCAGGTTGATTTTGACCGTTTAGATATTGATAAAGATAAATTGTATGATGTGCTTGAAAAGTTGTATGAGTGGAGAGTAATCCGTTGATATAAAGAAATGGATTAAATTCATCTTTAAATCGGACAAGAATCCACCCACTAAATCCATATGCTGCTGAAAGTAATCAAAGAAGTTTATTTTTATTTCTGCAGTTTGTTGAACAAAGTAGTTTGAATCATTCATATGTTGGATATCTTGAAGGTATGGAGATGGATCGATAAAATGCCCATTCTCCTTTAATCCAAAATGAAGGTGGCTTCCTGTTGAAAATCCAGAATTCCCTGAGTAACCTAAAACATCACCTACGCTAACGGTGTCACCTTCATTTACTGAAAACTTGGAAAGATGCCCATATACAGCCGTCTTTCCATCTTCCCACTTGACCGTTATGCATTTGCCAGCGTTGACATTTCCATAATCAACAACCCTCTCAACAATTCCATTTCTGATTGACCTTAATGGTTCTCCATTTTCCATTGCGAAATCAATTCCAGAATGACCACTTGAACGGAAGGACTCCCTTGCTCCAAAGTTAGAGGTTATTTTATACACGTAGTCTCACCTCACTTTTGCAGTAAAGTAAAATTCTAAATGATTACCGGAAATGGTGTGATATCATTTTTCCGTTACCTGGTGTTAAGGTAATTACCCATATGGCGGTAATGATAATAGGTAATCATTTTGACAAGCAATCGGTAATAATTCGGTAAAGAAGAATAACTATATTGGTAAATTGTTAGATTAACTGTTTCAGATACTCTCGATTTATCTGACTGTGTTTATCGCTGACTTGTTCAGATATTTGGACAATTACATCAGGTGTAGAATTTTTACTCTGTCCATTTAATGAATTTTGAATTAATCTTTTAATAAAAGAAGAAAAATTAGAAAACCTTTGACTGTATTGATACATTTCTTTTTCAAAAGGATCACTCAGGTTAAAGGAAACGGACTTCACCTTCCTAGTCATAAATATTCACCGCAACAATGTAAAAAGCAATGGCATTTGCGAAGATGGGATTGACGTATTCCTCTTTGTAGATTGGATACAAAACTTCAATGTTTGAAAAATAATTCTTTAAATAAGGAAGTATCCCTTCAGCAATTCCTCCAGCAACAAATGTCTTATCATCTGATTTCCACTTCTTAAGCGTATGAGTTGCTATTCCTCTGGCAAGTGATTGTAGACTGTTTGTTTTATTTGTATTAACACCAAACGGCAATGTACTGGAGTCTTTATCAATGTATTTACCTTCATATACAGTTGAGAAATTGACAGTACCAGATCCAACATCAAGTATTCTTACCATTCCAGGTTGTTGATTGCTCCAAAAAGCACTAACACCTTCAGCAGCAACTTCAACTTTATTGATTATGAAAGTCTTCTCTATCCCATTAATTGAAATAGTGTGCTTACCTTTGATTATTTTTTTCATTTTGTTCTTCTCTTCATTGCTATGTCTAGAAATTGGTTGACCTATTACAATATCAAATACCGTTTCATCAACTTTGTTCACTGTAATGTATCTGTGAATCCCAATCAGTACTCGAAGTAATGTATCGGTATGTGCCTTGGTGTCACCCATTATTGAACCCCCGAACTCTGACTCATAAAGAGCTAACGAACCAGCAAAGCCTCTTTCACCTTGATATTCAAAAATCATATCATCATGACCGTGTATTTGCTGAAGATTAATTTCTCGACTTTCTCCAATGGCAGAGATAAATTCCATCAAACCATAATCGCCACAAATTTTAACTCTGTGATTCCCTGCATCGATTCCTAATTTCATACTTGGTAATACCTCCTTCTTACTTGTGTCATACAAGTTCATGTCTCAGTGATTGTTTATTACAAGAGTCATACACTTGTAGGATTGATACACATTATGATGAAGCGATTTGTCCATATTACACTTTAAAAAGAAAAGTTTTTATTTTTGAATTTCTTATAAAATTAACTTGATTAAAATAAAATAATTTAATATAATCTAATTATGAACACTAAAGTTAAATATATTCATAGGTTGATATAAAGCAACTTATCACATCAAGAAGGAGGTGAAAAGTGTGGAAAAGAATAAATTCAGAAAAAGTGAGGTGATTGCATTTCTTGAGGGTCAGATCCTCAGTGGTGCAGCTACAGATGAACAAGAGGAATTATATATCGATTACAAATGGAATGGAGTATTAAAACGAAATAATTATACATACAAGAAACTGATTAAGGAGATGAAAAGACATTACGAGGGGGAATAATATATACGTGAAGGGACTTGAAAAACAGGTTTACATATACAGCTTGGACACCAGTGCTTTTTATACAGAAGAAGAAAATAAAATACATATTAAACTGTTGAAGTTATATAAAGTAAGAAACTCACTTAAAGATAAATTAAAGAAGCTTGGAGATGATCAACTACGGAAAGCCAAACTTGTTGGAGCTGTAAAAAAATCAACTGAGCGTATTAATAAATTAAAGTCTGAATTAATCAATTTGCTTAATGAGCATAACGGTATAAGAACACTTAGAGAAGATTCCTTGAAAGAAAATAAGATTATTGGAATGTTCGATTCTGCTCTGACAAGAACAATTGGTATGAAGACTGATAAAATCTCAACCAGTTTGATGGTTGTAAGGGTTTATTATTACCAAATCCTAAAAGAATTAATTGAACATGGGTATTATTACAAAGGTGAAAAATACATATACTTCTCTTCCAGTGCAGGTCAAATTAGGACTAAGAAAGGTGTTTGGATTAAAGAATCTTTGTGGAAAGAACATGAGGGAGCCTTGACTTGTGGACTGTCAATAGACGAAATCAATACTAAAGGTGGAAGTAATGCAAATAAACTTCTCGCATACAAAGCACTCACTGCTTCAGCTTCTACACAATGGACTGATTTTGATATTGATCGAACTATAGTTGTTCCTGATCTTGAAACAAAGGTTACTGCAATGTTTGATTACATAAACAGAGATACCTACGAAATAACACCAAAACAAATGAGTGTTCCGATTGAGCATACTGACGGTTGCGGAATGATTCTCCCCAAAAAGTCTAAAAAGGCTTTTATGGTTAGGTTGCCGTATGTAAAAGGACTTTTAGTTCCGTTCGCTTTTGATGAATTTGCAAAACAACACGGTAATACAAAAGTCACAGATATTTACGGTAAAGAATGGGACATTGTTGATGATAATATACATATTATCTTTACTGCTTCGCAATTCAAGATGAAAAAATACTATGAGGACTGGCAAGATTATAAAAATCGCTTTAAGGTTAATAAATGTCAGGCTGTGAAATTGAATGAAGAAGATATAGGAGTTGAAGCAACCCTTAATTATCAGATGTTGCAGACTTTAACATCTATTTCAGATACAGAATTAGAGCAGTTAGCTACAGCAACCAATAATGACATTTGCAGTATTGGATCAGACAAAGCCACAATGCTTCGGATACTGGGCGCAACCAGAACAAACAAAAGAAAAAATTATTACCAGGAAGCACTTCTTATTTATCCTGAGCTACTGAATGATGACCATTCCAAGAAGATTATTAAGGATAAAAAGAAATCAATGGTTCGTGATGCGATTGCTGGCAAGTTGAAAATGAATGGCAGATACGTATATCTAGTGCCAGATTTATATGCCTTTTGCGAAAGGTTATTAATGAATAAGGAGAATCCTACCGGATTACTTGGAAACGGTGAAGTTTATTGCAGAGTTTTTGAAGAAGGTAAACTGGACATTCTTAGAAGTCCGCATTTGTATAAAGAGCACTCTATTCGAACAAATAATTTTAATGATGAAAGAAACAAATGGTTCATAACAAATGGAATTTATACGAGCATATTTGATCCGATTTCTAGAATTTTACAATTTGATAATGACGGAGACAAAGCTTTGTGTGTCCAGGATGAGTTATTCGTATCAGTTGCTGAAAGAAATATGGAAGGCATACTTCCTCTCTATTATGAAATGAGTTCGGCAAGTGCAGGACAAATAACAAACAGTGTTTTTTATGAAAATCTCCTTCTGGCTTTTAAAGCAAACATAGGAGAAGTAAGCAACAACATTACAAAAGTGTTCAATAGTAACAATATTGATCTTCGAGTTGTCAAATGGCTCACTGCTGAGAATAATTATATTATTGATTATGCTAAGTCACTCTATATGCCAATTCGACCAGATTGGGTTGACGAGAAAATTAAAGGATACATAAAAAGTAAAGTTCCGAATTTCTTTATTGAAGCAAAGGACAAGGAAAAGCATCAAGTAGAACCAATTAACGATTCTACAGTAAACAGACTGAGGAAGATAATACAAAATAAACGTATCAACTTTGAAGGAGTTGCTGGTTTATTTGATTACAGAATGCTAATGTGTAATCCTGTTGAACGAATAGATAAAGATGTAATCATTAAGTATGAGGAATTAGACAGAAAGAAGCGATGGATGATGCAGTCTAATGATTCCAAAAATAAAACGAACAAAAAATTCCATGTCTTTAAGTCAATACGAGAAGAATTGTCTCAAGTCCTCAATGATGAAGAAAGAATCGTTGATATTCTTGTAGAGCATCTTTACGGAAGAAAGAAAAGTAAGTTCAAAGACACTCTTTGGTGGACTTACGGAGATATTCTTCTTAGAAATCTTAGAGATAATTTAAAAGGAACTAAGCAGTGTGAAAGTTGTGGGAGAAGAATTCAAATAATAAACAACCAAAGCAAATACTGTGAATCCTGCTTTCTAGAACATAGGAAAGAGTATAAAAAGGAAAAAGAAAAAGAATACAGGGCAAGAAAACGTGGACAATTGGACAATAAAGAAACGTTGAAAAATCAATATATTGCATCTGTAAGATTGCCACAGAGTATCTGAAAATGCCTAGATATCAACGTTTCAAAGCATTTTTAGATAATATTGTACAAAGGAAGAAAAAGCTAAAGTACAAGTAAAATGGCGATTATCTCTCTCCCACCTCAAGTATCAATACAGTTTTTTATTATAAAATAATTAAACATAAATAAATTAACAAGGGTAGGTAATCAATCCCCTCACCTCTCCCCTACCCTACTATATCAAATCTGAAAACAAGGGGCTAATTTATGGACAAACTTTATCTAGTTGACACAAATGCTATCTTGGAGACACCAGAAGCTTTAATTGAATATCATACAGTAATACTTAGTCACGTAATACGTGAATTAGAAAAACATAAAATTAGTTTTAACAAAGAACTAGCATATAAAGCAAGGCGAGCTACAAGATACATAGAGGAAAATAAAGATAAAGTAAAATTTGATTTTAATGATTATCAGGTACGTTTTGATACAGAAGCAGATCAGCAATATACCGACAATAAGATTCTGCAAGCTTGTTTGGATAATGGTTACGGAATTATCACTAATGACCTTTTATTAAAATTCAAGGCTGAAGGATTAAATATTGAAGTTTTAGAAACTGTAAGAACCATAGAAACTGAATATAGTGGTGTTTTTGATTTATACATAACTAAACAAAAAGCAGACCAGGAATTATTAGCCGATATATACCAAGATCCTTACAACAATAGATTCGATTTAGTAAAAAATCAATATCTATACATATGGGATAAAGATTCTCCTACCTATAATGAAGACGGTGCGCTAAACGGATATAGTTTTATCGATTGTTTCAAATTTGATGGTGAAAAAATAATCAAATTGAGATTCAAGCCAATCTTCTCTAAGTTTATGGGTGAAAAAGTAAAACCAATCAATAAGAAACAAGAAATGCTCTTTGATCTTTTACAAAATAAAGACATATCAATCAAGGCTTGCTTTGGTAAGTATGGTGTCGGCAAAGACTTTGTAATGATTAATCATGCTCTTGATTTAATTGAACAAGGGAAAATGGATAAATTAATTTGGGCAAGAAACAATGTTGAACTTGAAGATGTCCCAACGCTGGGTATTCTCCCTGGAGACAAAATAGAAAAACTTATTGAATTTGCAATGCCATTAGCAGACCATGTTGGTGGTGTTGAAGGTTTAAAGATGCTTATACTACAAGGAAAAATTGAAATTCAGCATCTTGGGAGTTTACGTGGTAGAGATATTAAACGTTCAATTATTTACGTGACTGAATGCCAAAATAACACAAATAAGCATATTAAACTACTCATTGGACGTGTGGGTAAAGAATCACAGTTATGGCTAAATGGAGATTTGATGCAAACTGACAAAGAGGTATATAGAAGAAATAGCGGAATTAGAGCTTTGTCAGTGCTGAAAGGAAACAAACTTTTCGGTCAGGTCACTTTAGATAAGACTGAACGCAGCGATACAGCACAACTGGCTGAGTTAATTGAGGATTAAGCCCTACATAAAGTAGGGTTATTTTTGTTTAAGGAGAAAAAGGAGGAATTTAGGATGGCAAGTAAAAAGGTAAACCAGGTAAATTTAAAAGGTGCTTTTGAATTAGATACTATGGAAGTGACTGAACAAACAAAAGAAGCAGAATTCACATATGACTTTTTGGCAATCTTACGTGAGTTTGATGGAAAGCAAGTGTCAATCACCATTAAAGAAGAGAATGAACTTCCAGTCAAGGATGAGGAATAATCTATGACAGAATACAACTTTGATAGATTACAAGGAGAAACTAAATTTCGCCATCTAGTTAGATTGTCTGTTGATAAATTAAATGGATTACACAAGACAGATTGGTTGGATATTAAGGAAATGTTTGACTTCCAACATTCCGGTGAATCACTTCGTAAATATGCTGCAGGTTGGAAGCTATTACTGGAAAATGAAGAAATCGAACAACTTAATTCTGAGGAAGAAATTACATATAAAGAAACAACTGAAATATTATCAGACGGATCACATAAGTCAGATAAACTTATAAGAATGAATGCCGAACAGAGCAAAGATATTAATTATATACTTGAAGCACATGGGTTCAATAAAGAATCATGGGAACTAGTAAATGCCAAGAACAACATCTGGAATGTTTATAGTAAACAAGATGGTGTTCAATCTCTTTATTCTAGTAAGATTACAGTTAAACCAAAAGTATCAGGTTTTGACGTTGATAAGTTCCTAGAGAAAGCAAAGCAAGAAATTATTCCTGTGCATATTATTGAAAAAGTAACCGAAGGAATTGGATTATTAGAAGTACCATTGTTTGATTTGCATTTTGGAGTTAATACCTATGAATCATACATACCTGTTCGAGATAAGACTCTATCAAAAATTCACAGTAAAAAATGGGATAAAATTTTCTTCATAATCGGTCAAGATTTACTACATAATAATGGGTTTGACGGTAAAACATCTAGTGGCACACTCATTGAAAAAGTTGATATGGATAAAGCATGGGATGATGCATTTACTTTCTACTGTGATTTAATCAATGCTGCTCAAAACAATTCAAACAGTGTTGAATGTTCTTACTCTATTGCGAATCATGATGATTCAATGAGTTGGAGTTTGGTAAAGTGTCTAGAAATAAAATTCCCCGATATAAAATTTGACACATCCAAAAAGGTGAGAAAATCATTTGTTTGGAATGATGTATTTATTGGTTATTCACATGGTCATAAAGGTTCTTCCCGTTTACATGAGAATTTCTTATCTGATTTTGGTAAACAAATGGCGGTTGCTGAAGTGGTAGAAATTCATACAGGACACATACATACTGAGACTGCAAAAGATAAATTTGGTGTGTTGGTAAGAACATTATCAACTAAGGGTAAAACTGACGACTGGCATGATGACAATGGGTTCGTTGGTGCTCATAAGCGTTTTCAGTTATTTGAGTATTCTCCTAGTAGTTTGGATGCTATTTATTATATTTAATAAAAATTAATTATACATATAAAGGTATGATGATAAATATATTCATCCGATGCCTCTAAATTAACATTATGAATTTGGAGGTTTTACATATGAAAAAGAAATTGTGTTTTGAATGTGATGAGTCAAAGGGCTTTGGAGTATTAGAGAAAATCTACCTTGATAGCTTAAAGGATAGACGCATTGTGTTAAATCAGGAAATTGACAGTGAAGTATTTGATTTAGTGGCAATGCAGATTAAAAAATTTAACAAAGAAGATGAAGGCAAACCGATTGAAGAAAGAAAACCAATTGAATTACACATAAATTCCGTTGGTGGAAGTGTTTATGATGGCTTCGGGTTGATTTCAGCAATTTTGTCGAGTAAAACTCCTGTACATGGATACTGTGATGGCTATGTAATGTCAATGGGCTTCGCCATTTATGCATCATGCCATAAGCGATTCGCAGGACGTTTCTCCAATTTCATGTATCATGAAATTTCAACAATGGCATGGGGTAAGAATACTGAAATTGAAGAAATCACTAAAGAAAATCGCAGGTTGGCAAAGATGTATGATGATTTGATTGTTGAGAGAACTAACATAAAACAAAATAAACTAAACTTAGTTAAAAAAGGTAAGAAAGACTGGTTCTTTGGTGTTAATGAAGCATTAGATTACGGACTAGTGCACGAAGTAATTTAAAATGCTGATTTTATGAGAACCCCTTACACAGCGTTCACTCTCCCCCTCCCCTCTTGGTTGAGTGAGCGTTGAATAAGAGGTTTTTTAATTCTATAGAAGGGTGGTGTAAAAATTGTCTAAGACGGCAACGAGAACTTGTATTAAGTGTGAAAAACAAAAAAGAGACGCTGATTTTTACGTTTCTTCTAGTCCATTGCATAACGGAAAAATTCCATTTTGTAAAATATGTATCCGTGAGCAAGTTGATGTTAGCGACATTGAATCGGTAAAAAATACTCTTAGGATGATTGATCGTCCGTACATTCAATTTTTATGGGAAACATCTTCCGATGAAGCACAACAAACTAATAAAGATTCTTTCGGCTTGTATATGAAAAATTTGGGCATGAGGCAATATAGAGATTTAACTTGGAAAGATTCTTCTAGTACTGAATCTCAAACTAGGAATAATACTCATGAAGATGAAATCCCAACTATAAAATATAACACTTTTAAAATATCGGATGAAATTATTAATAAATGGGGCTACGGTTATTCTCAAGAAGAATACAAAGCATTTGAGAACAAATACCAAATGCTTAAGAACAACTACCAAGAAAAAACAGCAATGCACACAGAGGCACTATTAACCTATATTCGGTATCGAGTAAAAGAAGAAATTGCTACTGCAAAAGGTGAAGTTAAGGATGCGAAAGATTGGGGAGCATTAGCACAGAAAGCAGCGCAAGACGCTAAAATTAATCCATCACAATTAAGCAAATCTGATTTGTCTGATGGTCTAGATACATTCGGTCAATTAGTACGAACAGTTGAGCAAGCAATAGATATAATTCCCATCCTTCCTCAATTCAAGGAAAGACCACAAGATAAAGTTGATTTTACATTATGGTGCTATATTAATTATGTCAGAGATTTAAAAGGATTGCCTCTGGCTGAGTATCAAGACATATATGGATTCTATGAATCTCGTAAAAAAGAATACGAAGAGCGTTTTGTAGATTTGGAGAGTGAAGTCTAATGGCTTCATTTTCCAACTTTCAATCGGATAATCAAAAAATAACTAAAAATAGGCACGATACTAGAAATCCAGATTTAAATCCAACTGTAAACGCACAGGGTGAAAAAGAATTAGATAGTTTTACAAAGAATTTAGACAAATACATCGATTTTGTTTCATGGGCTAGATGGAATCCTGATTTATTTTGGGATTTGATTACTCCAGAAACAGGCGGTATTCGATTAGATTTAGATCAAAGGGTTTATTTAAGGGCTATTGCAAGGTTTATCTCTAATTACATGGTTTTCCCCAGGGGATATGGGAAGACACTTCTGGAATTCATGGGGATGGTTCATTCCGCATTATTTTTTCCAGATATAGAAATTACACTGACTGCGCAAACTCGTGAAAACGCAGCAAAATTAGTTGATGAAAAATTTCGTGAGGTAATAAAGTTCTACCCATTAATTCAAAATGAGATTATGGGTAAGCCGCAGATTTCTAAAGACAGTGTTGAAATTGTATTTACTTCTGGTGGACGTATTGACGTTATGGCAAATGCTCAATCATCAAAAGGGGCTCGTAGGAAAAGGTTAAATTGCGAAGAAAGTGCCTTGTTGAACAATGCACTGTTTGAGGATGTATTAGAACCAATAGTTAACGTACCTAGAAGAACAATTGGCAAGCAAGCACTAATTGATCCTGAAGAATTAAATGGACAAATCAATTTTATGACTACCAGTTGGTTCAGGGGATCAGATGAGTTTGAGCGAAATATACAAATGCTTGACGACATGGCGGAACTTAAAGGAAAAATAGTACTGGGATCGGATTGGCAACTTGCATGTACCTTTGGTCGTGGTGAAACTAAGTCACAAATTCTGGACAAGAAAAGTAAACTTTCCCCTACCTTCTTTGCGATGAACTATTGCAGCAGATGGGTCGGAGTCACCGATAATGCCTTAGTTGACATTAACAAAGTAATGGAATTAAGAACAATCCCTAGACCAGACTTAAAACCTGATAAAAATTATAAATATCTTGTGAGTATGGACGTAGCAAGAAGTTCTAGTGATGCAAATAACCAATCCTCAATTGCAGTGTTGAAGTATAAAAAAGGTAGAAAAGGAAATGTAACTTCTATAAAATTAGTTAATTTAATAAACCTCCCTAACGGTTTAAACTTTTCTGCACAAACAGTTGAATTAAAACGAATTGCTAACTTGTACGAGGCTGAAATTGTAGTAGTTGACTGTAATGGTATAGGTAGCGCAATTAAAGATGAAGCTTTGAAATCAACAACTGATCCCATTACGGGTCAAGATTTAGGATGTTGGGATACTATAAACACTGATGATGAGCCTGAAGAAGTGGGTGCTAAAAAAGTACTATATGCGTTAACTGCTCAAGGTATCAATAGTGACATTATTGTTAGTTTTATAGATGCAATTGAAAGTAAGAAATTTCTATTATTAGATAAGAAATCAAATAGTGATTATGACGCAAGTGACAAAGAGAACTTTAATAATATGATTCTTCCTCATATACAAACAGATTTACTTCTTGAAGAAGTGGCGAATTTAAAGTTAAAAATGAATCAAAATGGGAAGTACACCGTTGAACAAGTCACAAAACGCATCAATAAAGACCGTTATTCAGCAACGGCGATGGGACTTTGGTATATAAAAGAGTTTCTTGATAAATTTGAAAAAGAAACTCAAAAATACGATGTTAATAAACTTTTTATGTTCAAACAACCAAAAGTGATATAAAGATTAATAATTAAATACTATAAATAAAAGGAGGTGTCCCATGTCTGAACAGGAAACTCAGCCCAACCTTGTGCCTGTATCATTTGCTCAACTATCGAAACTCATATTTAACGATATTAACTCAGATACCAGTAAATCATCACTTACAATTAAATATACAAAAGAACAAATTATTGGATTTCTGGAAAATCCCAAAAAATATATCACTCAACTTCGCCAATTAAGTCAGTATTTGTATCACGTCTCCCCTCATTACAAGAGATTGATTCAATACTTTGCTGGTATGTTGAGATTTGATTATATTGTAGAACCTTATGATTTGGATATTGAGAAAGTTAACATAGATACTTTCAAAAGACAATATCAAAAAACATTAAGAGTATTAGAGACAATGAATCTACCTCATGAGTTCACTAAAATATTGAAACATGGTTTTAAAGACGATGTATTTTATGGATATGAATATATGACAGATGATTCATATTTTATCCAAAAACTAACTCCTGACTTTTGCAGAATATCATCAATTGAGGATGGAGTTTATAATTTTGAGTTTGACTTTTCCTACTTTAAGTCAGACGAAGATGCTAAAAAATACCCCAAAGAATTCCAGGATAAATATGAAATATATAAAAATGATAGATCAAAGAAAAGATGGCAAGAGTTAGATTCTCAGAACACTATTTGCTTTAAAGTGAATGAGGAATTAGACTACCCCCTCCCTCCTTTCAGCACAGTATTTGAATCTGTTTTTGATATTGATGAAAATAAGAGAATGAGACGGGTTAAGACTAAAATAGATAACTACATGATTCTTACTCAAAAAATCCCTGTTGCTGATAAAACTGAAGAACCCAATAAGTTCTTAATCGATTTGGATACAGCAATTGCTTTTCACAATAAGGCAACACAATCCTTACCAGAAGAAGTAGGATTGGTTACAAGTCCAATGGCAATTGAAGCAATTAAACTCGAAAGAAAAAATACTGATGTTGACACTGTTGCAAAATCTGAGCGAGACTATTATAATGCTGCCGGAGTTAGTCAAACTCTCTTTAACAGTGATAAGGCAACTGGTACAGGACTTAATAAATCAGTTGTTACCGATGAGCAAATAGTCTTCATGTGTTTACAACAATTAGAACGCTGGCTTAATCGTAAATTGAAACAAATAAATGGTAAATATAAATTCAGAGTTAAATTCCTGGAGACTACAAGATTTAATGTTGGAGAAGTTCGAGATGGTCTATTAAAATCTGCTCAATATGGTATGCCTGTAAAGTCTGCTCTAGCTGCTACATGGGGATATACACCTAGCACATTTATGAATATGACATTCTTGGAAAATGAAGTCATGAACTTGCCTGAGAAACTAATTCCCCTCAGTTCATCTCATACGACTTCTGGTAAAGATAGTACAGGTGCTCCTAAAAAGAGTGATGGCGAAATCTCTGAATCTGGTGAGAAAACAAGAGACAATGATGGAAATATAAGAGAGTAGTTATCAATCACTTCTCTGAAAGGAGGTGAAATGGTGGATAAAAAGATTGATAAGTTTGTACCTGTTCTCTTTCAGAAATTAAATACATACGAAAATGAATCTGAAGATACTCGTTTCCTTAAGGTGAAAATTTGGCTCATGCATATGGGTGAAAACCTAAATGGGAGTTATTTTGACAAAACAATTGTCGAAGAAGCCATCCCTACCCTTGCAAACACCCCTATCCTTGCATACATCGAAGATAATTCAGAAGACGAAAAAGATTTTTCAGATCATAGGATGGTATTAGTTAAAGAAGATGGACAGTTCAAAATAAAATATATCGGTCAAGCAATAGGAGTTATTCCTGAAGAAAATAATGCTCAATTTGAGAAGCGTGTTTGTGATGACGGTATTGAGAGAGAATTCCTGACGGTAGATGGGCTAATTTGGACGAAGTTTGATGATCCAATTGATATATTTAATCGTGATGCAATTAAATCTCAATCAATGGAATTACATGATGACTATGAAGGTGAATGGGGCGAAGATAACCTCTTCCATTTCACCAAGTTCTCATTCTTTGGAGCTTGTGCATTAGGTAAAGATGTTTTACCAGCAATGCGTTCAGCGTCAATTGAAGCACAATTTTCTTATGACAATATGTTTAACGAGATTCAGCAAAAGATGGAGCAGTTTAAACATGTTTTCAACTTGACTGAAAAAGGAGGTAATGAAAGCGTGAATGAAAAATTAGAACTCTTGAAGAAATATTCTTTGACTGAAGAAGATTTGAAGACAAAAGAAATTAACATTGAAGATTACTCTGTTGAAGAATTAGAAGTCAAATTAAATGAGTTGACTTCTTCTGAAAACACTGATTTCGCTTTAGTTGCTAGTCAACTTAGAGATGAAATTCGTGCTGAACTGTATAAAGATTACACAGAAGATGAGTGGGGTTATAAATCAAGAAGTTACTGGTATGTTGACCATACAGAAGATATGGTGATTGCCGAAGATACAAAAGATAATTATCGACTAGTCGGTTTATCTTATTCTACCAATGGCGATGCAATTTCTATTGACTTTGAATCCAAAAAACGTATGAAAATTGCCTATGAACCTTTTGAGGGTGAAGGAGAATTACAATTCAATCTAACTTCAAAAGATAAAGTTGAATATGACTTAAATGTTAAAGAAAAGGAACTAGAAAAGTCATTTTCAACCGAAAAAGAATCTGCTGTTACTGATATTCAAGAAAAATTCACTAAACTTGAAAAGGAAGTTGTATCTCTTCGTCAGTTTAAAGAAGAAAAACTTTCTGTTGAACGTTCTGAAAAAGAACAAGAGTTGTTTGAGAGTTTCTCTGCTGAATTAACTGAAGATGAAATGAAGGAAGTAAAAGAACTGGCTTCTGAATTTACATTAGAACAAATTGAAGAAAAATTATTTACTCTAGTTGGTAAGAAGAAAGCTAGTTTTGCAAAGCAAGTGAAAAAGGAAAAACAAAAATCTATCAAAATTGAAGTTGACCATGAAGATGATGAACCAAAAGCTTATGGTGGACTGTTTGAAAAATATGGTGAATAACTAAGGCTGTCTCAAAAGGGATAAGTCTTTTTTTATTTTATAACACAAATATTAATTATAATGGAGGAATTCAATAATGGCTGGAGTAGTTCGTTTAGATTCTTTGGCTGCTATCTACGGTGGCGGTCACATTTATTCACTACAATCTGCAGAGGTTGTACAAAATGGTTTTGTTGGTAAAGTAGGTAATCTTTTGGCTAACGAGCGTGAAGTTCGTGCTTTTGAAAAAGCTGCTACACTTGCTAATGATAAAGCAGTACTTGTTGCTCATGACGAAATTATTTATGATCAAACTCGTCAATCACAAGGAAACCTTAAAAACTTTGATATCAAAGCAGGAAAAGTATTCCGTGCGTATGAACTAAAAGAAGGAGATGTATTCTCTGTTTCTAAAGACATTGTAGATGCTCTTGCTTCCAGTGTTGTAGTAGGTAATAAAGTTGTTCTTCAAACTGCTTCTCACAAGTTGAAAGAAGCAGCATCTGTAACTACTGAAAGATTTGTAGGACGTATTGAAGCCGTTGAAAATATTGGCGTGGCTACTGCTACTGGCGCACCTGGTCTAATTGGTGGAGTAGTTGAAATGGTAGTAATTCGTGTTGAGAAAAACTAATTAATCTAATAATCCATAGGAGGGCTATAAAATAATGAAACAAGATCTTGTAAAGTTAGGCGTAGACCTATACAAAAAGCGTGTAACTGACTATTCAGAAGTAAAAGCTAACGATGTAATCCGTAAGGCATTTGTTGACATCATGGGTACTGACAAGCCAGATGCTCGTCAATTCCGTAGGCACAAGGTTGAAATTTTTGAAATTATTGAAGAAGTTTTAGAACAAACAATTACTGACGGAATGGTTGCAAATGCATTCTTTGATCAATTCGTTGAATATCGTGACCTGAACCTTGGTGACACCAATGAGTTCTATGTAGAAGATCGTTCTATGCTGGTTGTTGCTCGCCATGCTGGAAACCATTGGGATATCCGCAGGCAGAAATTGAACATTGGCGATAGCTTCACTGTTCAAACAGAAGCATTTGCTGCTGCTATCTACACTGATTTCAAACGTTTCTTGGCTGGTCGCATTGACTGGGATGCTTTCATTAATAAAGTAGGTCAAGCGTTCGCTAACCAACTTAACTCTCGTGTTTACACTGAGTTCATGAACACTATGACTTATCTACCTGCTGAATTTAAAGAAACTGGTACATATTCTGATGCTAACCTTATTGAACTTGCAGAGCATGTTCAAGCTGCAAACCAAGGATCAGAGATTATTATCGCTGGAACTCGCACTGCACTTTCTAAACTTAATGGTACTACTGCTCTAATGAGTGAAGGTATGAAAGATCAGTTAAACAAGAGTGGAGTACTTGAATACTGGAACGGATATAAGTTGCTTCCTATTCCACAAAATCATGTAGCCAATACTTTTAACTTCCAAATTGCTAATGACCGTTTCATGGTTCTTCCTTCTAACGCAAAACCAATCAAGGTTGTTAAAGAAGGTATGCCTTTGATTAAGGAAGTTTCTGATGGTACAACTAACCGTGATATGTCAATGGAATACAATTTCATTTCTCAATACGGTGTAGCAGCAGTTTTCAATGTTTTATATGGTATGTATCAGTTTTCATAATATCAATTAATTATATATCAATTAGGGAGGGTTTTCCTCCCTTCTATTTTACTTTGAGAACAAGGAGATGTTATTAATGGCAAGAGGTCGTAAACCTAATAGTTCAGTTGATGAAAATATAGTGGAAGAGAAAGTAGTAGACGAGCAAACTGTTAAAGTTGAGCAGGAAAAAAGTAAACCACAGAAGAAGAAACAAATCGAGCGAGATGCTTTAATTGCTTGCTTTAATGTTACCAGTGGAAGGCTTACTTATATTTCAAGGAAGTCGGGACTCCAAACAGTTTGGTCAAATTATGGTGATGTCGAATACCTTGAATTCGCTGAACTTCTCACAATGAAATCTTCTCAGCCTAAGTTCTTAAATGAGCCTTGGATTTTCGTTGAAGATGAAGAAGTGGTTAATCAACTTGGACTAAAAGAAGTCTATAAAAATATAATTCCACTTAATGAAGTAGATGAGTTTTTCGCTTTGGATGTCAATAAAGCGAAGGAAATTCTGCCTAAGTTGCCAAGAGGGATGAAAGACTTAATTGGGGATCAAGCACGTAAGGCTATCCAATCTGGCGACTTATATAACATTCAGTTAGTCAGACTGCTTGAACAAGAGTTGCAATTAGATTTGATTTCTCTGATGGATTAGTAAGGAGGTGCTAAAATGGCAACCTCTTATGAAGACATTTACTCAAGATTTGCTCCAAAGATAACTGATTATACTTTTGTTAACTTGTCGGATACTGAAGTTGAGGAACATTTTGAGACGTTTTTAAAGTCATCAATAATTAAATTTCGGTATTGCGATAAACTGAGTGATCGAGATGAAACACTAAAACAATTTAATAAAGACCTAACAGAAGAAGAACAAGAAATTTTATCTAACTTAATGTGTGTTGAATATTTAACACCCAAGTTAATTACAGACGATTTATTGAAGCAAACGTTGAGTTCAAAAGACTACAAATTATACTCACAAGCAAACCATATTAAGGAACTTCGTGAACTAAGGGATCAATTTCAAAAAGAAGCAAACAATCTAATGATTTTGTACACCTTTAATACAAGTAAGTTGGATGGGTTTTTATGATGTACGAGATACCTAGAGACAGTGCATTATTTAGTAATTACTTAGAAGTCTCAAAAAGCCGTGTTTTTAAAACCCTCCCCCTTTTAGAAGAAAAAAATGAAGGTTTATATCATTACATAGACTCCCTTCTTTTTGAACTGTATGGTCTTCAGTACTGTGTGGTTGGGGTTAAAAATTCCTTCAACTACCTATCTTTGCTTTGTAGTTTAGAGTCTTTATTAGATGAGATGTTGATTCGGGAAAAGCATTTTGAGTTTATTCGTAGTGAAATTTTTAAAATGATTAGTTTAATTGAGAAACTTCAGAAAGGAGAGTGAAAAATGAGTTATTTAAATGTTTATAGACAAAGACTACAAGCAAGTGGAAATAATGCCACTGACGGAATTGTAAATTCTAGCAAACAAACAATAAAAAATAACTTTAGTAACTCTTTGTTTTCTGAAACAGTCTTAATTGATGCTGTTGAATATGAAGTGATTGTTACCCAGGAAAAGAAAAGTGAAGATAAGAAGATTTTACTGAAACCTGATACGCAGATATATGTCGGCTCGGTGGTAAAAATAAAAAATTCGCATTATCTCACTATGGACTTTCTTGGAGAAGGAATTAACGAAATATACCCTACTGCATCTTTAAAACTTTGCAACTCCTCCCTCCCTATCGTTTCTAATAAAACAAGAGATTTATTGAGAGATGAGAATGGGAATCCGGTGCTAGATGACGATGGAAGACCTCAGTATGTGGAGACTGGTGGAGAAACTATTCCTGAACCTTGTATTGTGGAGAATAAAGTATCGACTGGTAAGGATAATGAGCAACTTCCCCTTCCAGAAGGTCGAATTAATGTCACATTAAAGTATCAAGTCTCTGACAGTTTAAAAGTTAATAGTGAGTTTATTTTGTATGGTAATACATACAAGATTCTTGATATTGATATGACTAAGGTGATTGGAGATAAAGGGATTATACTACTTAATGCTGAAAGAGTGGTGAGTAGTTAATGGGAATGTACGATAATCTAAGAGACATTGTTAAAGTGTTCCGTTTTGATGATATATTGCTCAGGCTACTCTATTACCCACCAAAAGATATTGCTAAAGGCATTAAAGACCCCCTTGATCCTTCCCTTGCTAATGTTCTTGCTATTGATATTGATTGGACAATCCGAGATAAACGAATAATGCTCGTTCCTAAATCCGAAGACTTAGCAACTTCCCCTCTCTGTCGCATTTATTTGTATGCAGGAAGGCGTTCACCCTCAAGGAATTATCATGTTGCCAAACAGGAAGTTATTGTTGATATTCTCTGTCATAATGATTTTGAAAAAGACCTTCGCTCCATGCGAATTAGTGACAGAGTTAACGAATTACTTGTTTTGGAGCATGTTACTGGTCTGGGTAAGATTGATTATGTAAATGGTGGAGGAATTAACGCACCTTCTGCATATGTAGGTTATCGACATGTCTATGAGTTTGGAAGTACAAAGTCATGATGGACATTAAGGAGTTTTACATACTTGGCTTACCTATTCAGACTGAAATTGGTGTATGTCATTTTCTCAAAGTAAAAGAGTATCCCGATTACTTTATGGACTTGCAGATTATTGGATTATCCAAACAGCATTTTATAAATAAATATGCTGAAATGAATAAACGGCAAAAAGATCCTCTTGTTGAAGAGTTTATTGAAGAACTGAAGATTGTTGATTTATATCAGATTGTCGTTAATATACCCGAAGTAAGCCAAGCTTATTTTAGCGTACTATCTAAGGTGTTCGATGATGGGGATATTGTGGAAAAGATTACACCCGAAAACTTCTCATATTATCGCAATCTAGTTATGACAATGAATTTCATCAAGGAAGAAAAAATTAATCCTAACCCAGAAATACAGAGGGCTATTGAAAGAAGCCGAAGATTAAAGCAACAAGATAGTGAAGGATTGGAGTTCTCCGATCTTGTTTCTAGTGTAGTTGGGTTCAACGGATTGTCGTATCAGGATATTAACGAATTTACTGTATATCAACTATATATGACATATTACCGGATAGCTCAAATTAAAAATTATGATACCTCCACTCTATTCGCCACTGTCTCCAGTGAGAAGATTAAGATTGAGAGTTGGAGTAAGCATATTAACTTGTTTGAGGATGAAAAACACTTTATCAGCGAGCAAGAATTTAAGAAGAAAACTGGAAGTGTGTTCAACGGGTAGATATCTACCCGTTTTTTTATTTTGTCAATTTTTAAGGAGGATATAATTAATGACTAAACTTTTGATTTCTGACACGGCAGATGCGGTAATTAGGCGTAAATCTGATGGTCACGTATTTATTAGTGCTGAAACTCAGTTAACTTCTCTTGCACAGTCATTGGGCATAAACGAAAAGATATTTGGTGGAATTGGTAATAAACCACTTGCTATTATGCGTGGACAGAAAGAGATTACTTCAACTCTTAGGAATGCTTTCTTTGACTTAGAACTGTTGAGCATGACTCAAGGTGTCGCTATTGATGAAGATGGCACTGCTTCTGTTTACAAGCGTGATGATGATCTAACTGTAACTGATAATGCTGGAGCTTTGGAAGTTACCATTACTGACACTACCGTTACGACTGTTTATGTTAGAAATAAAGACGGTGTGACTGTTTCTGCTACTGCTGCAACTGGAAAAGTTACAGTCCCGACTGGTCACGCAGTAGCTAATGACAAAGTGAGCGTAACTTACAAGAAGTCGGTCACTGGTAATGTAGTTACTTTTGATGCCGATAAGTTTTCTGAGGCTTATGAAATTGAGTACCACACAATCGGCTACGATCCTGCCACTAACCAAGTTGTTAAGGATATTTACATCCAACTTGATAATGCCGTTCCTTCTGCTGACTTTGAAATGTCATTTGAAAATGGTACTGCAATTGCACCAGAAATTACATTTGATGCTTTGACTCCCCCAAATAGTAGGGAAATTGGACGTATCATTGAAGTGGATCGTGCTTAAAATTAAATAATCTAATAGAGTAGGGTTAACTCCCCTACTCTTCTTTAGTATTGAAGGATAAAAAAGGAGGAAATTAAAATGTCAAAAAAACTTACTTTAAATGATATTAAAAATGAAAACAAGGTGTTTTCCCAAAAGAAAAAAATTGAACTTTCCGATGATTACCACGTATTTATTTACCCTCACTTCTCCCCCACTAAAATTGCGGAATTAATTAAGGAAATGGTCACTGATAAGATTAGAGCTGAAGACGCTGGCATTAACTTTAATGAAATTCACATGGCTGATTGGGTTCTGTACAATATCATCTACAAATTTACTGACTTGGGGATTCCAAGTGAAATCAAAAAGAAAGTTCAAGCATTTGCCTATCTAGTAGATTCTCAATATTTCGGAACAATTATTGAAAGTTTTCCACAAGAAAGTATAAAGAAATTTACTGATTCATTTGCAAAGTTTAAAGAAAACTTTGATTTAGTAATGAAAAGCCAGGATATGAGTGTTGAGGAAATTGTAGGCTTATTGAAAGAAGATGAAGTCGTTAATTAAGTGAGTTGATATATAGATGCCTGAGTTTAATAATCTTAAAGAATTAGAAAAGTATGTTAACAGTATGGCTAAAGAAGCAATGGTTAAAGGTAATTCGGTCAAAAACGAAGTGATTGAAACTGGAAAAAGGCATGTGCAGACTGATGTTTATGATGTCTTCTCACCACGGGTTTACTCTCGCACTGGGCAATTAAAAGAAGACTGGAAAACTGAAGAAACTGCCGATGGTATTGCTGTTTATAATGATCGGAATGAAGATGGTAAGAATATTGCTGACACAATTGAGCATGGTCGAAACTATGACTATGAATTTGAATATTCTAATACACCAAGACCTTTTATTGAGAATACACGTAAGGAGTTGGCTGGGAGCAATAGATTGACCAACGCACTCAGAAAAGACCTAAAATCAGTTGGATTTGACGTGGAGTAAGGAGGTGAAGATGAATGGCTAAAAGTAAAATTACAAGAGTTAAGTACTTCACTGATGAGAAGAAAGCATTGATTAACCCCGAAAATCAGAAGAAATACGACAAATATTTAAACTCTAATATAATTAAGAACCGAGATGTAAAAGACACTACATACAAGGTTTATCAAAACTATATGAGCCACTTCTTGGTTTACCTTGCTGAGAACTGGAATAACATTGATCTATACTGTGAAGACTTTATGGAAAATGCTGTTGATATTATGGAGGGCTATATAAGTTTTTGCCAAGATGTCCTCAAGAATAACAAGAAAGCAATAAATACCAAACTCTCCACAGTATCAAGTTTTTATCTTTGGAGTCTTAAAAGAAAATATATTGACAGACACCCATTCGATAAACAACTTGACCGTATGAAAGGTGCGAATGAAGAAAAAATCATTAACTCATACTACCTTGATGAAGACCAAATGAACCTCATTACCGAGGCTCTTAAAGAAGAATCTAAGAAGTATGATATCCAGGATAGATTAATCTGGGGAATCATGCTGGACTCAGCAAATCGTGTGGGTGCTATTTCTAACCTCACCCTCTCTTCCCTCGACTTAGATAACATGCTGTTTGAGGATATCAGGGAGAAACGTGGATATAGAGTTGAAGTTGTATATGAGGAAGATACAAAGGAATTAATCGAACAGTGGTTGGAACAAAGAAAAGAAATGGATAATCTTAAAGTTGATTCCCTGTTCATTACTAGGTATCAAGGTGTATATCGCCCTATGACTAAATCAACAATTCAAGAACGTGTTAAGAAAATCGGTGAGATTTTAGGATTAGAAGATTTCCATGCTCACTGTATTCGTAAAACTAAATTGAATGACGTTTACAGGTCAACTGGTGATTTGGCTTTAGCTGCCTCACTTGGAAATCACAAATCAGTTGAAACTACCCGATCTGCGTACATCAAACCACAAAGTAAATCGGAAATACGTGAAAAGATTGCTCAACTTAGGAAGCAAAAGAAAAAGGTAGAAGAGTAACTATACAATCCCTCTTTTATTTGGATTCACTGAATTGGAAGCCTAAAATAAATTTGGGCTTCGACTTGAGTTTTGAATCTATACTCCCTTTTATTTTTCTGATAATTTGCATATAATGGAATCATTAACACTTTTCGGGGTGATTCCAGTGCAAAGACTAATTGATATGGACGAAGATATTCGGACAGGATTTCTTTTGGGATGTTTTATGGTTTCATTTATTTTCATTTTCTTTTTCTGGAATAGAGCATTCCTCTTTGTACCATTCCTCTTTATCATCTTATGGATATATACACTAATAAAATCAGAAAAACAATCTAAGCAAAAACAGAATAATTCAGTCTAAAGAAGTGTCAGTCATTTGACGCTTCTTTTTATTAGAAAGGAGTGATTGAATGGCTGGGAATGATTTGAGGATAAGGATTACAGGTACTTTAAACTCAAACGCCACTGTTTCGGAAATTAATACACAATTAAAAAGCATTGAAAACAAAATACATAAATTAAAGTTAAAAGTTCAACTTGACCAAAACCAGGTTAAGGAATTAAGCAAGTTACAGAATGCATTACAACGAAGCTCTAAAACCAATATGGTTTCTAACAAGGATGTTTCCGCTGCAAAAGAGATTTACACATCATTAGATAGAGCAGTAGAAAAATACAGTAAATTAGGCTCAGTAAAAATTTCACAAAATTTCAATCCAATGACCAAAGAGTTGGAAAAATTCCAATTAACCGTAACCAGAGCTAATGGCGAAGTTGAGAAACTTAAATTTGAATTAGCCAGTTTAAAAGGAATGAAGGGCATCAATGGATTTGCTCTAACAGGACGATCCACTAACGATAATACTGCTGCTATTAGAGAAAGACAATTACAACAAGAACAAGCAATAAATAGGCAGATTGTTCAGCGAACACAAACACTGCGAAACCAATTAGAAATATACAAAAGACAAGCTGAACTACAAGCAAATAATTTAAAAAATAACAGAAACAAAGTACTTAGTGATGAACAACAAACATCTCTTAGAAATTATTTAAATAATATAAATGCGTTAAATGCCTCTACGCCAAACTTACAACAAAAAATGAGACAGTTGTCGTTAGATTTTAGAGAAATATCCAGTCAAGCGCAAAACGCAAGTCAGGGAGCAATAAATTTAGGAAATGCATTTCAACAGGCATTCACGAAATTTCCTATATGGATGCTAACCTCCACTGCCTTCTTTGCTCCACTTCAGGCTATGGAAAGTATGGTGTCACGGCTAATTGAAATTGATACATTAATGACTGATATTAACCGTGTAATGGATATTCCAGAATTCGAATTAGCCAACATACTGGACGAAGCAGTTATTGCAAGTGATGAATTGTCTTCCAAATTGACCGATGTTTTAAAAATGGTTGGTGAATTTGGAAGAATGGGATTCCAGGAAAATGAATTAATGGATATCACCAAGACTGCTCAAGTTTTACAGAACATTTCTGATTTGAATGCTACTGATGCCGTTAATACATTAACGTCGGCAATGTTGAACTATAATATTGCTGCCTCTGAGTCCGTCAAAATTTCTGATATGCTCAACGAAGTTGACAATAATTTCGCTATTTCGACAAAAGATTTATCTGATGGCATTCGGAAAGCAGCATCGACAAGCAAAACATTCGGTGTTGATCTTCAGGAACTTGTCGGGTATATAGCAGCGATTGGAAGCACTACCCGTGAATCGGGCGCAATTATTGGTAATGGATTAAAGACCATAATTTCTAGAATCACGACAATGGATGATGCCAGAGGCGCATTAGAATCAGTCAATATTTCACTTAATGATATGTCTGGGAATGTAAAGCCTGTAAGTGATATTTTATCAGAACTTGCTTCTCGTTGGTCTTCCCTCAGCGACCAGCAACGTCAAAATATGGGTGTTACTTTGGCAGGAAGGTATCAGCTATCGAGGTAAATATAAGTGCCTCCTCTTTATAGTAATGTAAAGTGTAAAACTTGGCTATATCGGTGAAACTCCAAACCGTGAAGGTCGGTGGACGATACCGAGGAAAGACTTATTTATTAACTAAGGATAAATAAGAATCCGTAACGACTACACGCCAAGCCCCTTGTATAAGTTATATAAGGGTGAAGATATAGTCTGACCTCATAGGAAACTATGAGAGAAAAGGTCGAGTGTAAAGACACTCTAAAGAAGAACCTTTTCCGCTAGTATAATTTACTAGTCAGTAGCTTATTATAAAATAAGTGAAAGTAACAGAATGTCTTAGCGTTGATGAATAACTTCTCCTTAGCCCAGGAAGCCACTGCAACAGCAATGGATTCACAGGGTTCAAGTATGCGAGAGCAAGCCAAATATGCAGATAGTCTCGAAGCCCGAATAAATAGACTTGATACAGCATGGAATAAATTTACTCTTTCAGCCGGGAATGCCGTAGTAACAGACGGATTAATTTCTGCAGTGGAAACGTTAAATGATCTGGCGACTGTATCAGCTAAAGCGATAGATACATTCGGCTTATTATCAGGAGTGTTTGGAACGCTTGGTGTTGCAACTGTACTATTGAGTACAAAGTTTAGAACATTCACCACAGCATTAATATTTGGCACTTCCACCATGTCAAGAACAGCATTAGTTACTAGTGGATTATCTGGGGTTATGACAAGATTAGGAGTAGCGACTGCTGGTGCGACTGCCGCTTTACGTGGATTAGCTTCTGCCACAATTGTTGGAGCTGCATTTGTAGCAGTTGGTTTTGCTATTGAGAAATTAATCGGCTTATATGCTGATGCTAAGCAAAAACAAGAAGAATTTGAAGCGTCTCAACAAAAGAATATCGATGCCCTCACTTCAAATAAGGCTCAGACTGAAGAATTAATTACTGCATATAAACGACTATCAAATGAACGCGACAACGGCTCTTGGGACAATGAGAAAGAAACAGAATACCTGCAAATCCAACAACAACTGGGAGACACCTTCCCTTCTCTCATTAGTCATATCGATGCTACTGGTCAAGCACATATAAAATCTGCTGAATTAATAGATAAGGAAATCCAGGCTACCAAAGAGTTATTAGACCTCAAACGAGAAGAAATTAAACTTAAAGCCTTGGAATCATTTGAGGATAACATAGACCAACGTGACGGATTCTTTGGATTAGAAGCAGACATTAAGAATAAAAGAGAGCAGATTAAAGAGTTAGAAAAAGTTGCAAAGCCAACAATTGTTAATCAAGCAAAACAAGAATTACTGCAACTTGAAAATGAATTTGCAACAACTGCTCTAAAAATTACTGATGAAGTTTTAAAAGTATCTGAAGCCTACAATAAACTTGAAATTGACCCAACTATTCAACAAAGTGTACAAGGCTTTATTTCTTCATTAGATTTTACTAAATTAAATGCATCTGAACTTGAAGGTTTCTCGATTAAACTATCTGGTTTAGTGGATAAACTTCAAGATGCATACAGTTCCGGCGATTCATCAGGGTTTGATAATGCAAAACGAGGAATACAAGGTTTAGTTAGTGAAATGGGAGTCCTTAACACTAATGGTACAACCATGAATCTGACTATGGATAAGGTCAAAGAAGCAGTTGAACGTGCTGCCAATATGACTTATGTTGGTGCAGATGGTACAGATGTCCTTTCTGATGCAATGGATGGTGCCGCAAACTCAGCTTCAAACCTAGCAAACGCCCAAGAAGAATTTGAAACTGCAGCAGAACGACTAGTCAGCGTGTCCGAAAATCAACTAGACTCCCTTTATGAACTTATCGGTAGCTACAAAGTCCTTTCTCAAATGGAAAGTAACAGCGCACAGACTTCCGCAGAATTACAATCTGTTCTTGAACAATTATCGGCATCATATCCTCATCTTGTAAAAGGTAAAGAAGTTAATCTAGCAATTCTTGAAGAAGAGGCTCGTGCAAATGACATTCTCTTGAAAGCAACAGAGGATTTACTTAAAGGCACATTGACTGTTGAACAAACAAAAACTGCTACAACTGCTATACAAGCAAAGAGACGAATTGATATTCTCAAACAAGAACTAGCAGCACAGAATGCAATTGTTCAGAAGTTTAATGAAATGTCCAAGACACTTGCTGATAACGCAAATACACTTGAACAAGAAAAATTAGCAACTAGAGCATATCAAAGAGCAAAAGGTTTACAGGTAGATATTGATTTAAGCATACCTGATTACCAAAATACAATTGATAATCTTGCTAATTCTATTGACTATCATGGTAGAAATACAGAGGCAGTCAAAAAAACATCCAAAGAATATGAGCATTCTGCCTATTTCTCAGATAAGTTCAAACAAGCCTTAGAAACACTTAATTTGGAACTAGAGAAACAAGAAGCAATCCAAGCCAGGTTCCCTAAGCATTCTAGGGAATATCAAGATGCATTAAGGGCAGAACTCGGTTTACTCGAACAAAAGAAGACATTACTTCAAGAGCAAGCAAAATCACTTGATGCTCAAATCCGTTCGGGTAGAATTCAACAAACCGGATTAGTAACAAGTAAGTCATCCTCTCCTACTGTTACTACTTCATCAGCACCATCAAGTGTAGGGAGCTACTACCTTAACAATTTCCGAGTCACTTCTCAATATGGTGAAAACAGAGGTAGTTACACTCATAAGGGACTTGATTTAGCCAACGGTAAACAAGGAGATCCGGTCAAATCCCTTCAATCTGGTAAAGTCATAACTGCAACGTACAGTAAATCTGCTGGTTATTGGGTAGTCGTTCAACAAGATGATGGAACTGTTGCTAAGTACATGCATTTGCAAAATGGTCTGAATGTGTCAGCAGGTCAACGTGTTTCGGCAGGTCAACAGTTAGGTAAAGTCGGTAATACTGGTCAATCAACTGGTGCTCATCTTCATCTTCAAATTGAACAAAATGGCAAAACAATCAATCCGCTAGATTATCTAAAATCATCAAATGTCTCTGTGTCATCTTCTGCATCTGATGCTTCCAGAGCGGCTGCGGAAAACTTGCAAAACATTGACGAAGCTAGGTCGGAATTAATTCAATTACAACAAGATATTGTTGGAATCGAAAATGAAATGCAAGAACTCGAATTGGCTCTCGTTCAAACCGTTACAGCAGAGCAAGACCGTAAAATTAATTCATATCGTGACGATTTGGCTAACTTCGACTTACAACAAAGTCGTGTGGATGAATTGTCACAAACTTGGAGAAATTTAGAAAAAGAAAGAATTCTAGCATTTGAAGCTCAAAGACACTTGCAACAATCAACAATTGATTATTTGAATTTCGAAATAAGAAATAACCAAAAACTTACTGCTGCACAAAAATCACAACTAGAAGAAGAAATACTAGATCGTACTCAAGCACTTCATCAGATACAACAGTCAATTGAATCGAGCAACAAGGCAATTAAGCAATCTTATGAAAAAGTTGCAGATGAAGTAGTTGATATCTATAAAAAAGCAATTGAAATTCGTCGTGATGAAGCAATAAAGGCATTAGATGATGAATTGGATGCGTTTGAAAAGTCACATGATCGTAAAATGGATTTGCTTGATGAAGAATTATCAGCCTATGAAAAAATTATTGACAAGCAAAAAGAGTCACTTGACCAACAAAAAGATGAAGAAGATTGGAACAAGTCATTATCGGAGCGTCAAAAAGAACTTCAAGAATTGCAAAAAGAATTTAATGTTTGGTCAAAAGATGATTCTGTGGCAGGTAGGCAAAGAGCATCGGAAATTTCAGAAGAGATTGCTGAGATGCAAGATGAAATCAATGAAATGATGCGTGATAGACAATATGATCTACAACAAGATGCTCTTGATAAACTACTTAAAGATAAACAAGAGCAAATTAACAAAGAAAAGGAAATGGAAGATCAAGCATATGAAACAGGAAAGGCACAATTAGACCGTCAACGTGAAGAGTTAAATCAACATTACGATAATTTATTGAATGACGAACGTGCCTTCGCTGAAATGCGTAATCAAATACTTGCAGGTAATATTAATAGCATCACAGAACAACTTAGAAACTTTTCTTCCTATGTTTCTGGTCATATGCAATCTATTGGTCAAAGCATCTCTGAAAATTTAATTGATAAAATTTCTGAGGCACAATTTTTATTAAGTGGATTAAGTGGAGGAGTTTCTAGTGGCGGTTCGACATCTAATCTTGCATCGCTCTTGGAACAATTAAAACAAAACGGCTTCGCTAAAGGTGGCAGTGTGCCACATGATGGGCTTACATTCGTACATGGTGGAGAACGAGTATTGAACAAGGAAGATCATAAGAAATTTGAATCTATGATGAAATTTATTGATAAGGCTAAATTATGGATTCAGCCTATGATTAAACAACCTTCAATGCCAATGCTTCCAAATTTAGCAGCCAATAGTAATAGGACTATAAATATATCCATGCCTGTTACGATAGAAAATTTAAATGGTAATAGACAAGGTGCAAATGAGTTTCTAGATACCATTAACAAAGGATTGAATCAGTTAGGGGTGATTCGTAAACTATGAGGGAAAGTATAAGCATTGTTTATGATGGGATACATTTGTTGGAAGAAAACGGTATTCAAATAAATGATGATTCTGGTTTATTTACTGAAGCATTCATAGCAACTAAGACCATAAATGAAGAAAAAATACGTGGCAAGGATGAACCTTACTATTTTGGAGTGGAAAGAGAACCTCTCTCTTTCCCTCTTTCTTTTTATTTTGATGAAAGTTTATCTGATGAACGCAGACGAGAAATTGCTAGGTTGTTAGATAAAGAATATTATAAACCCCTCTTTTCTGTCGATGACCCACAAAGAATATATTATGCAATGTGTGTTGACAGTTCGCAACATATTCATAATGGGATTCAAATGGGATATGTTACTTTAAATTTTCGTACTAACTCCCCATATGCATACAGCCCTGTTTATTTTGATGAATTTGATTTTAGTGAAAACACTGTAGACGGAACTGAATTTACATTCGTAAATAATGGAGATATGGAATGCAAACCATATTTAAGTATTACTATGATAGAAAATGGGGATTTAAAGATTGTTAATTTTTCAAACAGTGGACAAGAATTTAAGTTTACTAGTTTAGTTAAAGATGAGATAGTCACTGTTGATTGTGAAAGTGAAGAAATTGATTCTAGTATAACTTATCGCTTTGATGACTTTAACGATCAATATCTATCGTTTGTCCGTGGAAATAATTATCTAAAAATATACGGGAAATGTTTAATTAAACTAAAATACCAATTCAAAATGAAATAATCTAATGTGAAAAGGAGGTCGCGCATGTTCGGTGTTATTGATACATCATTAAAACCAATAGAACCTCAAATATTTTTAGCCAAGCCAAACAGACAGATTATTGGTAAGCTAAATAAACATTTCATTTATGGCAAAAGTCAAACTATCAACTTAGGCAATTTAAATGAAATAACCTTTAATATGCCTTACGAAATAGAAAAAAAAATTGATCATACGCTTGTACGAAATCCATACATAGATAAAGTATTAGAGCGTTTCTTATTAAAGGTTCAGTCAGATGATACTGTTGAATGGTATATCATTAATGAAATTAAAGATGACATTAGTGATTCCGGTGATATAAAATCTGCTCATGCTTTTAGTTTGGGATACGAATTAGCAGATAAATTAATACGTAATTATAATGTTACATCATATAGTTTATGGCAAGTTTCAAATGAAACCATAGACGATACACTGTGGTCAATCGGTGAAGTTGATCCAATATTCGAAGGAAAATTTCGCAGTTTTGATATATCGGAAGCAACTGCTCTAGACTTTATATCTCAAATTGCTGAAACGTTTGGAGCATTAATTGAATATGACACGGTTAATCGAAAAATTCATTTCCGTGATCCAGCCAAAGTAGGTACTAAACAATCATTAACCATTGGATACGGTAAATATTTAAAATCACTAGGAAAAACTTCTAACAGTGATGAAATGGTTACACGTTTATATGTGTATGGAAAAGATGGATTATCTATTAATCGTGTTAATCCAGCAGGCGCATCTTATTTAGAAGATTTTTCCTATTTTATGTTTCCATTCGAACGTGATGAAAACAGAAACGTAATTCAACACAGTAAATATATGAGTGATAGTTTGTGTCATGCGATATTGGATTACAATGACTTAATTGCTTCTAAAGATGGCGTATTTGATTCGTTATTGGATCAACAGGAAGCATTACAAGAACAGTTAACTATAGAAAATACCGAGATGTTTAATCTCAATACACAATTAAAGATTATTCAGTCCACATTAGATGTACAAAGAGCACATGACTCATTCTTCTATCGTGACAGTACATATAACAATCAATCTGATACTATTGGATATGGGCTAACTAAAACAAGTTATAATGCAGTTATGCTAAAGGTACATTCAAACCAGTTGTCTATTAATATTGATGGCACACCTATAACCATCCCTACTCTCAATCAATGGTTTGTTGCTAAGAAAATAACAGACCAGGAAATAACACATACCAATGTGAGTGGCACAGGTAGAATTGAAATTCAAATTGTTGAAATAAGTCTTGATGAATTCAATGGAAATGATAACAATGTCATTCTGACTCGCTATAATGAATTTATTAAACAAGCGGAAGTTAATGCCAAGCAAGTTGAAATTGACGGTATTAAATTACAAATTACGTCCGTTGAAAATCAAATTAAGGAATTTCAAAATGAAATTTCAATTGAAAACAATTTCACGCCGGAACAAATCAAAGAGCGTACACAGTTTACAATTCGCAGAACATGGACGGATGAAAATTACTTCGATGATAAAGAGCTTTTGGAAGCGTCAAAAGAAAAATTCTTAGAATATAAATTACCTAAAACGGTAATCAACTTAGATATCATAAATTTCCTTCAAGTCCTAGAAGAACAGCGTAATTGGGATAAATTATCTATAGGCGATGAAATTGGGATACGTTATGACAAAATCAAAGTAGATATCAGAGCCAAAATAACGCAAATTACCTTTGATTATGATAGCCAGTCTATTCAATTGACCATTGCTAATGTTAAAGATTTATTTGGTGACGCTGCTCGAATGTTAGAAATGCTAAAATCATCCTATTCTACTTCTACATCGGTTGATTCATCAAAATATAAATGGAATGAAGCAGTTGATAAGGCGAGATTTGCCAATGATAAATTAAATCAAGCCTATGATGCAGCAGAACAGCGAATAACTGCTGGAGCAAAACAAACTATAGATATAAGTGAACGTGGCATGATTGTAAGAAGTCCAGATAACCCAAGCTATATGATAGTGATACAAGCTGGCGTAATGGGACTGTCATTAGATGGAGGTTTAAATTGGCAAACAGCTATCATGCCTGAAGGAATTGTAGCTCAAAGGTTAATCGGTAAAGCAATTATCGGTGAAAAGTTAGAAATTGGTGATGAAGAAGGAACGTTTCTAATCAAAGGCAACTTACTCACTCTTAAAGATAGAGAAGATATTACACGTCTATTACTTGGAGAATACCAAAATAACAAATTTGGTTTGAAATTATATAATAAATCAGGTCAAGATGTAATTATAGACGAGGACGGCATCCTTCAATCTTGGCAAGAAGGAAGAACAGATAATGTTGATGTAAATAATGGATTGTCATTGTATGTCTATATACCAGAAGAAACTCTATCCGTCCGAATAGCTAGATTAAGATTTAAATTATTACCATTTCGTTCTTACTCACGCACAACTGAAGCCGGTGGTAGCAGTACACAGACATCATCAAGTGGTGGTGGGACAACTGCAACATCCAGTTCAGGCGGTGGGACAACTGCGACTAGCTCATCTGGAGGAGGAACAACAGCAACTAGTTCATCTGGTGGAGGGGTAAGTAAATCTACTGCTAGTGGTGGAGGGGCATCAACAACATCAGAGTTTAAAACATTTATAGAATTTTCGGCAATGTCAGGTGTTCCACAAAATTCTGTCGGTACAGAAAATTGGGGATACCATCTTCACGAGGTACGTTTTTCAGGAGAGCCTTTTGGACATGCACACACAATAAATATACCTTCTCATTCGCATAATTTTGATGTTCCCAGCCATTCACATTCAGTAACGATTGATTCTCATACCCATAGTGTGAGTATTCCAAATCACACTCATGATGTATCTATTCCAAATCACACTCATGATGTATCTATTCCAAATCACAGCCATCCCATTCTGCATGGAATTTATACAAGTACAAGTGCCTATGGTGTAGGAATTATTATAAATGGTATTGAGCGTACATTGGCATTGGGTGGAAAGTTTTATACTGATGAACAAAACATTGACATTACTCAATATATGGCTGTAGGTGCATGGAATGAAATCACATTAACAAGTGAACGCCTGGGTAGAATTGACGGTAATATTTTCGTACAGGCTTTCATGGGCGTATAGGGGGGGAATAAATAGAACTATATTAGAAGATAAAATTGAAATTTCTATGCGTGGTATATCAACTGAGCGATATGAGAAGTTAGGATATGTAATACCTAAAAAAATAAACAAATTAGGAAAAGAAGTTATTGACTTTAGTAAAAACATACTAATAAAAGTAAAAGATTTAAGTGAAGGTAGTGACATAAGAGTTACTAAAGTGTGTGATGAATGTGGTAAAAAAATTGTAAATCAGAGATACGATTCTATAATAAGAAATAGAAAAAACGGTGATGGAATAGATAGATGTAAAGAGTGCGGTGTTAAAAAATTAAAAGAAATTAACCGAACAAAACTTCCCTCTTATGGAGAGTCATTAGAATTTTATTGTAAAAATAATTCAATAGAGCATTTATTGAATGACTTCACTAAGAATAATTCTATATCGCCCGATAAAATTTTTAAGGGAAGTGGTAAGAAATATTTGTTTAAATGTCCAAAATGTAATTTTTTAAAGAAAACTGAAGCAAGAATTATAACACGTCAACAGTTTTCTTGTCTCAAATGTGGGGATGGAATTAGTTATCCTGAAAAGATTATGGTAAATATGTTAATTCAGAGTGGAATAGATTTCATCTCTCACATTACGTTTAATTGGTCTTATAGCAAATTATATGACTTTTATATACCATCATTAAATTTAATTATTGAAACCCACGGATCACAACATTACGATGGGGGTTTCGAATCTTTTGGTGGAAGAGATGTTTTAGAAGAACAAGAAAATGATAAATTAAAAGAAAAGTTAGCACGAGAAAATGGAATAGAGAATTACATAATAATTGATTGCAGAAAATCTGAATTAGAATGGATTAAGAAAAGTATAGTAAATAGTGAACTAAAAAGTTTAATTGATTTATCCAATATTGACTGGTTAAAGTGTCATGAATATGCTTGCAATACCTTAGTGAAATTTGCGTGTGAACTATGGAATGAAGGCAAAACCACTGGAGAAATAGCTAATGAACTTAAATCAAACAGAAACACTATTGCAAAATACCTGAAACAAGGTACACAAATAGGCTGGTGCGACTATAGTGCTAAAGAAGGGTTAAGAAGGTCAAAAATAAATGCAGATAAAAAGAAAAGAAAACCAGTTATCCAATTTACATTAGACGGTAAGTATGTAAAAGAATGGGACAGTATAGTTGAAGTTGAAACAGAATTAGAAATACACAATTCAAAAATAACGGAAGTATGTAGGGGAAAACGAAATAAAACTGGTGGGTATAAATGGATGTATAAGGAAGAGTTTATCAAAGAAGATACTTCTGCCATTCAAGCATTTATGGGCACATAAAATAATTTATACTAATACTCAATAAGGAGAAAATACTATGGATGTAAGGGTTGTTACGCATAGCGGTGAAGACTTAACCATTAAAGTTGATGTGTATAATGCAGATGAATACGAAAGAAAATTAAACGATAATTCTATCAATATGGTTAAAATAGGAGATATTGTGTTTGCTCGTATAGATGTGAAATTAGTTCAACCTATAATAACTAAATAAGACTGCCCTTTTATTAGAGAATTGTATAAAAAATTTAAATATTCCGTAATTACTACTGTTAAATTTAGCCAAACTACTATATAATTTAATATATAAAGTATGTAGAGGTGATTTATTTATGAGAATATTTAAGTTTGCATTGGTATTCGTTATTATTGTCACCTTGTTTATTGCATTGAGTCCCATAATAAAAAGTAGATCGATAACAAATTCATATCCATACAATTTTGATATTACTTTTATAGATCAATACGGAGGGTTGTATGGGGTATCAGAAGACGGTAAGGGTTTGTATTTTACAGAAGATAAATTAATTCGAAGTGATGAAATTTATATTGGTGATACAGTTAAAGCATGGTTTAAAGATAGAAACTTAAAAACTGTTTTACAGGTTGAAAAGCTAGAATAAACAATATTTTCATAAATTATTCAGGGAGCCTAATTCACGGCTCTCTTTTATTTTGATAGAGGAGGTTTTTGAATGTCCTTTGATTATTACCAAAGTGTAATTGGAAAAATACGTAAAGGCACAGCCGATGATCCGTTTGTAAATGTAAAAGAACCACTTCAGGTAGTCAATTCAAAAGTTGTATTAAGTGAATTACCTGATAAATTCAATCGGCTATTTGTCACTCTACCCGATGGAACAAGCCCTTTATCGGAAATCAAAAGTGGTTCACCAACTGCGAATCAATATATCTGCGATTATAGTTTAGGAATAGTTCTTTTTCACGAATCAAAAAACGGTCAACGATTTATGTTTAATTATAAAGGTCGGGGTGCTGCATTTATAGCAGCCGAAAGAATTTTTACTAAACAAATGAACAACGAGGAAATTGTCCAGACTTTACGTGATATATTGAATGAAGCCGATTCTATAATCAATCTCTCGGAGAGATTCACAAACAAAGGTGCTTACTCCCCCACTGCTGTTTATTACGGAAGGAATATTGTTACATATGATAATGCTTCATACATGTGTATTAACAATAATGCTGATGGTATTATTAATGTCCCTCCTACTGATACTGCAAATTGGAGACTAATCGTTAGTGTAAAAGAAATAATAACTAACGCTGAACAAGCAACTGATGCAGCTAATCTTGCAGCTGAAACAGCCACTACTGCGGCTTCCAATGCTGATGAAAAAGCGACTTTTGCACAAACAGAAGCAAATCGGGCTAAAAATTTAGCTGATACATTTGTCTCCAAAGGTGCTTATAATAACACAACTCAATATGTCGTAAACAATACTGTTCTTTATAATGGATCAACTTACAAATGTATAGCAAATTCTAAAGGGATATTACCAACAGACACATCTAAATGGGAATTAATAGCTCAAGCAGGTGATACACCTCGTGCTGAGTTACAAGCAGTAGACGGTAAAATTGGGGATTTAACGGCATTACAGACAACTGAAAAAGGCAGCTTAGTCGCCGCAATGAATGAGCACAATGTACAGTTGGGGGAAAAAGCAACTAAAACTGAATTGGGCTCTGGATTAAACCTTAAAGCCGATACAACATATGTTAATTCGGAATTATTAAAAAAAGCGAATGTAACTGATTTATCTTCTAAAACAGATAAAACTTATACAGATAATCAACTGTTACTAAAGGCAGACAAGTCTTATACAGACAATCAATTAGCCTTAAAAGCAGATAAAACGTACACAGATAATCAGCTTTCAACTAAAAGAGAAAAATCTGTGAAGATTCCAGGAACCGAACTGGATACATCAGCAGACGCAAACAAAATAAAAATGATTAACCTTTCCGATGAAGTACGCCAGGCGATGGCTGGAACCACCCCTATAAATGGAAGTGTGGCAGATGGGGGTATCACACTTGAGAAGTTGGCTAATCAAGCGGTAGGTCTGCAAAAATTGAGGTTTGCTCACTATGATATGGCTCTTACCACACAGGACATTAGCATTTCTTCGGATACGAACGCAGTGATGACCGTTACAATGACGGATAAATCGACCTACAAGAACTATTTGTATTACTACGAAAAGACTGGACAATACAAGGCTTCTCATCAAATCAACGTTGAAATAGCTTCATATACTTTGAATAGATGGCAATCTTTAGTGTGGGATTTAACAACCAACATGATTCAGATTTATGATGATGGTACGATACGTCCTGACCAATCCATTCTTTTGGTAACTAATTCAAACGGGAATGCCATCGAAGGCGTATTGCCTAGATTCTTTGCTGCAAAAAAAGCAGAGAAAATGGATTTCACTGCCTTTGCCAATTCAATTGAAGTTGATGCTGCTAATACAATTTACGTTTACCAAGAAAACGGTGGTGATGTATATTTCCGTTGGTCGGGCATTATGCGGATTGCAACCAGATTCAAACATATCACGAAGAATTTTGATCAAGTCAAGGCTGACCTTCCATCCCATCATATTATTGACAGCAATCCTGAATATGTTAAAAGTTGTATTCGATTGCAAAGGGGATACTTCATGGCTTACGATGCCGATCAGGATAAATTCGTGATTAACAGTTTTTCTTGGCAATCAAAGGGGAACCTTGTGATTATCGCTGAGAACCGTTCGGGATTTATGGGTGGGGAACTGGGCATTATCGCTACAAATCAAGCGATTGTGTTTGCTGGTTTGCGTCAAAATCACATCAAACCGTATTACATGGAAAACATTGACCGCAAGACGGATGAAGTCATCATGCTGCAAAACGAGAACACCTTCACCTTCGGTTACTCGACTGACCACCATGTTGGGGAATGGGTAAACACTTTCCCTGATCATGCCTACAATGTCATGGAAAAAATCGCACGGGAACTCAATGTCGATGCGATTTTTAATGGTGGAGATTCTATCCAGTATGGTCGTGGACAGAAATATTACGGTTTTGGTGGCTTAAAGCAGATCGCAAACAAACTTTCCATGAAGGATAAACTGTATCTTGCAATTGGGAACCATGACTATAACGGAATGAGTCAGGGCACTTTGAATCCTGACGGGAAAAATAGACGGTCATGGACTCTTACCCCATATGAAACCTATTCCGTTCTAGGGAAATTCCATGAAAAGGATGTAGTGTGGGGGAGCAAGGAGGGGATGTATTATTACAAAGATTTTGAAGATAAGAAAATACGCGCAATCTTCCTGAACTCATCTGATATTCCGCAAACATGGATAAACGATAATGATGGAAAAGAAGATTATTTGAAATATGACCCACTTTCAATCGGTGGCATACGACAACAGCAAGCGACATGGTTGGCTAATACAGCACTAAATTTTTCAAATAAGGATGACAAAACCGAATGGCACACAGTGATTGTTTGTCATATCCCAATTTTCCGTGAAGCGGATGGAATGACATGGAACTTCCCTTGGCAACGAACAGATGCGGCAATTCGCACTATCCTGACCGCTTTCATTAAAGGACAATCCGCAACCGCACAATATACGGACACAGAATTTGATGGAATACTCAACTTAAACGTTCCGGTCAATTTCACCGCACAAGGATCGATGAAGTTGGTTGGCGTATTCAGTGGACACAATCACCTGGATAGGCTGATTAAAAATGTGGATGGACTGGTAAATATCACCTCTACTGCTGCCTACCCTGATTATACAATTACCGAAGTTGAGCCAACTTATGTCAGGAACCCAACCGAATATAATGAGTTCGCCTTGGATATGGTGGTCATCGATAAAGTTCAAAGGAAAGTATTCCTAAAAAGGTATGGTGTAGGTTCGGACAGGGAGTTCACTTATTAATTAAAATTTGGACTAATGCACAGGGATCTCTCAATTGAATAGCAATAAAGACACCTGTCTCACGGGATTGAGATAATCAGGTGTCTTTATTTTGGCTACTATGTAACCTCTTTCAATTATAACAGATTGAGGTGATGTTGTAAACTAAATAACTAAGTACAGGAGTGTTTAACACATGGTTCAAGAGGACATTTATCAACGATTAACTAAAGTCGAAACAAAACTAGAAGAACACTCAAAATTATTAGAGAAACAACAAGACCGTAATAACAGTCAAGTTGAACTTAACACACTTCTAAAGATACAGATTGAGACGAGCAAAGAACAAAGCAAGCAGATGGAAAAGTTCGGAGACACGTTGGATCGGGTAAATATCAATTTAACAAATTTAAATTCTAAACAGGAGCTTTTAGATGAACGAGTAACTGGCATTGAAGGCAATTTGAGTAAACAAAACTTAAACCTCATCGACATTATTAAATATATTGGTGCGACTGGAATTGGTATTGCTGTTGCTTATCTCTATGTGACGTTGGGGCTATAAAAGGAATTAATTAAATAAGGAGGAATAATTAATGAGTTGGATAGCAGATAAAGTGTTCAACAATGTCGATGATTTCATTCAATGGCTAGAAGCAAATTTTGGCGAATATATTTCTAAGCATATTAGCGAAAATCACGTTCACCATACTTGGAAGCCGAATCACTCTAATTATCCCAAATATTCAACATTGCAGCTACATAAAAATATGAGAAATACACATAAGAACTCAAACAAATGGGATGATATTGCTCAAAATATTACTATTGGTAAAAATGGCGATATTATCACCGGACGTGATATTCGTAAGATTCCTATATCCGCCACTGGATATAACGGCAGTACTAATTGGCATCCATTCGCGTATGAAATGATAGGAAATTTTGATAAAGGTAACGATATATTACAAGGTAAGCAATTGGAATCTGCAATCAAAATTTCAAGATACTTCTACAAAAAAGGCAAGAGTGTAAGGTTTCATAGAGAACTCTTAATGAATGGAAAACAGCCTAAAACATGTCCTGGAACAAGTATAGATAAAAATCAATTTATGGGGTTAGTTAATGATAGCAGATATGACGTAAACCCATCCCCTGCCCCATCTTCTAGTTCACAAATTCACGGAGGTGAAATGGACAAAATGCTATATCAGATCAAAGTAAATGATGGAATCACGGGTCTAAACATAAGAAATGGAAACTCTTTTGTCTCCCCTATCAGTAGGACAACAAAAGAAAAAGAAGAGCACCTAGTATTTGAAGAAAAGAATGGTATGTACCGAATTTCAGGTCACGAATGGATCACTGCTAGTCCTAAATACGTTTCAATTGTTGTTGATTTTACAAAACCAAGACCGACTAATGAGATTAGATACATTTATACAGGTGGTTATGCCGGGACTCCACTAATGGAAGTTCACGACTACCTACTTAAAACTGGACACAATTTCGACGTTAAGCGTGGTATGGATGGATCACTGGTATTTCTAATTGGACAATTTGATACCGGATTGCAAAACTTTAAAGACTGTAAAGCCTTCCTGGATTCCAAAGGTCATTATAATAAATTGTTAATTCCTGAAGAAGCTGCTGAATGGAGAAAGTAAAAAAAATTAATTTAATACTAGGAGGAATAAATAATGAATAAAATCAACTGGTCAGTACGATTTAAAAACCCCCTTTTCTTATCACAATTATTCATGGCATTCTTTGTTCCAATTTTAGGTTACTTCGGCTTAACAGCACAAGATATGACTACATGGAAATCTGTTGGTGATTTGGTTGTTGACGCAGTTTCTAATCCGTATGTGGTTTCCTTGATTGTTGTCAGTGTTTATAATGCAATTACCAATCCGATGAGCAAAGGGTTTGGAGATAGTGATGAGGATTTGAACAAGTAAATGTGAAATGGGAGAGGGTATTCCCTCTCCTCTTTTCCATATGGCTACTCACTGGTGTAATTATAAGTTACACATTTTGAAATAAAAAATTCACGGTAAAATTTAACTTTTATCAATATGGAGGTTAAATGATGATAGGTGACACAATTTATGTCAATCTAAGTTCACTAATCGTTAAAGGCAAAGTAATTGAAATAATTGGTGATAAGTTGGTTGTTGAACTTGAAGACCAAAGCCGATGCATTGTAGTAAAGGAGCAAATAGTTAAATAATTTCACATTACCAGCCCAGTCTATTCCTCCATTATATGTGAACAATCAACCATCTTAAACAATATCAGGAGGTAAAATCAAATGGCTAACTATCTATATTTAACCCTAGATACAACCAACCCTTCAAACCCTACTATTTCAATTGATGGTGGTGCAACCTACGCAACTAATCAGTTAGTTACCCTGTCAATTGGTACATCCGATGCAGACACAACAGGATATCAAATGCTTATTTGGGGTAACGTTGATACAGCATACGACACCAATATACAGGCGACTGAAGGCACTAGTCAATGGATTGCTTATAACAATAGCAAACAGGTAAAACTATCTACTGGAGATGGAGCAAAAACAATTTACCTTAAAATTCGTGATGACGTACATAATAGTTCAGCTCAAGTGTCAGATAGCATCAATCTTGATACAAGCATTGCCACAGTAACTGTAACTAATCCAGACGTAAATAAGATTTCTAAGAACGCAGGAAAGAATGTCGCCTCCTTTACATTCTCGGTTGATAAAGCATTTACTCAATATCAAGTTAAAGTTGTCTCGGCAACGAGTGCATCTCAAAACACTGGTACAATCATCCCAACTACAGCAGGTTCGACAAATACAAGTGGAACTGGAACATTTGCATCGGGCACTCCAATAACTGTGACTATTAATGGTGCTGATTTGGAGACAGCCAGTACTGGCGACGGTCAGAAAATAGTAAAAGTCTTCGTTCTAGATGAAGCAGGAAAATGGAGTGCTTAATTTAAAGTAGGTGAAAGAAATGAGTAGTTTTTGTTTTATTACGTTAGATACTACTGCTCCTGAGTTAGAAATATTCGCTCCATCTTACACAACAAATCAAATAGAAAACCATATAACCATTGAAGCTAATGAAGAATTATCATCATACCAAGAAGTCTATCTAACTGATAGTTTAGGAAATAGGTATGATTACAGTTTCCTTTTGGAAGGAAATAAATTAATTGGAAAAATAAAATTTACAGATTCACCTTTAGGGTTTGTTACTTTGTTCGCAAAAGTTAAAGATACAGTTAATAATGAGTCATCGGTATATCAGAAAACTATTGAAATTAAAGAAAACCTTTCATCGCTAAAGATAGAGATTTCTGATGATGTCTGTCCTATTTTTATTTCAGAAACTACAAATGAATTAATTCTAACGACTACCACAAAAGAATTGATATTAGAAATTGAAATTTAGGGGTGAATATATTGAAGAGTTACCCTACTGGAACAACTGTAACATTAAGGTGTACATTTAAAAATGAAGAAGGTCAAAGTGTAGATCCCACTGTAGTTAAACTAATAATCTATAATCATAAATATGAAATAACTGAAACTATTAATGTTACAACCAAGAAAGAAGTTGGAGAATATTATCATCGCTACGTAACCCCCGCTAAATCTCAAACTATTATTTATGAATGGAACGGGGAGATTGATGGGCTACCATCGGTTGAGCGAAATAGTTTCCTTACCAAATTTATGGTAGGGAGTTGATTGAATGCCTATTGTAACAGAAGGTTTATTAGGTTACTGGAATTACCAGCAGGGGATAAATGGTTCGACATGGGAGAATCTTGCCCCGATAACAAAAGGAACGAACAACGGAACCATTTTCGGAGCCACGCTTCAGGATGACGGGTTATATTTTGACGGTGTTGATGATTATGTAGAAGTATTAGGAAATTTCCCTGCAGCAGTAACAATTGAAATAATTGTGTCTGTTAGCAACGTTGTTAATTGTGCTATAGTTGGGTACGGTGCAGGGACAAATCGAATAAGTATTATAAACAGTAGAAATGCATGGGTATATCGAGGAGCCTCTAGATTATTAAATTCCTTCCCAACTATTGTTGCTAACTCTCAATACTATTTCGCCGGGTCAGTTAGTACTGCTAATGCTATTTTTAATATGGATGCGAATACACCTATCACGTATGCATCTAATTATATATTAAGTGCTGATACCATTTTCCGTATGGGTGGTATTACTGGACAACCGTTCTTCAACGGAAAAATAAAAGTGGTTCGGATTTATAACAGAGCATTAACGCAAGCCGAATTAAATCAAAACCGCGCGGAAGGAACAAACATCGGACTGGAAACAACGCCACCTTCTGCTACGCCCGTAGTAACAATAGCGTCCACTAGTAGAACAAAATTATCAGATGAGGCTATGATGGATAGATCAAACATAACCTTTAAATTTGATAAGGATATTACCGCATGGGAAGTTAGAGTTTTGGGTACTGGACAAGGAACTGGTACACTCGCTGCAAGTGGTGGCTCTGTTTCTGCAAACACAAATATTGTTGCTGAAGTTGATTGGACTGAATTGTATCAGGAAGGTCAAAACAAAATTAATATTTATGGTCAGGGAACCGATGGTTCTTGGACACCTTATGATCCGTAGGAGAATTCATAATTTCTCATAAAATCCTTCTTTTATTGGAAAAAGTTTGTGAAATCTCTATTTTAAGTGTTGATATATCAGCATTTCATCATGGTAAATTTCACAAACTTTTTCTTATATTCCTCAACCTCTCCCCTTCTTTCATTTTCAACCTCCCTCAAGCGATTTGTTGTCACCCTAAAAAGAAAAATCCACAATCCGTTAATAAATTGTGGATAAAATTCTGAAATTAATATTGTATTTGTCCTTCTTTCATGTACATCGGTTCTTGATTGACCATATGCACAATAAAGTCATTCTTATCACTCACTTGAATCCTGTCTACTTTATGCATAATCAGGTTATAAATATTTTCTTCTGATCTTTCTTCTATCTTCAATCTTCTACTTATGAACTCCACCATTCTATTCTCATCTACAATAATTCTCTTGCAGCTTGAATAATTATCATATCCCTGACATACCCACTTGAATATCCCACGTTCATTCTTTCTCTTATACAATTTCTCACAGTGACTGCAAATCATTTTACCTGTAAAGACTGCCATTATTAATTCCACACTTTGCCGTTTTATTTATAAGTTATAGGAATTTTTCTTAAATTATATACTCGTCCTATACTAATGGAATTTCTTTGTTGTATAATAACCTTTAGACAATATTATACACAAAGGAGTCATTCCATGTCATATACTACTGAATATCCTTTTACATCCATTATTAATTATCTAAGACGGTCACGTAAAGACGAGGAACGTGAGAGAAGAACTGGCGAGGATACACTAGCAGAACAAAAAGTATTAATGACTAATGTATTAGATAATATGGGTATCCCCTATGTACAAAAATTTGAAATTGGTTCGGGTGATAAAATTTCCACTAGACCTGTTTTCCAGGAAGTCCTCGAAGAATTAAAGTTGGGGAAATATGATGCTGTAGCAGTAAAGGAGATTTCTCGTTTAGGTCGTGGATCTTATTCTGACATGGGGCAAATTTACGATTTGATAACAACGAAAAGAATTTTTATTGTTACACCATATAAAATTTATGATCCAACTAATGATTCAGATTTACGGCAAATACGGTTTGAGATGTTTTTATCTCGTGAAGAATTTGAAACCATCAAAACACGTTTAATTTCTGCTAAATACACATATGCCCTACAGGGAAAATTTATGGGTGGAAATGCTGCATTTGGATATCGCACTGATGAACAGAAAATGAAATTGATTGTGGATGATGAAAAAGCTAAAATAGTTAGACTCATTTATGAAATATACAATCATGGACTTGGAAATGAAAGACCCAAAGGTATTAGAGCTATAGCCAACTATTTAAGTTCTATTGGCATTCCAAGTCCTACTGGTAAACCTGCCTGGGGCATTGCTATTGTGAAGAACATATTGACGAATCCAGTTTATAAGGGTGAAATTCATTACCGTACAACTCAAACTGTAAATGGCAAGAAAGTTCCTAGACCGGAAGACGAACATATTATTGTTTTAGATGCACATGAACCAATCATTGAGGAAGAATTATGGGAACTAACTCAGAATAAATTTGCATCCAAGGAAAGAAAACCATCCATTAAGCCTACTGATAAAATTAGTGAACTGACTGGCTTGATTAGATGCTCAGGCTGTGGCTATAAGATGATCACCAATAATTATAATCGTAAATGGACAAATAAGGATGGTAGTGTAACAGAAAAACTTACCGAAAGAGTACGATGCTTAAAAAACTTAACCCCCTCTTGTGGAAGTGTTCAATATAGAGATATAGAACAGGGATTATTAGAGGCGATTAAGCAATATACAACATTTAATGAAGAAGATTTTAGAAAAGCGTACAATGTAATATTCTCAGAAAAAGAAGAGAACTTTGATGATGTTGTGCTGATCAATATTGAAAAACAATTGAAAACTTTAAATAACCGTTTGGAATTTATTTACGAGAAATACGAGTCGGGAATATATACAGATGAGGAATTCAAACAGAGAAAAAATAAAATTGAAGACGAAAAAAAGAAATTGACTGAGATGGAAGTAAACCCTCCTTTGCTTGTCGAAAAAACAAAAATAGAAAGAAAAGAATTCACCAGTCTTATGTTGAATGTTTACGAAGCATATATGAAAGCATCCAAAGAGGGGAATTTAGAATTATGTAACCAGATTCTAAAAGGCATTCTCGATGAGGTTAATCTAATGATTATTAGCAAAGGAAGCAGGTCACAGAATATTGATTTTGAATTAAGAATTAAACTGAATCCTAGACGTATCAAGGAACAATCGGGAGAACTACTTTTGTAGTTCTCCTATATAAACTTCCTCGTACGGCTGTACCACAACGAATCCGTTTCCTGAAAATTTCATCTGGATCGATTCGCCGCTGCCCCTTCCCAAAAACGTCTTCAACGAAACATCAGTGACAAATTCCGGCTCAAGGTTCCCGGACCACGCAACGGTTGCGTTCGGGTCTGTATAAACAGGGTTATCTGATGTCACTAAAAGAGTCAAAGGCTCATAATGAGAAGTAATAGCGATCATGCCCGATCCTTCCAACCGGACATTGAACAAACCGCCCGCAAGCATCCCGGCCACCCTTTTCAGCAATTTAATGTCCCACTGTATCGAGGGCTCGAACGCCAGCAAATCGTTTCCATTCACAAAGATGGATTCATTCCTTAGGTTTAGAATCGAAATCTTTTTCCCCTGGTCAGCTACATACAGCTTTCCTGTACCGTTTGCTTTCATTAATGACGTGCCTTCTCCTGTCAGCGCTTTTTTGAACATTTTTCCTATACCATGCTCAAAAACACCCTCACGTTCAAACTTGATGCTGCCCCGGTAAGATACCATTGCCCCCGCTTTTGCCCATACCTGTCCATTCAGGTTGATCTCAAGCATTCTCGGGGTTTCCAACTCGAACAAACCTTCCCCTTTATCCTGTTGCTTAGTCTGGTTTACAAATTCCTCAATCGAATATCGGCTCATTTTTATGTTGCCTCCTTAACGTTTATTTTCCAGCATAAAAACCCACATGAATGACAGGGACTGCCTGAGTTCATTTGCAAGTGAGCCAAGAGGAAGCTCTGTTGCTCCCCGTTTATACACCCCGTATTCATCTGCCTTTTTCCAGCCATTTTCTGCTGCAAGCTGTTCCAATTCCCATGGCATCATCGTATTGCAGATAACCTTTTCCCCGTATAGCCTGCGAAAACTGTTGATGCGCGGCGCCGCGGTGGGCCCAAGGATCCCGACACAGGCCATGCCTCCGGGTTTTACGATGCGCTGCATTTCTGTAAGAACTTCGAGGGGCTTTTCTGTCCATTCAAGGGAGTTGATTGCAATAAGGGCATCAAAGGAAGACGACGGCAGCCCTGTTTCGGAAATATCACGTTTCAGAAACTGAATCGCTTTTCCCTCTGACATACTGCGCGCTTTTTCAAGCATTTCTTCTGACACATCCAACCCTGTCACATCATATCCTGCTTCTGACAGCTTTACACTGCCATAACCGTCGCCACAGCCTAAATCACACACCTTTGCACCTGCAGGAAAAATTTTTTTTGTGAACGGCACGATGTCTTTCCTGCTGCCGGAGTCCCACATCTCGGCACTTCTCTTGTTCCAGAACCCGGCTTTGCCATTCCATTCCTTTTCGGCCTCTCTTGCCCAGTTAAAGCCCATATGACCACCTGCCTATCGGTGAAATTATGTATTTTTCATATCCATTTTCTTTAGTTCGATAAAAAAACCTGAAAACCTCTTTGTGTTGAGATGTATATTTGCTTTAAAGTAAAAATCGTCCCTACTGAATGTTTGCAGCAGTCAATATTGAGAAACACTAGAAAAAAACGGAAGGAAGGAAGAAAGTTATGCAAGGAGAAAAGCTTATCGCGGTGCAGAAGAATCATTTCGGGGACATCATCAGTTTTCAAACGTCAGGAGGGAGGATCATTTCCTACCGCAAAGCCCTCGCTGAGGCTGCCAACGGAGAAATTGAGGGTATAAACATTTTAGAGTCCGATGATGGAATGCTTTCCCTCGCCCCCCAAAATAACCAGTCATTCGACCACTTGCCCTCCATATACTGAAAAAACACCTGGCGCTGGGCCAGGTGTTTTGCTTTCATTCTTCTTCATTCTGTTTTTGAATGGCCCTAAGTGTTTCTACCCGGCTATCGTCTTCATCAAAATATTGGACAAGGTCGCCGATGCGGTCAATGGCATCCCAGCTCAGATGGTGTTCGATCCCTTCGACATCCTTATAAATGTTTTCATCTTTAACGCCGATGATCCTTAGCAGCTGTTCAAGCAGGTCATGCCGGTAAACCAGACGCTTTCCCGTTTTCTTGCCCTTTGGGGTCAGGATCAGCCCGCGGTATTTTTCATATACGAGGTATTGGTCCTTGTCCAGCTTCTGGACCATTTTCGTCACTGAGGAGGGATGGACCGATAATGCTTCCGCAATATCAGAGACGCGTGCGTACCCTTTTTCTTCTATCAATATATAAATTTGCTCGATATAATCTTCCATGCTGGGTGTTGTCATCCCTAAACCTCCAATGCCTAAACGAACCATATAAATTTTACTATACAAAAAAGTAGGAAACAAGAAGTTATATTTGTTGTTTGGCTATGTCAATCTTTACTTTCTCGCCGTCCCAGACAAGCCTCGCATCAAATGTTCTGTCTTTACTCGTGAACCCTTCAATCATTTCGGTGCTGCCTGTTTTAAGCAAGCTTTTAATGTTTTTTTGTGTGATTGATTTCCCAAGAATATTTTTGGAGATTGTAAAATCACAGTTCGATTTCCTGTAATTGGAACATCCATAAAATGTACCCTTGTCAACAACGGGGCCTCCGCATTTTTTGCAAGGACCAAGACTGGTGCTGCGTTTTCCTTTTTGCTTGCCGGGGACGAAAGCATCTGTAATTTGCTGTCCGAACGACCAGGCTGAATGTTTCTCGGCTGTCTCGGCGATAAGATGGTGAACCATCTTGCCTGTCTGGTCAATAAATTGTTTTGGCGAAAAGTTCCCTTCACCGATCTCATGCAGGCGCTGCTCCCACTTCGCTGTCATTTCCGGTGACGCGAGGACTTGTTCGCCAACTGCTTCCACAAGAATTTTTGCCTTTGCCGTGGCATACACCAAATTTTTCCTAACCTCTATATATGCCCGGTCCTTAAGCATGGTAATGATCCCGGCGCGGGTCGCTTCGGTACCAAGACCCTCCGTTTTCATCAGGACTTTTTCCAGTTCTTTGTCATCAACATGCTTTCCCGCGGTTTTCATCAGCGTGATAAGCTGCCCTTCGGTGTAGCGTTTGGGCGGCTGGGTTTTGCTCTCCTTAACCTCTGCCTTTACAACATCACCTGATTCCCCTTTTTCGACAGCCGGAAGTACAGGGTCTTTATCTGTCTCCTTCTGCGGAAGAACTTTTCTCCACCCTTCTTCGAGCTGGACTTTTCCTTTTGAAACGAATTCGGCCCGGCCGTCCACCAGAGTCGTTATTGTCGTGTATTCTGCAGTTGAAGCGGGATAATGGGCTGCAATTAATGATCTTGCCAAGAGATCATACATTTTTTGTTCATCAGCTGACAGCCTGTCCAGATTTGGCACCTGTTCAGTCGGGATAATCGCATAGTGGTCGGTTACCTTTTTTTCATTCACATACCGCTTGTTACTACCGATGGATTCGATGGGCAACGGGAACAGTTCTCCGTAGGCAGGAATCGCCTGCAGCTTTTTTAAAATGACCGGAAATCCCTGTGCTTCCCCGGGTGTCACATATCTGGAATCAGAACGGGGATAGGAAATGATTCCCCTCTGGTAAAGACCCTGCAATACATCAAGTGTTTTTTTCGGCGAAAATTTGAAGCGCTTGTTTGCCTCTGCCTGGATGGCGGAAAGATTATATAAAAGGGGTGGAAGAAATTCCTTCTTTTCCGATTTTACATCAGCAACTTCCGCCTGTTTCCCGCTGCAAAAAGCGGCAATTTTTTCGGCCATTTCCTTTGTTGTGATCCTTGATTCACCATCTTTTTCCCACTTGCCGCTGTATTTTTTTCCTTTGATATTAAAGTTCGCATGAACCTCCCAAAACGGTTCGGAAACAAAGCTTTCGATTTCAAGTTCCCGCTTTACAATCAGGGCGAGTGTAGGTGTTTGGACGCGGCCGACGGAAAACACATCTGAAAAGCCTTTTTGCTTAAGAAGTATGGTGTACAGCCTTGATGCGTTCATGCCTACCACCCAGTCCGCACATGCCCGGGTATATGCTTCATAATACAGATTTCTCGTATCAGCCTCACTCAGCAATTTCGCAAAGCCATCTTTGATTGCCTGAGGAGTAAGCGATGAAATCCAGAGCCGCTTCATCGGCTTGGAACAGCCAGCGAGGCGGAGGATATTCCGGATGATCAGCTCGCCTTCCCTCCCGGCATCTCCGGCATGGATGACCTCAGTCACTTTCGGATCCATTGCCAGTTTCTTGATGACCGAAAACTGCTTTGCTTTCGATTTAACTACCTCATATTGAAATTGGCCTGGAATGATCGGAAGGGTTTCAAGTGACCACTTTTTCCATTGTGAATTATACCTTTCCGGTGCCGAGAGCTCTGTCAGGTGCCCAATCGCCCATGTGGCATATGCTCCTGCGGGAAATAATTCATTCGGGAGGATTTCAATAAATCCGTCCCGCTTTTTCGTTTTAAATACGGAGGCGAGCGTCCTGCCCTGGTCGGGCTTTTCCGCAATAATCAGTTTCATAATGTTGCTCCTCATTTTTAAACAATGATTTCAAATTCTATTTTACTATAAGGAAAGGGACATACAATGCGAAAATATGTCGAACTATAAGCGATAATAGGGAACGTTAAAAAGTTTAATCCTTGCCCCAATAGGAAAAAATATACTGAATTGTACACAAAGGAGGAATTAGGTTGTCTACTCTTTCATTAGGAGATAAAGCACCGGACTTTTCATTGACTACCGACTCTGGCGAGAGTTTTTCATTCGAGTCGTATCGGAGGAACCATGATGGCTGGCATTTACTTATTTTTTTCAGGGGGGCTTGGTGACCGGTATGTGTGGAGGACCTCCAAGGTTTGGAGGAAAGCAAAGGTTTTTTTGAAGGGCAGAATGTACACATTACAGTGATATCTACCGACAGCCGTGAAAGCTTAAGCAAGATGGCCAACGATAACCGGTTGTCTTTCCCGGTTCTATGTGACCAGGACTTAAAAGCAATAAATGCGTACGGCGTTTTTTACCACAGTGAGGATGCTCTATATAAAGATCACGGCACACACGGGGAACCGGCCCATTTCCTCATTGACGAAAACGGCCGCATTCTTTTCATTCATAAGCAAACAGGGCCATTTGGACGGCCGACTGCAAATGAACTGCGCAAAACTGTGAAATATATCAAAAAGAATTTAAAAACTGACTGATATTCATTATTGAGTGTACGAGGGTGCCCCAAATAGTCAAAGTGGGGGCGCCCTCTTTGTTGTATTCTGGTCCTTGAGGGCTTCTCAAGACAAAATCCATCACGTGGAAGGCAGAAATGTCCTTGAGGTTGCTTCTTATGCACAAAATGAGCCAGCTTGCTGGAGAGCTGTCCTTAAGAAGCTTTGAAGGCCACTTTTTAGTGAGTGGCAGTCCCCCAGAAACTAGTAATTGTTAAGTTCATTGTATATAGGAAACGGCCTGAGCCATCATGAGCGGGTTTATATTATTCTACAATCCTTACATCGCCAACAGGCCAATAGACGATGTTTGTTTTACCGAGGACCTGATTGATTGGCACGGCGCCGATCTGGCGGCTGTCCTTGCTGAATTTCCTGTTATCCCCCATGACGAACAAATGCCCTTCAGGTACAGTATCCTGGCCAACAGGCGTATCATTGAGTGTAAATGATTCGGTAAGCGGCCCATCCTTGTTCATTTTTTTATATTCAGTCAAATATGGTTCAGCATTCGCTTTTCCATTAACAAATAATGTATCATCTTTGTATTCTACCTTGTCACCCGGAAGGCCGATTATGCGCTTAATATAATCTGCTTGCCCTGGAGCGTGGAATACGATAATATCAAATCTTTCCGGTTTTCCGAGTTTGTTTACAATCATCCGGTCCTGACTCTGCAATGTCGGCATCATGGATGAACCATCCACCACGATCGGGGTAAACAGGAAGTAACGGATAACTGCAGCCAGCAGAACGGCAATAATGAGCGCCTTTATCCATTCCCATGCTTCATTTTTCGGTTTCTCCATCTCCATCACCCCATACAGTAGTATAATTACATCTTACATTCTGATGCTGCAAATATACAGAAATAACTAGGATAGAATCTTGAAATAATATCGGTCTCTTTGGACCCCGCTGCCAGCCGGTGTCCTATAAAAACGGATATTTCCTGTGTTCTGCTTTTTGTTTTTCATTCAGTCCCTGCGACAACAGGTAAAAAGCAAACAAAAATAATAAAAAAGTTAGCAGCGGGAACAGGACAATCCATTGGGAGTGCCGCAAAAAAGTTCTTGATTGGCCAATCAGGCCAGCCCATTCATTTGTGATAGACAAGTAGATAATCGGATTGTATTGAACTTCGGTACCTCCAAGGAACAAGTCAAAAATGGCCAGCTGTCCGATTAAATGCAGGACCTGGATAATTTCATTTATAAAGATGATTAATAAGTTTCCCTTCAGCGCAGGGAAGATGTGTTTCGTCAAAATATGTAGTTTACTCCCCCCAAGAGTCTTGGAAGCATCAATAAAAAGATGTTTTCTGATCTCCCTAGCCTTCTCAAAAGTCACTCTATGAACCCCGGCCAGCCCTAAAATGATCATCAATATGCTTTGAATCGCAGTCAAAGTCAACGGGCTCAATACAGGTTCGATATTAATGCCAACCATGATGAAATAAATGATGATAAAAGCAGGTATCGCACTGAATACGGAGATACTTTTATTAGTTTTGATCTCTAATTTAGAGTGCAATGCATGATATATCCCAAAACCTGAACCAATCAAAACCCTTAAAAAGGCTATCGTAATCACCGTAAACACAGTATATTTCGCTCCATTAAGCAAGAGAGTCAGTATGTCATAGCCCCACTTGTCCGTGCCAAATATGTAATCCTTTGAGGGCGGGAACGGTGAACTTACAAGCTGCTCTCCCTCCTTGGTTTCTATATAGTCGATTTTCTTGGAATAATCTACATCATAAGGGGCGATTGCAGGCCCAACGACAGCAATTACAAAAAAGAAACCCAGTAATAGTAATCCAATAATTAGCTTAATTCGATAGCCCATAAAGTCTTTTCCTTTCAGCCATTCTTATTCAATGATTGCGGCCTATAAATAAGGAATCTTTCTGTGCATGGTTTTTTGCTGCTGGTTCAACCCCTGCGAAATCAAATAAAATGCGAACAGGAAGACCAGAAAGCAAAGCATAGGAAAAATCAGGATCCATTGTGAATGATAAAGGAAGGACCTGGCTTGCCCAATCAGGCCGGCCCATTCTTTTGTAAGTGAAAGGTAAATAGTAGGAGGGCCTATCCGGACCAATGTACCGCCGAGAAATAAATCAAAAATCCCCAATTGGCCAACCAGGTGCAGAACCTGAATGATTTCATTGACAAAAATAATTAATAGGTGGCTTTTGAGGGCAGGGAAAATGTGCTTCATGGCTATATGCGCCTTCGTTCCGCCAATGGATTGGGAGGCTGTTACAAATAAGTTGTTTTTAATTTCATTTGTTTTAGAGTTAACAGTGTCATAGACTCCTGCCAGGCCTAAAATAACCATGAGGCTGCCTAATAGGACTGTCAGGGTTAAGGGTTTCAGAACTGGGTCAATGTTAATCTTGATTAATATAAAATAAATAAAAATGAATATCGGAAATCCACTGAAAATATTGATTTTGACCTTTCTCTTTGCACTTTTTATTGCGCTTTTGTTTAAAGCCATTAACATTCCGAAAAGACAGCCCACTGTAACCCTCAACACGGCCACAAAGATTACCGTGAAAACTGTATATTTAGCACCGTGTAATACCAAAGTCAAAATGTCATAGCCCCATTTGTCCGTCCCAAAGATATGTTCCTTCGATGGAGGAAAAGGCGGGGCCATCATTTCTTCTCCATTCTCTGTTTTTACATACTTTATATCCATTTGCATATTTACATCATATGGAGCAATGTAAGGCCCAAAAATGGCAATAATCACAAACAAACCAGCCAGTGCCATGCCAACTGGCAGCTTCCAATTCCACTTACGCACGCCAAAAAATCCTCTCCACAGCCAATAAAAAAAGTTTGATGGAAAAGAATGTTGCAAGGTATAAAACAAAGAATGCAAACAACGTAATGGCGACCAGATTATATTGGTACCCAAATTTTATAGGATATTCAAATAGAATCTCTGTCAGGCCGCGTGTATTATAGAGATACTCAATGATGAAAAGGTTGCTGATCGCGATCCCGACAATTTTATGTAAATCTGCTTTTAAGAATGGCAGCACATTGCTGGTCACATGGTTAAGATAGATATATTTCTTTGACAAACCTTTCGATTTGGCGGTTAAGATGTAATCCTCCGTAAGGACCTCATATGTCCTTTCTGCCAAGGCCCGGATTAAATAAAATAACGGTACGATGACCAGGGAAAGAATCGGCAAGAAAACAGCAGGTTCTTCGATAGACAGCGAGGCGACCTGGACTGTTTTCACTCCTGTCTTTCTGAAAATAAAAGTAACCAACAGCTGCAGTAGCAGCACCAATATGAAATCGGGTATGAATCCCGCAAATCCCAACACGGAATTCAGCCATTTTTCGCTTTTTCTCCAAAACCAGATTCCAAGAAAAAAAGAAAGTATGACGACAATAAACATCGAAACGGTTAAATAAGAAAATGACGACAGAAAATAACTGTGCAGGTCGTTCAGCAGCATCCGTTCCCGGTCCCCCTGCAAATAATAGAATGATTGACCGGTAAATAATCCTGTCACAAAATTTTTTACTTCCGTTACGAGGCCCTGAGGCTGAAAAGACAGCCCTGCCTCCGTGTTCATTAAATACAATGGCAATGCTGCCAGGACAAGTAAGATGGCAATGCTGATAATTTGGTTCATGACAAATTTAACATATGACATGGATGGATTCTTCCCCCTTTCCACTTCCATTTATCTATGTAAGCAGGACAAAAACTAAACATTCAAAATATATTACAAGCATATCACAAATTTTGAATAATTTACCACAAACCTTTCCCATTTTCTTTTTACAGATCGAGACCATCCCAGAAATAAAAAAACATGATACCTGTCAATTGGTATCATTCAAGGCCTTTGTTAAGTAGCTGTTGCGTAAACTCTTTAATCAGCTTTTCTGCATCTTGTTCTGTAAAATCTTTGCCTAAAGTGGACTCCAGGTTATAGTTTCCGTTTTTAACATTGATTGTTGCCAGATAGAAATTGCCCGCAGGCCTTGATAAGACCGAGTATTGCACATCAAACCCATTTAGCTTTTTTATTTTTGCATCGTCTACCTCAGCATTACCCTTAGAATAACGCACATTTAACACCTGCCGTCCTAAATATGGGCCATAAAATAGCTTGCTCTCATTCTGATTTTCCCACTTTTGTACTGTTTCTGGATCGTCCATCCGAGGATCCAGACCGCCTTTATTTTTAGCATAAGTAATCGAAAGATCTCTATGGCCAACTTCCTTTATATCCGTTATTGCGGCAAACGTCATAGGATATTCTTCAAATTCAGGAATAACCACCTCATGACCAAATTTCTCACTGACTTCCTTCTGTATCGCTGCCGTTTTATTTGTAAATTGCTGCAGCATAGGCATGGACAAAAGCAATGCGATTAACAAAACTCCTATGCTTGCGAATCCTATTGAAAAACGGGGCCAAGATCGCTTTCTCTTATTCTGCCTCATCCCTCCAGATACGATTTGATTAATAAATGTTTTTTTAGCTATTTCGTTTAAATCAAGATCATTATAGAAGCTTTTATCAAGAGCCTGTCGAACACTTTCCTTCAAAGGAACCATCAAAAATCAAACCCCTTTCTTATCAGTTCCCTGCCGCGTGCCAGCCGCGTTTTTACCGTATTTGCATTTTGGTTTAATAAGGCACCAATTTCATTGATGTCCAGTTCATGATAGTAATATAGAATGATTGTTTCTCTGTATTTTATAGGCAAAGACATAATGGCTCTGGCTAGCTCCTGATCCGGAGGCTGTCAACAAGCTGGTTTTCTGTCGTTTTCCCCAGCTCCTTGTCTTGAAAATAATTCGTCAGGGTCGTATAGCGGCAATGCCAGCTTTTTAAATAATCCTTGGTCCTGTTTACGGCAATTTTGAATAACCACGTTTTAAAAGAGCTTTCTCCCCGAAACGACTGAAAATTATTATAGACCGATAGAAACACCTCTTGGGTCAGGTCTTCCATCGTTTGGTGATTTTTAACATAAGAAAAAATTAGCTTCCGGACGTCGTTTATATAATTGGCTACAATTGTTTCAAACTCCACACTTTCCGGATGTTCTCTTCTTTCTGGTTGTTCTTCCAAGGCAGGCACCCCTTTCCCTTTCATAAATACAGACGATGCACTTCAACCCTGTGACTCATTTTGGGAAAAAATATTTTGATATCAAAAGTTTCCGAGTGCGAATTCTCAGGCAAGGGACTTCCTATGTTTGTATATTAATTGAAATCATAAACACAAAAAAACAGCCGGAATTTCGGCTGCGATAATACACTGTTAGTTATACTTGCGGATTCCGGCATCTGTTTTGACGTACCATTTATCTTTCGGGACAATTGTCGTGACCGTTAAAATAAGGGATGGGATTTCTTCAACCCTGAACACGATCATCCCGGTGCTTTCATGAAAAATAACAAACGAATCGCTGTGTGAATATCCAGTCCAGTGGGATCCCAAATGCAGCAGGGAGTTGACAATCGCTTCTTTTTCTTCCGCCCCTAATGTAAGATGCGGAGAGAATTTTATGATCCAGTTTCCGTTGCCAATCGAGAAACGGTACATCTCCTCACCCTTTTAAAAATCTGATAGATATTAAAAGATATGAGCAAAAGAATATTTTATTCACTAAATTATCCGTCTTTTAGGACCTGGGCGATTTGCAGGCTCCGGTTGTGCCTCAAGTCCACAAGTTCATCACCAATCCTTACGAGTGCCAGCAGCGGCTCATAAGAGTCGATCATCACTATTGTCCCTTCGCGCCCGTCACTTAAAAGTACCCGGTGGCCGACAATGCTGTTCATCATTTTATACAGAAACAATATCATGATATGAGGGTCGAACTTCCCGTATACATCATCCTGCATTTGGTTAATGACGATATGAAGCGGCTCTGCCTTGTGATAGACCCTTGATGATGACATGGCGTGAAAAACATCGGCAATAGCAACTATTTTGGCCATCCTGCTGATTTTGTCGCCCGTTAATCCGAATGGATAGCCCCCGCCATCCTCCCTTTCGTGATGCTGCAGCGCAATCAGGGCTGCCTCCTTCAACCCGGGAAGATCCTTCAGCAATTGATAGCCATAGACGGTATGGCGTTTCATTTCAGCGTATTCTTCCTCGGTGAGCTTTCCCGGCTTATTTAATATATCCTTTGAAATCCTTGCTTTCCCAATATCATGCAGAGTCGCGCCCACAGCCAGGACATTTAATTCCTTCTCGCTTAATCCTGCCCATTTCCCGATCAGGCTGGCAATGACCCCTACGCAGACGGCATGCCGGAATGTATATTCGTCCTTGGATTTCAATTCATAAAACAAATGGTAGATATGGGGAATTTCAACTGCCGCGGTGATTGCAGGCTGAATTTTTTCTATTATATCCGCGACAGGGACAATCCCTGTCCGTACTATGTACTCAAATATTTCTTCCATTTTACATGCAGCCTCGTCAAGCATTTTTGCTGCAGATTTTATCTGTACGTTTCGTCTGTTACTGCCCGATGGCGCAGATTGTACTGCCGCATCCCGTTTGTTGTTCAGCAGCACATCTACTTCTTCTAACGACAATGATGTTATGTTTCTTTCTTTAGGTGGAGTAGTTTGGCTCATCAGAAGAACCCTCCTTGAAAGAATGTCTAATTATAAGAAAATAATAGCAAAATTTCCAAGAAATTGATAGAGATATTCTGATGTTTTCGTTATTTTAATAATTCATTGAATTATTAATTATTATCTCCGATTTTACTAGAAAAGCGGTGTCATGCCTTGACTTGTAACTGTCAGCTCGTGTATATTTAAAGCATCATTTATCAGAATATATTTCCGATTTGGTAAATGTCAGCCATTTATATTCTTATTAAATGATAATATTTAACTTCGGCACCATGTGTGCCGCGACAGGCATAGGAGGAAAGCGTAACATGCAAAACGGTAAAGTTAAATGGTTCAACAACGAAAAAGGCTTTGGTTTTATCGAAGTGGAAGGCGGAGAAGATGTATTCGTACACTTCACAGCTATTCAAGGTGAAGGTTACAAATCCCTGGAAGAAGGCCAGGAAGTTTCTTTTGAAATCGTCGAAGGAAACCGTGGTCCTCAAGCAGCGAACGTAGTAAAACTATAATTCACTAAATCAACCATTAAGCTAAATAAGGCTGGCAGATGCCAGCCTTTTTGATTTCTATGTCCCTTGTGAGGAAAGCTTTTCCCCGCATGCCCTGATCTTTTCCCCGACAGTGCATTTCGAAATGCAAAAGCGGTGGGCATATGTCTTGCTTTTATCTTTTTTAAACTGCTTCTGTAAAAAGCAGCCATCGCAGTATGTGCTGAACAAATGCTCGACTTCAGCAAGAAGCTCTTTCCGTGTCAAACAATTCCCGCCTTTCCCCATACTAAAGAATTTGCATTTTACTGTTGATCATTTTCCCTTCAAGCGCCTGTCCGGCAAGCTTATCTGCTTCCTTATTGTCTTTTCTCGGAATCGGGATATACTTTGCCAATATGCCAAGCTGTGACAATTTGTTCTCAATCCTGTTCAGCCAGCGCTCCAGGCTCTCCTCATAACAAGGCCATTCCCCTTCAAGCTGCTTCAGGACCACCTGCGAATCACCCTTGAATTCGCAGGTCATCCGGCTTGCACCCAACTCTTCAAGCAGGTTGAGGGTAAAATAGAATGCTGCGTATTCAGCCTCGTTGTTTGTCTCCAGCTCATGGGACAGTTGATTTGCCCTCAGCCTGTATTTCTTCTTTCCCTGGTTAAAATAAATGACCGCCCCGAGCCCGGCCCGATTTGAGTCCTTATCAAAGCCACCGTCAAAATAGACAGTCACGTCATGGGGCTCTTCCTCGATTTCTGCCAGCAGCTTTGTCATCTCTTTTAAGGTCCACTCGGTACCCATTTCGTCACTGAAGACGATTTCCGCCGCCTTTCCAGACTTCTCCAGGTACTGTCCGACCTGCAGCGCTAACTCCCCATCCAGCCAATCGGACGAAAATAAAACAGCCTGCTTGCCTTTCATCTTAAAATTCCAGTCTATTTTATACTTCATTTTGCCCGCCCTTTCATGCTTGTTTGGGATTATTCTTATAATTATAACAAAAACATTCGTTTATTCATTATCGCTGTTTCATGATACACTTTTAATTACGTTAATAAACCATCCTGGAGGGATATTTTTTGATCGAAGTGTATGTTGATGGAGCAAGTGCCGGGAACCCCGGCCCCAGCGGTGCCGGCATTTTCATTAAAGGTGACGGGGAAATCCACCGGTTTTCCAAACCGCTCGGTATCATGACTAACCATGAAGCTGAATATCATGCATTAATCCATGCTCTAGAAATTTGCCTGGAAAAGGAATATAAAGTAGTTTCCTTCCGTACGGATTCGCAGCTTGTCAATGCTGCGGTTGAAAAAGAATATGCCAGGAATCCTTTGTACTCCCCTTTGCTCGAAAAAGCACTTGAGCTTACAAAAAAATTTGATTTATTTTTTATGAAATGGGTTCCTTCCGCGGAAAACAAAACAGCCGACCAGCTGGCAAGAAAAGCGGCCAGGGAAAATACTGAAGGTAGGTGACGATATGAGAAAATCCATGGTTGCGGATGTGTCACTGCTTTTAGTGGCACTTATATGGGGTGCTACCTTTGTTCTTGTGCAAAATGCTATTGCATTTCTTGAGCCGTTTTCGTTTAACGCTGTCCGCTTCACTGCAGCAGCATTGCTGCTGGCAGTATGGCTTTTGCTTTTCCAAAGAAACCAGCTTGCCGCGTTAAATTGGAGATCGATTTTGGCTGGTGCGACGCTCGGCTTCTGGCTTTTTATCGGGTATGCGTCCCAAACAATCGGCCTTTTATACACAACTTCGTCAAAGGCCGGATTTATTACCGGCTTAAGCGTTGTGATGGTGCCTCTGTTTGCCATGGCATTTTTTAAGTACCGCCCTGGCTGGAATACCATTGCCGGTGTTGCAGCGGCCGCAATAGGCCTGTACTTTCTGACAATGACTGATATTACAGCATTAAATAAAGGTGACGGGTTTGTATTTGTGTGTGCGATAGCCTTTGCGGTCCAAATACTGCTGACTGGAAAATATAGCAGCAAATTCCCGACTTTGCTTCTTACAGTGATCCAAATTGCCACAGTAGCTGGTTTGTCAGGCTTGTCCGCCATGGTCTTTGAGGACTGGAAAAAAGCTTTTCAGCCTGAGGTTATTTTTTCGGTAAAAGTGATGTCCGCCCTTGTAGTGACTGCAGTTTTTGCTACAGCGCTCGCTTTTCTGGCCCAAACCGCATTCCAAAAATATACGACAGCGACGAGGGTAGCACTTATTTTTGCGATGGAGCCTGTTTTTGCGGCCATCACAGGTTATATTTGGGCGGATGAGCTGCTGTCTGCCAGTGCATTGTTTGGCTGTCTGCTTATTTTCGCAGGGATGGTGTTTGCGGAACTGCCGCCTGGACTCAAGATTTTTAAAAAGATGCTGCCCATGCTTGACAAAAAAACGGGCTGACCCGGAAGCATGAAAGCTTCTGGAGGATCAGCCCGTTTATATCGCCAGCAGCTGTTTTTCTTTTACAAAATTCATTGCTTCCTTACGGGTATTGATTTTGTTGGAAGTGAAAGTCTCAAGCAACGATACATAGAAGCTTCCGTCGAATGTTTTTTGTGCTTTCAGCGTCAATTCTATTGCCGCATTTACCACTTCATCAGATGCATCCGTATAATGCTTGCCAAAATACACAAACCCGACAGCGTCTTCCCCAAGCTGAAACCCTTTGCTTCTTAAATCGTGCAAATAATCTTCGACCGATCGCAACTTTCGCTCAACCCTCTCACGACTATACTCTTCCTTCAAATCTTACCCCATCGTTCGACAATTTTCTACCGTTTTTTAGTTAAAAAATACCCTGCTGCACCCATCAGGATTCCCAGAACCGCGCCTCCCAGCACTTCTTGTGGCTGGTGCCCCAGCATTTCCCTGAGTTTGTCCGGAGTTTTTTCTTCAAATTCAACCGGGTCATTTTCATTGATTTTGTCCACAAGCTCATCAAGGTCATTCACCTTCAGAGTGAGTTCTCCGGCCTGCCGGCGGATTCCCTGGGCATCATACATGACAATGAGCCCAAACACAACCGAAAGCGCAAAATCAATGCTCGGCAGCCCTCGCTTTAACGCAATATAGGTCGTCAGGGAAGACACTCCTGCCGAATGCGAGCTTGGCATGCCCCCGGTAGCGAAAGCCATCTCCGGCTTCCATTCCTTGCTTTTATAATAATGTATCGGTATTTTTAAAGCCTGGGCCAAGCCGATACTGGACAGAGCGATTGCAACACCTTTATTCACAAACTTCACCTCCATGTTATTTTAAAGAAAACAGATTGTTTTTATTCGGGCTGTTCATACTAAGATTGAGTCCCTGATTGGAGACTGAATCTCTCTCATACAATGATCTGCTGAGAACAAGGCTTAAGTCGGAGCATATTAGGTTAATTCACGTTTCTGGACATCCTTAAACAATTTATTTACAAGGAGAGACTTTTCGAATGAGCAAAAAAACTGGCAGAGGCACAAAAGCGCCAGGTGTCAACCCGGAAGGCTACGGCCAGGACGCAGAGCTGGCCGAAAATCCAAAATCCAAGCTTGAAAATGCGGCTAAAAGGAACAATACAAAATAATTCTTAAAGGAAACTCGCCGATTGGCGATCCTTAAGGTGCAGACAGAGGCGTAGTTCAGCGAAAAAGCTCACTTTTCTGTCTGCGATGCTGATGCTGACAAATGATTCCTTATACACTTGTACTTGGTTTCTTAAAATTGGCCCCTACATCAAGTTTTCTTCCTTGCTGCCAATCCCAAAGTGCAAAAAAAACGGCTGGAGTCTCCCAGCCGTTTCATTATGCGTATGCTTCTTCTGGTTCGATGAAACGATGCAGTCCCTTAAATTCGATTTCCGCGAATTTCTGCAGGACCTTTTCCCGGTCAAGCCTGTAAATCGCATCCTCAAAAGCACATTCTACAGGGGTGTCACATTTTATTTCGGCAAGCCTTCTGCTTAGGTGGAGCATTTCAATGTCCTGCTCAATTTTTGCTTTGTGGGATTTGCCCAGTTGATCAAGGTTCGCGATGATGCCCTCAACATTGCCGAATTGCTGCAATAGCTTGAGCGCCGTTTTTTCACCTATTCCCCGCACGCCTGGATAATTGTCGCTTGGGTCGCCCATCAATGCCTTAAGATCAATCATCTGTTCAGGCCAGATTCCTTTTTCCTCAAAGAATGTATTCCGGTTATGGACATCATAATTGCCGAACCCTTTTTTAAGCAGGATGACGGATATATTGTCATCGATTAATTGCAGGATGTCCCTATCCCCAGTAAGGATGGCAACATTCATTGTGTCCGCTGCTTTTCGTGCGATCGTGCCGATGCAATCATCCGCCTCATAGCCTTCAATGCCGATATTCGGCACATCAAACGCTTCGACCACTTCTTTAACAAGATCAAATTGCGGGATGAGCTCCAACGGGGCATCTCCCCTGTTAGCTTTATAGCCTTCGTACATTTCTGTGCGGAAGGTTTTGCTGCCCATATCCCAGCATACCGCCACGTGGCTTGGTTTGAATGTTGAAACAGCAGTGAAGAAATGCTTCACAAATCCATAAACGGCATTTGTAGGCATCCCTTTCGAATTCACCATAAATTGTCCAGTGATTGAAGTTGCATAAAATGCTCTGAATAACAACGCCATGCCATCGACCAGCAAGAACGTCGGCTTGTCATTTTGCAAGCTGAACCCTCCATCTTCATGTATTATTGCTTGATTTTAGTTCAACCTGTCCATTATAACACGATTCCTCCGAAATGCTTCATTTCTTTCTTTTTTCCATTAACTTTACAACATGCTCTTTAGGCGTCCAGCAGTTGAATTGATAATGTGTTTTTGTCTCATAATTAAGCCGGCTGCAATAATATTTCACCACCCCGTCCTGTCTGGCTGCAGTGAAATGAATGCATGTGGCACAGGCATGAAAGGGATTTGACATGGCCGCCCTCCTGTAAGATCTAAAATTTACGCAGGCCGATCAGCCCGGAGCCGTCCTCACGGCTTCAATTTCCGTAATGTCAGGTGTGACGAACAGGAACCCGATCAACCCAGCTCCTTGATTTCTGCCAAAGTTATTTTTAATTGATCAACCGGGAAGGCTTCTGCAAGGACAGAGGAAATACCAGTATAATATTCCTTTATCTGTTCAGTGCTGTCATCTAAAAGGCCTTTAAAAATGTTTTCCATCACGCTGGTGTAATGGGCTTTCAATCGCGCACTTTCTGTTTGTAAATATTGGTCAGCCGGACCTTGCAGAAGCTTTTCCAGCTGGTCGGCCATTAAGCGTTTTTCATTTTTTTCGAAAAATGATTTTGGGTTTTTAAACAGGGCCAATGCTTTCTTAAACATTGATGGGTCAATATCCTGAAAAGCATTTTCAAAATCCAGGTTCCCAAACCTGAAATCCTCCCACTTTGAAAGCAAAAGTTCATGGTCAATTTTTATAATTTCTTTCGACAGGCTGTCCTGGAATTCATTCAGGATTTTGCCAATGAACACATCGATCCTGATTGTTGTAGCCCTGAGCTCCTGGGCCAGATCGTAACCAAGGCTTTCGAGCAGGTCGTCCATCGCAGCATCGAGCGCTTTGTGCAAATTCCGCCCGTCATCCTTCAACAGGGAAGGATGGAACGCTTCCCTGAAAAAATCACCGAACCGGAAAAACACTCTTTGTTTAATATAATGGGTCAGCTCATCCGTTTCCTGAAGAAGCCTTGTGTGCAAGTATCCGGGATCTTGGTTTTTTATCACTTCCATTACAGCCTTTTGCTGCTCATCCATCTTGGCCCGTTTTACCTGCTTTGCCGCCAGGTCTTCATTGGATGAGATGATTAAATTTTCGATTTGGCGAACCGCCTGGATCCATTTTGCATCCGCAGATTGAACAGCCAACTCCATTAAACCATTTGAAATAAAGGAATAGAAGTCCTGTTCAAATTCTGCAAAAAACGAAGTGCCGGTAAATTTCCCACCGGTTTTTTCCTCTAATGCCTGGAGGCTTGATACAGGATACATATTGGGTTTCCGGATACCGTACTTCAACAGCTGATCCTCGACGTATGCCAGGACAGTCTGCATTTCTTCCATGGAATTCGCCAGATCGACTGCATTGACGATAAAGAACATTTTATCAAGCTCGAATGTATCCTTTACCCGCCCTAATTGAATCAGGAATTCCCGGTCGGCTTTTGAAAAAGCATGATTATAATAGGTGACAAACAGGATTGCATCAGCATTTTTAATATAATCAAAGGCTACGCCTGTGTGCCTGGCATTGATTGAATCAGCACCAGGCGTGTCGACAAGGCTGATGCCCCTTCTGGTCAATTCACAATCATAATATACTTCAATCCAGTCGACTAGGCAGGATTTTTCCTCCTCTGAAACAAAGGACCTGAATGTTTCGAGATCGGTGCTGAACACATTGCCAAGCCGGGGCTCATATGGTCCCAGTCCCCGTGAAAAAGCCTGCAGAAATGTCAGGTGTGTTTTTTCCGCGGGACTGAATGTTTCCCCACCCTTTATCATTCGAATTTTATTTACAGCCTCTAGAAGGGTGCCTGCCTCAAGCCCAAAAAATTTAAGAGACCGGTTTACTTCGGAAAGCAGCTGGCCGGCTTCCTTAAACATGATTAACACAGTTCCATGATGATGCTGGTCTGTAACAGGCTTTATTCTGTTGATGGCCGCTGTAGTTGGGTTGGGGGATACCGGCAGGATACTTTCACCGACCAGTGAGTTGGCAAAAGACGATTTGCCGGCACTGAACGCACCGAACAGGGCTACTGTAAATTCCCTGCCCTCCAGTCGCTCTGCCTGCTGAACCAGGTCTGCGGCAATTCTTTTGAAGCCGGGTATTTTGCGGATTTCCCTTGCCGTGTTGTTTAATTTATGGATTACATGCTCCAGCCTTCCATCATGCGCTGCAATTTCAGTCCAGCTGCTGCGAGCCGGCACAGAAATTTCTTCCAGGATCTCTTCATGTACAGCAGTTTTCATTACATCTGCTGGAACCTTGACGATATCCGGCACCACATTTTCTCTAATAAATTTTTCCATGGCATTAATCTCGCTGACCTGGGGCGCTGCATCGCCGAAAAGAATGTCATTGATGATTTGTCTATGTTCCGCCAGTTTCTGTTCAATTAAATCTAGTTTTTCCTTGGCTGAGATGCAGGATTTAAGCTGCCTATGCTCAGCACCCAGTTTAATGACCTCCTCGGAGATTCCCAGCTTGGCTTTTTCTAAATATAATTTCTTAAAATCAAAAAGCTGTTCCCTGGCACGCTTCTTAATGGACTCTGCGACATCCGCTGTAAAATTTAAAACATATTCCCCGGAAAGCCTTGCACCAGGCTTAACGAGGTTCTCCAGCAGTTCCTTGGAGAAAATTATTTCATAGTTTTGTATCTTCGCCATAAGCTCCGGATCAAATATATCCTTTTCTTTTAGAAGCTTGGTTAAGTATTCTTTAATATGCCAGTTTAATTGAGTATTTACCTTCACTGTTAAATCCTCATAAAACCGGTCCAGCCTTGCCTGTCTTTCCAGTTTTGTCTTTTGTGAAGCAAAGAGCAGGCCAACTTTGAAACCAGGCTGTGTTGCCTGCAAATAGGCTTCAGCCAGGGCTCTTGTCTCATATGGCATTAAATAGGCATTTTTAAGGATGCTTTCTACTCCGCTGTCAAAGCTCGATTCAATGGTTTCGCCGGATACTCTTAATTCATGCAGTTGATTCATGATCTGTTCAAGCTTTGCAGGGAGTTCCTTTTGTTTCGGCTCTGGGACTTCTTTCAGGAGATCATTTAGCATTTCAGCCTCGGCTTCATGCTGTCCTGCCAAAAACTCCAGGTGGTCATCTGATAGTTTTTGCAAAGATTGAAAAACCGACTGGGGCAGGATCTCAGACCGCTGTGCAATCCGGTCCTTAATAAACTCCTGAAGTATGGCAAATTGGTTCTCAGGCATGTCTGGGTCCCTCAGGGAAGTATAAAATATCTCTGCTGGCCTGACTCCCCATTCTTTGAATGCGTCCGCCACACTTTCTTTAAACTGGCTGAAGCTTAATTCCTCTTCCCTGTGTTTATCAATCTGATTGACGACTAAAATCAGCTGTTTGCCGGCAGACGTCAACTCTTTTGTAAACAGAAAATTCAATTCGGATTGGACGTGATTATAATCCATTACATAAAAAATGACATCTGCGAGATGAAGTGCCGATTCTGTGGAAACTCTGTGCGCCTCATCGGTGGAATCGATCCCGGGGGTATCGATGATTGCAACATTTTCAGGAATCCCCGCCCCTTTATGGCTGATTTCAATCGCTTGAATTTCGTCCCCGTCTTTACAGTATGATTTTACCATTTCATAGTCGTAAGGAGCCGGATACAAGACCGGCCTTCCCTGCTTAAAAAACACCTTCGCATACCCTTCCCCGGACTTGACCTTGACGAGGTTGGCACTGGTCGGAATAGGGCTTGACGGCAAAATATCAGCACCGGCCAGCCGGTTGATCATGCTCGATTTCCCGGCAGAAAAATGCCCACAAAAAGCAATGGAAAACTCTTTTTCAATCGCCTTTTTCCCAAGCTCAGCAGTTTTCGATGATGTCTCAGTATCCCCATTCGCGGTGAACATATTATGAAGTGAATAGATTTTTCCGATAAGCTGTTTATCCTGTTGCACAACGATTTGGCCCATGAACTTTACCCCTTGTTACTAAAAATTTATAGCTTCATATATTCTAAACGATTTTTCAGTGTTTTCCTACAGTAAGAATATTATAGCAATTTAACTGCACAAAAATTAAACCCGGAGCCTCTCGTCCGGGTTTAATAAGATTGTTTTTAATAGTGCAATTTTGCTTATTTCAATACATGTTTATGAATGTTGTTTAGCTGCATGGTCACGCATACTTCTCTACAAACTTTTATCAATGTGGTTTTGCGACATGATCAAGAACATACTTCATGACAATCGAGTACACAGCTATTGTTGAGATGACGAACATTGAAACCATAGTATGCACCATCCTCGGAAAATGTTCATTTAAATGAGAATTAATTTCATTTCATATGGAGTTTAACATTAATGATTCTCATTTTCAACTACTCTCCGTTAATTGTCATACTTATTTAACAAATTCGGGACAAAACGCCCGCTGCCCTTGAATTCTGCTACATAACGGGTCAATTCGTTCAAGGCTTTTTCTTCGGCTGGAATCCTTATTGAAAGGATGACCAAATTCATGATTGAGAACACTGCAGCCGTGATAAACGCATTGAACAGTAACGGAATGATGATGAATTCGATGGTAACAATGACATAATTGGGATGTCGAATAAAACGGTATGGGCCTCTGCGCACTATTTCAGCGCCCGGAAGGACAATGATCTTCGTGTTCCAGTACCTGCCGAGCGAAAGCAGGGCCCAGGTCCTCAATGCCTGTGTTGCAAGAAATATTAATAAAAGAACGGGCCAAAATCCGGAAATCCCCCGTTCAAAATAATAATGCTCCACCGCAAAAGAGATGAAGAATGCCGCATGAACAACTACGATAGCTTTATAGTGGGCAGCTCCGAACTCGAGCGCACCGTTCTTTTTCATCCACCTTTCATTTCTTTTGGCAATAATGAGCTCCACAAGCCTCTGAGATATAATGAAACCTATAAAAATGTAAAACGCCATGCTACTCCCACCTCATCAGCAGCAGTTCGGAACTGAAGCCAGGTCCTAAAGCAGCGGCAAGGCCTATTTCCCCATGCCCTGCTTTTTCCAGGAAACGCTTTAAGACGTACATGATGGTTGCTGAAGACATGTTTCCATAATCGTTTAGCACAGCCAGAGGGATATCCGTCATTTCCGGAGCAATGCCGAGGGACTTAACGTAAGCGTCAAGAACTTTCTTGCCGCCGGGATGGGCGATAAAGTGGTCGATTTGATTTATGTGCATATTGTGCGAGGCCAGAAACTCCTCCACATTCGGCCTGAGCCAGTTTTCAATGATTGAGGGGATACTCTTTGAAAATATGACATACAGACCTTCATTCTTGATATCCCAGCCCATCACATCAAGTGAATCAGGCATCGTTGTTGACATCGTCCCCAAGATTACCGGTGAAGCAGGCAGCCTGCGGAGTTTTTCAAAACCTGAATCCCGGCCGCATAATAAGGCACATGCCACCCCATCCGCGAACAGGGATGTACCGATAAGATTGCTTTTTGACAGGTCATTTTTCTGGAAGGTAAGGCTGCAAAGCTCAATTGACAGGACCAGGACCTTGGCATCGGGATAGGCAAGGCAATATTCATGTGCTCTTGATAATCCTGATGCACCACCGGCACAACCGAGGCCCCAGATGGGGATGCGTTTAGTATGCGGTGAGAACGGCAGGATGTTCATGATGCGGGCATCAATGCTTGGAGTTGCAAGTCCAGTGGTTGAGATGGTGAATATCGCGTCTATTTCATCATATGGGACAGGCTCAAGCAGGAAGGCCTCATCTGAAAGGCATTTTTTTATGGCCTGGGCACCGAGTTCAACTGCCGATTCGATATAAGCATCGTTCTTTTCTTCTAATGTACGGACTTTCTTGAACCAGTCAAGGTCCCTTGCAAAATGGCGTTTTTTTATTTGCCCATTGTGAAAAACTGACAATAATCTTTTAATATCACTGAATGAATCTGAAAAAAGCTCCTCGGTGAAATCCATGACAAGGTCCTGGTCAAAAGTGTAGGGCGGAACTGCTTCAGCTAGTGAAATAACAGTGGACATTGTGCGACTCTCCTCACTTTTCTGTACGGTTACTTTTTCCATTTACCCGAAGAGTATTCAATGAAACAAAATATGGCTGCTATCATCCAATAACAGTGCGGAAAACAGCCTTTTACCCGGTAAGTTCCCATTTAATGACGGTAACTTGGGATTTTATACCGGTAAGAGTGATATATTCCTGGTACATTCTGTTATATTCCCTCAAACTGTATTTTAATAGAAATCCACCTAATATTTTACTTATTCAATATAAAAAAGGACCCTCCCACATTGTAGGAAGGCCTTACGTTTTGAAGGAGTTGTTGTGCTCTTTCATTATAGTTGATTCATTTCTTTTTATACATTATTAAATGTTTACCAATTGAAAGTGTAGCCATTATTTGGACTTTGGCTGCTTTTGCACTTCAATCCAGATTTTCTGTGCAGCAAGCACACCGCATTCGTTGCATAACCTGATTTCATCATACAAAAGCCTGCAGTGCTCGCAATAATATTTTTGCATGGCCTTTCCCTTCCCTGATTTTACCCATTTATCACATTCTATTTTTCGACATCATAAATGGTTACACATCCAGGGCAGTATTTTTCCCGCAAGTAAAATGAGTGCTCATTTAAATTAAAACAACTACCGTGTCACAGCCTGTTCAAACTATATTTCCCGGAAACTGTTTTAATTGACTTTCGAGCCTGTCAATTCCCTCCTGATAATCCTTCTGCAGTTCTTCGTGGTACGTAAGCGTCAACAAGAGGCTTTTCATTGCTGTTTCAAAATCGACCACGCCCAATAAATCTAAATAGCTGAATAAAGTGACCTGCTGGTTCGTTAAATTGATCGCTGCCGGGGTTTGATGGTCGATATGATAGATAAATAATGTATTCGTCCCCGGTTCATACCGAAAAACAGGGCCCATATTGCTGAAGGTATTACTAAGTTTGTCGTTAAACCTGTATCCATTGTTTTTTATGTAAGTCATTACCGGCAAAAGCCTTTGTGCAGCCTGTTCAAGCTCTTGAGCTTGTTGGTCGTACAGACTCCGGTATTCACTTTGCAAAGATGCAACTTTTTCATATTCCTGGTCAATTCTCTCCATAAGCCCTTTCACTAATCCATCTAATTCCGACACTTTCATCATCCCTGCCCTTATACAGTATTTTTACTATCACTATTTTTTTACATAAAACGGTAAATTTATACATTCATGCTTCAAGTCTGGTAACAGGCACTTTTGCTTTTTGTCACGACCGTTTCGTCACACCCGGTGGCTGCCAAACCCTTTTTGTTCACTATTTGACAATTGAAGCTTCACATTTTATTCACATTTGCCCCCTGGTTGATGTGACTTAAATCACTGTAATATCAACTTTCCAACATTAACATAGTAAATACGTAAGGAATGAACAATTTGTGAACTGCCGTAAACATATGGAAGTTTTACATTTGTCTTGTATTATGAAAATGTACTTATTAATTTTTTCAATTATCTGAAGGGAGTGGAAGGAATGGCTCAGCCTGGCCTCCAGAAAAAAAACATTGTCAAAACTGAAGACAACTCTACTTTGAAAGGCACCCTGGCTTCCGTTTTCTTGTTGGGATTTTTCCTGATTGCTACTTGGGTAGGCGTTTACTTTTTGTTTCTAGACCGGTTCTAAACGTGAATTAAGGGGGATGGAAGAAACTATGCATATTCATAAATTTGAAAAAATATGGCTGATTTTCGGCGTTGGCACACTGCTCGTTTTCTTGACCACGATCGGGGTAAGCGCTTTTCACCTGGGGAACCAGCCGCCAAGCTGCCTTGCTACAGTCGATCCGGAAAAGGTTGATACGCAGGCGCCTTTCAATGAGCCTGGCCTGAAAAAAGTTGAAGGAAAAGACTGGGAGTATGAGCTCGTGTTTGTTGCCTCCGCGTTTTCATATAATCCGTTAGAGGTTGAAGTTCCGTTAGGTGCCAAGGTAAAAGTGATTGCGACGACCAAAGACGTTATCCACGGATTTGAAGTCGCTGGTACAAACATCAATATGATGCTCGAACCCGGCTATATCAGTGAATATGTCACTACGTTCGACAAAGCCGGAGAATATTTGATTCTTTGTAACGAATATTGCGGCACGGGGCACCATATGATGAGCTCCAAGCTAAAGGTGGTGGAATAATGGTTAGCACGAAAACAAATTCAGTTGTCGACCGCCGCGACGGCAGGCTGGCAATGGCACACTTTTACGTGGCATTCATCGCGCTTGCTGTCGGCGGACTTGCAGGCCTGTTGCAGGTGCTGGTACGTTCGGGAAAATTTGAATTGCCTTGGGGCATTGGATATTACCAGGTGCTTACGGTTCACGGGGTTGTGCTGGGACTTGTTTTGACTACTTTCTTTATTATGGGATTTCAACTTTCAGTTGTGAGCAAGACATCCGGGACCTTGACAAATAAACAGCGGATAACAGGCTGGGCCGGGTTCTGGATCATGACTGTCGGTACTGTCATGGCTGCGGTCATGATCCTATTGAATGAAGCATCGGTCCTATATACTTTTTATGCGCCCCTTCAGGCACATGCCCTTTATTATTTGGGACTTACGCTCGTCATCGTGGGAAGCTGGATTGACGGCGCCGCCATTATCCTGGCCTATGCGAGATGGAGAAGGACAAACCCCGGAAAGCCAAGCCCGCTTCTGACATTCATGGCGCTTGTCAATACATTGCTATGGGTCGTGGCGACAATCGGAGTGGCTGCTACAGTGTTATTCCAGCTGCTTCCTTGGTCACTCGGTTTGGTGGACACAGTGAACGTATTGATCAGCCGGACACTTTTCTGGTACTTCGGCCATCCGCTCGTGTATTTCTGGCTGCTGCCAGCTTACATGGCATGGTATGTCGTCATTCCAAAGGTCATCGGCGGCAAAATCTTTTCAGACTCACTGGCTCGCTTGTCGTTTATATTATTCCTGCTGTTCTCCATTCCTGTCGGGTTTCACCACCAATTGATGGAACCGGGAATTGACCCGGCTTGGAAGTTCCTGCAGGTAATCTTGACTTTCATGGTCATTATCCCTTCCTTGATGACTGCATTTTCACTGTTTGCAACATTTGAGTCATTCGGGCGGTCAAAAGGATCAAGGGGCGTATTTGGCTGGGTGAAACTGCTGCCATGGGGGGATGCTCGGTTCATTGTGCCATTTATTGGGATGCTTGCATTCATCCCGGCTGGCGCAGGTGGTATCATTAACGCCTCCCACCAGATGAACCAGGTGGTCCACAATACCATTTGGGTTACAGGGCATTTCCACTTGACTGTTGCAACTGCTGTCCTGTTAACGTTCTTTGGAGTTTCATTCTGGCTGGTCCCTCACTTGACTGGACGCAAATTAACGAAAGCGATCAATAAACTGGCCATTATCCAGGGTGTGCTCTGGGCAATCGGGATGACATTCATGTCCGGTGCAATGCATGCAGCAGGACTCCTTGGCGCACCGCGGCGGTCAGCGTTTTCTGAATACGGTGGTGCAGCCCAGGCTGCTGAATGGATTCCGTATCAAATTGCCCAGGCTGTCGGGGGATCGATCCTGTTCCTGTCTATCATATTAATGTTGTACATCTTCATCAATCTGGCATTCTTTGCACCAAAAGGCGAGCAGGAATTCCCCGTTGGCGAAGCAGCCCAGCCGCAAGAAAGAGCTCCAATTGTATTTGAAAACTGGAAACTTTGGCTTGGCATTACTGTCCTGTTGATCCTGTTTGCCTACACGATTCCATTTATCGACATGATCCAGAATGCACCTGTAGGCTCAAAGGGCTATAAGTTCTTTTAATGAAAACAAACAAAGCGCTCCGCTTTATTGCGGTGCGCTTTTACTTTGCTGCCGGCTGTCCGCCGCGGTATCCTTAAATCGTTTCGCAGGCGGCATATTCACAATGAAAACAGACCCGATAATTAAGAACGTCCCCAATAGCTGTATGTAAGTGATTTTTTCATGAAATATGAGCACTCCAAGCAATGTAGCAGCAATCGGTTCAATTGATGCCATAACAGCAGCACGGCTGCTCTCAACCTTTTCTAACCCCCATGAGTAAACAAAGTAAGCAAGCACAGTAGGGACGAGCCCAAGACCTAGAGAAAGCATTACTGTCCCGCTTTCAAGAATGTTTGGACCTTTCTCCCAAAGGCCTGTCACTGGCAATAAAAAAACCGTGGCAACCAAAAAGGTATAAAAAGTGACAGTAAATGGGTGATACTTCTGTAGAGCGACCTTCCCAAAGATACTGTATAGGGCGTAACCAAGCCCGGCTCCAACGCCGGTCAGGAGATCAAGCCATGTGAAGCCGGCTCCTGCGCCAACGTTCACCCCGGCAATGAGTGCACAGCCGGCGACAGTCACAACCGCTGCAGCGGCTTTCCTCATACTCATTGCCTCACCCAGAAACAGGCTTGACAATATAGCCACAATTGCTGGTGCCGTATAAAGCAGTGCCACCGCAACGGATATATTCATTTCGTTGATGGCCGTAAAATAGCACCAGTTAAAAAAGACAACACTTAATAAACCCGTGCCCACAAACAGATAAATATCACCGGGTTTTATTTTCATTTCCCGCTGGTAAAAAAGAACTCCAGCCACAGTTAAAATGGCTGTGGCCACAGCCACCCTGAGGGTGACGATTTCCATTTCTGTTAAGCCAGCCTCGGCAAGCCCCTTAACAAAAATACCGATCAGCCCCCACAAAACAGCACCTATAACAATCATCGAACCAGGCAATGCTTTTTTCATATGCTCCTCCACTAAAAAGGATGGCAGACTTGCTGCCATCCGGCTGCTATGACAACTGATAAACTTTGTTGTACTTGTCGTATAGATAATCGATAAGGTAACCGGCGTTAAGCCCCTCACCTGTTACATCCTGGAGGATTTCAAGCGGCTTTTTCATCTTTCCGAACCTGTGTATTTTCTCATTAAGCCATTCTTTCACTGGCAAAAGATTGCCTGCTTCCATAAAAGCATCAAAATCAGGCAGGTCCTTCAGCATGGCATTCTTTATTTGTGCCGCGTACATATAGCCAAGTGCATAGGATGGGAAATACCCAAAGCTTCCGCCTGACCAGTGGACGTCCTGGAGGACACCTGCTGCATCATTGTCCGGCCGCACACCAAGATACTGCTCATATTTTTCATTCCAGACGCGAGGCAAATCCTTTACTTCAATTTCATCATTGAACAGGCCCTTTTCAATTTCATAGCGGACCATGATATGCAATGGATATGTCAGCTCGTCAGCCTCAATCCTGATGAGCGAGGGCTTGGATTCATTGATAGCACGATAAAAACCATCGATGCTTACGTCGTCGAACTGACCGTTTGAGTATTTCTTCAACAGCTCATAATTATTCTTCCAGAAGGAATAATTCCTTCCCACGAAATTTTCATAGAACAATGACTGGGATTCGTGGATGCCCATTGATGTGCCCGTACATAGAATAGTCCCGATAAGCTCTTTCGAAATGTTCTGCTCATAGAGGGCATGTCCGCCTTCGTGAATCGTTCCAAACACGGCGGTCCGGAAGTCGTGTTCATCGTATTTTGTGGTGACCCTGACATCACCGGGATTGATTCCGATTGCGAACGGGTGAACTGTTTCATCAAGCCGTCCGGCGTCGAAGTTGTAACCCATTTTTTTCAGTATTGCCAGGCTGAATCCGCGTTGTTGCTCTTTCGGAAATGATTGAAACAAAAAGGCAGTCTCTGGTTTATGCTGCGATGCAGAGATTTGTTTTACGAGAGGGACGATTTTTTCGCGAAGTTCCCCGAAAACCCTGTCAAGGATCTCTACTGTAATCCCGGGTTCGTACATATCAAGCAGTGTATTATATTTATTGCCTTCATAACCCCAGTACTTAATAAATTGTTTGTTCTTTTCGACCAGCTTTTCAAGATATGGCCTGAACAATTCAAAGTCGGAGCCTGCTTTGGCTTCCTCCCATACGCTTTCTGCCTTTGATTGCATGATGACATACTCCCTGTATTCTTCAGCGGGGATTTTTTTGTTGCGGTCGTATTCCTTTTTGCACTCTTCCAAAGTCTTCCTTGTCAATTCATCTAATTCTGGCCGATCTGAAAGCTTTGCTATGTATGCTGCCATTTCCTCTGAAGTGGACATATTGAATAGATCTGCAGACAGGACTCCAATGACTTCCGAACGCTGGTCGATTCCCTGTTTTGGCGCCCCGGTCCGTAAATCCCAATATATTAGGCCCAACGCTTCATTGTACGCCGTCATCTTTTTTACGTAAGCTAAAAATTCCTGTTCCATCTTTTTTATGTCAGTCAATTTTCTTCCCCCTATTACTTTGCTACATCTTATCTTATCATACTTTTCTGAAAAAGGAGCGCAATAAACGGTTGGCAGTGCAAGCAAGCGTGTTTATTCATATGCACGGGTTCGATAAAAATTCCTAATCCAAAAAGGTGTTTGGATGATCAACCCCGAACTTTAACACCGAGGGGGAATGTTGCATGGATGAATTGGTCGGCCATTGCAAAATCTGCGGAAAAGAGGTATTTTGCTTTGACGGGTTCTTGAATGGAATCCACAAAGATGGATCCCTTTATTGCTTTAAATGCGCAGACTCGGACCAACCACAAAAATAAACTAATCCGCAAGGGGAGAACCTTGCGGATTTATAAGGACATTAATCTTCTTCTGTCGCCAGGTCTTTCACCGTAAGCTGCTCATTTTCTTTGTGTGTCACCTTGCGCATGATGACAGCTTAAATGACAATGCCTGACGGAAGTCTTTTTCTGCGGCTCTGAGTCTATGTAACGCAGGCTCTCCGGGCTGCAATTCCTGCTTCAACGCCTCCTTGCTTTGTGCAAGAGCTTTTGAAATCCTGTTGAAATCAACATTAGGATGATTCATTGTCATTCCCCCATTCCAAAACAGATATATGATTTGTATTCGGATATCGCCTTCAATATTCTCCCATTACGTCATGCCTTTATGTTAGCCTAAGCCCGGCTGCCGTCTTTTTAACTGTTTTTTGATGGCCTCGTCGCGTTCCCCGCCATCGGAAAGCTCCTCGGAAAATTCATGGCTTGCTGCATGGTTGTCACCTACAATATTTGATGTACGAATCGTTTCTGCGCGAAGATTATTGTTTGCCGCGGCTTGCTCATTCCATTTCCCCATGCTTTCTGCCTCCTTCATTTGTTATTAGTTTCGGATTGCCCCGCAAATTTTATTCATAACGAAAAAAAGGCGCACCTTCCCAAGGGTGCGTCCTCATGAATTGCAGCTTATTCGGTTATCCTTGGAGGCCTTTTACCCCAATACTGGTAAAAATCAGTCCGGATGAAGCCATTAAACAGCTTCCTTTTTTTTGTGGCGGGCTTGCCGAAAAACTGCTCGAACTGTTCATTTGAAGTCAAGATGTAGATGGACCAGGTTTCAAGCGGGGAAAGAACACGCCCGATCTCCCTGTACATCTGTTCTACTGTATTCTTTTCACCTAGGCGCTCACCGTATGGAGGGTTGCTGACCAGGACCCCGTATTCCTCCCGGGTCGTAAAATCCTGGACGCGCATCTGCTTAAATGACACAAGATCTCCCAAGCCAGCCTCGAACGCGTTTTCTTCAGCAATTTTAACCATACGATGGTCGATATCTGATCCGGTAATGTTCAACGGCTGGTCGTAGTTGGCCAAATCCTCGGCCTCATTCCTCGCCTGTTCCCAAACTGTCTCAGGCATCCAGTTCCAGCTTTCTGAAACGAAGTCTCTGTTAAATCCGGGGGCAATATTTTGCCCGATCAGCGCTGCCTCAATGGGGATCGTTCCCGAGCCGCAGAACGGATCGGCAAAAGGACGGTCAGGTGTCCAATTGGTCAGCAGGACAAGGGCAGCTGCCAATGTTTCCTTCAGCGGGGCCTCGCCTTGACCAGTACGGTACCCTCTTTTATGAAGGCCGCTCCCGGTCGCGTCTATCGTAAGTGTCGCAACGTCCTTCAGCAATGCGACCTCGATCCGGAACATCGCTCCCGTCTCCTCAAACCGTGCCGTTCTTTTGTAATGCCGTGCCAGCCTGTCCACAATCGCCTTCTTAACAATCGCCTGAGAATCCGATACACTGAATAGCTTGGACTTCACAGACTTTCCGATGACAGGGAATTCCGCATCCTCAGGGATAAATTGCTCCCATGGCAACGCTTTTGTTTTCTCAAACAATTCGTCAAACGTATATCCCTTAAATTCACCGACTTTGATCTTGATCCTGTCCGCGGTCCTGAGCCATAGATTGCTTCTTGCCACGGCAAGCTCGTCCCCTTTATATGTAATCCTGCCGTTCTCCACCTCACACTCATACCCAAGCGCCCGTACCTCTTTTGCCACGACCGCTTCAAGCCCCATTGCCGATGTCGCGATGATCTCCAAGTTTTTCATAAGTTCACCCTTGTTCTTCTGTGATTATCGAATATGTAGCACATTTTCTTTTTATAATTCCCATTTCCAATCAAATTTTCCGTTAAAACCAGATATCAATTTAATCGATTCGAAGGAAATATTACCAATAGTCTTATATATAACAAAAGCTCTCCTGAAGAAAGGAGAGCTTTTAATCACTCATACAATATTGCATTAATAACGTTCTGTAAGCCATGTTCTGTACCATCGTACTGCAATCGACTGCTCGTCTCGCACTCCGGCGGTAATCATCTATCTACAGGCCGGATGACCTGTCCTTCCCTTTGTTCAGTTCCTCCAGGAAGGTGCCCCTACCATTATTTGGGTTTCTCACTCGCGGGGTTTACCTCGTTCCACCCTTCCCATTTCTGGGAAGGCTACGTCACTGTGGCACTTTCAAGGTATTCATGCCATATCCGGAAAGGACTTAGGCATTTTCCCTGCCGTCAACCGGAAGATCCGGCTGCCCTAGCTTATGGATTGGCTAGGCACGAACACTACGGGCATCTCAGCCCGTGCGAGCATGGACTTTCCTCTGCAGCAAGCTGCAGCGATTACCCGAACGCTATTAACGACTACATGAATCATTATATGTAATCTCAAACAAAATAGCAATGGAATTCAACTTACAAATTCTCCATGTTCTGGTTAATCGTAAAGCTTACTTCCGAAAACGTGCTTCTCAAGATTGGACAGCCTTTTCAGGATGTCAAAATTTGTAGTCCCGGCAGCTTGTGTGCTTGGCCGGCGGGATGATTCCTCAAGCTGCTTTCTCAAGCGGAGATTCTCTTGCTGAAGGTCTTCAATTTCCTGGTGGAAGGCCTCATAATCCTTGATGATCACATCGAGAAACTTATCCACATCTTCCGGCTTGTAGCCGCGCATTCCTGATTTAAATTCTTTTTCCAAAATATCTTTTGCTGTTAGCTTAATTTTATCGGACAGCATTACACTCACCTCGATAATCCCCAATCATACATTATATTTTTTCAAAAATAAGCGATTTTGTCAATTTTTCTTTCTGTTTTCAATTAAAATCCGTTCTGGCTGTTGTTCTCTTCTTCGACAATCAATTGCAAATCGTAAAAAGTGATCTGCATGATTTCATATGGATTAGACTCCTGATACTTCCTTGCCGTCTCATACAGAAATTTCGGGCTCCCTTCCTTTTCCGTGTCATAAAAAAGGAGCATGCAATCGCTTTTCTCTACAAAAAATTGGTTTTTCAACCGGAACTGCCACGGTTTTTCGTAAGGCTTTCTTGATACTGAATCAACGTGGTCGGCCTGGGCAATAATAGATTCATACCATTCCTTGTTGCTTTCATTCCATGTCTCTTCCTGATTCAAGAACGGGGTGATCACAGACAGCTTCAGTTCCGGATATTGCTCCTGCAACTCGAAAACAGTTTCGGCAGCCCACAGCTCAACACCGAGCTGGCCGCTGATCATCACCCATTCAAGGCCGGCTTCAATCAGGGCTTCAAGTTGCCTGCGCAACGCTGCCTTTATGTATTTTATTGCAGGGTGGTTTGGCTTGAATATGCCTAATTCAAATGGTTTATAGCCCGAAACAGCCGCAACTTTAACCAAGTAACATGACGCCTCCTGATTCTCTTGCATAAATACATAAAAATTTATTCCTCTGTACAGCAATTATTAACCCTTACCTGAATATTTTATCCGGCAAAAAGTGATATAAATGCCCAATTAAAAACAAGGGCTAAAAAAGCCCTTGAACAAATCAGCTATCTTCCGAAGAACGGCCGCGGTCTAGGCCTAAACCCTGGCCCAAACGGCCCTGGCCCTGGTCCGCCATAGTAATTCTGGCTAGTAGGTGGAGTAGCTACCGTCGACTGAGTGTGCGGGAAATAATGAATATTGTCATAATTGGTGTGCAGTACATTTGTTGTGTGCGAAGGATGGATATGCGGAACTATGTTGTTCGCATAACTATGATTAACACAACATTTTGTCGGGTGGACTACAGCAGGCAAAATGTTAGTTGGTCTACAGAACATTATTAAAACTCCTTTCCTCCAGACTTATTATTTACATTATCAGCCTATGAAGAGAGGAAGAATCTTGTACTAATGAAAATACCTATTTTAAGGCAAAAGTACAAGCAAACCTTTGCACGATGTCTTAAAGGAAAGTATAAAGGCTGTCTTTCATCGTGGAAAAAATGAAGGCCGTCAGACAAAGCACTACAAAAAACATAACTAATACCGCTTTATACATACAAACCATCCCTTAATAATTTTAATCCATACAATTTAACATTTTACCCGTTAAGACGTGGGCAAACAACAGAAAAATACAAAATTCAGCATTAAAAATCATTACTTTTTTGTTACATTTTCTGGAATGTTGTCGACAAGCAATATGATTGTTGGACTTCGCTTCATTCTTCTCATGAAGGCTCGCTGTTTCGGCTGATTTTCTTTAATAGGCGGGCGATTCTCCTGTCTAACTCACTCATAAAAATGTTGGGCGCTTGCCCCTTGTCTTGCCCATCCGACAGATACGCAGATTTTGCTTTCCGGCAATAAGCAAGTGCTGCCTCGTAGTTTTTCTTACGGTGTTCAAAATGCTTGGCCAGCTCAATGCACGCTTCTTTCTGAATTGACGTGTCACACGATTCAGCCGTCTGCATCCATAGTGCTGCAGCATCTTCCCATTGTTTGTTCTTTTTATGGACAAACGCGAGAGCATGCCTGGCAGCTATCGATTCTGCGGTATCTCCATCAGATATGGAGAGGAATGTTTCGGTTGCCCTGGACATCTCCCCAACGTGGGAGAACCACCTACCGGCTTCAAATATTTCCCTGCCCGTTTGGTGTTCATCCATCCCTAACAGCTGGAATGAGAGATGGGTGTACAAGGTGATTAAGGAAAGAATGTCATGTTCGTTATGTTTAATGACACCAAGCAGGCCTTCTGGATTCTTCCTTTCGAGAAAATCAAAATAAATCATCGGGGCAAGAAATCCCGGTATATCATCTTTTCGTTCAAATCCAAGAATCTCTTTTTCAACAATGCTTAATTTCATCTTCTCTACCCGATGCTTCCACATCCTCCTGGACCCATGATACAAATCAAAATGGCCGAAAGAGGGCAGCTTTGGCACATGGTCCCTGACAAGGGTATGCCTCGTCTTGACCTGCGGCCAGTCAAAAGCCTTGCCATTGTATGTGACAAGGGTTGTGTAATCGACGTTTGAAAGGAAGCTCTGATAAAGGGCAACCTCAGCGCCGGGATAAGGCAATATATGCTGCTTCAGTCTTACTTCATTATCAGAGACTGAGGCATGGCCGAGGAGAAAAATTGTGTTGCCTGCTCCGCCTCCCAGCCCGGTTGTTTCAGTATCAAAAAAGACAAGGTCAGAAGGTTGATGCCCGGCCGCAGATAAAGGATGCGCGAAGGGTTCTTCGATCCACCTTGACACCGCCCGGCAGAAATCCGAAAAAAGATAGTTTCCATGACGGTTCCCTAACGGATATGAGACTTCCCGGACGAGACAATAGTTACCATCAAAATAAAACGGGGAGACGTTCTCCTCTTTCCACATCTCCATATATGGAATTTCCTGGTTGCCCAAAACCTGTTGAATTTCCGGCGGGGTATCCTGCTTCTTATGCACGCCCGACAGATGAGGCTTCATGCGGTTAAGTTTATTTTTCAAGGACATTTCCGGTTCTCCCCTTTTTCTTACGAAACTGCTGTCTTAATGAACAAATCTAGGATTTTTAAAACATCTGCCTTCGCATTTTCCGAACTGGCATCCGTGCCAATGCATGATGGGCAGCCTGCAGCACACTTGCATCCTCCCACCATCTGTTTGGTTTTCTTCAGGATTTCTTCCATGCCTGAATATATCTTCTCGCTTAAACCAACTCCGCCAGGATAGCGGTCATAAAAGAAAATCGTCGGTTTCTCATTGTGGGACGCTTTTACCTGCGGCACCACATGGACATCCTGGGGGTCGCACATCACAAACAACGGAGCGATATGCTTCAATGCTTGTGACGTCCCTATGAGGCCCTGCTCAATCCTCTCACCGCCAAAACCTGTCATCTCTTTATTCAACGACACCCAGGTAGAATTGGTATGCAGCTCTTCTTCAGGAAGGCTAATCGGCCCGGAACCAATATTCTCGTGGGTATCGAATTTTATTTTTTTAAATATGGTCGCCATAGCGCGGACGCTGACATCCCCATACCCGATTTCAGTGTCTAATACCGCTCTATGTTTGTCGATTTCAAGCACATCCAGGCTGACAGCGAGATTGGCATCAGTAAAATAATCTACGTCCACCTCCCGGACAAATGCCTTTTTTTCCTCCCAGTCCAGCTTCTCAACCTGGAATTGTATTCCCTGGTGAAGGTAGATCGCTTCCTCATGCAAAAGGGTCATAGCGGAAAACCGGTCCATTTCCCCGATTACACGAACGTTCGCTATATCGGTTTGATCGATGATAACGACATTTTCCTGAGAAGCGGATCTTAAGCTGATGTTATGGGCTGGAAAGGCGTCGTTCATCCAGTACCATTTGTCGCCGTTCTGGTGGAGGATCCGTTCTTCTGTCAGATATTCAAGAATTTCCTCTGTTTCTGCACTGCCGAACTGCTCTCCCAGTTTAAAAGGAAGTTCATATGCGGCACATTTTATATGGTCAATCAAAATAATCAGATTGTCAGGATTAATCCTGGCCGTTTCAGGGCTTCTGTTAAAAAAATAATCCGGGTGCTGGATGACATACTGGTCGAGAGGACTGGAGCTGGCGACCATGATGACAAGTGATTCCCCGTGCCTTCTCCCCGCCCGTCCGGCCTGCTGCCAGGCGCTTGCGATCGTGCCTGGATATCCGTTCATGATACAGACCTGGAGCTGCCCGATATCGACACCAAGCTCCAATGCGTTCGTGCTCACCACTCCATAAATGTCACCTGAACGGAGCCCTTTTTCAATTTCCCTCCGCTCGGTAGGAAGATAACCGCCCCGGTAGCCTCTTATCGTTTTTGGCCCCAATTTGTGTTTTACAAGCTCCTGCAGGTAAGTCAATAAGATTTCAACCCTGACCCTGCTGCGGGCGAATACAATCGTCTGGATTTTGCTTTTCAAAAACTCTCCGGCGAGCCGCCGGGTTTCAAGCGTGGCGCTCCTTCTGATGTTGAGCGGTTTATTTACGATGGGAGGATTGTAAAAAACAAAGTGCTTTCTCCCTGATGGGGCTCCGTTATTATCGATCAAAATCATTTGTTTTTCAGTAAGGCCTTCTGCCAGCTCAAGCGGATTTGCAATCGTGGCGGAAGTGCAAATGAACACCGGGTCGCTTCCGTAATACCGGCAAATCCTCCTCAGCCTTCTGATGACATTTGCGACATGGCTGCCAAACACTCCCCTGTATATGTGCAATTCATCAATAACGATAAACTTCAAGTTCTCAAATAGTGAGACCCACTTCGTATGGTGGGGGAGTATGGCTGAATGGAGCATGTCTGGGTTAGTGATGGCAATATGGCCTGCCCTGCGCACTTTTTGCCGGATATTCGAAGGAGTGTCACCGTCATATGTATAACTGTTAATGTTTAAGTCCGCTGCCTGGATCAGCTCATTGATTTCACTCTTCTGGTCCTGGGCAAGTGCTTTGGTCGGAAACATGTACAATGCCCGGGCATTAGGGTCATTGATGATCGTCTGGATGACCGGCAGGTTGTAGCAAAGCGTTTTCCCCGATGCTGTCGGGGTAACAGCAACAATGCTCTGTCCATTCATAATATTGTCGTACGAAGACTTTTGATGGGTGTAAAGCCGGGTAATACCTCTCTCCTGCAAAGCATTCTTTAAAGAGAGATCAATCGATTCCGGCAATTCAGCGGTCTTGGCCTCCCGCTCTTCAATCGTATGCCAATTTACAATATTATCGCTAAATTCATCAGCCTGTTTGAGCTCTGCAAGAATTTCCTGTATCGTTTTCCGTACCTTCAACTTTCTCACCTCATACATCTATTCTATCGAATAAACGTTCGTTTACAAAGAAAAAATAGCAAAATACGGATTGCTATATTTTGGCACGAATCAAAAAACAATAGCACAGCCAAAGAATGTTTGCGTGTTAAAATATTTGTAGTATCCAAATTTTGAGGTGAACGACCTTGCGCAAAGACCAGATAAAACGAGTTCTTTCTGAATTTAGCCTTTTCCGCGGTTTGAATGAACAGGAAATTGCAAAAATCATCGATATTTCCATCTCAAGAGAATGGAAAAGGGGCAGCCATGTGTTTCTCCAGGGCGATCCGCTTGAAAACGTCTATTTCATCAATGACGGCAAAATAAAGATTTACAAAAGCGATATCAGCGGACGGGAACAGATTGTTGCCATCCTTAAAAAGGGGGAAATGTTCCCCCATGTGGGTTTTTTCAGAAAAGGCGGGTATCCTGCGTTTGCTGAAGTGCTCGACGCGTCAACCCTTGTCGTCGTCCCGATATCCCAGTTTGAAAAGGTGCTCATCGAAAATCCAGATTTAAGCATCAAGGTGTTCAAAGTGCTCGGCGAAAAAATTGTTGACCTTCAGGAAAGGCTGGAAGCACAAATCCTGAATAATACTTATGAGCAGATTATCAAGCTGTTAATCCGGCTTACAAATATGCACGGCGAAAAGCTTGCAGACGGAAGCTTTAGGCTGAGAGCTGAATTCACCAATAAAGACCTGGCCAGCATGATTGGGACCACGCGGGAAACTGTCAGCCGCACACTGACAAAAATGAAGAAGGATGAATTAATCGGAACAGATGAAAACGGCGACATGATCCTGGACACAGAGGTTTTGCTGAACGAGCTCCTTTAAAATAGATGTTCCTGGCCATAAAACAAACTTAAAAACCCGCTGTCCAAATTGGCAGCGGGTTTCCTATTTAAGCCATGGACAGTTTTCGCTTTCGACCTGGCAGTTTTATCCATCACACACCTTATGATGGACAATTTTCGCTTTCGCACCGGCAGTTCTGTCCATCATACACCTTATGATGGACAGTTTTCGCTTTCGCACCGGCAGTTCTGTCCATCATACACCTTATGATGGACAGTTTTCGCTTTCGCACCGCCAGTTTTGTCCATCATACACCTTATGATGGACAGTTTTCGCTTTCGCACCGGCAGTTTTGTCCATCATTCACCTTATGTTGTTCAATTGCAGCATTTCTTCCATGTCTACCTGGGCGGTGGTGATGAGTTTTAGATTGAATGCATCCTGCAGGACGCTGAGGACGCCATCGGAAATAAACTCAGGCGGTTTAGGGCCAATCCGAATGTCTTTTATTCCGAGGCTGAATAAGCCAAGCAGGATTGCGACCGCTTTTTGTTCGAACCATGATAAGACGATGCTTACAGGCAGATCGCTGATTTCACATTCAAATGCATCGGCAAGGGCTTTTGCAATTTTCACCGTAGAGCCAGAGTTATTGCACTGGCCAAGGTCAATGTATCTTGGGATTTCCGTTCCCGGGACGACACCGTAATCTACATCATTAAAACGGAATTTACCACAGGAAGTTGTCAATATGACAGTTTCCGGCGGAAGAGAGGTAGCGAGCTCGCGGTAATATTCCCCGCCTTTGCCTGGGGCATCGCAGCCTGCGATAACAAAGAACCTTTTTATCTTTCCGGTTTTGACAGCTTCGATCACTTCGGGGGCCAGGCCCAGCACCGTTTCGTGATGGAAGCCGGTAAGCAATGTTTCGTCTGATTCGATATTGGCCTCCGGAAGCTCAAGCGCCCTTTGAATTAATGGGCAAAAATCATCGTTTTCGATTTTTTTAACATTTTCAAGCCCGGTGATATCGTATGTGAACATCCGGTCTGCATAAGTTCCTTTAATAGGCATGACGCAGTTAGTTGTTGCCAGAATCCCTCCAGGGAATTTTTCGAACAGCCGGCGCTGGTCGTACCATGCCTTCCCAAGGTTCCCTTTCAGATGGGAATATTTCTTCAAAGCAGGATAGCCATGGGCCGGAAGCATTTCCGAGTGTGTATAAATGTTGATCCCTTTCCCTTCTGTCTGCTTAAGAAGCTCCTCAAGTGCGAAAAGGTTATGTCCAGTTACTACGATGGCTTTACCCTCAATTTTATTTTGGGACACACGGACCGGTTGTGGAATGCCAAGCCATTTTGTATGGGCTTCATCGAGCAACTCCATCACTCGTACTGCCGACTGCCCTACCTTCATGGCCATGTCGACATGTTCCTGGACGTTGAAATTTGAATTTGTCAGTGTCATGTATAATGCTTCATGGGTGGTTGTATCCACAAAAGAATCTGTATATCCAAGCTGTTTGGCGTGTGTGCGGTATGCTGCGATCCCTTTCAAGGCGAAAATGATCGTGTCCTGCAGGCTTGCGATTGTTTCATCCTTGCCGCATACGCCGATTACTTTGCAGCCCCCTGCCGGAGTTTGTTCACACTGGTAACAAAACATGTTGGTTCCCTTCTTTCAAACAGTCTGTTTACTGTTTCAGCATACAGGTCTTCAAAAACAACATAAGTGATTTTTATCACATAAAAAGCAACTGTCATAATTCGTTCAAAAAAACGGGGAGGGGTGAGAAAATCACCCGGGACTAATCATGCGCATAAACTATTTTGAACTTTAGTGTGTTGGAGGAGATCAATATGTCTTCTATGAATTCAGGGGGGCAAAAAAAGAGCGAGAAAGCAGAACAGTTTGGGGAACTGATCCAAACTATGTCAGATTTTTTCCATGAAAAACCCGTAAAAGGATTTCTCCAGACCATCGATGATTTTTTCAAACGGCCCTTTCCCCATTCCCATTTCCATGTAGATGTTTTTGAAACTGACAGGCACCATGTAATCACAGCAGAGCTACCGGGTATAAAGCGGGAACACATTGATATCGATGTATTTGGCAATTCATTAGCAATTTCCGTAAACAGGAGCGAAATAAGCACTGAAGAGGATGAAAAACACAATACATTCCGAAGACGGGCAGCGTTCGGCCGAGCCAGCAGAACCATTACTTTATCCAGCCCCATTAACGAGAAGAAGGTAAAAGCCAACTACCGGGACGGACTGTTGGAAATCCGCGTCCCTAAACTGCAGGGTAAAAAGATCAGCATCGCCGAAGATGAAGCATGAAACAAAAAAACAAGCAGGCGGCCCCCCTGCTTGTTTTGTTACTTTTCCTCCAGCCACTCACTGAAATATCCGCTCGGAACCTGGAAGTAATTTTTTGTAAAAAGGATAAATTGTTCAGTATTGACCTGTTTATATTGAAAATGGTGGTAGTAATCCGACAAATATTGCATAATGATTGCTTGAAAATCCTCACCTTTTTTCTGGTAGTTATTCTTGATCAGTTCAAACAGCTGCAGTGCCGGCTGCCCATAAATGTATCCGTAATGTTTGTTTTCATCCAGAGGAACATTTGAATACTGGCGCCGCAAACCTTGTTCCTCAATCGATTTCATTCTGTATTGAGACAGCATTTGGGAACGGACCATTCCCTGGTCTTCGGCAATATAAAAATACATATTTGTCGCAAATTCAGTAATGCCTTCATCAAGCCATGCTTCATTATACTGGTCGCTCGAGACTACACAATAAAAATACTGATGCGCAATCTCATGCACAATCGAGATTTCGAAAAAGTTTTTATCCTCCGTATATGGATTGATAGTCACAATTCCGGGATATTCCATATTCTGGCCCTTGTCGAGCACAACGTCAAGCTGCTTATGAGGATACTTACCTATGTTTTTCTGAAAAAAGCCCAGAGCCTTCTTCGCGAGCCTAAGTGCTTCTTCCGGATCTTTACCATGGTCTTTTTTTGAAAACAGACGTATTTGGACGCCGTTTGATTCGGTTTCGTAAACTTCCATGCCCTTAACAGCTGCTATAAAAAAATCCTTAACCCGTTCGATTTCAACAGATCCCTTGTTCTCCTTGAGTTCAGCATCCTCATCCGCTGACGAAATAAAGGAATAACCCTCGGGCAGGTGAAATGAAACGCGGTAATTTGAGAAATCAGTGTGGTAGGTTTCGGTGCTGTCGATGTAATTTTCTTTATTCCATTTCCCTTTTTGGAAGGTTGCCAGCATCGGATACCACTGCGCAAGATAATAATTATCCTTTACCTTTGAAAAACGGCTGCCTTCTTCAGGCAGGGTGAATTCATAACTGATGGTTACTTCACATTTGTCACCCTTATCCATCGAGTTATTGAGCATAACTTTTAAAGTATCATTTGAAAGCTTATAGTCTGCTTTCTCACCGTCTATTTCAACGGCTTTTATTTTAACCATGGAGGAACCTTTAACATTTTTAAAATTGTGTCCCTCCCTAAAGCTATTGGGGATGAAATAGAATACGAGGTCATCCCATGTCTCCTTCGAGAGGTTCTTGACTTCAATCATGGAATCGGTTGTGAATGTACCGTCCTTCTTCATTTTCATATCTAAATCATACTCTGCCCTGCTGTAATTTTTCACGCCTATGTCATCATTTCTGTGGGCATACACATAAGAGCCGGCCATAAGAAACGCAATGAACAGGGCGATGGCAGCAAGCGCCTCGCCTTTTGGGGGCCATAATTTCCATTGGCTTCCATAATTTTTCCGTTTCGGTTTAATTTTTGGCTCTTGTCCCGTTTTGATCCACGGGGATTTCTGATAGTTAGACTGGTAGCGGTTTTTAAGCCCGTTTGCAAGCAGACTGAAAGACACTGTTGTAAATAACAGAGCCACCAGAGGAACCACCAGCATAAACTGAGACCCGTAGACAGAAACCCGGGCCTGTCCTACCAAGCCTGCAATCTCCTTAGTATTTGAAAAAAAGATCGGGGGATCGAAGGTAACTGTTGCGCCTCCTATAAAGATGTTCATTAGCGCGAGCTGGCCCATGATAGTAATTACATGCACAATTTCCAATATGAACATTACGAGAAGTGATTCTTTCATTTGCGGGAGTATATGCTTCCAGACGATCCTATGCCTTCCTGCTCCCAGTGCACGTGATGATTCAATGTAGAGTGCCTTGTAAATCTCAGCCGATTTCTGCCTTACAGATGATACGATGCTTGGAATGCTGATCACAGATGTAATAATGATGAAATAGTTGACGAGTGTTCCCGTTGGAAGCGGGCTGTTAACGTTGAACGGACTTAGGAAAAAATAGACAACCAGAAACAATGGAACATAGCTCCACGCGTTCTCAAAAGCAACCATCCAGCCTGGAGCCCTTTTCCAGGTTCCTATATACAGGCCTGCAACAGTTCCAATGAACATTTTGATCAAAGTAACGGCAATAGAAATGAAAACGGTGTACTTGATGCCATTTAATATCATTGATGACAGGTCATATCCCCACCGGTCTGTACCCAAAGGCCATTCATCTGACTCAAACGGCTCCAGCGGGGGTGCAAGGATGGTGTGATTTACGTATCTTGCCTCAAGTGCATCATTCAGATCGTGCGGGGCAAGGAGCGGCCCGAAAATGCACACAAAGAAAAGAATGGCCACAAAAAATACTCCTGTGTAAAGCTGGTAGTTGATTTTTAAAAGCTTATTCATAAATCAACCCCCGCTTGAATACATAGAGTAACAGTCTTACAGACAAGTAGACAATCATTGAAATCAACAGCATTGAAAACAAGCCCACAGCAATAGGCTGAATATCATTGCTTTGAAAAATGAATTTCGTGATCCCGGACACATTAAGAAGATACTCGATAATGAACAAATTTCCGATAGCAAGCGATATGACTTTCGTAAGCTCAGCTATTATAAAAGGCTCGACATTCTTGTATATGTGCTGCAGATTGATATAATCCAGTTTCATTCCCTTAGCCACCGCGGTCCGTACAAAATCTTCACCACTGGTTTGATAGTATTTCACAGCAACAAGCTTAAATAAATAAAGAGTCGGTGCGAGCGAAAGAAGAATCATCGGAAACCAAATATTCAATGCCCCTGCGTCAGGGCGAAGCGAAATAATCCTGACCCCTGTATATTTGTAAAATTTCACGGCAAGGATAAGCCCCAGGACAATCAAGATAAAATCAGGAATGGCAGCCAGGACATTCAGGAAAAGACTGAATATCCTTGTGAGCCTGAACCTGCTGATAAAAATCCCAAAAATCAAGCTCAGGATAATTCCCGCATTAACTCCGACAAGCATAATTTTAAGGCTGGTCATAAAATTGTCTGGCATATCATCTTCGATATTCCTGACCTGCTGTCCCAATTGGTATGTACCAAGGGTTCCGCTTCCCAGTGTCTTGAAAAAATCAGTATACACAGCAGTCAGCCTCTCTGGCGCCCAATCTATTGATTTTTTCTCAGAGTTCACGGAAATGGTAGCCGGCAAAGCTGCCAAAAACAATATTAAAAAAACAATGATAATGATTTGTTGCAGACTTCGTAGCAAAACGATTTCCCCCCTTTAAACAAAAGACTTCCTATTTTTTCTCTTATTTGGAAAGTTGAATCCTTTTGTATAAAAAAAGGTAACATATCTGAAATTAAATTGAAAGAATTTTAATTATACTTTAATAAATGCATTGAAGTCACTCAAAAAAAAGCGGCCGACCGGCCGTGTTGCCTTACACTTTTAAAACCCCGCCCAGGCCTTTCACCACCGAGGAAACCTGGGACACTGCATTCATCATTTGGCCGGCGGTATCGATCATTTTGTTTACATCCAGGCTTCCATCCGGACTTTTAAAGGAGTTCATGATGGATTGAAAGCCTGAAGGTGGCTTAGCCATAATAGCCAGTTTTGGATATGGGTTCATATTATTTACATATCCAGGTGCCTGGCTGTAATATCCATATGTTGGCTTGGGTGGTTCCAAAGGATTTTGAAAAAGCAGCTGGGAATAGTTTTGCTTTGGCTGATAATAAATATTGGGATGATTGCCCTGCCATTGCGCACTCTGGCCATGCTGCGGAAAAACCATTTGCTGCTGGTAAGGAAGAGCATTATGCCAATTGCCCTGCTGCCACTGAGGTTGAGCGGCCGGCAGCTGCCGTAACATTCCACGGCTGGGTCCATTGAAAGGAAGCGGGCCATTCACAGGTGTCACAGGCCAGGCATTCGGAATGTATTGGATTGTTTGTTTTTTTCGGCCAAACATGGATGATTACCCCCTCAAATTTTCTCAGATGCTACACGATATGCTGCTAAGCCCAGTGTTGTGATTTATCAGGAATGTATTTCCTCTTTTGTCTATTCATGAAGGTTAATGTCGGAAGTTTCAATTTTTTAAAAACAAAAAAAATGGATTTTTCATGTTAGCATAAGTATTAAGTAAGCATGGCATATCCTCTGGCAGGAAAGCCATGGTTATTTTGAAAAAGCGGAGGAGGATTTGACCTTGAACGTTCACGAACTGGAAATGATGTTTTCACAAATGAGGGACTATTCACCAGAAAACGTAAATGAGCTGCTGGATTTCGCAAGAAAAAGGTATATTCAAAATGAGATATCCATCAACGATTACCGCAACCTTGTTCGTGAGCTTGAGTCCAGGGGCGCTGTTGTGCCGGAAGGTTTCCAGGAATACTCACTTGCCGATAATCCAAAGTAACGCAAAAAGCACCCGATGATGGGTGCTATTCTTTTAATCCTCGCTATTTTCAAGATGCTGCAGGACGCTTTTCAGGACGTAATTAATTGATTGAACATGGTTGATAAATCGTTTGAGGCTGGTTTCCGGAAAAAATGCCTGGATTGAGACCATTTCAATATTCTCTGCCGTTGTTTCAATTTGGCGGTAATGCAAGTTTTTCGGCTGCTGTTCCCTGATCCAGACTGCAGCTGCCTGCTTCCACTGAACGTTTTTTTGTTTCACCGCATCCGCAAAAGGTTTTACCTCTGTGTAAAAATCCCCTTTTTCCCTGGTCTGCTTTACCTGTTCGAACCGGGTTGACGCAGTTTTTGTGTCTTCTATTAAATCTCGGGTCAAATTCTTTAACATAATATAATTATCCAATGGACTTATGTCTCCCTTTCCAAAGAGAAAAATAAATAGCAGCCATAACCATCAGCTGCTTTCAAATGTCTTCCTATTTTAAAATAAATTAATAACCCAATTCAAGCTTCATGCCTTGCTGGTGCTCAAATGCCGCAGCCACATCCCGTTGGCCAAGCCCTTCTAATTTCTCTTCCAAATTTGAAAGCCTCCTGCTGCATTGGGCAAGCTGTGATTCCCGACTGGTAATCCAATCATTGTTAAGTTCCGATAATGAACGATGCAAATCATTTTCCAGCTTTGCCAACTCATTAGAAATTTCCTCCAGCATAAGTAATATTTCCTCTTTTTTCAGCCCTGCATTGTTCAAACTCGTCTCCTCCTTTAATTACCATGTCTAACATGCTCCCCGAGCATTTATGCGCCATTTTCGGCATGATTGGCACACTTGCAAATGATGAACTTTGCAGGCGATATGCCAGTGTTTTGCACTTTTTATAGCTCCTGCAGCTTCTGTCTCCAAATGTTATTCGACCTCCCTTTCCTGCTTCCTTCCGTGTTGACAAAACTAGAAGCAATTCGGCAAAGAAAGTAGCTACCCGCAATTAATCTGCCATTTTCGACAAGGCCCTTTTCCCGCTATCTTTTTTTCTTTCTGAATAAGCTATTTAACATGATCAAAGAGTGGAGCTGAATTTGCTTCTCCCTGTACCAGTCTGTCACATGAACAGGATCATGGTGCCGCACGTCAGGCTTGAACCAGGCACGGTCGATTTTGGTATTGGAAAACCAGTCTTCCTGGGAGTTGTAATTGTGGCTTATGACCGGATAGGTAAGCCTCAGGAAAGGAGTATCCCGTTTTTCCCTGTCCCTGAAATATTGTTCATAATCGTTTCTTGACCCGGTGTGTTCGGTACGCAGCGCAAATTCCAAAAAAGCCCGGTAATGCCTGTCGTCAAACAAAATATCGGCAAGCCGTTTGCCCAGATCGATCCGTTTATTTACCGACCTGAACCCGTTCACGCTTGCCCCGAACAATTCCCCGCTGCACGTCGGGAACAGGACAGAACTGAAATGCAGCCGATCCTGAAATGTGAATAGCGCAGTATTGAATACCTTGTCTTTGTAAAAATGATGTTTGATAACGGGCTTCTGGATAACGTTTTGTTCATTGATGATCAAAGCGGTCATCAGCCGTTTTTTGTCACGTTTCTCCCAATAATGCCTCCACTCATGCTCCATAAAGGCTGAAACATCAAGGCCAGGCAGCAAATGAAACATTTGCCTCCCTTTTTTCGTCGAATTTTGGTAGAGCAGGAGCTGGGGATACGCATCCCGGAAAATCAGCCAGTTTGCCCGCTCATAAGCAAGAAACAGCCTGTTGCGGATCTTTGGTTCCAACAGCCTTGGAAACCACTGTCCCCTAAGGTCACACATATTCCAGCCCGCATTCCGGGAGACCATGCTTGCGAGGAAGGCCCAGACCATATCAGGCTCTTTCAGGTAAAATTCAAAGTAGGCTTGTGTCCTTGATATATTGTCAATGTTGCTTCTGCTTGTTTCTGACCTTATGCTTTCAAGAAGTTGTTCCTCATCTGCATCATATATGTTTTGAGGACGAATATTGCCCACCTCAGTCTTCCTTAAATGGCGCTTTTCATTTAGGTTGGATTCAAATGGTTCTTTTTATTCAACCACACCCTGCTCAGATTTGGTATGATATAAGGTAGTTTGTGAGGTGGAGAACATGAATTTTTCTTATCCTAACGGAAAGCGCTACGTTCCTAAAGAACAGGCAGCGGCAAGAGCGGGTAAAGAAAAAAACTTGGCGTACAGCAACCGGGGTATGACTCTTGAACAGGATCTGAATGAAACAAATGAATACTATTTGAACAGGGGCACAGCGGTCATCCACAAAAAGCCCACCCCTGTACAGATTGTGAACGTAGATTATCCAAGAAGAAGCGCGGCAGTGATTAGGGAGGCCTATTTTAAACAAGCTTCAACGACTGACTATAACGGTATTTACAGGGGGAAATACATCGACTTTGAGGCAAAGGAGACTAAATTTTCGACGTCCTTTCCCCTTAAGAACTTTCATGCCCACCAGATCTCCCATATGAAGGCAGTTTTGGACCAGGAGGGTATTTGTTTTGTAATCCTGCGCTTTTCCAGTGAAAATCAGGTTTACCTCTTGGAAGCAGAACATTTGCTTGCGTTCTGGTCCCGAATGGAAGCAGGCGGGAGAAAATCGATAACGAGGGCGGAAGTAGAGGAATTCGGCCACATCATTCCGCTTGGCTATCAGCCAAGGATTGACTATATTAAAGTTATAGACTATCTTTATAATCTTAGCTAATTATTTTCTCCTTCAAGACACTAGAGTTATCTTTTGCGTTACAGAAAGGAAGGATTTGCATGGCTCAAAAACACCAGACAAGAGAGGAGCGCCGTAAGCAGCTTGACGCCGCCAAAAAGAAAAACAAAGGCAGCAAGAAGCCAAAGGGTACATTTAAAAAGGTGTTCCTGGCCCTGATTGTCCTCGGGATCATCGGCATGCTTACCGGAGTGGCCACTTTTGCATACATGATAAAAGATACGCCAAAACTGAATGAATCGAAGCTAAAGGACCCGATTTCTTCAAAAATCTACGATAAAGATGGCACGCTTGTAACAGAAGTAGGCTCGGAAAACCGGGACTATGTGAACTACGAGGACATTCCGAAGCTGATGGAAAACGCAATCCTCGCAACGGAGGACGTTCGTTTCTATAAGCATAACGGGATCGATGTGATCCGCCTCGGCGGGGCCGTCGTAGCGAATATCACTGACGGATTTGGTTCCGAGGGGGCAAGCACCATCACCCAGCAGGTCGTCAAAAACTATTATCTTGAATTTGACAAGAAGTTGAGCCGGAAAGCAAAGGAAGCATGGCTTGCATTCCAGCTGGAGCAGAAATACACGAAGCATGAAATCTTTGAGATGTATGTGAACAAAATCTTTATGGGTGAGGACATCCATGGAATCGCGACTGCATCGGACCTTTATTTCGGCAAGCCGCTTAACGAGCTCCAGCTGCATGAAGCCGCCCTGCTCGCGGGCATGCCGCAAAGCCCGAACAACTACAATCCGTTCAACTATCCGGACAGGGCTGAAAAACGGCGGAACATAGTGCTTTCGCTTATGCACCAGCATGGTTTCATCACAAAGGATGAAATGGAACAGGCCCAGAAGATAACAGTCGCCTCCAGCCTTGTCCCAGTAGAAGAAAGGGAACAAAAGGACAAAAAGCCTTTTGATGCATTCGTCGACAGGGTCATTGATGAAGTTGAAGAAAAGACCGATTACAATGTCCATACCGATGGGCTGCAGATTTATACGACCCTTGACCAGGATGCCCAAAAATACATGGAACATATGCTGAATACCAATGAGGTTGTGAAATTCCCTAATGAGGAGATGCAGGCCGGAATCAGCCTGCTTGATACAAAGACGGGCGAAATCCAGGCAATTGGCGGCGGGCGGAACCAGAAGGTGCAGCGCGCGTTTAACCATGCGACCGATATCGAGCGCCAGCCTGGTTCCACTGCCAAGCCCGTCCTTGATTACGGCCCTGCGATCGAGAATCTTCACTGGGGAACTTTTCACATGCTTGAGGATAAGCCTTATGAATATTCCAATGGGACGCCAATCAGGAACTGGAACAACAGATACAATGGTCCAATGACGATGCGAGAGGCACTGGCAAAATCAATCAACATTCCTGCCCTTCAGGCATTCCAGGCAGTGGGAGCTGACAAGGCTCGTGAATTTGCGGTCAATTTGGGGATCCCTCTGAAAGAAAACATACCGGAATCCTATTCAATTGGGGCTTTTGAAGTATCACCGATGGAAATGGCCGGTGCATATGCAGCGTTCGGGAATAACGGATTTTATACAGAACCGCACGCAGTCACAAAAATCGTGTCGATGGACAAGTCGGAAATTAAGCTTGCGCCTGAAACAGAAGTTGTCATGAAGGATTATACCGCTTTCATGGTGACTGACATGCTGAAAAGCGTTGTCAAGCCAGGTGGTACAGGCCACCAATTTGCCAATATCCCAAGTCTGCCTGTTGCGGGGAAAACGGGAACCACCAACTATACAGAGCAGCAAATCAGGGACTACGGCATACCTGACGGCGGCGTGCCAGATTCATGGTTTGTCGGCTATACGACCAGATACACAATATCAGTATGGACTGGTTACAAAAACAATCGTAAGGCCCTGGTGGGCAATGAGCAAAAGATTTCCCAGCAGCTGTTCAAAAACCTGATGCAGCACGTGTCTAAGGGTGCCGATACCCCGGACTTCCAGATGCCGAAAAGTGTTGTAAAGGTGAAAATCGAGAAAGGCTCGATACCGGCGAAGCTGGCAAGTGAGTACACACCATCTGATCAGGTCATAACGGAATACGCGGTAAAAGGAAACCTCCCTAAAGAGGTCTCAAAGAAATTCGACAAGCTTGACAGGCCAAGTATTAATGCCAATTTTGACCTGGCTGCCAATGAAATCGCGGTCGCCTGGGATCACCCGAAAAAAGATGGAGTAACATTTGAAGTGACAGCTTCACTGAACGGGGGCGCTGACCAACCATTGCCTTCAACAGAATCAGGAATCAAGATACCAAATCCTGTCCCTGGCGGAATGTACACGTTCAAAGTGACAGCGGTGAGAGGTGAGCAACGGAGTGAAACCGCCACAGCTACAGTACGGATTCCTGACCAAACTCTTCCTCCTGATGACGGCCTGGACGACGGGGACGGAAATGAAGAAGATGGCACAGGAAACGGCAATGGTAACGGCAATGGCGATGGTAACGGCAATGGCGATGGTAACGGCAATGGCGATGGTAACGGCAATGGCAACGGTAATGGTAATAACGGCGGCCAACCTGGCAATGGCGGCGGAGATGATGGTAATGGTGAAGGTGGCGAAGATGGAAATGATGATTAGCGCTAAGCTATGATTCTTGCAGCCATGACACAAAGTAAAAGCGTCCGGTTTCTTATCCGGACGCTTTTACTTTTTTGGCCTGTTTTTTCGAACAGTGGCAATTGCAAACTGTTTTTGCTGTTCAATAAACAGTTCTGACAGTTGGATGAACGAATGGTGCAGCGCGGGACTGGAAATAATAAATTCGATACGTTCCCTTGCGTTTGCCGGCTTTATGCCCAGATTCTCCAGCCCTGCCAGTGACGGGCTTGCGGGCAGGCTGTTTGTCCAATACAGAAGCTGGATGAACATGCCTATTGCTTTTCTCATTGCCGGCACGGCCGCATGCCGGTTTCGATTTTTAAAAAGAATCCCAATTTCGGTTTTCTGGTCCGGCCATTCCTCCAATAACAAAGGAACGTATAATTCCGGGTCCTCCCATGGTCTTATGGTGGAAAGTCCAGTAAAAAATGCAAACTCATATATGAATGGCTCTTCCGGAGTAAAAGCCGAGGAAAACCTGGCTTCCCACTCCAGCACTCCCTCCGGAAAGAAAAACGGGCTGGCCAGACAGGAATTCAGTCCCGAATGCTGCCACGTCATGCCTGCTTCCTCTTCATCCGCTTTTGGCCTTCCCTGCATACAGACAGCAAAGGGCATACCTCACATTGTGGGTTTTGTGCCTTGCAGTGATACCGGCCGAAAAAAATCATCCGGTGATGGGTAACCGACCACTCTTCCATCGGAACCTTTTGCATCAGTGTTTTTTCAACCTCCAGCACCGAATCCTTCCATCTGCAAAATGCGAGCCGTTTGCTTACCCTCTCAACATGAGTATCAACTGCGATGGCAGGAATGCCAAAGGCAACGGACATTACCACATTTGCGGTTTTTCGTCCAACGCCCGGAAGCCTTGTCAACTCATCCCGGTCCTGCGGAACTTCGCCTCCATATTCTTCAAGCAGCATCCTGCACATTTTTTGGATGTTTTTTGCCTTGTTCCGATAAAGACCAATCGAGCGGATGTCCTGCTGAAGCTCTTCAAGCGGAACGTTTAAATAATCTTCTGGTGTTTTATATTTTTTAAACAGATCTTTTGTCACTTTATTTACAAGTGCATCTGTACATTGTGCTGACAGGGAGACAGCAACCACCAATTCAAAAGGATTGGAATGCACAAGCTCACAGTGCGCATCTGGAAACAGCTTGCCCATTTCATCCAAACAGAAACGTATTTCACTTTTATTTAACATATACCCCACCCGATAAAAGAATAGTAAAAAACGAGAGAAGGCATTCTCTCGTCATCCGCTTCATTGCCGCGCTTGGTGGCAGAAGACTTGGTTATTGCTCCAGCCAATTGTAAAAGGGTACGGAAGCGGGATTCACCCTGGCCGGCTGATGGCTGGATTTATGTTGGACCTGGTGCTGGCGGAACTTCCTGCCGTAGCTTTTTGCCTGCTCAATCGTTTTAATGCCGTTGCGCTTCCATTCAAAAAGGATACGGTCTATGTATCGAAAATTCAGCTTGCCGGATATAACCGCTTCTCTTAAAGCCGCTTTGATGATCAGTGGATCGTGATGGTCATCATCCATCCACATTGCCAGCGTTTCACATTCAAAAGGTGATAACGGCCTGCCAAATTCCTTTTCAAAGCAAGTGTACAGGTCTGTTTCTTCCTGCTGTAAAATCTGTCGGCTGTGCTGTTTCCGAGCAAGCAAAAACCGGTCAACCAGCTTCTCCCATAATGGCTGCAGTGAATATTTTTCAAACCTGATACCTTCAGGGGAATAGCCATCGATAATTTGGATAATGCCTTTTTGAATCAGCGAACGAAGCATTTCCGTGCATTCTCCAGCAGAAAAAGTCATCCTGTCGGCCAGCTCGGTCGGAGTCGGAAATTCATTGCCCTTTTCCAAAAAATATAATACTTGAAGGAGAAGCACAAGCTCCTGTTCATTTATATGCAAATGCTTATATTCAGTCATTAACGCTGCCGGAAAGGTAATATTACCTTCACTCAGCCAGCCTAACAAATCTGCTTTTATCATACCGGCCACCTCTTTTTTAAGTATAACATGAACAGACCCGGCAAGTAAGACAATCAAAAAAGATAAAAATTGTTAATTAGTTGTAGAATATGCAAACAAATTCCATGTTTTTTCCCGCTAATTCGACATATTCCAGCTAAAAGAAAGGGCCCGGGACGGGCCGCTGGAATTTTTATTTTGGATAGAGACGGTTTAAAGTACTGCTGCTAAGCCAGTATGCAATTTTGAATTATGGATAGAGACGGTTTAAAAGGCGTGGAAACGGAATCGTTTCGCGGACATGTTCAACTCCGCTGATCCAGGCAACGGTTCTCTCAAGCCCGAGCCCAAAGCCTGAGTGAGGAACAGACCCATACTTGCGAAGATCCAGGTACCATTGATAAGCTTCCATTGGAAGGTCATGCTCAGCCAGGCGCTGTTTCAGCAGTTCATAGTCATGAATACGCTGGGAGCCCCCGATAATTTCTCCATATCCTTCCGGGGCGATTAAATCCGCACACAGGACCACATCGTCGCGGTCGCCAGCCGGCTGCATGTAGAAAGGCTTGATAGATGTAGGATAGTGGGTGATGAACACCGGCTTGTCGAAGGTTTCGGCAATTGCCGTTTCATGAGGCGCCCCAAAGTCGTCACCCCATTGGATGTCATCAAATCCCTTTTCATGCAAAAGCTTGATTGCATCATCGTAACTGATTCTTGGGAATGGTGCTTTTATGTTTTCCAGCTTGGCTGCATCACGGCCCAGCGTCTTAAGTTCAACCGTGCAATTGTCCAGAACCGAGCGGACAATATATGATACATAATCTTCCTGGACTTTAAGGTTGTCTTCAAATTCATAAAAAGCCATCTCTGGTTCAATCATCCAAAATTCAATCAGGTGACGGCGCGTTTTTGATTTTTCCGCCCGGAACGTAGGCCCGAAGGAAAAGACTTTGCCAAGAGCCATGGCGGCAGCCTCCATATAAAGCTGTCCGCTTTGGGAAAGGTAGGCGTCCTCATCGAAGTACTTCGTATGGAAAAGCTCTGATGTTCCTTCCGGTGCACTTCCAGTGAGGATAGGCGGATCAACCTTGGAAAATCCCTGTTCATTAAAAAATTCGTACGTGGCACGGATAATCTCATTCCTGATTTTCATGACAGCATGCTGGCGGCGCGAACGGAGCCAAAGATGGCGGTGATCCATCAAAAATTCGGTACCATGTTCCTTCGGAGTAATGGGATAGTCGACTGCCTGATGGATTAATTCAATTCCGGTCACTTGCAGTTCATAGCCAAGCGGTGACCTTTCTTCTTTCCTTACTGTCCCTGTAACATACATGGATGATTCCTGCGTGAGCGACTTTGCCTGGAGGAAAACGTCCTCGGGCACCTCGTTTTTCACGACAACCCCCTGAATGAAGCCTGTGCCGTCCCGGAGCTGAAGGAAAGCGATTTTCCCGCTGGATCGCTTGTTCGCGAGCCATGCCCCGATTTTCACTTCCTGGTCAACATATTTATAAACTTCCGCTATTGTGGATTTTACCATTGATTTGTTCCCTCCAAAACTAAGCAAAAAACTCGTTCATGTACTGTTTTCATTATAACGCTTGCGCGGATTCTCAAGCAACGAGGAGCCATGTGCCCGGACCGGCGGATTACCGAACGGAAAGCATGGCAGCAGGCTTCCAAACTGCAAGGACCCCGTGTATCTGAACCTGGATGAAGAGGAAGCCGGCAAGGGCTCCCCTTTTAAGCTGTTCACTTCATTTTTGACATTACGAATTGTTTGATCCTCTCAATCGCTGTTTCGAGCTGTTCAAGAGAAGTGGCATACGACAGCCGTATATAATCCGGTGCTCCAAATCCCGAACCAGGGATTACAGCCACTCTTGCTTCAGTTAACAGCAACTCGGCAAATTCATCAACATTTTTGCAGCCCGTCAATGCGGAAGCTTCTTTTACATTCGGGAAAAGATAAAACGCCCCCTGTGGTTTGATGCATGATAATCCCGGAATCTCTGTCAGCTTTTCAAATATGATGTCCAGCCTCTCCTCGAATGCCTGCCTCATTTCCTCGACAGGTTGCTGGCTTCCGGTATAGGCCGCAATTGTTCCGTATTGTGCTGTTGTTGTCGGATTGGATGTACTGTGGCTTGCCAGGTCAGTCATAGCGTTAATAATCACCCTGTCTCCTGCAGCGTAGCCGATCCTCCAGCCTGTCATCGAATGGGACTTTGAAACGCCGTTTATCAGGATCGTCTGTCTTTTTAATTCAGGTGAAATTTCAGCGACAGAAACATGCCTGTTACCGCTGTAAATAAGCTTTTCATATATTTCATCTGAAATGATCAAGATGCCATGTTCAAGGCAGACCTGGCCAAGAGCTTCCAATTCCTCCCTGGAATAGACCATGCCGGTCGGATTGCTCGGCGAATTAATGATGACGGCCCTTGTGTTGGAAGTGACTGCATTTCGCAGCTGTTCAGCAGTAATTTTGAATCCATTCGTTTCAGATCCTTCGACATAGACAGGAACTCCACCAGCCAGTTTTACCTGTTCAGGATAGCTTACCCAGTAGGGAATCGGGATGATAACCTCGTCACCTTGGTCTAAAATCACCTGAAATAATGTGTAAAGGCCATGCTTTGCACCATTCGTGACAATAATTTCATTAAGGGCATAATCAAGGCCCTGGTCCTCTTTCAATTTTGAAGCGATCGCTTTTTTCAGTGCTGGAAGCCCGCCTGAAGGCGTATATTTCGTATGCCCCTCATTCATGGAGCTCACTGCCGCGTCAATGATGTGCTGTGGGGTATTGAAATCCGGTTCACCTGCCCCAAGGCCTATGACGTCGTGGCCCGCTTCCTTCATTTCCTTTGCTTTCGCAGTAATTGCCAGAGTTGAAGAAGGCGTTAATGAACGCACTCTTTTCGCAAGCTGTATCTCCATCCTTAATCCTCCCCATTTCTCCTACAGGTTATCTATGACCCGCAGCTTTTCGCCTGTTTCAAAATCCATGTAATAATAATTTATTGAATTATTTTTAGAGCGGTAATAAATTTCCCACACCGGCCTGTCTTTTATGATGCCCGGTCGGACTTCGACGATTTTTTCTGGATTTCTCGCTTCGTACAACTTCTCGATCGCCTGGTTTCTAGTGAGCGCATCTTTTTGCTTTCTCGTTATTACTGCGCCTTCTTTTTCTGGCACCCAGACAAAAACGGTCTGTTTTTTTTGATTTTTCGCCTTAAATACGTAGTAAGTCTCTTCCCCATGATAGAGATGGAAATCGGTAAAGCCTGTCAAATTTGTTTCCCGCTGCGCCTTATGGCGCGCATTTGCTTCGGCAGCCTTAACCGGTTCGGTAGCATTCAGGTAGATGCTGACAACAACCCCTATCACAAATATGAATGCAATTACAGTAATGATCATCCACTTCTTCATCATTATCACATCTCTATGTACGGTATATCGTAAAAACGGCTATGTTTTCATCCTGGGGATCCAGCGCGAGCCCAAACATTAAATCCTTGTCCTTAAGGTTCCGGTTCAGGGCGTCCACGATTTTATATAAATCAGGGCTTTGCTGAATCTTTACCGTTGATAACACTTCAATTTTACTTTCCAAAATAGATAAGCCTCCTCAACCTGAACAATATTTGTAACTTATAGCTACTGTTTTTGTGGTAATAATAAATGATACAACTTCATATAACACCAATTATAACAGGTGTTTTCCTTAACGATAACTGCCACTGGACCAAATTATTCAAAATAGTTCTAGTCCACAAACAATTTTTTTGCCGCGCGCCATTGCCCGGCTTTTTTTTTGCAGAAAAATGACCATTGCGTCGGCGCAGGCTGTTTCAGTTAATTGTAACAGTCCGATGCATTTTTGTTAAGAAAACCCGGCCATCATTATTCCCATAATCAAAGCCAGGACTGTATCAAATCAACTGTCTCATCAATGGAATACTGTTTAACCGGGACATTGGGCACAGAATCAAGGAACGCTTTTCCATAAGAACTGGTAAGCAGCCTCCGGTCAAAGACAATGATGATGCCTCTGTCAGTTGACGTCCTGACCAGCCGTCCGAATCCCTGTTTAAAGCGAAGTACCGCTTCAGGGAGTGCATGATCGGAAAATGGATTGCCCCCCGCCTTTCTGATCTGCTCACATTTTGCTTCTGTCAATGGCTCATCGGGCGGTGAAAAGGGAAGGCGCACAATAATGAGGCACGACAGATCTTCACCAGGGATATCAACGCCCTCCCAGAAACTGCTTGTGCCAAAAAGGATCGCCTTTTCAAAGCGTTGGAAGTTCCTGGTCAACCGAGTTCTGCTTCCCCCGCTTATGCCTTGTGCGATCAATGCAAAGTCCTCAAGCAAACCGCTCTCTTTAATCAGCTCGTACGTTTTCTTCAGCATATCGTGCGAAGTGAACAAAATAAGCATCCGGCCTTTCGTTGCTTCCGCGACCGAGATGATTTGCTCGGTTATCGCGGCTATGTATTCGTCATCTTTAACGGCCTTGATTTCAGGTAAATCTTTGGGCACAATCAGCTGTACCTGCTTTTCATAGGAAAAAGGTGACGCAATTTGATTTATCATGCACGGCAAACCATCGATGCCAAGGTCTCTTTTTATAAAATCGAACGAGTTTTTCACCGATAATGTTGCGGACGTGATGACGACGCTTTTTTTCATAGAAAAGAACTGCTCCCGCAAATATCCGGATACGCTGACCGGCTGTGCATACACCGTGGTGGCATTCTGGACAGCGCGCACGTCTGTTTCGATCCAGCGAACATACTCACTTGAAGGGCTAAAAAAAAGTTCTTTAACATTCCTGTTAATTAGTGCCAAATCCTCCAATAAAACTGACAATTCCTCCAGAAATGCTTTTTGTTCAGCTGTCAGTTTTGAAGACTGCTGTCCAGCATGGTCAAGCCTCCGCTGCATGGCAGCCAGGAAGTCTTTCATAATAAAGTAAAATCGTTCAGCAGCGCCAAGCAATGCGCTCCATTGTTTTCCTCCCATTTCAGGCGATAGGCGGCAGTTTATCCTGTTTATAAAGGGTTTGTTCTTTTTTTCTTTTCTCGCGTATAAACTGGCCAATTTGAACAGCTCATCTGTTTCGTACTGAAGGTCTGCCAGCAACTGGTTTATCTCGAAGGCATGCTTCATATCCTGTGCTTGTTTTTCCAGCCCGGCAAGGAGCGTTTCCAGTTTATAAAACAGCTGGCCCTGTTCGTACAGACCGATTTGATTAAGGCTTAGCCGGACGGCCATATAGTCAAGCACTTTGCCAAAATACTTTGCGGCTGCATCCCCAAAATGATGTCCTTCGTCAAGCACAACGTAATCGTAAGGGGGCAGGAAAGAATGATCTGAGACAAGGTCCGTCAACAACAGAGAATGGTTTGTAATGATTACATCGGCGGTCTCGGCGGCTTTCCTTGCGCGATAATAGAAATCCCTTGTTTTCCACTGTTCGTTTTGTAAAAACACCGGGACATCATTTTTTATTTTACTCCAGTAAATGGCGCCGCCGCTGGATAAATTCAACTCATCATAATCCCCGATCTCTGTTGAGGTCAACCAGACAAGAATTTGCATTTTTGAAAGCGTCGTATCATAATTGTCGTCCTCTTCCCTTAACGACTGTTCAAACTTTGCCAGGCTAATATAGTGCTGCCGTCCTTTTAACAAGGCAGTATTAAGCGGCAAAGGCATGATTTTTTTCAAAAGGGGAATGTCTTTTAAAAGAAGCTGCTCCTGCAGCTGTGTCGTAAATGTGCTGATCATGACAGGCTTTGCATGATTTTTTGCGAAAACTGCGGCCGGGATGAGGTAGGCAAGCGATTTCCCGACTCCCGTGCCCGCCTCGATCAATGCATGGGATTCCCTGTTAAACGCGTCAAAAACGACATCCATCATTTGAAACTGTCCCGTTCTTTTTTCATATCCAGCAAAAGCCCTCTGCAATGCCTGCTGCTTTGCTTCTTCAGTTTGGGGATACTCCATCATGTCTGGAACATTCACTGGTGTGTCCGTGTCAACCTGCTTTCTCAAGGCTATGCCACGGAACACCTCAAGGTGGCCGGGGAGATTTTCAATTTTCCCTTTGTTTCCAAGAAGAGCCGCTTCGAAAAGCAAGTGCACATCGCTCTTTAATCCTGTGGACAGCTTTTCAAGGCTCTTTAATGTAACCATTGGAAGCATGTTAATTTTTTCGAGCAGAATCAACATTAATTCTGCAGTCACAAAAGCATCGCTGTCAGCCTGGTGGGGCCGGTCATGGCGGAGGCCTTCCGCCAAGGCAAGGTCAGTCAGTTTGAAGCTGTCTGCAGTCGGTAGCATCACTCTGGCAAGCTCGACTGTATCAAGCACCGGCCCATAGAATCCTCCAACGCCGGCATTGATCAGTTCATCCTGAAGGAAAGCGAGATCAAAAAATACATTATGCGCCACAAAATATGCATCCTTCAGGAGCTTTGCAATGTGCGGCGCAATTTCCGAAAACAAGGGTGCTTCCTCCACCATTTCTTCGTTGATGCCTGTCAGTTCTTCAATAAAAAGCGGGATGGGCTGTTCCGGATTTACAAGTGAAGAAAACTGTCCTGAAATCTTTCCGTTTTCAATCACAACAGCTCCAATCTGGATGATCCTGCTCCCTTTTTTAGGCGTATTCCCCGTCGTTTCAAGATCTATGACAACAAATTTATTGCTCATCTGTTACACCTCTAACATTCGTCACACAAAACGGTATCACAAAAAAGGGTGAAATAGCAACCTATTGAAAAAGCCCCCGCACCGGGCGGAAGCTTTCAGTATATGGTCCTTTCAGGCTCTCGATAAAGCATTTCCTTGATTCTGTTGTGTTCATCCAACAAAGCTACCTTTGGCTGATGGGACGCTACCTTTTCTTCGGGAACGAGTGCATAGGAAATGATGATCACCACGTCTCCTTCATGGACAAGGCGTGCGGCAGCCCCATTTAAACAAATAATACCGGTGCCGCGTTCTCCAGGGATGATATATGTTTCAAACCTGGCTCCATTGTTGTTGTTGACGATTTGCACTTTTTCGTTTGGAACCATGCCTACTGCGTCCAGAATTTCACTGTCGATCGTAATGCTTCCGACATAGTTCAAGTTCGCTTCTGTCACCGTTGCGCGGTGAATTTTGGCATTCATCATGGTGCGGAACATTTTGTTTTCCTCCTACAGTTCTTCAACATTTAAAATGATATTATCAATCAAACGGGCCCGTTCAAATTTTATGGCAAGGGCTATGATGACCTTTCCTTCAAGTCGTTCGAGATTATTTAAATCTGGATACGAATAAATTTCGATGTAATCAATAGTTGCCTTACACCTGGAGGTGATATGCTGCCTGACTGATCCAGCAATCACATCTGGCCTTCGTTCCCCATTTTCGATCAGCTTCCTCGCGTGAATGAGGCTCTGGTAAAGCTCGGCAGCCTGGGTTCTTTCCTCCGGCCGTAAATAAACATTCCTTGAGCTTTTTGCAAGTCCGTCTTCTTCCCTGACCGTTTCTACCGGAATGATCTCAAGCGGGAAGTTAAAATCGGAAACCAGCCCCTCCACCACGGCAACCTGCTGGGCATCCTTCAGGCCAAAATATACTTTGTCAGGCTGGATAATGTGAAAAAGCTTTGTCAGCACGGTTGCAACTCCGTCAAAATGGCCCGGACGGGATTTCCCGCACAGGACGTCTGTCCGTTCCTGAACGGTGACCTTTACCGAAGGCTTATTCGGATACATTTCATCTACTGCAGGGTAAAACAGGTAGTCGACTCCTTCCCTTTCGGTAGCCCTGGTGTCTCTCTCAAAATCACGGGGATACGCGTCAAGGTCTTCGCCTGGACCAAATTGGAGCGGGTTAACAAATATGCTAAGAACGACAATCCCATTCTCCGACCTGGCCCTTTTCAGCAGGGTTGTGTGTCCCTCATGCAAAAATCCCATCGTGGGGACAAACCCAATTCCGTTCCCTGATGATTTATGCTTCAAGCTTAATTGCTGCATTTCTGCGGCAGACGTAATGATTTTCATTCCGTGCCTCCATATAGTCCCTTTAATTCCTCTTCCTTCATTGTAAAACTATGTCTTTCCTCCGGGAACAACCCGTTCCTGACCTCAGAAACATATGAATTTAAACCGGCGGAAATTTGTTCATCCACGTTTGCATACTGTTTGACAAATTTAGCCACACGATCGACACCATACGTAATCATGTCATGGTAAACAAGTACTTGTCCATCACAGTTGGCTCCCGCACCGATACCGATAGCAGGAATGGTTAATGCCCGTGATACTTCTTCGGCAAGCTGTTTTGGGACACATTCAAGCACGACTGAGAAGGCCCCGGCTTCCTCGCATTTTTTCGCGTCCTCCAACAGCTTTTTAGCTGCGCCGGCACTTTTTCCCTGGACCTTATAGCCCCCAAGCACAGCGACAGACTGGGGAGTCAGGCCTAAATGGGCCATTACAGGAATTCCGGCCCTAGTAAGCGCCTTGATCTGGTCGATCACTTCGTCCCCGCCTTCTAGCTTTACCGCATTGGCACCTGCCTCCTGCATGATGCGCGCGCCGTTTAACAGGGTGTCTTTTATCGACAGATGATAGCTCATGAATGGCAAATCAACTACGATGAATGTATTTGCGGCTCCCCTTTTCACTGCTTTGGCATGATGAATCATGTCATCCATAGTGACCGGAATGGTCGACTCATATCCGAGGACAACCATTCCGAGAGAATCTCCAACAAGGATGACATCCACTTCAGCCTGCTCGGCATGACGTGCAGAAGGATAATCATACGCAGTCATCATGACGATTTTGTTGCCTGTTTGTTTCATTTTGATAAAATCGGTAGTTTGCTTCATTGGGTTCCTCCTTTTTTACAAGAGGAGACAAAACAATTCTTGGTGATATCCAATAAAAAAAGGGTCCCTCCAAGCCAGAAGGATCCCTTAATCGCGCATACTTGTTTCATCCCTCTGTCCCCGTCCGCTTCGGATCCGGGCAGAATTTAATATAGTGAACATAGAAAACAACCGGGTGCAGTTCCTCGGATACTGCCCAACAAAAGTATAGCAAATGATTATGGCTTATGGCTACTGTAATTATCAATTACCTAGCAGGATGTCAGCTGAATAAACATGGCGTATTTCTCCCGTGGGTTCTTCGATCATTAACACGCCGTCATCCGTTATTCCTAATGCCTTGCCTTTGATGCTGCCTGTCAAAGTCCTTGCGGTAACCACTTTGCCTATGCTGACCGCGTAGCTTTCCCAGAGAAGCTTTACAGGGTAAAACCCTGCGTCCAGATAGGTTATATACAGCTTTTCAAGATTTTTGAGTACTGCCTGGACCAGTTTCACCCTGGAAAGCGGACTGCCTGCCTTTATTGCAAGTGAAGAAGCAACCTCCGCAATTTCGTCGGGGAAATCTTCCTTCTTCTGGTTCACGTTTATGCCGATTCCGATAATGATCGCATTGATCCGGTCGGATTCTGCCTGGAGCTCGGTCAGGATCCCGGTCACTTTTTTTCCATCGATCAGGATGTCATTTGGCCATTTGATTTCAGGGATTAACCCTGTAGTTTCTTCGATAGCCTGGACAATTGCCACCGCAGCTATCAAAGTAAGCTGAGGCGCCTTTTGGGGAGGAATATTGGGGCGGAGCAGCACACTCATCCAGATTCCGGTATATTTTGGAGAATGCCACTTCCGGTCCATTCTTCCCCTTCCTGAGGTTTGTTCCTCGGCTATGACGACTGTTCCTTCTGGTGCACCGTCATAGGCAAGGCGATGGGCAATTTTCTGGGTCGAATCGACAGAATCCTCATAATGGAGGTTCCGTCCCAAAAATTCAGTTTTTAAACCGAAACTGATTTCGTCGGCTGATACTTTTTGCGATGTCTTCAAAATTCGGTAACCTTTTCTCCTGACTGCTTCGAATTCAAATCCATCTTTGCGGAGTTCTTCTATATGTTTCCAGACAGCCGTCCTGGAGCAGCCTGCGAGGTCTGCCAAATACTGGCCGGACAAGAACTCCTGGTCCGCGTCCGTGAAAGCATCAATCAATTTTCTTCGCAATTCCGATTGCACTTTCCGACCCACTCCCTTATTTGCTGTTTATGATTATCAAGCTCTCCCGCTATGATCGCTTTTTCTATTTGCTCACGCATCTCTTTTATCCAGGGCCCGGCCTTGTTGTTTTTCCATTCCATTAAATCGCTGCCGGTAACGTTAACCTCAGAACGTTCCTTAATCGGAAGGCTGTCAAAAAGTCCGATCAAATGGCTTTCATGATTTCCGCGGCCTTGAAAAATAGTGTTAAATACCCGTTCCGTATTCAGCGCTGTTTCGATGCCACACTCGTACAAAGCCTGCAAATCCCAGTCATGTTCCATTCGGTATTGAAGCCATCGCACAATCTTGAGCAGCTTTTTTATTCGATTTACCGGCAGCTTCCACTCACGTAAGAATTGCTCGGCACCTTTTCCGGAAAGGTTAAGGCTATAGATCAGTAGCGCCCACATCTCTTCAACATCAAGATGGCTGGTCTTATAGGATGCAAACTGCAAGAAACTGGCGTATTGTTGGGAAAGGCCGGGCAAATATCGATAGACCGCGGTTTCAGATGTCAAACGCATCGCCCTTTCTCTGGCAGGCCCTGTCAGCATTTTCTCAAATTCCGCCGTTTTTCTTTCGACAGCAATTTTTTCGAGAAGGCCGGACAGCTTTTTGATGGACGATAAAGTTCGAGATTCGATAGAGAATGAAAGCTGGCTTACAAACCTTAATGCCCTTAGGATACGCAATGCATCCTCCCGGAATCTTTCCTCAGGGGCGCCCACTGTCACAATTTGCTTATTGTTGATTGCGACCCGGCCATCGTACGGGTCGATGATGTATCCATGCCTGTCCATTGCCATAGCGTTCATCGAAAAATCACGCCGTCTCAGGTCTTCCTTTAAAGACCGGATAAATTCGACCCGGTCAGGCCGCCGGAAATCAGTATACTGTGATTCTGCCCTGAAGGTTGTGACTTCATATGAGGCTCCCCCGTACAGCACAAGAACTGTCCCATGTTCAATTCCGACATCTGCCGTTTTCGGGAATATAAGCTTGATTTCGGCAGGCGTGGCAGAGGATGCAATATCGATGTCGGAGACAGGGCGTCCGAGCAACTGGTCTCTCACAGACCCGCCAACAAAGTAGGCCTCAAAACCGGCTTCTTCAATTTTTGTGATGATTGGAACGGCTTGTGTAAATGGTTCATTCATTTCCTGTTCACCCATTCCCGGTTAAATCGTAATAGAGCTTTTCATATTCGCCAACAATTTTATCCGCGCCAAATTTTTGCTTCACGATGTCCATTGACTGTGCGGCAAACGCCTGGTGCATACCGGTATCAGAAAGCAATTCTATCGATTTGGATGCAATGTCCGTGATGTCTCCAAGCTCACAGATAAAACCGGACCGGCCGTGCTCGATCACTTCAGGAATCCCTCCGATGTTTGTGCCGATGCACGGCACCCCGCATGCCATAGCTTCCAAGGCCACAAGCCCAAAGCTTTCCTTCTGGGAAAGGAGCAGCATCAAGTCACTCATCGAATATAATTCTTCAAGGTTATCCTGCCTTCCAAGGAACAGGACTTTTTCCTGTATCCCAAGGGCAGAGACAAGATCGCACACAGTTTTCATTTCCGGGCCGTCCCCGACAAGCAGCAGCTTTGCAGTCATTGTTTCCGCTATTTTTGCAAAAGATTTAACCACATCTGGCACCCTTTTGACTGCCCTGAAGTTGGAAACATGGATGATGACCTTTTCCCCGTCGTGAATACCGAATTCCCGCCTTAAATTATGTACTTCAAGCCGCTTATAAACACGGCTGTCAATAAAGTTATAAACACAGGAAATTGGTTTTTCAGGCTTGATTAAATCATAGGTTTGTGCGATTAATGCATTGGAAACAGCGGTAACCGCATCGGATTTTTCTATTCCAAACCTGATTGCATCCGTCAAAGACGGATCATATCCCAAAACGGTGATGTCCGTTCCGTGGAGAGTAGTGACAATTTTTATGTCACGGCCCGCCATTTCCCGTGCCAAAATTGCACAAACCGCATGCGGGATTGCATAATGGACATGGAGGACATCAAGATTTTCACGGTTCGCTACCTCGGCCATTTTGCTGGCGAGGGCAATATCATAGGGCGGATATTGGAAAACCGAGTATTGATTGACCTCTACCTGATGATAAAAAATATTGTGGTACATCCTGTTCAGCCTGAATGGCAAACCTGATGAAATAAAATGGATTTCATGGCCTTTTTCGGCAAGCAATTTCCCCAGCTCTGTTGCGACAACACCTGAACCACCTACTGTGGGGTAGCAGGTGATTCCGATTTTAAGTTTTTTCATCATTCATCCCCTAAAAGATCAGCATGGAGCAGCAGCGGGTTTTTTGTTTTGAAACCTTCCGCATATTGCACGCCGGCTTCCTTGCCGAACATCTTTTCCCGGGCTTCTACCGTTTCAATATAACCGTTGACCAGCGGTGTTTCAAAGCTCGCCGGGCCTTTTACAAACTGGCTTTCGTACGCCTGCAGCCCTGCCACCTTTTTATCCATGAAGGCAGAAATATCAACGACAAAATCCGGTTTATGAAACCCATTGATCATATAAAAATATATCTGGTTAACCCTGTGGGGCATTAGCCCGTTGCCTGAATCAAATTTTTTTATTGCCGCAGAAAAGACAGCCTCTTCAACAAGCCGGGCGCAATTCCCATGGTCCGGATGGCGATCCTCAAAATAAGGCGCAAACACCACCTGTGGACGATACATGCGGACCAGACCGGCAATTTTTTGTATATATCCTTCATTCAGGTACAGCCCCCTGTCAGGCAAATCCAGTGTTTCCCGAACCACTGCTCCTAATACTTCGGCGGCCTTGGCGGCTTCCTGCCGGCGCAGCTCGACTGTCCCGTTCGACGACATTTCCGATTTAGTCAAATCGCATATTCCGATTTTCTTTCCAAGAGAAGCATATTTAGCGACCGTGCCGCCCATCCCTATTTCCACATCATCCGCGTGGGCTCCAAAGGCCAGTATATCCAGATTAATTATTTCCATCCGGTTCCACTCCGCTTTCTTTAGCCACTTCCCTCCAGGAGAGATCGCCCCGTTCAATTCCTTTTATCAAGATCTCTGCAGTGCCCATGTTTGTAGCGAGCGGGATGGAATACACATCACAGAGCCTGATTAATGCAGATACATCGGGCTCATGCGGCTGGGCGGTCAACGGGTCCCGGAAAAAGAAGATCGCATCCATCGTATTTTTCGCAATCATTGAGCCAATCTCCTGGTCGCCTCCCAGTGGGCCTGACTGGAACCGGTGGATTGACAGTGATGTAGCGTCCATGATCCGTTTTCCTGTAGTGCCAGTTGCATAGAGGGAATGCTCCTGAAATATTTGTTCATAGGCAATGGCAAACCGGATTAAATCGTCTTTCTTTTTATCGTGTGCTATTAAGGCAATATTCATCGGTAACCCTCTATTCTATAATGTTCTCAAGTCCGTAAACAAAGGAATCAATATTCAGTACGGTGTCAACTGCAAGCTTGACTCCTGACATGAAGGATGCCCTGTTGTAGGAGTCATGGCGAATAGTCAGTGTTTCCCCGTCAGCTCCAAACATTACCTGCTGATGTGCTATCAGTCCAGGCAGGCGGACTGAGTGTATATGCATCCCCTCATAATCTGCACCCCTTGCGCCGGAAATCGTTTCCTTTTCCCCAGGGTGGCCTTGTTTTTGGTGCTGCCTCACCTGTGAAATCATTTCCGCTGTTTTTAGAGCCGTCCCGGACGGGGCATCCAGCTTCTTGTCATGGTGAAGCTCAATTATTTCCACATTATTGAAGTATTTCGCCGCCAATCTCGAAAACTTCATCATCAAGACTGCACCTACAGCAAAATTGGGGGCAATGATGCAGCCAGTTTCCTTCTCCCGACAGAGTTGTTCCAATTCCTCAAGGTCTGCCTTGGAAAATCCGGTTGTGCCGATGACGGGCCGTACCCGATGCAAAAGAGCGGTTCTTGCATGCAGCATGCCATATTCCGGTGTGGTCAGGTCAATCAGCACATCTGGCTGCTGCTCCTGCAGGCATTTTTCAATATCTATGTACACAGGAACATCAGCTTCGGGGAACCCGCCGATCTCATGCAATTTCATTCCATCATGCTTTCTGTCCAGTACAGCCGCAAGCTCAAAATTTTCCGTATTTAAAACAAGCTGGACTGCTTCTTGCCCCATCCGTCCACGCGGGCCGGCAATAACGACTTTAACCTTATCCATTTTATCTTCCCTTTCAGTCTTCTATTCTGGTCCATCTGTCCCTGTCTCTTGTGTTGAATTTGTGCATGACACGGTCATGTGCTTGTGCAAGATCAATATTTAAGGAATTGGCGAAACAGATCAGGACAAACAGCAAATCAGCAAGCTCTTCTTCAACAGTGTTGTCTGCCTCATCAGACTTTTTCGGCTTTTCACCATGATGGTGGTTGACTTCCCTGGCCAGTTCCCCCAGCTCCTCGCTCATTCTCGCTAGCATCGCAAGCGGGCTGAAATAGCCTTCCTTGAATTGGCTTATGTAGGCATCGACTTCTTTTTGAAGGTCTTTCAAGGATTTTTCCGCCAAAATTTGTACACCTCGATTGAAATATTTATTATTTCAAAAGCAGCAGGCCATCTCAGGCCATTTATCCTAATGTTAGCTAAATCCATAGGCTTTGACAATATTTTAGATCGTGCCGCTGTGGCTCCAACTCTACATATTGCCCGGATGCCGGTTATTTTATATAATTAAAAACGCTGTTACAGATTCATACTACTACATAAATGCGGAAGCTCCTCCAAAACAGGCAAAAGAAGCGCGTTGTCCTGCGAGGAACTTAAGGGAGTTTTCCAAAGTGTCCAGAGGTCTGGTCATCAATAAGGAGGAATGACGTTGCTTTTCGGACTTAAAATAAAGAATATCCTGTTTATCCTGCTCGGCTCAGCGATTTTTTCATTTGGTGTCATCCACTTTAACATACAAAATAACCTGGCAGAAGGCGGCTTTACCGGCATAACGCTCCTGCTCTATTTCTTGTTTGGCTGGTCTCCGGCAATCACAAACTTGTTGCTGAACATCCCACTGTTTTTCCTTGGCTGGAAGCTGCTCGGCAGGAGCGTATTCCTGTATACGATTATCGGTACGGTTGGGGTATCGATCTTTTTTGCCGTTTTTGAAAGGTATCAAATTGAAATGCCTCTGTATGAAGACCTGTTTTTGGCAGCTTTATTTGCCGGGGTATTCATCGGAGTCGGCCTCGGGATCATTTTTCGCTATGGCGGCACAACTGGCGGAGTTGATATTATCGCCAGGCTGGTGATGAAGTATTTCGGCTGGAGCATGGGCAGGACGATGTTTATCTTCGATTTCTGCGTCATTACACTGTCGCTCATTACATACCTCAATTACAGGGAAGCGATGTACACACTTGTTGTTGTTTTCATTGGTGCAAGAGTCATCGATTTCATGCAGGAGGGCGCGTACGCCGCCAGAGGAGCGATGATCATCTCTGATAAAAACGATGAAATAGCAACAAGGATCATGAAAGAGATGGACAGGGGTGTAACCTCTTTAAAAGCGGTAGGTTCATTTACGAAAACCGAACGGAATGTACTTTATTGTGTCGTCGGCAAAAATGAAATTGTACGGCTTAAAAGCGTAATCAATTCTGTGGATCCCCACGCGTTTGTGTCAGTCACCGTTGTCCACGATGTACTCGGCGAAGGCTTCACCCTCGATGAAAACAAATTGCCTCTTGAGAGATGACGTGAGTGTTGAGCCAAAGTTTTATTCGCGGGAATTGTATAAACCTTGCCATAAAAAAAATCCATGCTACACCGCATGGATTTTTTCTCTATTCATTCCTTGCCATTCCAGTATAGATGAGCACGAGGCGGAGCAATTCAAGAACGGCAACTGCTGCTGCGGCGACATATGTCATGGCGGCGGCGTTCAATACCTTCCTTGTTTCGCGCTCTTCATCATTGCGGATGATCCCGGTCGCAACAACCTGATCCATTGCCCTGCTTGAAGCATTGAACTCGACTGGCAACGTAATCACCTGGAACAGGACAGCGGATGCCATAAAAATAATACCCAACAGAAGCATTCCGCTCATTTGAGCAAATATGCCGATCATAACCAATATCCATGCGAAATTTGACCCGATATTCGCAACCGGGACAAGTGCATGCCGGAAGCGGAGGAATGCATAATTCTCCTGGTCCTGTATGGCATGGCCAACTTCATGGGCCGCAATGGCCGCAGCTGCTACAGAATGCCCATGATAGTTTTGTGATGACAGACGCACAGTCTTGCTTCTCGGATCGTAATGGTCACTCAAAAACCCTCTCGTTTCCTGGACATCCACGTTGTAGAGCCCATTGTTGTCCAAAATCCTCCTCGCAACTTCTGCGCCTCTCATTTGAGAAGATGACGGTACCTTCGAGTATCTTGAATAGGCGCCGCGCACCCTCATTTGCGCCCATAGCGGAATCAGGATGATGATCGCAAAATAGATGAGAAATTCCATTTTAGAACCTCCTATCAGCTCGTGATGGTTATCCTATATTTTATTCAGGCTGGTATTCGGTGTCAATTCTTTCGCTCTTTCTGGCGATTTTTCAACATTTCCCGATCCCCTTTATATTTTCTCCAACCAACATAAGATAAAGTCAGGATAATAATACTTCCAGTTGAAATGATTACCCACCATAATGAGGGATCCGCTTCATCTTCCGTCATGTCGTCAAAAATGGTCTGAAGATCTGCCTGGAGGGCATCAAGCTCTTTTTGGCCCGAAGCTTCTGACAATACCTTCGGCCGGTAATGGTCAATGAAGCTTACCTTCGCGTCGAGTTTTTGGATTCTTTCAGGTGTTACATCAATTTTCATGCTGGGATAAATCACTTGGTATAATGACAGAAAAGAATTTAAATTCGAATGGAAGTTTTGGTTGTCACCAATATAGGCTGCTTTTTTCAAATCACCGAAAACTGTCATGATCGGCCCCTCCATCTCGGCCCAGAGAGGCTGATGGGTGGAAGAAATTGCGTCAATGACAAGCCTGAACTTTGTGACCTCATTTATCCGCTTTTCATGGGTCATATCCGGACTGGATGCGGCCTGTACTGCACCATTATGGGCAACTGTAATTATCCTTAACTCATCCATTGTAAAAGGCTTGCCTTTTCCTGCCAGTTCAAGAAACTGGTCTGAAAAGTGAGCAAGCATCTTTTTCGCGTCTTCATATCTGTGAAGCTTTACCATTAAAAGTGCTTCGTCGGAAATATGATCAAGCTTTTCGATAGGCGACGTCGGTTCTGCGTATACTGCCAGAGGTGCAACTGCCATTATCATCAGGATCAATAAAAAAACTCTTGCCCTCATTCCTGTCCCCCCTCCAAATACTATTAAAAATGTATGAGAGAGTGGACAAGGTTAGACCAAAATTTTCCCCTGCCTAACGGGAGGATTTAAATGGGAGCTCCAGCCTTCCCGGCCGCAAACAGAAATAGTATCCAACCCCGATCGACAATATGCTTAACCAGAATGTAAAATAACCGATTTCATTCATGTACAGGTCCAAAGTGTGGTACCTTGGCATCATTTTGAATACATAATCTATGATTTCATTGTGAAGAATTATTATTGCCGCAATTATAAGATGCCTTGGTTTCATGCGATAAAACGGGGAATATAATATCCCCTCAACCGCCATGGCGAAATGGGATCCCATCAGCATCAGACCGATCCAGTCTAATTCTCCTGACACAATAAACACCAGCAGGTTCATGACAACTGCCCATATCCCATATTTAAACAGGCTTACAATTGCGAGTGCCTGCATGAGCGGCCAATTCCTGCCCTTTAAAAAAGCAATTAACACAAACACAAAAAACAGGCTCGCTGTTGGGCTGTCAGGCACGAACAGCAAAAATTCCGGAGGCGTTTCCCGAAGCTGCCATCCATACCAGTAATAGCCGTAAGCAGTGCCAAAAATGTTCACCCATAAAAGAAGCCATAGTGCCGGCCTGCTGGCCAAAAGTGGATAAATACCTGAAATCATCATGTGTCCCCGTTTCAATATTATCTATTTCATCATAACAACGCAGATTCCGCTTTACAAATATTCTATCGATGCAGAAAACGGAAGAAACTAAAAAAGCTGGCGGTTTTTGGCGCCAGCTTTTGTCGTGTTATTTTTTTTCCAAGCCTGCAATGAATTCAGAAAGCTTTTGCAGTTCTTCATCAGTCCCTTTAAAGATGCCTGCAGGCATGCTGCCTTTACCGTTTTTCGCAATGTCGGCAATCTCTTCAGGTGTCAATCCTGTCCCCACCAGCGTAGGACCGGTGCCACCGTTCAGCTCACCGCCATGGCAGCTGAGACAGGTATTTCCTTCAGCAATTTTATAGCCTTCAGCTTCCTTATCAATTTCAACATCCGAAATTTGCCCCTGCTTTTTGGCAGCTTCCCAGTCGTGGGTGACAACGGACTCCCATGTGAGGTAAAAGGTGCCTGCAATCGCAAGCAGCATGAATCCTGTTGCTATCGGGCGCTTGGACGGGCGCCGTTCAGGGCCCCGGTCAATGAACGGAGCAAGAAGCAAGCCGCCGAAGGCCAGCCCCGGGATTACCATCGCCCCAATTACTGTGAACGGACCGGAAGCATACTCATACTTTAATAATTGGTATAAGAACAAGAAGTACCAGTCTGGCAGCGGGATATAAGAAGTGTCTGTCGGGTCGGCCACCCTCTCGAGCGGAGACGGATGAGCTACAGTCAAACATAAATACCCGATCAGGAAAACCGCTCCAACCAGCCACTCCTTAAGCAGGAAGTTAGGCCAGAAAGCTTCTGTTTTTCCGGGATACTCCGAGTAGTCTTTCGGAATATTCGGTTTTCGTTCTGCAGGGACACGGGTGTCACCTACAAACTTCATCCCTTTTCCACGATGCATCGAGCAATCCCCTCCTTTTTTTCTAAAATTTTGCGTATCCGTACAGCATTATCTTAAGGAAATTTTACAATGGCCCGGAAATACCCTGCTTGCGGATCATAAGGAAGTGCGCACCCATCAAACCGAGCAAAGCACCCGGCAGGAAGAACACATGGATTGCAAAGAAACGGGTCAGCGTTTGTGCTCCGATGATGTCGGTATGCCCTGAAAGCAATACCTTCACCTGCGTTCCGATCAGAGGTGTCGCCTCTGCAATTTGCAAACCTACTTTAGTGGCAAACAGCGCTTTCATATCCCACGGAAGCAGGTAACCTGTGAACCCGAGTCCGAGCATGACAAAGAAAATTAGAACGCCGACTACCCAGTTCAGCTCGCGGGGCTTTTTGTATGCCCCCTGGAAAAATACGCGCAAAGTATGTAGAAACATCATGACGATGACAAGGCTTGCCCCCCAGTGGTGCATTCCCCGTACGATTTGTCCGAAAGCAACTTCATTTTGAAGATAGTAGACAGACTGCCAGGCATTCTTGATGTCCGGAACATAGTACATTGTCAGGAACATCCCGGAAAGTATCTGAATGACAGTTACAAAGAAAGTCAGACCCCCGAAGCAATATACGAACGCTGAAAAATGGTGCGCCGGATTTACATGCTCGGGAACTTCATGGTCTGCGATATCCCGCCACAATGGCGTAATATCCAAACGTTCATCGACCCAGTCGTAAATTTTGTTTAACAAGACTTAAGCCTCCCCCCGAGGTTTTGCTTTTCCTAAGTACAGGATGCCGTCCTTTTCTTTATAAGGATAAACATCAAGCGGTTTCAAAGGCGGTGTGCCTTTAACATTGGTTCCGTCTTTAGTGTAACGCCCATAGTGGCATGCACAGAAGAATTGGTTTGGATGCTCCTTATCCGAATTCCAGTCCACAGTACAGCCAAGGTGCTTACATACCGGCGACAGGGCAACAATCTTGCCGTCTTCGTCCTTATACACCCATGCTGTGTTTGTCACGTCGGATTCGTACCAGGCATCCACCTGCTTAAACGTGAAGTCGACTCGCGTTGGTTCTTCGGTAATGTCCGCCACTTTTTTATTTGTAGCAATGAAATCGCCTGCCGCGTTCGCCTTCAAAACAGGGTCAACTGCGAAACGAACCATCGGCATCAGCATTCCTGCGGCCATGAAACCGCCTACACCTGTGAGGGTATAGCTTAGAAATTGGCGTCTTGTAACACGATGCTTGCTCATGATATTCCCCCCTCTAAAACGAAGATAAGTCCCCCCGGACATAAATGGAACACATTTTATAACTAGGACATAATCATGATATATCAATCTCTTAACAAGGTCAATATTATACTATGCTGAAAACATATTAAATACAGAATTATGACTCTTTTTCCCGCCATTTTTGGACGAATAGATTTAACAGCTGTTTTACCTGGTCTTCCAGTATAGAAGTTTTGTAGTTTTCATCCAGATTCCCGATCTGCAGTGACGGAAGCCATATTAATGAACCATGCAGCCCGGCTTCATGCTGTTTCCAATTACTGTCTGATGTTAAGTAAAAAATATGCTGGAATTGCTTTACCCGAAATTCCTGTTCCCATCGTTTAATGTTGGACAGGCTTGTTTCGGGATCTGCAGTCAAGTATGTGAACCCGGGGAGAAGCATGATCCTGCCCTTGAACTGCCTTTCGAGCTGCATGGACAAAAGCGAAATAAATTCTGTCATCGAGGCAGCCTGCTTGATGTCGTCACCGAAAGATACCGGCAGCAGCGGCAACACAATTGTATCCACATACTCTTTCGATTTTACATAAATTTCTACGTCAGCAGAATTCCACTTCATCTAAAATTCAACTCCATCGAGGGGCCTGACCCCCGGTAATGTGACGCGTTAAAGCGCCGGGGGCCTGACCCCCAACCAAGTAATGCGTTAAAGCGATGGGGGCGACGCCCCTTATTTTGTTATTATACCATTTGGGCAAAATAAAAAGCCTGCTTAATTTAAGCAAGCGGTAATTTCCGGGCTAGTGCCCCGGGAGTTGCTTCAATTGATTGGTTAAACTTTTGAAAGCTTTTTCATCCTGTTTGTCAAGAGCTTCATCAATAAGCTGGAGCAGCTTTTCCTTTTGGAAGCGTTGGATGCTTTCAGCAAGAAAACGTTCGGCAATCAGCCGGTCTTTATCACTGATTTGAAGGTTTCTCGGCATATATGGGTTTTCCTCAAGGACAGCAGCAAATTGATGGGCTTTGTTTGAAGCATGGAAATTCAGCTGAATGTAAATTTCTTCATCACGGTTCAGACGGATGTCATGGAACGATTTTTCTGCGTCTGTTGTCATCACGTTTTCTTTATAAAAACGGAATGGCACTTCATCAACACAGTGGGTTGACATGACCAGCCCTCTTGGACAATATTGGGCATTGTCAACAAAGTGGACCCTTTCCATAAGCTGGTCGTGGCTCATCAAATAATTGAGGATCCAAACACATTCCCGTCTTTTCAATTGATAATGGTTTAAAAACCAGCGGATAAAGTCCTTTTTCTCGTTGACAGAAACAGGGGTTGCCATTTCCTGAATCCCTCCTCTGCATAACTCAACAAATTTTCATTTCATGCGTTATTCGCCGCTTAACCGTTCAAACAACTCCCGGTATTCTTCATTGCCTGGCTCTCTTTTTATCAACATACTAAAAATTTCGGCGGCTTCAGCCCTTTTTCCTTCTTCAATGAGAAAATATCCATAATCAGAAAGAAAATCTTTCTCTTGTTTAAAGAAATTATATGCTTGTTGGTACTTATTTAATGCCTTCGAATATTCCTCCAGATGGTGATATGCAACAGCCGCATCCCATAGCAGCTGTGGCTCTTCCTCTTCATTTGCGTCAATTGCATTTATGATGTCCAGGACATCTTCATACCGGTCCTGGCTTGCGAGCAGTTTGTTAAGGACGAGTGCCCCTTCACTAAAGCCCGGGTCAAGAGCCAAAGCTTCACGAAGCAATGTTTCTGCCCCTTCTTCATCCCCAAGCTTGAGCGCGATTTTGCCTCCATAGTAGAACAATTCCTTGTTGAACTCGTCCTGCCTGATCCCGAGCTTGATTGCTTCAAATGCTTCGGGCAGAAGTTCCTCCCGTTCATACGCCCTGGCCAGCAATAAATAAAGGGAGTGGTATTCTGGATCAAGCTCTTTCAAATCCTCAAAATTCTCAATTGCTGTTTTATTATGCCCGGCCTGCAGTGCGGTGAATGCATATCCGAACAGGGTGTTTATTTCAAATCTCTGTGCCAACGCCTTTTCATAATATACGAGGGCGTCTTCGAATAAGCCGCCGGCGCTCAAAGCTTCTGCCATCCGCTGGTTTACATTAGCGCCTCCAACCTCTTCCTGCTCCTTCAGCACTTTTTCATAAGCTTTGATGGCTTCTGCAAACTTCCCCTGATGTGCATATAATTCAGCCAGCGCAAAGTCGATAATCACTTCTTCCGGAAGGAGTTCCTTCGCTTTTTGGAGCTTTTGTTCACTTACTTCGTACAAACCATCCATCTGGTACATGTCGGCCATTAATAACAGCGCCTGGGGATATGCAGGATCATCAGCAGGGATCTTGTCAAGGGCAAGCATCGCCGCTTCTTCGTCTCCCATCTCGAGAAATGTTTCAGCCAGAAGGACGAGCAGCTCACCTTCCTCCGGGTAATCGTTCAGCAGTTTTTCCAGTAGCGTTTTTGTCTCTTCCAGAAAACCGAAGCGGAACATCTCTTCAGCCAATAGAAATTTATCATCATCCGTGCCATTTGCCAAAATATCTTCATAGGCGGCCAACGCTTCATCCAGCTGTCCATCTTCCAATAGGCCGGTAATTTCTTCAATGATTTTCATCGCGAATCTTCCAATCCTTATCTAGTTTGCAACAAAAAAAGCAGGTGTCCTTATCTGTACATTTTCCCCGGTCCCAGGCCGGTAGAATACCTGCCCGCCTGCCCTGACTACATTTCCCTTATGGACAGTGACTGCAAGGCTAGCCTGGTGGCCAAAAAATAATTCCTTCTCGTTCGCCTTCACGGTTTCGTTGCTTTTCAGATAAAAATTGTAGCTTATTTCTCCCCCGTTATGCAAATGAGACTTCCTGGGGAAGATTCCTGTCTTCATCAATACAGATTTCTTTAGCGGTTCATTTTGGCGAATTTCGTCAAAAATGCTCGGAATTTTCTCGGCCTTCATGATTCCTTTCCAGAATCCAGCCGCCTGCCGCTTTTCTTTATTGTTTTTTGTCCATAAAAACATCGGGACCAGCGGGCTGTTATATGGAAACATTGCCTCGCGCAGCCATCCCCACGGGATTTTCCGCAGCTCGTCCAAATCGCTGATTTCCACAAAAACTGCCGGCACCTTCTCTTTTTTGCACTTTCGCAGAAAGGCTTGGGTGAGGAGCGGTGCCCGAATTTTCACACCGATTATATAATCAACAGGGCAATCTACGAGTTCTGCCCTCATCTGCTTAATCCTCATTGGCAGCTGGTTTTCATGTGTTAATGCGACATAGGTCAAAAAAGCGGTGCACCCTTTTAAAATGAACTCGTTAAGATAATAGCTTTTTCGGACTTGAAACGGCTTATCTACAGGAACAGATGCATCCAGGAGGACGTGTGGAGGTGTCATGATAAAACCGCTGGCATCCATTCTCATGTGCTTGTACATTTTGAAACCGTCGCTCACGAACAAGATCTTATCCTTGTCAATCATCAGGCTTGATAATGATGATACTCCATCCTTCAACAGCTGCGCATTTTCGATAATGTAAGCCATAACAACCACCTTTCATATGGTCTTATGACAAGCTATGTATGAAAATTTAAAATATTCCCGTAAAATTGGACTGCGCAGCGTTTGTTAAAATGAACAGGCCAAATACTAACCATGGAATCAAAAAAACAGATAATCTGTTAAGCCGGCTGTACAACAATATTGAACGGCCCTTGAGTTCATGCATAATAAGTGAAGCCTCCCCGGCATCGCACCGGGGAGGCTCATTTGAGACACAGCTATTTCATCAGTGACTGCAAATGCTCGAAGAAAGATGGATATGAAACTGAAACAGCTTCACTTCTTTCAAGAAAGACTTCATTGGGGCAGATAAGTGCAGCAACCGCAAGCATCATTCCGATCCTGTGGTCCTCGTGGCTGGATACAGTTGTGCCGCCCGTCAATGTCTTTCTTCCGTAAATGACCATTCCATCCTCGGTCGCCTTTATGTCCGCCCCCAGCCTGCCGAGCTCTTTTACAACCGTATCAATGCGGTTTGTCTCCTTCACCTTAAGTTCCTGGGCATCCTTAATGACCGTCTTTCCTTCCGCCTGTGTGGCAAGCAATGCTATGACCGGGATTTCGTCGATGAGTCTTGGAATCAAGTCTCCTTCGACCACTGTTCCTTTTAAATCAGACGACCTGATTATGATATCCCCCGCTGGCTCGCCCTGTGCGGTACTATAAGGCCGTACTTCTACGTTTGCACCCATTTGCACCAACACATCAAGTATGCCTGTCCTGGTTGGATTTAAACCGACATTCCTCAGTTCAATCATACTATTAGGGGTAATCGCTCCTGCCACGAGGAAAAATGCGGCCGAGGATATATCTCCTGGAACGTGGACATCCGTACCCCTCAACTGCTGGCCACCGGTAACCGTAACCGTGTTTTCGCCGGTTTCTATCCTGCCTCCGAATTGCATAATCATCCGCTCTGTATGGTCCCTTGTTTTTTCAGGCTCGATTATAGTCGTCGTTCCGTCTGCCTGAAGCCCGGCCAGCAATATAGCCGACTTAACCTGCGCACTGGCGACCGGCAATTTGTATTCCATTCCTGCCAGGCTTCCTCCAGCAACAGAAATCGGGGTGAATTCTGCCCCTTTCCTTCCTGCAATTTTTGCTCCCATAAGAGTCAGCGGTTTTGTTACGCGGGTCATCGGCCGTCTTGCGATCGAACGGTCTCCGGTCAGCACTGAGTTGAACGGCCTCCCGGCGAGGATTCCCATTATCAGCCTGATCGTCGTACCCGAATTTCCTACGTCCAGCACTTGTTCAGGCTCTTTTAGTCCGTCCAGCCCGGTTCCATCTATTTCAACCCGTGTGCCCTCCTGCTTGATTGGAACACCCATATTCCTGAAACAGGAAATGGTGCTAAGGCAGTCATCGCCTGGAAGAAAGTTTTCAACCGTTGTTTTTCCGGCAGCAATCGATCCAAACATAACCGCCCGGTGTGAAATGGATTTATCTCCAGGGACCTCAACAATTCCGGATAGGGAGGCGACATTGTTAAGCAGCTTTTTCGCTTCCATAATTAACTCCTCCTGATTTTAAAGCCCAATTGAAATTTCATAATCTGTATTTTGCCTGATGCATTCCTCGGCCCTCGCCCGGTCTTCTTCCGTCTGAAAACTGATGACAAGGACTCCGTAAAGTCCCTCCCTCGTTTCAAGGATGCGGATGTTTGTAATACTGATACGGGATGTCGCCAAATATCCGGTAATTTCGGAAATGACCCCAGGGTAATCCGGTACATCAACAAACAAATCATAAAATGCCGGAATAGCTCCCTTTTCCTTCACTGGCAGCGCATCCCGGTAATCCTTGGCGCTGGAGAAATAATCATAGATTTCTGCACCATTTGCGGACATAAGCATCGATTCTATTTTTTCCATCTCCACATGCCATTGTTTTAATAGATTAAGAAGAACTTCTTTATTGTGAAGCAATATATCCCGCCACATTGCCGGGCTGCTCGACGCGATTCGGGTAATATCCCTGAATCCTCCCGCAGCAAGCCTGGTAACGAGCTTTTGGCCTGTCTCCGCCCTCTCCGCCTGGTGGACGAGCGCAGCCGCTATCAGATGGGGGAAGTGGCTTATGACGCCGGCCAGACCGTCATGTTCCTCTGGGGAAATAGTCAAAAATTTCGCCTTTGTGCCGGACAGCCATTTTTTTAATGCATCTGCGGCTTCCCCATGCCCGCTGCTGTCTGGTGTCAAAAGGTAAAAGGCATTTTCAAAAAGGATGTTCTTTGCCGCAGTTACCCCGCTTTTATGAGACCCGGCCATTGGATGTCCTCCAATAAACTGGACTCCCCGTTCTTTTAAGACAGCTGACTTTTTGACGATGCCTGCTTTCGTACTGCCTGTGTCTGAAACAATGACCCCGGGTTTCAAGGGGAGTTGCGCCAAAAGATCAATGATTTTTTCGGCTTCCGCAACTGGTGTAGCAATGATGATCAAATCGGCTGTGCGTGCACCCTCTTCAATGTGGCCCACAATTTCATCAACAACACCGATCATTTTCGCAAGCCGTGCCTGATCCCTATTAATGTCATAGCCAGCCACTTCAGCGTTTTTATGCTCCTGCTTAATGCAAAGCGCGAGGGAACCGCCGATTAACCCCAAACCTATTATAAATACGCGGCCTTCCAAATGATCACCGCCTCTATAGCTGAATTTATGTTATGTAACCCATACGATTTTACCCATTTTGGCCGGACACTGTTGATCTTGTTTCCAACATTTGCTTCAGTTGTTTGATGACACCAGCGTTTTGCTCTTTTGAACCAATGGTTATCCTGACACAGGACGGGAATCCAAGTGCTTTTCCAGATCTGACGATATATCCTCGTTCCAATAAATACTGGAATATCTCCTGTCCGTCTGCCCCGAAATCAATCAAAATGAAATTTCCCTGGGAAGGATAATAAGCTAAATGGTTTTCATTGCAGAAGTCATAGAATTGCTGAAGCCCTTCTCTATTGGCCGTGCTGCACTTTTGGACAAATTCCTGGTCAGAAAGAGCCGCTCTTGCCGCAGCAAGGCCGTAACTGTTCACATTGAACGGTTCCCGTACCGGTTCGAGCGCACGTATGGTCTGCTTGTTCCCGATTCCGTAGCCTACCCGGAAGCCTGCCAGGCCATAAATTTTTGAGAAGGTGCGTAGCACAATCAAATTTTCGAAACGGTTGGCAAGCTCGATTGCATCATAATAATCTTCGGCAACAACATATTCATGGTAAGCCTCATCAAGGACCACCAGCACATCCGCAGGAACTCTGGACAGAAACGCCAGCAATTCCGTTTCTCCTATGTATTCACCTGTGGGATTGTTTGGCGAACAAAGCCAGACAACCCTCGTATTGGCATCAATAGCCTGGAGCATCCCTTCCAGGTCATGCGCACCGTCCAGGAGGGGAACTTCCCTTGCCTCACTGCCCTCAATAACCGCATTATGCTTGTATTGGGGGAATGTAGGAGCTGCCATTACAGTATTGGTCCCTGGCACCAGCAAACCCCTGGAAATCATCATGATCAATTCATCTGAACCATTCCCAAAAATAAGCTGCTCTTCATTCACGCCTAGATGTGCGGCCAGAGCCTCGCGCAGTCCAGTCGCATAACCATCCGGGTAAAGGGCTGATGTTCCTGCCAACTGCTGCACGGCGTCCCCCACTCGGACTGAACAGCCGAAAGGATTCTCATTGGATGCCAGTTTCACTATTTCATCAAGGCCATATTGCCTTTTAACTTCACCTATCGTTTTTCCTGGCTGGTAAGGATTTAGTGATAATATCTGTTCTTTCCATTTCATATGATCCACCTCTTTGTTTCAGTACTTTGTTTAAGGTAAGCGCACCCAGTCATTGTGAACCAGCTTGCGGGTGCGGCTATTTTAACAAATCCGGCCGCAGCTGCGTGGCATCGCCCAGATAGACATGGACAATTTCATTTTGGGCTTTTTCCGTAAAAATATGAATCATTACCCGGATACATAGAGGCAGCGCTGATGGAACGGGGATTTCTCTCATGCACATTACTGGCACATGGGTCCATCCCGGTATCAGGCGAAGTGCTTTTGCGGGGAATGCATCCGTAATATCCTCAGTAACCGATATAAAGACAGAAGTAACATCTTCTGGGTCTATCCCATTTTCCTTAATTACTTCTTTCAATAATTTTTCGGTAGACGAAACAATGACTGGCTCATTATTTTCTTTTACAGTGATTGCCCCTCTTACCCCTCTGATCATTTACATGCCCCCCATTTCCCGGAATTTTGTCAAGGATTCAATTAATAATGCATCAGGTATCTCTGCAACAACAGGATACCCGATCTTTTCAAGCAGAACGAAGCGGACACTCTGGCCAACTGACTTCTTATCCTGTTTCATCCTATCCAGCAGCCGTTCTGAACTGAGATGTGCCGGAATAGACGTCACATAACCGAGCTTCATGAGCCAGTCCGTAAATTCCCCGATATCAAAATCAAGATTTTTAACCGCCCTGCTTAAATAAAGTGCGAATACCATGCCTATTGCAATGGCTTCGCCGTGGGTCATCTTTCCATAACCGCATTCTGCTTCGACAGCGTGGCCTAGTGTATGCCCAAAATTTAAAAAAGCCCGGTCTCCCGTTTCTTTTTCATCGCGGCTGACAATCGCCCCTTTGATGCTGATTCCTTTCGTCAAAGACTGCCGCAGCACGTCAGGGGACAGGTCGTCCAGGCTGCCCGCCCGTTCATTCAGCCATTTGTAAAACGCGAAATCGCTGATCAAGGAATGCTTGATTACTTCAGCAAAACCCGACCGCTTTTCCTGTATGGGAAGGGATTGCAAATACTTCAAATCATACAGGACGGCTTCTGGCTGATGGAATGCGCCGACCATGTTTTTTCCGAGCGGATGGTTAACCGCGACTTTTCCCCCGACAGCACTGTCGTGGGCAAGAATGGTCGTAGGCACCTGGATAAAAGGTATTCCTCTCATGAAAGTGGCTGCTACAAACCCTGCCAGGTCACCAACTGCTCCTCCTCCCAAAGAAACAATTAATGACTTGCGGTCAAGCTTCTTTTCAAGGGCATAGGAAAGGCAGTCATAATATACTTCAAACGTCTTGGCTTTTTCACCGTCGGGGACGATTTTGGTGTGCACGGACTGTACGGTAATCATTGATTGTACTTCAGTCAAATACAGTCTGCCTACCGTCTCGTCGGTAATAATCAGGACAGATGTGAGTCCCGGAAGTTTTTCCGCCAAAAACGTTCGAAGCTTTTCCACGGCTCCGTGCCCAACGAAAACAGGGTAAGTTTTCGAGCCTGTTTCTATTAGGATTGAATCCATTAAAAATCCCTCGCTGCCTGCCGCTGCCGGTTAACCGAATCAAGCAGCACATCAAACCGGTCCGAATAAAACTGCTCAACAATGGCTGCCGCAAGCTCCCACGCCACCACATTTTCGGCGACAACAGACGCCGCCGGTACCGCACAGCTGTCAGAACGTTCAATACTTGCCTCGAATCGTTCCTTTGTGTCAATATCAACGCTTTTTAACGGTTTATACAAAGTAGGGATGGGCTTCATTACTCCCCTGACGACAATTGGCATCCCGGTTGTCATCCCGCCTTCAAATCCGCCTAGGCGGTTTGTTTCCCTGTAGTAGCCTTTTTCAGCATCCCATGCTATTTCATCATGAACCTCGCTGCCTGGTTTGCGGGCAGCTTCAAAGCCAATTCCGAATTCTACCCCTTTAAAAGCATTGATGCTGACGATTGCACCTGCCAGTTTGGCGTCAAGCTTGCGGTCGTAATGGACATAGCTTCCGACACCCGCCGGCATTCCTTCAACGATGACCTCGACGATGCCGCCTATTGAATCTCCATTTTTCTTGGCATCATCTATGGCTGCCATCATTTTTTCGGCGGCTGCGGGATCGAAGCAACGGACAGGCGATGCCTCTGTCGTTTCTCTTAACTCCTGCAATGATTTATATTCAAGGCTGGCTGCTTTAACACCGCCAATTTCCACAACATGTGATGCGACCTCTATACCGAGCAACGACAGCAGTTTTTTAGCGGCTGCCCCTGCAGCGACTCTGACTGTAGTTTCACGGGCGGAAGATCGTTCCAACACATTCCTCATGTCACGGTGGCCATATTTTAAGGCACCATTCAGGTCGGCATGCCCCGGCCGCGGCCGGGTGATTTTCCGCTTAATATCCTCCTCGGCACCGGGATCAAGCGACTCCTGCCCCATTATTTTTGTCCAGTGCTTCCAATCGTTGTTTTCAACGACAAGCGAGACCGGCGAACCAAGCGTGTAACCGTGACGGACACCGCCCGTGATTTGCACCTCGTCCTTTTCAATCTGCATCCTTCTGCCTCTGCCGTAGCCCTTTTGCCTTCTGGCAAGCTCGCCGTTTATATCTTCTGCTGTGAGTGGCAATCCCGCGGGCAGGCCTTCGAGGATCGTCGTCAATTGTGGCCCGTGGGATTCACCTGCTGTTAAATATCTCATTTTCACTTTCTCCCTTCAACTCATTAAAGGATTATGTACCAATATATCACACGCATTAAAAAATAAGTAGCAAAAAATTTTAAAAATTAATCATAGAAAAGGCTTTTAAGCTCTTCAAACAAAAAAAGCCGGACATCCGGCTCATTACTTTTTACGATAAAAAAATGTATCTTCTGTGTCAAATTGAAACTGGCCAGGGTTGAAAATTTGCTCGGTACTTCCAACAAAAAATATGCCGCCGGATTTCAAGGCTGAACTGAATTTTCTGTATAGGCCCTCTTTGGCCTCCTCAGTGAAATAGATCAGGACGTTCCGGCAAATAATCAGATCGAACGGCCCTCCGAAAGAATCAGAAAGAAGGTTTTGCTTTTTAAAGGTGACCGACCGCTTGACCTCATCCGCAACTTTGTAAAAATTACCCTCTTTAATAAAGAACTTACGAAGTATATCGGCAGGCACTTCATTAACGGACCGGTCGGGGTAAACACCCAGTCTTGCCTTTGCGAGCACATTTTCATCAATGTCAGTAGCAAGGATTTGCACCTGGGAAAGAGGAACGTATTTCGACAGGATCATGGCCATCGTGTATGGCTCTTCACCTGTTGAAGAGGCAGCGCTCCAAATTTTCAGCCGTTTATTGGTTTCGAGAAGTTTCGGCAAAATATTCTTTTCCAGTACCTCCCACCTTTTCGCATTGCGGTAAAACTCTGAAACATTGATGGTCATCCTGTCCAGGAACTCGTGCATAAGTACTTTGTCCTTGTCCAATTCCTGAAAAAAATGGTTGAAAGATTGATAGCCTTTTTTTTCATATAAAGAAGTCAAACGCCTTTTCATTTGCGCTTCTTTGTATAATGCCAGGTTGATGCCAGTTTTTTTATGTATGTTTACAATAAAATCCTCGTAATCGCGAAGCATGTCCTCTTCTCCCTTAAATCATCTGCAAAAAAAATAGCATGCTATTTTTTATTTATATCGGATTTATTGGAACTGAGTTTAATAAAAAAACAGCACTTGCCGCAACAAGCGCTGTTTTTTATCAATAAATCCATTCATTTATTAACTTGGAGTATTCTGCAAGCTCCTCTTGTTTGAAGAATAAGCCAATTTCACGTTCTGCGCTGGCAGGGGAATCAGACCCATGAATGACGTTTTTGCCGACGGTCAATCCAAAATCTCCCCTTATGGTGCCAGGTGCCGCATCCTTGGGATTGGTAGAACCCATCATCTGGCGGGCGGCAGCGATTACATTTTCACCCTGCCAAACCATGGCAAACACTGGCCCTGAAGTAATAAAGTCAACCAGTTCCCTGAAGAAAGGCCGCTCTTTATGTTCACCGTAATGCTGCTCTGCAAGTTCTTTAGGAATGCCCATTAATTTCGCTCCGACGAGCTGAAAACCCTTTCTTTCAAAGCGTGAAACGATTTCACCAATCAAGTTGCGCTGTACCCCATCAGGCTTAACCATTAAAAAAGTCTTTTCCATGAACTCCACTCCTAGGCATGATATGTATATGGATCACTGTTTAAGCAATCCCCAAAATATTATCATTTTTGCGAAAACTCCGCAACTTATATCGCAACGCAGCCATGATAAAAACTTAAACCAGAATGGTATTGCAGGACTGAAAGGGGCCTGTGTTCAGGCAAATGCTTCTTATGTGTCAAACAGGAAAAGAAGCTGTGTTTTTCGCGCCGTATATGGAAAGCGGAGCTTATAGCAGGAAGCCCCGCGGTTTTAGTTGCTTCTTATCCTAGAATTTACGCTTGCCAATAAACCTCGCAATATCGCGGAGCGTTTTCTTTGCACGGTTTGGAGGGAGTTGTTCAAGGATTTTAAGGGCTTTATCCAAATACAGGCCGCTTACTTCCAAGGACCTTTCTATTGCTCCGGAATTTTTGATCAAATCGATGATCGTTCCCATTTCCGCTGCACCCATGTTTTCATGGACCTGCTTCACATGGCGCCGGATTTCAGGATCCTCCATCGCAAACAATACCGGGAGTGTAATGTTCCCCTGCAACAAATCCCCTCCCGCAGGTTTTCCAAGTTCCTTTTCTGTCCCGGTAAAATCCAGGACATCATCAGTAATCTGGAAGGACATGCCCACATAATAGCCAAAAAGGTAAAGCTTGCGGTGGATCTCCTCATCAACGCAAGAAGCAATCGCTCCAAGCTGGCAGCTGGCAGCAATCAACAGCGCGGTCTTCCGCTTTATCCGGCGCAAATAGTTCCGTAAATTCTGGTCAAAATGATATTTATCCTTTATCTGTTCAATTTCCCCTACACAAACTTCTACTATGGTATCTGAAAGTATCCTGTGTGCTGCAGGGTTGTTGATTTTCGTCATTAATTCCAATGACCTGGCAAAAATATAATCTCCTGTATACATGGCAATCCGGTTGTCCCATTTAGCCTTGATCGTCGGCTGCCCCCTCCGTAACTGGGCATCATCAATCACATCATCATGGACTAAAGATGCCATATGGATTAACTCGAGTGCAACAGCGACGTTTTTAATCGTATCGATATCATAGTTTCCGAATTTGCCGGCAAGCAAAACAAATACAGGACGAATTCTTTTTCCGCCGGCCTGCAGCAAATGCAGTGATGCCTGGTGCAGCAGCGTTGATTCAGCCTGGATTGTTTTTTCCAGCTCTTTTTCAATTACATTTAAATCGGAATTCAAATATGAATACATCATCGTTAATTTCATGTGCCCACCCAGCTTCTAAAATCCTCTTCCAATTCTAAACGTCTTTTTATTTACGGCCAATATGGACAGCAGCAACACCGCCGCTGTAAGGCTTGCAATCCACCTGCACAAACCCGGCTTCCGCAAACATACTTGCCAGTTCCTTCATATCCGGAAAATCACGGGCGGATTCCTGCAGCCAGGAATATTCGTTATAGCTCTTTGCAAATACTTTTCCAAACAAGGGCATGATGTAGCGGAAATACAATTGGTACAGCTGTTTGAAAACAGGCAGCGTCGGCTGGGAGGTTTCCAGGCAGACGGCAATTCCTCCAGGTTTTAAAACACGTTGCATTTCCCGGAGCACCTGCATGTAATCAGGAACGTTCCTCAGACCGAATCCAATCGTCACATAGTCAAAACTATTTTCCTCGAAAGGAAGCTCCATTGCATTTCCATGGATAAGGGTGATCTGCTTCAGACCGCGGTCTTTAACCTTTTGTTCGCCAATTTTCAACATATTTCTGCTAAAATCAAGCCCAACCACTTTCCCTTTGTCACCTACCGCTTCAGCAAGGGCAACTGTCCAGTCCGCTGTTCCGCAACAAACATCAAGGGCACTGCTTCCTTTTTGCACATTCATTCTCTTCATGGTGTCTTTCCGCCACCTGATGTGCTGCTGGAAGCTGATGACCGAGTTCATCTGGTCATAATTTTTAGATATTTTTTCGAATACGTTATGAACGCGCTCTTCTTTTGATTGCTGCATCGCTCTTACCCTTCTTCCACGCAAATTTTTGCCATTGAATGATGCTGGCTTAAAAGCAGCTTCATTCTTGCATCAAGGAGGCTGTTAAGCATCGGCATTTTATTAAGAGCCGTTTCAATCAAGCTTTTGGAGAACTCAATATAACGGTCACAAATGAGCATCAAATATTTATTTTGCTCATCAGTTATGGTTTGGTCAGCCCTGGGGAACGAAAGCCGTTTTAAGACATCAAAAACAATCGAAGAACCCGACTGAACAAACGCGTTTTTTTCGTTGATCAGTCGTTTGATGAAAAGCAAATTAGGTGCGACCACTTTCCATTCAGATGAATGGAAATAATCGGAAAGCTTTTCAAACAGCGCCGATTCAATTTTTTTAATGCTTTTCATCAATTTATCAATACCATCCGCATCTTGCTGGTAGACAGTAATTTTATTTTCATTGATTTCTTTTATGCCTTCCGCCAGGGTTTTTATTACGCCAATATCCCCTGACTTGGCCAGTTGCCTGTAGTACAGACCGCTGTAATAGTCACCAGCGAGAACCATCAGCTGGCGGTCTTTATTGCTCAACGGGTCTTCCTCCGGAAGTGAATTCCTGACAATTTCATGGGTATCGAGGGCTACCTGGATGAGCATCGTCGTTATAGTATAGTTTTCAATTCTTGCTGCATCAAGGTCCATCTGGCCCAGCATGGAGACCAGCAACAGCAGTTTATCTTCATCAATATCGGGAACCGAAACATTTTCGGCCAAATACGGGTGCGAGATCTTCTTATGCAGCCGCCCTTTAATGTCTGATAAAGTTTTTTCGATGTCTTGCATTTGGATCACCCTTGTTTCCCCGAAGTTATATTTATCTGATTTCCCTGGTCCGGCTGAAAAAAATGTCGAAATGAAAACGGACATAAAAAAAATGCCTTTATAAAGCGATAATCCCTTTGTACCGAACCTTACAAGGCAGCACAATTATATCATATATGGCTTAGGGATGGGCTGCTTTAACGAAAAATAATAAACATTTGCACTTAAATCAGCTTTGATTTGCTAACAAAATAGTCGGATTTATGCTCCTGGCATGATTAAAGGGTTGTGCCTTTATTTTTTTTCACTCTGCACTGCACCAAAGGCAGTCAGGATCTGGGCCTGTCCCCGTATTTTAATTGCAGAGGTATGCTCTGTAAACTGGGCAACCATCACTTCTCCTTTGTCCAGTTTTTCAGAGTGGTGGAAGCGGGTATCTGTCCCTCTCGTAAGTCCGATGACATTGACTCCGTCTTCAACCGCTTTAATCACAATATAGTCGGAACTGGCAGCTTTTTTATCCATTATTTCCACCCTTTGCTAAGTATTCAAGCTGGAAGGCCAACACGCAGCCTTTCTGCCTTGAAAACATATATCACTCTTTAATAAGTGATAAAACCTCTGAACGGGCATTGACATCTTCAGCAAGGGTTCCGCGAACAGCTGAAGTTACCGTTTTAGATCCAGGTTTTTTCACGCCGCGCATTGTCATGCACATATGCTCTGCTTCTACTACAACCATCACTCCGTGCGGCTCAAGCTTTTCCATGATGGCGTTTGCTATCGTGGATGTAATTCTTTCCTGCAGCTGTGGCCTGCGGACAACGGCTTCGACCGCCCTGGCCAGTTTGCTCAAACCAGTTACCTTCCCGTTACGGGGGATGTAAGCAACATGTGCTTTGCCGAAAAACGGGACTAAATGGTGTTCACACATAGAATAAAAAGGAATGTCTTTCACTAATACCAGTTCTTCATGGTCCTCACCAAAGATTGTTTCAAAATATTGTTTCGGATCCTGGTTCAATCCGGCAAAAACCTCTTCATACATTTTGGCAACCCGCTTTGGTGTATCAAGCAGACCTTCACGGTTTGGGTCTTCCCCTACTGCCTCTAGTATTAAACGTACCGCTTCTTCTATTTGGGCACGGTTGACTGTGGCCATTCTCTGTTCCTCCTAAGCTTATGTATTTCATTATAATCCTCTGTCTAAGTATCACCGGCATTTATCACCCAGATAAATCCGTTTGATTATAACATTTCCATATTAGCATAATCATTTCCGCGTAAGCAAAACAGAATTACCGATCCATACCTTTACTGATAGGGTGAATGCAGTTTTTGGGCATGGAAAAGGCCGCGATTGGATCGCGGCCTCTGTTCAGAAACGCTATTAGCGCTTATGTACTTATTTTACTGCATCTTTAAGCGCTTTACCTGGTTTGAAAGCAGGCACTTTGCTAGCAGAGATTTCGATTTCATCGCCAGTTTGCGGGTTGCGTCCTTTACGGGCTGCACGCTCGCGAACTTCGAAATTACCAAAACCGATTAATTGTACCTTGTCACCGTTTTTCAAAGCATTTAAGATTGAATCAAAAACAGCATCAACTGCTTTTGTTGCATCCTTTTTGGAAAGCTCACCAGTTTCAGCAACTGCATTAATTAGTTCTGTTTTGTTCATGCCATTCACCTCCTCCCAAAGATCACATATGCTTTAGAAAATAGATTGCTACTACATTTCTAAACAAAATGGATGAATTCTATACGTTACTGGAGGAATTTGTCGACAAGTTTTAGTTGCTCTGAAATAAAATTGTCGATTTATTTCCCTGTTTCTTACAAACCCTTATACAACAAGGGTTTGTAAGACCAGAACGTTAATTCTGTTAAAAGATTATCACAATCATTTATGCATATCAAGCTAATTTCAATAAATAATGGGAATGTTTTCTTATTTGCAACATAAATGTAATAAGTCAACCCTTTTTTAAGGGTAAAATCATGCCTTTTTACACATCACGCCCCTGAATAGAGCAAAAAAAAGACCCCGCGTCAGGGAGTCCCGTTTTACAATATGATGGCTATCAGGCCGCCGGAGCCTTCATTAATGATTCTTTCCAGCGTTTCTTTCAGCTTATATCGGGCATTTTCCGGCATCAATGACAATTTGGCAGAAATGCCTTCCCTTACGATGGAATTGAGGCTTCTTCCAAATATATCGGAATTCCAGATAGAAAGTGGATCCTCTTCAAAATCCTGCATCAGATACCGGACTAGTTCTTCACTCTGTTTTTCTGTTCCGATGATCGGTGAAAATTCAGATTCCACATCCACTTTAATCATGTGTATGGAGGGCGCGACTGCTTTTAACCGGACCCCAAAGCGCGAGCCCTGGCGGATAATTTCCGGTTCCTCCAGGCTCATGTCAGACATGGAAGGAGAAGCGATGCCGTATCCTGTTTGTTTCACCATTTTCAGTGCATCGGAAATCTGGTCATACTCCGCTTTTGCATAGGCAAAATCCTGCATCAATTCAAGCAAATGGTCCTTGCCGCGAATCTCCACCCCTACAATCTCTTTCAGGATGTCGTCATATAGGTCATCCGGGGCAAACAGGTCGATTTCAGCCACGCCCTGCCCCATTTCGATCCCCGCCAGCCCGGCACGGTCAATAAACTCGTAATCACTGAATTGATGCACCACTCTGTCAACATCTCTTAATCTCTTGATATCCTTTACAGTTTCTTTAACGGCTTCCTGGTAGCTTTCGCGGAGCCAGTGGTTTTCGCGGAGGACCATGACCCAGCTCGGGAGGTTCACGTTTACTTCAAGCACCGGAAATTCGTATAACGCTTCCCGGAGTACATTCAGTACATCCGTTTCCCGCATGCTTTCAACACTCATTGCCAGGACAGGGATGTCATATTTCTCAGCCAGTTGTGCACGCAGCGCCTCAGTGTTTGGGTGGTAGGGCTGCACACTGTTCACGACCATGATGAACGGCTTCCCGACTTCTTTTAATTCTTCAATCACTCTTTCCTCAGCTTCGATATAATCATGGCGGGGGATTTCACCAATAGTGCCATCAGTGGCGATGACAACTCCGATGGTAGAGTGCTCCTGGATGACCTTCCTTGTGCCAATCTCAGCAGCCTCATGGAAAGGAATCGGCTCCTCATACCAGGGGGTCGTGATCATGCGCGGGCCGTTTTCATCCTCGTACCCCTTTGCACCTGGCACTGTGTAACCGACACAATCGACAAGCCTGATATTTACATCAAGGCCCTCATCAACATGGATGCTTGCCGCCTGGTTGGGAACAAACTTTGGCTCAGTGGTCATGATCGTTTTGCCCGCAGCACTTTGCGGCAATTCATCCTGGGCTCTGGCCCTGTCGGCTTCGTTGTTTATATTCGGTAAAACAACCAGCTCCATGAATTTTTTTATGAAAGTAGACTTGCCAGTCCGGACGGTTCCAACAACCCCTAAATAAATATCGCCGCCCGTCCGCTCGGCAATATCTTTAAAAATATCTACCTTTTCCAAGTGATCCCCTCCCGATCATAGAGTTAGTGGGAAAAATATCATCCTTATTGGTATTCTGGGACAGTATATGTTTATGACATTGTCCTATAGTGATATGACATTTTTTTATTTTTTTTTACCCCCCTATATAAAATCACGAAGAGTGTGAATGGAGGCGCCGCCCTGATCTTCCGTATCTTTTGCCAATTTTCATGGCAAAAAGAAAACCCCTCTCCTACAATATATTTTGTAGTAGAAGGGTTATGACTAATTCTCTAAAAAGATTGGTTCGTTGCCGGAAGGATCAATAGTATAAGGCAGAGAATACGCAGGCACGAACATAGAGTCTCCAACCAGGATGTGCCGGATGTCCTCCCCAGGCTTCAGGTCTGTTTTTAGCTTTTGCATCTTTTGGTATAGATCACTTCGGTAGTCCACGTAAATATCTCCCTGTCCATCAATGACGAAGGGCAGATTTTGGTTGGTGAACGGGCTTACCGACACAGGCTCTTCTTTATAGCCAAGCTTTTTATAATCCAATGTGAATACATTCTTTGCCAGTTGGTCTTTAAATGGCGGGTACTTATGGGACTTTATCCTCAAATTCAACTCACGGATAGCATCAGCCATTCGCAGGTCCAATAGCTTCACAGTCGGGTCTGTTTCAGCATCAATGATGACATATTGAAAAATCCCGCCGCTCTCAAAAGCATTCCCCGGTGGTTCTGGCATGTACAATGGTGATATTTTTTGAAAATCGACCGGATATTTTTGGTAGACCGGTGTTTTTGCATCTTTCGTTTTAATTGGCAATATACCGCCATTCGCATCCTGGAACTGGTCAACCGCTTTTTGAACCGTCTCCAACTGTTCTTTATAGGGGACTGTATTCTGGCTGAGGTTCTCTTTCGGATACATACACCCTGAAAGGAGAATGGCAGAAAGGAGAACGGCCAGGAAAATGCGTGTATTTTTCATAAATACCAATCCTTTAATCTAGTAGATTATGATTAGGTTGTCGGCCCGCTGAATACTACCAAAAAGATAATCAGGCCAGCAGCAATCATCAGAATGTAAGCAATGACGGCGGTTAACAGCTTAAAGACTCCCTTTAATTTATAACGGCTCAGGTAAAGAGAAACTAGCGATAAAGCCATACATCCCATTCCAATGAAGGATATCCACATCTTTAATAATGCCGGCGACAAATATACCACTCCCTTTTTCGAGAAGTATTATAACATACTGTGTGCTATACGGGCGATAAAAGTAGCATGTCCCTTTTTGTAAGCAAAAAAAACTGAAGTAAAGAAGGGGCAGACATCTTTACTTCAGCGAAATTTGACTAAATCACCCAAACACCCGGTTCAAACCACCAGTTTGCTTCGTTGCATTGTATGCGCATAAAAAGTAAATCGCATCATCGAATGCCTATATCAATAAGATTTTACTGCTATTTCGTTTATTCCCCGTCAATAATTCTGTCATCAAGAATATTTGCGAGGTCCTCCATTTCGTGTGTCCTTCTCCGCGTCATTAAATCATCGACAGCATTTTTCGGGTCCACGTTATTAAATAAGATATCATACAATACTTGTGTGATCGGCATTTTCACATCGTATTTGCTTGCCAGCTGATAAGCTGCTTTTGTCGTTCTTACCCCTTCCACTACCATACCCATATTATTCAGGACCTCATCAAGCTTTTGGCCTTTGCCAAGCATATTCCCTGCGCGCCAATTGCGAGAATGTACACTCGTACAGGTCACGATTAAATCTCCGATCCCTGTCAGCCCTGAAAAAGTCAGCGGGCTGGCCCCCATCTTAACGCCGAGGCGGGCGATTTCTGCCAACCCTCTTGTAATCAGGGCCGCTTTTGCATTATCTCCGTACCCCAGCCCGTCTGAAATACCTGCCGCGAGTGCAATGATATTTTTTAAGGCACCGCCAATCTCAACCCCCACAAGGTCGGCATTGGTATAGACCCGAAAGTTGTGGTTGATAAACAAATCCTGCACCCGTTCTGCCGCGTCCATATTTTTGGATGAGGCGGTAACAGTAGTCGGATGCCGGAGGCTGACTTCTTCAGCATGGCTTGGTCCCGAAAGCACTACTACGGCATTAAGCAGATGTGCCGGCATTTCCTCTTCGATCATCTCTGAAATTCTGAGCAATGTGTCCGGCTCTATACCTTTGCCGACATGCACAATCGTCATCGGGCGGTTATGTACATCGACGATCTTTCGCAATACGTCCCTAATTGCTTTCGTGGGCACGGCAAGAATGATCAGTTCTATATCGGACATAGCCTCACGCAAGCTTGAGAATCCTTTTATTGCTTCTGGCAGTGTAATGCCCGGGAGGTATTTTTTGTTCGTGTGCCGTTCATTGATTTCCTCAATTTGTTCCGGGTTATGGCCCCATAACCTGACTTCGTGGCCGTTGTCTGCAAGTACCATGGCGAGAGCAGTTCCCCAGCTTCCTGCACCAATCACTGCAACCTTATCTGTCGTCCGTTCCATAAACACCACACCTTTTTTATTTTCTCTCCCTGGCAAATAGCTTGATGGGCGTACCTTCAAATCCAAATGCATCCCTTATCCGGTTTTCAAGGAAACGTTCATACGAGAAATGCAGGAGCTCTGGTTCATTGACAAAAACTACAAAGGTAGGCGGTTTCACTGCAACCTGTGTTGTATAAAAGATCTTTAATCTGCGGCCTTTATCTGTTGGAGTCGGATTCATTGCGACAGCGTCCATAATCACATCATTCAAGACATTAGTCTGAACGCGCATCGAATGGTTCTCGCTCGCCAAATTGATCATAGGCATCAATGTATGGATCCGTTTCTTCGTTTTTGCCGACAGGAAGACGATTGGTGCATAGCTGAGGAATTGGAAATGCTCCCGGATATTTTGTTCAAATTCCTTCATCGTCTTTTCGTCTTTTTCAATTGCATCCCACTTGTTGACAACAATTACAACAGCACGCCCTGCCTCATGGGCATAACCGGCAATATGTTTGTCCTGCTCGATGATTCCCTCTTCGGCATTGATCACAACAAGAACCACATCGGATCTTTCAATTGCACGAAGCGCTCTCAGTACGCTGTATTTTTCAGTCGTTTCGTAAACCTTGCCTTTTTTCCTCATGCCAGCTGTATCAATGATCATATACTTCTGGCCATTATAAGTGACTTCAGTGTCGATCGCATCTCTAGTCGTGCCGGCAATATCACTTACAATAACCCGCTCTTCGCCAACAATGGCATTGACGAGCGATGATTTCCCGACATTCGGCCGTCCGATTAAAGAAAATTTGATTGTATCCTCATCGTCATCGCGGGCTTCCCTTTTTGGAAAATGCTTTGCCACTTCATCAAGCAGGTCACCAAGCCCAAGGCCGTGGGAACCTGAAATCGGGACTGGCTCTCCAAACCCGAGTGCATAAAAGTCATAAATCTGGTCCCTCATCTCGGGATTGTCCACTTTATTGACCGCTAAAACAACCGGTTTATTTGAACGGTACAGGATTTTCGCGACTTCCTCATCTGCGCCTGTGACACCCTCACGGCCATTTGTCAGAAAAATGATGACGTCTGCTTCGTCGATTGCGATTTCGGCCTGCTGGCGTATCTGCTCAAGGAACGGTTCATCACCAATTTCAATTCCGCCTGTATCAATTATATTAAAATCATGTGTGAGCCACTCGCCGGAACTGTAAATCCGGTCCCTCGTCACACCGGGGATATCTTCTACTATGGAAATTCGTTCACCAACGATTCGGTTGAAAATTGTCGACTTCCCAACGTTCGGGCGGCCAACAATTGCCACTACTGGTTTCGCCATGAACTTCACCCTTTCATTAAGGTTTATTTTTTTACAGCGCCAATTCGTTTAATTTTGCTAACGTACAAAATAAACCCTTCTCAGGCAAGAAGGGTCTGGCTTAACCAGTTTATCAAATGATAGAGCCGTACCGCAAGCCATGTCCCTGTTCAATGTTTAACAATGACGAACAATTCTTCGGTCAAGGAATGTGCAATCCCGTCAAGAATGGCTTCCAGGCTTGCTGCGATTTGTTCCATTTCTTTTTTTGAATCACAATAAAATACAGCGGTCCCGGCCGGAACCTTCTTTGGATTTGTTGTAATGGCAGCAAGGATGAATTTTTCAAGTGTCACTGGCGTTTTCTTCCTTTCACCCTTTTTTCTCCAGGCATCCTTATCGCATTTTCAAGAATCGGGACATTGCCGAGAATGGATATGGCTTTATTCACATCGCGTTCCTGTGGCAGGACAAACACGCCGACCCTGCCATCATCAAGATCCCGTTTGGCAAGCGGAACCAGTGCCGGAGTGCCCGTATCGCGATACACCCCCAAAGCTGTTGACAAATCATGTAATACAGCCTGCCTTTGGCCGATATTCGCAATTGTTGAACGGGCATTGAAATTTTTAGGTTTTAAAATAAAACCCATTCCATATTTCAATACTTCCTTCTGCCTTTCGGGCAAGCCTATATTCATGATATAAATGTTATCTACATACAGCCCGGGCCCGACAAATCTTGGTTCAATAAACTCAATGTCCACGATGTCCTTCAATTTCCCTCCGGCCATAAGCTGCCTTGCCACGATTAATGCGGCCAAGCCCGCAGCAATGCCTGCCCAAATATTAACCGCCAAATAAAAAAACGTGCTTATCAACGAAGCAAAAATAACAATATAGTTGCGGCTTTCAAATGCAACAGCGATTCCTTCAATATATGTTTTACCCCTGGAAACAAGCTCGTGGCTGTCCATTTCTGTCAGCGTGTTTCTTTCCATATTCCGGACTTCCCGGAATTGTGAGGCTGCAAGTGTCAGGAAGGTGATTGCCGTGAATTCCTCTTCCATAATGGCAGGCACTGCAACTGCCCCAAGCCCAGCCGCAATAAATCCAAGCGCAATATGTATGATCTTCCCGTGCAAATAAGTAGGGTATTGCCGGTAATCCGTCCTCAGCATGAACAGCCTGGCAATCGTCCCGACTGTAACGCCAAACGAGATCGGCAAAGTGTATTCATTCATGAGGATCTCTGTTTCTCCCTTTCCACCTGGTCCATTTTGCTAAATGACGCAGAAAATTGTTCCATTCCAGACCAGGCAATGATGATAACCGCTGCAATGCACGCCGCATCTAAAAATGCCGGTGAAGCAATGGGATGCGGGAACCCAAATTTTCTTATAATGATCGCAAATAGTATTTCGCCTTGAAGAAGCCCTGCCGACAATGTCACGAGTCTTAATTGTCTGCTTGATTGCAGAATGATCGTTAATGCACTCATACATATTCCTGCCATCCACTCACGTTTGAAAATAACCCAAACTGGATCAAACAGTTCAAACAGCAGGAAGTTCACATGCGCAAGCATGACAATCAGTGCGGATATAGCTATATAAAGGGTCTCAGATCTTTTTAGCCTGAATGTTTCCAACTGTATAAAAACAATGAGAACAAGTGCGGACATATGTACCTGGATGCCATGAATTCCGGCTGTATAAGGCGAGAGGATGATTAACAAAAGCAGCATCACCGAGTACTTTAGACGGCCGGCATTCTTTTTGTCCATCATAAAGGTTGTCCATATCCATGCAGCCCATGTACACCAATAAAAGATAAGGCCTTCTTCCATGTTCTACCTCCTATCATTTCCATTATGGCTGCCCGATATGTAATTTAAACTCATTTACAGTGCAAGAGCATAAAAAAGAAGCTTCCGAATGAGGAAACTTCACTTTTTTATTCTTTGGCTGTACGATTTTGTATTGATGCCTCTCTGTTCAAGCCAATGGTATGTTTCGCCCCAAATGACAAGTGGAGAATTGTGCAAATCACGTAATTTTTTTGCTCCCAGGGCCGTCATAATGATCGCAAGCTCCTCCTGGATCAGCGAAATTTCTTCAATTAGTGCTTCTAATCCGTCTTCGACCAAAGTCTTTAGAAACACTCCAGCAATTGCAGCCGCATCCGCACCCAAGGCTATGGCTTTGGCAACATCCATGCCCGTTTGGATACCTCCCGATGCGATCAAAGGCAAATTGAAGTGGCAACTCCGTGCTTCTACAATCGCAGCAGCGGCAGTGATACCCCAATCCTCAAAAAATGAAAGACTCCGGTTCCCGCGCCTGTTTTCGATCCTGGCAAAATTGGTTCCCCCGAAACCGCCGATATCGACAGCATAGACCCCGGCAGTCAGGAGAGATTTTACCGTCTCCATGCCCATGCCGAATCCGGTCTCTTTTACAATGAGCGGGACATCCAATGAACCGGCAAGATCAGCAATCCTGTTCAGGGCATTCCTGAAATCGCGGTCACCCTCAGGCATGGCCAACTCCTGCACAACATTCAAATGTATTTGCAGGGCATCTGCCTCAATCATATCAATCGCAAGTTTTGCCTGATCAACAGTAGCTTCGCTGCCGAGATTGGCAAGGATGATCCCACCAGGATTTTCTTTTCGGACAATTTCATAAGTTTTTCGCTCCAGCGGATCCTTGATGGCGGACATCTGTGATCCAACAGCCATTCCCAAGCCCGTTTCTCTGGCAGCAATGGCAAGGTTCCGGTTTATTTCAAATGTCCTTTCCCCGCCTCCGCCTGTCATTGCATTGATGAAAATTGGCGAACTTAATAAAAGTTCGCCAATTTTGGTTTGCAAATCGATTGCGTCCAGTGAGGAATCAGGGAGGCTCTGATGAACAAAAGTGACATCGGCAAAACCGTTCGTGCGAGCCAGCCCCGTTTCCAGGGCCAGCCGTATATGATCCCATTTTCTTTTTGATCTAGACACGATCCATCACCGTTATTGTTTTAAATTTTTAAGCTTATCCCCGATCATTTCTCCTAACTGGAAGCCCTTTGATTCTTCCGGGAGCTCATAATCCACCGCTCGCTGGTCTTCCCTTTCCTCAAACTCTTTCGTGCTAAGGGAGAGGCGCTGCTCATCTTTATTTACATCAAGCACTTTGACCTTGACTTTTTGGCCTTCTTTTAACACTTCATGCGGGGTGCCAATGTGTTTATGGGAAATTTGTGAGATATGGACGAGACCTTCCACGCCTGGGAACACCTCAACAAACGCCCCGTATGAAACGAGCCGCTTGACTGTGCCTTCAAGGGTGCTTCCTTTAGGTGCTTTTTCTTCAATATTGGACCAAGGGCCCGGCAATGTTTCCTTAATGGAAAGCGAAATCCGTTCGTTGTCACGGTCAACGCTTAACACCTTCACCTGGACGCTTTGTCCCTCCTGAACAACATCTGATGGCTTTTCGATATGTTCATGTGACAACTGGGATATGTGCACCAGCCCATCTATTCCACCGATGTCCACGAACGCACCGAAATCGGTAATCCTCTGGACTGTACCTTCCAGCACCTGGCCGGACTGTAAAGAATCCAGGAGTTCCTGCTTGCGTTTTCCTTGCTCTTGCTCGACAACAGCCCGGTGGGAGAGGATCAGGCGGTTTTTGTCCTTGTCGAGCTCCACGATTTTAAAAGTAAGGCTTTTGCCTTTATAATCGGAAAAATCCTCGACGAAATGGGATTCGACAAGTGAAGCAGGAACAAATCCGCGCACCCCAAGATCAACGACTAGGCCGCCTTTGACTACATCTTTGATTTCAGCTTCAAAGACTTCGCCGCTATCCAATTTCTGCTGGAGTTCGTCCCAGGCTTTTTCAGCATCCACTTTCCGTTTCGAAAGAATCAAAGCTTCTTCTTCGACCTTCAGCACTTCAAGCTCAAGCTGGTCTCCCTCAGCGACAGCATCCCCCGCTTTTTCGACGTGAAGGCTCGATAGTTCACTGATTGGGATGATTCCGTCTAGTTTGCTGTTCTCAATATTCACAAGAACCTGCTTTTCTTCCACTTTAGTAACCTGCCCTTTTACGCGGTCACCTACTTCGAAATTCTGAACCTCAATTTCATTCATGTCTTCAGTCATATGTACTCCTCCTTAATCCAAACTGCACCTAATATATATGATGTGATGCGGACACCACATAGAAAACATCCGTTAAAGATTCTTAGCGAATATTCAAAAAAAACTCTTTTTTACTAACTTCTTACAAAAGGCCTTGTTTGTCAAGCAAGAACCCCTATTTATGATTTATGCTCTATAATAAGTTTGCGGATTTCTTTCATAATTAATTCAGTGGCTTCGTCCGCGGCCGCTTTTTTTTCACGGAGACCAGTGAAGTCGACAGGCTTTCCATACACCACTTTTAGCTTGCTGAATGGTTTATATGGGCCAATGACAGCACACGGGACTATCAATGCATCTGAGCGCAGAGCAAAAAATCCTGCCCCTGCAAGGCCTTGCCCTAGTTCACCTGTCTTGCTTCTTGTTCCCTCTGGAAACAATCCTAAAACCTTTCCATCTTTTAAAATTGAAAGCCCTTTTCTCAGCGCCTCCCGGTCGCTCATGCCCCGTTTCACAGGAAAAGCGTTCAGGTTGCTGACAAGTTTGCCAAGAAGCGGAACCGAGAATATTTCATCCTTAGCCATAAAATGAACCGGCCTTGGTGCCGTAATCCCGACAACCGGGGGATCGAGCAAGGCAATATGGTTGGCACAAAGCAGGACTGCACCTTTGGCAGGGAAGTTATCTTTCCCGATTGTTTCTATCCTGTACAGTGGTTTCAAAACCCCGTACACTACCGTTTTTACAAAAGAATAAAAAGACAATTTCAACCTATCCTTTCGAGCGCTAATTTCATGATTTCTGCGACAACTTTCTGGATTGTCAAAGATGTTGTGTCAATTTCAACCGCGTCTTCCGCTTTTTTTAATGGAGCCACTTCCCGCTCAGAATCCAGTTTATCCCTGAGTGCGATCTCTTCTTTTAATTTTTGCAAATCAGAAGGAAAACCTTTTTCACGATTTTCGTCGTGCCGCCGCTGTGCCCGCTCCTCAACGCTCGCTAGCAGGAATACCTTTACTTCAGCATCCGGCAGGACATGCGTCCCTATATCACGGCCATCCATGACTACTCCGCCTGCTTTCGCAAACGCCTGCTGCCTTTTCACCATTTCTTTTCGTACTTGTTCATGCCTGGCTACAATTGAAACGCTATTGGTCACTTCGGCTGATCGGATCTGGATAGAAACATCAGTTCCGTCCAGTACGACACGCTGGCCGTTCTCGCCCGGATGAAGCTGGATCGCTGTTTCGTGCAACATAGATATAAGTGCCGTTTCATCCTCTAAATCGACGCCCATTTGCAATGCTTTATATGTTAGAGCACGATACATGGCACCTGTATCAATATATATGTATGAAAGCTGCTCTGCCACAATTTTGGCAACCGTGCTTTTGCCCGCTGCGGCAGGTCCGTCAATTGCTATTGAAATTTTCCTGTCCATAATGCCTCCTGTTACCCTTCTAGGTGTTTCAACATGGTACTTTTAATCTTTCTTATTTTAACACAAGAATACAATTTCAACTTTTAAATAACCAGTAATTTTTTCTCTTCGCGATTTTGGCAATAAAAAAGAAGCAGGATGAGTTTTTCCCTGCTCATTGGCTGTTTCTTATAGTTTCCAGTATTTCCGTGAAATCATTATTGCTTATGCCTTCGTATTGCGTGATTTCCCTTAACTCCGGAAACGCATTGAACTTGTGGAAAAACAGCTGGGCGATCAACAAAAAAATAAATTGCACGATGACAATCTTCATTATGATTCTTTCAACCGACTTCATCCGCCTGAATCCTCTCAAATTGTTTTATTTCCATTATTGGACACAAACGGATTTATTATTCGATTTAAACTGGCAGCCCTTTTTTCTTGTATTCAAGCTGCCTCTCAAAACAAAACCGCAATAAAAGTTGTTTGTCGGTGTCTGACGTACCAATGAATTGGAGTGAGATTTTATTCATCGTTTCGCTTGCTTCTATGATTCTGACAATTTTGCTCTTGAATTTTTTGTACTCGCATACACCATTCTGCATATGTAAAACAAACAGGCAATCTATCTGCATACCCGCATGCAGTTTAATATTTTTTCCGGCAAGGAGCGCGGCGCCGCCAGCGCTTATATCATCCGTAATAGCTGTAAACGGGGCAAATTCCGATTCACGCGGATGTACGGCCACATCTACCGCTGTTTCAATCCTGACAAACTGCCGGCGCTGTATTTTTATCAAGAACTCTTTTCCCGGATAAGACAGGACCAGCGTCGGAAACGGTTCCTTTTTTCTCCCTTTAACCTCGGTTTCAAAAAAGTAATGGGTGCCGTCACTCGCGGCAAATGTGCCATGCAGTGATGTCCCTTCGAGAAGGTACACCGTCCGGTTTGTAACGAGGCTTATTGGATAATCGACATAGAGGTCATTGCCTATTTTCTCAGTGAGTTTGCATTTATACTTTTCAATTTTACCAGTATAATCAGATTCCAGTATGATCGTATCCCCGATTTTTATCATGGATGTTAAACCACGCTCTCCCTTATATTTATGAAATTACATTCTGTCATTTTATTATACATTTAAAATTCGAAAACTGTAAGATGGCTTTACGCAATCAATTGCGTTTGTATTGTCCAGATGAGGGGGTGTATTCTACTTTATACTATATATGTTCATTCGTTTTGTCCATTAGGGCAGGGCTAATCGTCCTTGCGCCGGAAATGTTCGTTTGTTTTGTCCATTTGAGCGGGGCTAATCGTCCCTGCGCCGGAAATGTTCGTTTGTTTTGTCCATTAGAGCGGGGCTAATCGTCCTTGCGAGAGAAATGTTCGCTCGTTTTGTCCATTAGGGCGGGGCTAATCGTCCTTGCAAGAGAAATGTTCGTTAATTTTGTCCATCAGAGAGGGTCTAATCGACCATGCGCTATTGAATTTCTTCATTTTGCCTAACAGCTGTTTCATCCAATGGAGTGGGGAGAAGCACATATTCTAATTCCACAAAAATTTGTCAAAACAAATGAAAAAAGGAAAAGCCGCTTGGCTTCTCCTTAACCTGCACCAGTATAGGCCTGCTCTGCATTTTGCAGCTTTTCCACTTTTTCTTCGTCGCCGGTTTTCGCATTGATGTAAATCCGGAAAGTGTCATCTCCCAATACACCCATGAATTCGTGGCATAGCACTTCCTCATTTAAATCATTTACGATCACTGCCTGCCTTTCTTCCATCACTTTCACGTTTTTATTCAGCTTTGCCCTGGCTTCCTGGGCAGAAATCGCCGGCTTTTCGATATTTCTGTCCCGGTGGGACCTTAAGTAATCGTCAGCGGAGTATTCTGTTATTTTCCCGTTATCAAGTGCAACCTGGACCTTGATTGAATCCGGATATATCCTGACTCCATCCTGAACACTCGTGAAGGTAAACATGCCGACATTGTCATATTGTGCGCTTTCAAGAAGGGATAGGTCGTTATACCCATTTTGTTTCAGATAATGGCTCGCCCGGTTACTGGCATCATTCAGGCTTATCGCTTGTTTCCCTACATCCCTGCTATGGATAAACCAAATAGGATGGCCTCCTTTTTTAGTTATATCCATATTGACCTCCTCACGACTTTTAGGATTTTCAACTGAAACACTGAAAAATCCAAAATCGGAACCCTTTCCGTTCTCAACAACCTTGACGTTCGCATCGTTTCCAAGCTCCGCATATCGTTTAGCGATCTGAACAGCTTCCGCTTTTGAAATCTTGCTTCCTGTCACTCGGTTAAAATTTTCATCCGGTTTCTGCATATTCACATTAGCTGGCCCAAACTCTGTTTCCGTGTAACCCTCTACTGTTTTTTCTACCGTCTTAAAGCCGTTGACAATGGTATTATCACCAGGTTCATTCCCGGCAGCAAGAGCGGCTTCTACATCCATCCATCTGAGATCATTTGCAATTACCATGTGCTGAACCCGCCTCAACTCATTTTGTATATCGGCAGACTGTTTATACAGTGTTTGCAAAGTTTGGTATTCTTTGTCTGACAGAGGTTCCTTATCTAAATCCCGGATAGCTGCTCTATAGCTGAAGTTCCCGATATTCGCCAGAAACTCCTCAGTTTTATTGAATGGCAGAAGGGTCAGTGGAAGCTGTCCCACATCATTATGTGCTTCTGAAGTGATTTTCCAGACCTCCGCCAACGATGGTGACAAAGATGAACGTGAATTCATCGCCAGTGACGTACCGATTTTATCATGAAGTATGTCCACCTGGTATGCTAGGTCATGAAACGCACGCTGATAACCGTTTTCTGCGTTTTGCAGAACAACATTCTTATCGTGGTGTTCCTGGTAACCCCAATAACCAGTACCAATGAGTGCTACTGCTAGCACGCCAATCAAAATTCCTCGAATCAAATTAGCTCACCCCTATCTGCAAAATATATGTTTCCCAATCCGCTTGATCTGCGGCCTGTTCCATATCCACTTACTGGTCGAAGTTGCCGGATTGAAATAATAAGTAGCATTGCCGGTCGGATCCCAGCCATTTATGGCATCCATGACTGCCTTCCTCGCGTTGGCATTTGGCGTTAGCCAAATCTGTCCATCTGCTACCGCTGTGAAAGCCAGAGGCTCAAATATAACTCCCGACACTGTATCCGGAAAATTGGCGCTCTGAACACGATTCAAAATAACTGCCGCTACTGCGACCTGACCTATGTAGGGTTCTCCTCGTGCTTCACCATACACTGCATTTGCCATCAGCCGGATGTCATTCTGTGAAAATCCGTTCGGTGTATTGGAGGCGGTCGTCCTGGCCGTCCCTTTTCGTGGTGCAGCCTGGCGACGCTTTGCGGCAGCTGCCCCTCCGCCGCCTCCCCGTCCTCTCCTGAACGTTCCCCCGCGGTATCTGAAATTCTCCCTGCCCATATTCGCTCTTACATATTGCTCATCATATTGGGAAGCACGGGCCAGCCTGAGCTTTGTGCCCCAGCCAGCAAGACCGTCGACCGGCAGGCCAAATTCATATTGAAAATTTCTGAGCGCCCAATATGTTCCCCATCCAAACACACCATCAATCTGGCCATTATAAAAACCGACGTACTGAAGCCTGGCCTGAAGCTCGATGACATCATCACCGACCGCACCCTGCTGAAGGACCTGATTTGTGAATGCCTTGGCCCTGTGTTCTAAGCCACTGGCAGGTACCAGCCCGATTAAAAGGGATATTAACCCAACGATTTTCAAAACCGAATAAAAACTCTTCATTGTTGACAGCAACCCCCACGTTGTTAAACTTTGATAGAATAAGCCTATTTTTTGTAAAAGAAGAAGTTTTATTCAGAAAAAGAAAAAACCCCTCATTTTCGATAAATGAAGAGTTCGTTAAACAGGGTATTGTTTTTGAAAGTGGCGGGCACTTAATATCCTGGCCATTTTGACTTTTCTCAAGCCAAGCCACCAGAGGAACACCATGAAAGGAACCATTAGCACAAACCAATCCTCTAATGTCAGTAATATATAGTCATAAACTCCGTGCAGCACAATTGGCATCATTAAGGACAACATGATCCATTTCTTCTTTGCCTGCCCAGTAAATTTGCTTTTCCCTAGATAATAACCCATGATGACCCCAAACAGGGCATGGCTTGAAACCGGCAGCAACGCCCGGCCGATCGCGTATTCGAGACCGTTTCCTACAAGATATAAGATGTTTTCTCCAGTCGCAAAGCCCAGTGAAACGGAAGCCCCATACACAATCCCGTCATATGGCTCATCGAAGGCCACATGCTGGAATACAGCATAAAACAGTACAAACCACTTAAAAAATTCTTCAAGAAGGCTGACAGATACAAATGCATTCAAAAAGTCTCCGCGAAATATGCCTTCCGCCTGAAAAACATACTGGATGAACATGAGCGGAAATACAAGGAGCAAGCCAAGCAAAAAAGTTTTGAACACCATTGGCAACGGCTCTGAGCCGTATTGGTCCTTTAAATAGAAATAACTTAGCAAAGCAAGTCCGGGGGCCACCCCGGCAGTCACAATCCCCAGCATAGCTGTCCTCTTTTCACTTCTTTTTATTAATCGTATCACGATATCGGGAGAAATTAAATGCATTATCGGTTACTATCTTCCATTTTATTGTAAGCATTATTAATTTCGGTTCTGCATCGTTCCATCATGTAATTTATCCTATTACCGGAAATCGGATTGTTCGATTGTTTCTTTCGTGGCCAGGAGGACAGCTAATTTAATCCTGGCTTTTTTGCTGTCGTAATCTTCACCTAAAAGGGCACCTTGCTTTTGTAGATCATAGGCACTTCCGTAATAGCCATATGACGGATACACCTTTCCTTCTTCAGCACTGGTAGTGACAATGAGCGCGATATTCATTTCCAGTACCCTTTTTATTGCATCCATCATATAAGGAGAAACCTGTCCTCTGCCAACTCCCTCCAGTACAATCCCCTTCGCTCCAGCCCTGATAGACGCTTCAATAAACGTCCCGTCTGCACCTGTATGGCACTTCACAATATCCACCCTTGGCAAATCAGCTATCGGCTCATAACAGTCCCTTTGAACAGGTTTCTGATAGATGCTTACAATGTCATTATCGATAATCCCTAAATAACCATATCCGAAAGATTCGAAGCCTTGGAGGTTTGATGCATGCACTTTCTTGACATATTTTGCTGAATATATTCGTTCGTTGAATACAACCACGACACCGACACTATGCAGAATGTCATTAACGGCTACATAGATAGAATTTCTTAAATTGGAATAAACGTCTGTTCCGACATCCTGGGGAGACCGCTGCGAACCTGTCACCACGATCGGTCTGCCATCACTAATTGTGAGATCAAGAAAATAAGCTGTTTCTTCGAGAGTATCTGTTCCATGCGTAACTACCACACCGGAGACTGATTCGTCTTGAAGTTCTTTCAAAATCACATCTCTGAGAATAGACATTTTTTCAAAATCTATATGCATACTCGGCAGCTGAAACGCATTGACAATTTTCACTTCTATATCATCAGGCAGTTTACAGAGTTCAGCCAGTTCTTCCCCTGTCATGGCTCCAGAAGCCAACAAACCCTTTGATATTTCTTTGCTCGCGATTGTTCCTCCAGTAGTAATCAACGACACCTTTTTCTTCAACTATCTCACCTTCCTTATTTCTATTGTACATAAAGCTGCCTATCAATGACCAGATATGGCGAAAATCGAAAAGTTGTTTCATACAGAAAAGATGAGAGAAAAAAACAAGCAGACTGATATCCAGTCTGCTTCATCTATCCCTCTCGTTCCCTTTTCCTGATCGCCTCAGCGATCTGTCCGCCGTGGAACCTTCCGTTCTCGATGAAGATTTCGTTGGCGTTGTTTCCGGCGGCGATGACGCCGGCAATGAAGATGCCGGTGATATTCGTTTCCATCGTTTCAGGGTCATACGCAGGCCTTCCGGTTTCCTCATCTATCCTCACACCCATTGTTCTGAGAAAATCATGGTCTGGATGGTATCCGGTCATGGCAAACACAAAATCATTTTTGATTGTTTTCTTCTCCCCATCCTTCTCATATACAAGCTCTTTATCTGTTATTTCGAGAATATGGGAATTGAACTCCATCTTTATTTTGCCGTTTCTGGCGAGGGAATCGAACTCCGGCAGAATCCACGGTTTTATGCTTGGGGAATATTCATGGCCGCGGTAGATGACAGTAACCCTTGTCCCTGCTTTAACAAGCTCGATCGCAGCATCGACACTTGAATTCTTTCCGCCGACCACCGCGACATCCATGTCAAAATACGGATGGGCTTCTTTGAAATAGTGCATGACTTTTGGCAGGTCTTCGCCGGGAACATTCATATAGTTGGGTTGGTCGTAATAGCCTGTTGCAATTACACAATACCGAGTATTATATTCCTGCTTATCCGTCATAATGTTAAATGTCCCATCTTGAAGTTTTTCTACCCTGAGCACCTTTTCAAAAGGATGTACGCGCAGCTGCTCCCGTTTTACGACTTCGCGGTAATAGACAAGTGCCTGGTTCCGCTTCGGCTTATGCTCTTCAGTTATAAAAGGCACATTGCCAATTGCGAGTTTTTCAGAACTGCTGAAAAAAGTCTGGTGTGTAGGATAATGGTAAATTGCGTTTACAATATTGCCTTTTTCAATAATTAACGGATCCTTGCCGATTTTTTTCAGTGCAATGGCGGCTGCCAGCCCACAAGGACCGCCGCCTACTATGATAACTTGTTCTGCCTTCATGTTCCGTCCACTCCTAACAAATCAAAAACAGTTTCATAATAATATCGTTTACAAAAAAATCTCCCATCATTAAATGATAGGAGATTTCGCATTTTTATTCAATGCAGAGGACTTACAGCCTCGTGCAGGCCGGCTGTTGATTAGATCCAGCCTCTGAACCGGCTTGCTTCGGCCATTTTGCGGACGCCAACCATATAGGCAGCAAGCCGCATGTCCACCCGGCGTGTCTGGGCAGTATCGAAAATGCTGTTAAATGATTTGACCATGACTTTTTCAAGTTTTTCTTCAACTTCTTCTTCGGTCCAGTAGTAACCCTGGTTATTTTGAACCCACTCAAAATATGAAACTGTGACTCCGCCTGCTGAAGCCAGAACATCAGGAACAAGCAATATTCCACGTTCTGTAAGGATTTGGGTAGCCTCCAGCGTAGTCGGCCCGTTTGCAGCCTCCACCACAATGCTGGCACGGATATTATGGGCGTTCTCTTCTGTAATCTGGTTTTCAATTGCTGCAGGAACAAGGATATCAGAATCCAATTCCAGCAGTTCTTTATTTGTTAATGTATTATTGAACAGCTTTGTCACCGTTCCAAAGCTATCACGGCGGTCTAGCAAATAATCAATGTCCAGGCCATCCGGGTCATGTAACGCACCATAAGCATCCGAAATGCCGATTACTTTAGCGCCTGCGTCATGCATGAATTTCGCAAGATAGCTTCCTGCATTGCCGAATCCTTGCACAACGACCCGGGCACCAACCAGTTCAATGCCTTTTTTCTTGGCTGCTTCCCTGATACAAATAGTAACCCCTTTTGCCGTCGCAGACTCACGGCCATGTGAACCGCCCAGTACGAGCGGTTTTCCGGTAATGAAACCCGGTGAATTAAACTCATCGATCCTGCTGTATTCGTCCATCATCCAAGCCATGATCTGTGAATTGGTAAAAACATCTGGAGCAGGAATGTCCTTGGTCGGCCCTACAATCTGGCTGATCGCCCTGACATAACCCCTGCTTAAACGTTCAAGCTCGCGGAAAGACATATCACGGGGATCACAAACAATGCCGCCTTTACCTCCGCCATAGGGAAGATCCACGATACCACACTTCAAACTCATCCAAATTGACAGCGCCTTTACTTCTTTCTCTGTAACGCCAGGATGAAATCGTATTCCTCCCTTTGTCGGTCCGACTGCGTCATTGTGCTGAGCCCGGTAGCCAGTAAAAACTTTCACAGAACCGTCGTCCATCCGGACGGGTATTTTAACTGTCATCATCCTGATTGGCTCTTTTAGCAGCTCATACACTTCTTCCGGATATCCAAGCTTCTCCAAAGCCTTATGAATAACGGTCTGCGTAGATCGTAAGACGTCATGCGTGTCTTCTATATTTGCATTTCCATTGCCTTCTGCGGCTACCATTCGTAAACCTCCTAAAATACTTTTGCGGATGTTCGCTGCTTTCATGACATAGTATACACCTTTGTTTGTTTTATGCAATATGGAAAAAACACTTTTCCGCATTTTTCGTCTATTTTATGAAAACGTTGCCAAAACAAAGAATCAGCGGCTTTTTACTAAGCATGGGGGATGGCCACATTAAAACGCAAACAACCATTTTATTCAGGATCTTCTAATAAAAAAAGGCGGTGAAACCGCCCTGTTTAATGAAAATAATGCACGAGCGTTTCAATCGCCTTGTCTTTAATTATCGTTTTCCCGTATTCAGCCACTCTGTGTATGGTGAGCAATGAAGGATTCCCGTATTCAGCCAGCAGTGAAACAGTTTTATTGCCTTCCGATGGATCCATATTTTCCATATGGAGAAAATATCGGCCGTTCATGGAATACAAGCTGCCTCCGTTAACGTTGCTCTCATCCAGGCGTTTGGCCAGTTGGATGACTTCCTCTACGGACGTAAATTCGTACAGGATCTCGTCACAGCCTTCCACTGTCACCTGCATTTCAATAAATCCATCATCAAACGGTTGATCTCCGCCTTCCTGCTCCTCCATGGTTACAATCATGACCATTCCCTGCGCTTGAATCGCAAATATTTCAACAGCAACAGAGCCGAAAATCTCAACACCAAACTCTTCACTTGCTTCTAATAACATGTCATGAAAAAGCTGGTGCCATTTCAAAGAATCCTTCCATATGTCATCTTTTGTCAATCCTCGGTCTGTGAGGTCATCTAAAGTCAGAAAAATTTTGATCTTATTATATGTCAATCGTTCTAAGCGCATTATCATGCCCCCTGCCGTCAACGAAGCTCTTGTTGTAGTGTATGAAAGAGGTGCAGGATGGTGAGTTGTTCAGGAGCGGAAAACACGGTCAATCTTCACAAACCCGGTCACTCAGGAACCAATAAACTGAGTGCCTTCATAGCTTGTCCGGGCGGGTGAAGAATTTATTCCTTCCATTTATCTTGGCCACTGCTTTTATGTTTGATCGAGATCAAATGAGTCTCAGGTTTTGCGCCAAGCCTAAGCGGCAAGGCGGTTGTTCCATAACCATTACTCACCAGCACCGTCGTGCTGCCAGCCTGTCTGATTCCGCCTTTCTCGTATGGACCGAATCCGAAAATTCGTATTTGCCCTCCATGAGTGTGTCCGCTTAAGAGAAGCCGGATATGGTGCTCAGGGGATACCTGCTTTATTATTTGCGGGTTATGGCTCGCAAGGATTTTAAACCCCTGGCTGCCGGCATCCAAAAGGGCCAGATCCAATCTGTCCCTGTATAACGCGACATCATCCACCCCTATCAACACAAGGATATCTCCCGATTCCGACTCAAACCTGACGGCTGTATTATCAAGTATTTTGACGCCTTTGTTTAACAATAATGCGTCCAGTTCATGGGCATCTTCATCATAATCATTATTCCCCCATACGAAATAGACAGGTCCAATCAACCTGAGCTTATCAATATTTTCCTCCACCAACTTAAGTTTGACTCCTGTTTCCGTCAGATCGCCCCCGATGACAACGAAGTCTGCTTTTCCTTTGGCCTCGGAGATGATTGTGTCCGATACAGTTCGCCGGTGGATATCGGAGATAAAAAAAATGTTGACTTCCCCAAAGCTTTCGGGAAAGTCAGGAAAGAATAATTGATGAAATAAAATCCTGTTGGAATGGGCTTCAATGTACATATATACAAGCAAGGAAACCGCAAATAATACGATGGTGATAAACGCAATATAGATTGCCATTTGTCCTCCTCCCGGGAAGGTCGCCTGTTATTTATTTACCAAATATTTCTTCTCGTTAAAGCCTAGAGAAATAATACCATACAGAAGGGAAAAACCCAAAAAAATAATCATCTGCCATGGGCCTGCCTTAAATAAGAATAATAAAACTGCCAAAATGCTGATCCAAATAAAAGACACCGGCAGCAGTGCCCCTTGTCTCTTCTTAGATACAAGGCCGGCTGCCCTGATTCCTTCACGAATGAGACTACCATAAGCGATCAGTCCGATAATGAAGATGATGGCTGAAACAAAAAAATCAAACGGATCCAGCACCAACTCAACAAAAAATTCACTAACATCAAAGGGGTGACTGACTGGAACCCATTCGGTCCATAAATATGTACAAACAAATCCTGAAATAAACCTCACTACATTTCCCAGCATTAAAAAACCCCTCCCATATCAATGTATGAGAGAGGACTATTTTTTTACCTATAAAAAACATCAATCTTCATGAATGTCGAGAATCCGGAATCCGGAACCCTCAAGTTTTTGGATGAACCGTTGGAGATTATCCTTCTTTTCTACTTTCATCACGATCCTGCGTACAAGTTTGTCGGTCTCATCGAAAGTAACCAGAGAGATGATGTGTTCATGAAACTGATGTGCGATTTCTGCAAGGCGGGCGATTCTTCCTTCGGTTTCAACCGAGGTGAACGCAATCCGAACCCCTTTCCGCTGCATGCCAAACGCACTTTCAAATTGTTCGAGCACATCCGAACGAGTTACCACACCAAGGAACTTCCGGTTTTCGTCCACGACTGCAAGAAGCGGAAAGTCCTTGAGCTCCAGCAATGTCGTTTCAAAAATTTCATTTCCCTTTAGGAAACGGTCCTGATACTTTGCGATATCAGTGACAAGTGTTCCCTGCATATATTCATCTTTGTTTTTGTCGGACGAAAAATATGACTGATATATTCCAAACCGTGTAACAACCCCTATATATTCTTCTCCTTTCAAAATCGGAAGACCGTCAATCTGGTATTCCTCAAGCTTTTGCAGAGCGGTTTCCAATGTTTCGTCACTCTGGACAGTATAGCACTTGAATTTTGGTATCATTATGCTTTTTACGAACAACCCAATCACCTCTGAATATAAGAATCTGACAATTATTATATATTTCAAGAACCGTGAAGAAATCCCTGCAATAATGAACAAAAATAACATGAATTATTTATTTTTTCATAAAATGAACTGACGTCTACTAACAAGGAGGGTTCCCATTGCACACTTTAAGGAAGGTTTACTATCCATATAGAGGTCGTTTCGATCCATGCCGCCCTTTACCGGCAAGAACCTATTCTACCCCGCCTAATTTATATATTGGATTCCAGCCACGAAATTTGCCTCAATTCCCGCCCCGGGAAGCATTGAAAAAAGGGACACTTTGGAAGCCATTTTATGATCCCTGGTATTCACCGTACGAGAATGGAAAGGTGGAGAATCTGTCATGAAGCAGCTGCCGCAGGAATTTTATGAACTGATGGAACAGCTCCAGTCTGTGGATTTCGTTCTTGTGGAATTGCAGCTATATCTTGACACACATCCAGATGATGGGGGGGCCATCAATCAATTCAACCATTATGCAAGAGAGCGGAAACGTTTAAAAAAAGTCATTGAAACGAATTATGGTCCGCTTATGCAATTTGGAAACAGCTATTCGGGATATCCGTGGAACTGGAACGATGCTCCCTGGCCTTGGCAGCTTTAATCTGGAATTGGAGGGAAGAACAGAATGTGGGTTTATGAAAAAAAACTACAGTACCCGGTAAGAGTCAGTACATGTAATCCGCGCCTTGCAAAATACTTGATCGAACAATACGGGGGTGCTGACGGGGAGCTTGCAGCGGCCCTCAGATATTTAAATCAGCGTTACACACTGCCTGATAAGGTAATTGGTTTATTGACCGACATAGGGACTGAAGAATTTGCCCATCTGGAAATGATTGCAACAATGGTCTACAAGCTTGTAAAGGACGCTACTCCGGCACAGCTGAAAGAAGCGGGGCTCGGGGACCACTATGCCGACCATGATAAAGCACTTTTTTACCATAACGCAGCAGGCGTACCATTCACCGCGACATATATCCAGGCCAAAGGTGACCCGATCGCAGACTTATATGAGGATATCGCCGCAGAAGAAAAAGCCAGGGCCACCTATCAATGGATAATCAATCTAAGCGATGACCCTGACTTGAATGACGGCCTCAGGTTCCTGAGGGAGCGGGAGATCGTCCATTCCCAGCGCTTCAGGGAGGCAGTTGAAATTTTAAAAGGGGAACAAGGGAAAAAACAATTTTTTTAATTAAAGTTCCTTCAAGAAACCGCATAATGAGGTCACAGCATAAACACGGGCGTTCACCTTTTTCAAAAGCAAAGAAGCATCCTCATACGATGCTTCTATTTGTTTTCGTGGAATAGATTGATATCGTAATTCTTTTTCATCATTTCGAATACGACATGCCGGTTTTTCCATTCATCTTCTTTTTTCCACAGGTCTTTGCTTTTATCAATAATTTCACATCTTAATGCGTGGTATTCCTTCTCGGCCTTTTCCCGCTTTTCCCTCAGCAGATTCATCAGTCCATAGCTGCCGCCAATCACAACAAGGAAATATAGATTGGAAGAGTTTTGGACAAATACAGAGAACATTTCTGAAAAAGAATAATAAAAGGGTTTGGCAACATTAATATACAGGTAAACAAAATAGCAGGAGGTCATCGCGATTGTCATCCACATAACGGTTTCATGCCGGCTTTTAAATTTATCAAATTTCCGCTTTCTGTCCACAACACTCTGGAGCATTTTCTTTGTAGCATTATCTGTTCTCCCGTCAAGCTTGGTAATTGATGATTCCATTGTCCTCCCCCTTGTCCAGCCTAGGCGCCTCGCGCCTTCAATTTCATATCCAAATATATGAACTTGTCCCCGTGGTTATGTGAGGATCATGACAAAAAATAAAGAAAAGCTGGCTCAATGAACCAGCTTAAACTAATTGTCTTTAGGAATTTTCAAAACCTGTCCTTTATTTACCTCGTTCCCTTTTATATTATTAGCCTTCCTGATTGTCTCGATTCCATCCTTCGAATTGTAATATTTCATTGCAATCCTGTACAGCGTCTCGCCTGGACCCACTGTGTGGTATATGGTTTCAGATCCGCTGCCAGAATCAGGCTGGACTGCCTGTGGCGCTGGTTCATTGTCATCCTGGACCACCGGCTCAGGGGCTGTTTTATTTCCAGCGTTGTCAGGCACTGTTGCCGGAGGGGGTGTGGAAGGATCTACCTGCACATCAGGCTGTTCGGCCGGCATCTCTTCATCTTCAGTGATAGTTTCTTCCTCGGAATCTTCCTGTCCATCTGTATTCTTTTTCACTGACCCTTCTACATCAATGGTTTCGAATCCGGTTGTCTCTTTTATATTTGTATTGGCTGGACTGTTCTTCCCATCCAGATAATTATAAGCGCTGAAAATGGAAATGGGCAGTAAAATGAAAAACAATACAAGCATCCTGAGGACCGGGTATTTTAGCTTCCATTTATTTTTGGATTGTTTCTGCCTGTGCAGCTCGCTGCGGGGAGGCAATTTATCTGCCTTGACCGGAGCGTGCTCTCTGTTTCGGTCTATTTTCTTCCGCAGCCGCTCGGCCTGGTCTCTATATGGGTCTTCCTTACTCATTCAACATCCCGTCCCGTTCACTATGATTCTTCAACTTGATGCTTATCCCAAGGAGAAAATCTATTAAAAAATGCATAAATACAGTAACAAGCAGATTTTCAGTCAGCATGAATATAAAGCCAATTAAAAAACTTAGTAAAATGATATTCGTAAATAAAAACCAATTGAATAAATACCTGTAATGAACAACTGCAAAAACCAGGCTCGAAATGATGATGCCAAAATGTGCCTGTATGATTCCCCTGAATAAGATTTCTTCGCTGACGGCGACGATTGCCGCGATTGCTCCAATATGAAAAACGTTTCTGTCCCTGAAAATTTTTTCATTCAATCCGCCGTCATCATAAAACGACCGTGGCAGTAATTTCATTAACACTAAATCAGCGGCAACTACCAGGAGCCCTGCAGAACCCCCAATGATCAGGATTCGCGAATCATGCCAGACAATCAGCTTTTTAAATTGCGAGAAGCTGTCAAATAATATCATACCTAAAAATGCGGATATCGTTAATAGTAATAATTGCGTAGCATATAAGTGGAACAGCAGCTCTTTGTCAGTCAGCTGTTTCACCAGGTCTTTGTACTTATTCTTCATAGTCGACTCACTCATTCTTTAATAACAATGCCAGTTGTTTTTTCCAGTCGGGTCCTGAATCTTTTTTCTGTTCCGTTAAGCCGGTGTCTTTAAATCGGCGAGTATCAATGCCGCAAGAACTGCAGCAGTTTTGCGTCATACCTTGGACCTTATCACCAAAGTATTCAAGGATGAATTGCCGTTTACAGCCTGAAAAATGAATCCATTGAAGCATTTTGAAAATTTTCGACCGTTTCACTTCAAGCCTGTCAGAGATAAATGATGTGAAGCTGCGTTTTGTCTCTTCGATGCCCGGGGCATGCAGTCCATCAAGAACATCCCTGGCTATACGCCACTGAATTTCTGTAAATCCGCACAACTGCCGGAGTTCCTCTTCATGGCCGGAAATTGTGTGAATTCCACGTCCGTTTTCTGCAGCCCAGGAAAACAGCCTGTCAATTTGGGCTTCGTCAGGCAGTTCACCCTCAGCAAGCTGTAAGGCAAGCTGCTCATCTCCCGGCGCATATAAAAGGATAGCTATACTTTCCTTTCCATCTCTTGCAGCCCTGCCGATTTCCTGCAAGTATGATTCCATTTGCATGGGCATGTGGTAGTGGATGATATACCGGATATTGCTTTTGTTGATTCCCATTCCAAAGGCACTTGTTGCACATACCACATCCAGTTGGCCGTGAATAAACTGCTGCTGGATGAGTATCCTGCTTTCCTGGTCCAGTCCCCCATGGTATGCCATTACCTTCCCTGCCCCCTTTTCACGGAGGATGGAAGCCGTGTGTTCTGCAACTTTTTTGCTGGAAAAGTAAATGATTCCTGGTCCGTGCAGATATTTTACAAGTTCGATGGTGCGTTTCAGCTTCGAATGGGATCCATCAAGTTGTTCTACCGAAATAGAAATTTCAGGCCTGTCGACAGAATAAATCACCTCTTCCCAATTTTTCAATTCGAGATGCCTCGCAATATCCTCCCTTACTTCAGCAGTCGCAGTAGCTGTAAGCGCAAGCGTCAACGGGTTGCCAAGCTTCTTCCGAACCGAGCCGAGTTTTAAATAGTCTGGACGAAAATCATAGCCCCACTGTGAAATGCAATGGGCTTCATCAATGACAAACAGGGATATTTCCATTTTCTTTAATTTTTCGGTAATTGCCTCAATACCCATCATTTCAGGGGAGATAAACACAAATTTATATTTTTTCAAATCCGACAAAACCTGCAGCTTCTGCACGGGGGTAAGGAACGAATTCAAAGCGACAGCATTCTTTTCTCCCATCAGCATCATTTGCTCCACCTGGTCCTGCATGAGGGATAATAACGGCGAAACAATTAATACCTGCCCTTTGAGCAAATAACCGGGAAGCTGGTAACACAGCGATTTACCTGTCCCGGTCGGCAGCATCGCAATCGTGTCTTTTTGTGCAAGAATCGACTGGATGGTTTCTTTCTGGCCAGGCCTGAATGATTCATACTGAAAACGTCTTTTCAAATAAGCTTCTAATTCCACTGCTCTTCACCGTGCCTTGCCAATACCAGCCTGATTTCGAAATATGTGGCATCTTTAGCTTCATCCCGGATCGCCTTTAGCTTTTTCGCAGAGATTTTCCTGGCTGCCGCCAATATGGTTCGCTGTTTTTCCAGTTCAACATAGGGCCTAATATCGAACTCCTGTACATTTAGGGCGATTTCCACCACATGGTCTTCGATTGTGTTTACCTTTAATTTTCTGATCCTGGCAATTTCCTGTATCGTTTTTCCATCACTGATCAACTGAAATGTTTTTTCCGTTGACATCGTAAGCGGGACAATTCTTCCAGGATCCATGATTAGATTGCTTAAAACAGGATACTTGCTCCGATTATCGATAATTTCATTAAGCATAAAATGTAATACGTTTAAGAAATAAAGGTGATAATAAAAAAATTCGAGACCTGCTCTTTCAGCTGCCTGCATCGATGTCAAGCCGATCATCCGGTACCCTGAAAGCCGCATGATCAGCAGGGCAGGATCAATGCCCTGCCTGTTTTCGAGGCATTCGAGAAGCTCATTGTAGAGCGCCTTTGCAAGCTGGTCCCGATTTGATCCTTGCTGTTTTAAGTAACCTTTTACCCACTCAGTCGTTTCTTTCCTTTTTTGCACAGGGGTGAACGTTTTTTGGCGGTATAAAAGGTTTGAACTCACCTGTGTCAATAATGACAGCCTTTCCCAAAACAAATCTGCCATGTTATGGTATTTCCAACCATCCAAATAGAGCGGAAGCGGATTTTTCTCAATATGTACGTCAAGCACTTGTTTCCCTTCTGCTGTGAGAAAATACCGTCTTCCTTCATTTTCCTTGATCAGCCGTTTATCGTGGAGGATCGCCGCTGCCTCTTCAAGACCGGCCCTTCTGATGAAAGGCACTGTGTTAAAAAACGATGACAAACCAAATAAATGAGCATCCTGGATTGTCTGGGAAGATTTTTTTCCTTGAAAAAGGTGATACAGAGAATAAATCGTTCGTTCCCCGTTGATTCTGTTTAGGCAAAAAAGTATGACTGTATCAAAATAGGTTATTCGCATCTGATCACCTTTGCTAAAACATGTATTCAACACAGCCTGAGGGATCCTCAGGTTTTGAAAAAAATATAGCAAAAAAATAGTCTTCATGAACCTATTTTAACATGAAACATGGTTTGCGAAGCATTTATTTCCTTTGTCCAAATACGGATCCATGCAGCCGTGATAAGTATTCTCAATGTTTTTTTTATTGAAAAGTTGTTCATTCAGTTTTAAAATAGGGATTAGGGATACGTTTTCACATTTTTTTAACGAAGACGGACGCAAATTGTTTAATTTTTGGGAGGTTTTTTCATGGCTAAGTATACTATTGTTGACAAGGAAACATGTATTGCGTGTGGAGCCTGCGGTGCAGCTGCTCCGGATATTTATGATTACGATGATGAAGGCATTGCATTTGTAACGCTTGATGACAACGAAGGAATCGTGGAGATTCCCGATGTATTGATCGACGACATGATGGACGCCTTCGAAGGATGCCCGACAGATTCCATCAAAGTTGCCGATGAACCATTTGATGGTGACGCTACCAAGTTTGAATAAAATTTCCAAAGTTTAAGCTACATATAACCCTCCGCGTCCATATTCTGCGCGGAGGGTTTTTATATGACGAAAAAAGCAACGGTGCAGGCCGTTGCTTTTTGTTTGTCTATTTGTAAATCCGCCTTGTCCGGCGGACAGCATTAAGCGTTTTTGAATGATTGCTGCCTGCTGATCCAGGCGCTCATCCTGCTGAACAGCAGCATAAACACAATCGATATGAACAGCCCTTTTACCAAATTGAACGGAAGTATTCCCGTTACAATAAGTTGGCGCAGAGCCGGTGAAGACATTGCAGGCGCATTGAGGAAAAAGGTGTACGCTGGCATGATCACATAGTAGTTCAGGACACTCATCAATACTGCCATGGTAACTGTTCCGCCTACAAGGGCCAATGTCATCCCTTTTTTTGTTTTAAGCTTTGTATAAATAAAATACGTCGGCAAAATAAACACTGTTCCGGCAATAAAATTGGCAATGTGCCCTACAGGAACTCCTGTTGTGCTTCCAGTCATAAAATAATCCAGAACATTTTTGAACAACTCGACAAGAACACCGGCCAACGGCCCGAAAACTAACGTAGCGATCAATGCAGGTATGTCGCTGAAGTCAACCATTAAATATGCTGGGAATGCTGGCAACGGAAAGTTCAACAGCATTAACACATAGGCGATACTGCTGAGCATTCCGATTGATACTAATTCTTTTACACCAAATTTCTTCATTTTCCTCTCTCCTTTTGAGATCCACCTCATAGAAGAAAGGTTCAGCAATTGCATGCACTTTTTCAAATAAAAACCCCCAAGCCGGTTGCTTGAGGGAGAAATTGCAAAGGCACGCTTAATAATCGTCCAAAAACCTGCATTTTTTGAACGCCTGCGGAACCTCCATCTTCTCCCATCCAGACTGTACTGTCGGCTTTGGAATCGCACCAAATCCTGCCTAAAAGGCTCGCGGGCTTAGAGATAAACTCATCACCGCCGGTCGGGATTTTCACCCTGCCCCGAAGATAGATCATTATTTTATTACTTTTATATTATAAAGGAAGACAGCATGTTTGTGAAGGTTTATGCTTTCTCGAAATAAAGCATTTTGGAAGATTGACACATATTATCTTTTTTAGTGCAAACAGCCATAGATACGAACATTTCCTTATGCAAACACAGCCCCTATTATACCTTTTAAATGGGACCTGAGGCTATGTTTATTGAAAATTTTCAGTAAAGCGGTTACATCGATGTTTGAAGATTCTTTCGACATTGACAGAAAAATATTCGTCTTGTAAAATAATCAGAATATTAATCCACTTTTTGTTTGCCAGGAGGCTGAATGGACATGATTCAAATATTGGTGGCTGACTCCATTAATGAGGAGGGGCTGCGGCCATTGCTGGAAATGCAAAATGCACAAGTGATCCAAAAAAAAATCGATGATCCCGATGTGCAGCTTGAAGATATTGATGCACTTCTGGTAAGAAGCGCTACAAAAGTGACGGGTGAGCTTCTGGATAAGATGCCCTCGCTGAAGATCATCGCCCGGGCTGGTGTGGGTGTCGATAATATCGATGTCGACGCAGCAACAAGGTACGGGGTTGTTGTAGTAAATGCGCCGGACGGAAATACAATTTCCACAGCGGAGCATACATTTGCCATGATGGCCTCTCTTTTAAGGAACATCCCCCAGGCACATCAGTCTGTTAAAAATGATGAATGGAAAAGGAATCAGTTCGTCGGGAGTGAGCTTTTCGGCAAAACGCTTGGAATCATCGGAATGGGCAGAATAGGATCAGAGCTTGCCAAGAGGGCCCGTGTTTTCGGAATGGACGTAAAGGTGCACGATCCGTTTTTGACTAAAGAAAGGGCCGGAATACTGGGCGTTCAGCTGTGCGCTTTTGAAGATGTCCTCGAAGGCTCTGACATCATCACAGTACATACTCCTCTTACAAAAGAGACAAAAGGTCTCTTGAATGAAAATACCCTTAGTCTCACAAAAAAAGGGGTTTATCTGTTAAACTGTGCCCGTGGAGGGATAATTGATGAAATGGCCCTCGCTGCTTTCATTGAAAAAGGCCATGTTGCAGGTGCCGCCCTGGATGTGTTTGAAGCAGAGCCTCCGGGAGACCACCCGCTTTTAAAGATGAATAATGTAATTGTAACCCCGCATTTGGGTGCTTCCACCAAGGAGGCTCAATTGAACGTGGCGACACAGGTAGCCAGTGAAATAAGAGTGTTTTTTGAAGATAAGCCAGTTGCCAACTCCATTAATCTTCCGGCTATCTCAAAAGAAATTTATGACAAAATCCGGCCATACCACCAGCTCGCAAAGCAAATGGGCTCACTGCTGTCACAGCATATCAATGAAGGGGTCGAGGAAATTTCCATTACTTATTCAGGCACCGTCACAGAACTCGAAACATCCTATTTAACAAAAGCCTTGCTTGCCGGTTTTTTCAAAAACCGCCTTGACGTAAATGTAAACGAAGTAAACGCCTTTCATACCGCCAAAGAAAGGGGCATTGTCATAGGGGAAAAAATGTCCGGCAACACATTTGGATATGCTAACTGCCTCTCTGTTGTAGTAAAAGGAGAAGACATTACGTTTACGGCAAGGGGGACTTATATTGACCACTACGGGCCACGGATCGTGCATATCAATGGATTTTCTATTGATTTTCATCCAGAAGGCAATCTGCTTTATATCCAGCATATGGACCGCCCCGGTGTCATTGGGCGGGTTGGAAAAATCCTTGGCGACCATCAGGTGAACATTGCCACCATGCAGGTAGGAAGAAAGGAAGCAGGTGGCCAGGCAATCATGATTTTATCATTTGACAAGCCGCTTGATGACAAAATTGTCAAATTAATTTCCAGCAGTGACGATATTGTTTCTGCCAACCGGATACAGCTATAACATGCAAAAGGCGGAACCGGGAAACAAGGTTCTGCCTTTCATTTTTTAACCAAGAAAATTTCCTTTTATTTCTCCACAGGAAAATTTATCGTATATATCCAGTTTCCCTTGAAAGTGAAATGGCTGGGTCAAATTCCAACTCTAAAGAATGATCGCTTGCTTACTTCACGATCAATATTTGCTGTGGATGTATTGTACTTGAATCCAGGCCGTTCAATTTCTTTATGTCTTCAATACTCGTATTGGTTTTGCGTGCAATAGACGCGAGTGTATCCCCCGCTGCCACGACATAGTGATTCGCCACCCCAGGCTTAATGTTGATTTTTTGAGAAGCTGCAATGTTGTTATCAATGATGCTGTTCATCTCGGCTATCTGCTCAACAGATGTTCCATACTTCCCGGCGATCGACCATAAAGTCTCTCCTGGCTGGACTGTGTGCGCTATTTCAGGCTGCTTTTCGGCTGGGACGACTTGTACAGTTTCCTGCTGTTGCCCTGTATGTATTATATTCGTGTGATTCACAGCACGCGGCTCTTGAACGTTGTCCTCACTTCTCGGCATCTGCATCCTGGCGGTCGCTGTCACTGGTGTATCTGCACTTTTTCCATGAGCGTACACATATTGGCCGATTTCTGCAGGACTAAGAACCTGAACAGGATTCAATGCATTCTCTTTTCCAAAAGTCCACTTGTGCTGATGGACTTCAAAATGGAGGTGAACTCCGGAAGAATCACCGGTGTTTCCCATTTCCCCAATGGTCTCTCCCTTCTTGACAACCTGTCCTTCCTTCACATGCCTTTTATGTAAATGAGCATACACAGTTTCATAATTGTTTTCATGCTTTATAAAAATAACATGTCCATAGGAGCCTGAATAATAAGATTTGGTCACGGTTCCCTTATCCACGGCATAGATTTTCGATCCTAAGTCACCCGCAATATCGATGCCTTTATGATGTCCGTTCCTGGTTCCGAATGTATCGGTAATGATTCCATCTGATGGCCATATCCAAAGGGGACCCTGCTCGTGTGATCCGAGAGTTTGTGCCTGGGAGTGCTTTCCGCCGAGAAACAACAAGCTGACACATAGTGCCATGAGTCCGGCAATCAGCAAACGCTTTATGTAGTCGCCCATTTTCTTCCTCCTTCATACTTGTACTTCCTTTTTCACGTTATGACTGCATGTACTTGTTTAGAACAACGAGTGAATCTGGGAGTACGGCCAAAAAGCACATTTGTTATTATTTGGACATCTTTTACTTTTTTATACAAAAAGAGGGGAAAAATTGCGGAAGAAAGGACCGGCCTCGGCGGCCGATCCGTTTACTCTTTAATAGTCTTTTTATTTGGTGCTTCAGGGACGTCCACTTCATTATTAAGGTTAAACGGACCGATTTTTTCAGTTCCGGCATTTTCAAATTTAACAGCTTCAAAGCCGAAGTTCTTCGCGGTCAGGAGGATGGCTTCCAGACTGTATGTGAAGTCATCAGTCAGTTGGGTTCTGTCCGGAAAACGGATTGTCAATGTTTTTCCATTTACACTCACATTTGATTCATCCAGTTTTATTTCCGGAGGTATGGAAGCTGTTAATGAATAATTGAGCTGGTCTGCATTCATTTTTATAAACGCGTTGCCTACCGTTTCAAATTGCTCAGGTGTCGGCACAATATACGGTCTCTCATTTCCCTCCACAATGAAGAGGAAGTATGCATGCCGGCCCTTGTCTCTTGTCACAGGCACATCGGTTATTTCACCGAGGTGGCCTAAATCAATTCCCTGCTTGCCAGCCGTGAAAAAGCTGATTTTTTCAACACCTAATGGCTCAAGTGTGTTATTAAGGGTGTCTGGGAGAGTTAGTTCAGGTGAGCCCAAGCCATACTTATGGTCGGCTGGCACATCAACCTTTACAGTTTTTTGGGCATCATCATAGCTAATTCTTGCATTGAGTGGATAATACTCACCGAGTCCCCATTTCACCTCATCAATCTTTGTCATGGTTTCCTCAAAAAGGGCAAAGGATGATTTGTTCTCCACCTTCGGAACAAGCACGCTGACCGGAACTTCAACCTGGCCCATTGTATCAGGCAGGTGATATGTTATCACATCATTTTCAACAAGATCTTCCTGATAAACCGCTGTTGGCTCGTAGTTTGGCTCAGCAGTTTTTAAAGCTGCTTCATTATTTCCCTTCCCTGAAGCATCCAAAGTGGTAGCCTGTTCTGGCTCGGCACTTTTCTGGGATTGTCCGTTTTCAGGTTCAGCTTCCTCTTTCACGGCCACATCCATTTTAGCTTCAGATGAAGATGAAGATTTGTTTCCTGACCTGTCATATGCTGAGTCATTCCACGACATATAGTTGGAAGATAAAATAAATATTAATAAAAGTGCAGCCGCGGTTGCGACACCTGGAAAAACCCATGCTGCCCGTTTTCTTTTTTCTACTTTGCGGGCAATATTCAGGTAAATGTCACGAGGATCGCGCTTGTCTTCTATTTTTGGCATCTGCCTGAGCAGCTCTTCAATCTGCCTATCGCTTAAGTGTGACCTTCTCACTAGGCATCCCTTCCTTTTCGATCATTTCATCCATCAGTTTTTTCAAGGTTTTTAGCGCCCGGTGCTGGGTTGTCTTTACCTTGCTCTCTGTCCATGACAAAGCTTCTGCTGTTTCACTGATCGTAAGCTCATGAATATATCGCATAATGATCACCATCCGTTGATCAACCGTGCATTGATCAAGGCATCTGTACATGAATCTTATTTCTTCATTCTGCATGGCCAACTCTTCCGGCACAGGATGGTTATCCTTGATCTGCCGGGCTGAAACATCGAATGTTTCGAGGAGGCGCTGTTTCCAGCCTTTAGTTTTGCGAAAATGGTCTATCGCGACATTTTTCGCAATCGAAAACAGCCAGGTCTTCTCGCTGCTTTTTCCTTCAAAGCGGTCATACGACCTAAGCACCCGAATATATACTTCCTGGACCAGATCTTCCGCCTGTTCTTTATTCTTTACCATATAAAATAAAAATTGAAAAACGTCATGATGATATTTTCTATATAAGTCATCAAAAACGGAGTTCATAGGTGATTTGCCCTCCCCGTTCAAAAAATTAGTCGTAAAGTATGTATAAAAAGTTACAATATAACTATATTCTTTTTGGCAACGATTGGGAAGAACCTTTTTTCATATCATCATACATAAATATGCAGTAAATGCTCCATTGTAATACACATCAAAAAGCCCATCCACTCTTGCTGGATGGGTTTTCGAATGCGTATATTTTCACAAACTAAAATGTTTCTCATGAATCAAGATAAGTCGGCAAAAACCCATAATTTAATCGATATTTCGCGGAATGAAAAAGGAAAAAGTCGCACCCTGGCAAGGCTTGCTTTTCACAGCAATATGCCCTTTATGGGCTTCAATGATATTCTTGGCAATCGCAAGGCCCAACCCCGTTCCTGAACCGCGTGTCCTCGCCTTGTCCGCTTTATAAAACCTTTCAAAAAGGAATGGCAGGTCTTCCTCGGGAATCCCCTGGCCCTCATTCGTCACTTCAATATACAGCCCGCGCTCGTCTGTGCGGCCTGCAACAGTGATGGTACCCGAGTCCGGCACATGCTTGATGGCATTGTCGACCAGGTTGGTCAGCACCTGTTCAATCCTGTCCGGGTCAAAGCGGAAATAAGCTTCATCGCTATTAAGCTCTGCGGCAATCTCGATTCCCTTTTCTTTCGCAAGCCCATGGAATTTACGGATGACACGGTGAATATACGGTGTTATTTCTACATTTTCAAGTGACAGCCGGGTATGCCCCGCTTCCATCCTGGCAAGATCGAGCAGCTCATTCACAAGCCGGCCCATCCTCAATGATTCCTCATAAATTACCCGGGCCATTTCCTGCTTTTCCTCATCAGTTTCCGCGATGTCATCGACAATCGCTTCACTGTAGCCCTGCACCATTGAAATCGGTGTCCGGAGTTCATGTGAGACATTGGCAATAAAATCTTCCCGCATTTTATCCAGTTTCCGCTCTTCCGTCATGTCTCGCACGACTGCAACTGCGCCACGGATATACTTCTTATTGTAAAGCGGCGTCACAAGGATCACCCAGAACCTGCCCTGCAGGGCAATCTCGCCAACCTGTTCTTTTTCAGTTTCCACAGCACGCTGAAACAGCTCCATCACTTCCGATGGCACTGCATCCGTGCTATGCGCACCATTGCCCTGGTCATAGTGCCAATAACGCAGAAACAGCTCTGCCGGAGGGTTCGTGATCAAAATCGTCCCGTCTCGGTTAAAGGTGATGACACCGTCAGCCATACTGCTGAGAATGCTTGACAGCTGCTCCTTTTCCAGGCTCAACGCGTTCATGTTGAATTTCAGCTGCCTCCCCATCTGATTGAATGCGGTGGCAAGTTCGCCAATTTCATCATGCGTGAGGATCGGTACCTTCGTGTCGAATTTTCCTCTCGCAACCTCAAACGCCGCCTCCCGCATTTTCCGCAAAGGTGCCGTAATCCTTGTTGAAAGAAAAAATGCGAATATTGTTGTAAGCACAATGGCAACTCCGGCGGCAAGCAGAATAAATTTTGTCGTCTGGCTGGTCGTTCGCTCCATCACGTCCAGTGCCTGGTAAATAAACACCGCGCCGTCCTCATCCCCTGATATGGACAGCGGCACTCCCACAATCAAGTACTTGGTGTCATCCTCGGCCGGATAGGCGGATATTTTATAGGTTGTTTTGTCCTCTGAAAATACTTTTGACAGGTCTTTTTCGCGTTTTAAAAAGGAAACAGGCAAATGCTCTGATTCCTTTACATTAGGGGAATAATAATAGGTTTTCTCATCTGCCACGATGATCACCTTTGTTGCGTCATCCAGCAGTTCCCATGATATCTCAAGCCCTAAACGAAAATCATCATCCTTATGCTCTTCCAGGATGTGCGAAATTTTGACCGCAGTATTTTCCAGCCCTTTTTCTGTTGCATCTATGTGATAGTTTTGAAAAAATTCAAGAAGCATGACTGTCAGGATGAATAATACAAAAGAAACAAGAAAAAGGATGGTAAACCATAATTTACCTACTACACTGCGCCAAAACATCATTCATTTACGACCTCGAATTTATAGCCAACCCCCCAGACGGTGACAATCATTTTGGCTGCCTGCTCGGAGACTTTATTCAACTTTTCACGCAATCGTTTTACATGAGTATCAACAGTCCTTAAATCCCCGAAAAATTCATAGTGCCAGACTTCCTTCAACAGTTGCTCCCTGTCAAACACCTTATCCGGAGACTTCGCAAGGAAATAAAGGAGTTCGTATTCCTTTGGAGTCAGGCTGACTTCTTTGGCGTCCGCGGTAACCCTGTGTGCATCATTGTCAATGGTCAAGTGAGGGAAGACAATTACATCTTTGGATGTTGTCTCCGTCTGCAAGTAGCTCGTGCTTGAGGAACGGCGCAGCATTGCTTTTACGCGCAAAACAACTTCCCTTGGGCTGAACGGCTTGACGATATAATCATCTGTACCTACTTCAAAGCCCTGCACTCTGTTCACTTCTTCACCTTTTGCAGTCAGCATGATGACAGGGGTCGATTTTTTCTCCCGCAGCTCACGGCAAACCTCGATTCCGTCTTTGCCGGGCATCATTAAATCAAGCAGGATGACATCATAATCGTATGCAAGTGACTTTGCCAGTGCTTCGTTTCCATCTTCCGCTTCATCAATTGTATAGTTTTCGCGCTCCAAGTACATTTTCAGTAAACGCCTGATTCTTTCTTCATCATCAACGACTAATATTTTCACGTCTTTTTCCAAGGTTTATCCCCCCTGCGATTATTTTACATAATGGGTGGCGAACTTGCTATGCTTTTTACCATAAGTATATGGTTTACTTTTATAATTGTCTAAAAATAGACACATTTACACATTGGTTCAGGTCAATGTTAAAAGGCTTTCACTATAAAGTGAAAGCCTGAGGTGAAATTTATTAGGAACCCGCGTATGAATGCAGCCCGGCGATAACGAGATTCACAGCTATAAGGTTGAACATGATGATGGCGAAGCCGATGACCGCAAGCCAGGCGGATTTTTCCCCATGCCATCCTTTTGACAGACGGAGGTGCAGAAACGCTGCATAGAACAGCCAGGTTATCAACGCCCATACCTCTTTCGGGTCCCAGCCCCAGAAGCGGGTCCAGGCAATTTGCGCCCAGATCATTGCAAAAATGAGCGCGCCGAGCGTAAAGACAGGGAATCCGATCAAGACTGAACGGTACCCGATTTCATCTACTAAATCAAGGTTGACATTTTTGACAAAAGGCTGCAGGGATGCTGCGACTCTCTTTCTCAGAACCAACCTGAAAACACCATATAGAACAAGTCCTGAAGCCATGGACCATATGACAGTATTTAGTTTTTTGGCGTTAATGATCGCAGGAGTTTCAACTGGAGGTTGAGATTTCCCCTTTGTCAACAGTTCGCCTTCATGAGGGCCGACAAGGGCTGGCAGATTATATTCGATGGAAGCCTTCGCGCCGTTCTTGTCGACATAATTGAATTCCGCTTTGTAATCCATCAATGAAAAAGTGGTTGAAACAAGGATAAATCCTAGCGTGCTGATCAATCCGAACATGACGGCTTCCAGCCAGAACGTGCTTTTGCTTTTCTTTGTCTGGTCGACAGTCCTGACCAGGTAAATCAGTCCTGCCGCAAAGCTTATGGCAAGTATGGCTTCCCCCATCGCAGCTGTCGTCACATGAATATGGAGCCAATCGCTTTGCAGGGCCGGGATCAACGGCGTGATTTTCCTTGGAAACATGCTCGCATACGCAATTATAAGAATGGCGACTGGGAGCGTGAATAACCCAAGAAGGGGTATTTTGTATATGTAATAGATTACAATGAACGCACCTACAAGCGCCATCCCAAAAAAGGTCGTGAATTCAAACAGGTTGCTTACCGGTGCGTGGCCTGAAGCAATCCATCTTGTGATAAAATAACCTAGCTGGGAGACAAAGCCAACTACTGTCAGCAGTATCCCTATTTTTGCCCATTTGTTTGGGGCTTGTTTGTGGCCGTCCATTCTTTTCTGTTTAATTGCGCCCCCAAAAAACAGGGTGGCTGACAGATAAAGTATAAATGCTGCATATAATAGATTCGAACTTAATTCTACCATTCTTGTGCCTCCCTAACCCTTAGCATCGCTTTCGAGCTGATCTATCGGCGGTGTGAATCCGGTACCTGAAAATACAGTCTCCAACTCCCGCTTTAAACCATGCCAGTTTTTATTCGTATGTGCCGCTGTCAAAACTTGTCCATTTATATGCCTGATCCACAAACGGCGGTGGTGCCAATACGCTCCCTGGACAACGCCAATCATGAAAATGAGTCCCCCAAGTCCAATGATCCACAATGTATGGTCTTTCCTGACCGTCAAAGCTGTGACATTCTTTGTTTCAACACCGCTGAACGCCATTTTGTATTCATTGTCTCCGGTTGGTTCAATCGTCTGTCGGATGGCGACGAAAGACACTTCTCCTTCGGGCTTGTCCGGCGTTTTCATTTTAAAAACGAAGGCAGGATTGTTTGGTACCCGAGATTTTGTAGTTGGATCCCCATTTTCATCGAATTCAAAATCCGGGAAATAACTCATGATCTCAACTGAATTTCCGTTGCCAAGATCATACTCTGTTTCGGGGTTGAACAAATCAATCTTTATTTTTCCGAACTGTTCTCCCGTTTCTTTATGCTCCAGGGCCAGATACATCTGATTAAGCTCATCCAGCTTATAGCTTGACTGGTATAATGCAAATTTTTCGACCTTCAACGGCTGATTGACGCGGATTGACTCGTCGCGGATTTTTTCCAGTTCAGGTTTTTCACCTGGAATGGTATCACCTTTTTTCTTGTAAAGGGTTACATCAGCCTGGTAGTTTTTCACTACTGTGCCTGCAATGTCAATCGCTTCCTTAAAAACTTCATCTTCTTTTTCCTTATCATAGACTTCCAGAGTAAACTTATTGTTTTTAAGATAATACTCCCCGTCTGTTTCCGGGATCGCCTTCGTCTCCCCTTCTCTTAACCACAGAATTTCATCCACATACATGCCGGGCACAAACCGGAGCATTCCACCGATCAAAAAAATAATCAACCCGACATGGTTAACGTATGGGCCCCAGCGTGAAAACCGGTTTTTCTCAGCTAGGATGTTTCCATCCTCTTCGCGTATTTGATAATGTCTTTTTTTAAGGTTCTGTTTGATTTTTTCAATGTCCCTATTGTTTTCAGTAAAGTCTGAAACTCCAAAAAGCCGCTGGCGCTTCAGGTATCCTTCATGCCTTGAAACTCTCTGTTTGTTCAGGGCCCTGTATAATGGAATAACCCGGTCGAGGCTGCAAATGACAAGTGACACCCCGATTGAAGCAATCAGGACAAGATACCACCAAGAGCTGTACAAATTATGAAAGCCAAGCTCATAATAGACTTTTCCGAGCCAGCCGTACTGGTCTTCATAATATTCTGATGCCGGCATGACCGGTGGGATGTACATTTCCTGAGGGAGGACCGTGCCTAAAGCAGAAGCGGACAGCGTAATGACGATCAGCCAAACACCTACTTTTACAGAAGAAAAAAAGTTCCAAATTTTGTCTACTGCCGTTTTATTGTATGTTTGGGAACGTCTTGCGCTTCCCTCATACCGCATATCGAGCAGTTGTTTCCCGTTTTCCTGTTCCTCGAGCACCTTGCCGCATGATTCACAAAGGATCGTGCCATGCGGATTGACATGGCCGCATTCACACTTTACTTCATTCATAAGAATTGCTCCCCGTTTGCCATTATGGCTTTATCTGTTCCATAAAGTCCTGGACCCGTTCTTCTGTGAGTTCACCAGTATGGATTTTGACTACTTTACCCTCTTTATCTATTAAAAAAGTAATTGGCAGCGGGTTAACCCCGTAAGCTTGCCTGACCTGCTCGTCTGCATCAATCAGTATCGGGAAACCAAGCCCATGGCGCTCCACAAATTTACTGACGGCGAGCCTGGATTCCCCGACATCGACAGCCAGCACCTGCACGCCCTGGTCTTTGAACTGCTTGTATTGGTTATCAATATAAGGCATTTCCCGTTCACATGGCTTGCACCAGGTCGCCCAGAAATTCAAAAAAACTCCCTGGCCTTCGTAGTCAGAAAGGCGGTGCTTCGTCCCGTTCATGTCCTCAAGCGCAAAATCAGGCGCCTTCTCATTCAACTCTACTTTTTGAACATCATCTTTTGTAAGATTAGAATAAAGTGCATATCCAACGGCTGCTGCCAAAATCAGCAGGATCACCGTTCTTGTTATAAGACGTTTCTGTTTCATTTCCACCCCTCCAACACGAATCCTATTATAACATTACAGCACTCCTGAGAATGTTAATAATTTTTAGCCAACTGCGAAATCACTTTTTCATAGCAAGCGCACGCAGCTGTTTCACTTCATGGGGGGTAAGTTCGCGGATTTCTCCTGTATTTAATCCTTGTAAAGTCAAGAAGCCATATCTTTCTCTCTTCAGCTTTGAAACCGGATGGCCAATGGCCTCGAACATTCTCCGGACCTGCCTGTTACGGCCTTCATGTATGGTGATTTCAATAATGGCCGTCTGTTTCTTTTTATCAAGGGAAACAAGCTTGGTCCGTGCAGGGGCTGTTTTTCCATCCTCCAGCCGGATCCCCCTCTCAAGGCTCCTTAGCTTCTCTTTGGACGGTATTCCCTTTGTCTTGGCCACGTAGACCTTTTCGATCTCATTGCTCGGGTGCATCAACAGATTGGCAAACTCACCATCATTTGTTAACAGAAGCAAGCCGGAAGTATCATAATCAAGACGGCCGATCGGGTAAATCCTTTGCTTTATTTGTTCAAAGAAATCTGTAACCACTTTTCTTCCTTTGTCATCCGCAACGCTGGAAATCACGCCGCGTGGTTTATAAAAAAGGAAATACACTGGCTCTTCCCGTTCCAGCGGGATTCCTTCCACTTCCACCCTGTCAGAGGGTGATACTTTTATGCCGAGTTCTTTTACTGTTTTTCCGTTAACTGTTACTTTACCCTCACGGATCAATTCTTCAGCCTTACGCCTCGAAGCAACGCCGGCGTGTGCGATTACCTTTTGCAGTCTTTCCAATGCAGGTCACCTCATATATCATTTCAACTTTTGACGATATTCATCGATCGATGTTTCCCTATGAATTATGACATAAGTTGCGCCCGTTTTCAAAGCGGGCATAACCATATATTGAGCCTGCCTCGCCATTGCTTTGAATCTTGCCGAAAAAGCAGCATTCACATGGGGGAAAAAGTGTAGATAAACCGTTTCGGCGGATTGCAGGTTTTGAACACAAAAAACCACAGCTGCACCGCTGTGGATGATAAAGGTCCTTTATCGTTTATGTTCCGAACATCAAATATACCACGATGATAGCGGCCGCAATTCCTATGGAGTCTGCAAGGAGGCCGACCTTTAAGGCATCGCCCATTTTTCTGATGCCGACTGCTCCAAAATAAACGGTTAGTACGTAAAATGTTGTATCGGTACTCCCCTGCAACGTGGCTGCCAGCCTGCCGATATAGGAATCAGGCCCATGGACAGCCGTCAGGTCACTCATCATGCCAAGGGCGGCATTGCCTGATATGGGCCTTATCAAAGCGAGAGGCACAATGTCAGGAGGGATGCCAATCGCTTTCAGCCCCGGGCTGAGCCAGTCCATCATGTACTCCAGTGCCCCGGAGGCGCGGAACACCGAGATGGCAACTAGCATTCCGACGAGAAAGGGGATGATCGAGAAGGCCATCTTTATTCCCTCTTTCCCCCCTTCAACAAAGCTTTCGTACGTGGGAACTTGTTTAAAGGTTCCATACACTAAAATAAATCCAATCAGTATGGGGATGAACCAAAGGGAAATCGCTGAGATAATTTGCATATTACATTCATCCTTTACGGCTTCTCCGATAATAAAAATAACGATCAATAAAAATCGCGCCTATTGCCGAAATGATCGTGGCTATTAAGGTTGGGCCCACAATTTCTGTAGGAGAAGCTGAATTGTAATTGATTCTGATCGCGATGACAGTCGTAGGTATCAACGTTATGCTCGATGTATTGATAGCCAGAAATGTGATCATTGAACGGCTGACGGTGTTTTTCCCCCCATTCAGTTCTTTCAGTTCTTCCATTGCTTTAATTCCAAGGGGGGTCGCGGCGTTGCCGAGTCCGAACATATTTGCCATCATATTTGAGAGGATGTATCCCATCGCAGGGTGCCCGGAAGGTACTTCCGGGAACAGCCGGCTGACAAGCGGACGGAACAGTGCTGAAAGCTTTTCAAGCAAACCGGCTTCTTCTGCAATTCTCATGATTCCGAGCCAGAAAACAAGAATGCTTATTAATCCAATGCACAGTGTAACTGCTTCTTTTGCGCCTTTGAATACAGCCTCGTTCACTTCAGCCATTGTCCCGTTTACCATCGCAAAGACAATTCCGATCACAGTCATGAATACCCAGATATAATTAACCATGGCCGCCCACATCCAGCACAGCTGTGAAAATATGTTTAAAAAAATCAAAAAACGACTTTTCCTTTTCTTTTACTTCTGGATGCCGGTAATAAATCGGCATGCTGCTCGTTTCCCGTCCGTCTATTAAAACGACAGCCTTTCCAACCACATCAGGTACATTAACCGTCTCCTTCCATTGCTTCTTAGGGTGTAAAAGCTTAAACTGGACCTCGACAAGGTCCTCCTCTTTTTTTGTGAGCGGGTAATCAAAGGAGTGTTCGAGGTAAACCTTCTTTTTGTAGAAAGGATGGTCTATACTCTTGATAGTTCCTTCAGGGAGGATTTCGACCATGTCATACTGCCGGAAGCCCATTTCAAACATTTGGATATGGTCGTTCCAATCATCAGGGCCATTAAGTGTTACCGCAATCAAATCGAGATCACCCTTTGTTGCCGTCGTAACGAGTGTACGTTTCGCCCTCTTCGTGTATCCGGTCTTCCCCCCGGTACAATACTGGTACAGTTCTGTCAGCAGCCGGTTCTTGTTTGTCCATTTCCTATCCCAGGCTTCCCCAGGGTTTGGGGCGCGGTGGACTTTTGTCCCGGAGATTTTTCTATACTGCTCATATTTCATTGCGTACCTTGTCAACAGCGCCATATCATAGGCTGTTGAATAATGGTTTTCATGGTCATCAAGGCCATGCGGGTTTGCAAAATGGGTATTTCCCATGCCAATTTCCTTCGCTTTTTGGTTCATTAAGTAAACGAAACCCTCAAGGCTGCCTCCAACATGTTCGGCGATTGCCACTGCTGAATCATTTCCAGATCTTAACATCAAGCCATATACGAGGTTTTCCAGCTTGATTTTTTCCCCTGGTTTCAGGTAAATAGCGGATCCTTCAGTACGGACTGCTTTCTCGCTTACTCTTGTATGCTCATCCATTTTTCCTGATTCTATCGCAAGAACGGCAGTCATGATTTTTGTGATGCTGGCTATTCTTCTCACGTTGTGGGCATCTTTTTCGAAAAGGACCCGTCCTGAATCCTGCTCCATCAACACCGCACTTTTCGCGCTTACTGAAACAGAAGCTGCTGCGGCTTCGGGGAAATTGATTAATAGCAAGCTGACGAGCAAAAGATAAATCAACCATTTCTGTCTCATTTAAAAAACCTCGTCTCCTTTTGCGGTTTGTACAAGTTTATGACGGACAGGCATGATTATGACATTAAAAAAGGACAGCCTGCTGGCTGCCCTTAATATCACCTTTATTTTGACTGTAGCATTTTTGTCCGGTAATCTGTTTCATAGTATTCCAGTTCTTCTCTTATTCTCTGAAAATCACTTTCCAGGCCTAATAGAAGGCCCCTCACCGTTTCCGGTACCGGCTCCCGGAATTTGATCGCGTTTTTGCCCGTGTATGCAGAGCGGCTGTCTTCATACCAGGCATCGCTCTTCGGCGCAAAAAACTCATCAACGCACTGGTAGTAAATCCGGTAAAGCGTCTTTTCTGCAGCAGGCTTCGAGAAAGGCTCGCCCTGTAAGATGACTTTACAAGCATCAAGGCCCTCCTCACAATATACGTTCAATTTTCGCAAGTTTGATAAAATAACACGGTAATAATCAGCATTTCCTGATTGTTCGGCTTCCATTGAAGCCAGGGTTGTCCCATTCAGGAACTCTTCCAGTTTTATTACGGTATTTCCAAGAAAACCACTCACTTCTTCAATCTGCGTTTTTACTATCGTATTTCCCATCGGATACACCTCCAAAAAGTTAGCTGGCTGGCTGGGCTATAAACTCTAACGGTGACCTAATCTCAATAGGTTTGCCCTCCGCTAAATACTTGAATAATCCACGCATTTTTTCAAAATCCAGGCCGTTAAAAGCCGCGGCGAACTCCCTCTCGGTATTAATATAAACCCTTTTTCGGTGCCGGTAGCCCGGATTCTTCAGCAAGCAGGCGAGGGCGACAAAATCCCTGAAATACACTTCCCTTTCCCCGTCCTTAAAAATCGGGTCTGCTTCATATGGAGTAAAACTGCCAAGGTGCTCATCGAAATATCTGACATATAGGACATGAAGTGTTTTTTCAACTCCATCTTCAACAAAGGTGACTTCACTCCGGTTGAAAAAATCCTCGGACGTGTTCGATTGTGCTTTCTCCAGCTCGTAGCCCCTGCATTGTTTGATTTGCATGCTTTAACCTCCTCCGTCACGATCGTTTACTCGTCCAATATAAGCATATGTAAAAAGAAAATGCTTCACTACAATAGATGAAGCATTCAGGTTAATTATTTTAATTTTATCATATTTCCAACAAAAATGACTTCAAAAATTATAGATCCATCGTTTCCTGAAATTTTTCAAAAAATAAGTCCGCTTCGTCCTGCAGGGATTCTTCATCGATGTCTTCAGGAAGCGGAGGCAGTTCTTTAATGGATTTCAGGCCAAAGTAATCAAGAAATTCCTTGGTGGTTCCATATAAAAAGGCCCGGCCGGTACCCTCGGCCCTGCCAACCTCTTTTATCAATGCCCTTGAAGCAAGGGTCTGAAGTGGCCGCTCCGTCTTAACGCCGCGGATTTCCTCAATTTCAGCCCTTGTGATCGGCTGCTTGTAGGCAATGATGGCGAGCGTTTCCAGGGCCGCCTGGGAGAGGTTCCCTGCACCAGGCGACTCCACCAGCTTCTTCAAATAAGGAGCATGCTCTTTTTTTGTGGCCAGCTGGAATACCCCTGCAAGCTGGACGATTGTCAAGCCTCTTACACCGTCCCGCTCATACTCCCGCTGTAAATCTGTAACGATGTCCTGGGCTTCTGCTTCTTCGACCTCGAGAACATCGGCAATTTGTTTTAGCGAAAGGCCCTCGTCTCCTGCTGCAAACAGCAGGCTTTCGAGTATTCCTTTCCAATTGACAATTTCCAACCGTGTCTACTCCTTCCTGGCAAGTACAAATATTTCAGCAAAATTGTATTCTTGTTCAACATTGATTTCGCGCCGCTTCATTAATTCCAGGACGGCAAGAAATGTCACGACAATATGTTCCCGGTCACCATATGGAAACAAGTCATAAAAACTTTGCCGTTCACCTGAACGTTTTAGTTGTTCAATAATTTCTTCCATTCTTTTTTCAATCGGTATTTCCTGCCTGGCAATCCTGGTTGACATTGGCTTTTGAAGTTTTTTCCGCCTTAAAAGCTTCTGGAATGCACCAAGCATGTCATACAGGGAGACATCAAGCTTTGAATTGTCCATGTTTGCCTGCTTTGCATACTCTGAGAGGTCGGCAGGGGGCTTTGTGTACATTAAACCCCGTTCCTGTTCAAGTTCCTTTAAATCAACAGCAGCTTCCTTGAATTTTTTATACTCAATCAATCTCTCGACCAGTTCGTTTCTTGGGTCCTCGTCCTCTTCCAAAGCGAATTCATCCTCAAGAACGTCTTCTTCGTGCATGGGAAGTAGCATTTTGCTCTTGATTGCAAGCAGTGTTGCCGCCATTACCAGATATTCACTGGCAACATCCAGCTGGAGCTCCTTCATGGCGTGGATATATATCAAGTATTGCTCGGTTATTTCTGCCACTGGAATATCATAAATATCGATTTCGAGGCGGTTGATTAGATGAAGCAGCAAATCAAGCGGGCCTTCAAACGCTTCAATTTTTACATTATATTGCATAATTCCCCACCAAAATATAAGTTTACCTAAGGTACCTTAAGTATAGAGTATTCCATAATGTTATCCAATAGAAAAATACGGCTGTCAAACGGACGGGAATGCAGAATCTATATATTTTTATCACGCCATATGCCCTGAATCACGTTTCACTGAGGGAAATAATGATGAAGCTGGTTTCGGAGTTTGTTTTGTGGATTTGCCAGAGGATATGCTAAGCTATATTTACCTTCACTAGGGACAAAGCAACATATCTGCCTTTCCCATCGACCGGCAATATGTTATCTCAAGCTATATCTACATTTCCTGAGGAGGAAACCAACATGTATCCAGAAGCTTATATTGAATATCTCGCGCATTTTCATGGTGACCGTGATTATTTTGAATGCCACGAAATCCTCGAAGAATACTGGAAGGAAGCCGATCCGGGAAATAAAGAATCCATTTGGGTTGCACTCATTTTACTGGCTGTTTCATGCTACCACCACCGCAGGAATAACTTCAGCGGCGCATCCAGGACACTTAAAAAAGCATATTCCATTTTCAAGAAACAAGAACTTGGCTGCGAAAGGCTCGGCCTTGACTATAACCGGCTCCATGAACAGGTTGATTCCCTCCTGGAAAAGATCAGGCTCAGGCAGTCCTATACCAGCGTAAATTTGCCGATTGCCGACCAAACCCTTGTTGCCCTTTGTAAAAACAAGTGTGAAACTAAAGGGTTTCAATGGCTCAAAGAAAGCAACATGGCTGACCCTGAGCTTATCAATCGCCATGCCGTAAGGGACCGGAGCAATGTAATAAGCGCACGGCTGCAGGCCCTTGAAGAAAGAAACAATGAATAAAGGCAGTGAGTTATGTTCAATCACTGCCTTTAAGCGAACCATCGTTTGTACCGCATTTTTCAACAAAACCGGCTGTTTCGTCATTGGAAGAGACTGCTTTATCCGGGTACAATTCCTGCAGGGCGCACACCATTTTTTTGCCAATTCCCTGCTGGCGATGGGAAGGATTTACGGAAATGTGCTGGATCTCCACTGCATTCTCATTTAAGAACTTGACTCCGATCAGCCCAATAATATCTTCATCTTTCCACAAAAATAGCTGCCAGCTGTCATCCGTTTCATATTGCCTCATCGTTTGCTGCAGCTTTTTTATGTCCTTTTCGTTTGGCATAAATGATAATAAGCCCATTGCTATCTTTTCAAACGCTTTTTTAAAACGAATTAACATAATTATCCCTCATTAAAAAGACTACTAATTCAATAATAGGTGACAAGACCATTTTTTCCAGTACAGAATAAAAATAAACCTTTTTACAATGTATGCTAAACGGAAAGGTTGGTTCATCATGAACTGTTAATTGATTTAATGATACATAATTCGATTGATATCTTCAATTATTTTTCGTGGCTCACCGGCCGGGATTGAGGAAAAACCAGTAGTACAGGCCCCAGGCAGTTGCCATCAGCAGGATGAAAATAAATAAAAGCCAATTATTTTTTTTCAATGTTCACCAGCCTCCCAATCGATAATTCTACAACAAGCAGTGAAATTAATCCAATTTGGCCGCGAATCTTGCCTTCTCTAAAAAAACAAGCTGCCCAGGGGCAGCTCAATTTTTTACTTTCTCTTTCAGTGGCAGGTCAAGCCTCAGCATGTCTTCAAAGGTCTCGCGCCTTACCACAAGCCTTGCTTCACCGTTTTCTACAAACACGACCGCCGGCCTTGGGAGACGGTTATAGTTATTTGCCATTGAATACCCGTACGCACCTGTGCAAAAAACAGCGAGAATATCGCTGCTTCCTGACTTTGGAAGCGGCAGGTCCCAGATAAGCATATCACCGGATTCGCAGCACTTTCCTGCAATCGACACAATTTCGTCTGGCTTTTCAAGTGCTTTATTTGCCAGCACTGCTTCATATTTGGCCTGATAAAGTGCCGGGCGGATGTTGTCACTCATGCCCCCGTCAACGGCAACGTATTGGCGGACATTTGGAACATCCTTGCGTGAGCCGATTCGGTAAAGTGTTGTGCCGGCATCGCCGACAAGAGACCTGCCTGGCTCAATCCAGATCTCGGGCATATCCATCCCGAAGCGTGCAGCGTGTTTTTTTACTTCCAGGATTATTTCCTCAACATATTGGAACGCTGGCAGGGGATCGTCTTCATTTGTGTAGCGGATTCCAAAACCGCCCCCCAGATTCAGCACTTTGGCCTTGAAACCTTTTTGCTCCTTCCATTGGTTGAGCTTTTCAAATATTTTTTTTGCAGCAAGCAAAAAACCGGTCGTTTCGAAAATTTGGGAACCGATATGGCAATGGAGGCCCAGCACTTCCAAATAACCACTTTTGGCTGCCAAATCAAGTGCCGTGTCTGCCTGTCCGTTTTGAAGGTCAAAGCCGAACTTCGAATCTTCCTGTCCTGTTAAAATATAATCATGGGTGTGGGCTTCGATTCCCGGTGTGACCCTCAATAATACTTTTACGTGTACACGCTTCTGGGCACAAATTTCCTGCAGCATTTCGAGCTCGTGAAAATTATCGACAACGATGCAGCCTATGCGATGTGATATCGCCATCTCCAGCTCTTCCCTGCTTTTATTGTTTCCATGAAAATGGATCTTTTCAGCCGGAAAATCAGCGGCAAGTGCTGTATATAACTCTCCTCCTGAAACGACATCAAGGGAAAGGCCCTCCTCTTCTGCAAGCTGGACCATTGCCACCGTGGAGAATGCTTTGCTCGCATATGCAACCTGGGCATTCACACCATGCTTTTCAAATGCCAATTTAAAGCTCCTGGCCCGTTCCCTGATAAGTGCTGCGTCATAGACATACAATGGTGTGCCGAATTTCTCTGCCAGTTGAACAGTATCCACACCACCGATTTCCAGATGGCCATGTTTATTTACTTTTGTTGTTCCGTGAAATCGCATGCCTTTCCCCTCTCATTCCTTAAGTAAATACCTCAATAAAAAAATAGACAGCATCTGCAGAAGAAACTGTCTTTTAGTGGCCACGCCTCATTAAATAAAATCTACTTTATCACATATTGCAAAAATCCGCAATTCAAGTTTCTAGGATTTTGCGGGCTGCTTGTACCGGTTCCGGGCGTGGACAATGCTTGGCCGAATCTTGGAACCCGGGACAGCGCGGCGGATGACGATTTGCAAGAAAGCTTTCGGCTGAAATGGCAGAAACGGCCATAGATAAGGAGTGTTTAAGGAACGAATGCCCGCTAATAATAAAATCCATAATGTAACTCCGATCAGAAATCCCGGCAAATGGAAGATAGCTGTAACTAAAAGTAAAAGCATCCTGCCAATTTTGTTTGCAACGCTTAATTCATAGCTCGGCGTTGCATACGTGCCGATCGCTGCCACGGCCACATAAAGGATGACCTCCGGGAGGAAAAGCCCCACATCAATGGCAATCTGGCCGATTAATACTGCTGCAATCAGCCCCATGGAAGTAGATAGCGGTGTGGGGGTATGAATGGATGCCAGCCGTAAAAACTCAATTCCTATATCTGCGAGAAACAGCTGGAGGATGACAGGTATATTCGTATCTTTGCTAGGACCTATAAAATCGAGGATATCCGGCTCAAGTGATGGATCCTGGACATATAGATACCAAATAGGCAAAAGCACAAGGGATGCTATAACCCCAAGAAACCGGATCCATCTGACCATAGTTCCCACCGCTGGTGACTGCCTGTACTCCTCTGCATGCTGCAAATGATGAAAATACGTAGTAGGTGCGATAATAACGCTTGGTGAAGTATCTACATAAATAAGGACATGGCCTTCTAGCAAGTGTGTCGCGGCAACATCAGCCCGTTCTGTGTACCTGACAAGTGGATAAGGGTTGTATCCCTGTTTTAAAAGGAATTCTTCAATCGTTTTTTCCGCCATTGTGATTCCGTCAATATCTATCGCCTCAATTTCCTGTTTGATCAAGTCTATTAAACCAGGATCGGCTATGTCCTTGATATATGCAATGGCGACGTCTGTTTTCGACCTTTCCCCGACCTTCAAGGCTTCAAAACGAAGCCGCTCATCACGTATTCTTCTTCTTGTCAAGGAAGTGTTCACCAAAAGGCTTTCAACATGCCCATCCCGCGAGCCCCGGATTACCTTCTCATTGTCCGGCTCTTCAGGTTGCCTGGCTGGATATTTGCGGATGTCCACTATCAGCGCGGTACTTTCTCCTTCAATCACAACTGCCATCAGGCCCGAAAGAACCTGATCGACCATTTCATCTAAAGTCTCTGCCTTTTTTACTGACTGGTGCGTGATTCGGTTTTCAATTGTTTTTAGAAGCTGAATCGACAATTTTTCAGAATCATTTAATTTAATAAGTTCTTCAAGGATCTCAATGATGAACTCAGTATTGCAAAGCCCGTTCAAATAATAGAAATGAACTTCTTTTCTGAGGATTTTTAGTTTTCTCACCCCTAAATCGAAGCTCGTTCCAAGGCCAATCCTGTCTTTAAAATATTTTTCAACATCGGTCACTGAAGTGGGAATCGGTGCCTTTTCTGTGTCCTTCATGATAGTACCCGCTCCTTTCGAGAATGAGCTCCACTGCTTTTTTTGTGATTGGGGCCCCGTTTTCATAATGGTCCCGCCGATCCATTTTGCCAATATCCCCCACACCGACTATCAGCGGGACGTCAAGTTGGTCAAGGCAATAAACGGTGTCGCCGTTGATCCTTCCAAGCTCAAATTCAGGAACTCCATTTTTGTCAACACCATATGGAGTAAGCTGGCCATCACGGTCAATACAAACGTCCACCGTGCTCCATTCTGCTTTTCTTGTGTTTGAAGCTACGGCAATAACACCCAGCACATTTATGTCCCTGTGTCCGGCCACATACTTCAAAGCATGCTCACCGGCACCCTCTCCCACAAATCCGCTATCGTCGAACATGACCAGTACCGGGTCATTGGCTGCTGTCTTTATCTGCTTTACCAGATCCGGGCCTGACAACACGGATGGGTTGCCATGGGACATGGAGATGCATCTTCCGCCAATGTCCGAGGCAACCCGCTCGACAGCGCGAGTTGCATATTCATCCCCATCTGTAATAATGATGACATTCCTCGGGTTGGTCATAGCTGTTTCCTTTCATTTTAAAAGTGCAATAGTACCTACCGGTTGACATAACAAATCCAATGGAACAATGAGCCAAAAACCTTGCCGAGCACAATTGCCATGAGCAAAATAACCATTCTGTCCTGTACCCCGACCCGCTTTGCAAGGATTGGGAGAACATTTAATACCTCAGTCAAGGCTGCAGCGAGCATACCGACAAACACCCCCCCGGCCAGGCCGGCCGGGACTAACCACAATGAAGATGCATGAAGGACAGGATCCCTGATGCTGCCAGCGGTCCCACATAGTGCTCCCAGTACGACAGAGCATTCATACCAGCGGATGAAGCAGTAGGTTTTCGACAGCTGTGTCAATCTTGGTATCAGTCCGAGTACGGTGAGGAAAGCGACGAAACCAGACCCCACGGCGAGCCCCCCGGCCAGGCCGACAATGACAACAAACAACGTTTTAATGATCATCCAGCTGTTTCACACTTTCTCTGTTTTCATGCATGATCACATACTGGTCAAGCGATTGCTGGTAGTTGAACATTTCTACTTCCAACGGGCTTGGTTCCTCGTTAATTCTCTTTTTGAAGATATGGTTAAAAAAAAGGATCATGCCCAGGCCCAGGCCGACGGAGTATGGAATTTGAAAAAGCAGCGGCTTTTTTTCGACCTCTCCTGTAATGATTGTATAGATGCGCTGCTGCACCGCCTGCATGCTTACATCTTCATGGAAATTCATGATTGCCAGTGCTGCCCCCAGGAACAGCAATATCCAGACAAGAATGAAAAAAGGCATCGCCGCTTCCCGTTTTTTGAAAATCACTTCGACGATCGTCTGCGGCGGCCCGACCGCCTGTACTTCATAACTGGGCTCAAGCCTGGCAATTAATTGAATAACCCGCATGACATCAATAATAATAATGTTTCCTTCAGTTGGTGAAACTTGGTGTATTGGGAGCATTCTTAATTGCTTGTAAATAGTCTCATTTGAGATGAATTGCGCAATGTCCTTTAAATAAATACTTTCACCCGGCTTAACATGGACTCGGTGACGCATTCGAATGTAAATCGTTTTTTCCATCCGGCTCACTTCCAACACATTGTTTTCCTTGTATAAATAGTATGGATTCGGAGTATTTTTTTCATGAAGCCCAAAAACTGGGTAATACAAATACAGGAGGAATTAGCGAGGCAAGCTTTGCACGGGGATCATCATAAAACATGAAAATAAATAAACCACATGGATTTATATGTCCATGCGGCTTTTCATTTGCTGCAGGATTTTCTTTTCCAGGCGTGATACCTGTACCTGCGATATGCCCAGTCTTGAGGCTACTTCGGACTGGGTCTGGTCTTTATAATAACGCAAATAAACAATCAGCCTTTCCCGGTCATCCAGCTCGCGGATCGCCTCTTTCAGCGCAATCTTGTCGAACCATCTTCCCTCTTCACCGTTATCTATCTGATCCAGCAGGGTAATCGGGTCACCGTCATTCTCGTAGACAGTTTCATGGATGGAGGATGGCGTACGGCTTGCTTCCTGGGCAAGGATGATCTCTTCAGGCGAGAGCTGCAGAAACTCGGCCAATTCGTTCACTGTCGGGATCCTGCCAAGATTCTTGGACAGCTCATCCTTTGCCTTGCGGATCTTATTGCCCATCTCCTTTAGCGACCTGCTGACTTTCACAGTCCCGTCATCCCTGATGAACCGCTGAATTTCACCGATGATCATTGGGACCGCATATGTGGAAAATTTGACATCGTAGGAAAGGTCGAATTTATCGACCGATTTTAATAGACCGATGCTGCCGATTTGGAAAAGGTCATCAGGTTCATAGCCGCGGTTCAGAAATCGCTGCACAACGGACCAGACAAGGCGCATGTTTTTCTGCACGATCAGGTCCCTTGCGTCCTGGTCGCCGCCCTGGCTGCGCTTGATCAGTTCTTTTACTTCGTGATCCTTCAAATAGGCTTTTCCGTTATCGTTTTTTACCTCCACATCCATATGCTTTACTCCCTCAATTGCACAGCGCTTGGCTCTTTGAAAGGTTCTTCTTCAACCTTACTTCTGTACCAAAGCCAGGCTCGGATTTTACTTCAACTTCATCCATAAAGTTTTCCATTATTGTAAAACCCATCCCCGATCTCTCAAGTTCAGGTTTGGATGTATAAAGGGGCTGGCGGGCTTCTTCTATGTCGCTGATTCCGAGGCCTTCATCCCTGATGGACATGTCAATCATCCCATCCTCGAGTACTACGCTAATGTAGACGACTCCATCCGGTTTATTCTCATAGCCGTGGATGATAGCATTTGTCACGGCCTCTGAAACAACGGTCTTGATTTCAGTCAGCTCATCCATTGTCGGGTCGAGCTGGGCTATAAATGCAGCCACTGCAACGCGGGCGAATGATTCATTCTGGCTTAATGCGCTAAATTGAAGACTCATTTCATTCTTCATCAGGCTACCCCCAATCTTTCTAAAGCGTATTCCTCTGTCGGTTCCAGACGGACAATCTTGAATAAACCCGACATGTCAAATAGCCTTTTAATTGGCGGGGAGATCGCACAGACAATCATTTCACCGTGCACTTGTTTGATTTGTTTATATCTTCCCAGGATGACGCCGAGACCTGAGCTGTCCATAAAAGAAAGATGCTCCAGGTTGAGCACAATATGGCGGACACCCTGATTCCCGATGGCTTTCGTTGCCTTCTCGCGAAGCTCATCCGCTGTGTGGTGGTCCAGTTCTCCGCTCAAGCGGATGCAAAGCACATCATGCTTCTGTTCCATAACAATGTTAAGACTCACTATCCAAGCCTCCTTTTCTGGTATAGTGAGTCAAATTCGCCCCTGCGAGGCTGAAATCCTGCTTAAAGACAAAACTAGTGGGGTTTCGCTAAAACTAGCCGCAGCACGGGAGGCATTCGACAGTTGCCAGTCCACGCCTAGTGCAAATCATTCACCTGCTCTTGTAAACATCCCGAAGGATCGTTTATAAAGCCCCCACCAGCCTGCCTTCTTGATTGTTTGTGCCGCTACCAGCGGAGATTCTGCCAGGGTTTTCCCGTCTTTGACAAGCTTCAATGTTCCTACCTTGTCACCCTTGGTGACGGGGGCTTTGATTTTTTTGCTTAAAACAACCGTTTGTTTAATATCTTTGACGTCCTCCCCTTTTTTCGTAAGGAGGGAGATACGTTCGGATGTCACTGCGTCTACTGTCTTTTTTTCACCTTTGCTTATAGCTGCCTTCCCAAGCGGATGGCCTTTTTTAAACATAGGGTGCGACTCGTACTGGCTGAATGCATAATCAAGCATTTTCGAAATCTGGGCATTCCGGGATTTCGAGGTCGGCGCACCAAATACAACCGCAATTGCCCTTAACCCACCCTTCTCGGCTGTAGCCGTCAGGCAATACTTTGCGTCGTTTGTGAAGCCGGTTTTAAGCCCATCTACGCCTGGGTAAAAGCGCACCAGCCTGTTGGTGTTTACCAGCCAGAATTTCTTGTCGGTATTCTCGCGCAAATAAGCCTCATAAGTTCCTGTGTATTTAGTTATGTCTTCATACTTTAAAAGCTCTTTTGCCATGATGGCCATATCGTGGGCAGTGCTGTAGTGGTCTGTTGTGGGCAGCCCGGTCGTATTTTTGAACACAGTATCCTTCAAGCCCAATTCTTTCACTTTTGTATTCATCATTTTTACGAATGCCTCTTCTGATCCCGCAAGGCGCTCTGCCATGGCAACCGACGCATCATTCGCGGAACCGACCGCGATTCCCATCAGCATTTGTTTTGTTGTCATTTCCTCCCCCGCCTCAAGGAAAATCTGGGATCCCCCCATTGATGCGGCATACTCACTGGTGCGGATCTTTTCATCTATTTTAAGCTTTCCTTCATCAAGGGCCTCCATGATCAGCAGCATTGTCATTATTTTCGTCATGCTTGCTGGAGGCAATTTTTCATTACTGTTCTTTTCGTATATAACTGTCCCTGTATCCCGCTCGATTAAAATCGCAGACCTGGCGTCATCTACAAGCTGTATGTCGTTTTGGTTTGCGAATGTTACCTGTGTAAACAGCGAGGCAATAAAAGTGCATGCCAACAAGGCACTAAGTACTCTAATCGGTTTCATGACCATAGCCCTCCTATTCTTTATGGGTTTATTTTTTCCAACAAATCCAGTTTTATACAGCCCAGTTAAAGAAAACGTCAAAAAAGCGAAGGATTCAGTCCTTCGCTTTTTTGGACGCTATGAAAAATGTATGTTACTCGGTAATTTCTTCATGAATCAGTATCGGAGGGTCGACATGGCTGGATGAAAGTTTAATGCTTTGATACAGTTTTTCTTTTACTTCGCCGACATCTTCAAAATTGCTGTAAATCGTAAGCAGTGACTCACCTTTATTAACCTGATCCCCAATTTTTTTATGAAGCACCAGACCCACTGCAAGATCGATTTCCGATTCTTTCGTCGCGCGCCCGGCCCCAAGCAGCATAGCAGCGGTCCCGACTTCATCAGCGACGATTTCAGACACATACCCGTCTTCTTTTGCTTCCAGTTCAAAAGTGTAATTGGCCTGTGGCAGCTTCGATGGGTCGTCAACGATCGATGCATCACCGCCTTGGGAACTCAGGAACACTTTAAAAGTCTCAAGGGCTGAGCCATCCGAGATGGCCCGTTCGAGAATTCCTCTCGCTTCAGCAAGTGAACCTGCTTTGCCGGCAAGGAACACCATATGGCTTCCAAGGGTCAGGCACAGCTCAGTCAGGTCTTGTGGTCCGTTGCCGCGAAGTGTATCAATTGCTTCCTTCACTTCAAGTGCATTTCCAATAGCGTACCCGAGAGGCTGGCTCATATCCGAAATGACCGCCATCGTTCTTCGGCCAACATTGTTCCCGATGCTTACCATTGCTTTTGCAAGTTCTCTTGAATCATCGAGAGTTTTCATGAATGCCCCTGCACCTGTTTTGACGTCCAGCACGATTGCATCAGCACCGGCTGCGATTTTCTTGCTCATGATTGAACTCGCGATAAGCGGTATGCTCTCGACTGTCGCTGTCACATCACGCAGCGCATAAAGCTTTTTATCGGCCGGTGTGAGATTGCCGCTCTGCCCGATTACCGCAATTTTATTTTTATTGACTAGATTAATAAAATCTTCATTGTCTATTTCAACGTGGAAACCACTGACAGATTCCAGCTTGTCAATTGTTCCACCTGTATGCCCGAGCCCGCGCCCTGACATTTTTGCGACAGGCACGCCTGCTGCAGCAACAAGCGGGCCAAGCACAAGGGTGGTCGTGTCCCCCACACCGCCGGTCGAATGTTTATCCACTTTGATGCCGTCAATTTTGGAGAGGTCAATTTGATCCCCCGACTTTACCATGGCCAGCGTCAAGTCGGCCCGTTCTTTCTCGCTCATCCCCCGGAAATAAATCGCCATCGTTAAAGCACTAACCTGATAGTCAGGGATCGTGCCGGCAGTATAGCCGTCGATGATAAAATGGATTTCCGCTGTCTCCAATTCCCCGCCGTTGCGCTTTTTTTCTATTAAATCAACCATTCTCATATTTATCACCACTTATTTATTATTTGGCTGAAATGAATAACCCCTGTTAATTGTGAGGATGCGGTTCGAACCGTATTTGGCACACCCGCTGATGTTGCTGCGAATGTGCCACCCCGTCCTCGTCAATTCACATTGAGCCAAGCTCACTGACAAGTTCCTTCACATAAAGCAGAAACTGGGCCCTTACTTTTTCAGTTGTTTCGATGACCTCTTCATGATTTAATGGCTGGTCAAGGATGCCGGCTGCCATATTGGAGATGCATGAGATCCCGAGCACCCTCATCCCGGCATGCCGGGCCACAATTACTTCCGGCACCGTGGACATTCCAACCGCGTCTCCCCCAAGGGTCCTGGCAAGCCTTACTTCAGCAGGAGTTTCATATGTAGGGCCCGTGTTTCCGACGTACACTCCCTCCCTGACCTGGAGATTTAATCTTGCCGCGGTTTGTTTCGCAACGTTAAGATACTCTTTCGAATAGGCTTCACTCATGTCAGGGAATCGCACGCCCAACCGGGAGTCATTTGGGCCTATTAAAGGATTTGTGCCCATGTTATTGATATGGTCTGTAATAAGCATCAAGTCGCCGGGAGAAAAGCTTTCATTTATTCCGCCGGCGGCGTTTGTGACGATCAGTGATTCAATTCCGAGCTCCTTCATGACCCTGACGGGAAACGTCACTTTATCCATGGTGTAACCTTCGTAAAAATGAAACCTGCCCTGCATGACAAGCACGTATACGTCGTTTAACAGGCCAAACACGAGCTGTCCCACATGCCCTTCGACTGTGGAAACCGGGAAGTCGGGTATTTGGCTGTAAGGGATTTTGACCGGATTTTCTATCTCATCAGCAAGCACACCAAGGCCTGAACCTAAAATCAGGCCTATTTTCGGCTGGTTCCCGAATTTCTCTGACAAAAATTCCGCTGCATTTTTTACCTGCTCATACTTCATTTTATTACACCCTTCCTTATTTTAATTCACTTAAGAAGCTCTGGCCGTGATCAGGCAATTTAACGCCAAAGTTATCGGCAATGGTAGCACCGATATCCGCAAATGTCTGGCGGAGCGGCAGTTCCCTGCCCTGGCTGAATTTTTTTGAAAAAACAAGCAAAGGCACAAATTCACGTGTATGGTCCGTGCCTGGATGTACCGGGTCATTTCCGTGGTCTGCCGTGATGATCAAAAGATCATCCTCCCTTAATTTGTCAAACACCTCCGGAAGGCGGGCATCATATTCTTCAAGTGCCTTTCCATAGCCATACGGGTCTCTGCGGTGTCCGTAGAGCGCATCAAAGTCAACAAGATTCAAAAAACTAAGTCCGGTAAAATCCTGGTCCAGCGTCTGGACCAGTTTGTCCATCCCATCCATATTCGAAACGGTGCGGAGCGTTTGGGTTACGCCCTCCCCGTCATAAATATCGGAAATCTTGCCGATCGCAATTACATCAATACCTGAATCTTTCAATTCATTCATGACGGTGCGGCCAAACGGCTTCAATGCATAATCATGCCGGTTGGCAGTCCGTTGAAAATTTCCTGGCTGACCGATGAATGGACGCGCTATAACCCGGCCAACCATATATTTTTCGTCCAGCGTCAATTCCCTGGCTATTTCGCAGATTCTATATTGTTCATCGATTGGGATTATTTCTTCATGCGCTGCAATCTGCAATACGGAATCAGCCGATGTATAAACGATCAAAGAACCGGTTTTCATGTGCTCTTCACCTAGTTCATCGAGAATCTCGGTTCCGCTTGCCGGCTTGTTTCCGATTACCTTCCGGCCAGTGCGCGTTTCAAGCTGCGAAATCAACTCATCCGGAAATCCATCCGGGAACACTCGAAAGGGCGTTTCAATGTTTAACCCCATGATTTCCCAGTGCCCGGTCATTGTATCCTTGCCATTGGATGCTTCCTGTATTTTAGTATAGAACGAAAGCGGTTTTTCAGATGGTGCAATCCCCTGGATTTGCCTGATGTTGCTGAGGCCGAGCTTGCCCATGTTTGGCATGTTCAACCCGTCCATCCTCTCGGCAATATGGCCAAGGGTATCAGAACCCTTATCACCGAATTTTTCTGCGTCAGGCGCCTCGCCGATCCCTACTGAATCCATCACAATTAAAAAGACCCTATTATATGTAGAAGTCAATTTACTCTCCTCCTTGCCATTGAATACGTTTTCAAATAAAGGTGATTTTTATGTTCCCCTATTGAGTGAAAATAATCTTATCATCTGTATTTGTCAGAAGTCTGACATCTATATTTTACTAAATGTCATCCTTAAAAAACAAGAAAAAGCTGCCAGATTAACGCGGCAGCTTTTCGACAATTCTATGAACCTATTAAGCCCGTGGATGAAATTTGCTATATACATCTTTTAATCTCGTTTTCGAAACATGGGTGTAAATTTGGGTTGTGGAAATATCCGCATGCCCCAGCATTTCCTGGACTGCCCGAAGATCGGCGCCATTTTCAAGCAGATGGGTCGCAAATGAATGGCGGAGAGTATGCGGTGTCAATTCCTTCGTAATTCCAGCTTCAATGGTCAGCCCCTTCAAAATTTTCCAAAACCCCTGGCGTGTGAGCCGCATGCCCCGGAGATTCAAAAATAGTGCATCATCGCTGTGGTTCTTTGCCACAAATTTATGCCTGGCCTTTTCCAGATATTGCTCCAGCGCTTTGGCGGCCGTTTTGCCAATTGGGATGATCCGTTCCTTGTTCCCTTTTCCAATACAGCGGACGAAGCCCATCGTTAAATGGACATCACCTAAATTCAAACCAATTAATTCACTCACCCTCATGCCGGTCGCATAAAGGATTTCCAGCATCGCTTTATCCCGGTAGCCAAAATGGTCCTTCAGCTTTGGGGTTTCCAGCAATGTCTCCACCTCTTGAAGGCTTAACACCTTAGGCAGTGACCGTTCAAGCTGGGGGCTTTCAATATGTACCGTAGGGTCGTGCCCGACTGCTTTATCTCGAAGCAGGAATTGATGAAATGCCCGTATTGAGGCTACATGCCTCGCCAGAGTTTTTGAAGATTTCCCTTCATCCTTCAGCTTCGCCAGGAACTGGATGATTTGTAATCGCTGGACCTCATTCAAGTCCTGCACGCCTTCCGACCCCTTTAAAAATTTCAGGTAACTTTTCAAATCACGTTCATAAGCCATGATTGTATTTCTGGATAATCCCTTTTCAACAATTAAAAAATGGATAAAGTCTTTAAGACGGTCGTCCATGATTGATTACTCCCCATTCAAATAAAACAATATAAGCCGGTCCAGCAATGATCCCCCGTCAGATGAAGCAGAGCCCGACACCTTTAAAGCCGCTCCTTCGGGTGCATCGTAACGATGGTAATTCTGATATTCTTCGTTAACCCACATAATACCATAATAAAAAAGGATTGTGCATCCTGTGAATAAGATAAATACTTTTATTGTATGGAATACTATTCCCAGCCATGATTTCATTGATCCTGTCCCCCGAAATGTCTTTGTTAATACAGGGTATGCCAGATTGGACAAGAAATATACCTTTCAAAGCTTGCGGGAAACGGTAAATATGCCTGATATTAACATATGATAGCTCGGGGCAGCAGTACCGGGCTCAGCCATTTGACGGCCCAGAGCACCAAAAAAACCTTCTCCCATTTACCGAGAAAAGGTTTTTCATTCATTTTGCATCTTCCTCTTTTTCTACTTTTTCCTGGCACCGATAACAAATGCCATGGAAGGTGAGCCGGTGGTCTTTAATTTTAAAATTCCACCTGCGTTCTACTTCTTCTTCAACATCCTCAAGCAGATCTTCCTGTATTTCATCGACAGCCCCGCACTCTATGCACACCAAGTGGTGATGAAAATGGGCTGCCCCTTCCTGGCGAAGGTCATAACGGGATACTCCGTCTCCAAAATTAATTTTATCGACTATTTTCAATTCTGTCAGCAATTCGAGTGTCCGGTAAACTGTTGCAAGGCCAATTTCAGGAGATTTTTCTTTAACGAGCAGATATACATCCTCTGCGCTTAAATGATCTTCCTCATTTTCCAATAAAACGCGTACGGTTGCTTCTCGCTGCGGCGTCAGTTTGTAGCTCGATGAATGCAGCTGTTTTTTGATTCTCTCAATTCTGTTTTCCATACTGATAGTCTCACTCCCCGCCACTGTCAGTATTTATTATATCAGAAGGCAGGGGAGATTCAAAATAAAATTATTACAAACAAGAACCTGTAGTCATTATTATTAAATAACGATTTTAATTTAATTTGCCGATTGAATGACTGTTTTCATTAATGCAGGGGAAACGTAAGCTTCAATCCCTGCTGCTGCCATCAGAAACACTACCGCAAACAGGAACACCAGCATATACCGGGCAAACAGCGGCAGAACTGGCTGGTTTACTTTTTTCATAAACTGGTTCCGGACCATTTTCAATGAAAAAGTAACGGCAAGTGCCCCGGTCACTATAAAAACGGGAATGATGATAAAATTCTGCGGAAGGATCGATACGAAAGAAAGCAAAAATCCATCCCAGCCCATTTGGTTCACAAGAAATCCGACCGTGAAACCGACAACCATTCCCTTCATGAATAATAGGATAAGAATCACAGGAAGGCCAATGACCGATATTCCGAGCAGCCAGATCAACCCGATGAATTTACTGTTATGAAAAAAACTCTGGACAAATAAATCGCCGGTTTCCGCTACTTTCCCCTGGGATGCCTGGCCAAAAAATTGGGATAAATAATAGAATAGATCTTCTTTTTGGGTAAAACTGAGGCTGTTGACAATGACTGCCCCAAAGATGACCCCCATTAAAAATAACACGATCACAAATAGGTAGATTGAGGAATATTCACGTAAATGATTTGCTGCGGCATTGTGGTACTTTCTTTTCTTCATCGTTCTTCCTCCTGCAGGATTTGTTATTAAAATTGTATGCCTGGACATATAATCTATGACTTTCACAGTTCACAAAACTATTAAAAAATTCACTTGTTTTCAAATATCGCCAGGGATATAATATTTAACAATTTAAGGGGAAGGCGGTTGATGAAATGAAACCAGTGCTTGTAGAGTTTCCTGAGAGAATTGAAACGGAACGGCTGTACATCAGGCCATGCAGGCCAGGGGATGGAAATGTAGTGCATGACGCCATCGAAGCCTCGCGGCAAGAGTTATTGAAGTGGCTGCCCTTCGCACAAGTATCACGGCCAGCGGAAGAAGTCGAGGCAGGAATAAGGGAAGCGTATGCCAAGTTCATTATGCGGGAAGACTTTCGCCTGAACATTTACCGCAAGGATGGCGATGCATTTGTAGGGTCAACAGGGTTGCACAGGATTGACTGGGACGTCCGTAAATTCGAGATTGGCTACTGGTGCGATTCCCGTCACCAAAAGAATGGATACATAACCGAAACAGTTGAAACTTTGACCAAATTCGCTTTCGATCATCTGGCAGCAAACCGGGTAGAAATACGGTGTGACCCTAATAACACCGCCAGCAGAAGAATAGCCGAAAAGCTCGGATTTAACCTCGAGGGCATATTGCGAAACAATTCCCTTACTGCAGATGGAACTGCACTGCGTGACACTTGCATTTTCGCGAAAGTGACTGAGAAGTAATTAAATAATCATGAAGGACCCGACGTAACGAACCACTGATCAGTCACGCCTAGTGCTTTCTTTTATTTATTTTGAGTTTAACAATCATAGGATTCTTGGGAACCTTCTAGTGACCATATACGACTCTAATTTTGCTGGACATTTCTCTGTCCAGCACCTGATTTTTTCCATCATCACCTTATGAAGGACATTTCACCGGCCAGAACTTCATACTTCACAAATGACAGAAAAGTTAGTAAAATGTTTACAAAGTCTATGTGAAAGGTCGGATTTAATGACACAAACCGTACGTTCGATTCCCCGCCCGCTCGTCAGAGCCAATCAATGGTTTATTGTGATTAGTGTTTTATGTACTTGGATTACTGGCATCGTGTGTTTTAGCCATTCCACTTGCTGCAGGCTTAATGGGCCTTATCTTTGGTTTCAATCCAATTATGAGGGCAGCGAAATCCTTTTTGAAAAAAGATCCATCAGCCTATATTCCGGAAGATTGGGATCAACAGCAGTTTAATCAAGTCATCGCTGTCGTTTGCCTTACTGGAGGATTGCTGTCTTATGCAACAGGCCACCATATCCTTGGCCATGCTTTTACAGCTATGGTGGCCCTCGCAGCATTTGTTGCCATTCTGGGTTTTTGCATCGGCTGCTTTATCCGCTTCCAGCTAATTAGATTACGCGCAAAAAGAAAAATGGGAAGCCAGCACTGAGGGCTTATGAAAAATGAGGAACTTAAAAAACGAGGGAATTTCCGGCATGGAAATTCCCTCGCTTAATGAGTTCTTGCTGTCTAGTGGGTCAGCTGTCAGATAATTGCGCATGCACTGCCTTTTTAAATCTACATTTTACGCATCATTTCATTAAGGGAATGCAATTCCTGTTCAATTGCGGATAGCCGTTTCTCCAAGGGGGATAGATTCCCTTGCACGTTCTCCAATTTTTCCAGATTATGTTGCAGCTGTGTATATTCGTCCTTTAACTCTGAAATTCTGTACTCAATATCTTTTTTATTCATTTCCTGGCTCACACCCTTCAGTTGCCTAAATAAAGAAGTTCAATAAAAATGTGCATTAAACACCTTGTGTACACACAACAGACACATGAATCGTTTAATTATTGATTTTTAGTAGAACCGGTGGTTATGCGTCTATGATTTTGCCATACTTGCCGCCTCCGCCTGCATGGACGTTCAGCTTTCCTGCACGGGCTTTCATGATCATATCAGCGATGTATTCAGGCACTGTCTCTTTCAGCGCACTGAATGGAACTTCGTGGAGAACTGCCATTTCCGTTCCAAAGTGGTCAAGGAGCCTATCAAGCATTTTCGGGCCGAGCCCCGGGATGAATTGAAGCGGGACCTGATGGAAATATGGCGGCCTTGATTCCGGGCCTTTGTCTGCAGTCTTCAGTTCGGTAATGCGGTCTGCAACACCCTTGATGAATTTAGGGTGGCCACAGGCTGGGCAGGCAGCAGCACCGGCTGCAAATGGCGCAAAGCAACTGGCACATACTGTCCGATGGTACTTGCCAAGCAAAGGGTCGAGCCCGTAGTTCGCCGCAACCTTCCTGCCTTCCTCATGTTTCAATGCTTTTTCAAGTTCCAGGAATGAAGGCTGCGCCATCTCGATTTCCTGGTATTCCCTGGCAATCTTGGCGAGTGAGTGGGCGTCAGAGTTCGTCAAAAAAGAATATTGCTGCAATTCCCCAAGCCGGTCAGCCATTTTTGTATCCGCGCTCAGGCCCAGTTCAATGGCGTCAATCAGATCAGTATGAAACACTTCAGAAAGAGAGGAACGGACCCCCTTGCCGTAAAGGCTTTTAAACGGGGTGAACACATGAGCAGGTATAAATAAGCCTCCCAGCTCCTTTACCTTCTCCTGCAGTTCTTTTCCTGATATGTAAACCCGTTGGGAACTTAAATTGATATTCTTCAAATGCCCGGAGAGCCAGGCAGAAAAATCTTTCATCGTTTTAATGAATGGGAAAAAACATAAAACATGGACAGGCCCTAATGTATGTTCATCATTGATCTCCAACTCCGAACCCGGAATGATGCTCATCCCGCCGTACATCACGCCTCCATCTGGGTGTTCCTTCAATTCCCCGAGATCCATCAGCTCCTCCATCTCCAGCAAAACCTCAGGTGAATGGCAATCAATGATTCCGATCATATCCAGCCCTTTTTTGCCGCGGGCATGTTCAATGATGTTCGAAAAGGTCAAAGTTTTGGCACCGGTGATTTTCACAGCCCGCCCAGATTTAGTGCGTCCAATATGGATATGGAAGTCGGCAAAGTATTGGTTCATCTACTTTCCCTGTGCCTGGCGCAGCTGCAGGTACTGGACCGCGTACACAGTCTTTGCATCATGTATCCTCTGTTCCTTCACAAGCTGTAAAGCTTCCTCGATAGTGACCTCGATCAGGTTCACAAATTCATCTTCATCAAGCCCGGCCGCATTCTCTTTCTTGGAAAGCCCCTTTGCCTCATAAATATGGATGATTTCATCCGTAAACCCCGGTGCTGTATAAAATGACGTCACCCAGTCAATGCTCCCGCATTCATATCCAGTCTCTTCTTCCATTTCGCGGATCGCGCACATTTCGGGCTTTTCCCCTTTTTCCAGCTTCCCCGCCGGAATTTCGACAGTCGTCTTCTCCAATGCTTTTCTATATTGTTCAACCATGACTATTTTATTGTCTGCAGTAACGGCGATGACAGCCACTGCCCCAGGGTGCTTCACAATTTCCCGGCTCGACGTTTTCCCGTTCGGCAGCTCTACTTCGTCCACTTGCACGCTTATCACTCTGCCGGAATAAATATGGTCGGTTTTTAATGTTTTTTCCTCTAGCGGGTTCATTTGTCCACTCCTGTTCTAATCCGATATTCATTGCTCATACATTTTACCATACTTAACCGAAAGGAGCAGGGGCGTGAAGGTGTATGTTCACGAAAAGGGTATAGTCCTGGCGGGGAAAGCATGGGAGGTAAAACGCAAATTGAAGGAATACAGCAGGGACCATATGCTCGTCCAGGATTGGGTTACCTCTGTTTCTAACACTCAACCCGTTCGCAAAAGTTGTGGTAAAGCCGCTTCTTTCGCTAAAATATAAACATCATGATGGAACGGGAGTGAACCGTGTGAAGAAACGGCAACTAGGAAAATCAGATTTATATGTCAGTGAGATGGGGCTTGGCTGCATGTCGCTTGGGACAGTTGAAAAGCATGCAAAGCAGGTTGTTGAGGCCGCCCTGGATGAAGGTGTCAATTATTTTGACACGGCTGATTTATATGATTTCGGTGAAAACGAGAAGCTGGTCGGACTGGCTCTCAAAAGTGTCCGGGACAAGGTCATCATTGCCACAAAAGCCGGCAACCGCTGGAATGAGGCAAGAGACGGGTGGAGCTGGGACCCATCGAAACAATATATTAAGGAAGCAGTCAAGCAGAGCCTTAAACGCCTGCACACGGATTATATTGACCTTTACCAGCTGCACGGGGGCACGATTGAGGACCCGATTGAGGAAACAATTGAAGCATTCGAGGAACTGAAAGAGGAAGGTTATATCCGGCAGTACGGAATTTCCTCAATCAGGCCGAATGTGATCCAGAAATATATCGAAAAATCCAATATCGTTTCAGTAATGATGCAGTACAGCATCCTTGACCGCCGGCCCGAGGAAGAAGCACTCCCATTGCTGCATGAACATGGAATCAGCGTAATGGCAAGGGGGTCAGTTGCAAAAGGTCTGTTAAGCAATCGCATGCTTGAAAAGGCTGAAAAAGGGCAAGGCTTCCTTGATTACACTTATGAAGAATTGAAGGATCTGCTTCCTGTCCTGAAAGAGAGGCTGGCTGCGGACAGGCCCCTGAATGAAGTGGCCCTGCAGTATAACCTGGCGAATCCTGCGGTCGCATCCGTTGTTACAGGGGCAAGCACAGTGGAACAGGTCAGGGAGAACGCCCATGCAGTAAAAGGCAGCACTCTGACCCGGGATGAGGTTGAACTGATTCAATCGATGACAAAACCGAACCGCTACAAGGAGCACCGCTGATCTTTCATAAATAAGCAGAGCATCCACCACGTGTGGGTGCTCTATTTATAGTGCATTAAAAATGAACCTAGTTTAAGGTTCATAGCTGCAGACCCATTCTAAATACGCGGATTGGACTTTCGCTTAAATGTGGTCAGTTTTCGCTTAATTCTTAAAAGTTTCGCTTAAATATCGGGTTTATCGCTTAATTAATGTTATTTTTCGCTTAATATTGATGCCCTCCGAAACTTATTTACATATATTGTGAATTAATTCTGTGTCTTAGGCCAGCCTACGATAGCTTCTGAATGGTTTCATAAAAAAATATCAGCAACTCTATGAAAATAGCCCCATGGTTTTAGTTATTTAATTATTTTTTTCCAGGAAGAGTTTCGATCAAGTGCCCTTCTCTCCAGTTGCTCAACAATTGGCGCTTTTTCCGCGATGTACGCTTCAATATCGTATGTATAAGCACTGGCGGCCCTCTCTTTTACTTCCTGATACCTTAAAGCCTCATCTGGATGGGCCCGAAGATAATCCCTGAACGCAAGGTGTCTTACGATTTCCGGGTTCCCGTTTGCATACGCATGTAAGTGGAAAAGCCGGTTTCCGGCCTCGTCCAATTTATAGAAATAGCGGCGTCCTGGCAATCCGTTTTCACCCTTCCCGACAAAGCCTGTCTTTTCAAGCGCAGGTGTCGCGAAATCAACCATGCTTATTTCATCTGCCTCAAGGAGAAGATCGATGATTGGCTTCGCACTCAAGCCCGGAACTGAGGTGCTGCCGATATGATGGATATCAACGTTATGCGGATAGAAGACATGGTGCAGGAGTTCCGATTCATGCTCAAATAGCCGCACCCATTCATGAGAGTACGGCACCACCTCTACTTTTCTCCTTGTCATTTGAACTTCTTCCAGTCGAGCCCACTCTCGGATAGCAGCTCCTCGAATGATTTATTTTTCTCTTTTAGCCTTCTTTCTTCTTTTTTACGAAATTCCTCTTGCAGTCTTTGCCGTTCTTCATCCTCTTTTAATTTCTGTTTGGCCTCATTCAGCCGGGCCATCACATCCTGGTTTATCATGTCCCCAAGTGTGACCGGCTTTTCTTCTTTTTTTGCTTGTGTCTGTCTTTTTGCCTGTTTTTTCTTCATATAATTCCCTCTTTATTATTAATTTAAATAGAATTATAGCACTACAATACCTCTGTTTGAAATCCTCTGCATGTCCAGCACACGGTGCCAAAAACAAAAGAAACGCCCAACAGCAGGCGCTCCTTCTATCAATGAATTTAATATGCGTCAGTAGCTACAGCTTCATCAACCTGGAGCTCCGGTTCTGTTGAACGGATTACATCATCAACAGTATATCCTTTCGCTACCTCGATGAGCTTCAAACCGAATGGAGTGACGTCGATTACAGCCCGGTCGGTGATGATCCGGTTCACCACACCCTTTCCGGTGAGCGGCAGGCTGCAGTTTTTCAAAATCTTCGGATCACCGTTTTTATTGACATGTTCCATAATGACGATGATTTTCTGGGCACCGTGGACAAGATCCATTGCCCCGCCCATCCCTTTAATCATTTTGCCAGGAATCATCCAGTTTGCCAGATCACCAGATTCGGAAACCTCCATCCCCCCTAGTATGGCGATGTTGACATGGCCGCCCCGGATCATCGCAAATGATTCAGCACTGTCAAAATAGGCTGCGCCAGGAATAGCGGTGACTGTTTCTTTCCCGGCATTGATCAAATCCGGGTCCACTTCATTTTCTGACGGATAAGGACCGATACCGAGAAGCCCGTTTTCAGACTGGAGGACAACCTGTTTATCACTGGAAATATAATTGGCGACGAGCGTGGGCATCCCGATGCCGAGATTGACATAAAAGCCGTCCTGGATTTCACGTTCGGCCCGAATGGCGATTTTTTCACGGACATTCCCCTTGTTTTGGATCATGAACCCCTCTCCTTTCATGGTCAGCTTGTAACGGTGAGCCTTTCAATCCGTTTTTCCTGGACACCCGGGATGATTGAGTGCACATATATACTCGGTGTGTGGATTGCATTTGCGTCCAATTCCCCTGTCTCCACCAGATTTTCCACTTCCGCGATCGTAGTTTTTCCGGCTGCGGCGATCATTGGGTTAAAATTCCGCGCCGTTTTATTGTAAACAAGATTTCCCATCCGGTCGCCCTGCCACGCGCGAACAAGGCTGAAATCGGCGGTCAGGGCCTCTTCAAGCAAGTATTCCTTTCCATTGAAAAACCTTGTTTCTTTTCCTTCTGCGATTGGCGTTCCCACTCCGGCCTGTGTATAGAAAGCGGGGATTCCGGCACCCCCGGCCCTGATTTTTTCCGCGAGCGTACCTTGCGGAATGAGTTCCACCTCAATCTCACCGGAGAGAACCTGCCTTTCAAACTCTTTATTTTCACCAACATAGGAGCCTACCATTTTACGAATTTGTTTATTTTGCAGGAGAAGGCCGAGCCCCCAGTCATCGACACCGCAGTTATTCGAAATGACAGTCAAATCCGTCACGCCCTTCTCGACCAGCGCAAGAATCAGGTTCTCCGGTATTCCGCAAAGCCCGAATCCGCCGACCATGAGAGTTGCCCCGTCATGGATGTCTGCCACTGCTTCCTGAAAAGAAGTGCAAAATTTCTTCATGCAATGACCTCCTTTTATAAATGCCTTTTGCATTACTTACTTCCCTGGGTTTGAAACGCTCGCATTGATAGACTTCTAGCCAATCAGCGTTGACGTTACGCCAGCTCCACGACTGTCGCTGCGCCCTGGCCGCCTCCGATACAAAGGGTTGCCAGCCCGGTTTTCGCGTTCCTTCGTTTCATTTCATGGAGCAGTGTCACAAGGATCCTGGCACCGCTAGCACCGATTGGATGGCCAAGCGCGATTGCACCGCCGTTCACGTTCAATATTTCTTTATTAAAATTCAGCTCCCTGTCCACAGCAAGCGACTGTGCTGCAAAGGCCTCATTTGCCTCGATCAGCTCAATCTCTTCCAACGACAATTTCGATTTTTCAAGCGCTTTTTTGACTGCCATTACGGGCCCGATTCCCATAATGCTTGGGTCTACGCCGGCACTGGCGTTTCCTTTGATGACGGCCAGCGCCTTTATTCCGAGCTCTTCTGCCTTCTGCCTGCCCATGACAATGACTGCGGCAGCCCCGTCATTGATACCCGAAGCATTCCCGGCCGTTACACTGCCGTCTTTTTTAAAGGCGGCACGCAAACCAGACAGTTTTTCGGCAGTTGTTCCTTTTTTCGGGTATTCGTCAGTATCAAATATGATTGGATCCCCTTTCCGCTGTGGAATGCTGACAGGCACAATTTCTTCTCTAAACTTCCCTGCTTCAATCGCTGCAGCGGCTTTTTCCTGGCTCGCGGCAGCAAACTCATCCTGCTCCTCACGGCTGATTTCAAATTTCGAACATAAATTTTCCGCAGTGATTCCCATATGGTAATCATTAAAAGCACACCAGAGGCCATCCGAAATCATGCTGTCAACAAGCTTTTGGTCACCCATTTTAAAACCATTCCTGGCATCCCTCAACAAATACGGTGCCTGGCTCATATTTTCCATTCCACCGGCAACAACGATTTCAGCATCCCCGGCAATGATTGCCTGGACTGCAAGATGCACCGCTTTCAGCCCTGATCCGCACACTTTATTAATTGTCATTGCCGGCACACTTTCAGGCAGTCCCGCTTTAATTGCAGCCTGCCTGGCAGGATTTTGCCCGAGACCGGCCTGCAAAACATTCCCCATGATTACTTCATCAATTTGGTCAGGTTTTACACCTGCTTTTTCGAGCGCCCCCCTTATGGTGACCGCCCCCAATTCCACAGCCGGAACATCTTTCAAGCTTCCGTTGAAGCTTCCGATCGCTGTACGGACAGCGCTTACAATTACTGCTTCCGTTTGTGCCACATGCCTCATCCTTTCACCTTTTTTCATATACATATAGTTCTATTGAAAACAGATAATTCCTTTTATTTTGTCAAAATTTTAATATAACTTGCACTTCTTAAAATATTCCCTCTACAATTGAATTATGAAAAAGGAGGGAAAACTATGGCACTTCATCTTCCCGGTCAAGTGACGATTATCGAAGTAGGGCCGCGAGACGGTCTGCAGAATGAGAAGTCATTTGTTCCCACCGAAGTAAAAAAGCAGTTTATCCTGGCGCTCAGGGAGGCTGGTATTAGTGAAATGGAACTGACTTCTTTCGTTTCACCAAAATGGGTTCCGCAAATGTCGGACGCTGCTGAAATTGCAGCCGGCTGCCTTGAAGAAGTGACAAGAAACATTGTCCTCGCCCCGAACAAAAAAGGAATTGAACGGGTATATATGACCGGCTTCAAAGCGGTTGCGGTGTTCGTGGGCGTGAGCGACAGCTTTAACAAGAAAAACATCAACAAAGCAACAGCTGATAGCATGGCTGAGGTGAAGCCGTTGATCGGTGAATTGAAAGATAAAGGCTTTTTTGTAAGGGCTTGCATTTCTACTGCTTTTTATTGCCCTTATGAAGGAAAGGTAACTGAGGATGCTGCAGTGTCCTTGTGCCGGGAGTTTGTCCTGGCGGGAGCAGATGAACTGAGTGTTGCCGACACGATCGGCATGGCTTCTCCGGATGAGTCCTATTCGCTGTTCTCCAGGCTGGTCACGGAATTTCCCGAAAAGATGATAACAGCCCATTTTCACGATACCCGCAAGCTTGCCCTGGCCAATATATTCGCAGCTCTTCAGGCCGGTATTACCAGGTTTGATACGTCGGCGGGGGGGCTGGGCGGCTGTCCGTTTGCGCCCGGGGCGGCCGGCAACGCAGCTACAGAAGATGTCGTCTATATGCTTCACCGGATGGGGATCCGGACCGGCATCGACCTGGAGAAAATTGTGAATGCCGTCGGAATTATCGAGCCCCATCTTTCCCGGCCGATTGAAAGTACTTATTACAGGCTTAATGCGGTAAAAGTATAGTTTTTGCATAACTGCTGCCCAGGTGACTCATCTTATAGGTAAAGCCTATGAGAAGGGAGCCAGGATGATGAGCCAGAAGCGGGAAAAGGGATATAGGCAGAAAGGCAAGCCAAACAGCAATGATGTTAAGCAAATGATTGCTGCCGAAGACCTGGACAAAGCGATCCACCCGACTAACCGGGACAATACGAAAAAATAACTGGCGGGGATGCTTCCCGCCTGATCTATGCCGCTTGCTGAGGCGGCTTTTTTGTGTCGGCAGCACTATATGTTAAAATAAAGATAAAACTTTTTGTCGGGGGTCTTGCTTTGAAGAAAGCGTTCCGTTATCTTTTTTCATTTCTGCTGTTCATTTTATCCGTCGGAGTTTATTTTACAAACAGGATCATGTTCATTAAAAAGAAGGATGATGAGCTGATTTTTCAACGGGAAAAAGATGCCGGCCATCTCGTTCCCGGCGAGTATGAGGCATTGCCGAAAAAGGAAATCCTGATCCCTTCCGATTTCGGATACTCCTTGAGTGCTGTACTTGTTGAGCCCCACGAGACAAACCGTTACGTGATTTTTTGCCACGGGGTTACTCAGAATAAATTCTCTTCGATTAAATACATGAACCTCTTTCTTGAACGTGGTTTTAATGCGGTTATCTATGACCACCGCAGGCACGGTGAATCAGGCGGGAAGACGACCAGCTATGGTTATTATGAAAAATTTGATTTAAAGGCGGTCGTCGACTGGTTAAAAAAAGAAAAAGAGCCCGGCTTTTTCCTTGGCATCCACGGCGAATCAATGGGGGCGGCGACTCTGCTCCTGTATGCCGGCATGCTTGAAGACGGTGCAGACTTTTATATTGCCGACTGTCCGTTTTCCGATTTTAAAGAACAACTGGCGTACAGGGTCAAAGAAGAAGTAAAATTGCCTCCGCGTATGCTGCTGCCAATCGCAACCTTGTTGCTGCGGATTCGTGACAAATACTCTTTGCGCGAGGTGTCCCCCGTTTCCGTCATTGAAAATATAAAAAAGCCAGTTTTATTCATACACAGCCGAAAAGACGACTTTATCCTGCCTTATATGACAGAGACCCTGTTCGATCTCAAACAGGGCCCCAAAAAACTGTTCTTCGCCGAGAATGGGCTCCATGCCCAGTCATATAATGAAAACCGTGAAGAATACGAAATGGCCATTGATGCCTTTCTTGAGGAGTTTGTCTTCAAGAATAATAACTTCCGTGCCCAGGGGTATCATGCCGAAGCGCCGGTATGATTTCCGGATCCTGGCAATATAAAAATGGCCTGGGTTCCCATTCCCAGGCCATTTTTCATTGCAGTTCCCCCTGCCGGCTTAACTCAGTGCCGTCTTTGGACAAACCGCGCGCGATTTTATAATCGCCGACTGCATAGTAGTACCTTTGCTTCCCTTTTTCGATAATCGTTGCTTTTGTAAATTGTTGATCGGCACCAGCCACCTCCACCGCTGTGATGTCGGCACTGTTAATCCTGCCAAAAATCACCGGGATGTTGGCCTCCAGCTTGCCTTTCGGCGTGTAGAGATGGAATACATCGGCATATTGGGTCATAAATTCATGCTTATAATATACCCAATGGTTATGCCCGGCATTTTCCCAGCCGCCTTTGTCGTTTCCGGTCAAGAAAGCTGCAGCAAGAGCGTCAAACTTTTCCGAGCCGTCCTTTTGCCTCGTTGTATAAAATACGATCGTGCCTTTTTCGACTTTCTCTTTATGTACGATTTGTTTTATGTTAAAAGGGATATCTTTTTGTATGGCTTCATCCAAAGAAGCATAATTACATGCTGCGAGCAGCAATAAACTGAATGCCAAAATAGCCGCAAACCTGACTTTCCCCATTTTTCCCTCCTGATCCATCTTTTCTTTGTATGTGATCGCATATTCCCATTAAAACCTATTTTTTACATTATTGTAAACTACTAATTTTACAGGAGCAGGCTGGTGGACTTCCGGGTTATCTCTCAGTCGTGTCGACAAAGCTCATCCGCGGATTTATATACTCATTTGGGCTTTTCAGCTGAAAACAGTTTGCGGCTTCATTAAAATCAATCGTCATTTGGCCATCGAAAAAAACCATTTTTGATTTTTCGATGTAGATTGGCGTGATGTCCGTTGCAATTTCCTCGTCATTCTCTTCAAGCTTGTCGACCAGCCATAGGGCAGCCACACCGTTTACGGCACATCCGCAGCCATCTGTATCATATTTCAGCTTGATATAACCAGCTCGTCCAGTTGTTTTTTCTGCCAGCTTCTGCTGGGCCGTCTCTGTAATCATGATTTCCATGTTGCAACCCCCTTAGGTGTTCATAACCTGATTGTAGCATAGTGTGTCATTTATTCTTTATATTTGCTTTTTTCGCTGTTTCCTTTTACCATCAAGTTAAAATTGTGCCAATTTTGTGAAGGAGTGGTTTTATATGTCAAAGGTGCAAATCAAAGTAAATGACAACGGATCGCTAAGGATAACCGGGGATGTCGAGCTGGTCGATGCAGAAGGGAATGTGTTTCCGACAAAGCCGACATTTTCATTGTGCCGATGCGGCCTGAGTAAGAACAAGCCATTTTGCGACGGCTCCCATAAAGGAATTTTCCAATCGGTCGTGCGGGCACCAAAACCGGAGGATGCTGAATAATATCTGCCGTTTCAGGAGCAATGGGATTTATTTTCTTCCCACTGCTTTTTTTCTCGTTCTTTCAGCCAACCGGCCGATCTTCAACCTCCCGTACATCGGCCATGCTTGAAATCTGGATGCGGTGGATTTCCCCAAACCGGTCAACGACGTGCAGTTTTTTCCCTAATTCGTCGCAGTAATGGATTTTTCCTATCACCAGCTCATACTGGCGGTTCCGGTAATGGGTAATTGCGACCGGGCTGTTAAATTCCATTGCTCGCGAAATCGTTTCATTCATTAACTCAAGCTGCTGTTCATCGATCTCCCTTTCTGCATCGTATGTATCTTCCTTTGCCCAGTCCCGGAGGAACTGCACATGCTCAGGCAGCATCATTGCTGTCCATTTGATCCTTCCCCGGTCACGAATCATTTTGTCCTCCCCTTCCCATATTAGCCTTTATGTCCGCCGACCAACCCGGCCCGGCGGCGCGTCGTTCCAGCAGCTGTATAGGACACCGCCCGCAGCAGGGCCGCCGGGCCAAACCGGCGCCGGATTTTGTCCATTGTGTATCCAAGCTCCCGTTTTTTCCAGCCGTCCACATCGAAAAGGTTGAGCTGAAATTCGTTGTCGTCGACAAGGTTGCCAAGGGCGAGGGAAATGCTGCGCACTGCTTTTCCAGTATAATTTTCATCGAACAGCTCCAGGCAGACACGGTAAATGTCCATTGTGACGTTGGTTGGTTCCGCGACGGTCCGCGAGCGGTGGAAGCCCCCGCCGAATTCATCCTGGCTGTAGCCGATCCCGAGGCTTACAGTGCGGCCTGCTTTCCGATGGTTCCTGGTCCGGCGTGCCACTTCCTCGCACATTTCGAGGATGACATGTTTAATTTCCTCTTCTTCTTTATAATCGCGCAGCAAGATCTGGCTTTTGCCGAAGCTGATCTGCCCTTCCATGATCGGGGCACCCAGATCGGAAAGATCGACTCCCCAAGCATGGTGATAGAGCTGGTTGCCCATGATGCCGAACTTTTTTTCAAGTTTCTCCAGATCATAACGGGCCAGCTGCCCGACTGTAAAAATCCCCATGCTGTTCAATGTTTTCTCGACCCGGCGGCCGATCCCCCACATGTCGCTCAGCGGTGACACCGGCCAGAGCTTCGAGGGGATATCGTCATAAGTCCAGGCGGCAATGCCACGATGTTTCGCCTCAAGGTCGAGGCACAGCTTTGCCATCAGCATGTTTGGCCCGATCCCGATTGCGCACGGCAGCTGGAATTCCCGCTCAATATCATCTTTTATTTTTTCGGCGATCGTGAAAGCACCGCCCCACATCTTGATCGCCCCGTCCACTTTTATGAAACTTTCGTCAACGCTGTACGTATGGATTGCTTCCTTTGGCACATAGCGGTTGAATACCTTGGAGATTTCTGTGGAGATCCTTAAGTAAGTTGCCATTTTAGGCTCGACTACCTTGATTTTTGGGTCTTTCGGTATTTCAAACATGCGCGAACCGGTTTTGATGCCAAATTCTTTTTTCAGGCGGGGGGAAGCTGCAAGGACGACACTCCCGGGACGATCCAGGTTTGCGGCAACAGCCAGATAACAGTTCAGAGGATCAAGCCCGTACATAACCGCAGAGCAACTGGCGAAAAAGCTCTTCATATCAATGCATAAAATGTGGTTTCGGGGCATGCTGCTGTAGTCAATCATTGTTGTGTTCCTCCTTGCTGTACAACATATGTAACACTTTTTGTTCCCAATTTCGAACTGAGACTGCTGGAATAAACAGGAACGTTTGTTCTATATCATTATACCCATAATATTAAGCGAATATGCGTTCTGTTTCAATGGGAATTTTACGACGAAATTCCTTAAATCAGGATTTCATGGAGAATGCTGACCATTATGGAAATCTGTATAATGGGAATTGAGGTGCATGACGTGGACGAAAAATTGATACGGAAAATGATCGAAAAATGTTTCCGGCAGTACCGGCATGAGTCAGATGAGCTGCCGCTGAACGAACAGGATTATAAAATATTATGCCGAAAAATAGCCGAAATGAAGGCGAACGAACCAGGAGCGGACCTGCACGATATCATCAATGATGCAGTCTATGAGTATTTGACAAATTGAAAAGAACATCAAAAGGCGGTCCACATGGACAGCCTTTTGATGTTCTAGTTTTTCGAGACTTGTTTAGTAGTAAAATCGTAATTCCAATTAGCGCGTTGTGGCGTTATGCTAGTTATGTCAACAGTGATCATGCTGGTTGCATCAACAGTGACACTTTTTCCATCACCGGCCAGCTGGACACTATGGATGATGACATTCTTGCCTGCCTCGGCTTCTATATGGCGGACGATCTCGGCAATTCCCTCGCGCAGCCTTTCACTTTCGTTATCGGTAAACACAACTATTTTTTTCGCCTTGGCCTTCGCGGGAAAAGACTCCAGGACCGTTCCGTCATTCCAGGCCTCCGCCTTCATGCCGACGGCCAGCTCTTCAGCAGACAGTTTCTTTCCCCCGTCGGTAAGAAGCTCTGTTTTATTATCAATTCCGTAATAAACATCGTTAATCAAGGTTTGCTTTTCCGACACAGCGGAGATAAATCCTGTTTGCCCCCGGGCTTGCTGTGCTGGCGGCGCTGAACCTGTACCTGAACCTTGATCCGCTTTGCCGCACCCGCCTGCAAACAGCAAAGACGCAGCAAAGACGGCGAACACTCTGTTCTTCACTCGCTCATCACCTCTCATCTTGTTTGACGGAAGCGCGGAGCTTGAAGTTTCAGATTATTTTTGGTTGAACGCCCGTTTTCCGAGCCGTTCAAATGTTCGAGGAAACAGCGAATAAATAATGCTGCCCGCATTCATCCAGCGCGGCAGATTGATCTCCCGCACCGGTGTCAGCATCCGGTCCACGACCTGTTTTGCGACATATTCAGGCTGGAGCATGAACCTTTTGATGTTTTTGACATATGTTCCCTGTTCATCAGCAATATTAAAAAAATCCGTCGCGATCGGGCCCGGATTGACGGTCGTCACATACACATCCAAATCGGACAATTCCATCCTGAGGCTGTTGGAATAGCCAAGGACGGCATGCTTTGTGGCAGCATACACGCTCGATTTAGGCGTGGCGATTTTTGCGGCCTGTGATGCGACGTTAATAATATGGCCGATGCGGCGTGACCTCATCCCGTGAAGCACCATGCCGGTACACGCCATCAGCCCGATGACATTCACATCAAACATCGATTTAATTTCATCAACCGGAGCTTCATGGGCATGGCGAAAGACGCCGAAACCGGCATTGTTCACCAATACATCGACATGGCCGATGTCAGCGAGCACTTTTGAAAACACAGCCTGAACCGCATCAGTATCAGCGACATCCAGCCGGTGTACATCTACTCGCACTCCGTATTTCGTAAGGTCTTGTTTCATTGACTTCAATTTATCAATGCTGCGGGCAAGCAAAACAAGATTCGCGCCGCGCGTTGCGCACAGGCGGGCGATTTCAGCGCCAATTCCCCCGGATGCACCGGTGATGACAATGTTTTTTCCTTTCAGCCGATCTGTTGACAACATCCTCACCTCACTTTGCTGCATAGCGCCAAATCTGCCCATGACTGTTGATCATGATCTCCCCGAGGGACTCTAAATAATCGAGCTGCGCCACCGTTTCAGAAATTGTCAATGACAGCTCCTTCTCGTAAACAGCCGGAAATAAAAGCCGGCAGATCTCAAACACGGTCAGCGTCTGCCCTTCGAGGTATTGTTTTACCTGCATCGCCCGTTCATGCTGACGGACGAGTCTTTTGTTTATCAGCTCCTCCACGTTTATGATTTCCTGTCCATGGCCGGCATACACCATACCGATTGGGTAATCGAGCAGCTTTTTTAAAGAATCATTATATTGCAGCTGCGATTTCGGGCGTCCGGTTTCGCCTGCAAGCGGCGGCTCGATGAGCGGATTTGGCGAAATGCTGGCAAGCAGCAAGTCACCGCCGATCAGCACTCCATCATTTTCCCTTAAAAGAGCAATATGGCTCCGGGCATGGCCCGGCGTCTCCAGGACCGTCCAGCCTTCAAGGCCTGGCGGGGTTTGATCTTCAAGCAGATCCCCTGTCAAAGAGCGATTGCAGGAGAAACGCAAAGTATATTTCATCCGTTTTGCTGTTGGCAACAAATATTCCTCTGGTATACCGAACTGATGGAACAAGTGTGCATAAAACTCGTCATGCTCCACCATAAAACCACTTGTCTGGTTTATCCACCGTTCATTGACGGGATGGCCGTACACTTCCATCGAAGGAGGAAAAAAATCAAGGAGGCCGGCATGGTCCGGGTGGTGATGGGTTAAAATCACCTGTTCTATATCTTCCGGTTTTAAATGCAATTCCGCCAATTGGGATTTTAACGCTTCCCAGGCTTCCTCTGTTTTAGGTCCGACGTCCACAAGGCTTAGCCGGTCTCCTTTCACCAAATAAGTATTGACGTCCCCCACTGGAAATGGCGTGGGCAATGTCAATTTAGCTATCCCGTTGTTCCATTCAGTCATGTTTCGTGCTCCTTCAAAAAATGATTTTTATATATATTTATCATCATGGATAAACATAAGTTTACCTTTATTTAAGTCAATTGTCATTATTTTCACATAATATTTTCAGAAAAAACAAAAAATTAATCGGGGCACCTCTTGACAAAGGGCCTATCCTTCTTGCATAATCAAAATTAAAATTTAATAGCTGCAAATTAGCGATGAGTAAGGCCAGTAAACGGAAAACGGCGATAGAGAGTGAAGCTCACGGGCTGAAAGGCTTCACCGTCCTCTTTTCCGTTGAACCTACCTTATGAGCTGCCAGGCAAACCTGGACGCGTAACCTGCGTTAACGGACTTGAGCTGCACTTTTTTTCGGGTTTTTATGATGGGAAAAGGTGAATGAAGGTGGTACCACGGAAGCAAGGCCTTTCGTCCTTTTTACGGACGGAGGGTCTTTTTATTTTTCACGGAAACAAATACAAATGTAAAACCTGATAACGGAGGGTGATGAAAGTGAAAAAGCTTGTTTTTATAGGAGCGGGCTCAATGGCCGAGGCGTTAATATCCGGAATCATTGAAAACAAGCTTCTATCCAGTGAAAATATATGGGTGACAAACAGGCAGGACCTGACGAAGCTCGACCGGTTAAGAGCTGTTTACAATGTGAACACCACATACAATTACGACGAGATGTTTGCAGATGCAGATACCGTCATCCTGGCGATGAAACCGAAGGATGCTGCTGCCGCGATCGCTGAAATCAAGGCTTATTTAACGCCTGGACTTCTGATTGTCTCCGTATTGGCCGGCATCTCGATTGAAACCATCGAAAAAACAGCCGGCAAATCCCTGGCTGTTGTAAGGGCAATGCCAAATACGTCTGCCGCCATCAGCAAGTCTGCAACAGCTCTGGCGATGAATCAAAACGTAACTGCAGCACAAATGGATCAGGCCAGGCAGCTTTTTGATACAGTAGGATTCACCGCCCATGTAAAAGAAGAGCAACTGGACGCCGTGACCGGCCTTTCCGGAAGCGGGCCGGCATACATCTATTATCTCGTTGAAGCGATGGAACAGAGCGCCAGGGAAATCGGTCTGGAGCAGCAGCTCGCCAAAGATTTGATTGTCCAGACCCTTCTCGGGGCTGCCGAGATGGTTGCTAAATCCGAGAAGCCGCCGGAACAGCTGCGCCTGGAGGTCACAAGCCCCGGCGGAACGACGGAAGCAGGCATCAGGGTGCTCGAACAGCATGGAGTCCAGCGGGCCTTCATCTCATGCATCAAGGAAGCTTGCGCCCAGTCAAAAAAGCTTGGAAATATGCTGGGCAACGATGCGGTAAGAGTTCGCAGGCTGTCTTAGTTTCCGGCTATCCGGGCTGCATCCTGGTCTATCCGGGAATAAACCTTCCCTATCCAGCAGCAACCTCCGCTATCCGGGAGTAAACCTCCGTTATCCGGGAGTAAACCTCCGTTATCCAGGAGTAAGCCTGGACTATCCAAAAATAACGGCGGCCCGGCGTGTTGCAGAAAGAAACTTCTCATGCGAGTGCGAATTTTTCCCATTTGGTGAGTGCACTGTTATACTAAAATTATAATCAGCTTACAGGAGGTACTCACGATGGAAACAAAACTTTTCTCCCCCTATGATTTAAAGGGAGTAACCTTGAAAAACAGGATTGTCATGTCGCCGATGTGCCAGTATTCATGCGAGAACGAGGATGGCATCGTCAACAACTGGCATTTGACCCATTATACGAGCAGGGCCGTTGGGCAGGTAGGGCTGATCATCGTGGAATCAACCGCTGTCACCGCACAGGGAAGAATCTCCCCCCAGGACCTCGGCATCTGGCATGACGGTCATATTGAGGGTTTAAAGCAGATAACAGGACTTGTGAAAGAGCACGGTGCCAAAATTGGCATCCAGCTCGGCCATGCCGGCCGCAAAGCAGATATCAAAGAAGAAATCATCGCGCCTTCACCAATTGCTTTTAATGAACATTATCAACAACCGAGAGAAATGACGAAGCTGGATATCAGTGAAACGATTGAGGCTTTTAAAAAGGGGGCGGCCCGGGCCAGGGAGGCAGGTTTTGACGTGATTGAAATTCATGCTGCCCACGGTTATCTGATCAACCAATTTTTATCGCCGCTTTCGAATAAACGTGAGGACGAATACGGAGGCAGTGCCGAAAACCGCTACAGAATATTGCGCGAAGTAATCGACGCAGTAAAAACGGTTTGGGACGGCCCATTAATGGTCAGGGTTTCTGCGAATGATTATGATGAAAATGGCTTAAAAATTGATGATTACGTAAAAATTGCCTCGTGGATAAAAGAGCAGGGCGTGGATCTGATCGACGTAAGCTCGGGTGCTGTAGTACCGGCACGAATCCATGTCTACCCTGGATACCAGGTGGGATACTCTGAAAAAATCAAGCATGGTGCAGGCATACCAACCGGCGCAGTCGGTCTGATTACCTCCGCCCTCCACGCAGAGGAAATACTACAAAACGAGCGGGCAGACCTTATTTTTCTGGCAAGGGAACTGCTGCGGGATCCATACTGGCCGAGGACGGCTGCCAGAGAACTCGGCGTCAATATTGAGCAGCCTAAGCAATACAAGCGCGGCTGGCAGTTTGAGTAAGCTTTTCTTGACAAATACTAACTTATAAATCAACCGGCATTGTTGTTTGCCGGTTGATTTTGCGTAAAACAAACAAAAGGAGGAATTTCCATGATCAAAAGAATCGCCACCGTGGGAGTATATGTAGAAGACCAGCAAAAAGCCAAGACGTTCTGGACGGAGAAAGTCGGTTTTATAGTAAAGGCCGAGCGGCAGATGGGGCCGAATGCTTACTGGCTGGAGGTTGCGCCTGAAGGAGCCGAAACTGCCCTCGTCATCTATCCCAGAAGCATGATGAAAAACTGGGAGGAATTACAGCCTTCCATTGTTTTTGAATGTGAAAACATTGAAGCTGTTTATGAAAAAATGAAACAAAATGGCGTCGAGTTCGAGGATGAATTAAAGGCGATGCAATGGGGAACATTTGCGACATTCAAAGATGAAGATGGAAACAGTTTTCTAATAAAAGGCTAATGGATCAAAAAAAACTCCTCCTGCCAGGATTCCGGCGTAGAGGAGTTTTTTATGCTCTCATTAAAACCCGATTTATATTGGCACCCCTTTTCACTCATTCTGGACGTTTTCGGTCGCCAATATCCTCTTGTTAAGCAGTAGAACTATTCCGCCTGCTATCCGGTTTGGTTTCATTCAACCTGCTGTGCTTATATCCATACATAAAGTAAATGATAAGCCCGATCAGCAGCCACACAAAGAATCCCTTCCATGTGAACGACGAAAGCTGTAACATCAAATACACGCAGAAAATGACAGCAAGGGCAGGTATGACCGGTACAAATGGTGTTTTAAAACCGCGTTTTAGGTCAGGCCTTGTTTTTCGCAACACGACCACACCAACTGAAACAGACGCGAAAGCAAACAGGGTACCGATGCTTGTCAGTTCGGCCAGCTTATCAAGCGGCACTAAACCAGCAAATAATGAGACCAGGATCCCGGTAATCCATGTACTGACAATGGGGACTTGAGTTCTCTTATGGACGGCAGACAAGCCTTTCGGCAGAAGCCCATCCCTGCTGATCGCGTAGAACAGGCGGCTCTGCCCGAACATCATCATCATCAGCACGGTCGTCATTCCAACAATTGCTCCCACTGAAATAAACCCGGCAGTCCAATCCTGATGAATATACTCCAGCGCAAACGCCACAGGGTCTTTTACATTTAAAAGATTGAATGGTACGATACCAGTAAGAACAAGAGAGACGATAATGTATAGCACGGTACAGATAGCCAAAGCAGAGATCATGCCAATTGGCAGATTGCGCTGCGGGTTTTGAACTTCCTCAGCGGCGGTAGAAACGGCATCGAAGCCAAAATAAGCGAAAACGACTACAGCGGCGCCGGCTGCCACCCCATTAAAACCGTATGGCATAAAAGGTGTCCAGTTGGCAGGCTCAACATACCAAACGCCAACGACAATGAAAAGAAGAACGACGGCGACCTTTACAACAACCATGACTGAGTTGAACTTGGCAGATTCTTTTACTCCCCTTGAAAGCAGGAAAGTCACAATTAAAATGATAAGGACCGCAGGCAAATCGATCAGCGTGCCCTTGTCTGGGTTAAACGCACCTGTCAGGGCTGTTGGAAGGTGGATGCCAAAGCCGGCTAACAGGCCCTGGAAATAACCAGACCAGCCGCTCGCAACAGCTGATGAGGCCAGCCCATATTCAAGCACCAAATCCCAGCCCAAAATCCAGGCAAAGATTTCACCGAAGGCAACATAGCTATACGTATAGGCACTTCCCGATTCAGGAATCATCGATGCGAACTCAGAATAACATAAAGCCGCGAAAGCACAGGCCAAGCCTGCTATAATAAACGACAGGATCAGGGCAGGGCCTGCATATTTTTCCGCCGCTATTCCGGTCAGGACGAAAATTCCAGTACCAATGATTGCCCCGACACCAAGCATAGTTAAATCTAATGCACCAAGCACTCTATTGAGTGAATTATTCGAATATTTAACACCAACTGTTTTTTTACGCAATAAATCCATTTTAGCCTCCTGCTGCCAATTCCTAATATTGCTGGCTGTATTGAGATAATAGAGACATTTTACTAGAATAATATATTTTTGTGAAGCTGTAAATTTTCAGAATGATTGAATATTTATGTTAATCCTTTTGTTTTGTTCATATTTTTGTCAAAAACCATCTAAATTATTCTCCCAAAATGTTTCCCTCTTCCTGGATTCTATACAATTTTGCTATTTGTGTAAAAGTAATGGCATCAAAATTGTAGATACATTTTGGCAAAAAAAACTGAAGGACGCTTCTCCTTCAGTTTTTCCATCATATCCGGTCATCCCAAATGCGCCGCAGCATTGTTTCCTCATCTGAAACAACGATCTCAAAAACGTCGGGATTGGTCATCTCCATCAGGGACTCATAGCCAAAGCCTTCATTAAAATATCTTAATAGCAGCGTTGTGAGGTTTCCGTGGCTGACGAGAATAATATGGTCATCTGCCGACGATAAAACTTGCTCCAATATCGACTTCGCTCGTTCCATTCCGGCTGTATGGGATTCCCCGCCCTCGAACACAAGTTGAAAATCCTCAAAGCTTTGCCTCAATTTATCCTGCCAGTCATCGTAATTAACAGAGCTTAGTACTCGTTCACCAAGCCTGGCGTCTTCCACTATTTCGAGTTTATTTGCATCAGCAAGTGGTTTGATCGTATCGACGGCTCTTTTAAACGGGCTAGAGTAGATCTTGTCTACGTGTTTATGTTTAAAAAAATCCATAAGTGCGATCGCCTGTTTCCTTCCTGCCTCCGTCAACCGGGCTTCAGGGGGCTGGCCTTCTGCTTTGGCATGGCGCACCAAATAGATTGTTTTCACTTTCATCTCCTCCTTATCCGGCAGCGGCCGGGTCCCCAGGATGAACCGGGCACGTTTACATTTTTATTTATCGATTCGATCTTAAAGGGATCGGAACCTCCATGAAGTCTTCAGCCACCACCGTATTTGAAAAGACCGTCTGTGCTTCTTTTTCAAGTTGCTCCCAGGAATTGCGGTCATAGCGGGAGCTGATGTGGGTAAGGCACAATTTCTTTGCGCCTGCTTTTAAGGCAGTGCTGGCAGCCTGGATCGTTGTAGAATGGAAGTACTCCTGCGCAAGTTTTTCTTCGCTCCCGGATAAGGTTGCTTCATGGATAAGCAGATCGGCTTCCTTAGCCAGTGCCACAGCACTATCGCAATACCTTGTATCTCCCAGAATGGCAACTATTCTTCCTTTTTGGGGAGGGCCGAGGAAATCAGTTGGATTAAGCTGCGTCCCGTCATCAAGAAAAACAGGTTCACCATTTTTAATTTTTTTATAGATTGGGCCAGGTTTGACACCTGCTTTTTCAAGTTCATCTGCGAGAAGAGTCCCGGGCCGGTCCTTTTCCATAATACGGTATCCGAAAGACGGGATCCCATGCTCCAACAGCCGTGCCTCGACGTAAAACTGCCCGTCTTCATACACAACCCCTTCCCCAATCTCCACAATCTCAATCGGATACTTTAAATAAGATTTGCTGATTGAGAGGCTGACAGTAATATAGTCCCTGATCCCGGGCGGGCCGTAAATCGTTACCTTCGACTCCCCTCCCTGGAATGAGCGGCTTGATAGCAGGCCTGGCAGCCCGTAAATATGGTCACCGTGCAGATGGGTTATAAAAATTTTTTCGATTCTCCGTGGTTTGATGCTTGTATGTAAAATCTGGTGCTGTGTCGCTTCCCCACAGTCGAAAAGCCAGACGGCCCCCCGTTCCTCCAATAGCTTAAGGGCAATCGAAGTGACATTTCTCAGCTTCGCAGGGACACCTGAACCAGTCCCGAGAAAAAACACCTCCATGACAGAACTCCTTTCATTAAAACAGTGAATGCGGACCACTTTTCCTATAATGACAAACCGGCAGCTGAATGACACCGAATCAGTCGATTCTTTCATAAAGAATAACATATTCATCATGGCTCGTCATGCTGCGTTAATATTAGAAAATCAGAATTTCCGTGATCGCCAGTTCAATTAGCCGCTTAATCGTAAATGGTGGATAGAACCGGATTAAAGGAAGAACAATAAAATGCGGCTAATCATTTGCTTATTCCTGCTGAAACCGATAAAATTTTATACTTGAATGATACATAACATTAAATCGCTAAAGAGAGGTACTTCACAGTGATACAGAACGACAAGCCAACCGCTTTGATCATGATTTTCGGGGCTACCGGGGATTTGGCAAAGCGAAAATTATTTCCTTCCCTGTTCAATTTGTACCAAAAAAGAAAGCTAGAGGATTTTGCGGTAATAGGCGTGGCAAGACGGGAGCTGACGAATGAGGAGTTCCAGCAAAATGTCAAGAAATCCGTTCAAAACTTAAGTGTACAGGATGAAAGCATTGAGGATTTTGCCTCACGGTTCTTCTACCATTCACATGATGTGACAAATTCAGCTTCTTATTCGATCCTGAAAAAGCTTGCCGAAGACCTTGACCAGCATTACAGCCTCGATGGAAACAGGGTTTTCTACCTGGCGATGGCCCCTGAATTTTTCGGTACAATAGCAGAACACTTGAAAAAAGACGGATTAACCGATGTGCCTGGTTTTAAGAGGCTTGTGATCGAAAAGCCTTTCGGACATGACCTGCCTTCTGCACAGAAACTCAACAACCAGATAAGGACCGCTTTCGCCGAGAGTGAGATTTACCGGATTGACCATTATCTCGGTAAAGAAATGGTACAGAATATTGAAGTCATCCGGTTTGCGAACGCCATTTTTGAGCCGCTCTGGAATAACCGGTTTATTTCAAACATCCAGGTGACGTCCAGTGAGATACTCGGTGTCGAAGAACGGGGCCGTTATTATGAAAAAAGCGGGGCGCTAAGAGACATGGTCCAGAACCATATGCTGCAAATGGTGTCATTGCTCGCGATGGAACCGCCCATCAGGCTGACTACAGATGAAATCCGATCCGAGAAAATCAGGGTGTTCCGGTCCCTGAGGCCATTAAGCGGCAGCGAAGTGAATGAGTATTTCGTACGCGGCCAATACGGACGTGGAAAAATCGGTGAAGTTGACGTGCCGGCTTACCGCGAGGAAGAAATGGTCGACCCGGATTCCAATACCGAGACTTATGTGGCCGGCAAGCTGATGATTGATAATTTCCGCTGGGCTGGTGTGCCGTTTTACATCCGCACCGGGAAAAGGATGAGGACAAAGTCCACCAAGATTGTCATCCAATTTAAAGACATTCCAATGAATCTTTATTATAAGCCGGAAAAAACGGTCAACCCTAACCTCCTGGTCATCCACATCCAGCCGGAGGAAGGCATTACGCTTCATTTGAACGCGAAAAAAGCAGGGCAAAATACCGAAGCAACTCCTGTAAAACTCAATTTTGCCCATAAAGGGACAGACGGGATCAATACTCCGGAGGCTTATGAAAAGCTTTTATATGACTGCCTGCGCGGGGACGCGACCAATTTTACGCACTGGGATGAAGTTGCCCTGTCATGGGCCTTCGTCGACAAAATTTCCGCCGCATGGGAAAACGACAAGGAAACGAGTTTCCCAAATTATGAGTCTGGGACGGTCGGGCCTGAGGCAGCTGACAAGCTCCTTGGAAAGGATGGCTTTTTCTGGTGGCCGGTTACTGATTTAGATGTAGAAATATGTGATTAAAGAGGAGAGGCTGACACATGAGAATCATTGATATTACTGCTCCAATTTTTGAGGGGATGCCGGTATATAAAAATAAGGCTGAAAAACAGCCCTCGTTGAAAACAGTGACAAACAGGCATGTGACAGAGTCAAGGCTCAGCCTTGATGTCCATACTGGCACGCATATCGACGCCCCGCTGCATATGATCAACGAAGGAAAAACATTTGAAACCATTCCACTTGAGAGGCTTGTCAGGAATTGCAAGGTTTTTGACCTGACTGAAGCAACCGGAAAGATTGCCAAAAGAGATCTTGAAGGCCTTGCGATTGAAAAGGACGATTTTGTGTTGTTCAAGACAAAAAATTCCTTTGATGAAGGCTTTAATTTTGAATTCATTTATGTTGCCGAAGATGCTGCCCGGTACCTGGCAGATATCGGAATCAGTGGCGTCGGGATTGACGCGCTCGGGATTGAACGTGCGCAGGAAGGCCATCCTACCCATCGGGCCTTGATGGGGCAGGACATCATCATCATGGAAGGCCTGCAGCTGAAGGATGTTCAACCTGGAGAATACTTCATGGTCGCAGCACCCCTGAAGCTCCAGGGAACGGATGCGTCACCGGCCCGCGTGCTGCTCATTGAAGGAATTCATTAAGGAATAACCTAAAAAACCCGCCAGTTAAATTGAACTGGCGGGCTTCTTTATGATTGTGGCTATTCCATCCACTCTGTATGGAAAATGCCCTCTTTATCAATGCGCTGGTAGGTATGGGCGCCGAAATAATCACGCTGGGCCTGAAGCAGGTTTGCAGGCAGTGTCGCTGTCCGGTAGCTGTCATAGTAAGCCAAAGCAGATGACAGGCATGGTACAGGGATTCCGTTCTGGACAGCAACTGAAATGATTTCCCTCAATGCGCCCTGATAGCTTTCAGCAATTTCTTTGAAATAAGGGTCAAGCAGCAGGTTCTTCAGTCCTGGTTCCCGGTCATAGGCATCTTTGATCTTTTGCAGGAACTGGGCACGAATAATGCAGCCGCCCCGGAAAATCATCGCGATATCACCGTAGCTGAGATCCCAGCCGTATTCTTCAGAAGCAGCCCTCATTTGCGCAAAACCTTGGGCATAGGAACAGATTTTGCTCATGTATAACGCTTTTCTGACTGACTCGATGAACGATTCGCGGTCTCCTGTGAACGCTCTGCCTTCAGGGCCGCTCAGCACCTTGCTCGCTTCCACGCGCTCTTCCTTCATCGCAGAAATAAAGCGGGCAAAAACTGACTCTGTTATGATTGGCAGCGGAACCCCAAGGTCGAGGGCACTCTGGCTCGTCCATTTGCCGGTCCCCTTTTGTCCGGCAGTGTCAAGAATGACATCGACCAGCGGTTTTCCGGTTTCGTCATCAATTTTTTTGAAAATGTCAGCGGTAATCTCGATTAGGTAGCTGTCAAGCTCGCCTTTGTTCCATTCGGCAAACACTTGATGAAGCTCTTGTGCAGTCAATCCAAGAATGTTCTTCAACAAGAAATACGATTCACTGATCAGCTGCATATCACCATATTCAATACCGTTATGTACCATTTTCACGTAATGCCCCGCTCCGTCCGGCCCAATGTAGGTCGTGCAAGGCTCGCCGTTCACTTTGGCAGCAATATCCTTAAAAATCGGAGCGACAAGCTCATACGCTTCCTTCTGTCCGCCAGGCATGATGGATGGCCCTTTCAATGCACCTTCCTCGCCGCCGGATACGCCGGTTCCGATAAAATGGAGGCCAAGCTCACTAAGTTCCTTGTTTCTGCGTTGGGTATCGGCAAAAAAAGTATTTCCGCCATCGATCAGAATATCCCCTTTTTCAAGGTGAGGCTTTAACTGCTCAATGGTCGCATCGGTCGGTCCGCCCGCTTTAACCATGAGCATGATTTTGCGTGGCTTTTCGAGTGAATTGACAAAATCCTCCACTGAATAAGTGCCGAAAATGTTTTTCCCTTCGGACTCTTGAAGCATTTCATCAGTTTTTTCTCTAGAACGGTTATAAACAGAAACAGAATAACCTCTGCTTTCTATATTCCAGGCCAGGTTTTTTCCCATTACGGCCAGGCCAATCACACCGATCTGCTGTTTACTCATCGTGTCAACATCCCTTCCAACCAGTAAATAAAACAATACACTCTAATTTAGCAAGATTTCATGGCAGTTTGCAACTAATCTAATCCTGGTCACCTTTATTTTTACATAACTGCCACCGAAAAAACCGCAATTTAATCATTTTTATGTGGACTTTGAAGAAAATCCTTATTAAAACTCGTATCTGTGCTGCCTGATTGTTCCGCCGGTGGTTTACTCATGCGTTTTTCGGCAGTTTCAATGATATTGGCCCCGAATTTTTCCCGCAACTGATTCAAAGCATCAAACAGCGGTTCTTTTTTTGCATCCTTCTCATAGGAAAACAAATCAAGCTGTTTTACCTGCGTACCCGCATCAGCCAAATCCGTGGCCGTCACCCCGAGGAGGCGGACTGGATCTCCATTCCAATGCTTGAGAAACAGCTGCCGGGCCGAGTCATAAATTTCATCACTGCCTTTCACAGGGTTTAACAGCTTTTTGCTCCTGGTGATCGTCTTTCGGTCCTTAAAGCGGATCGTTATCCCGATATTTGAAGCAACCACCTGTTTGCGTTTCATCCTGGACGCTACCTGTTCCGCCAATTTTTTCAGAACTGTGCAAAGTTCCTGCTGGTTAGCTATATCCCTTGGCAATGTCGTCGAATTCCCGATGCTTTTAAAATCGTAAACGGATTCCGGATCAACTGCGCGCCTGTCGTTTCCATTTGCCCTTTCCTTCAGCCTTGGACCGTTAATGCCGAGCAATGCCCTAAGCTGTGCCTCGCTGGCGCGTGCCAAGTCACCAATCGAATTGATATGCACCGTTTTTAGCTTTTCGGCAGTCTTCTTGCCAACGCCGTGCATTTCACCCACTTCAAGCGGCCATAAAACCGTTGGTAAATCACGTTTCCTCAATACCGTAATGCCCATTGGTTTTTTCATGTCAGACGCCATTTTCGCCAGAAATTTATTTGGTGCGACTCCGATGCTGCATGGAAGGTCGAGCTGACCAAGAATCCTCTGCTGTATCGTTCCGGCTATATGGAGCGGTGTTCCGTATTCGAAGCTTTCAGTAATGTCTACATACCCTTCATCAATGGATACCGGTTCAACGAGCTCTGAATATTGCCGCAGAATATCGAATATGGCTATGGATGCCGTCCTGTAACGGTCAAAGTTGGGCCTCATGATAATCAGCGCGGGACAGAGCTTTTTCGCTTCCCAGAGCGGCATAGTCGTTTTTACTCCGAATTGTCTCGCTTCATAGCTGCAAGTGACAATGATGCCCCGGCGCTCCTCGGGGTTCCCGGCAATCGCAAGAGGTTTTCCTTTTAAGGTAGGGTCATATGCCATCTCGACAGAGGCATAAAAACTATTCATGTCCACATGAAGAATCACTCTGCCGTTTTTAGGGTACATTTCTTTCACCTGCGCCACTTCCCAAATGAATGTTCTGTTTCAATTTTACCAAAGATTAGCGAAAAAAATAAGCCAGGTGGCTACTAGCTTATTTTTTGATTATAGAGCAGCGGATCTTGCCTGCTGCCATTTCCCTGGCGGCTTCGGATGCACGCTGTTTCGCTTTTTCCATGATTACTGGTGCTTGTTTTGGGAAATGGTCCATTCCTTCAGCGATGATTGAATGCATCACATCCATTCCGAGGAATCCCAGCGATTTACGCAAAAAACGGTCCCCGAATTCAAAGTCAACCATCGGGCCGGTTGAATATATGCCGCCCCTGGTCTGGATATGGATTGCTTTCCTGTCTGTGAGAAGTCCTACTGGTCCATGGGCGGTATTGGAAAATGTCTTTTCGGCGATAAATAAATTGTCCATGAAAGCCTTCAATACGGATGGGGAGCCCAGGTTCCAGAGCGGGGTTACAAACACATAGTACTGCGCATCGATGAACCTGTCGGCAAGCTGGTGCATTTTCATGATTTTTTCCTGCTCTGTCTCGGACAGCTGTTCAAACGTATAGCCCATAAAAGATAATCGGGCCCTTGCATATAACAAATTCATGTCGATTTGGGGAATTTCCATATCATATAAATGCATGCGGTCAATTTCTATATCCGGCTTCTCCTCCTTGAATGCTTGCAGGAAGACCTCACCAATCTGCGCGCCTTTTGACAGATGCACTTCTTTCTTCGGATTTGCCGTTATATAAAGCAATTTTGACATAAGGGCATCCCTTTCTAAAAATATAGTGTTATATCTTTATAGTACAAAAAATAACTTTGTTCAGAAATGAACAAACAGTGAAATTAGTGAATTTTGTGTGTCATCGATTTTTAACCTCGTTAACGCAAAAGATATTCCAGACCTATTTTTATTTTAATGAGAAAAAAAACAGCTGATTGTTCAGCTGTTCATTGGCTTTGATGCTGTGACCTCATGTAATCTTGGATTTCCTTGATACCTTCGACTGACTGGATGAGTTTTTCAGGATCTATTACCATGATCATTCGGCCATCAAAGCTTGCTACTCCTGTTATGTACGCAGTTTTTTGGTAGGCGATAAGGCCAAGCTGCTTCATGCTTTCCGATGGTATATCCAGGATTTCCCGCGCATCGCTCACAAGTACTCCGTAGGACAATTCGTCTGTCTTTAAAACAATCATCCTCGTTTTATCTCCGTTCACGATCCCCTGGTTATATAAAACATGTTCCAAATCTATCACAGGGACCAATTCTCCCCTTACCTGGATGATTCCCTTTACAGACGCCGGCATGTGCGGAATTGGTGTGACCTGCTCTATTTTTTCGATTGAGATGACATGCAAAATCGGAAATGCATATTCTTCGTTGCCTGCTTGAAAGACAACAACTTTGTTTCTGTCGGCCATGCTGGTTCCCCCTTTTGTCTTATGCAAATAAACCTAAAACTACTATACCATTTAATGGAATTCAAAATAGACAAATTAATAATAGGGAGCCGTCCGGCTTCCTTACATTGTTATTGATTTGTCACATCATCGATAATCGCAAGTACCATTTCCGCCAGTTTTTCCAATTCTTCGATGGGCATTCTCTCATTTGTTGTATGAATTTCTTCATATCCGACAGCGAGGTTGACGGTAGGTATTCCAAAACCGGCGATTACATTGGCGTCACTGCCTCCGCCGCTTTTTTGCAGCTCACAGCTGCGGCCGATTTTTGCTGCTGCTCTTCTGGCAACCTTTACTACGTGGTCCCCTTCACCGAACTTGAAGCCAGGGTACATGACCTGGACATCTACCTCCGCTCTGCCCCCCATCTCCTCGGCCACGGTTTCAAACGCAGTTTTCATTTTTTCGACCTGCGCTTCCATTTTTTCCGGTACGAGCGAGCGCGCTTCCGCAAGGATTTCTACATGATCACAAACAATATTGGTCTGCGTGCCGCCGCGGAAGCTCCCGATATTGGCAGTTGTTTCTTCATCTATGCGGCCAAGGGGCATTTTTGCAATTGCTTTGGCAGCAACTGTAATCGCGGATACACCTTTTTCAGGCGCCACGCCCGCATGTGCTGTTTTTCCGTGGATGACTGCTGAAACCTTTGCCTGGGTTGGTGCCGCTACGACAACATTCCCTACTTTACCGTCACTGTCAAGCGCGTATCCATACTTAGCCTTCACCAGCTCGCGATCGAGTACTTTCGCGCCGACAAGGCCCGACTCCTCGCCTACAGTTATAATAAACTGGATTACCCCATGCGGAATGCCCTGTTCTTTTAAAACACGGATTGTTTCAAGCATGACGGCCAGGCCAGCCTTGTCGTCCGCGCCGAGAATGGTCGTGCCGTCCGTGACAACATAGCCGTCTTTGATTGAGGGTTTAACCCCGCGTGCAGGAACGACCGTATCCATATGGGAAGTGAAGTAGATGGTATCGACACCTTCTTTTGTTCCTGGAAGAGTGCAGACCAGGTTCCCGGCACCATGCCCGGTTTTCCCGCTAGTGTTATCTTCAAAAACATCTAACCCAAGATGACTGAATTTCTGCTTTAAAACCTTGGCGATCTCTGTTTCAAATTTTGTTTCCGAATCAATCTGAACAAGCTCTAAAAACTCATTTAACAAACGTTCATTATTAATCATCAGGCTTTCCCTCCAAAAATATGTATGTCCTATTTTAGCATACCTTTATTTATTACAGACATTAAACATTTTAACTTAAAGAGGGATATTGCCGTGTTTTTTTCCCGGGCGGGTTTCCTGTTTATTCCTGAGCATTTCCAGCCCCTGGACAAGTTTAATGCGGGTTTCCCTCGGGTCAATGACGTCATCGACCATTCCCTGGCTCGCCGCTACATATGGGTTTGCAAATTTATTCCGGTATTCCGAAATTTTTTGCTGCCTCGTTGCTTCAGGATTTTCGCTTTGCTGAATCTCCCGGGCGAAAATAATATTGGCCGCTCCTTCTGGACCCATGACGGCTATTTCTGCATTTGGCCAGGCAAACACAAGATCGGCACCTATGGATTTGCTGTTCAGCGCAACGTAAGCGCCTCCATAAGCTTTCCTTAAAATCACAGTCAATTTGGGGACGGTCGCTTCTGAATAGGCATAGAGGATTTTTGCCCCATGGCGGATGATGCCGCCATGCTCCTGTTTAATCCCAGGAAAGAAACCGGTCACATCCTCAAACGTGATGATTGGAATATTAAAGCAATCACAAAAGCGTATGAACCTCGCAGCCTTATCAGATGAATTTATATCAAGGCCGCCAGCCATAAATTTGGGCTGGTTGCAGACGAGGCCGACAACCTCCCCTTTAATTCTCGCAAGCCCGATGACGATATTTTTTGCAAAATCACGCTGGATTTCCAAAAAGGATCCGCTGTCTACGACCTGCTCGACAACTTTTCGGACATCATATGGCCTGACTGCGTCAAACGGCACGACATCTGCAAGGTCCCGTCTGTAATCGGATCCTTCTTCGATGTCGTGATATGGCGGTTTTTGACTGGAGTTTTGCGGCAAATAGCTCAGCAGCAATCTTACAGCCTCCAGAGTCTCTTCCTCGGTTTCGCCAAGGAAATGGGCATTTCCGCTTATTGAATTGTGGACACGGGCCCCGCCCAGGTCTTCTGATGAAATTTTTTCACCCGTTACTGTTTCAATTACTTTTGGGCCTGTAATAAACATTTGGCTTGTTTTCTCCACCATGAAGACGAAATCTGTAATTGCAGGCGAATAAACTGCTCCGCCGGCGCAGGGACCCATGATCACCGATATTTGCGGAATCACTCCTGAATAAATCGCGTTCCGGTAGAAAATATGGCCATACCCGTCAAGGGAGACAACCCCTTCCTGGATCCGGGCCCCTCCTGAGTCATTCAGGCCGACAAAAGGTGCCCCGTTTTTTGCGGCCAGATCCATGACGTGGGCAATTTTTTTCGCATGCATTTCACCAAGAGCCCCGCCAAACACCGTAAAATCCTGGGAGAACAAATAAACAGGCCTTCCGTTTACTTTGCCATATCCGGTCACTACCCCGTCCCCCGGCCCTTTTTGTTTATCCAGGCCAAAATCCGTGGACCGATGTGCAATAAATGGATTCAGTTCCACGAATGTCCCCGGGTCGACAAGCAATTCTATTCGTTCCCTGGCGGTCAATTTCCCTTTTTCGTGCTGTTTCGCAATTCTTTCATCACCGCCCCCAAGCTCGATTTCCCGCTTGCGGTCATAAAGCTCATCTATTTTCACATAAATGTCCGGCATATTAGCCCTCCTTCCCCTTTTGTTCACACAATTCGCAAAGTACGCCCCCTGAGGATTTTGGATGCATAAATGCAACCAGTGCACCTCCCGCCCCGGTTTTGGGCCGCTCGTTGATCATTTGAATACCCTTTGCTTTCATTTCGGCAATACGTTCCCCTATCGATTCAACGCCGAGGGCAACATGGTGGATGCCTTCACCCCGTTTCTTTATGTACCGCGCAATCGGGCTGTCTTCTGAGGTCGGCTCAAGCAGCTCAATTTTTGATTCACCTGCCTTCAAAAAAGCTACCCTCACTTTTTCGCTTTCAACCTCTTCAATCCCCAGCAGAGGCAAACTCAGCACTTCCGTGTAAAAAGGAATGGCCTCTTCAATGGAATTGACAGCGATTCCGATATGGTCAACCTTCTTTATCATCTTAACCCCTCCGACCTTATTTTTCGAATATAATTAATCATTAAAATATTCTCTACCAATGTCACAATTCCTTCTTATTTAATAGAGTTGTTCAATCTCATGTTCCAATGTAGAATAAGAGGTATGAGCAGGCCGACAGCCGGGGAAAGGGGGGAGATTAATATGCGAAAACGCAGGACCCGAAAAATTATTGTTTATTTGATGCTTTTTGTCATGCTGGCTTCAACTCTCCTCATGGGAATTTCTACGTTTTTATAAAATTAAAAGGACTGTTCATCCGAACAGTCCTTTTCTGGTTTATTGAGCCTATCCTTTTCCTGGGTTTCAAATCCCATTCCGTCATCCGACGGCCGCAAGTTTAGCATGCCGCTTTTTTTCGATTCATTTTTCTGCCCTTTGTTATCCCCTTGAATGAACTTTTTATCAATAAATACTGTTCCATTTCCTGGGTAAAATGTAGCAAAGCCGCCCGGGCCTCAAATTCTTCACGTGTTTTGGGCAGCTCCATGTTTTGAAACTCGACCTTCATCCTCATCAGCTTTTCCAGGAAAAAAATGGCGGTATTACCCGGATGAATTCTTTCAGAAAGTTCCTCAACAAAGTCGGCAACCATTGTTCCCTGCTCTACCGTCAGCGGAATCGCGGTTATCGTCGGAAGGACTCTTTCAATGATCTCAAACTGCTTTTCCCTCATCTTAAAATAATGATAATACAGATTTTCGTCCCTGAGGAAGTGGTTTTCAACATCCTGGAATGCCAAGGTTTTCGCCTCTTCGATCAGGCGGGCCGTATCGGTGATCTCTTTGCCGTCCCACGTGCTTTCATTGCATCTTAAATACTTGGCAATCTCAACGAAGATCCTTCTAAAATTATCTTCAATTTTTAGCTGATACTCTTCAAGTTTGTTATCAACACTTGGCATGTACATATTGATGATGAGGGCGACCCCGATCCCAATCACAATAAGGCCCAGCTCGTTCAACAGCAGTCCACCAGAAACTTTCCCTGCAGAATAGATGTGCATAATGATGACGCTGCTTGTCACAATTCCATCTCTCGCTCCGGCAATCACGACCGTGGGGATAAAAAACAGCAGCAACGCTCCAATTACGGCCGGATGATAAGCAAGCCCCTCGAAGAAAGCGGCAGAAAACACCATCGCGATCAAACATGCGAACAAACGGTCCCAAGATGCCCTAAGCGACCTTTTCTTTGTCACCTGGACGCAAAGAATCGTCAGGATTCCGGCAGATGCAAAATTGTCAAGTCCGATATACTGGGCAAGCATGATGGACAACGCTGTTCCGAGAGCGGTTTTTAATGTCCTGTAACCAATTCTGAATTTCATGTCTATTCACCCGATCAACTGAATTAAAAAAGATGATCATGATCGATCATCTTTCCATTCTACCAAAAGTTGTCCCCGGCCAAAATCCTTTCATGGTGATTAAAGCATTTTTTGCAGGAACTCCTGGGCGCGCATGCTTTTTGGATTCGAGAAGAATTCTTCCGGAGGGGCATCTTCCACAAGCATGCCGCCATCCAGGAACAGAACCCTGTCGGCTACTTCCCTCGCAAACCCCATTTCATGGGTCACGATTGCCATCGTCATCCCAGTATGGGCGAGTGACTTCATTACTTCCAGAACCTCTTTCACCATTTCAGGATCAAGGGCAGATGTAGGCTCGTCAAAAAGCATTACATCTGGTTTCATTGCCAGCGCCCGGGCAATCGCGACCCGCTGCTTCTGCCCGCCTGAAAGCCTGTTTGGATACTCGCCCGCTTTGTCTGACAGCCCTACCCTGTCCAGCAGCTCAAGGCCTGCTTTTTCCGCTTCCTGTTTGGAAAGGCCCTTCACCTTGATTGGTGCATATGTGACATTTTGCAATGCCGTCATGTGGGGGAATAAATGGAAGTGCTGGAACACCATCCCAACATTTTCCCGGATTTTCATAATGTTTGTGTTTTTAGCCGTAATATCCTGGCCGTCTATCAATATATGGCCGCTTGTCGGAGACTCCAGCAGATTCATGCAACGCAAGAAAGTTGATTTCCCGGAACCTGAAGGGCCGATAATCGCGACAACCTCTCCATCTTTTATGGATGTGGACAGGCCTTTTAACACTTCCAGCTTCCCAAAATATTTATGGAGGTCTTTAACTTCAATCACTGCGCCTCATCCTCCTTTCCAGTGCCTTTCCGGTAAATGTCAAGGTGATCACCATCACGTAGTAGATCAAACCGGCCAAAATCAACGGTTCAAAAAAGCGGTACTTTTCACCGCCGACGATATATGCCCTGCGCATGATATCATCCACTGCGATTACGGTTACAATCGCCGATTCTTTAGTAAGAGTGATAAATTCGTTCATTAAAGCAGGCAGAATGTTTTTCAGCGCCTGCGGGAGGATGATATCCCACATCATCCGTTTATAAGGAACCCCAAGAGCCATCGCTGCCTCCTGCTGTCCCTTGTCTACAGCCAGAATGCCGGCCCTGATGATTTCTGAAATATATGCAGCCGAGTTCAAGCCAAACGATAAAACCGCTGCCGTGTACGGTTCAATCTGATACCCGATTAATTGCGGTGAGCCGTAATAGATCAACATTACCTGAAGAACGAGCGGCGTTCCCCTGAAAATGGATGTATATACGTCGGCAAACCAGCCGAGTGCCTTAATGGAACTGATCTTAAATAATGCCAAAATAATGCCAAGTGCAAATCCAAGCAATCCTGCCACAATTACAATTTCAAGTGTAACCATTACCCCTTTCAGGATATATGGCAAGGAGGGCATGACTTGTGAAAAGTCCAAATTCATGAAAATCAAATCCTCTCTCCAGCTCGAATAAAGACGGAAAGCGTCCAAAAGGCCACACCTTCTGAACGCTTGCCAGTTTATTTTACTTTTCGCCGCCGAACCATTTGACGACAAGTTTATCTACTTCACCATTTTCCATCTTTTCCTTCAGCACTTTGTTGAACTCTTCGGTTAACTTGCTGTCTTTAGGAAAAGCGATCGCTGATCCAGCTTCCTCACTCTCCGGCAGGTTGAATCCTTCCAGGTCGGGGTTGTTATCGAAATACCCTTTGGCAACAGTGTCCTCGATGATTGCTGCATCAATACGCCCTGCCTTGATTTCTTGGATAAGCTCGGGAATACGGTTACGGTTCTCCACTGTAATTTTTACCGTCTTTCCGATTTCTTCTGCCTCATCCTCCTGAATTGAAGCAAGCTGAACACCAAGTTTTTTACCATCAAGATCTTCCACTGTTTTAATGCCGCTGCCTTTTTTGGCAACGATCATATTCCTTGCAGTATAATAAACATCACTGAAATCAACATTTTTCTTTCTGTCCTCGGTGGGTGTCATCCCTGACATGACGAAATCTACCTGGCCTGCCTGGATCGCGGCAATCAGCCCGTTGAATTCAATATCTTTAACTTTAACTGTGTAGCCGAGCTCTTCGGCGAGCAAATTCGCCAAATCAATGTCAAAGCCGATAATTTCGTCCCCATTTTCTGTGTCAACATATTCAAACGGAGCATAATCCGCTGATGTTCCCATTACCAGTTCTTTGTCATCTTTATTGTCACCGCCTGCACCGTTGCCGCTTGACTTTTCACTTGTGCCGCAGGCGCTGAGCAGCCCTAAAGCCAAAATGCTGATGAAGAATGTTATCGCTGTCTTTTTCATTTGTTTTCCCCCTATAACTTTCCGAAAATTATTAATTTATCAAAATATAAATATATTATTAGCTGAATCCAAGCTTTTTTTCAAGCGTGAACTCTATTAATAAATATTCAATATAATGCATTTTAACACATATTAATATTTATGCAATAATATTATTAAATCTAAATATAATTATTTTAGCGGGTCTTAAAAACCAAAAAAATCCCGGTTTCCCGGGATCTTTTAAACTTCATCGCAATATTCATCGAACGCGTTTTGCAGCTTTTGAACTACCGCCATCGGATCATGTCCTTCTATGTCATGGCGTTCTACCATTGCACACAGCTTTCCATCCTTTAACAGTGCAAAAGAAGGGGAAGATGGCGGATAGCCTGTGAAATAGGAGCGGGCTTTTTCTGTCGCCTCTTTGTCCTGTCCTGCAAATACTGTAACAAGGTTATCAGGACGCTTATCATAATGAAGGGCATGTGAGGCTGCCGGACGTGCAATGCCGCCGGCACAACCGCAAACGGAATTGACCATGACAAGAGTGGTCCCTTGTTTATTCAACGCTTCTTCCACTTGCTCCGGCGATATTAATTCTGTATATCCGGCCGCGGTAATTTCCTGGCGTGCCTGGCGGACGACATCGTTCATAAATAAATTAAAATCGATATTCATCAAAATCCTCCTTTGATGTTTGATTCCATTATACGTATATATGATACCAAGCCTAAACAATCGATTCAATTAAGAGATATTTTTCACCATTAAAAGTTTAAACGGCTGATGTTCGGGAAAAGGATGATAACAGCAAGATCCATACCCCTAAACTCCCTAGTTTGATGGATGGCAACTATGTTGCTGTCCCTTTTTTTATTTTTCAGTTGTTTAAAAATGCCCGGAATAAATCCTCTGCCGCGCCGGCAACCGGCCTGTTTCCCGAAATCACTTCCTTTTCGGCCTTAGGAAGAAGCTCTTTAACATTAGGATGCTGGAAAAAGGCCGTATGAAGCCTGTCTGCAATCATGGAATAAAGCCATTGTTTTGTTTGCAGAGCCCTCCGCTCAGAAAAAGCACCCGTCTGTTTTGTGATCTGTTCAAATTTTAATATTGTTTCCCAGATTTCTTTTATGCCTTCCTTATATAGCGCAGAACTTGTCAGAGCCTCTGTTTTCCATCCTCTTGTCGCCGGCTGGAGAAAATGCAGGATCCGTTTATACTCTTCCTTTGTTTTTAGGGCAATTGCTTTATTTGCTCCATCAGCTTTATTGATGACGACGGCATCCGCCAATTCCACAATTCCCTTTTTCATCCCCTGCAGCTCATCCCCTGCTCCTGTCAATACGAGAAGCATGAAGAAATCAACCATATCCCTGACAATGACTTCACTCTGGCCAACTCCGACCGTCTCCACAATGATTGTATCGAACCCAGCCGCTTCACACAGAAGCATCGTTTCCCTTGTTTTCCTGTGCACCCCGCCAAGCTTCCCGCCTGAAGGAGATGGACGGATAAAGGCATTTGGGTTTCGGGCGAGCTGCTCCATCCGGGTCTTATCGCCGAGGATGCTGCCTCCTGACAAGGTGGAGGTCGGATCTACCGCAAGGACAGCAACCCGGCGGCCCTGCTCACATAAATAGGAGCCGAAGGCTTCGATGAACGTACTTTTCCCAGCTCCGGGGACTCCGGTAATACCAATTCGCACCGCATTGCCCGTTTGGGGTAAAACCATCTGCAAAAGCTGTTGTGCCTGCTGGAAATGTGCGTCGGAATTGCTTTCAATAAGCGTAATCGCCCTGGCAAGAACCGTTCTGCTCCCAGTCCTTATCCCGTGTGCATATTGTTCCGGTTCCATTCCAACCGCATTTTTCCTGATGTATCTGGTTGGTTTTCTGGCGTATTGGCGACCGCTTCCGCTACCGGTCCCCTCCAGTGATTTTACCTGCGGTCCATCCGGACTTGGTGATCCTTGTTTTATCCAGTTATCCATTTGGGTCAGCCACTTCCTCGTAACCAAGCCGTTTATAAATTGCTTTGATCACATTTTGGGCAGCCACCGGGATAACAGTTCCAGGGCCAAAGATGGCGCTTGCCCCATTATCAAGCAGGTATTGATAATCCTGCACCGGGATGACCCCGCCAACAACGACGAGAATGTCTTCTCGCCCAAGCTTTTTCAATTCGCCGATCAGCTGTGGCAGCAACGTCTTATGTCCAGCGGCAAGGGAGCTCATGCCAATTACATGAACATCATTTTCAGCTGCCTGCAGGGCCGTTTCCTCAGGTGTCTGGAACAACGGGCCAATGTCTACGTCAAAGCCGAGGTCCGCAAACGCTGTGGAAATGACTTTTGCCCCACGGTCATGCCCGTCCTGGCCCATTTTTGCAATCAGGATGCGCGGCCTTCTTCCTTCATGTTCGAGAAACTCGTCCGTCATTTTCTTCACTTCGGCAATTTCTTCCTCATTGGTGAATGCAGATCGGTATACGCCGCTTATGGAGCGGATGACAGCTTTATGTCGGCCCGATGATTTTTCAATCGCATCTGAGATTTCACCGAGCGTCGCCCTGGCTCTTGCCGCCTCCACAGCAAGTTCCAGCAAATTGGCTTCCCCGGACTCGGCGCAGCTGGCTATAGCTGCCAATGCTGATTGCACCCTTACCGCATCGCGGGAAGCCTTCAGCTCGTTCAGCCTGGCAATCTGACCTAGCCGGACAGCAGTATTATCGATATCCAATATTTCCAACGGTTCTTCTTTCTCCAGCCTGTAACGATTGACCCCGACGATCGTTTCTTTCCCGGAATCAATTTGCGCCTGCCTTCGGGCGGCAGCCTCCTCGATCCTCAGTTTCGGCAATCCTGTTTCAATTGCCTTGGCCATGCCGCCCAGTTCTTCAATTTCCCCGATATGCTCCCAGGCCCGTTTAATCAGCTGGCCAGTTAAAAATTCCACATAATAGCTCCCGGCCCATGGGTCAATCACATTCGCGATTCCTGTCTCCTCCTGCAGGTAAAGCTGGGTGTTGCGTGCAATCCTTGCGGAAAAATCCGTTGGTAGCGCGATTGCCTCATCAAGGGCATTTGTATGGAGGGACTGGGTATGCCCCATCGCGGCTGCATGAGCCTCAAGCATGGTCCGGATGACATTGTTGAACGGATCCTGTTCAGTAAGGCTCCATCCCGACGTCTGGGAGTGTGTGCGAAGTGCCATTGATTTCGGGTTGTCAGGATTGAACGACTTCATCATTTTTGCCCAAATGCGCCGCGCAGCCCTCATTTTTGCTACTTCCATAAAATAATTCATGCCGACTGCCCAGAAAAATGACAGCCTAGGCGCAAATGAGTCGATATCTATGCCAGCCTTCAAACCTGTCCTTACGTATTCCAGCCCGTCTGCCAGTGTATACGCCAACTCAATGTCGGCAGGTGCGCCGGCCTCCTGCATATGGTACCCGGAAATGCTGATGCTGTTGAATTTAGGCATGTTTTTTGATGTATATTCAAAAATGTCGGCAATAATTTTCATGGACATATCCGGCGGATAAATATACGTGTTGCGCACCATGTACTCTTTTAAAATATCATTCTGGATCGTCCCGGACAGTTTTTCCTTGCTGACTCCCTGCTCCTCGGCAGTGACAATGAAAAACGCCATTACCGGAAGGACAGCACCGTTCATTGTCATCGACACGGACATCTGGTCAAGCGGAATACCGTCAAACAGGATTTTCATGTCCTCCACTGAGTCTATCGCCACCCCTGCCTTGCCCACATCCCCGACAACACGGGGGTGGTCGGAGTCATAGCCGCGATGCGTCGGCAGGTCAAACGCAACGGACAGCCCCTTCTGTCCCATTGCAAGGTTTCGCCTGTAAAACGCATTGCTTTCTTCCGCTGTTGAAAAACCGGCATATTGCCTGACCGTCCATGGGCGATTGACGTACATGGCAGGGTAAGGCCCGCGTGTGAACGGCGGCAAGCCAGGTTTGTCATCAAGATGCCCAAGTCCCTCAAGATCATTTTCTGTATATAACGGTTTAAGCTGGATTTGCTCGTTTGTTTCAAAAAATAACTCGTCGATGGACGAGACAAGCTCTGCTTCAGCCTTCTTTTTCCATAATTCTGCCGACTGTACCGCCCGTTTGTCGAACAGGTTGATAGAATTAAAGTCGGGTTTTCGATTCATTGGTTGTCCACCTCCATTTCCACTAATGCGGTGGACAGGATTTCAATACTATTGCTGTTTAAATGGATGAATTCTTTTATGCCTGCATCTTTCCAGCGGTGCAAATCACCTTCAGCTGGCAGCCCGGCCATATAAAGCCGCACGTGCTGGAAATGTTCCTTGATGTGTCTGGCCGTTGCCAGGCCGGCCTCCGTGTACTGTTGATCGTTCCCGCATAGACAAAAATGGCTGAACCCCGAATGCCTTATAAAGTCGGTGGCCGCCACTGGATCGTTGATGTCCCCGCTTTTTTCGGCTGTAATACCCCCTGCAGCCAAAAATCCTGTGATGAAGTCGGCCCTTGGCTTATGGGTTTTCAGGGCGCCGAGACAAATAAGCCCGAACTTTGGTTTGTTTCCGGATTTCAGTTCCATGTTGATTGCTTTAAACCGAAGCAGTTCAAAAGGTTCAGCGAGGCGGCATTGACGAAGGGGCTTCAGGACTTCCCTTTTCTCGCAGTCTTTCATAGCTTCAGCGGCCGATTCTCCATTCTCCAGCCAATGAACAACTTCCTGTGCATTCCTGACTGCATAAGTGTTTTCAATTTGCTTGTCTGCAAAGCCGGGGACAGCTTCTTCGCCGGGATTTGCGTACACATTTGTCCCGATTATACTTTGCTTCCTGGTAATTGCGTCATTTATTTTGATTTTCAATACTGCCGCAAGATCATTTTGCAGCCAGCCGTTTTTCAAGCTGTTCAAGATGCCGCCGCTGTTTTCGATTTTCAGGAATACTTCCCAGCCCTTCTCGGCCAATTGATCAGTGAGAGATTCGATATACCATGATCCTCCCGCCGGGTCGGCTACGTGTTGCAGCTGCGCTTCTTCTTTTAATATAAGCTGGGTGTTCCGGGCGATCCTTTCTGAAAAAGCAGTTGTTCCCCCGCCCGCTGCATCAAATGTACCAGTATGAAGGTATTGCACCCCACCGAGGATTGCCGCAAATGCTTCGTTTCCAGCCCTCAGTAAATTTACATGAGGATCCAAGACAGTTTTGTTAAACATGGATGTCTCAGCGGAAATATGCATTTTGCGAACGTCAGGACTTGCACCATATGCTTCTCCGACCTTGTTCCAGAGGAACCGGGCTGCCCTCAGCTTTGCCAGTTCCATGAAAAAATTGGCTCCAATGGAGAAGTGGAAAATGATTTTGTTCATTGTTTCATCAATTTCCCAGCCCTTGTCCAGGAGCTGCTCAAGATGGAAAACCGCAGTCGACAGGGCAATCGCCAGTTCCTGATCCGCACTGGCGCCGCTGTTATGGTATGGGGAAGTGTTTACCAGCACCGTTCTCAGCGCAGGAAACCATCCATTGGCTGTTCCGATGGTTTCTGCCCATCTGTTAAAATACTCATCAGTACCAGCAGGGAGTCCGCCCCGCAGGACCGCATCGGTTACCGGGTCGGAAGCAATAAAACCTGAAACCCCAGTGCCGTTCTCATATGCCTTACCCGCCACATGCAGACAAGCAATGAGCGGGGCGTGCAGCCATCCGGCATTCACGCTGAATGGATAATCCGCCTGATGGTCTTTTAATATCCGCATCAGACCATCCATATGGGAAAACAGCTCATTTTTCACCCTGAAAGACAGTGCTGTCTGGCCAGTTGCCATGGCATGGCGCAATTTTTCTTCCAGCTCGGAAACATTTTGATAGTCCAGTTCCTGGGCTATATGCCAGCACTGCGTATTGTATCCAAGTGGATGAACCCCGCGCCTGTATTGGGGGACTCCCGGATAACCGCCATCCACGGCGGATCCACGGTCCTCCCTTGTATAAAGCGGTTTCAAAACAATATTTTCATATGTATTTTTATGCAGAATTTCGACAGGCTTGCCTCTTAGTGATTCCTCAGCAGCCTTTTTCCAGTCATCAATTGACATTTTTACAAATGAAGCTTCCTTCAACTCTTTAAGGCCCATATCTACTGCCCGTCATTCTGGACAGCTCTCCCCTCCTTCATTTGACGATAATGTATAAAATTTTCAAATTATTTCTTCCCCTTTATTTTAGTACACCTCCCCGAAACTGGCAACGAGGTGGTATTGCAGCGCACAGCACAATATGTATTAGGGGGGCTCCATCAAAAAGAAAAGGGCTGATTAAAGTGTCAGCCTTTTAATCAGCCCTGTTGCGGTTAGTAGACAGAGGTTGTCTCCTTTGAAATATTTTCAAGAATTTCTTTTACCCGCTGCAGGAAACGGCCGCATACGAGCCCGTCCAATACACGGTGGTCGAGCGACAAGCACAGGTTCACCATGTCCCTGACAGCGATCATGCCGTTATTCATGACAACAGGCCTTTTAACGATAGATTCCACCTGCAGGATGGCTGCCTGGGGATAATTGATGATGCCCATTGACTGGACGGATCCAAACGAGCCAGTATTGTTTACTGTAAATGTGCCGCCCTGCATTTCATCTGCCTTCAATTTTCCTGAGCGGACCTTTCCGGCGAGCTCAGTGATTTCACGGGCAATCCCCTTTATCGTTTTCTCGTCTGCAAGCTTGATGACAGGCACAAACAAGGCGTCCTCAGTGGAAACTGCAATGGAGATATTAATATCCTTCTTCTGGATGATTTTATCCCCGGCCCACATTGAATTCATTTGCGGGAATTCTTTGAGCGCCTGTGCAACTGCTTTTACAAAAAAGGCGAAGAAAGTCAGATTAAAGCCTTCCTTCTTCCGGAATTCATCTTTGATCGAGTTTCGGTATTCAGCCAAATTCGTCACGTCCACTTCAACCAACGTCCAGGCATGCGGTGCTTCATGCTTGCTGCGCAGCATATTTGCCGCTATCGCCTTTCGGACTCCCGTAACCGGAATCTCAATGTCCCCTGCTCCAACCGGTACAGCCGACGGTTCCGGCGTTGCATTTCCGGTTGAAGCGGTTGCCTGCGCCTGGAAGTTCTGACGCTGTTTGTTTATAACCAGTTCGGGCACTGCAGCCTTCTGTTGTTCGCCTTCTTTTGGAATACTGCCTGATTCGATCAACATTAGCAAATCCTTGCGGGTGATGCGGCCGCCTGAACCGGAGCCTTTCACCTGCGTCAAGTCGATTCCGTTCTCCTGGGCAATTTTCAGGACTGCCGGTGAATACCTGGCTTTTCCCGGTGCTTCTGGCTGGTCCGCGGGACTGCCCGCTTCATCTGCCTTATTACCCTGTTCAGCCCGAAGTTCATCATTCTCGGTTGCTTCCGCAGCCTGTCCGCCCTCAACCTGAATTGTGCAGATGACCTCTCCCACAGACAAAGTATCCCCCTCAGCAGCAACAATTTCTGTAATAACTCCTGCAAACGATGACGGGACCTCGGCGTTGACCTTGTCTGTCATTACTTCGGCAAGCGGATCGTATTTATTTACTTTATCACCGGGTGAAACGAGCCATTTGCTGATGCTTCCTTCCGTAACACTTTCGCCAAGCTGGGGCATTTTGATTTGCTCGATTGCCAACGTACAAGCCTCCTTCTCAAGAAAATTTTCCCTCGTTAAAATTCAGCAAGTTCCCTCATTGCTTTTTCGACTCTATCTGGATTGAGCATGAAGAATTTTTCCATTGTCGGTGCGTAAGGCATTGCCGGGACATCCGGGCCTGCAAGGCGCCTGATTGGGGAATCAAGGTCAAACAGGCAGTTTTCAGCGATGACCGCCGATACCTCGCTCATGATGCTGCCTTCCTTATTGTCTTCTGTCAGCAGGAGCACTTTGCCTGTTTTCGAAGCAGCCTGAATTATGGCCTCCTTGTCAAGCGGGTAAACAGTCCTTAAGTCGAGAATATGGGCAGAAATACCGTCTTTTGCAAGCCGTTCCGCCGCTTGAAGGGCAAAATGCACACAAAGCCCGTATGTAATCACGGTAATGTCTTCCCCTTCACGTTTCACGTCAGCCTTGCCAATCGGGAGCACATAGTCACTGTCGGGAACCTCACCCTTAATCAGGCGGTAAGCGCGCTTATGTTCAAAAAACAGCACCGGGTCGTTGTCGCGGATCGCTGCTTTCAGCAATCCCTTCACATCATACGGTGTGGAGGGCATGACAATTTTCAGGCCAGGCTGGTTGGCAAACACTGCTTCCACTGACTGGGAATGATACAGTGCACCATGGACCCCGCCTCCGTATGGAGCCCTTATGACAATCGGGCAATTCCAGTCATTGTTGGAACGGTAACGGATCCTGGCCGCCTCAGAAATAATCTGATTGACGGCAGGCATGATGAAATCGGCAAACTGCATTTCCGCAATCGGCCTCATGCCATACATCGCCGCACCTATGCCAACGCCCGCGATCGCTGATTCTGCAAGCGGAGTATCAATGACACGCTCCTCGCCAAACTTGTCATAAAGGCCCTGGGTAGCTTTGAACACCCCGCCTTTTTTGCCCACATCCTCCCCGAGGACAAACACTTTCGGGTCTCTTTCCATTTCTTCAAGAATAGCCATTGTAACTGCATCAATATAAGAAATTACCGCCATGTCCGTTCCCCCTTACTCCTCGGCATACACATATTTCAAGGCGTGTTCCGGATCTGCATATGGTGCATTTTCCGCATAATCGGTCGCCTCGTTGACAATTTTCATAACACGTTCATTAATGTCCTTCTCCAAGGCGTCATCCATCACGCCAGTTTCTTTTAAATAGGCGCCAAATGTAATGATTGGATCCTTCGTTTTCGCTTCGGCCACTTCATCGGGTGCCCGATAGCTGCGGTCATCATCATCGGAAGAGTGGGGAGTCAGACGGTAAGAAACGGTTTCAACCAATGTCGGCCCTTCCCCTCGGCGGGCCCGGTCTGCTGCTTCCCTCACAGCCTTATAAACTTCAAGCGGATCGTTTCCGTCAATCGTAAAACCTGGCATCCCATAGCCGATGGCCCTGTCTGATACATTTTCACAGGCCAGCTGCTTCTCGATGGGCACAGAGATCGCGTATTTGTTGTTCTCACACATAAAGATGACTGGAAGCTTATGTACCCCGGCAAAGTTTGCCCCTTCATGGAAATCCCCCTGGTTTGACGACCCCTCGCCAAAGGTTACAAATGTAACAAGGTCTTTCCCTTCCATCCGGCCCGCAAGTGCAATTCCTACTGCATGCGGCACCTGTGTTGTTACTGGTGAAGATCCAGTTACAATCCGGTTCCTCTTTTGCCCAAAATGGCCAGGCATCTGGCGCCCGCCTGAATTTGGATCTTCTGCTTTTGCAAACCCTGACAGCATCAATTCTTTCGCAGTCATCCCGAATGTGAGCACGACGCCCATATCCCGGTAATACGGCAGGACATAATCCTTTTCACGGTCTAGGGCAAAAGCAGCTCCTACCTGTGCTGCTTCCTGGCCCTGGCAAGAAATCACAAACGGGATTTTACCTGCGCGGTTCAACAGCCACATCCGCTCGTCAATCCGGCGGGCCATCAACATGGTCTGATACATTTCAATTACTTGATCATCACTTAAGCCAAGTGCATGATGACGTTTTTCAACCATTCATTTTACCTCCCTATTGTTCGTCTTCGAGCTTATGAATGAATCGCCCTGCCGTCAACGGCAAGTGCCGCTTCGCCGATTGCTTCCGACAGTGTCGGGTGTGGGTGGATCGTCCGGGCAATTTCCCATGGTGTTGCATCCAGTACCCTCGCGAGCCCCGCTTCCGTTATCATGTCGGTCACATGCGGCCCAATCATATGCACACCCAATAGATCATCTGTATCCTTGTCGGCGACAATTTTGACAAATCCGTCGGTTTCCCCAAACACGAGCGCTTTTCCAATCGCCCGGAACGAAAACTTGCCTGTCTTTACATTGAACCCTTTATCCCTCGCCTCGTCCTCTGTCATCCCGACGCTAGCCGCCTCAGGGGAACTATAGATGCATTTCGAAACAAGCGAATAGTCAATTGGAGAAGGATTACGGCCGGCAATATGTTCAACAGCTGTGATGCCTTCGTGGGAAGCAACGTGGGCGAGTTGCAGGCCGCCTATACAATCTCCGATTGCATAAATATGAGATTCTTTCGTTTGATAAAATTCATTTACAGCAATAACCCCATTCACTACCTGAATATCCGTGTTTTCTAGGCCGATTCCTTCAACATTGGCGAGTCTCCCCACTGAGACGAGCAGGTTGTCGGCCTGGAACTCCTTCTGCCCACCCTTTATTTCAGCACTGATTGCGATACCCCCGGCTTTTTGGAGTGTTTCTGGAAGGACCTTTGCCCCGGTGACGATTTTGACGCCCTTCTTTTTCATCAGGCGCTGCATTTCCTTTGATATTTCTTTGTCCTCTGTGGGAATGATCCGGTCGGCATATTCAATGACGGTCACTTCTGTACCAAAATCAGACAGCATCGATGCCCACTCAATTCCAATGACACCGCCGCCCACAATAATGATAGATTCTGGCAGCTTATCCATTGCAAGGGCTTCGTCAGAGGTTAATACAATTTCCCCATCCGCCTCCAGCCCCGGCAATGTCCGCGGCCTTGAACCTGTTGCGACAATTACATTTTTCGGGATCAGCATTGCATTTTCGCTTCCATCATTCATTTCTACCGAAATGGTGCCTGGCATCGGTGAAAAAATGGATGGGCCAAGTATTCTGCCGGTCCCTTCATATACATGGACCTTTCCCTGCTTCATCAAATGCTGGACACCTTTGTGCAGCTGTTCTACAATTCTTTCTTTTCGCTCCTGCACTTTCGAAAAATTGATGCTTACTTCACCTGTTGTGATCCCAAACTCTTCGCTCCGTTTAGCCGTTGCGAAAACCTCTGCACTTCTTAACAGCGCCTTGCTTGGGATACACCCTTTATGCAGACATGTACCGCCAACCTTGCCTTTTTCCACTATGGCCGTTTTCAGGCCCAGCTGTGTTGCCCGGATAGCTGCCACATATCCGCCAGTCCCGCCGCCAAGAATAATTAAGTCATATTCTTCTGCCACTAACGCAACCTCCTTAAAGTGCACTCATCTGTAACTGCCCGGGATATTCCTTCGCCTGTTCTTCACCCTGGAGCACGCGCAATGCTCCTTCGGCAAGGGCCTGCATTTCATTCTCTCCCGGGAGGACCACCACATCGGCAATCCAATTGATCCGTTCGGATATTTGATTCACAAATCCTTTTCCGTAAGCCAGGCCGCCGGTAATGACAATCGCATCAACCATCCCGGACAGCACTGCGCTTGAGGCACCGATTTCTTTCGCCACCTGGTAAGCCATTGCCGCATACACAAGCTCGGCTTCTTTATTTCCTCTTTCTATCATTTTTTCGACTTTGACCGCATCATTGGTACCCAGATAGCCGACCAGCCCGCCCTGGCCGACAAGCTTCTTCATTATTTCATCCCGGTAATGGTCTCCCGAGAAGCATAAATCGACAATGTCCCCGGCCGGGACGGTTCCTGCCCGTTCGGGGCTGAATGGGCCGTCCCCATGAAGGCCATTATTTACGTCGACCACCCGGCCAAATTTATGGGCGCCGACTGTAATCCCCCCGCCTAGATGGGCAATGATCAGCTGGAGATCTTCATATTTTTTACCGAGTTGCCTTGCGACCCTGCGTGCCACAGCCTTCTGGTTTAAAGCGTGAAAAATACTTTTCCGCTCAATTAAAGAAAAACCGGACACACGTGCAATCGGGTCAAGCTCATCCACGACGACGGGATCGACAATATATGATGGAATATTCAAGCCTGTTGCGATTTCATACGCGATGATGCCGCCGAGATTGGATGCATGCTGCCCTGAATACCCGTTTCGCAAATCTTCCAGCATCAAATCGTTCACAGCATACGTCCCGCCTTCGATAGGGCGCAACAGTCCACCCCTGCCACAGACGGCGCTCAGTTTGGAAATGTTTATGCCTTCTGTATCAAGTGTTTCCAAAATGGTATTTTTTCGAAACTCGTATTGGTCAATAATATTTTCGAAACTATTAATTATCTCAGAATCATGCCTGATTGTTTTTTCAAAAACAGAGAGATCATTATCGAAAACCCCAATTTTTGTAGATGTAGAGCCAGGATTGATTGCGAGTATCCGATATCCATTCTGTTGCAAAGTTTAAACCTCCAATATGGAAAAGCGTAGACGCCTGTAAAAATGAGAGGCGCCGAATGGATCATCCAGCGCTCATGGGATCTAAGGACTTAACGTCGGCTTAATATATGGTGACCGTTCTGCAAAAATTGGCTCCTTGAGTTGCGCATCCTTTCGATCCGCTCTTCAGCCATCCGGTCAGCAGCTTTATATGTTGGAATTCCGTCCCGTTTAGCAATTTCTATGACCTTTTCAATGTTCGAATATATCAGTTCAACCTTTTTCATGGCACGGTCGCGATTGTAGCCATACAGTTCATCAGCAACGTTGATGACACCGCCGGCATTGATTACATAATCAGGCGCATACACGATGCCAAGCTCATGAATGATGTCACCGTGTTTTGTATCTTTTAGCTGGTTGTTAGCGGCTCCTGCAATCACTTTTGCCTTGATTTGCGGAATTGTGTCATCATTGATGACCGCGCCAAGTGCACATGGGGCATAAATATCGCAATCCACTGAATAGATTTCATTCGGCTCGACCGCTTTTGCACCGAATTCTTCAACCGCTCTCTGGACAGCCTCTTTGTTTATATCAGTGACAATCAGCTGCGCACCTTCTTCGTGCAGATGCCGGCACAGGTTATATGCGACATTGCCCACTCCCTGGACAGCAACTGTTTTCCCTTCAAGCGAATCGGTCCCGAAAGCTTCCTTCGCAGCTGCCTTCATTCCCCGGTAAACACCATACGCAGTAACAGGTGACGGGTTGCCTGATGAACCAAATGCAGGGGAAATTCCTGTAACATAGTCTGTTTCTTCATGGATAAGATCCATGTCCGCGACCGTTGTGCCCACATCTTCGGCCGTAATATATCTTCCGTTCAGTCCCTGGATGTACCTTCCGAATGCCCGGAACATCTCTTCATTTTTATCCGCGCGCGGGTCTCCGATGATAACCGTTTTCCCTCCGCCAAGGTTCAGCCCTGCGGCAGCATTCTTATATGTCATGCCCTTTGCCAGCCTAAGTGCATCTTCAATCGCTGCTTCCTCTGATTCATATGTCCACATCCTGGTTCCCCCCAGGGCCGGCCCAAGTGTTGTATCATGGATGGCTATTATCGCCTTTAATCCTGATTGTTTATCCTGGCAGAAAACAACCTGCTCATAATCATATTGTTCAAGATATTTGAAAATTTCCATTTGACAATTCCTCCCCGGGTTTACGTGCATTATTTTGAATCAAAGCAGAGTGCCAAAGCGAGTGAATACAGCTTGCTTTCCGCTGTGTCGGCCCTCGAGGTCAATACAATCGGCGCTGCTGCACCAGCAATGACGCCCCCGACTTTTGCTTTGGCAAAGTAAACTAATGATTTGTACAGTGCATTTCCAACTTCTATCGTTGGTACCAGCAGGATATCTGCCTGCCCTGCCACCTCACTCTTTATCCCTTTATGTGCGGCTGCGATGGAAGATACCGCGTTATCAAGCGCCAGCGGGCCATCAATTACACAGCCGGCAATTTGCCCGCGCCTGTTCATCTGGGTAAGGGCTGCGGCATCCACGGTTGCTGCCATTGCAGGGTTTATCGTTTCAAGGGCGGCAATAGGAGCTACTTTCGGATTTTCAATTCCGAGAGCCTTTGCGGTTTCAATTGCATTTATGGCGATTTGAGCCTTATGTTCCAGGTCAGGCGTTATGTTCATCCCTGCATCCGTCACTAAAATGAGCCTGTCATATCCTGGAACCTCGAATACACCAACATGGGATAATACCCGCCCAGTCCTGAGTCCGTACTCTTTGTTCAACACAGCTTTTAAAATGGCAGCTGTCTGAATATCCCCTTTCATGAGGACAGTAGCCTCTTTCGATATTATCGCCCTGACAGCCTGTTCTGCCGAAGTGGCCTTCTCCCCTGTATGAATCACCCTGACTCGCTCGTCTACAGCCAAGTCGTGATGATTGTTCCGCAGCAATTCGATGATTTTTTCGGCATTCCCAAAGAGGAGAAAATCCGCAAGCCCCATTTTCACAGCTGAGGCGACCGCTTCAATAACTTCCGGATCTTCAGCGGCGGCGACCGCAACCTTCTGTCGTGGAAGCTGGATCGCTCTCTCCATAATTGCATCCAATTTCATTAATGGCATCTACCCTTTCAGACATGTAAGCATGCATTTAATTATTATGCAAGAAGTGTGCCACACGGCAAAATGTGAAAACGTTTACTTTTTCCGTAAAATATTATGATAAATATTGCACACTATGAAATTTATTGCACGCCAAAATTTTCAAGGTCATGCTTTTCCAGCTTGTAATATAAATTTCTGACCGATATACCAAGTGACCTGGCACTCAATGTTTTATTTCCGTTGTACCGGCTTAGTGTATGTATTAAAATCTTTTTCTCGTACTGATCTATAAGAGCGGCCAACGTTTCACCGCTGTCGGCTGAAGTCATTTTTCCGGGTGTTTCTGCTGCCTGCTTATCCCTTAGTTCCGGCAAGTGGGTCGCTTCAATGATCGTTTCATTGTAATTCATGAAAATAATCGCCCGTCCCAAAACATTTTCCAGCTCCCTCACATTGCCAGGCCAGTCATAATCCATTAATCTGCGCACTGCCGCTTCTGAGGCGCCTTCGACATTGCGCCCGTAATCCTGGTTGATTTTCTGGATGAGCCGTTCACACAGCAGCGGAATATCTTCTTTCCTTTTTCTTAGCGGGGGTATATGGATCGGCATCCGGTTCAGCCGGTAATACAGGTCTTCCCTGAATGTTCCAGCGGCAATGCCTTTTTCAAGATTAACGTTTGTAGCCGCGATGATCCTGACATTGATAGGCACCGGCTTTGTTCCGCCGACCCGGACAATTTCATTTTCCTGCAGGACCCTTAACAGCTTCGCCTGGGTGCTTGCCGAAAGCTCCCCAATTTCATCAAGGAACACGCTGCCGTTATTCGCCTCCTCAAAAAAGCCGGTTTTCCCGCCCCTTTTCGCGCCGGAAAACGCACCTTCCTCATAGCCGAACAGTTCACTTTCCAGCAATGACTCGGAAATTGCGGCACAGTTAACCCGGATAAATTTATTGAATTTCCGGTCGCTGGCATTGTGGATCGCGTGCGCAAAAAGTTCCTTGCCTGTTCCCGATTCTCCCCTCAGCAGAACGGTCGCGGGTGTTTTCGCGCCAAGCTTGGCCTGCTCGACCGCTATTGTCATTTCAATGGACTGTCCAATGATATCCTGGAATGAGTACTTTGCTTCAAGCGTCCTGATGATCTGCCGGGCGCGGTTGAGCTCCCGATTTAAATTTTGTATCTCTGACACATCGTGGATTACTCCGACACTGCCTTTCAGCTTGCCGTCAACAATGATTGGCGCGACATTTACCACAACTTCCTTCTTGTTGGGCCCGACCCTCATGGCGGCGCCCCTCACCGGCCTTCTTGTTTGCAGCACTTTCATATGCATGCTTTCACCTTCAGAGATGTCGGCGGTAGCTGGCTGGCCGATCACCTGCTCCTCAGTCAGGCCTGTAATTCTCGTATATGCCCGGTTGATTAAAATCCCGCGGCCTTCTTCGTCCACGACAGAAATTGCCTCTTCACTTGACTGGATGATAGCCTGCAGCATTGTTTGTATTTCTTTAAGATTGGTAATTTCCTCGGCCAGGTTGACCACATCGGTTATATCCTTAAAAACTGAACAAGCACCAATCAGGTTGTCATCCTCATCCATAATCGGAATCCGTGTTGTGATGATTTTTAAACCATTTGCGAGCACCAGTTCCTGGTTCGCTTCAATCCTTTTAGTCGAAAGGACCCTGAGAAGCTGGCTTGTAGGTATCACGTCAAGGATATGGTTTCCTATAGCGTCTTCTTTGGAAACCCCAATTACCTTCTCGGCGCTCCGGTTAAACAAAATCACCTCGCCTGACGTGTTGATGACCACCATCCCATCTCCGGTCGAGTCAAATATAAGATCATGTTTGTTCGTCTCATTTCTGAGAGCTGTAATCAATTGTTCTTTTTCTTCCATTAAAGTGGCAATCAAATAGGCGACACTTCCAGGAATCAAAACGGTCTCTTTTGGACGGGCCTCCCTCAAGTTCTTAAAAACTTCTTCATCACCCGTCACTTCAATTACGATATCAATTTCACCAGTAAGGAATTCTCGCCAGTCCGTACCGGTGGCAATCCTTCTCTGCCGCGCGACGGCAAGGCCGGGTGCATTGGGATCGATATCAATCACCGCTTGAATGTCTGCTGTTTCCTTAAAGATTTCAAGGATAGCTGTTCCGCCCTTTCCGGCACCTACTATCATAATTTTTTTCATTGGTGCACCCCTGGATCAAGACAATTTTTTCATATACAGGCTTTTTGTATGTGCAATTTTCTTCACGATTAATTTTATATGTTTTTCAATTGCTTGACAAATTTGAACATTGATTTATGATACATCTGAATGAATATAATTTACGCGGGGGATCTGCCATGGACAGGATCATTGCTCTTATTATTTTGTTAATTCCCGGCTTTCTTGCTGCTTACGGTATAAAGCTTATGCGTGACATGGTTTTCGGAATCATGCAGGCCCCTTTTCCGTTCCTGTGGCTCCAGTTTTTAAGCGGGCTGCTCTTGTTTTTGATGGGTCTGGGCTTCGTGGCAGGCTTTATCCTTTACCGTGACCGCAAAAGAAATAAAGTGCAGGATCGGTTCCGCCGGCAAGCCAGTATGAAGAAAGAAAGGCCATGACAGGAAAATGTCATGGCCTTTTCGTTATCCCCGATTTTTAATTTCCAATGCTTTCGCAGGGTCATCAGTAATGATTGCACTACAGTTCACCGCAAACAGCCTCGATATGTCAAATTCCTTATTGACCGTATAAGGCCTCACGGCGATCCCATGTTCCAAAGAGGCTTTCACAATCTCGTCTGTTGCCGTCCTGAAATTGGGATGAAACCCCTTTGCCCTGATTGATTGGGCATACACCCAAGGCATATAGAGTCCTTCATGAAGCAATGGGGCGATCTCTATATCGGGTGCAATCCTGTAGCAGTCCACGATGCTGTAATGGTTGAATGACGAAATGATGATCCGCTCAGAAAGCCCGTGGTCTTTCACCATGAAAATCACTTTTTCTTCCATTCCTTCATAAGGGACAATTCCATTCTTGAGTTCTATGTTGCAAATCATTTCATTTGTGGTAAGCCAATCAAGCAGTTCCTCTAGAGAAGGAATTGGCTCTTTTCGTTGAATGCTCTCCCATTTGCTGCCTGCATCCAATTTTCGCAGGTCATTATATGTATAATCTTTTACATAGCCGGTTCCGTCTGTTGTCCTGTCCACTTTTTCATCGTGGATGACAACTAATTGGCCATCCCTGGTCATCTGGACATCAAGTTCGAGCCCATCAGCTCCGGCCAGGGCCGCCTCCCGGAAAGCTTTCATCGTATTTTCCGGATAAGCCGCGGCAAACCCGCGGTGTGCTAAAATAAGCGTCATTATTCCACTTCCTTTATTTATTACCGAATTATGAGCTTCAAGTACATCCGGCTGTCTGTAGCTGCCGTAGTTATGTCCGAAATTCATTTTAACAATGCGGTTCCACCAGAACAACGAGAGCAATGTATTTTGTTGTATCGCCGAGCTTATGGGTAGAAAAATGTATTTGGCATTTAGGGTTTGATTTCGTTAATTTCTCCAATTCACATAAAAATATTGTTTTGTCTGTATTTTCGATAATAAGCATCTTCATCCCCCTTGTCGTCAAAACTGTGGTTTTAAGGCCACAGATGTTCGTGTTCTAAATATATTCGTTAACATTTCTGCAATTCCTGTATTTACAGGACAGGAAAATTAATCTGGAAGCCGGGGCATATAACACTATTTCTGATCAACAGGCTTTTTTTGCAAACAAAAAACCAGTTTCCCGATCGGAAACTGGTTTCGGATTTAATAGTTGGTAAAGCCGCCTTTGCCGTATTAAGATAAGAAAGTTTTAAACCACCACTCCTCAAAGTGGGTGTCCGCAGAAACATTCCTGCATGTCCTCCCTGTCATTTAGACAGAGGCTTGTCATTCCTGTTCCGATATAAAACTCCCTATTACAGCTTAACGGTTAAAACTTTATTATAGAAACGAACAATGCAGCTTATGGGATAATAATACTTTATATTCGCTGCTCAATCAATGGTAATTGTTACCCTTGGAAATAGCATGTTCAGCTCATTTACCAAGGTTTTCTATCCGGTCCATCAAACTTGTTACTTCATTAAGCGTAGTGAATATTTGTGAGTTTTCCAGTTTTTCCAAAGCAACATTTCCGTTGTCCAATACCTTGTTTATCTCGCTAAGTAAAACCTCGTTTTTATTTACTAATTCCTGATGTATTTCTTCGGCAATGGACGGAATATCATTTAGTTCAATAAACGCCTGTATATCCTGCTTTAAAGTTTCCAATTTTGTCTCGAGTTCTTGGTTTATTGCTGGATCAGAGGCCGCATTTTTTATGAGTTGAGGAGCTTCTTCAGCAAACGTATTCAATTTATTTATATGTTCTGTTGCCTGATTCACATAATCAATTGAATTATTTATTTCTCCTAATGCCGAACATGCAGCCAGCACTGTGGACATTGCGATTAAAAGAAGCAAATGTAAATTTTTCATTCATGACTCCTTTCTTAACTTAACTCTTATAAGGATGATACGGATCAAATCAAGAAAGGTTTCATTTTGTTATGATTATCGAATCCCATTAACAAAAATACGTCCCTATATCATTTGATTTTTTATCACCAAATAGATTGAAGACGTACTACGATTGTTAGTTCAACACTAGTACAATATTGATTCGCGCTTGTGAATATGTGCGAGCATTCAGTAATTGCGAAAATGGATATTCACACATTCTAACCCTTTCAAGAAGCCTTATGCTCGAGGCGCAGCTTGTCGGCGACCATTGCGATGAATTCGGAGTTGGTAGGCTTTGCTTTGGACATGCTGACTGTGTACCCGAAAAGTGAAGAAATCGAATCGATGTTGCCGCGGCTCCAGGCAACCTCTATCGCATGGCGGATAGCCCGTTCTACACGGCTTGCGGTTGTATTGTATTTTTTTGCAATGTCAGGATACAGCACTTTTGTGATCGATCCCAGCAGCTCAATGTCATTGTACACCATAGAAATGGCTTCACGAAGATAAAGATATCCTTTGATATGGGCAGGCACACCGATTTCGTGAATGATGCTCGTAATGCTCGCATCAAGATTTTTCGGTTTTTGCTCGGATTGGGACCGGTAGCTTCCTGATAAAGGCTTTCTCGCCATGGTCTTTGCCTGGCCGCTTACCTGGCGGATATGGCTGGCCAGATTTTCCATGTCGAAAGGCTTTAAGATAAAATACGAGGCACCAAGTTCAACAGCCTTCTTGGTAACATCCTCCTGGCCAAATGCTGTCAGCATAATTACATTGGGAAGCATCCCTTTTTTTTCTTCGCGCAGTTTCTCCAGGACAGCAAGGCCATCCAAATGGGGCATGATTATATCTAAAAGCAGAACATCTGGATCTGCATCTTCAAGCATTTCTAAACAATCCTGGCCATTGTGGGCTACACCTGTTATCTCCATATCTTCCTGGGAGGATATAAATTCCTCCAGCAGGCCCACCAATTCCCGGTTGTCATCAACCACACACACTTTTATTTTCTTCAAGCCCGGTTCCTCCTCGATCCAATTATGGTCTCATGTATATCTCTATTTTCTATTCTAATTGACTAATTCGACAATGCAATACAAAATCCTTTTATTTTTTATTTTTTCTTAAAAAAGTAATTTTTTCTTATTTTTACTCTTTATCTCTCTGTTTTTCGACTAATTTCTACAGTTGACATCTGTTCAACCACAGATTTGTCGAATCTCTTGTGATACGACAAAAAGAGGCAGCGGACGCCGCCTCTCCAGCCAATTGCATAATGTCAGCTTGCCTGTTGACGCGGTTTATCATAAATATCGATTCCCGCCTCTGTGAGCATCCATTCGATGTGTACGCCATAGCCGCTCGTTGGGTCGTTGACAAAAACATGGGTCACAGCACCAATCAGTTTATTGTCCTGGATGATCGGGCTTCCGCTCATGCCCTGCACAATTCCCCCGGTCTTTTCAAGGAGCTTAGGATCAGTCACTTTAATGACCATTCCTTTTGTTGCCGGAAACTTTTGCGGAATAGTACTGACGATTTCTATATCGAACAGGTCGACTTCGTCATTATTCACCACTGTCAAGATTTTGGCAGGCCCTTCTTTAACCTGATGGGAAAGGGCGATCGGCATAGGCTTGTCCAATACCCCATTCTTGATGTTTTTGTTTAATTCACCAAAGATTCCGAACGGGCTGTTCTTGTTGATGTTTCCAATAATTTCACGGTCCGCCGCAAACCGCGCCAGCTTCTCTCCAGGTTCTCCGTGGCTCCCCTTTTCAATGGAAGTAACTGTGGATCTGACAATATGTCCATCCTCGACGACAATCGGTTTTTTCGTATCCATATCCGATATCACATGGCCGAGCGCCCCGTATTTTTTTGAATGAGGCTCAAAGAAAGTCATCGTCCCTATCCCGGCTGCCGAGTCCCTGATATACAGCCCCAGCTTATAAACATTTTCTCCTTGATCCTTCTGCGGTGCGAGCTTCGTATTGATTTTTTGGTTCTCCCTTTTGACAACAATGTCAAGCGGCTTCCCCGTCTTCCCTGCTTCCTGCACATACGGTCCTACCTCAGCCATTTGTTCAATTCGCTGGCCATTTATCTCAGTAATGATATCCCCGACTTTAATTCCGGCTGACTCCCCGGGTGAAACCTTTCCAATGTCTGCATTGACTAGGTGATGCCCAACAACGAGCACACCAACCGTATTCAGTTTGACACCAATGGATTGTCCGCCAGGCAGTACACGAAAATCCTTCAGAACGTTTACATCGACCTTTTTTATCGGAATGCCAGCAAGCTCAAGCACCAGTTGGTTGCTGCCAGGCTCTTTCGCTTGCAGCGCAACGGTGTTCTTGCCCTGATTTATTTCAATGCTGGAATTAGCCTTCACGATACCCGCAGAAGCTGATTCTGCTATCTTGTATTCCAGCTTTTGACCTTCAAATAGTGTAACTTGATTGGGAAGTGACAAATATTCCCTGAGCGGGTTCAAAAAACCCAGGGCGATTAATGAAACAAGGAGAATTCCACCAATAATCTTTCTGAGAAATTCTTTTTTCACCTTTTCACTCTCCTCGCTTCTAGTCCACAAAACACACATCAAAATGGCTACAATAATAATTTTGCCTTGATATGAAGCATTTATAACCTTTAGAAAATAAAAAAGCTCCCCGGGTTTGGGAAGCTTTTCAATTTGCTGTTTTCATTTCCTGCGCCAGCTGCAGCAATTCTTCAGCATGCTGCCGTGTTAAATCGGTGATTTCCACCCCGGAAATCATGCGGCCGATTTCCTTTACCTTTTCTGATACGGACAGCGGAGTCACGGATGTTTTAGTACGGCCGTTTTTAATTACTTTATTGATATACAGGTGGGTATCCGCCATTGCAGCAACCTGGGGCAGATGGGAAATGCAAAGAACCTGTGAATCGACTGATACTTTATAAATTTTTTCGGCGATTGATTGGGCCACCCGGCCGCTCACACCGGTATCGACTTCATCAAAGATAATCGAGGTGACACCCTGATGTCTTGAGAATATGCTTTTTAGAGCCAGCATGATCCGGGAGAGCTCACCACCGGAAGCAATCTTAGATAACGGTTTAAGCGGCTCGCCAGGATTTGTCGACAAATAAAATTCAGCCCGGTCGATTCCGCTTCTCATGAATGTATCGAAGTCCGATTCAAATCTCACTTCAAACACGGTCTTGTCCATATAAAGGTCCTTCAGTTCTTTATGGATCAGCTTTGTCAGCTTTCTGGCCCATTTTTTCCTGAGGCTGCTCAAGTTGCCGGCTTCAAGCTTCAGATCCTTTTTCAGGGAAGTTATTTCCTTCTCAAGCTGACCGATGTGAGCCTCCTTGTTTTGCAATGTTTCAATTTCTTCTTCTATTCCCGCCGCGTATTCCAAAATTGTTTCAATCGCATTTCCGTATTTTCGCTTCAGCTGATTGATTTCATTCAGCCTTTCTTCAATCTCATTTAATCGCTGTGGATCGTATTCCAGATTATCCAGTTCGTTCCGCAGGGAATGGGCGGCATCCTCAAGCATATAAAAACTGTTGGCAACTGTGCCGTACAGCTCTTTGTAGGAAGGATCAAGTTCTGCCGCAGATTCCAGCTGATCCTTTACATGCCCGATCCAGTCAAGGCCTTTCTGGTCTCCCTGTAGTGCAGCATAACCCGATTGGATTGATTCAAAGATCTTTTCAAAATTACCCAGTTTCCTTTTTTCCTCTGCCAGGTCCTCGTCCTCACCAATTTTGAGGCCGGCTGACAGGATTTCTTCAAGCTGGAACTGGATTAAATCAAGGCGGTGTGCCATCTGCTGCTCGTTTTCACTAAGGCTCTTGAGCTTTTTCAGCGCCTGTTCATATGATTTGTATATCTGCTGGTATTCAGACAGTGCCGGCTGTATTTCCTCTGAACCAAATTGGTCAAGGAGGCTCATATGCCTCGTTTCGTCCATCAATTCCTGATGTTCATGCTGTCCATGAATATCGATGAGAGTTGAACCGATCTCCCTTAACAGGGCAATTGTGACAAGCTTCCCGTTCACACGGCAAACGCTTTTCCCGTTTCTCGATATGTCCCTTCTGAGGACGATCATTCCGTCTTCAATCTCAATCCCGAACTCAGCCGCTTTCGCATAGCACGGATGCTGTTCTCCATCAATGAAGAACAAACCTTCTATTTCCGCTTTTTCTTCTCCATGCCGGACATACTCGGCCGAGCCCCGTCCGCCGACAAGAAGGTGAATGGCATCGATGATAATTGATTTTCCTGCTCCGGTCTCCCCTGTCAGCACCGTTAACCCCTTGTTAAACGAAACCGAGAGCGACTCGATAATTGCAAAGTTTTTAATGGACAATTCATTTAACAAGAATTCGTCACCTCATTTAAAGCATTTCTAAAAACCTGTTTGAAATAGATTCCCCATCCGCTGGAGTCCTGCAGATGATCAGGATCGTGTCATCCCCGCAGATTGTACCCAGGATTTCCTCCCAATCCAGATTATCGATCAAGGCGCCGATTGCGTTTGCATTGCCCGGCATCGTTTTCATCACCAGCAGCTGTCCGGCCTGGTCGATTCGCACGAAGGCATCCATCAGCGACCTTTTTAATTTTTGAAGCGGATTAAAGCGTTGGTCAGCGGGCAGGCTGTATTTGTATCTGCCGTCCATTAAAGGAACTTTAACTAGATGCAACTCTTTGATGTCCCTCGAAACTGTAGCCTGTGTCACATTAAATCCAGCATTTTTCAGCCTGTCAACCAGCTCGTCCTGGGTTTCTATATCATGGTTGGTAATAATTTCACGGATTTTGATATGGCGTTGTCCTTTATTCACTTTTTTATCACCTCTGGTAGCTTCAAAACATGGCACGACAAAAAACTGTTTTTCCAATTATTATGTTAGCCGATTTTTTTTCAATGCACAATCATTCGGGAGCAATCTACATGTTTTATCAATATATTTCTGCTGCAACAGTGGAAAATCACTTTAGCCATAGAAAAAGAATAGGTAAAAACACCTATTCCTCCTCCTCTTTTTTCGCTTTAAATTCTTTGTGGGCTTCAGCCACTACCTCAGGGGGAGCTACCCTTAACAGGGATTCACCCTCAATTTCAGGCCCGGCCCAGCTGAGGTGCAACAGAAATTCAATATTCCCGTCCCCGCCTGTGATCGGGGAATAAGATAAATTTTTCACCCTGTATCCTTGTCCAATGGCCATTTTTATTATTTTTTCCAGAACCATTTCATGCACCTTCGGATCACGGATGATGCCTTTTTTCCCAACCTGCTCGCGGCCCGCCTCAAATTGCGGCTTAACAAGCGCAACCACGTCACTCCCGGGTACCAGAAGCGTTTTTAAAACGGGCAAAATCAACGACAGTGAAATAAAGGAAACATCGATCGACGCAAATTCGGGCAAGCCATTTTCCAGATCGGCAGGCGTCACATAACGGAAATTGGTCCGTTCCATGACTATTACCCGGTCATCCTGGCGAAGCTTCCAGGCCAGCTGGTTATAGCCCACATCGACCGCATAAGACATCTTTGCCCCGTTCTGCAGGGCGCAATCTGTAAATCCGCCTGTAGATGATCCGATGTCAATCATGGTTTTGCCCTTCACATCCAGATCGAACACTTTAAGAGCTTTTTCAAGCTTTAGGCCCCCTCGGCTTACATAGGGCAGTACATTGCCTTTTATTGTCAACGGGATGTCAGCGCTGACCTTTTCACCTGGTTTCTCCAGCCTGGACTCATTTGTATAAACTAGCCCTGCCATGATCGCCCGTTTTGCTTTCTCACGGGTTTCCGCCAACCCTCTGTCAACGAGCAGCACGTCTAACCGTTCTTTTTTACTTTTCATGTTACGCCCTTTTCTCTTTTTGTCTCGCCATTTGCTTGACTCTATTGATAACATCCTCTGTTGTCATGCCAATCTCCCGCAGCAGTTCATCAACATTGCCGTGCTCAATGAATTTATCCGGAATCCCCATTCTGTCTATCCTTGCGTGGCTGAATCCAGCTTCATGTGCATATTCGAGAACGGAACTGCCAAATCCGCCCTGCAATACGGCCTCTTCAATGGTCAGGATTGGCATCCTGTCATTAAGCAGGCTGCTCAACATCGCTTCATCGAGCGGTTTGATAAACCTGGCATTCACCACTTTCACGGAAATGCCCTGCTGTTCCAGCTGCCGGGCTGCTTCCAGCGCCATTGGTATCGTCGTCCCAAATGTTAAAATGGCGGCATCGTCACCTTCATTGAGAACCTCCCACGATCCGATCGGAATTGGCATCAATATCTCATCCACCGGAACGCCGAGGCCGTTGCCACGTGGAAAGCGCATGGCGATTGGGCCGTCATCATAGGATAATGCTGTATAAACCATATGCTGTCCTTCATTTTCGTCTTTTGGCATCATCAAGACAATGTTAGGTACATGCCTTAAAAAGGCAATATCGAACACGCCCTGATGGGTTTCACCATCAGCTCCGACAAGCCCGGCGCGGTCAATCCCGATAAAGACATTCAAATTTTGCCGGCATATATCATGCACAACCTGGTCATACGCCCGTTGCAGAAATGTAGAATATATCGCCAAAAACGGTTTCATCTTTTGTGTGGCCAGGCCGGCAGCCAGTGTGGCCGCATGCTGTTCGGCGATCCCGACGTCATACATCCGGTCCGGGAACTCGGACGCAAAGCCTTCAAGCTTCGAACCAACAGGCATCGCCGGAGTAATGGCGACAACGCGTTTGTCTGTTCGGGCAATTTTCCTTACGGTCTCACTCACAAGCTTGCTCCAGGCTGGGGGGGAAGCTGCAGGCTTCACGAAATCCCCTGTGTCCATTTTGTATGGGCCGGTTCCATGCCATGTGCCGACTTTGTCATTTTCAGCAGGGTGATAGCCCTTGCCTTTTTTGGTGATGACGTGCAGCAGTACCGGGCCTTCATGTTTTTTTGCATAGGCCAGGTTTTCCAACAAATCCTCGAAATTATGGCCGTCAACTGGACCAAGGTAGGTAATGCCCAGCTCCTCAAAAAACATTCCGGACACGAATAAATATTTCAGGCTGTCTTTGATCCGCTCTGCGGTTGCAGCCAACTGCTTGCCTACCGCCGGGATTTTTTTCAGGAGCAGTTCCAGTTCGTCCTTGACCCAGTTGTATTTTCCTGCTGTGCGCAACCTGCCAAGGACATTGTGAAGAGCCCCGACATTGGGGGCGATCGACATTTCATTGTCGTTTAAAATAATGATCATGTTTTTCTTTTCATGGCCTATGTGGTTAAGTGCTTCCAAAGCCATTCCTCCGGTCAGCGCTCCGTCGCCTATGACCGGGACTACATGAGAATCTTCACCCCTCAAGTCCCTTGCAATTGCCATTCCCATCGCTGCAGAAAGGGAAGTGGAACTGTGCCCTGTTTCCCAGACATCATGCTCGCTTTCAACCATCTTCGGAAAGCCGCACAACCCTTTGAACTGCCTCAATGTATCGAATTGGCAGGCGCGCCCGGTGAGGATTTTGTGGACATATGATTGATGCCCGACGTCCCAGATAATTTTGTCTTTCGGGCTGTCAAAGCATTTGTGCAGGGCTATTGTCAATTCCACTACCCCTAAATTCGGGCCGATGTGGCCGCCAGTAACTGACAGTTTTTCTATTAAAAAATTGCGTATCTCCCCGCTAAGAGCTTCCAATTCTTCGTTTGAAAGATTTTTCAAGAACGAAGGGTCTTTTATTGCTAACAGATCCATATAGGATCACTCACTTTCATTTCTGACTTTATCATTTGCTGGTCGTTTATTTATGTAATTCAGTTATATCATAAAGTCCATGTACGCTCAATGGTATCACTTTTAATGGTCCCGCACCCCGATCAAGTCGGTTATTTCTTCCAAAAGCACTGTCTTGAGCCCTGTTGCAGCAAGGGCAACTTTTGCCTGGACGATATGGTCCTTCAATGCTGTCTTGGCACCCTGCATCGTCAACAGCGACGGGTATGTGTTTTTGTTGTTTTCATTGTCGCTGCCTACGGGCTTCCCGATCAGCTCTTCCTCGCCTTCAAGGTCAAGGATGTCGTCACGGATTTGAAATGCAAGCCCGATATGATAGGCAAACTTGGAAAGATGCCGTTTTTGTGACAAATCCGCTTTAGCCAGTTCTGCCCCTGCAAGTACAGAAAAGCCCAGCAGCCGGCCGGTTTTATGCATATGTATATATTCCAGATCCCCGAGAGACAACTGTTTCCCTTCTGCCTCCATGTCTGCTGCCTGGCCGCCGACCATCCCTTCCGCCCCTGCCGCCTTCGAAAGCTCCCTAATCAACGCGAGCTTTACATCGGGACCGGCATGTTCTTCAGGCATTTCGGCAAGCAATTGGAAGCTGTACGTCAACAGCGCGTCACCCGCCAGTATCGCTGTCGCCTCGCCGAAAACTTTATGGTTGGTCGGTTTTCCCCGTCTTAAATCGTCATCATCCATGCTCGGCAGGTCGTCATGGATTAAAGAATACGTGTGGATCATTTCAATCGCTGCTGCGACATCCAGCCCTATCTCAGGGTCCTGGCCAAAAGCTTTTAAAGTGGCAAACAGCAGTAAAGGGCGGATTCTTTTCCCTCCCGCCTCGAGGGAATATAGCATGGCTTCTTTTAAGATACCAAGAGAGGACAGCTGGCCGACCAAAGCGCTCAGCCTGTCCTCGACTGCCTGTTTATTTTCCTTTGAAAAAGTGGCAAACATGCTGTTTGGCATTTTACTCCTCCTCGTTTATAGAGAAGTTTTCAGGCTGGCCGTCCTCCGTCAAAATCTGGGTCAGCTGCTCTTCGACTTGTTTTAATTTATCATGGCACAGCTTTGACAGCTCCATGCCCTGTTTATAAAAAGAAATGGCTTCTTCTAGGGGCACGTCGCCTTCTTCAAGCCTTTCTACAATGCCCTCCAATTTTTCCATTGCTTTTTCAAAAGATAGTGATTTTTCAGCAGACATGTTATTCTCTCTCCTCCACATTTGTTACGGTGCATTCTATATTTCCGTCTGACAATTTGACATGGATTGTTTCATCCACCTTCACCTGAGCGGTCCTTTTGATCAGTTTTCCGTCACCAGAATAGGCAAGGCTGTATCCCCTGTCCATGATCTTGAGTGGGCTGAGTGCCTCAAGGGTAGAAACTTTGCCGCTGAATTCCTTGCGTTTTTCGTTCAAGATCCCCGCCATCGCCCTGTTCAGGGAACGGGTAAGCCGTGAATGGCTCTCCACCGCTTCTTTTCTCAATTCTTCGGGATGGTTTCTGGCGAGGCGCCGGTGCAACTGCAAATACGATTCTGTTTTTGTTTCATACAGCTTTCCCGCACCACGTTTCAAAGATTCAGTCCATTTATCGACCTGCTCGAGCTTTTGCTCATAAAGCCTTCTTGGATAGCGGAATGCATATGACTTTTTAAGGCGCCCCAATCGCTCCTGCTGGACATTCAGCTTCTCTTTCATTGCCCTTAAAAGCCTTGACTGGCTGTTCAGCAGTCTGTCCATCAATTCATCAATATGGGGTACAGCAAGTTCTGCGGCACCGGTTGGTGTAGGTGCCCGCAGGTCAGCAACAAAATCGGCAATTGTAAAATCTGTTTCGTGTCCTACTGCTGAAATGACAGGTATTGTTGAAGAAAAGATGGCCCTGGCAACCGCCTCCTCATTGAAAGACCACAATTCTTCAATCGAACCGCCGCCCCGCCCTACAATCAGGACATCAATATCCGTCCTCTGATTTGCGGTAAGGATCGCATTGACAATAGATCTGGCCGCCTGTTCCCCCTGCACAAGGGCAGGAAAAATCAAAATATTTGTGATGGGGTACCTTCTTTTGATCGTCGTTAAAATATCCCTGATCGCCGCGCCGGTTGGTGATGTAATGATTCCGACTGTTTCAGGGTATTTCGGCAGCTTCTTTTTATGGATAGGGGAGAAAAGCCCTTCCTTTTCAAGCCTTTCTTTCAGCTGCTCGTATGCCAGATACATATCCCCGACACCATCCGGATGCATTTCTTTTATATAAATCTGGTACTGGCCGCCAGCTTCATAAACGGTTATGTCCCCCCTGACAAGAACCTGCATCCCGTTTTCAGGCTTGAATTTCATTGAACGGTTGTTGCTTGAAAACATCACCGCAAGAATCCTCGCCCTTTCGTCTTTTAGCGTAAAATACATATGTCCGCTCGAATGCTGCTTGAAATTTGAAATCTCACCTTTTACAAGCACATCATGCAGATGCCTGTCGGCATCAAATTTCCTTTTAATGTATTTTGTCAGTGCGTTGACTGTCAAATAGCGCTGTTCGTCCATAAAAAACTCCTTTAACCGCACTTGCTTTTGTTTCGTCAGACCGTGGCATGTTCGATGAAAAAAAAACTGCCCATATCCATAATAAAATTAGAACTCCTATTCCGTCATCACAGAATGGGAACATAGAAATTCTAACATACAACAGATAGGACAGCACCTTCTATGTGTTTGAGCTTTGCAGCTTTTTCTGGTAGTTCCGGGCGGATTTTAAGGTGTTGAACATCAGCATCGTAATTGTCATCGGGCCGACGCCTCCCGGAACCGGGGTGATATAACCCGCTTTTTCCTTCACCTCATCGAAAGCGACATCCCCGCACAGCTTTCCTTCTTCATTCCTGTTTATTCCCACATCGATGACCACAGCACCATCTTTGATATGGTCCGCAGTGATAAAGTCCGCCCTGCCTACCGCAGCAACGACGACATCAGCTGTTTTCGTGTGGGCCTTTAAGTCCTTCGTTCTGGAATGGCAATATGTAACGGTCGCATTTTCATTAAGCATAAGCTGCCCGGCTGGTTTTCCGACAATATTGCTTCGGCCGACGACAACAACGTTTTTCCCGGCGAGGTCATAATCGATTTCCTTTAACATCACCATGATTCCATAAGGGGTACAGGAATAAAATGCATCCTGGCCGGTCATCATGCGTCCGATATTGACCGGATGGAATCCGTCCACGTCTTTTTCAGGTGAAATCGCCTCGATAATGTTCGTCTCATTGATGTGCTGCGGAAGGGGAAGCTGGACCAGGATTCCGTGAATAGTGTCATCCGAGTTGAGGTCGCGGATTTTCGCGAGCAGCTCCTGCTCTTCAAGTGTCTCGGGATATTCAATGAGCACGGAGTGCATCCCCAATTCCCGGCATGCCTTTTGTTTGCTGTTTACATATGTTTTAGATGCCTGGTTGTCGCCGACTAAAATGACAGCCAATCCAGGGACAATGTTGGCTTTCTTTAATTTTTCCACTTCCTCTGCAATTTCCACCCTTTTTTTTCTGGCAATTTCTTTACCGTCAATAAGGTTTGCTGTCATTCAAATAATCCCCCTCAGGTTGTCCGGAAGGCCTGATCCGAACCGTTATGTTGTCAGGATAAATGCTGTTTTACTTTTGAAAGGACTCCGTTTATGAACCGGCCTGATTGGTCATCCCCGTATATTTTTGCTATCTCGATTGCTTCATCGAGAACCACATTTGCAGGAACTTCTTCCCTGCTGAACATCAATTCATAAACCGCCAGCCTGAGCAGATTGCGGTCAACAGTAGCCAGCCTGTCCAGTTTCCATTTTTCAAGATGGCCTTCTATCATTGTGTCAATATCTTCCTGATTGGCCGCAACGCCTTCAACAAGCTTGGTTAAAAAGGCATCACCGGCTTCTTCTTCAAGTACATGCTCAATCGCATCACGCGGCTCCGCCTTGCTGACATCTATTTGAAAAAGGGCCTGTAACGCCTTTTCTCTCGCTGTTCTTCTTTTCATATGATTTATTTTCTCCTTTACGGCACAATCGCTTGCCAGATTCTAACCAAGATAATAGCATAACATGAACCATCTTGCTTACTGTTTGCTAATAATTTTCACCAATTTGGGAAACTTTATCATGGTTGTCCCTGATTTGCCGCAATTTGTTTTACGTCTGGCAAAAGAAAAACCAAAGACACTATTGGGGATGCCTTTGGTTTTATGCTGTTATATTTCCTGTTCGAAATCTGATTCCTGCTTTTGGTTTTCGAATTGAATTCCTACTACGTGGATGTTTACCTCTGCAGCTTCAAGAGCTGTCATATTCAAAAGAGCCTGCCGGATATTATCCTGGATTTTCTGGGCCACCGCCGGAATGGAGACACCAAACTTCATCATGCAAAATACATCAACTTTGATGCCTTCATCTGCAAGTTCAACCTTAACGCCTTTTCCGTGATTTTTTTTGCCAAGCCTTTCGACTACGCCTGATGCGAAGCCTCCGCGCATTTGGGATACACCTTCTACTTCGGATGCAGCGATACCGGCAATGACTTCAATCACTTCCGGGGCAATTTCAATCTTGCCGAGGCCATTTTCTCCATAACTCATTTCAAGTACGTTATTTTCACTCATTTCTCGCACCTCCTGTTAATCTTGGGACATTACATCATACATTTCAAGAAACTTTGTATTGAACTGGCCCTCAACGAATTTTTCATGATTGAGCAGCTTCAGGTGGAACGGAATGGTCGTGTGGACCCCCTCAATCACAAACTCTCCAAGTGCCCTTTTCATGCGGTCAACCGCTTCTTCACGGCTGTTGCCGTATGTAATGACCTTCGCAATCATCGAATCATAGTAAGGCGGGATCGTATAACCCGGGTACGCGGCTGAATCGACTCGCACACCAAAGCCGCCAGGTGGAAGGTACATATTGATTCTTCCCGCTGAAGGCATAAAGTTTTTGGAAGGATTCTCGGCATTGATCCTACATTCAATTGCCCAGCCGTTAAATGCGACATCACTTTGTTTAAATTGCAGCCGTTCGCCGGAAGCCACTTTAATTTGTTCTTTAATCAAATCCACGCCTGTTACCATTTCCGTCACAGGATGCTCAACCTGGATCCGCGTGTTCATTTCCATAAAGTAAAATTTTCGATTGCGATAATCATAAATAAATTCTACCGTGCCAGCCCCTGTATAATCAACAGCTTTTGCAGCTTTTACTGCAGCGTTGCCCATTTCCTCACGAATTTCGCCGTCAAGAGCCGGTGAAGGGCTTTCCTCCAAGAGCTTTTGAAGCCTTCTCTGGATCGAGCAGTCCCTTTCCCCGAGATGCAGGACATTGCCGTGGTTGTCAGCAAGCACCTGTATTTCAACATGCCTGAAATCTTCAATAAATTTCTCGATGTACACTCCAGGGTTGCCGAACGCAGTCAATGCTTCCTGCTGGGTAATATTGATCCCTTTGATTAAATCCTGTTCTGTACGGGCGATGCGGATCCCTTTTCCGCCTCCGCCGGCTGTTGCTTTAATAATTACCGGATAACCGATTTTTGCGGCCAGCTCAGCCGCTTCTTCAGCATTTTTGATGATGCCCTGCGAACCAGGGACAATCGGAACGTTCGCCTCGCGCATCGTTTCGCGCGCCACATCTTTTGTGCCCATCTTTTGGATTGCTTCCGGGGAAGGGCCCACGAAAATGATATTGCACTCCCTGCATAACTCTGCAAAATCGGCGTTCTCAGCAAGGAACCCATATCCTGGATGGATTGCCTCACAGGCTGTCAGCTTGGCAACACTGACAATATTGGTAAAGTTCAGGTAACTGTCTTTGGATGCAGTCGGGCCGATGCAATACGCTTCATCTGCAAGCTGGACATGAAGGGATTCTCTGTCTGCCTCGGAGTAGACGGCAACAGATTCGATCCCCAGTTCCCTGCAGGCACGTATGACACGGACCGCAATTTCTCCCCGGTTTGCGATCAGAAGTTTTTTAATCATAAAAGTTCTCTCCTTATTCAGGCTTAACCAGGAACAGCGGCTGGCCATATTCTACCAGCTGCCCGTCTTTTGCAAGGATCTCCACGATTTCCCCGTTGATTTCCGCCTCAATCTCGTTAAAAAGCTTCATGGCTTCTACAATGCATACAACCGAATCTTTGGAAACTTTATCTCCTGGTTTTACATATGGATCCGAGTCAGGTGATGATGACTGATAAAATGTCCCAACCATCGGTGAGGTAATTTTATGTAAGTTTTCAGCTTCAGCAGCATTGTCTGTCACAGTTTCCTGCCGGGCAGGAGCAGCTGGTTCGTGCTTTGTTTCAGCCCGCCTTGCCTCCTGGGGAGGATGTACGGCTTCCACAACTGCAGGCTGGGCTGGCTGGACAATTGCCTGTGGCACCTGCTTTTTTTTCATTTTTATTTTTGATCCTTCATGCTCAAATTCAAAAGAGTCAATGCTTGACTGGTCGACAAGCCTAATCAGTTCACGAATTTCCTGTATCTTTAACATGACTTGCACCTCTTATCCCTTCAAAATTATGACTAGATACTAATACTATACGATAATACCTTATGTACATTCAATATCATACTATAACTAATGCCCTGATACGTAATTATAAATCTTTTAATCATTATTTTAATATTTTCTGAAAAAAATGTGAATTTATTCGACAGGAATTTTCTTTTCGACAGCGAAATACATAGTAACCTGAGAATTGTAAGGGGAGAGCCATATGAAAACAATTGAAGAGATAAAAAAAGAGGATCTGGCAAGAAAAAATGCACTCGTAGTCAAGGCCGCCTTCGTTTCGGTGATTCTTGCCGCTATCGTTGACATCGCGATGAAAAAGGATTTGGCTGTGATTATGTCCATCTTAATTGCGGGCGGAACTGGTGTTGCCATTGTCGCAGCGCTTCATTATTTAAAAAAAGCAGAAGCATTCATCCCTTATCTTGCAATCTTCCTGGTGGCAGCTGTAATGTTTATCATCATGGAAAACAGCGTTTCACCGACCGCCTACTTTCTCATCTATTTCTTGCTGGGGACGGCAGCGATTTATATGGACAGGCTTGTGCTCTGGCTCGCTTCAGCACTCGGATTTGTGCTCATCACCATATTCACTGTCCTTCATCATGCCGAGCTGCCGCTGGAAGAGAAGAATTACGTGACTGTGTACCTGCTCTTCATGCTGCTCACAGTGATGCTCTCATTCCAATTGTCGATTTCGAAAAAATTATCCGAAAATATCGTTTCTTCACAGAAGGAAACCGAGCTGCTGTTAAAGAAAGATTTAGAAACAAGAAGGACGATAGAAGAAAGCACAAGAAGCATTTCACACTTGATTGACGACGTAAAATTGAAAAGCGGGGAAAATTATCAATCTTCAATACAAATGAACCATTCTATCGCAGAGATCGCCGCCGGCATACAAACCCAGTCCGACTCTGTCATTGACATTACAATTTCCCTTGAAAATGCCGGCCAATTAATCGCAAAAACATCCTCATTGGCTGACAAGCTTCATGAAGATGCAGTTGCTGCTGAAGGGGTATCCAATACCGGAGATGCACTGATCACAAAACTGAAGCAGGAGCTTGAAGTATCTTACGGACATATGGATACAGTCAACACCCATATTTCAACCCTGTCAACACTTATAAAGGAAACCTCGGGCTTCGCAGCAGCCATTCAGGAAATAGCGGCACAGACTAACCTGCTCGCTTTAAATGCTTCAATAGAAGCGGCAAGGGCGGGTGAGAGCGGCAAGGGATTTGCAGTTGTGGCTGAGGAAGTCAGGAAACTGGCCGATATTACGAGCAAAACTGCCACTCAAATTACAGAAAATCTTCGCAATGTCATAGAAGGCACCGATATTACAAAATCCAATATTGCTGACGCAGCAGGCAGATTAACACAAAATCTCCAGCTTGCCGAAGAAACGCAACTGACGTTTGAAAAAATCCACCAAACGTTCAAGAGGTTGAAGGAAGATATTTCTGCCTATGATTTGCTGACAAAAGATATTTTGCAATCATCCATCTCAATCGAAAATACAATCGCCGAATTCAGTTCTGTTATCGAGCAGGCAAGCGCGACATTGGAAGAAATCTCTTCGTCAGTCGGGATCCAGACTGGCCACCACCAGCAGCTGTTCACATCCGTTGCCCATGCCCATGAGTCACTGGAAAACCTTCTGAAACTGCAAGAAAGATAAGGGAAAGCCGCCGGGCTGCCCCTTATCTTTTTCTTATTCTGCAATATTACCGAAAAGCAGATTTTTTTTATCGAAACTGCTGATTTCATTTCCAAACCATTCTCTCAAAGCGCTAAGCTGCTATTTTTTCGGCTGGAATTCAACTGCTACTGCCTGCAGCGAACCAAGCTCGGTCCTGACCATCCGGATGATCTCGTTTGCTGCGGCTGCGTCATGGTCCTTTGCTTTAACCGTAATGCGAACCTTTTGCCCGTCAGCCCTCACCAACACATCTTCATAATCCATAGTCCCTTTAATGAGCGTTTCAAGCATGCTTTCCTTTGTGGCCAGTTCGTCAAGCTCCTTCATTTGGTCAAATGCTTCGCTTTTTTCTTTGGCAGGAAGCTTCGCTGAAGCGATCATTTCCTGGAGGTCCGTTTTTAACTTGCTGCGCTGGTCGGCCAACTCCATGCGAAGCGCCTCAAACACTTCATCGCTGTCAACACCGGAAATAACCGTTTTCCCATCCTTAGCCTCGGTCGTTGTGTCTGAATTATTGGTTTCGGCCCCGGCGTTCGGTTGTTCATCCTGCTTTTCTTCAATACCTGCGAGATCCGTTTTGCCAGGCTCTGGGGAAGTGATATAGTAAACCGATAATACGACCACCAGGCTTAACATCGTCAATAACCATACTGTCTGTTTTTTTAAGAGCATCTATTAATCCCCCTTGGTTTTTTTTGGCTGGACCGATACCCGGTGGCTTGGTACATCCAGAGACCGGGTCACCGCCTCAATAATCCATTTTTTTACTTGTATGTTTTCAGCACCCTTCGCCACAACGAGAACCCCGCGGATTGCCGGCTTCTTCGTTTCAAGCACGATCGGGACCTCTTTTTCGCCATTTCTGATAATCACCAGCTGCTCGTCCACGGAGGCGTCTTCCACATTTCTTTTTCCGCCTTCCCGGTCCGTTTCATCGGTCGTCTGTGACCGGGTCACTGTGTTTTTCTCCAAAACCTTTCTTTCTGTCGAATCTACATTGACGACTACCAATACATCCCCGACACCTGAGATTCCTTCCAGTGCCTCTTTCAACTGGGTTTCATAGGCCGCCTCATAGTCCGTTATCTGGTTGTTTTCCGATGTTTTTTTGTGCCCGAATGCGGCTACATCCTCCTGGCTGTCTCCTTCTTTATACACCGGCACTTCTCCTACAGAAGATTTTTTTGATGTGAACATGTTTCCTGCCACCATGATGGCAAGGCCGAACAGAAGGACGACAAGCAAATATTGATATTTACCAGGCTTCTTCCCGGACTGTCCGTCCTCTTTATTAAGTAAATTTTTCAGCCAGGATATCGGTCCTTTATCATTACCCATTTTGTTTGTGCCCCCCTTCTATCACGACCTGAATTGATTCCGCGGGAACATTCCATTTTTCAGAGAGAAGATACACAATCTGATTTGTGTCAGTTGCTTGTTGCTTTGATGGAAGAGGCTGGTCCGTGTTGATCTCTACTGTTTTGACTGCTTCGATGGCCTCCTGGTCTTCCGGAACCTTAAGGCTGACAATGATAGACTCCAAATTTTCCGGGAAGGGACGCTGGTCCTTATTATCATTTTCAACGAGTTCTATTCCGTCTATCTCCATTCCGTACCGCTCCATCAACTCCTCCTCTGCGTCCTTTTTTAACTGGACAGCCATTTGTTCTAAAATATATGCATGCTGGGAGGCTTGTATTTCTGTTTTCTGCATTTCTATTAAATTTTCCATATTATTTCCCCCGTTATCCTGCATTAAAGGGATGGAAGCAAGCGCCCTTTCAAAATCACCCGACAGGAGCTTCAGCACCGGGGACAGAATGATTGCGATCAGCAGCAGCCCTGTTACGATCTTTGTATACTTTTGTAAATTTGAATTTGGCAGGAGCATATCAATGACTGTAGCCAGCAGGATAAATAATATAATGTTCGTTATCCATTCTTTTAGAACGTCCATCCAGGCTCCTCCTATCTCACCATCATCGTTAAATTGCCGGCCGCAACAATCACAGTGATGCTTAGGAAAAACATCAGGGAAACGATGGCCAACGCGGCAAACACATAGATGACACTCTTGCTGATGATGTCAAGGCAGGAGATGACAGGGCCACCGCCAAGCGGCTGCAAAATTGCCGCGGCAAATTTGTAGATAAACGCGATTAACAGGATTTTTACTGCCGGGAATGCCGCGATAAGCAGCAAGATTGCCACCCCGGCCAGCCCGACTGTATTTTTCAGCAGGACCGAAGCACTGATGACCGTATCTGCCGCATCGGTGAATGCCCTGCCGATCACCGGCACAAAATTCCCGGTAATATATTTGGCGGTTTTGACAGCAACACCATCGGCCACAGCCGTTGAGGCTCCCTGTACAGAAATGACACCAAGAAATACCGTCAAAAACAATCCCAGCAGCCCAATGCTCCAATTCCTGATGAGGCCTGCAAGCTGTGTCACCTTATAGTGATCTGTCAAGATGCTTACGACGCTGAGCAATGTGGAGAGGAACAGCAAAGGCAGGATGACATATTGGATGAACACCCCGCTTGTGTTCATCAAAAATAAAATAACCGGGTGAAAAAAGCCCGCGGAAACAACACCACCAGAGGAAGCCATCAGCGCGAGCAGCAACGGGATAAGGGCAAGGATGAACTGGATCATCGTGCCGATTGCCTGGTTTGTATAATCAATGGCGACATGGAAACTGTTCAAAGCAATGATAATCAAAACCATAAACACGATCGAGTAGGCCACTTTGCTGATCGTGCTCTTTTCAAACGAATTTTGCAAAGTCTGCAGAAACATGCTGAATACAGTGAGCAGAATCAATGAACCAAGCAGTTTCCCATTGACGATGAACTCCTGGAAGGCAAACTTGATTAATCCTGAGAACCACTCCTTCATTGAAATTTCTTTGTCACCTTTTATGAAATCATATAAGCTCCCTTTCTGGCTTTCTGGCAAAAATCCGCCATATTCATTTAAAATGTCCTCCCAAAACCCTTTGAGTTCGTCAACGTTAAGAGTATCTAGCTGGTTGTTTGCGATTTCCTGAGGATCAATCGGCCCTTCGCTGTCTTCCCCTTGCTGAGAGGCTTGTACAAACGGTGTAAATAAAAAAAGCGAAATCAGTAATAGAACAATGCCCTGGACGATCTTCGGCCGCTGCTTCATAGTGTCACCTCTTCAATAAAGGGTCTTGTATCAGCCCGGAATCAAACGGATGATTGTTTCGATCATCACCGTCAAAATCGGAATCGCCATTGCCAGGATCAGTATTTTTCCGCCAAGTTCTATTTTAGAAGCAATGGCGCCCTGGCCGGCATCCTTTGTGATTTGAGAAGCAAATTCGGCAATGTAGGCAATCCCGATGATTTTCAAAATAGTTTCAACATAGATCAGGTTTACTTTGGCATTGGCGGCCAGTGTGTGGATCATGTTAATGATCTGGTAGATCTGGTCGACGAGGAATAAAAAAATCGCGCAACCGGTAAAGACAATGAGCAAAAACGCGAAATTCGGCTTTTGCTCCTTCAAGATCAGGGCAAGAAACGTTGCGACCAGTGCAACACCGGCAATTTGAATTATCTCAATTGCAGAGCCCTCCCTTACCCCTGAAATAAAAAGACTGATTTAATCTTTTGGAACAGGTCGTCAACAATTGAAGCAACCATGAACAAAATGTATATAAAGCCAAACAATGTGACCCATTGGGCATATTCCTTTTTTCCGACCTGATCGAGGATGGTGTGCAAAAACGCGACGACAATCCCGACTCCCGCTATTTTAAAAATAATGTCAACATCTAACCCCATTTTGTTCTCCTCCCAGTGCTACATCAGCAAGATGATCAGCAGCAGTCCTGATAAAAAACCAAGGCTTTTCACCATTTTTTCATATTTCAATTGCCGTTCGCAGGCGTCCTTTTCCTCCCGTTCAAGGTGTGAAATCGCCAGCAGGATTTGCTTTTGCTGTGAGTGCCTGTCATGGCGGCCAAGGGTCTCGCCGAATTGTTTGAGAATTTCATGCTCACCCTGTTTGAAAGCTGTAAGCTTCCATACTTCCGCCAGGCTTTCCTCCCAGGCAGCTTTCACAGTTGTCTCGGTTGCTGTCAGTTTTTTTGAGAATGTTTCAAAAAACCAGGAAAGCGGTTTTGGCAGTTGTGCGGCCAGCTTCCTGGATGCTTCGTGGAGCGGAGTATGGCCGTACATGATTTCAGCTTCCAATGACTGCAATGCGGATTTTAACAGCCGCAGCTGTTTCGGGCGTTCACTTAAATGCCTTGAAGCCTCTAATCCAGTCCAGGTCGTGGCAATGATAATAAACACGGCTCCAATTAATTTGAACATTTACGACACTCCCACTTGCTGCAAAATGTCTTTACCATTGCCATCCTTGATAGATGCAATTGTCCCGGGTCCAGAGGTCCTGGCCAATTCAACGAACCGTTCAAAGATACCCATTTCAAGCAACGGTTTAAGGATCGGCCGCTTATGCAGCTCAGCCAGGGAATTGCCATGTGTGGTCATGATCAGCTTGATCCCCGCATTTACCGCTTCCATTATGGCTTCTGCGTCTTCTTTGCGGCCTATTTCGTCCACTATCAGGATGTCCGGGCTCATCGAGCGGATCATCATCATCATGCCTTCTGCTTTTGGGCATGAATCAAGAATATCTATTCTTGGCCCAAAGGTAAGCTGTGGAATCCCATTCACACAACCGGCGATTTCTGAGCGTTCGTCAACAATTCCCACTTTTAGAGAAGGGATACCCTGTTCGGGGTTGCCGCTCGACACCACTCTGGCCAGATCACGGAGCATTGTTGTTTTTCCCGTCTGTGGGGGGCCGATTATGACCGTATGCAGCCATCCATTCTTGAATAAAAAGGGGATAAGCGGGTGTGCTATCCCGATTTTCTCCCTGGCAATCCGGATATTAAAAGACGATATATCCCTGATCGCTTTGACCTTACCTTCCTCAAGGATAACTTTCCCCGCAAGGCCGACGCGGTGTCCGCCGGCAATGGTTATATATCCGCGTTTTAATTCTTCTTCCAAAGTGTACATGGAAAAGTGGCCAAGTTTGTTTAACAGCTGGACGGCATCTTCGGGATGGACGATGTACGGTATAAAACGGGGTCCCCCCCCAATGCCGATTTCTAGCGGACGGCCGATCCGAATCCTGATTTCCTCTATAACTTCTTCTTGCATAGGAGGAATGGACCTGAGCTTGTCTGCGATTCGCTTTGGCAAAACGGATAATATCTCCTGCATTATTCGAACCCCCCTTATACATGGCTCCCACTAATTAAAATGTATGCAGGCTTGGACACATTATGACTTTCATTCAGCCTTAAAAATAGCATTGGCAACGCGCGGTGTTTCCTGAAATGGTGTGAAAACATTGAAAAAACCAGTCCCCGGGGGAGGGACTGGTCATGATAGAACAGTTTAGTGGTCAATCAGTAACGGCAAGACATGTGGCCAAAGCGAGAATCGCTCCTTTACAACATGATTACTCCTATTAAAAAACCTCAAACCACCATGATTATTATGGAAAATATACAAACATCTTCAAATAATAATATACTATAAGTGAAAAAATATACTTAATTATAGGAGGATGGATGTATGACTAAAAAATTCTTGTATGCGGCTCTGTTCTGCTTATTGGGAATTAATGCGTTTTTGTTTTTTTATGGAAACCCTGTTGAAAGAAGCGAAAGTCATAACATCGTACAAGATTATGTGAAGGAAAAGTATCCACAGGAATCATTCATCGTTACGGAGGTCAATCATTATCCTGGGGAAGGCACTTTTGTGGTTCATGTGAAATCCAGAAGTGGCAAGTTGTCAGGGAATATAGATGTGAAAAAGGGAAAAGTAGTCAAAGATGAGCGTTCAAAACCATGACTCAAGAAAAGAGAGAGGCAAAAAATGCCCCTCTCCCCTATTTTTGACTGATAATCTCGTCAATGATCCCGTATTCTTTTGCTTCCTGGGCAGTCATGAAGTAATCCCGATCCGTGTCCTTTGCTACCTTTTCGACTGGCTGCCCTGTCCGTTGTGAAATGATTTGATTGACATGCTCCCTTAGTTTCAGGATGCGCCGCGCAGAAATTTCAATTTCCGTTGCCTGCCCCCTTGCCCCGCCTAGCGGCTGGTGGATCATGATCTCACTGTTTGGAAGCGCGTACCTTTTTCCTTTAGTTCCTGCGAGCAGCAGCATCGCCCCGAAAGATGCCGCAAAACCAATGCAGATGGTGCTCACATCCGGCTTGATCAGCTCCATCGTGTCAAAAATGGCGAACCCCGCGGAAGTGGATCCGCCCGGGCTGTTGATATAAATCGAAATGTCTTTTTCGGGATTGTCTGCCTCTAAAAATAATAGCTGGGCAATGACGCTGTTTGCTACATGATCATTAATTTCATCCCCGAGGATGATAATCCGGTCTTTAAGCAGGCGCGAATAAATGTCATATGAACGTTCCCCGCGGCTGGATTGCTCGATTACATACGGAATGGCACTCAAATAAATTCCTCCCCTTATCTTCTTATGCTGCCATGCAGAAAGAGCTGAGAGGTGAACTCGAATGCATAGCTCCAACCAGCTTTGGAGCCCCTGCTAGTGATGGAATTTCCGGTACCCGGTTGATAAGCTCTTTTGGATCCTCTGTCTGCAGTGTTTTATACAGAAGATCAAATAGAGTATCCCTGTCAGTTTGATCCCAGAAAGGAGTTGCAGAAATCGCGTCCTCTCTTGACAAACGCTTTTTTGCCCGGTGCAGAATAGATTTTACTGCCGTTTCCCGCGTTTTAAGCAAGTCAGCAATTTCCCTTGCCTGATAGTGAAAGGCTTCCTTAAGCATTAATACAACTGCCTGCTTTGGTGTCAACTGGTTCATTAACAGGTTAACGGTATCGATCAGCCCATCAGGAGATGCTGGCTCGTTTTCAATCGCTTCCGGTTGTAACCCGCTGACTTCGCGTTTCCTTTTCCTCAGCGTATCAATCCAGTTGTGATATGCGATTTTGTTTAGCAGGGCTGAACTTACCATGCTATGGTCATTCTTATAATGCTGGAGTGCTTTTAGCATTGCCTCCTGGGCCAAATCATCCCCATCCCATTTATTTTGCGCTATAAAACGGCAATACCGCTGTAGTCCGGGATAAAACTCCATTAATAAAACATGCGCGCAGGATTCCTTTGGGTGCTGTATTTTATTGGCAGCTTGTTTGCTATGCATTCAGTTCACTCCTTTTTGCACCTCTCTGCCCTTTTAACGGTTATGGGGAAGGAAAAGATACGGGCAGAAGAAATTTTTTTATTTCTTTTATTTTACACAAGAACCAGTTCAACTTTCCAAAAATACGCCAAAAAAAGCAGGACCCTTTATAGAAAAGGATCCTGCTTTTTAAAAATGCAGCCGCGTTTGCCGCCGTCTAATGGAGTTTTAAACCTGCTCCAACAGGTGGGTGCCCGCAAAAACCATCCCAACGTCCTTTCGAGGAAGGCTTGTTGTTCCAGTTTTGATTTTGGACTCCCTAATACTAATTAAAGGTTAAAACTTCATAACACTAACGAACAACGCAGCAGATATGTATATTATAATACCCGATTATCACCGGTCACTCAACAGGTAATTCCCGGAAACTTCATCTTCGTTGTAATCATATACACACGGTTGAAAATAATAATAAGGAAAGGGGACGGTGACTATGGTCAATGTAAACAAGAAAAAATTCCTTAAAGCACAGCGGGACATCAAAAACAGATATATCGGCGGTGACAATGATAACGGTCCGGACGGCGAGCTGGACTCCGAGTACAACAATAACCAAAATACAGACAAACACCCGGGGGCCACCGGGCGGGAACCGAGGGCCGGGACGATCGATTCAATTAATCCCCCGAGGCTGTGATTGATAATTACTCATGAATTTCTGCCAGTTCTCACATCTGGGATCAAAAAAGCATAGTCTTAACTATATAAAAAAACACGTCTGAAAAGCTGGGCTCCCCAGCTTTTTATATAGCACAGTAAAATAATCAGAATGTTCATGAAACCCTGCCGTAATATATTAGAAAAAAGTATATGTGGTGATAAATAATGTACAATAATCAAGCGCAGGATAATGGCCAATCGGTCATTTCTGTCCGGGGTGAGGGAACGGTAACAGCACAGCCTGATACAGCTACTGTCCTATTGGGGGTAAGGACTGAGAGCTTGAATTTACAGGAAGCACAGCATTCGAATTCCCAAATATCACATTCAGTCATAGGTTCATTAATTCGCATTGGAATTAAAAAAGAAGACATAAGAACTTCGGATTACCGAATTGATCCCATGTACAGCTATGAAGATGGAAAACAGATTTTCCAGGGATACCGGGTAACCCATTTACTGAATATTATCATTGCTGAGCCTCAAAAAACCGGACTCGCAGTGGATACAGCCGTTCAAAATGGCGCCAATGAAGTGGCAAGTATTCAATTTTCGATTGCGAATCCCCAGGCCTATAATAATTACGCCCTTAGGCTTGCAGTTTTGGAAGCTGTACAGAAAGCTGAAACGATAGCCAATACGATTGGTGCAACGCTTGAACGGAAGCCTCTTTCAATAATTGAGGAACCTCGCCGAATGCCGGGCCCATATGTAGTCGCTTCCTTTGAGAAAATGGGCGCTCCCGGAACCCCCATCCTGGCAGGTAAGATTACAATAAATGCGACAGTGAAAGCACAATTCAGGTTTTTCTAATTTGAAAAGAGCCTGGGCTGCCAAGCTCTTTGTTGTTCTACTTGTATTTTTTCACAAGGTCAAAGAGCCCATCTTTTGTAAGAGGGCCTTTATAATGCTCCCTTATCACACCCTCTTTATCTATTACGAAGGTTTCCGGCTGGCCCGTCACGCCAAACTGTTTTTTTACTTCCATTTTATAGTCAAACAAGTAGATTGAATTGGTTTTATGTTCCTTGGCAAATTTCTTTACCCTGTCCCGCGTTTCCCCGAGATCGATGATCAATAGTTTATACTTGTCTCCGTAGGCTTGGTCAAAAGCCTCAAGCTCAGGTGCTTCGTCGACACAAGGTCCGCACCAGGTCGCAAAAAAATTCAAAACCACTACCTGTCCGACATAATCCGACAGGCTTTGTTTTTTGCCGTCAATATCATCGAGAGTGAATGCTGCTGCCTTATCCCCGAGACCTGTACTCGTTTCTCCCTTATTTAAATTCAAGGCAAAATAAGTGAACGCCCCAATCACAAGCAGCAGCACCGCAACTCTCATTATTTTCTTTTTCATTAGTCATCTCCTCCCTTTCCTTGCGCCATTAGGCCCGAGAATTGCGACCGTTTCACCCTTTTGAATTGAGAGGTCAACACCGCGTAAAAATGAATTTGTCATCCGCCTGCTTTACTAGCTTCTTCATTTCAATGATCCAGGGGCCCCTCCTTTTTCTATCATTCTATGAATTGGCGCAGGTTCAGCTTAACCTGGACAAGATGGTGTTTATAGGCGTCCAGTTTTGCGGAATATTCTGCTTCGTTCACCTGTCCATGGCTGTAGCTGTCTTCCAGCTCCAGGATTTTGTCCATGATCGTATTTTGTTTGGCAACCAGCAGTTTAAAGGCTTTTTCCTCTTTGTCTGCATCAATCCTCTGCTCTTCAAGACGGCTTCTCCATTTAAAATACAAGTAGTAGCCAATGCCCGCCGCTAAAATGGCTCCGAGTACAATCATCAAAATATGGGCATTGAATTGTTTTAATGGTGACTGATACCACATTCTGAGATGGCCTGGATTATGGAAGCCCGGATCAGTCCTCGTAACATTCCCGGTGTTCTCCTGATTGTCACCCGTCTGTGCGCCTGTTTCTGTTCCGGCACCGGCGGCCTCGTCTGCAGGGGGCTGCTTGTTTTTTTGGTAGATGATGGTCAGCGGCTTGCCAGCCTCGATTCCCTCTACGTTATAAAACCAGAAATTCTTTTCTTCAAATTCCATCATCCCTTGATTGGCTGCTTTTGCCCCCTCTATGTCCACGCTCCCGGCCCCTTCAGGCACCAAAACCTGCATGACTTGGAGAGGATAATCAAGTGTGAGCCCGATTGGGACGCCGGCGGGAACCTGGTAGCTAAAAGGCAGTACCTGTGTCTCTTTTGCAGGGATTGGCTTTGTTGTCACAAATCCGTTCCCGGTTTCTTTTATGCCAAGTGACTGGTCATTGATCTGTAGTGCGAATGCTCCCTGCGGAAGCCTGACATTGATGACTCCTTCGGAACTTCCGTCACCTTTGTATTCTGTATCCGACGTGTTTGTGTAATTGATCATATGCTTGAGTATTGAGCTGCCGTCCTCGGCTGGACTGACGACGACATAGTGCATGTCTACCGTCAAGTGTTCAGATAGCGCCTGGGCTTGGCATAAAGGCAGGAAAAACAATGCAAGGAGAAAGAACCCAATTTTTTTCATTCAGCTCCCACCCTTTGCCTTTTTGAAGCCTGCGATCGCTTGTTCAATCTCCAGTTCCACTTCCGCCAGCAGATCTCGGTCGATTGCCGTCTTCTCCGCTCGCTCGTCTTCTTTCATGATCCTGGCAATCTGCGCTTCATATTGTTTTTTCAGCTTGTGGTAATCCTTATCGGACAATTTATCCATTTTATATTCAAACTCGATCTCATTTAACGTTGTCAGCAAGACTTCCTTCTGGTTCGCTGAAATGCCGATTTCTGCTTTTTTGTTTAAATGGGAATCCCACCTGAACAGCGGTGGCAAGACCAGAAATAGGCAGCCCAGCGCCAGGACAGCTGTTAACATCATTGAGATGACCGAAATTTCCTCCATACTGTTCACATCCTAAAGATACTTTTTGCGTTCTTGATCAATCATGGAAGAGAAGATTTCACCTTCCACTTCATCTTCTTCGCCAACCGTTTCTGAAGGGAGCCCATCATCGCCCTGCCGCTTCACCCATTTGCGGACCACGAAAAACAAACCAGTCCCGGCACCCCCAAGCGCTGCGAACGGCAGAACCCATGCCGCCAGGCTGAATCCTTTTTTCTCGGGAGCTGTCAGGATCTCTTCCCCAAGTGTATTTACGTAATACTCCCGTATCTCGTCTTTATCCATTCCCTGTTCCATCATCGACAGAAGGTCTTTCTTGAAAGCATCCGTATTCTTGCAGCCAGCCATATCACAGGCATAATGGTCCTGGCCGCAGCCGCATGTGCATAAAAATTGTGAAGCAACGGCTTTGAATTCGGGAGACTTGTAGTCGTATTCATTCTTGTTTTCCGCAGCATGCGCATTTAATAATGAAGCCTGGAGTGCGAAAAGGACAATGAGGAGCACGACCGAAAATTTTCTTTTCACCCTTAAGCCACCTCTCTTGTCACTCCTGAATATCTAGGAGTATTATGTTGGTATTTGCCGTTCCACACAGCAAACAGCGACCCGATGACAATCAAGGCAGACCCAATCCACAGCCAATTCATCATCGGGTTTACCTTTACGATAAAAGTAGCCTTTCCATCTTCTTCCCAGGTGCTCAATACAATATACAGGTCCTCGACAACAGAACTGATAAGCGCCACTTCTGAAGAAGGCTCTTCCCAATTGCCGTAAAAAACTTTTTCGGGCTGGTACACACCGAGCCGTTTGCCATTCTGGAACACGGTCAAGTCTGTGAACACAATGTCGTTTATGCCTTCTGTGCGCTGGTCCAGTTTCTCGTATGTAACCCGGTAATCTTTAATATCAAGTGATTCTCCTGGTTTAAGAGTTTTCATTGTTTCCATGTCATAATTTTGAGAACCGATTATCCCCATTGCGATGAAGGCAATTCCGAAATGGACAAGGTATCCGCCATAACGCCTTCGGTTTTTGGTCATCAGCCTGTATAGCGCTACGACTGGCATTTCGCCTGTCATCTTCCTTCTTGCTTTTACACCCCGGTAAAACTCAAGATAATGGGTAATGAACAGAAAAATAATGACGCCATAGCCGATCACTGCCCATGCTTTCTGGATTCCGAGAACAACCATGAGTGTCATTCCGGCAATACTCAGGAAAGCAGGTATTATAAAGTTTTTCCGAAGGTTTTTTATCGATGACCTCTGCCAGGCAAGCAATGGGCACACCGCCATGATGAACATCATGGAAAGAAGTATCGGTGCTTCCACTTTATTGAAGAAAGGCACTCCTACTGTTACTTTTGTGCCGCGGACCGCTTCAGAAACAAGCGGGAAAATGGTGCCCCAGAATACCGCAAAAGCCGCTCCGACAAGCAGCAGGTTGTTGATCAGGAAGCTGCTTTCCTTCGAAATGAATGATTGGAATTCCCCCGCACTCCGTTTGATCAGGCTGTAACGGCTCATGACGATATACAATGCTCCGATTACGGCAATTCCCATAAAGATCAAAAAATACATTCCGAGATTAGAATCAGCAAAAGCATGGACTGACGTCAATACGCCGCTGCGGACGAGGAAGGTCCCAAAAAGGGTCAGTGCATAAGAGATTACAATCAGGCTGATATTCCACACCTTCAGCATGTTTTTCCGTTCCTGGATCATCACGGAATGCAGGAATGCAGTAGTTGTCAGCCAGGGCATGAACGAAGCATTTTCAACCGGATCCCAGGCCCAATATCCTCCCCAGCCAAGTTCCACATAAGCCCATTGGCCCCCGAAAATGTTCCCCAGGCTCAGGAAAAGCCAGGCGATGATCGTCCATCTCCGTGTCATTTTAATCCAGTAATCATCCATATTTTTAAGAATCAGCGCGGCCATTGCAAACGCAAATGGCACTGCCAGGCCCACATAACCCAAATAAAGGGTTACAGGATGGATCACCATTCCCGGATTTTGGAGCATCGGGTTCAGCCCCCGTCCTTCAGCGGGCACTTCACCGAGCAGCTTAAAAGGCTCTGCGACAAAGCCAAGTATAAAGAAGAAAAAAATTGAATTAGCAAGCATGATGGCTGAGATATAGGGAACCATTGGATTCCCTTTCATTTTTCTTGAAAAAGCAACCATCACAGTGTACATGGCCAAAAAGAATGTCCAGAGCAGCAAAGAACCGGCATTCCCGGCCCATAGGGCCGAGAGCTTATACACAAGAGGCAATTCGCTGCTTGTATAGTCCCTTACATACTCGTATTGAAACTTTGAAGTGGCCAGAAGGTACAGCAGCACGGCGACCGCAACGGATGCACAGACAAATACGGCCATTACCCCGCCTTTTCCGCTGTCCACAAGGCGTTGTTTTTTTGTAAGAATTCCAATGATCAAGATTGCCAGTGCATAAATGGCAATCACAAACCCAAGGTATATTGAGGCATTTCCAACTAAGTTCATATTGTCACCTTCTAATGGTCAATGTCCGTTACTCTTCGCTTGAAGGCTTGTTTAGCTTATCCTTGTGTGTTTCAGGGTCATAGTTTTCCATATCCTGGCCCTCGTATTTGGACGGGCAGCGCGTTTTTACGGATTCAGCTGTAAAAGTATCATTTTTGCCTAAATAACCCTGCAATATGACGATTACTCCCTCTGAAAAGTTGTCTGGCTTTACGCCGTCATATTCAACATGCATTTTATTGCCTTCCGCATCCTGGACATCAAATTTAAGCTCGATTTTATCGGCATTCCATTTGATTGAATTTTCGATTAACAGACCTTCCACTGTTACAAAATCATCTTTGTGCACCGCCTGCTTTGCCAGAAGCTCTTTTAGCGGAAGCTCAACCCCGCTCGAGCCCGGTGTAGCTGCCATCAGCAGAAATAAAATTGCACCGGCAATAACAACACCGCCAGTCAGGACAAGAGTGTTCTTCTTCATGCCATCCACCTCTTTTAAATTAGCTTTTTCATTTTTTCTTCGTATGTTTGCTGGTCAATCTTTCCGTTCATCAGCATTTTGCGCAGCTTTTTCTTTTCATCACCTGTATCACCAGCTCGAGAAGTGCTGCCCTTAGAAGGCTTGTTGCCATTCTTCCGGGCTGCTGTATTGCTTTTACTTTCAATCCGGTTTCCCCGGAGGCCAAAATAGACGAATACACCCGCGATGATGATCGATATCCCGATGATGCTTCCTGCAGCGGCATCTATTAAAGGACGTCCTACATCTGAAGATGTACTTTGTGCCGCTGACGTGTTTTTTGTGACCTGCTCGGTCGCTGTCGCTCCCGAATGATTTTCATCCTTTGGCGGGTTCATCTTGCTGATCAGCGAAAGGGTTGACTCATTGCCTTGTTTTTTATAGTAGGCCGAGTATTTCACTCCCTCCCCTTTTTTTACATTTGCATATTGATAGTGTTGGAGTTCCTCGCCGTAATCACTTTTTGAGATGTTTTCAGCTTTCGGGTCAATGGTGAATCCTTCTGCTTTTAACGGGGTGTAAACAATCACGTCCAGTTTTTCAATATCCGCCTGTGGAGTATGTTCAAAGTTAAACTGCTTATCGGCACCGCTTACTTTGAATGGATTTGCGTAGTATTCAATGACAAAACGGTATGTACCGTCCTTTTTTATCGCTTTTCCAGGCTCCCAGGAGACAACTCCTTTCTCCTCGTCAATCTTAAACGGCCGCTGGACCTCTGGTTTGTTGTCTTCCGGAAACTCAGCAACGAGGTACACACTGAAGTTTTTGCCATTAGCGGGAAGAGGCAGCTCCACAGTGCCAGTGAAGTCCTTTCCAGTTTTATTGACAACTGTCCCATAATAGCCAACCAGAAGGGAAGGCTCTCCCTCAGGCCACTTTTCTGGATAGTCAAATTCTGGCATCACCTGGATTTGCATTTCTTTATACGGGAATTTTTCCGCTGTGAACCCTTCCTCCGCACGAGCATTCTGCAGAATGATGCTTCCTGCAAAAAACACTGCCAGACTAAGAGACATCAATTTTTTTAGCATGATGATCCTCCTTTGTTCCTTATGTTTCGCGGTTACAATCATGTTTTTTACTATTTCCCTGATAGTAATAACTATAGTGGGTTGAAATGCGTTATTGTCGGCCCAGTCTTGAACATTTTGTTACCCGGAGGAAATCTTTGCTAAATCGTCAAAAAAACATCACAAATTGGTCATTTTTATAAAAATGACCTGTTGTCGCCAAATTTAGGCAATGTAGATTTGTTTATTTTCAGTATTCAATGCACAAGCAACAAAAAAAGCACTGCCGGTTAATGGGCGTGCCCTTCCTGTTCAGCCTGAGGCTGTTCCTTCACTTCGTTTTGTCCTGTTTCGTGATGTCTGGACTCTTCAGGGTTGTAGCTATTAATCAGTTCTTTGCGGATGTACGTAGTGATATCGCTGATCTGTTGCTTTTCAAGCTGGCGTACGCCATCGAGGCCTTTTAGGGAAGGACCCATCCTTGTTTCTTGACGGCCATAGGCGACAGAAATCCAGATTTGTTCATCGTTCGTATATTTCAAAAAGTTGGGATGTGCCAGTGCGGATCCGGTTGATTTTAGCCCGCTGCCCGTATTGCCGTGGCAGTTTGAACAATACAAACTGTACAGCCGCTTTCCATTTGATGGATTACCATCAAGTGCTGTGGGCGCTTCTAGCTCCAGAGGCTTTGTCTGCCAGCTGCGGATGAAGGAAACAAGGCTGTCCAGCTGTTTATCAGTCAGGATGGAACCATATTCTGGCATACTCCCTTCCCGTCTTCCGAATTTAATCTGGTTATGGATGTCTTTATCAGAGAAAGTACTTAAAAAATGCTGATTGTTTATAGCTGTACCTGCCAGCTTTCCCTCTCCTTTGCCGCTTTGCCCGTGGCAGGCGGAACAAAGCTGGGTATAGAGCTTTTGTCCCTGATTGATTGATGCCAGTTCTTCCTTGCTTCTGAATTCAGCGGGATGGCTTAAAAAAGCGATGATTACAATTGTGGCAAAAACCGCAAATCCGATTAATAATTTCCTCATGATTCATCCCTTATTTTGGTACAGGTGTTGGAGTCGGTGTTCCGTAATTATCATATTTCTTTGTTATTAAACGGTTAATATCCTTTAGATCCTTGCCGTCCTGATCCATTTCTATCGCCTCCCGGGCGATATCGACGCAAATGTCTCACGATATGCCATGTGGATCCCATTCGGTGACCGCATTATCCGGGCCCATTCCTTTAACGAAGCAATCGAGATTGCTCATATGGCCTGCGGATTCACCACAGCTGCAAAAGCAGGGTACGGAAGCCAATACTTCAGGTTTTTCGGCCGCCATTAAATATGTTTCCTGGACGATCGGAGACGAATCCAGTACAAAATCAGCCATTGCCGCATGCTTTGGATCAAGCTTAATTGCTTCTTTTTCATTGCCTGAGCCGCATCCGGATGCAACACCGACAGTAAGGATTCCAGTCAATAACAAGACTGCAACTCGCTTCACATCTGTCACTCCTTCCGATTCTATTTCTACTGCTTCATTGTAGCAAAAATCCCCTATAAAAATAGTAATAATTATTACTATTTGGTGAAGATTAGACGGAGGAGTGCACGCTGTCTGTGCTGCTAGTGCATACTATGTCCGTTGCCTGACCCGCCCGTTCCAAGACTTGGATCGAGCATTCCGAAAATCATGGCTACGTGCGCAACTATCAGGAAAAACCCTACAAAGAACGCTTGTAAATGTGTCATGTTCATAATCAACTTCTCCTCTTTTGGCAATGTAAATTACAGTACAAATGTAAGAGAAATTTTTCAGAAATTAAGAAGAAATTATGGAAAATTGTTAATACGTTAAATGAGAGAATACAGTGCTATAAAACCAAATAAAAAACCTGCCTCCAAACCGGAAACAGGTTTTCTCTTTATTAAGCGCGTGATACATATGAGCTGTCAGTTGTGTTGATAATCAGTCTGTCACCCTGGTTCACGAAGAAAGGAACCTGTACGGTCAGGCCGGTTTCAAGAGTCGCTGGCTTTGTACCGCCAGAAGCTGTATCCCCTTTAATGCCCGGTTCAGTCTCAGTCACTTCCAATTCCACTGTGTTTGGAAGCTCAATTCCCAATGTTTCACCCTGGTACATCATGATGGAAACTTCCATGTTTTCTTTCAGGAATTTCAGTTCGTACTCAATGGATGTTGCAGGCAATTCAATTTGCTCGTATGATTCATTATCCATGAATACATGCTGGTCACCGCTAGCATATAAATACTGCATTCTGCGGTTGTCAATCTGGGCTTTCCCAACTTTTTCACCAGCACGGAACGTTTTTTCCTGGATAGCGCCTGTTCGTAGATTGCGAAGCTTTGAACGGACAAACGCAGCTCCTTTTCCCGGCTTCACATGCTGGAAATCAAGGACGCGCCAGATGCCGCCGTCCACTTCAATTGTTAATCCTGTCCGAAAATCGTTAACCGAAATCATGTAATTGTCCTCCTAATGCGTGTTAAAGTATGATGAGTTCTTTAGTGGAGTGGGTCAATGTTTCATTATGGTCGAGTGTGATGAGTGTGTCATCTTCAATGCGGACCCCGCCAAGACCCTGGATGTATATTCCGGGCTCCACTGTAACGACCATCCCTGGTTCAAGAACGGTTTCAGACTTGATCGATAACGCCGGCCCCTCATGGACCTCAAGGCCGATCCCGTGGCCGGTCGAATGCCCAAAATAATCGCCATATCCTTTTTCAGCGATAAAATTCCGTGTCAGGGCATCTGCTTCTTTACCGAGCATGCCTGGCTTAATGCCTGCCACTCCGCGCAGCTGTGCTTCAAGGACAATATCATAAATCTCCTTCAGCTTGGCGTCCGGTTTGCCGACTGCCACCGTACGGGTAATGTCTGATACATATCCTTTATGGTAGGCACCGAAATCAAGCGTTACGAAGTCGCCTGTTTCAATTACCTTTTCACTTGCGACCCCATGCGGAAGTGCGGACCGGTACCCCGAAGCGACAATGATGTCAAAGGACGAAGAAGCTGCCCCTGCCCTTCTCATGAAGAATTCGAGTTCATTTGATACTTCAAGTTCGGTAATTCCCGGCCGTATAAATTCGAGAATATGCTTGTATGCAGCATCAGCTATGTCTGCCGCTTCCTTTAATATCTTAATCTCTGAATCAGTCTTAATCAAGCGCAACTTTTCAATTTCACCGGAGACGGGAACAAGCGTTGCACCCACCACCCGTTCATATGTCTTGTAGGACGAAAACGTCATGTGATCCTCTTCGAACCCAAGCTTCTGGATTCCCAGCTTTTTCACCTGCTCTGCAATTTCTTCAGGAGTGGTGCCATGGTGCTGGACGACTTCATACCCCTCACATTGTTTGGCTGCCTGTTCCGTGTACCTGAAGTCAGTGATAAAAAGTGCCCTGTCATTGCTGATCAGCACAACTCCGGAAGATCCGGTAAAACCCGTCATATATCTCCGGTTATGCGTGCTGGTGATCAGCATTCCATCCACTGCCAGCTTTTCAAAACTTCCGCGAAGCTTGTTTATTTTTTCCATCCGATATTCCTCCCCTTCATTATCTGCATTAATGGTTTAAACCCGGACTCATGCCTCCTGTGGCGGGACAGCATTACATATCCGGCCCGCTTGGGGCCGTTGATGGAACTGCGTGAATGTTCGTATATGTACTTCGGCCCGAGTGTCTCCAGAATCCCGGAACCAGCAGAATCTAATATTATCACAGCCATGGCCCCGTGAAAAAAAGAATGTTCAATAAGAACATTCTATCATAACTTAATTCTGGAGCACTACTGGAACCCGGTCAGGATGATGCTTCTTTTTGGACCTGGTTATTATTTTTCAGCTCCGTTTCTTCATATGATATGGAATAACCTACAAAAACACCATACAAAACATATAAACATGCTGATGCAACAAGAGTATTCCTGGACAGGTCCCAGAATGGGTGAATTCCTGGAAAAATGGGATTCAACACAATATAAACAAGCAGAAACAGAGCGATGCCATAACAGGCTCCTGCCCACATGCTTTTTATTTTTCTAAGCAGGAAGTAATAAAGTAAAGCAGCGCCAATCGATAAAACTCCAATGGCGAGAATTGAAATTACAATCCCGAGCCATTCTCGTTTCCAGTCACCAAGGGCCCATGGCTCCAAGATTACGTTCGGGCTGACGTTTGTAAAATTTAATAGGTAGCACAAATAACCTAGCGCACTCCAAAAGATACCCCCAAAAAAACCTGTCCATATCACCATTGCCATAAAGGACATAGGCCTTTCATGCTGGTTTTGTTCAAGATTTTGCTGTTCTTCTGCCATTTTCCGCACCTCCATTTTCCTATTATGTCCACCGGGTATCATTACTTGCAGTTTTGAGGATAAATTATCACCGGTTTTTTTCCAAGCTGCAGACATATCATGTAGTGGTTTTGACTTTTTTTTAGTAAAATAAAGATAAGTACATACAGTCAGAAAAAAGGATGTCACTGTTTTGTGCAAGTAAACGAATTAGGTTGGTGTATGCATGTCCAATAAACAAAAACCGGTTTATGGAGGCCAGGCAGTAGTAGAAGGCGTAATGTTTGGCGGGAAATATCATTATGTTACCGCGGTCCGCCGAAAGGACGGCTCCATAGAGTATTTTGAACTGCCGAGAAAGTCAAACCGGGCTTTTACATTATTAAAAAAGATCCCCTTTCTGCGTGGCATTGCGGCAATAATAGAAGCGAGTGCAAACGGATCAAAACATTTGAATTTTTCAACAGAAAGATATGACATTGATCCTGCAGAAGACCATAAAATACAGGAACAGGAAGTTTCAAAGCTGACAATGGTGCTTGGTGTAGCAACAATAGGGGTTATTTCGTTCCTGTTCGGAAAATTTATATTCACCCTTGTCCCTGTATTTCTGGCGGATTTGTTCAAGCCTGTTTTTCCGGGAAAACCTGCACAGATCTTGCTTGAGAGCCTGTTTAAGCTGATATTGCTCCTTTCCTATATATATTTTGTTTCACTCACCCCAATTGTAAAACGGGTGTTTCAGTACCACGGAGCTGAGCATAAAGTAATAAATACATTTGAAAACGGAAAAGACCTTACTGTCGAGAATGTGCAAGCCCATTCACGGCTTCATTACCGGTGTGGAAGCAGTTTCATCCTGTTTACCGTAATCATCGGGATGTTTGTCTATTTCTTCGTCCCGACTGAGCCGTTATGGCTCCGGGTGCTGAACCGCATATTGCTCATCCCTGTCGTGCTTGGAATCTCATTTGAGGTATTGCAGCTGACCAACAAACTCCGGGAAGTACCGGTGTTGAAATATCTGGGACTGCCAGGTTTGTGGCTTCAGCTGCTGACCACAAAAGAACCCCATGATGACCAGGTCGAAGTAGCCATACTTTCGTTTAAAGAGCTATTAAAAAAGGAAAAGATAACAAGGGAAAACATGCAGGCTGAAGAAATTGTATAAAAGTATGCTCCGGCAAGTTTAAAAGCGTAAAAAATTGCTCATGATGCTTTTAGGGAGGTGGCTTTCTTGAAAAATCGGTCTTCTATTTATTTTTTTGCTGGCATAGTGATTCTTTCAGCTATCGGGATTGTTTCGCGGTTGATAAATAATCCTGTTGGCTTTCTGCAAACAATAGCGGGCATGGTCTTAATCGTCGGTGTCATCTTTTTGCTCGTCAGGCGTTTTTCAAGTGCTCACCCCGGCAAGCAGGAGCAACGCGCGTTCCTTAAAGCAGCAAAAAAATCAAAGAAAAGGTTTCATCATAAGGAGCCAAGTGTGCCGCCCCGCCGGAGTACGATCGGATCTCTTGCTACTGCGAGGAAAAAAAAGAAAGATGCGTCACATCTTACAGTAATTGAAGGAAAAAAAGGAAAGAAAAAAAATCGGGCCAGTTTTTAGCCCGATTTATTTTTTTGTTCAATACCCCCATGATTTGAAGAATGTAAACGCGGACTTCCGGCCAAGTTCAATGAGTTCCATTTTTTTCTCATGAGTAAGCCGGAACTCAGTAGCCAGTATTCCTTTCGTGGGGATAAAAATAATATTCTTCTCATGTTTTCTCGAAATATATCGGGCATCATGCGCGTCCTTCATTGTGTCGAACAAAGCTTCAAACATTTGGATAGCATTATTGATTTTATTTTTTGGCAAGGAAGGGAGTTTATGGCTCAGTTTGATTCCCAGTACCGGCCGTACTTTCAGGACATTATCCTTGTCAAACAGCCACATCGGAAAATTGCTTAGTACCCCGCCATCGACAATTATATTTGTGCGGCTGCCTGTTTTCAGCCGGACCGGCTCAAAAAAGAAGGGAAGACTGCAGCTCATCCTGATCGCTTTCGCTATCGGAAAGGAAAGTGGGTTGATTCGATATTTTGGGAGGTCATCTGGCAAAACCATCATCGTTCCATTGGTCAAATCGGAGGCGATTACCCTCAGCCCGTCAGGCGGCAAATCCGCAAAGGTTCTCAGCCCCTTTGCCTCAAGCTTTTTCGTAACCCAGTTCTCCAGCGCCAGGCCTTTGTACATCCCCAATTTAAAATAAACATGAAACCATTTTACTAAAGCGGCCGGAAACAGAGGTGTCCGCTTGTCTAAAAAGGTCTCCAGCTTCAGTTCATCAACCAGGTCGCACATTTCAGCGCTTGAATAACCGGCTGCAACTAATGCGGCTATGATAGAACCGGCACTTGTTCCGGCCACCCGCTTAAAACGGAATCCTTTCTCTTCAATGGCAGAATACGCCCCAATAAGCGCAAAGCCTTTGATGCCCCCACCGGAAAAAACGCCGTCTATATACATGTGAACCACTCCTGTCGATGTAGTCCCTTCATACATCTTTAAGCGGTAGGGATGTAAAATAGTACGGCGTACAAGTTGAAAATTTTGGATCTCTTACGTGAAATACTGGATTTCTGCATCAGGAAAATAGCTATTGATATACCCACGGATCGTTGTTTCCAATTCATTGGCTTCATCAGCCGGATAAACATATTTCCCGATGCCATATCTGCCCCATTTATATTTCCGCCTGTCTTCATCCATTTCCAGCTTGCTCTTCGGATACCTTTTCAGGATCACATTCTTGGCAGGTTTTGTGAAGCGGTGCTGGATCAATTCGAATGTCAGCCCTTTTAGGTCAACACCTTTCAACGATTCCGTCAATCTTTCGAAAAGTTCCTGATAGCCGTCCCTCCATCCATCGTGGATATAAATGGGAGCCACGATGAATCCAAGCGGATAACCAGCATTGGCTACCTTTCGGGCTGCTTCAAGCCGTTCTTCAAAGTTGGAGGTGCCTGGTTCAAAATTTTTGATGACGTATCGTGCATTTACGCTGAACCGAAAACGTGTTTTCCCATTGTGCCTCGCATCCAGAAGATGGTCGACATGATGGTATTTGGTGACAAAACGCAACTGCCCATATTCACTTTCCCCGAAGAATTCGATTGCTTTCTTAAGGGAATGGGTCAAATGGTCAATCCCGACGATATCAGAGGTACAGGCAGCTTCAAACCTTGTGATTTCAGGTTTACGTTCATCCATATATTTTTGAGCCTGTTCAAAAATTTCTTCGAGATTCACGTATGTCCTGATATATGGTTTGCTTCCGAGCGTAGTTTGTAAATAACAGTAATGACAATGACCCATACAGCCTGTCGCCAGCGGGATTGCGTATTCGGCTGATGGCTTTGATGTATCAAATTTAAGGGTGCGTCTTACACCCACAACGAAAGTTGATTTGGCATGCCGGTATTGTTGAAGTTCATTTTCGCCTGGTATCCCCCTGACCTGGTTATGGGAAGTCGTTTCTCTGATTTCAAGGCCCATTTTTTCAAATTTATCTTTAAGTTCCCTCCCGAGCGGGTATTCCAGCGCCTGTGGCTCTATATAGACAAGCTGGGGTACAAACGGCTCCATGACTTACCTTCTTTCTGTCCAAAATATTACCGTTAGTATGGATTAATTTAAAAAAGAGAACCGCAAAAAATTTTTCCAACTTGTCTATTTATTATTTAACGAAACAAAAAGGAGAGACTAATCCCTCCTTTTTGAATAAAATTATTTAGTTTTTAAAGCCCGCACTTCAGCTGTGCATTACAGTTTGTGCACGTATTGCAACCGCCGATATCTTTGACTTCACCTTTTCGGCAGACAGGGCAGGTGTCGCCTACTTCTGAACCAATCGTTACGTTTGTTGAACGCAGTTCATTGATGGTATCAACCAGCACAACATGCTGCTTTGCTTTTTCTTTTTTGCTTGTCGTGTCTTCTTCAAAGGTATTTTCTTCGGCTTTCAGAGTCAAAACCTGTGTATCACGGGATCCGTCAACATAGACAGTACCGCCTTTCGCGCCGCCTTGGTACAGGCGCTCGTACACTTTTTCAACCTGTTCAACACTGTAGCCCTTTGGAGCGTTGACAGTTTTGCTGATGGAGCTGTCAATCCAGTTCTGGATGACACACTGAACATCTGCGTGTGCTTCTGGAGCAAGCTCCATTGCTGTAACGAACCAGTTCGGAAGATTTTCCGGATCTGCTTCAGGGTGTTTATCCAGGTACTCCTGGACGATATCTGCTTTTACTTCAATGAATTTGCCCAGACGGCCGCTTCTGAAGTAAGAGAAAGAGAAGTATGGTTCAAGGCCTGTTGATACGCCAACCATTGTTCCTGTGGAGCCCGTTGGAGCCACAGTCAGCAAGTGTGAGTTGCGGATACCATGTTCAAGGATTGATTCATGTACATCCTGAGGCATTTTTTTCATGAAGCCTGTATTGATGAACGCATTTCTTAGTCGGTTTGTTTCCTCGCCTGTTTCGCCGTTAAGGAACGGGAAGCTTCCTTTTTCCTTGGCAAGCTCAACAGAAGCACGGTAAGCAGTCGTTGCGATTGTTTCAAAAACCTTGTCGACAAGCTTGTTGCCTTCTTCTGATCCATACTCTGTTTCACAGTAAATCAGAAGGTCATGAAGTCCCATTACACCAAGGCCGACACGGCGTTCACCAAGTGCCTGCTTTTTATTTTCCTCAAGGAAGTACGGGGTTGCATCGATTACGTTATCCTGCATCCGTACACCGATTTCAACGGTTCTCTTAAGTTTCTCGTAGTTGACAGTTTTTGTTTCTTTGTCTGCCATTTCAGCAAGGTTAACAGCGGCGAGGTTGCAGACACTGTATGGTGCGAGAGGCTGTTCCAATTTGTTATCCTAAAGGCTTTTTATCCTTTAGTTCTAACGGTTGAATTTCCGTTAGTTCAGCATATCTTTTCATTACACACATTCTTCATATATAGACTCAACAATTTTTTTCAAGTTGCCATATAGGTCGTAGAAAAAGAAATCTGGCCTGTAGAATTTATATCCTATATCGAATGTTTGATCATCATAACTCCAAGGGATCGAGTAGTAATCAAGATATATAGCGTAAGCATATTCATAGGAACTCCTTAAATAATCCTTTATAAAAACCTGCATAGCCCCTATTCATCACTTTTCTCCTTTAACTCGATCTAAATTGAAGAGTGTGTGTAATGTTGCGGCCTCGTGGATGGATTATATTCTGCAGAGCAGGTTCACCATCTATGCGTTGCCCCTGACCAGGCTTTTAATCCTGGCCTTCGGTTCGGATTCCCATCTCAGGGTTCCCGCTTTATTCCGCAATTTTTAACGTGAGGCAAACTAAGCTACTCTACCACACGGGTTGGTCGCTACAACTTTTTGGCCGTAAGCCTGCGCATTTGTCATGTCGTTCGCATTGTCGATGAAGAAAATGCCTGGTTCTGCTGAATAGGTTGCACAAATGTTGATAAGGTTCCAAAGTTCTTTTGCCTTGATCTTTTTGTATGTGCGCACCTTATAACCTAACTTTTCCCATTCGCGGACATCGCCGACTTTATGCCATTCCTCATTATATGTCTTCATTGTTTCGGCATCATAGCTTTCAACGTCAGGAAAGCGGAGTTCAAATTCACCGTCATTTTCAACAGCGTCCATGAATTCCTTGGTCAGGGTCACTGAAATATTCGCCCCAGTCAGGAATTCAGGATTATGGACAGTAAAGTTTCCGCCTGTCTGGAGCTTTTCTTCAGCTGTCCTGATAACGTCCATTCCGAAGCCGCCATAGCCAGGAATGTTTTTATAATTCACGATGCCCTGATACATTACTTCCTCTTGAAGAGTAAGAGGAGTAAACTTCAGTTTATCTTTTGCATGCTTTTTAATCGTTTCATCATTTGTATTTTCAATCAAGAACCTTAGGATTCGAGGGTTCTGCATTTTGGAGATGATAAATTCGATGATGTCAGGATGCCAGTCGGCCAGCATGATCATTTGAGCTCCCCTGCGCGAACCTCCCTGCTCAACAAGGTGTGTAAGCTTGGCAATGTCATCGAGCCAGGAGACTGAGCCGGAGGATTTTCCGTTCACTCCTTTTGCCAATGTATTGCGCGGTCTCAGGGTAGAGCCGTTTGTCCCGACGCCGCCGCCCCGGCTCATGATTTCCATCACCTGCTTGCGGTGCTCGGAAATACCTTCGCGGGAGTCCTGGACGAAAGGCATGACATAACAGTTGAAGAATGTGACATCGGTGCCGGCCCCTGCCCCGTAAAGCACACGGCCTGCCGGAATGAAGTTCAGGTTGACCAGTTCCTGGTAAAACTTCTCTAACCATTCCTGGCGTTTTTCTTCCGTTTTTTCCACTGATGCAAGCCCCGTGGCATTCCGCTTGGCAATTTGCTCATAGAATACTTCAAGCGGCTTTTCAATCACATCGAGAGACCTTTTGATTATTCCTGTTGCAGCCTCTTCCGGATCATCAAGGATCCCGCGGAATTCCTCCTCCACCAATACCTTTGCGGTTTTGGCCTCCCAGTCAATCTCAAGTATGAAGCCAAGCCCGCGCGCCGGGAATTTTGGGTCCTCCTTGATAGTAAGCACGACGAAGTCTCCGTTCGTCAGCGTAATCTTTTCGGTGTCCTTAAATGTGTAGCGGTCCAGCATGACCAGACGGGATACCCCTTTGTGTGTAATTTTCATGTCAGGGGTAATCGGATGAACCTGAGGGAACAAATGAATGTCTTTGTTCAAGCCATCAACATTGATCCTCGTTTTTTGTCCTAGGTTAACAGACATTTCCACAACTCCTTCAAAAAAAGTAAAACTTTCTCTAGTAAAAACAAGATGTATGTAAACTCTTGCTGTATTTTGCAAGTACCCTAAAGTTATCATACTAAAACTATAAAAATCAATATATAGTATGTAAAATATTTTTATCAATACTATATATTGTGTTAAGGTCAAATGATGACAAATTTGTCAAACTTAAAATCTCTTAAAAAAAAGAGAAAATAAGAGAGATAGACAGATATTCACCATAAAACGATAAATTTTAACAAATTTCGCAGTTTGCATTTTTTCTTGTCTGGTGAACGCCTTGGAAACACAGGGAAAATGCAAAAAAGCGGCGATTACCGCTTTTTTATCTTTTAAAATTCCATTCCCGGGATTCATATTTTTCCATTGCCAATTTGTTCACATAAACCATTTCTTCCGCAGTAAGGCTGTATGGTTCAAGTGAAATATTCAGCCCTTCTTCGAATCCCTCTTTAAAGGCAGCGACTGCATCTTTCAAAGAAATTTTGCGCGGACTGATTTCATTAATTGCTACCGCCTTTGTCTTAAAAGCTTTTTGCATCCGTTCCTTGACCCGCTCGTTCGGGTATTTAAACAGGCTGAACAGCTTGTCTTCGTCAAGGTTGAGCAGGATTGAGCCGTGCTGAAGGATCACTCCTTTTTGACGGGTCTGGGCACTTCCCGCCACCTTGCGCCCCTCGACAACCAGTTCGTACCAGCTGGGGGCATCAAAACAAACCGCCGACCGTGGGTTTTTCAGGCTGTCCCTTTCCTCGGCAGTCTTCGGAACCGCGAAATATGCTTCAAGGCCCAACTGCTGAAAACCTTTAAGAATTCCCTCCGAGATTACCCGGTAAGCCTCTGTCACCGTGCTCGGCATTTCGGGATGCTGTTCTGAAACAATGACACTATAAGTAAGTTCATCCTCATGCAGCACACCCCGGCCGCCCGTGGGCCTTCGTACAAAGCCAAGACCATGCTGCCTGACTGCGTCCATATCAATTTCTTTATCTATTTTCTGAAAATATCCTATGGACAGGGTGGCCGGATTCCATCCGTAAAAACGGATGACCGGTGGGATTTTCCCTTCACTGTGCCAGTCTAAAAGGGCTTCGTCAAGCGCCATATTAAATGAAGGTGACCCTGCGCCGGAGTCTATAAACCGCCAAACCTCTTTCCTCATTGCAATAACCTCATTTACTGTTTATTAATCAGATACGCGTTCTTTAGTCTATCAAAATTGATTTTAAAAGCAAAGCAGGTTGTTTGAGCGATATTTTGCGGTTGCTTCGCATTAATTTTGCAAATTCCTTTGCCCTTAATGCGGAAGGCCGATATAATTAATATTGGCTTAGTTAAGCTTGAAAGGAGAAAGAATCATTGGATACACTTTATTTTATTCTCATCATCACTGGCGCGGTGCTTATTTATTCGGCTATTATGTATTTCTACCAGCGCAGGATATTAAAGACGCTCACTGAGGAAGAATTCAAAAGCGGGTACAGGAAAGCACAGTTGATCGACGTACGCGAACCGAATGAGTTTGATGCAGGGCATATCCTTGGCGCCAGAAACATCCCTCTCTCTCAATTAAGGATGCGCATGAAAGAAATCCGGCCGGACAAGCCTGTCTATCTCTATTGCCAGAACGGAACCCGCACAGGCCGGGCTGCCCAGATGCTCCATCGCAAAGGCTATAAGGACCTGTCACAGCTTCAGGGCGGATTTAAAAAATGGACTGGAAAAGTAAAAACAAAAAAATAATGAATTTCCTATAAACAGAACCCCCTCCGGTAAGCAGAGGGGGTTCTTTCATTTGGCCAGAAGGGTCAGGCACTAACGCATAGCCTGCTTCTATTTTTGGAAGCGCAGTACAGGTTTCCTGGCAGCCATTGTTTCGTCAAGCCGGCCGACAACTGTTGTATGAGGGGCTTCCTGGACAATTTCAGGGTTTTCTTCTGCCTCCCGGGCAATCTGGATCATCGCGTCGATGAAGGCATCAAGGGTTTCCTTCGATTCAGTTTCAGTCGGCTCGATCATGATGCATTCTTCCACGTTTAACGGGAAGTATATGGTCGGCGGATGGTAGCCAAAATCAAGAAGGCGTTTTGCAATATCAAGTGTCCTGACACCCAGTTTCTTCTGTCGCTTGCCGCTGAGCACAAATTCATGCTTGCAGTGCTTATTGAATGGAAGGTCAAAATAAGGCTCCAGCCTTCTCATCATATAATTCGCATTCAGAACAGCATTTTCTGTTACAGCTTTTAAGCCATCCGGCCCCATGCTGCGGATATAAGTATAGGCACGCACATTGATTCCGAAGTTCCCATAATAAGGCTTTACCCGGCCGATTGATTGCGGACGGTCATAGTCCAGGACGAACAGGTCATCCTGCTTTTTCACAACAGGTTTTGGGAAAAACGGGATCAAGTCGGCTTTTACACCAACCGGCCCGGAACCTGGTCCTCCGCCGCCATGCGGCCCGGTAAAAGTTTTATGAAGGTTTAAATGCACCACGTCAAATCCCATGTCCCCAGGGCGGGCTTTCGAAAGGACGGCATTCAGGTTCGCTCCGTCATAGTAAAGCTTCCCTCCAGCGTTGTGCACAATTTCAGCCATTTCCAAAATATTTTCCTCAAACAGGCCAAGCGTGTTCGGATTTGTCAGCATTAAGGCTGCTGTATCCTCCCCAACCACTTTTCTCAAATCCTCCAAATCGACGAGGCCGTTCACATCCGATTTGACTGTGATTGTGTCGAACCCGGCAACGGTCGCTGACGCAGGGTTTGTACCATGCGCGGAATCAGGGACAATCACCTTTGTCCGTTTGGCATCGCCATTCGCCTCATGAAAGGCCCGGATCATCATCAACCCGGTCCACTCACCGTGCGCACCCGCCGCTGGCTGCAATGTAACCTCATCCATGCCGGTAATTTCCACCAAATGCTGCTGCAGATCATACATCAGCTCCAATGCCCCCTGGACCGAGCTCTCATCCTGCAGGGGATGGATATGGGCGAAGCCGTTGTAGCGGGCAACATTCTCGTTGATTTTTGGATTGTACTTCATCGTGCAGGAGCCAAGCGGATAAAACCCACAGTCAACACCATGGTTCCGCTTCGATAAAGCAGTATAATGGCGCATGATATCAAGCTCAGAAACTTCGGGAAGCTCCGGTTCTTCCTGGCGGATATATCCTTCTGGCAGAAGCTCGCTTAAATCCACTTCAGGCACATCCAATTCCGGGAGGCTGTAACCGATGCGTCCTGGCTGGCTGATTTCAAAAATGAGCGGCTGATCTTGCTTATGCATGGCAATCCCCCAATTCTTTGACAAAAGTATCGATCTCTTCCTTTGTCCTCAGTTCTGTTACGGCAACAAGCATATGGTTCTCAAGCCCCGGATAATCCCGGCCGAGATCATAGCCTCCGATAATGCCTTTATCCAGAAGCTCTTGATTCACCTTTTTGACAGGCCTGTTCAGCTTCAGGACGAATTCATTGAATGAAGGGCCCTCAAAAACGATTTCAAATCCATGTTCCGTCAATACTGATTTAGCATAGTATGCTTTCTGGATATTGGCGGCCGCCATTTCCCTCACGCCCTTTTTGCCCAGTGCCGTCATGGCAACGGATGCAGCGAGGGCATTCAGCGCCTGGTTTGAACAAATATTGGATGTCGCTTTTTCACGGCGGATATGCTGCTCGCGTGCCTGAAGCGTGAGGACGAATCCACGGCGTCCTTCTTCATCGACGGTCTGTCCAACCAGCCTTCCCGGAACCTTGCGCATCAGCTTGTTGGTTACGGCAAAATAGCCGCAATGCGGGCCTCCGAACGCCGATGGAATCCCAAATGGCTGGGCATCACCAGTAACAATGTCGGCACCGAATTTCCCTGGAGGTGTAAGCGCGCCAAGTGCGAGTGGATTGCTTGAAACTACAAACAAGGCTTTATTTGAATGAATGGCTTCCTCAAGCTCTTTCATTGGTTCGATTCGCCCAAAGAAATTGGGGTATTGGACGATCACGGCAGCTATATCATCGGAAAGCATGCCTTTTAGTGCATCCAGGTCGGTCACTCCATCGCGGTGGGGCACTTCAACAACTTCTATATATTGGCCATTCGCGTACGTTTTGACTACCTCTTTAGCCTCTGGATGGACAGTACTTGAAACGAGGACTTTTTTGCGCCTGGTCTGGCCTGCGCTAAGCATCGCAGCTTCAGCAAGGGCGGTCGCTCCGTCATACATGGATGAGTTGGCAACCTCCATCCCGGTCAGCTCGCAAATCATTGTCTGGAACTCAAAAATCGCCTGCAGCTCCCCCTGCGAAATTTCCGGCTGGTAAGGCGTGTAAGCCGTGTAAAACTCGGACCGGGAAATGACGTGGTCAACAATGACTGGCATGTAATGGTCGTAAACCCCTGCTCCGAGGAATGAACTGTTTGCCCTTAAATCTGCATTCTTTGCTGCAAGCCGGGCCAGTTCCTTCATCAGTGCTGATTCAGCTTTGGCCGGCTTGATATTATATTCGCCGGAAAACCTGACTTTTTCGGGAATATCACTGAAAAGTTCATCTACTGACGACACACCGATCGCTTCCAGCATGGCTTTTTTATCACTTTCAGTAAGCGGTAAATAACGATGCTTCATGTTTTGTCCCTCTCCTGCCCTTTTATTATTTCTTGTCCCTCTTATAAAAAGGTGTTGCTGCAACTGCCGCTTTTAACCGTTTGCCGCGGATTTCCACTTCGAGTACATTCCCAGGCGCTGCTTCGTCGGTTTCCAGCAAAACCAGGCCGATATTTTTCTTTAATGTCGGAGATTGGGTGCCGGTGGTTACTTCCCCGATTTTTCTGTCCCCTTTATATACAGGATAACCGTGGCGCGGAATTCCGCGCTCTATCATTTCAATTCCCGTCAGCTTTCTTGGAAGCCCGTTTTCCTTTTGCTGTTTTAAAGCCGCTTTTCCGATAAAATCTTCTTCCTTGTTCAATTTCACGGCAAAGCCGATCCCAGCCTCGAGCGGGCTTATGTCAGCAGAAAGCTCCTGGCCATACAGAGCAAGATTTGCTTCAAAGCGTAGAGTATCCCTTGCCCCAAGGCCACACGGGACGACTCCCTCTTCCTTTCCCGCTTCTAAAATTTCTCTCCAAAGGCTCACAGCATCCCGGGCATCACAATAGATTTCAAATCCGTCCTCGCCTGTATATCCGGTCCTCGAGACGAGCGCTTTATGGCCGTTCAATCCCACTCCCTGGCTAAACTTGAAAAATCCGATGCTGCCAAGATCAAAATCGCCAGCAAGCTTTTGCAGCACTTTTTCAGCTGACGGTCCCTGCAGGGCAAGCTGTGCCGTTTCTTCCGAAAGGTTTTTCAGCTGCACATCACTGGATAGATAGTCTTGAAGCCAGCTATAATCTTTCTCAATATTTGCCGCATTGACGACAAGCACGTAATGGTCATCCGCGAGTTTATATACGAGCAGATCATCAACAGTCCCGCCGTTCTCATAGCACATCGCTGTATATTGCGCTCCGCCGCTGTCCAGCTTTGACACATCGTTCGTCATCATTTTTTGCAGATAAGCGAGACTCCCGGTTCCCTTTACTTCAATTTCCCCCATATGGGATACATCGAATAGGCCGGCCCGTGTGCGGACAGCCTCGTGCTCATCTTTAATGCCGGAAAATTGCACAGGCAATTCCCAACCCCCGAAATCAATCGTCTTTGCCCCATAATCACTGTACGCTTCGTACAGAGGTGTACGCTTTAATCTTGTCATTATGTATCCCCCTTTTGGCATCTGAGCTTGGTGAGCCTGTGTTTCTGGCACAATGAAAAAGGACAGAACCCTCCCTAAAATATATGGAAGGTCTCTGTCCTTGTACCTGAAAGTTTACCTGGTTAGGTTATCCCCTTTGGTGGCTTCCATTGGTGGAAGCACTCTCCAGAGCTGCGTCAAACAAGAGTTCTTTTGCCTGAGAGATTCGCGTGTTCGCTTGCTCCTTCGGCGCTACAAAAGTAGTCTCTCCCCTTGCCATCATCCGCGTTTATAAATTTTTCCAGATTGGGCATGCTAAGTCATAATGCAATAAAAAATGGAACAATCCCGAAAAAATCCAACATAATGTTACAAATTTCAAAACTTTCAAAGCTATTTTCATCCTACCATTAACAGGCCTGGGTCGGCAATATATTTTACATAAAAGGAGTGTGCTAAATGGCCGTGCAAATTAACTTTGATTCTTCCTGGCAGGAGGAATTCACCGGACGCATTGCAAATGACGGCCCGTGGGGAAGCTGGGAACTTTTTAAACTGGCGGTTGAGGTTGAGAAACGAACCATTGTCCCCGAGTTTGAAGGCCTGCAGGCACCACTCCATCTACCCCAGCTCACTCCATTGCCCCACCAGCTTGAAGTGGCGAAGCAGGTAGTGGAAAACATGAATGGGAAGGCCATCCTTGCAGATGAAGTCGGCCTTGGAAAAACGATAGAGGCGGGCCTCATTTTAAAAGAATACATGATTCGCGGCCTTGTAAAAAAAGTACTCATTCTTGTCCCAGCCTCGCTTGTTTCGCAATGGGAGATGGAACTGAACAGAAAGTTTTACATTCCGGCTGTCGCCCAGCGAAAAAGCTATATGTGGGAACAATATGATGTTGTCGTCTCATCGATCGATACAGCGAAACGCAACCCGCACCGGGACATAATATACAACCTGGATTACGACCTGATCATCATTGATGAAGCTCACAAGCTAAAAAACAACAAAACCAAAAACTATGAGTTTGTCCAGAATTTAAAAAAGAAGTTCTGTCTGCTGCTGACCGCAACACCAATCCAAAACCGAATCGAAGAGATTTTTAATCTTGTTACCCTGCTGAAACCAGGTCATCTGGGCAGTGAAACAGCCTTTTTTGAAAAATATAAAAAAGGTTCACGCAATGTCAATGATGACCAGCACTTGCGTGAACTGGTAAATAAAGTAATGATCAGGAACAGGCGGGCCGATACGGGCATTGAATGGACTAAACGGCACGTAGAAACAATCCCAATTGAATTCACCAGGGAAGAACGCGAGCTGTACAATGCCATAACAGATTTAAGAAGAGAAGCTGACGGCCTTATGTCCAGCCAATTCTCACTGATGACATTGCAGCGGGAAGCATGCAGCAGCAAGGAAGCTGTCTTTTTTACGCTGCGGAATATGCTGCAGCGCCAGGAAAACCCTTCAAAGTTTTTCGAGGATACAATCGAATACTTAATGAGAAAAGTCGAAGGGATCACCAAAAATTCTAAAGCTGAAAAGGCGCTTGAATTGATTCAGCGTATAAATGATAAAGTAATCATCTTCACTGAATACCGGGCAACACAGCTATATTTGCAATGGTACTTAAAGCAGTACGGAATCAGTTCTGTCCCGTTTCGTGGAGGGTTCAAACGCGGTAAAAAAGACTGGATGCGGGAACTGTTCGAGAAACACAACCAGGTGCTTATCGCTACTGAGGCAGGGGGAGAGGGTATTAACCTTCAATTCTGCAGCCACATCATCAATTTTGATTTGCCCTGGAACCCGATGCGGCTTGAGCAGCGGATTGGCCGGATCCACCGTCTCGGCCAGGAGAATGATGTCATGATCTATAATTTTGCAACAAAGAATACTGTCGAAGAGCATATCCTAAAACTTCTGTATGAAAAGATCCAATTATTTGAAAAGGTAATCGGCGAGCTTGATGATATCTTGACAAAGCTGGAGTTTGGAAATATCGAGGACCATCTCATCGATATTTTCGGCCATTCTGCTACAGAAGGGGAAATGCGGCTCAAAATGGAAAACCTTTCAGCCATGATTCAATTTGCCAAAGACATGAAGGAAGGTGACGCTCATGCAGCAACAGGAAATCCATAATTTTCTTGAACGGTATTTCACAGCCAATGGTTGCCAAATAGTCGAAAACAAACCGGGATATCTGACTGTACAGCTTACGATAGAGCTTGACAAAGAACTGATGAACCGTCCTTTTTACTGGCACTACATTGAAAAAACGGGTGGCACTCCAAATCCGGCACAGCTTACATTTATCACCGACAAGCAGCTGGCCCCGGATAATGTCAAAGGGGAAATCATGCATTTCGGTTCGCCAAGATTGCACCAGATTTTTCAGTCAACGAAAAATTTGGCCGGATATATCCGGCTTTACGAAAATTTCCAGCCCCAATTGGGAAGGCAGAACCATTTGATGCCATGGCTTTGTATCAACATGAAAATATCGTATCAGTGTGACAGGAAGCGTGATGTCTATTATTCCATTGGTTTGCACCTGATCAACGGAAAAATGGTCGAAGGATTTCATGAAAAATTGCTCCAGATCCCGTTAACCCCAAAGATACCTGATTATACATTTACCTTATCCCCGCTTATCATGCCAAAAAGCGGGATTATCAGGGTCGAGACCCATTTAAGAAACATCATTGCAAGGGAAGACCATGCCTGGGCAGATGAGGCGATCCTGCGCTGGAAACAGGATCAGGCCCTGCTTGACCATTTTTACGAAAATGAAGACGAAAAATCCGACAGCTATGAAATTGAGAAATTGGCATTAAAGGAACAGTATGAGCCAAAAGTCAATATTTCCGTGATTAACGGAGGACTTTTTTATCTTACCGACACAGCTGTTTAATAATGAAAACACCCGGCAGGGCCGGGTGTTCCGAAGTATTCGCTATGAAAATCTGCATCAAAGCTGCTTCCTCTTTTTGATCATGGACATAAATACAAACGGAAGAATACCAAACCACCGATTCAGAAAGGTAGATTTCATTTCTTTCCTTTCCAGCTTGCTTTTTGTCCTTTCATCTTTTGGCTGGTCGATATACTTCACAACTGTCTGGGTGAGGTATTTTACATAATCATTTGTTTTCATTTGCACACCTGCCTTCTTTCGTTAACCAGTATGTCCATCCATTATGTTTTTATAACAAATTACAGCCTGGTTGGAATCAATCAGTTCCGCTCCACCCATTTGGTCATTTTTTTCATTTCCTTGTCATAATTGGCAAACCCGATTGATTCCTCATTTGTGTCCAGTTTCAGCCTGAAGGTAATTTGGTCGGTGGAAGCAGTCAATGGCTTTATTTCATAGATTACTTCGCCGGTTCGATACTGAATCGTGCCGCCGCTGCTTCCTTGAAGCGTTCCATCCTTAAGCAGCCTTTCGACCTGCCTTACAGCGCCCATCATATAATATTCCTGCTTTAAAATCGTTTCGGTCTCCTTATTAAACCTTTTTTCAGTTACATATTGTTGAAGGTTTATCACCAGCGTGAATGAAAAAAACATAAGCAGACAAATGGAAACAGGGTATGTAAAACCTTTTTCGTTCATAATGGGACCACCTCCAAATCAATGAACGAACGGACTGTGGAAGAATGGGCATCCCCCCTCTGGTCTTCGACAAAGATTTCCACACCATTTTCCGTCATTTCGTATCGGACTTCCGCAATATTTTGCAGAAGGATCTCATGCCCGGAGTAATCAACCCTCCTCCGGATATTAGAACCATACCTTTCATAAAGGATGGTCTGGCCCTCCAAGATCATAATCAGCTTTTCGTTCTGGACCATTATTTTCTCAGCTGTCCGGAGCTCCTTTTTTACCTGGCTGTTAAAAACCTCCCATTCCAACCGCTGGAGGCGGCTGTCCATAACCGCAGGTTCCAGTGCGCTTCTAATTCCCAGCGGAAGGAAGGATACCACCATGCAAAAAATGGAGAATGCAAAAAGCATTTCAAGGAGAGTAAATCCTGCCTGAGTCGACAAACCCGCATTTTCTGACTGGCTTTTTTGAATAACCCTCAAATTGCACACACACCTCCTCGGCAAGGCCCATACTGTTTCTCAAATAGGTTATCTTAAATTGAGTTCCATCTTTACTGACCACGTTCCCGTCACCAGATTCATCGCCGATGGATATTTCCTGAAGATTTTCATACATCAGCTGGACCGCATTTGCTTCCTGCTTCATTTGGCTGGATTGGCCAACCACCAGCATGGCCATCGGGAGCATAAAAGCGGCGGAAAGTATCCAGGCAGACAGCGAAAGAAGCATTTCGGCCAGAAAAAAGCCTTCATTCCTCCGCAACATACAAACGCCCCTTTCCTATCATGATGGTGATCCGGTATTTCTTGCCTCCAATCACAGCATAAAAAGATCCAAACCGGTTAACGTTCCCGTCAGGAAGGAAACGGAAATACAGTGTCATGGAACCACCCTCCAGCTTAACGGCCGACGAATACGTTTTCTCGACCAGTAATGGTCCGTCACCTCTTGTGTAAATATAGTAATAGCTTTTTTCAGGCATAATATGGACGTTCACTTCCTGCTGGTGGGAAATGGCATACTGTTGGGCGAACAGCAAATCTGATTTCAATTCAGCAATAAAGAGGTTTTTCTCAAGGAGGAAAAATTCGGGCCTAAGGAGTACAACCGAAATAACTGACATCGTCAGGAACGCGGCCATGACCAGCAATGTTTCCACAAGGGTAAACCCCTTGCTCCCGCAGGTATCCATTACTCTGCAGCCACGGTTGTTACTTCCCCGGATGTGGATATCGTGATATCCGTTCCATTAGGACAGCCCGCTTCACCGTTCTTTAGGTAGCCTTCGGTTTTTAATTCATCAACGCTGTCAGGAAGCCTGTTTTTATCGATTTCGAACGCCTGGACCTGGGCCTGGACCATTTTTACGTAAGCATCACAGCCCTTGTTGTTAATATTGGTGTTGTGCTTGGCTATGTTCGGGACCGTTATAATGAGCAGGACAGAGATTACTAGCAACACAATCATCATTTCTATCAGCGTAAACCCATTTTCATTTTTCAATTGAACCGCTCCTTCCGTTCATATTTTTGAAATTTATATCCCATCCATCAGGCGGAACATTGGAAGCAAAATGGCTAAGTACAACGATATGATCATCACAGCTATGAAGCTGTACAGGGCAGGCTGTAAAATCTTGATTCCTTTTTCGGTTCTTTCCTCCAGCTGGGATAAACAATGCCTGCTGTAGAAATAAAGCTCCTGGTCAAGTTTGCCATTTTCCTGTCCATGCTTTACAATCCTGCAAAACTCTTCCTCGAAAAAAGGGAATGTCGAAATAATATAATCAAGCTGCTGGCCTGCAGCGAGAGTCCTGTTTATTTCTGTGCCGAGGGCGGCAGCAAACGGGACGTTCCTGTTTTTCTCAAATACTTTAAGTGCATCATATACAGAAAGACCGCCTGAAAACAGGTAGCTTAACTGGATTGAAAAGAAATGCGTATACAAAAGCCGCAGCAGTTTCCCCACCACCGGCAATTTAACAAGCTTTTGTCTTTGTATGAGCGGATGGAACCTTTTAAAAACAACGGTATAGTAGACAAATGAGGCTGCACAGAGGCATAAAATCGCAGAAAATATTATGGGTGTCGCTGCACTTGCGGAAATGACAACGGACGTGAAAAAATTCGGCTCCAAATTCATATTCTTGAAAAGTGACATAAACTTAGGAAGCAGAACTTCATCGACAAAGAAAAGTAATACACCGGTGAAGATGATCAAAAACAGTGGATACGATGCAAGCCTGAGCATCTTTTTCATATCATTTTCCCGCTTAAGGACCAAATTGCTCCCTTCGACAATTGCTTCAGCCAGGCCGCCATGTGTTTCAGCAAAATAGATATAGCTTACCAGGTCCCTGTTAAACTTCAAATCCGCCACTATCTGTGAAAGCGGGTATCCTTCTTTTAATTGATCGAGGCATTTGCGAATCTCCGTTTTCCTGTGGGAGGATAAATAAAAAGACATTGACTCAAGCGCTTCAGCCAGCGGGTAGCCCCTCGATAACAGCTCTCCGGTCCTTTTCAGGAAGCGCGCCTGTTCTTCTACAGGCCAATTATTCTTCCTTAGCATCGAAGACCCACCTCCTGTATTCCGCCTCTTTGATAAATCCAAGGACAATCCCTTTTAATATCACGTCCTTCAGTGTTTTATAGTCGTAAGTCTGCTCCGTCCCTTTTGCTTCCTTCAAGACGGCTGCCAAAGCCCCTCCAGACAATATTTCAAAAACACTTCCCAGTTTGCTCCTGCCTGCAGAGTAGCAGTATGGTGAACACTCCCCATCACAATACGGGCATGTAAGCTCAACAAGTCTTTGTGCTGTGACCGCGATGAGTGTTTGCTCAATTTCAAGCCAATTGACACCAAATTCTATCAGCCGGTAAATTGCCCCTTTTGCGTCTCGCGTATGCATAGTCGTCAACACAAGATGTCTTGTATTAATAATAGAACAACGCAAATACAACACCCTCTAACCATTGAAGTTA
>NZ_PGVB01000020.1 GCF_002860205.1 Bacillus sp. T33-2
TGAGCCGGTGGGCCGGGAAACTGTCCATCATAACGGCTATGAAAGACAAAAACGCGCCTGTGGGCTAGGAAACTGTCTATCATAACGGCTATGAAGGACAAAAATGAGCTGGTAGGCTAGGAAACTGTCTATCATAACGGCTGTGAAAGACAAAAATGCGCCTCTGGGCTGGGAAACTGTCTATCATAACGGCTATGAAGGACAAAAATGAGCCGGTGGGCCGGGAAACTGTCCATCATAACGGCTATGAAAGACAAAAACGCGCCTGTGGGCTAGGAAACTGTCTATCATAACGGCTATGAAGGACAAAAATGAGCTGGTAGGCTAGGAAACTGTCTATCATAAAGGTATGAAAGACAAAAATGAGCCGGTGAGCCGGGAAACTGTCTTTCATCAAGGCTATGCAAGACAAAATCGGAGCCGGTTTGGCGGATTAATGTGCTTCATAAGCCTTTAGAGTTTTTTACTTTAATAAAAAGAAGTTTCCCAGAATCCTGTCATTATTAACAGCAGCATTTTTGAAAAAATCCAAAGGAGGGGTAGCTGTGACCATAACGATTGGAAAGATTTTCGACCTTACGGCCATGAAATCGCCCCATAAGGAAGCCATTTACGATGTCAGGAAAAATGTCCGGTACACGTACCAGCAATGGAGCAGGGAAATCAATAAACTTGCCAATGCGCTTCAAGCGGAGGGGGTCAAAAAGGGTGACCTTGTCTCTACGTTCCTGTTCAACACTGAAGAGCTGGCGACAGCGTTTTTTGCCTGTGCCAAAATCGGCGCGGTATTCAATCCAATCAACTTCCGCCTGATGGGGGAAGAAGTCGCCTATATTCTGACTGATGCCTCACCAAAGGTTGTTTTGTTTGAAAAAGCCCTTGAACCTGTCATTGCCTCAATCGAAAACCGGTTCCCCCATATTGCGTTCTGGTTTATTGATGATGATACGCCTGAATACGCTGCGAGTTACCATGAAAAAGTTTCTGCAGCACAAGAGGACGAGATCAACGTTGACATTGATGAATACGACCTGTACGCCATCATGTACACGAGCGGCACAACCGGCAGGCCGAAAGGAGTGATGCACCGGCACCGCAACATGGTCGAGCAAAGCATGATCGTGATTGGTTCGACCAAGCTGCAGGCAACTGATTGCGGACTGGTGACCGCGCCAATGTTCCATTGTGCTGAACTGCACTGCGCCTTTTTGCCCCGAGTCCAGGTAGGCGCGCGGAATGTGGTCCTCCATCAGTTCCAGCCAAAAAAAGTGTTGCAGCTGATCGAGGACGAAAAAGTGACGAAATTCTTTGCAGCGCCAACAATGTGGAACATGCTCCTGCAGGAGGACCTGCAAAACTATGACATCAGCAGCCTCAAATTGGGGCTATACGGGGCAGCCCCGATGGCGCCGGCCCTTGTCCATGCCTGCCACGAAAAGCTCGGAATCAGGCTCGTGCAGGCATACGGGATGACTGAAATGGGCCCTGCAATCACGTTCCTGTCTGAAGACGACCAGCTGACAAAAGCAGGATCAGCCGGGCAGGCCTGCCTTAACCATGAAATCCGCATTGTCCGTCCGCAGGAGGACGGCCCGTCTGATCCGGATGATGTTGTCGAGCCAGGAGAAACAGGCGAAATCATTGTCAGGGGGCCCTGCATGATGAGCGGTTATTACAACCGGGAAGAAGCGAGCGAAAAGGCGATGTATAAAGGTTGGTACCATTCAGGAGATATCGGCTATCTGGATGATGACGGGTTCCTTTGGGTAAAAGACCGGGTTGACGACATGATCATTTCCGGAGGGGAAAACATTTATCCGCGGGAAGTAGAAGATGTACTGCATGCGCATGAAGGCGTCCTGGATGTTGCGGTCATTGGGCAGCCGGATGACCGATGGGGCGAAACGGTGACCGCTTTTGTCGTAAAAAAACACCCTGCTGTCACAGAAGAAGAGCTGGATGAATGGTGCAAAAACAGCGATAGCCTTGCACGGTATAAACGCCCGCGTAAATACACTTTCTGTGAGGCCCTGCCGCGTAACGCGAGCGGGAAAATCCAAAAGTTCATGCTTCGCAAACAAATGGAGGACATTTTTACAAAAGGACAGCCATCCTGACAGAAGGGAACAGCACAAATGTTAAAAGGCGTAAAAATTATTGACTTCACTAATTATTTGCCAGGCCCTTACGCATCGCTCAGGCTTGCGGAGCTTGGGGCCGAGATCATTAAGGTTGAACCTCTAAAGGGTGACCCCGCCCGCAGCACAGGCTTGTCCAAAAATGGCAACGGGCTTGTGTACCTCGCCCATAACCGCCAGAAAAAAAGCATCGCCCTTAATTTGAAGGCAGAGGAAGGACGCCACATTGCACTTGGACTGATGGCAAAAGCTGATGCAGTGCTTGAAAGCTTCCGGCCGGGGGTGATGGCGAAGCTTGGCCTGGGATATGAGGCTGTATGCAATCTTAAGCCGGACATTGTCTACTGTTCAATAACCGGTTACGGAGACAAGGGTCCCATGCGGGGGCTTGGCAGCCATGACCTAAATTATATGTCGATGAGTGGACTGCTTTCCCAGTTGACGAATGAACAAGGAAGGCCGGTCCACCCATCGATTACAATAGCTGACTATGTAGGCGGCATGGCTGCAAGTGAACGTGTCCTGGCAGGCCTTGTATCAAGAGGGTTGACGGGGAAAGGCAGCTATCACTGCATTTCGATTACAGATGTCATGGCTTCGTTAATGGCAAATCATGTATTGATTGAAAAAGAGACTGGTTACCCGAATGGTGTATCTGTACTGAATGGCGAATTGATTTCCTATGCATTGTATGAAACGAAAGATGGCCGGCATGTAAGCCTCGCTGCGCTCGAGCCAAAGTTCTGGAGGAATTTTTGCATTGCTGTCAATCGGGAGGAATGGATCCCAGCGCATTTTTCAAAGTTAGAGCCGGAAAATCCTATTTTCACAGAAATGATGCAGCTTTTTAAAAGCAAGACAATGGCGGAATGGACTGAGTTTGGCCGCCAGGTTGACTGCTGCCTGGCACCGGTGCTGCGTGCAGGCGAATTGGCGGCTGACGACTATTTCAGGATGAACGGTCTTATTTACGATGCGCCATGGGGCGACCGTCAAGTAAAAATGCACGGGGATATGGCAGGGGGAGGAGATGTACCACCACCAGAAAAAGGGGCAGACACCGTTCATATTTTAAAGGATTTATTGAATGTGTCTGAACAGCAAATCGCAGAATGGAAGCGTAATGATGTCATTTAAAAGTTGAGAGGGGAAATCCAGGTATGATGAACGTGCCATTGACAGTTGGTTCACTTTTAGAAAGAGCTGAAAAATTTTTCCCGAAAAAAACAGTCGTATCAAGGACTTTGTCCGGAATTCACCGGTTTACCTACCGGGAAATTGGCGAGCGGACCCGCAGGCTTTCAAGCGCACTTGAAAAGCTGGGGGTGGGCAAGGGAGACCGCGTCGGGACATTTGCGTGGAACCACCACCGCCATCTCGAAGTCTACTTTGCGGCACCGGGGATGGGTGCTGTGCTGCATACGATCAACCTCAGGCTTTCCCCAGAGCATGTAGCTTATGTCATCAATCACGCGGGAGATAAGGTTCTTTTAATCGATGAGGATTTACTGCCTCTGATTGAACGTGTAAAAGACAATTTTAAAACAGTAGAAGCCTATGTCATCATGACCGATAAAGATGAACTTCCTGCCACATCGCTTGAGCCGGTGTATTCCTATGAGAGATTGCTGCAAGAAGGTAACCCTGGGTATGAGTTTGCTAAGGATCTTGATGAAAATGACCCGGCAGGTATGTGCTATACATCCGCTACTACCGGAAATCCAAAAGGGGTCGTCTATTCACACAGGGGCATTGTGTTGCACAGCTATGCAATGGGGCTGGCCGACACGACTGCGCTCTCGGAGCATGACATTGCGATGCCAGTCGTGCCGATGTTCCATGCAAACGCGTGGGGGCTTCCATTTGCAGCCACCTGGTTTGGGTCTACCCAGGTACTGCCCGGGCCGCAGTTTACGCCAAAGCTTCTGGCTGAGCTGATTGAAAAGGAGAAAGTCACCATCACCGCGGGGGTTCCGACGATCTGGCTTGGGCTTTTGAATGAACTTGATAATGGCAGCTATGATACATCGTCACTGCGGGCAATCGTCTGTGGCGGTTCGGCCGCACCCCGGGGAATGATAAAAGCTTATGAAACGAAATATAATATCCCGTTTCTCCATGCCTATGGAATGACGGAGACTACGCCGCTCGCAACTGTATCACGCCTGAAAAGCTATCAAACTTCACTGGAGGAAGATGATATGCTCGACATTCGCGCCAAACAAGGGCTTCTTGTCCCTGGTCTTGAAATGAAAGTGGTTGGTGCAGACGGTGAAGTGAAGTGGGATGGCCAGGAAATGGGAGAGCTCCTCATCAGAGGGCCATGGATTGCAGATGAGTATTACAACGATGACCGCTCCCAGGACGCCTTCAAAGACGGCTGGCTATACACAGGGGATGTTGCGACAATTGATGAAGAGGGAGTTATCAAGCTTGTAGACAGGACGAAGGATTTGATCAAGAGTGGGGGCGAATGGATTTCGTCGGTCGACCTTGAGAATGCTCTGATGGCTCATGAAGCGGTATTTGAAGCAAGCGTCGTCGCCGTGCCACATCCGAAATGGGATGAGCGGCCGATTGCATGTGTTGTATTGAAGGATCCTTATAAAGCTAAGATTGATAAACAGGAACTGCTCGATTTTATTGCCCCTCAGTTTGCCAAATGGTGGCTGCCGGATGACATCGTGTTTATGGATGAAATACCAAAAACATCAGTCGGAAAGTTCCTGAAGCGGGCATTGCGCGACCAGTTAAAGGAGCATCTTGCGCAAAAATCATAAATATTTTCCTGGCTGGCCGGTGTTAAGCCAGATATCAGTTGAAGGAGCATATTATGCAAATTTCATAAGCTGTTTTTATACTGGCTAGCCTGAAGGTCAAATAGTTAAATATAGCTGGCCGGCGAGTCCGGCCTGCTTATATCAGGGAGGATGGAGCATGCTATTACAATCTTTACAGCAAGTGCGTGATGAACTTTTTGCCAGTTTTAAAGGCCTGTCCGATGAACAGCTCAATGTGAAGCCGTCAGCTGAACGATGGAGCATTGCCCAAATACTGCTGCATTTGCAACAGTCGGAATCTTATTTCGTTAATTTGGCGAGGCAGGAATTGGACAGGGAAAGTGCCCGGGTTGAGGAGAAACCAATTGCTGCTTATACGGACAGCCCGGAAAAATTGAAGTCTCCAGCCGAGCCATCTTCCGATTTTAAAAGTGGGGAAGAACTTGTTTCGAGGCTGAACCATTCCCGGCAAAAAGTGAATTCCTTTTTAAACGATGCCGATGAAAAATCGCTGGCTGACAAATCGTTGCAGCATCCAGCATTCGGACGGCTCAGCCTGAAACAGGCAATTGAATTTATCGGCCACCATGAAAAACGCCATTTAAGGCAAATAAACGAAGTAAAGGAATGGTTACAGATAAAAACAAGCTGATAAAGGCACCCTTAGGGGTGTCTTTTGAAATTTAAGCGAGAAATTTCCTTTTAAATCACTCTGTTTGCCGGCTTAAATCACCGTGTGCCACATGATAATCCCGGTAAGTGCACATTTAATCCCGGTAACTTGATTTATAATCCCGTTAAGTGAACATTTAATCCCGGTAACTTCAATTATATTCCCTGTAGATTCAAAATTTTTACAGATAAGAAAATATTACACAGACATTAGCCTGTTAACATTCCTGTAAGTAGAAGGGAAAGTCCTGAATTTTGTCGAACATAAAAAAATAAACAAATTATTTAGGGGGGTTACGCATTGAGAACTTTAGTTGTCGGGGCAGGAGCGGTAGGTGGATATTTCGGCGGGCGTCTGCTTGAAAAAGAGGAAGATGTCACTTTCCTTGTCAGGGAACGGAGAAAGCAGCAACTTGAGATAACCGGGCTTACAATTGAAAGTGTCCACGGCAACCTGGTCTGTCAGCCAAAAACGATTTTAGCAGGACAAGAGGCAGGGCCATTTGACGTGATTCTTCTTTCTACAAAGGCGTATCACCTGGATGGAGCAATTGAAAGCATCCGGCAATATGTAACCGGGGATACCGTTATTTTGCCGCTGCTGAATGGAATCGTCCATATTGGAAAACTGGCCGCGGAATTTGGCCAAGACAAAGTAATCGGGGGCCTTTGCTTCATTGAGTCCACTCTGGACAGCCAGGGTGTGATTATCCAAACCAGCCCGGTGCATGATCTCATCTTCGGAGAACGCAACGGCAAAAAAACAGCGCGGATCAAAAAAATCCAGGCAGCTTTTTCCGGGACGAAAGCCAACTTCCGGCTCAGCGATAACATTAACCAGGATATGTGGCATAAATACATGTTCATTGCCGCCCTCTCCGGCATAACAACACTGATGCGTGCCCCGGTCGGTCCGATTCGCTCAGAACCAAGCGGAAGAAATACAATCCAGCGTCTCCTGAGTGAAATTAACGAGGTTATGAAAAGAAACAACGCTCCGGTTGCTGAAGGCATCGTTCAAGCCCAGATGGTTAAGATAGAAGAAATGGGCTACGCAATGAAATCATCGATGCAGCGCGATATGGAAAAAGGTTTTCCGACTGAGGCAGATCATTTGCAGGGATATTTATTGGAAACCGCCCGAAAGGAAAATCTGTCCGTCCCAGTTTTAGAAGCTATATACGCAAATTTAAAAGTTTATGAGAGCCAGTTAAACAAATAATCGAATCGCAAGAAGGCATTCCGGACCCGTGGTAATGCCTTTCTAATTGATAAGATTAATGGGCGGCACGGCCGGACCGTGGTGATGTCTTTTTAATTGAAACGATTAACAAGCGGCATCGCCGGACATCGGTAATGCCTTTTTTTCGTTGGCCTGATTTTAAATAATGTAAAATGAAGCAAAGAAAAGATAGAATAATATGTATAAACTATTACGGTTTTCGAAGCAATGTCACAATCTTGGGGGCTGCAATCATGAAGTTATACTCTTTTCTAAAACCATACCGGTTCCATATGGCTTTTGCTTTTTCACTCATGCTCGTTGAACTGGCAGTTGAGCTGTGGCAGCCGTTGTTGATGGCGAGAATCATTGATGACGGCATCGTTAAAAAAGATTTGGGGCTGGTCCTTGAACTGGGAGGGCTCATGCTCGGACTATCCGTGCTCGCCTTTGCCTCCGGGATCACCAACTCGTTTTTCGCGGCTCATGCCAGCCAGAATTTCGGATTCGATGTACGGAACAGTATGCTCGAAAAAATCCTGTCATTTTCGTTTACCAATCTGACTCAGTTTTCGACATCGTCCCTCATTACGAGGATGACGAACGACGTGAACCAGCTTCAAAACACGCTTTTCATGAGCCTCCGGATTGCCATGCGCGCGCCATTGCTCGTAATTGGCGGGATTGTAATGGCTTTCTTTGTAAACATAAAGCTTGCCTTGATTTTTGCTGCTGTCATTCCAGTGCTGCTGATTTTTTTATTGTGGATTATGAACAAAGCTGCGTTGTTGTTTGAGGTCGTCCAAGGAAAACTTGACAGGGTGAATGCAGTAATCCGCGAAAACCTGGCGGGAATGCGCCTGATCAAGGCGTTTGCGAGAGGAACCCATGAAGAAACCCGTTTTGAAAAAGCGAACGAGACACTTATGGCCACAACTGCTTTTACATTAAGGCTTACAGAAACAACGATCCCTGTGCTGCTGTTATTCATGAATTTCAGTATCCTCATCCTCCTCTGGTTTGGCCATTTTGAAGTCAATACTGGGGAAATGAAGGTAGGGGAGGTTGTCGCGATTGTCAATTACGCAACCAGGATTACCTCTGCTTTTTCAATGTTTTCGTTTATCATTATCGTTTTTTCGCGTGCAAAAGCCTCCAAATCAAGGATTGAAGATGTACTTATTACTGAAGTGGATCTCCGCGACGCCCGGGATATTGATGGCAAGGCAGAGGTCAAGGATGGAAAGATCGAATTTAAGCGCGTCACATTTGGCTATCCGGGAGCGGGTGCCCCCGTACTTCAGGAAATCTCCTTTACTGCTGAGCCGGGCGAGACAGTCGCTTTAATGGGGGCGACGGGAGCGGGAAAATCGACATTATTTCATCTAATACCATGGCTGTATGATACAAGCAGCGGTGAAATTCTGATAGATGGCAAGAACATCAGGCTGTTCAAGCTGGAAAACCTGCGCAGGCAAGTCGGCCTTGTTCCGCAGGAAGCCCTCCTATTTACAGGAACGGTGCAGGAGAATATCGGCTGGGGAAAAGAAGATGCTTCTGATATTGAACTGATCGAAGCAGCCCAGGGAGCCCAAATTCATGATACAATCGAAAAATTTCCTCTAAAGTATGAAACACTGATTGGCCAAAAGGGGGTTAACCTGTCAGGCGGGCAAAAACAGCGCATGTCGATTGCAAGAGCACTTGTCAGGAGGCCAAAGATCCTTTTGCTGGATGACAGCACAAGCGCCCTCGATATAAAGACAGAAGCAAAACTGTTGAGCGCATTAAAACATTACAAAAGTACAACTTTGATCATCACCCAAAAAATAAGCACAGCCATGGCTGCCGATAAAATCCTGCTATTAGAAGACGGTAAGCTGCACCAGGAAGGCAGCCATGAACTTTTACTTCGAAAGTCGTCCCTGTACCGGCAAATTTACCAGTCACAGCTTGGGGAGGTGGAGGTAAAATGAAGAAACATAACCATACCGAAACTTTTAACAGCAAGCATAATACAAAAATAACCGGGACGCTGAAGAAGCTTTGGAACTATTTATCCACTTACAGACTATTGCTTTCATTCGTATGCTTTATGATAGTGGCCAGTTCTGTGCTTGGTCTCCTCGGGCCGTATTTTATCGGGAAAGCTGTCGATCGCATCGCATCAGGGGACGGTTCACGGATTTTCTTATTACTGCTTGCCGCGGGAGCTGCTTATTTGCTATATTCACTGGCTCTCTGGCTGCAAAACTTTTGGATGATCGGAATTGCCCAAAACACTGTATATACGCTTCGGACCCAGCTGTTCAGCCATCTGCATAAGCTGCAAATCGATTTTTTCAATAAAAGGCAGTATGGAGAATTGATGAGCAGGGTCATAAATGACATTGAAAACGTCAGCACGACGCTGAACAGCTCAGTGATCCAGATCGTTTCAAGTGTGCTTACGTTAATTGGGACAGTGGCTGTGATGCTGTGGCTGAGCCCTCTCCTTACCCTGATTACTTTTATCATTATTCCCCTGATGTTTGCGGGGATGAAGTGGATTACGGACCGGACTGGAAAGCTGTACAAAGAACAGCAAAAAAATCTCGGTGAATTGAATGGATTCATCGAGGAGACGATTTCAGGGCACCGGATTGTAAAAGCATTTTCTCAGGAAAACAAGGTGGAGTCGGTCTTTTTGGAAAAGAATGAAAAGCTGAAGCAATCCGGTTACTGGGCCCAGACTTATGCAGGCTTCATTCCGAAATTAATGAATGTGCTTAATAACCTCAGCTTTACAATTATTGCCGCAGCCGGGGGGATCCTTGCTTTAAAGGGATCCATTTCAATTGGTACGATCGTCATTTTCGCCGAATATTCACGCCAGTTTACCAGGCCGCTCAATGACCTGTCCAACCAGTTCAATACACTGCTGTCTGCCGTGGCGGGAGCAGAACGGGTTTTTGACCTGCTTGACGAGGAGGAGGAAGCGGCAGATGAACATGATGCTGTTGAACTGCCTGTGTTGAAAGGGGAAGTAGAGTTCCACAATGTGTCTTTTTCATACGAAAAAGATGCTGATACGGTAACTGGGCTTAGTTTCCGCGCGAGGCCGGGAGAATCAGTCGCACTTGTCGGGCCGACGGGGGCCGGGAAGTCGACAATCATTAACCTACTGTCCCGCTTTTATGAGCCGGACAGCGGCAATATCCTGATTGATGGTAATGAAAGTACACGAATAAAACGCAAAAGCCTCCGCAGCCATATGGCCTTTGTGCTCCAGGATTCTTTTTTGTTTGAGGGGACGATCAGGGAGAATATCCGTTATGGAAGATTGGATGCGACTGATGAAGAGGTGGAAAAAGCAGCGGCACAGGCCAATGCCCATGCCTTCATTACTAAACTGCCTGAAGGGTATGATACAGTCCTGAAGCAGGATGGCTCAGGAATAAGCCAGGGGGAAAAGCAGCTGCTGTCGATTGCAAGGGCAATACTTGCAAATCCGTCAATATTGATACTTGACGAGGCAACCAGCAGCATCGACACCATTACGGAATTAAAAATCCAGGATGCGCTGAAGCGTTTAATGGATGGGAGAACCAGCTTTATTATTGCGCACAGGCTGAATACCATCCAAAACGCAGACCAGATTCTTGTTGTCGAAAACGGCCGGATCATTGAACAGGGGACTCACCCTTCACTTCTTAAAAATGAAGGATTTTATTACGGCCTGCACAAGAGCCAGTTTGAACGGGAATTTGTCCAATCCCATTAATAAAAGAGAATAGAAAAAGCGAACCGGCAACGAGCTGGTTCGCTTTTTTAGCATTGTCCAGCTTCAGCGCCTAGGGTCAAGGCGCTGAAGCTTTTCTTAGTAACTTGCAACTTCACAAGATGTATATTTAAATTCAATATAAACTGCCGCGGTCAATATTCCACTTGATCATTTTTAAACCTAAACGACGCAAGCCCTACCTCTCTTGCATCCTTACGGCTCCGAAGCCGATCCAGTGTGAATAAGTATTTCATAAAAATATAAGCAGAACGCCAATATGAATGTTTAGTTTCAAGTTACTATTTTGGCGAATCTTCATTATTATATTTCATTTGATATGATTTGTCAAGTTTATTCAAAACAACCACAGGGTAGTCCAGCGAGTTTACTTTTTTAGCCAGGTCTTGCTGGGCCATTTTGATAAGCTCCCGGACCATGCTGCCGCCAAGGTTTCCCCCTACGCGTCCTGCATCATGGGCTCTGATATTTCCATTGTAGCCTTGTTTTAAAGGGACACCCACTTCTTTCGCGGTTTCAAATTTGGCATCGGCGGGGTTTTCGGTATTTGCTACTTTTGCTTTAAGCTGATCCAATCCTTGCCTTGCCTCAGGTATAAGGATGTTATTCCGTCTGGACATGCCGTTAGCCCTCCTTATGAAGGTTAGAGTGACACAATGATTTATCCAGATACTTATCAACAAACGAATCATTGTACTTAAAGTCTTCCACAGATATACCCACACTATCCACAAATATTCCTCGTTTTCCACGGACATTTTATCCACATTTATCATTTTTTTAAAATGGATATGGGAAAAGAAATCATCATATTTATCCACGTAATCCACAGTGCTGTGGGTAACTTTAATAACAGGCAAAGATTTTTGTGAAAACATTGTGAACCTGATTGTATTAACTTTTTAATAGGAGTATAGTAAAAGTATAAAAGAGTTAGTGAAATATTTCACAAACTTACAGCTTCCTCCCAAGCTGAACAGAACGATCCCCCTATCCCCTTAATAAACAGAAGCAGGCGGGAAACCTGCTTCTGTTTATTATTGCCGTCTCTGCCTTGCGCGTTCGTCTGCTGCATTCGAACGGGCCATTGCTTCCAGGTCTTCATGGTCAGCAAGGTCACGGTCGAACTCTACATCGAGGCCGTCGGTTTTCATATTCCCCGGCACCTGTGGGAGATTGGCAGTGTTTTTATCACGATTTTGATGTCCGCGTGAGCGAGGCATATTGTTTCTCCTTTCAAACCATAAAAGTACGGAAAATAGTCATTTCCGTACTTTTATGGTTTGCTTATGAAGCATTGTTATGAATGGTAAATGCTTTTTCACCGTTTGCCTGTGCGGAAGCCGCCGGCCCTGTCTGCCGCCTTGAACTCATTGTTGTACAACACTTCCTGCATGCTGGTCAAAGTATGCTTAGCTTTTTCCTTTTTCTTTTTTTCCATCCTGTTCATCCTTTCATAAGACGTTCTGGTTAACCATTATCTCCTTAAGCAACAGGATTAAACGGACATTATTGGACTAATAGGTCAGCAAGTGCTGGCTCAAGCTTCGGATAATGAAAATGATATCCGGACTGAAGCAATTTTTCTGGAATTACACGCTGACCCTCGAGCACAAGGAAACTCATTTCTCCAAGCATCGTTTTTAAGGCAAAGGACGGGACTGGCAACCAATGAGGCCGATTCAATACAGAACCAACCGTCTTCCCGAATTTCCTCATCGTCACAGGCTCTGGAGCAGTAAAATTCACCGATCCGGATATTTTATCCTTATTAAGGATGAACAGAATCCCGTTTATAACATCCTCCAGATGGATCCAGGAAAGCCACTGGTTCCCGCTTCCTACTGTTCCTCCAGCAAATAATTTATAAGGGAGGACCATTCTCGGCAAGGCACCGCCATCATGGGCGAGAATGACACCGAACCTGCAAAATACAGTGCGTACGCCGAGACTGTTTGCAGCTGCACCTGCTTCCTCCCATTTTTTAACCGTTGCAGCGAGGAAATCATCACCGGGCACTTTCGTTTGCTCGGTGAAAATTTTTGTTTTAGAAATTCCGTAATACCCGACAGCACTTGCATTAATCAGGACAGCGGGTTTCTTGTCCAGCGTGGAAATGATTCGTACAACCTCATCCGCAGCTTTCAGGCGGCTGCCCAAAATGATCGATTTTCTCTGATCCGTCCAGCGGCTGTTAATGGTGGCACCAGCGAGATTGATGATCGCATCGATACCTTCAAGCTCGCGTTCCGGCCGGCTGCCTTCATTCAGCCATTGAACATAGCGGGGATTTTGGCCGTTCTTGTTCCCTGCCTCGCGCGATAAGATGAACACCTCATATCCAAGTTGAATGAACTGCTTTGTGAGTGCTTTCCCGACAAGGCCGGTTCCGCCTGTAATGGCAATTTTCACAGTTATCCCCCTGACCTATTAATTCTTTTTTACTGAAAAACCGTTTTTCATTTGATACATTTAATATGAGGTGAGTACAATGCCTGTCATTTCAAAAATCATTGTCCAAAAAAATAATAAAGAACGATACAGCATTTTTATTGATTCCGGCAAAGGCGAAGAATATGCTTTTGGTGTGGATGAGGATGTGCTGATCAAGTTTCAGCTCAAAAAGGGCATGGAGCTGGATGATTTATCGATTACTGAACTGCTGTACCAGGATGACATCCGCAAAGCGTACCATCTTGCAGTACAATATCTTGCAAGAAGGATGAGGTCAGAATCCGAGGTTAGGGACTATTTGCAGAAAAAAGAAGTCGCCGCACCAGTCATTGAGGAAGCCATTCACCGGCTTTACGAGCAGAAATTTCTAAATGATAAAGAGTTTGCGCACGCATTTGTCAGAACCCAGATGAATACGACAGACAAAGGCTCCCAATTGATCAAGGCAGAACTGAAGGAAAAAGGGATAGCAGGGTCAATAATAGACGACAGCATAAAAGAATACCCAGAGGAAATGCAGCTGGAAAAGGCGGTGCAGCTATGTTCCAAATATGCTGCAAAAAACAGCAGGGATTCCACAAGGGTTTTAAAACAAAAGCTGGAACAAATGCTTGTCAGGAAAGGTTATTCATTTGGATTGATCCAGGCCGCGCTAAACGAAACGGAAATTGACAAACCGGATGAAGATGAAATGCTGGCGCTCAAACATCATGGAGATAAACTTCACCGGAAATATGCGAGCCTGTCCGGCTTTGAGCAACGACAAAAAATCAAGCAGGCTTTGTTCCGAAAAGGCTTCGCAATCGAACAGATTGACTGCTATTTGGACGGGCTAGAAGACTCTGAATAAGGCGGGCAGCATAATGCTGGCAGGCCAGACCTTCATTGTTTTTTTGATTCAATGATGATGTTATCCTGATCCAGCTGCGAAACAATTAATTCCGCAACTTCTCGGGGGGAGCGGAATCGCTTTGGGTCAGCCACGTGTTCGCTGCTTTCCCAAAACGGCGTATCCATGCCGCCCATGTAGGCAGCGATGAACCTGATATTACTGCGTTCGTATTCTTTTTGCAGACTTTCGGTAAAGCCGCGTACCGCAAATTTGCTCGATGCATACACCGCTTCATTTTTCTTGCCGCGAAGCCCTGCTGTAGAAATAATATTTACGACCAGCCCTTCTTGCTTCATTTCCAGATACGGAAGCACGGCTTTAGTCATATGGATCGTTCCGAAAACATTTGTTGCAAAGGTATCTTCTATTTCCGTATCTGATCCTGCAACGAAGGGGCCGAAGAAGCCGATCCCTGCATTGTTGAAAAGGCCGTAAATGTCGTACTTGTGATTTATTGAAAGAATTTTTTCTTTGACGTCTTCAAGGTTGCGGATGTCAAGGATATGGACAGATGCACTTCCTTTTTCATGCTCAATGTGTTTTTTGACATCATGCAATTTTGATTCTGTCCGTCCCGCTAAAATGATATGATAGCCCTTTTCTGCAAGCAGAATGGACAGTTCTTTGCCAAGTCCGGAGCCGGCGCCTGTAATAATTATTGATCTCATAACAGCCTCCTGTTGAAAGTAGTCCTTCTTCATTATATATAACAAAAAGACCACAGATAAACCATTAAGGGGTGTAAAAATGCCACAGGATAAAAGATATAGCCAGATGGCGGATTACGAGTTAAAGCAGGAAATTGCCAGGCTGCATGAGCAGGCAAGAAAGGCAGAGCAAATGGGAATGGTCAATGAATTTGCCGTTCTTGAAAGGAAAGCTGCCATGGCGAGAGCTTACCTTCTCAATTCAGAGGACTTTAAGCCGGGTGAAATTTATCAGGTCGAAGGCGATCCTGGCGTTTATTTTAAAATAAACTACCTGAATGGAGTGTTTGCATGGGGATTCCGGCTGAATGGAACCGGAGGGGAAGAAGCACTGCCAATATCCATGCTTAATAAACTTCAGCAAAACCAGGACTAGTTTTGCCTGGTTTTGCCGGAATATTGGCAGATTACTCTGTTGTCTCAACGTCTCGATGAGATGAAGCATACATCCGTTCCTGGGGATGGGTGTTGATTGTGCCGTCAGCCCGCTTTGAAGCAAACTCGGGCTTTGCGCGCGGTTCTCCCTGAAATTTATTGTCATGGGGATACGGGAAGTTTGTAGCTTTATTACGCATATTGGCCTCCTTGGGCGGGTATAAAATAAGCGTGATTTGCTCACGCACTTATAGTATTTAGCTTTAAAGAGTACGCTATGTATAGCAAAACGAATTGCAGCTTCCCAATCTAGATTCATGCACGAAACCTTTGAAATTTTATATGGGAATGAGGTGGAGCAAATGAACGACTATCATGAGCGGCTGGCCAATATGTTAATGGACAAGAACCAGCAAATCAGCTACAACCAGGCGCTTACCTGGGTGGAACTTCTTTGGGAAGACTTTGAAGCGACTTACGCGAAAGCCGGGCACGAATACAGGGGCAGCGAAATGACGGAAAAGGTCGTCCGTCAGTGGATAGACAATTATGGTGCGGAATTGCATGAATTTGTTGCCAGAAATCCAAAATACAAGCATCTTTTACAGCAAAATAACAGAACAATCCATTAACAAAGCGGCGCCTAGATGGCACCGCTTTGTTGTTATGTCAATAATTTTTAGAGTTGTAAAAGCTCGATTTTTGCTATCGGCAGTGTGCTATCCGGGCAGAAATTCCAGCTTTTTCTTCAGTTTTTCTTCACTGTAAATCCACCCTGTATAAGAGCTGAGGATGTCAAGGTCCAGATCGAGTTTTACGACTGCCACGAATGGATAATGGCCATTGCTTCGGTAGCGTAAATCAATGAACCTGACCTCGTAATGATCATCGTATTCATCAAGCTCCCATCGGTACACAGGCGAGAAGGACAGGAACGCCGACAGGTTCTTGTCTTTTTTTGCGGCCTGTAAAATAGGCGTTTCAGGGACAGGGACACGGTTAAACTGATCCAAAATCCTCACATGGTTTTTATGAGCCCTTCCAACAAAAAACTGGTGCTTGTTCATGATTGCGATTCTCCAGTGGTGATAGCGCATTGTGGGCGCAATAATCACATCTGTAGCATCAGGAACTGCCTGCATGACCGCCATGTACACATTGCGCTGGAAAATAAAGCGGGTGATATAATAAAGGACAAGCACTGCATATATCACCAGGAACGTATATCCAGGGTGGAGACCGAAGGCCCATAAAAACAGCCCGACCACATGGATGCCGAAAATGAACGGGTCAAAGGTGTTAATGACTCCCAGCGCCAGCCATTTGCACGAAAACGGCCTCAGGGCCTGGGTACCATATGCATTAAAAATGTCGACAAACACGTGCATGAAAACGGCTATAAAAGTCCATAACCATAAATGCAGCAAATTGGCTTCCGGGTGAAACAAGTACACCGCCGCCACAATCAAAAGTGGCCATAACAATACGGCAGGAATGGAGTGTGTTACCCCTCTGTGGTTACGGATGTACACTGCGTTATTTCTTAATTTTAGTACTGTATCAATGTCGGGAATCTGGGAGCCGATAATGGTTGCGACCAGCACGCTGCTTGCGGTCGCCGAGCTTTCTGCCACAACCGGATCAAGTGTGGCGAGGCCGCCCAACGCAAATCCCATGACGATGTGTGTACCTGTATCCAAGGAAATTACCTCCTTTGGAGGAAAACGATTTGAGTTATGACATTTCGGTAAATATTCCTTGTAACTATTGGCATAATCGTTTACCTTTATTAAGATGATGGGACCTGACCCCCACCAGGCTAAAGCACTACCGCGCCGGGGCCCTGACCCCCACTACGGTGAAGCATTACCACGACGGGGTTATGTGAAGCCCGTACAATATGTTATTAACCAAGTTGAAAATTAATGCCCCCGCTATTAGAAATGATAATATTATATTCCCAATTTTATCGCAAGTTAACACCCGGAGGAATAAAAGTGACAAGACAGAGTTTAATTAATCTTGATGGAATTGATGTTGAAGGATTTCGGAGGGAACTCATCAGCTGGTTCGAACAAGAGCAAAGAGAGCTGCCATGGAGAATTGATAACGATCCATACAAGGTTTGGGTGTCGGAAATCATGCTTCAACAGACAAGAGTGGATACCGTCATACCTTATTTTAACAGATTCATTGAGCAATTCCCAACTATTGGAACACTCGCAGAAGCGGATGAAGATAGAGTTTTAAAGGCATGGGAAGGCCTCGGTTATTATTCGCGTGCCCGAAACCTCCAAACGGCAGTAAAAGAAGTGCATGAAAAATATGGAGGAAAGGTGCCCGATACACCGGAAGGCATTTCTTCATTAAAAGGGGTTGGACCGTATACTGCCGGGGCAATATTAAGCATTGCATATGGCAAGCCGGAACCAGCTGTTGATGGAAATGTAATGAGGGTGTTAGCAAGGATTTTGCTGATCAGGGAAGACATTGCACGCCCTTCTGTCCGAAAGATTTTTGAAGAGGCGGTCCGAGCCCTTATATCGCATGAAAACCCTTCTTATTTTAACCAGGCTTTGATGGAGCTCGGAGCGCTTATTTGCACGCCATCATCACCTTCTTGCCTGCTGTGCCCTGTCAGTGATTATTGCGAGGCTTATCACGAGGGGGAACAAAATGATCTCCCAGTCAAGTCAAAAAAGAAAAAACAGAGGGCTGTCCAGCTCGCCGCGGCCGTGTTAACAGATGGTGAAGGCAGGATCCTGATCAGAAAACGTCCTTCGTCAGGCCTTCTTGCAAATCTATGGGAATTTCCAAATGTAGAAATCAATTTGCCTTTAGAACATGAAAAAGCCCTATTAGCTAATCACATTACCGACCAATATCAGACGGCAATAGAACTACGTGACATGACTGGCCATATCGAGCATGTTTTTACCCATTTAATCTGGAATATCCGCGTTTATTCAGGCCGCCTGCTCAGCAAAATAGAACAGAACGATAATGTAAGGCTTGTAACCGAAGATGAGCTTGCACAATATGCGTTCCCGGTATCCCATCAAAAAATGTGGCAACAGTACTTGCACAGAGAAAAAAACGCCTGATGGCGTTTTTTTTTACTGCAGAAACAACCAGCTGTGGGTATATCCATATCAGCCTGCAAACAAAGCCAAGATATTTCCATATCAATCGTACTTGATTTTTGATCCGTGTGTGTAATCGGCTTCGCTTCGTTTCAAACCGCCGCGCCGCTCGATTTCCTCGACGATATCCCTGTGCAATGCCTGTCCTTCGGCGTTCAGGTACGGCACGACCTGTTGCAATGAGTGGTGGAAAAACGCGAGTTCACTATCATCCCAGTCCTGTTTGGACATCATTGATAATTCGGTCATATCACGGCCGACATACATATTCATTTCATCCTTTCCTTTTTATGATGAAGCTATCGTTTGTCTATACATTGTCTTATATACCTGGAAAAGCTAAAATAAAACCAAACGGTCAGAGAAAGGAATTTTTATATGTCTAATAAAGTTGCCCTCGTTACAGGCAGCAGCCGGGGCATTGGAAAAGCTGCCGCATTGCGCCTGGCAAAAAACGGTTATGATATTGTGATTAATTATGCCCGCAGCAAAAGCGCAGCTCTTGAAACAGCTGCAGAAATAGAAGCTCTTGGCGTAAAAGCCCTCGTTGTAAAAGCAAATGTCGGGGACGTCAGCAAAATTAAAGCAATGTTTGAACAAATTAATGATCACTTCGGCAGGCTTGATGTTTTCGTCAACAATGCCGCTTCCGGAGTGTTAAGGCCAGCGATGGAGCTGGAAGAATCCCATTGGGACTGGACGATGAACATTAACAGCAAAGCCCTGCTTTTCTGTGCGCAGGAAGCAGCAAAATTGATGGAAAAAACCGGGGGAGGGAAAATCATCAGCATCAGCTCGCTCGGCTCGATCAGGTACCTTGAAAATTACACGACAGTAGGGGTTTCAAAGGCCGCGTTAGAAGCCCTTACGAGATACCTTGCAGTAGAACTCGCTCCTAAAAACATTGTGGTCAATGCTGTGTCCGGCGGTGCGGTGGATACTGACGCCTTAAAACATTTCCCGAACAGGGAGGACCTCCTTTCTGAAGCTAAGGAGAAGACGCCCGCAGGCAGAATGGTCGAGATTGATGACCTTGTCAATTGCATCATGTTTTTGGCCAGCTCCGAATCAAATATGATCCGCGGCCAAACAATCATAGTGGACGGTGGCATCTCGTTGCTCGTCTAGTTCAGCCATGAATCCCATTTCCATGAAAAGACAGGATAGCAGCCTCCCGGACTGGTTACATTAAGTTTGTGGAGGTGATAATTATGGCAAACAAATTAAACCAGACACAAGCTGGCACTAACATTCAACAAGTTAGACAGCAAAACGGCGCAGCCCAAAGTGGACTGGGGGCACAAGCAGGACAAGGTGCCCGTGGCGGACAATTTGGAACTGAATTTGCTGCTGATCAACAATTGAGAAATGCTGAGGCACTCAGACAGCAAAACCAGCAGGCACAGGCAAGCCAGGCCCAAAGCGGACTGGGCGCGCAAGCAGGATTACGCGCCCAAGCGGGACAAGGTGCGCAAGCCGGTCTCGGCGCTCAAGCGGGACAAGGTGCGCAAGCCGGTCTCGGCGCCCAAGCGGGACAAGGAGCGCAAGCCGGACTCGGCGCCCAAGCGGGACAAGGAGCGCAAGCTGGACTCGGTGCCCAAGCGGGGCAAGGTGCGCAAGCCGGACAATTTGGAACCGAATTTGCTGCTGAATCACAAACAAATGCTCAGGCAGTGCGACAGCAAAACCAGCAGGCGCAGGCAAGCCGGGCCCAAAGCGGTCTTGGTGCGCAAGCGGGTCAGAATGCCGGGGCAGGGCAATTTGGAACAGAGTTTGCTTCTGAATCGCAAACAGACGCTCAGGCAGTTCGGAGACAGAACCAGCAGGCACTGGCAAGACGCGCCCAAAGCGCTGCCCGGTCATCACAACAAAGCTAATATCACATTCCCACAGGCACTCTTCATTGAAGGGTGCCTTTTTGTCCAGCGCCTAACAGTTTTCATCATGAATACGTCATCCTGAGTGGTTTATGGTGGAAAAAAATTCATGGTCAGTGTTTTAACTCCATTATGAAACGGTAATATTAGTAAAGCCGTTTTGTCACCTTCTGGAATGTGGGTTGTACTTCGACAAAGCTTCCAGACATTTTACAGAAGTAGCCAAAGGATATCCTGCTGCGTGGCCGAATACATAAGATGAAAAAACTTACAGGCGGTGGTAGATGCATGGATCAGTTTAACCAATTGGTAACCACGCAACTGAAGACAATGGATAAGCTGCTGGATATTCAAAGTGAGCTTGAAAAGTGCCAGCAGATTGAAGAAGAACTTCAATCGCTTCAACAGGAAACAGAACTCGAAGAAATACGGGCTGAAATTCAGAGAATGAAGAACGAGCTGAGCGATATTCACCGCATTTTTGAACAGCAGACAGAAGAAGTGATCCGTTCCTACCAGGAAACGAATGTAACCCAGAGGTGAAAATCACCAGTACCGATATATGGATACATTATCGAGCCATTGTGTGAAAACAATGGTTCTTTTGTTTTAAATTCTCTCCCGAACCGTTATAATAATAAAAAATAGGAATCGTTCTTTGTTGCCTTTTGTCGTTTGGCATTTCATAGATAAAGATACATTGATAGGTTGCAAAGCTTCCGGGATAGGAAAGTAGGGGAAAAAATGGGCGTACCCATGGAAGGTGAATCTGTCCAAATCCATAGCTATAAGCACAATGGGCATATCCATCGCGTCTGGGATGAAACAACCATCTTAAAAGGGAATCAAAACCTCGTCATTGGCGGCAATGACAGGACGGTTGTCACGGAGTCGGACGGCAGGACCTGGATCACCCGTGAGCCTGCCATTTGCTATTTCCACTCCCAGCACTGGTTCAACGTCATCGGCATGATACGGGAAGACGGGGTTTACTATTACTGCAACATCAGTTCGCCCTTCATTTTTGATGGGGAAGCGTTGAAATATATCGATTATGATCTCGATATTAAAGTATTTCCTGATATGACGTTTAACTTGTTGGACGAGGATGAATACGAACGCCATCGAAAAGAAATGCAATACCCTGATGTAATCGATAAAATTCTGAAATTCAATGTAGAAAAGTTGATTCGCTGCATCAGGCAGAGAAAAGGACCGTTCGCACCGGATTTTATTGATATTTGGTATGAACGTTTTCTTACGTACCGGCGTTAATAATTGTAAAGCGATTAGGTTCAGCCGCCTGTTGACTGAGTTCAACAGGTTTTTGTTTTTTGGCCTGAGGACAGCTAGGGGGAATTTGCATGGGCAGTATCCGCAGATATTTTGAATTTGTAAAACCATACCGGTGGCAAATCATCGGAACGATTATCATTGGTATCTTGAAATTTGCCATTCCTCTCCTTATACCACTTTTAATAAAATTCGTCGTTGACGATGTTGTCCAGAATGACACGCTGTCAAAGGCGGAAAAGTCGAACCAACTGTTGGTTGTAATGAGTATCATGATTGTCATTTTCGTCATTCTCCGCCCGCCTATTGAATATTACCGCCAATATTATGCCCAGTGGACTGCAAGCAAAATCCTGTACGACATCCGTGACAGGCTGTTTACCCACCTTCAAAAGCTCAGCTTCAAATATTACGCGAATACAAGGGCGGGAGAAGTGATTTCACGGGTGATAAATGACGTAGAGCAGACCAAAACCTTCGTTATCACCGGGCTTATGAACCTTTGGCTTGACGTGGCCACAATTGTGATAGCGGTTGCCATTATGTTCACGATGGATGTAACGCTGACGATCGCCTCATTGGTCCTGTTCCCATTTTACGCGTTTTCGGTCAGATTTTTTTTCGGGAATTTGCGGATATTAACAAAGCAGCGGTCCCAGGCGCTTGCTGAAGTACAAAGCTATTTGCATGAACGGGTCGCCGGCATGTCGGTTATTAAAAGCTTCGCGATCGAGGATTACGAACAAACCCGGTTTGATCATGAAAATCACAACTTCCTGAAAAAGGCGCTGGAACATACTAGATGGAATGCCAAAGCCTTTGCTGTTGTTAACACGATCACGGATATTGCTCCTTTAATCGTGATAGGATATTCGGGATTCCAGGTAGTGCAAGGGAATCTCTCAATCGGCACGATGGTTGCATTCATCGCTTACATTGACAGGCTTTATAATCCATTGAGGAGATTGGTTAACTCTTCGACGAGCTTGACCCAGTCCATCGCTTCCATGGACAGGGTGTTCGAATTGATGGACGAAAAATACGATATCGAAGACTCGCCTGACTCAATAGAATTACAAAAGCTCCACGGGGACATCACCTTTGAAAATGTCAGCTTTGCGTATGAAGAAGGCGGCGGCATGGCTCTTAAAAATATATCACTGGATGTTAAAAAAGGTGAAACGATCGCCCTGGTCGGGATGAGCGGGGGAGGGAAATCCTCATTCGTCAGCCTGATACCAAGGTTTTACGATGTGACCGACGGGAGGATCCTCCTGGATGGCCAGGATATACGTTCGTTTAAAGTAAGGTCATTGCGTGATAAAATCGGAATAGTACTGCAGGACAATATTTTATTCAGTGAATCTGTAAAGACCAATATCCTTCTGGGGAAACCTGATGCGAATGACGAAGAGGTCATTCAGGCGGCCCGTGCTGCAAACGCGCATGAATTTATCGAGAACCTTCCAGAGGGCTACGAAACTAAAGTAGGGGAGCGGGGCGTCAAGCTGTCCGGCGGCCAGAAGCAACGGGTGGCGATTGCCCGCGTCTTTCTAAAAAATCCGCCTATCCTGATTCTGGATGAGGCTACATCTGCACTTGATCTGGAGAGCGAGCACCAAATCCAGGAAGCCCTTGAAAAACTGGCCAAAGACCGCACGACCTTTATTGTGGCACATCGTTTATCCACGATCACCCATGCAGATAGGATCGTCCTGATTGAGCACGGAGAAATTACCGAGGTGGGAACCCATGAGCAGCTAATGGCCCGGCAGGGAGGCTATTACCGGCTTTTCCAGGTACAGCAGCTTGAAAATTAATATTCTTGGGCATATTTTCGGCAGGATATAGGGCAGAAACCGGAAATCCAGGTTTTCATTATTAAGCGGAAACTAGCGTGAATTAAGCGAAAATCACAGTTGATTAAGCGAAAATAGGGTTAATTAAGCGAAAATAGGTGCCAATTAAGCGAAAAACAGGATAATTAAGCGGAACCCTACTTCTCGACAAACAGGAAAAGCAGCTGACTGGCATCAGCTGCTTTTTTGCGGGGTTTATTCATAATTCTGCTCGATGGTAACCTGATTTTCGTCTTTATGAAACGATTGGAAGCTGCTTACAAGGACATCCAGATGCTCGACTTGCTCCCCGTATTCCATAATGATTGAAACAAACTGCATCACATGGTAAAGGATAGGGCTGTCTTCGGCAGCCATATTTTTTTGCTGCGCAAGAAACAACTCAAATAATTCCTTTTTATTTAAACATGCATCGCCTTCCATAAAGGAAGCCTCCGCCCGGACTTTTCCAATAAATTTTAACAGTACCTGCTCATGGTGGTTGATGAGGCAGTCAAGCTGGTGCTGTATGGCTTCCTGGAATTCAGCAGGCATTTGGTTAAATTCGTTTTCGTAACGGTGCAGCCGTTTCAATGTTTCCAGCGCTTTTTTCGTTGCCGTGATCATCTGCCGGTAAATGACAAGCTTCCTTGACTTCGCAAGCAGATTTTTCTTGAAATAGTTCCTTTCTTCTTTGTACATCAAATAAAGCTGGTCGAGCTTGATCGATTCTTCCCTCAGTTTTTCGATATCAGCTTTCAACAGCTGATGCTCGGAGGCATGTCTTGTGCTTACGCGGATCCATTTGGTGATCTCTTCGGTGAGCAAAGCGTTCTTGTTATAGAGCTTGTTTTCATATTTTGGCGGCAGAAACACAAGGTTAACAATGAATGCAGCCACAACGCCGAGCATGATTGTGGAAAAGCGGATCAGCGCAAACTCGATAAACTCATCCCCGGGCGTTTCCATAATCGCAATTAAAGTTACAAGCGACAATGAAATAGCATTACCAAGCTTTAATTTAAGGTTAAGGGTAATGACAAGAATGGCGGCAAGGCCAATAATAAAGAAATTATTACCTAAGGCAAGCACGAATAAAACCGCGGTCGCAGCCCCAATCAAGTTTCCCTGGATTTGTTCGATAATCGATAAATAAGAGCGGTAAATGGTTGGCTGGACAGCAAAAATCGCTGCAATCCCCGCAAATACCGGAGATGGCAGGTCGAACAGCTGTGCAAGAAACAGAGATAATATGATTGCAATTCCCGTTTTTAAAATTCGGGCACCAAGTTTCATGCTGATATAATTCCTTTCCTTTTAAAGCATTGTGCAATTGTACTTTAAACTATAATACTTAAAACTAAACAATATTGTACTATACATGGGATATAGAAGAAGTTCAAGCGGCAAATTTAAGAATTATGCAATTTGGGATGAGATTCCAGGAGGACTTACTGTACTAGAATAAAAAAGCGGCCCGGGGGCCGCTTTTGATTTTTCAGTAGTGCTATATTATTCAGTAGATACTGACGGATCAGCCTGTTCTTTTACAGGTACGACTTGGAGGAAATGGTCTTCAGGGTAATCCAGCAAGGCTGACAGCTCCGCTGCTTCGGCCTCATGCCCGTTGTTCTTCAGCAATGCCGTATAGTTGCCAAGCAGTTCTTGTACATCGGCCTTTCCTTTGTCAGAGAGGTTTTCGATTGATACATTCGCCCCTTTGGCAATGCGGCGCTTGATCGCTTCCTTCGTTAACCCCATTTCAGGCTGGTGCCTCAAATAGACGACCCCGCCGGTCATTCCGGCGCAAATCCATGGACCAGGGTCACCGAGGACAAGCCCTCTTCCATTGGTCATATATTCAAACGCAAATCCTTTAATATTGGATCGTGATGCGATATTGCCAGCTTCCCTTTCAGGAAGCGGTTTTGTAACAAGCCCGCCAATTACCATATCGGCACCTGACAGCCGGATTCCTGCCCGCGCGTCTGCATTGCCCTGGGCAACAAGAAGGCCTTTCTGGGCGCCATAGCCAAATCCTTTTCCGACAGAACCGTTGTAGTATTTGCCGTCTTTTCCTTTCGATTTGAGGATTAAGATGCTGCCGCCAAACGATGTTTTGCCGACTCCGTCCTGGCCTCCGCCGTCCACTTCGATTGTGATTCCTGAAGTGTTGTATGCTCCAAGGCCATTGCCAAGGATTGAGCCTTTATAACGGAGGGAAACTGGTGCAAGCTGCTTGTATGAACCGTCAAGCCGTCCGCGGACCCTGTGGCAGGAAACGCGGCTCGCAAGTACACGCTGCTCGGAAGTAACCCTGCTGAATTCCCGGGACTGGTGCAGTTCTTCCTCGACAGCATCCAGGTATTCAGCACCAACTGCAAGCTGAAGCGGTTTGGATTCAAGTGAAGCAGCAGCCTCCTGGTGGCCGAGCTGGCCAATTTCAAGCGGCTTTAATAAATACGTCAGATCTAGAAGGTTATTTCCTTTAGCCTGCTCCAGCAGGTCGGAACGTCCGACAGCGTCCTGGAGATTTTTAATTCCTGCTGAGGCCGCAAGTGCTTTCAGCTCATTTCCGAATGCTGTGTACAGATTCATGATGCCTTGGACGGCAAGCTCGAACTGGCGCGGAACAAAGCGGCGCAGACCATGCTCCTTTGCCTGTGCCTCGGATTCAATTTGTGTGGCAATCCCGACATGGCAAGTGTCCAGATGGCAGCCGCGGCAGGTAGTACAGCCGATTGCGAGCATGGACAGGGTACCGAATCCAATCCTGTTGGCCCCGAGGAGCATCACCTTCAGGACATCCTGCGCGCTCTTGATGCCACCGTCAGCCCAGAGCTCGACTTTATCCCTTAAGCCGGCTTCCAGCAGGGAATTGTGGGCGGCTTTCACACCGATTTCAACAGGCAGGCCCACATGCTGGAGGGCATGGATCCTGGCGGCGCCTGTACCGCCGTCAAATCCGCTGAGGGTGATGATGTCAGCACCCGCTTTTGCGATTCCGACCGCAATCGTCCCGATATTCGGCACGACGGGAACCTTAACCGCAACCCTTGCTTTGTCATTGGCTGTTTTCAATTCATGGATCATTTGGGCAAGATCCTCAATCGAATAAATATCATGGTTATTCGATGGCGAAATCAAGTCAGAACCAATGGTGGCATTCCTTGCTTCCGCAATTTTCGCTGTAACCTTGGAGCCTGGCAAATGTCCGCCTTCGCCCGGCTTTGCACCCTGCCCGATTTTGATTTCTAGAAGGTTGGATGAGTTCAACAGCTCGGCGTTGACACCGAACCGGCCGGATGCAACCTGCTGGCCGCGGGTACGCGGGTATTTTCCAAGCATATCTTTAATTTCGCCGCCCTCGCCGTTCATGCTTACCATATTAAGCCTGTCAGCTCCTTCAGCATATGCGCGGAAGGCAATTTCGTTCTGTGAGCCGAATGACATCGAGGCAATCACAAACGGCAGGCTGTGTTCACCGACACTAATATCCACATCTTCAGGCCTTATTTGTGATGAAGCCGTCTTTATAGATGCAAGATGGCGGATCGTAGTCGGGTTGTTTTCTTCCTGTTCGCTGATTTTATCCCGATACGCACTGTAATCACCGGTTGAGGCAACCTCGCCAATCGCTTTCCAGATGCGCGGGAACAGGTGGAAGGTTTTGCCGATTCGTTCTTTTTCGTTCTGGTAATCGGCTGCCCGGGCGAAAGCATCCTCTTTCATCGCTTCAAAGTTAAAAGCAAGCCCCTCTGAGCCAAAAAAGTTTACAACCTTTAAATAATCAGCCACTTCTTCGTGTAAGCCTATACTTGAGAATAATCGTCCATATCCGCGAAGCTCATGGATACCGATTGTCGAAATCACTTTTTCAAGCCCTTTTGTCAATGCGTTGTACAGGTTCACAAGCGGCTTCACAGATACGTCCAGTACGGTCATGAACATATAGTAAGGACTGATTAAATCTGCTCCCAAGCCGAGTGCTACGATAATATCATGAAGGGAGCGCACTGCTGCAGAGCGTAGCAGCAATGAACAGTCACGCCTCAGTCCGGCATTCACAAGTGCCTGGTCAACCGCTGAAACGGCCAGGTGGGGGTCAAGCCAGTACGAGCCTTCCTGGTGGCACTTTGCATCATCAAGTATGATCAGCGTTTTCCCGCTTTTAACCGCAGCAACAGCGTCACTTGATATCCGCTCCAAGCTTTGAGCAATCGTTTCATCCTGGTAAAAAACCGTTTCCACATAAGCAGCCAGCTTATCTTCCTGGAACGATTGGATCACCTGGTCGTAGCTTGGCTGGCCAAGCACTTCAGAACATTCAAAACCGGCTTTTCCTTCAATAAGCAAAGGGGTTGTAAGCTCGAACACTTTTCCAGATTCTTCTTTTTCAAACAGGCCAGGACGTTTCCCGATGATGGTCCGGGTCGAGAAATGCTCTGTTTCCCGGTCACGGTCGATCGCTGGATTGGTCACTACCGCGACACTTTCTTTAATGAAATCAGCGATATTTTTCCGTTCCGGGTTAAGTGCGGCCAGCGGGGCATCATGGCCGAGTGAACGGATCGGCTCGACACCTTTTTCAGCCATCTGCTCAATCAGCTGGACATGGTCTCGTTCCCAACCGAAGGCCTTGTATTGTCCATTATGGATCTTTTCAGGATAGTTTATTGTAACGGTTTTTTCCAGCTTTGGTGCCGTCATGCGCTGGCGGGCTCCTGCGAATAAGACCCGTGCCGAAAAGCGGTTATAAACCTCGGCCTGGAAAGCATCATGTTCAAACACTTCAATGTCGGCTCCGTTCCATTTGAATCCCACTTTTTCTCCAGGGGATAAAGGCTTTGGATTATTCACATATTCATCTGCAGAAACGATTCCTGGTTCAGATGAGAACAGGAATGAGCTTTCAATTTCAACCATCCAGAGCGGACGCAGCCCAAGGGAATCCACGCTGAACACCGCTTCATCGCCGAATCTTGAAATGATTCCGGCCGGCCCCTGGGCAAAATGGCCCCAGGCCTCACGGTTATAAACATATAAATCCTGGAGATGCTCAGGATAAGATTTGATTTCATTGATGATCGGCGGAAACATCAGATCCATCGCTTCAAATAATGAGTAGCCTTCCCGGCAAATGAACGTTTCAATTGTCCGGCTCAGGTCCTGGGAATCACTGCCGTCTTTGACGAGAGGAACTTCGATCATTCTAGCTTCATCCCGAAGCCTTGCAATTGTGTTGATTTCCCCATTGTGGCCAAGTACGCTGAACGGCTGGACACGGAAAAAGCTAGACAGTGTATTGGTAGAATAACGGTTATGTCCAAGAGTCATGGTTGAAGCAACCAGCGGGCTCGCAAGGTCATGGTAGAACTTCGGCAGGATGTCCCCGGCGCCCATCACCTTATAAACGGCATGATATTGGCTTAGTGAAGCAACATGGACATTTTCGTCCTTCTCAAACTCTACGATCATATTAAATAGTGTTTTGGAAAGCTCAGGCCCTGTTTCGTCAGAAAGGCAGGCGAATTGCCAGAAAACAGGATTTTCCTGGATGGCAATCGGGCCGAGGGCGGAAGAATCAGTCACTTTATCAGACTGGTAAACTAGGCTCAGCCGCTGTGCATTGAGCTTTGACAGCAAGTCTTGTTTTATCTGTTCTGCATTGGCGCTGCGGGAAATAAAAACATGTCCGACAACGAAATTATCGTTTTCAGCCACAGAAGGGTCTACACCGGCTGATTTTAACTTCTCCTGCCATAGCACACTCGGAATATCGATGTGAATTCCGACTCCATCCCCTTCGCCATTGATAAAGCCGGCGCGGTGGTTCATTGTTACAAGGGCGTTGATGCAATTAAAGATATTATCCCTTGTGGGGATTCTCTTTTTTTCAATGCTGGCAACAATTCCACAGGCATCATGTTCCTGCCGGTGAAAATCTTTAAAAAGAGAGGGGCTCCATTGTTGTGTCATAGATTCGGCTTTAAATAGGGCTTCCCCTAAGCCGGTTCACCTCCTGAAGTTTTTTCTAAGTATAAAAATATTTTAAAAAACTAGATTAATATGGAAAACAAGAATTGAATGGGGCTGTTACGAGCATTTTTGAGAATAGTGGTTACATCATAACATAAGAATTTTCAGAAATCAATTAATTATACAGTAAAATGGATAAAAGACCAAACGACAGCTTGGTGCAATAATTGTAATTAGCCTGTAATGAAAACGTTTTCACCTCGAGGCGAAAAAAACATGGGAGCGTTAAAAGCTCCCATTTTGTATAAAATAATGTATTATTATTCATTTGACATGGAATAAAATGCATTTTCAACCGCGTGGAGCGTAGCCTCAATATCCTCCTCAGTGTGGGCAATTGTCAAGAACCAAGCTTCATATTTCGAAGGGGCAAGATTGATTCCCTGTTCAAGCATCAGCTTGAAGAACCGGGCGAACATTTCGCCATCCGTATTATCTGCCTGCTCATAGTTTACTATTTTCTCATTCGTGAAATAAATAGTGAGTGCTCCTTTTAGGCGGTTAATCGTGATTGGTATTCCATATTTGCCTGCGGCATGAAGAATCCCTTCTTCAAGCATGGCGCCGAGCCGGTCGAGGTATTCGTAAACGCCGTCCTGTTTCAAAACTTCAAGACAGGCAATTCCTGAAAGGATTGACGCTGGATTTCCTGCCATCGTTCCGGCCTGGTACGCCGGTCCCAAAGGAGCCACGGTATCCATGATTTCAGCCCTTCCCCCATAAGCGCCGATCGGCAGTCCGCCGCCGATAATTTTCCCCATGGCAGTAAGGTCTGGCTTCACACCAAGAAGGTCCTGTGCCCCTCCGTACATAAACCTGAATGCCGTGATAACCTCATCATATATGACAAGTGCACCTGCCTGATGGGTGATTTCGTTTACCTGTTCAAGGAAACCTGGCTGTGGTTCTACGATGCCGAAATTACCGACAATCGGCTCCACCAGCACAGCGGCAACCTCATTGCCCCATTTATTCATGGCTTCTTTAAATGGTTCAATATCATTGAACGGCACCGTGATGACTTCCTGGGCAATGCTTTTTGGTACACCTGCAGAGTCCGGTGTGCCAAGAGTGGATGGACCTGAACCCGCAGCGACGAGCACAAGGTCGGAGTGCCCGTGGTAGCAGCCGGCGAACTTGATGATTTTATCCCTGCCAGTATAGGCGCGGGCCACGCGGATCGTTGTCATCACTGCTTCTGTCCCGGAGTTGGTAAAACGGACTTTATCAAGCGCAGGAATGGCCTCTTTCAGCATTTTTGCAAACTTGACCTCGTGTGGTGTTGGGGTGCCGTATAGTACTCCGGTTTCTGCAGCTTTCTTGATAGCCTCGGTTATATGCGGATGGGCGTGCCCGGTTATGATCGGGCCGTATGCTGCCAGATAGTCTATGTACTGATTCCCGTCGACATCCCAGAAATATGCGCCCTGGGCACGCTCCATCACGATTGGAGCTCCGCCGCCGACCGCCTTGTAGGAACGCGATGGGCTGTTAACACCGCCAACAATATGCTCCAGTGCTTCTTTATGTATTTGTTCCGAATTTATCCTTTGCATTTTAAACCCTCCTAAATATGCATGCCAGTCTATTTTAGCACAATTTTGACCGCGGATAAGCCTTCACGGTTGTGTAAAATCTGTGGATTGGCTAAACTGTTTTTTTAGGGCAGCAGAAGTACGGGAGGAGAAAATAATGGACGCTATAGAAGTACGCGACCTGCGGAAAGAGTTCAAGGCCTATTCAAGCCGTTCAGGATTAAAAGGGGCATTCCGCGACCTTTTAACGAGAAATTATAAAATTATCCCCGCAGTGAATGACATCAGCTTCCAGGTGAAGCAGGGAGAGATGGTCGGCTATATTGGGGAAAACGGAGCCGGCAAGTCGACTACGATTAAAATGCTGACCGGGATTTTGACACCAACATCAGGGAAAATTATTGTCAACGGCATGAACCCCCATAAAGAACGTGAGAAATTCACCCGGACGATCGGCGTAGTATTTGGACAGCGGTCACAGCTTTGGTGGGACATTGCCGTCCAGGAATCGTTCCGGCTGCTGAAAAAAGTATATAAGGTTTCAGATGCCGATTATAACGAGCATATGGACCATGTGATAAAAACACTTGATATTGAGCCGCTGCTTGACAAGCCGGTCCGAAAACTGTCGCTCGGCCAGAGGATGCGGTGCGAGCTTGCGGCGGCACTGATACACAATCCGCCCCTTTTGTTCCTCGATGAGCCGACGATCGGGCTTGACGTGCTTGTAAAGCTTAAAATAAGGGATTTCCTTAAGGAGATCAATGAAAAATACAATACGACGATTTTGCTTACTACACATGACCTCACCGACATTGAGGCATTGTGTGAACGGGTGATCATGCTTGATGAAGGGAAGATCATTTACGACGGTGCGTTGAAAAGCCTGAAAGAGAGGTGGGCTGAAGGCAAGGAAATCCAGTTTGAGTTTCTTGAAAAAGCCGACCTTTTCAGGCTGAACGAGTTGTCTGCGGGGCTGCAGGTGAAGTGGGAACTGGATGAGAAAAGCCAGATATTCACTGCCATTACAGCTGACGACGACGAGTCCGTCTCCCAGGTGATTGCCCGAACTGTGGCAGCCTATAAAGTAAAAGATGTAAAAATTAACGAGCCGTCCACCGAGGAGATTGTCCGTAATATTTACGAGAGAGGGACTGTCTGATGGATAAGTACCTTGAGATGATCCGGATCAGGTTTTTGATGATGCTCGCCTATCGGACCAACTATTACACCGGAATTTTGATCTACAGCATTAACATTGGTGCCTACTATTTTTTATGGACCGCCATTTACGGCGGCAAAAGCGAAATTGAGGGCATGTCAGCGTTACAGATGACGACCTATGTTGCGGTGGCCTGGATGGCAAGGGCGTTTTATTTTAATAATATCGACCGGGAGATGGCGATGGAAATCAAGGAAGGAAAAGTAGCTGTTGAGCTTATCCGCCCGTACAGCTATCTCGGGATGAAAACGATGCAGGGGCTTGGAGAGGGAATATTTCGGCTGTTTTTCTTTTCGCTGCCGGGAATGCTGATTGTTGCTCTCATTTTCCCGATGGATTTTTCCGGAGACCCGACGACATGGGGGCTTTTTGCTGTATCGATTTTGCTCAGCTTTTTTATCAATACACAGATCAATTTGCTGACAGGAATCACCACTTTCTTCTTATATAATAATACAGGCCTGATCAGGGCGAAGCGTGTGATCATTGAGCTGTTTTCAGGGCTTTTGATTCCAGTGAGTTTTTTTCCGGTTTGGGGGCAGGAAATCATGAAGTATCTTCCGTTTCAGGGAATCAGCTATATTCCAAGCATGATTTTCACTGATGCTTTCAGCTTCGGGCAGGCTATGGAAGGGCTTATGCTGCAGGCCTTCTGGACAGTGGTGCTCGTTATCCCGATCCAATTATTATGGATGCTCGCTAAAAAACAGCTGATCATACAAGGAGGATGAGCCTTGTGTTTTACATTTCAATGTTTTTTCAATATGTCGCCCAATATATGAAAACACGGCTCGAATACCGGGCCGATTTAGTTGTTGAAATTTTTTCTGACATGCTCTTTCAGGCTGTGAACCTTGTGTTCATCCTGGTTGTGTTCGGGCATACAGAGCTGCTGAATGGCTGGAGCAGGGATGAAATCATTTTTATTTACGGTTTTTTTCTCGTGCCTTATGCGGTGTTCGGGGCGTTTTTTAACATCTGGGATTTTAATGAACGCTATATCGTGAAAGGCGAAATGGACAGGATCCTGACAAGGCCGATCCATAGCCTGTTCCAGGTGATTTTGGAGCGGATTGAGCTTGAGTCGCTCTTTGGCGGGATTACGGGACTTGCCGTCATGCTTTATGCCGGCAGCAGGCTCAACCTTGCGTTCCACTGGTATGACCCGTTGCTGTTTATCATCCTTGTGCTCGGAGCTGTCCTCGTTTATGCAGGAATTTTTGTGATGATTGCATGCATCAGCTTCTGGGCCGACGCGAGGACGTCTATCATGCCGATGATGTACAATATCAGCAACTACGGGCGTTACCCTGTTGATATTTATAACGCGGCGATCAGGTTCGTGCTCACATGGATATTGCCGTTCGCCTTTGTCGGCGTTTATCCCGCGGCGTACTTTCTCGGGCGTGATGAATGGATCGGTTATTCTTTCCTGACGCCGGTCATTGGATTGCTGTTTTTTGGGGTGTCCGTCCTGCTCTGGAATCAAGGTGTCAAACAGTACAGGGGTGCGGGGAATTGATGTATATTTTTTCCACAGGTCTTCACCGGCCTGTGGTTTTTTTATGTTGGGTAAAATTGGGCAAAGTGTAAATGATATTGTATTTGTTTAAATCATGAATATAACTGTATAAATCGATCTTCCCCCCGAAAAGTGTTTAAATTACCAAAAAAGTGATTAAAATCGTCTTCCCCGCTGAAATCCCAAACCGTATTGATTCCCCCGAATAGGGACTGGCCCGAATATGCCCCGCATGACACGCGTATAAATAGAAGGAGAGAGGGAGGAAAAGGGGCCGGGAGATGCTCTATTATTTATCATTTTTAGTTATCGTTTTAGCCATTTCAATAAGCTTAAGGATGCTTTTTGCTCCGCACAAAATTAAAGGGAAGCTCGTTTCGGTTGAAAACTTCCTGTTTCTCGCCCTCGTTTATGGAACTGTCATGATTGGATTTGGCTTGATTTATTATTTGCTTGATTTAAAGGGCTATACAGTTTTAGCGGACGGAAGCACATATAAGGAATACAGCTCTCTAAGAAGGATGGAAACAAGCATGTATTTCAGCGCGGTCACACTTTTTTCGGTTGGCTATGGTGATATCGCGCCGATTGGGATCGGGAGGATTATTGCTGTAGTGCAGGCGCTGATTGGATATACAATCCCAGCCGCTTTTGTGGCGCGGGCTGTGCTTGATTCAGATAAATAATTTGTGTTCGGCCGGGAATTTGGATAGGCTTAAAACAGAGAAAAATAGGAGGGATTGCCGATGACATTAAAAGTGGGTGAACCGGCGCCGCTCTTTGAACTGCCTGCCAGCGACGGCCCTGTAAAGTTATCCGATTTTCGCGGGAAAAATATCGTCCTGTATTTTTATCCGAAAGACATGACACCAGGCTGCACAACCGAGGCATGTGATTTCCGGGACCATCACCAGAGCTTTGAGGAAGTAAACGCAGTGATCCTCGGCGTCAGCCCGGATCCTGTTTCACGCCATGAAAAATTCATTGAAAAGCATGGGCTGCCGTTCCTGCTCCTGGCAGATGAGGAACATGAAGCAGCAGAGGCTTATGATGTGTGGAAGCTGAAGAAAAACTTTGGGAAAGAGTATATGGGAGTGGAAAGATCCACTTTCATCATTGACCGGGACGGCATTCTGGTGAAGGAATTCCGCAAAGTCAAGGTGCAGGGACATGTGGAAGAGGCACTGCAATATATAAAAGATAATCTGCATTAAAAAAGGAGCAGCTGAAAATATCAGCTGCTCCCTTTGTTTACATGTTGCCAGTTCCAAGGGCTGTTTCACGCTGTGATTTGGCTGTTTTTCTGTTTTTCAGCTTCATCAGGCTTTCATACACTATCGGAACGATAAGCAACGTCAGCAATGTCGAGCTGGTGAGCCCGCCGATAACTGTTACCCCGAGGCCTTTGGATATTAGGCCGCTTCCTTCAAGTCCGACAGCCAAAGGCGCTAAAGCACCGATTGTGGCGATCGCAGTCATGAGGATTGGGCGCAGCCTTGTTCCTGCTGCTTCAAGCAGCGCATCGCGTGTTGACAATCCTTCATTTTCCTTATGGATTACCCTGTCAATAAGCACAATGGCATTCGTTACTACGATTCCGATCAGCATCAGCATCCCGATCATGGCTGAAACACTGATCGTTTCACCGGAAATAAGCAGTCCAACCAGGCCGCCAATAACGGTGAACGGCAGGGAGAACAGAATCGCGAACGGAGCAAGGCCGCCACCAAAAGTAACCACCAATACGAGATATACAATGGCGATAGCTGCCAGCATTGCCAAGCCAAGCTGAGTGAATGACTCGGTAATGTCCTCCGTAACCCCGCCCATCGAGATCTCAACATTAGAAGGGTGCTTTAATCCGTCGATTTCCTTCTGGATGTCTGCTGAAACCTTGGCTACGTCCTTCGTGGTGATTTCGGCGGTCACATCAGCGAAAAAGCGCCCGTCCCTTCTTGTGACCGTATCGGATGTGCTGCCTTCTTTAACTTCTGCCACTTCCTTGATGGGTACTTCCACACCAAGAGGCGAACGAATGGTTTTGCCTGTCAGATCATTGACATCCTTGTATTCATTTGCTGCTGCCTCAACGTAAACATTAATATCTTTGCCTTCATGTTCAATTGTTGTCAAAACCGGACGCTGACGGTCGCCTGCGAGCTCCATTCCTATCTGGGCAGCTGTCAGTCCGAGTTTGCTCAATTTTTCCTGGTCAGCAACAATCGTGTATTCCTCGTACTCTTCAGAAATGCCTGTTTTCACATTTGTGAGTGAATCGTGTTTCTTTAAAATGTCGCTAATGTCATTGATGACTGGTTTGATATCGTCCATTGTCTCGCCGTACACAAGCAGTGACAGGCTGTTGCTTGCACCCATGCCGGAAAAGTCCTGGCTTGCCCATTCACCCTTATCAGTCATGTCTTTTAAATCATCTATGACTGCTTCTTTTTCTTTATCGAAGTTTTGCGTGTCTTTCTCATATTCAACAAAGAACAACGCGGAATTTGAATCCCCAGGATTCATTGGGTTTTCTCCGCCCGCAGAAAACTGTACTGTTTTCACTCCATCTCGTTTTAAGAACATTTCCTCAGCATCAGATGCTATGTCTGTAACTTCTTCGAATGTCTGGCCCGGTTCTGGTTCGTAAGTGGCAACCACCATTTTCTGCTCATCTGCAGGAAGGAAGCTGACGCCGATCGTTGGAATCAGGAATAAACTGCCCACAAGCAGCAGAACGGCCAGACCTGATGTTATTAATTTGTGATTTAATGACCAGTTTAACGTTTTCCTGTAAAAAGCGGCTAACTTGCCAGGCTTGTTTTCATCATGTCCGTGTTTGGCCGACAATCCGTTTTTAAACAGGGAGTTGGCCAACATCGGCACGACTGTTATTGCCACTAACAGGGAAGCCAGAAGTGAAAATACAATCGTAAGTGCGAATGGCAAGAATAGTTCGCCGACCGGCCCTTTTACAAGGCCAAGCGGAAGGAAGACCGCGATCGTAACAATCGTCGATGACATGATTGGCATGAACATTTCTTTCGTAGCTTCCAATATTAATTCTTTGCCTTTCAGATTTTCCCCTTTTAATGACATGCGCCGGAAAATATTTTCTACAACCACAATAGAGTCATCAATTACCCGTCCGATGGCGACTGTCATAGCTCCGAGCGTCATGATGTTCAGGGTGATATCCATTTGCTTTAACAGGAGAATCGCAATCAATAATGAAAGAGGGATCGAAATGACGGAAATAACCGTCGTCTTGAAATTCCTCAGGAACAACAAGATGATCAGCATGGCAAAAACTGCACCGAACAGAGCCTTGCTCAGCATTGTTTGTACCGACTCTTCGATTGGCTGGCCCTGGTCAAAAATAGGTGTAACCTTCAAACCGTCAATATCCGACTCTAGCTCATCCATTTTTTCTTTTACATTATTCACTACTTCAACAGTGTTGGCATCGGCTGCTTTAACGATTTGCACGCCGATGGAGGTTTCTCCGTTCGTTTTCGAAAGAGACTCGGCTTTACCCACAATCTTTATTTCAGCGATGTCTCCAAGTTGAACCGTCGGGATGCCTGCCAGAGCCTGGCTTCCGCTTCCCGGAGCGATGGCGCTGCCCTGGCTTTGCTGTGGCAGGCTGCTTCCCGGGTTAGCTGTCTGGCTGGTCGGCATGCCTGCGCCAGGGGCGGCATTTGGTCCAGGCTGCTGGGCTTGCGCAGGAATGGCAGGAATCTGCAATGTTTTTAAGTCTTCAATTGAAGCTATATTGCCATCAATTACAACTGACTTTTCTTCATTCCCAAATGTGTGCAGCCCCAATGGGAACAATACATCGGAACCTTTAATGATGTTTTTGACCGTTTCTTCATCGAGGCCATACTGTTTCATGCGCTCGGAATCGAACACTAGCTGTGCTTCCTCGAGCTGCTGCCCGGAAATCTGGATCGAGGCTACTCCTTCAACCCCTTCCAGCTCAGGAACAATATTTTCTTCAGCTGTTTTTGTCAGTTCAGCGAGAGACTCCTTATCGTTTGAAATGCTTAATGACATGATTGGGAAAGCATTGATGCTTAACCTTGACGCTTCTGGCTCCTGTACTCCTTCAGGAAATTCAATCGTGCTCAATGCTTCTTTTGCTTCGGTTAGCGCTTTGTCCATGTCTTTGTCGAAGCTGTATTCAACTTGGACAGAGGAGGCATTTTGGAAAGAGGTAGAGCTTACGACCTTGACTCCATCCATATTTTGGAGGCGCTTTTCAATTGGTTCGGAAACCTTATCACCGACTTGTTCAGGAGTTGCACCTGGATACACAGTCAACACAGAAATGAGCGGAGTATTGATATTCGGGATCGTCTCTAATTTCATATTCATCCCGGAATACAAACCCGCCGCTGTAATGATCAGTGTCAACAGCCACACCGCGAATTTATTTTTTAACGAAAACTGGATGATCTTCTTCATTATTCTCTCCTTTGTTTGTGATGTTCAATTGACCTGTTTGCTGAAATGTAATACGATATGACTGGGTAGTCATATCTATTATAATAAATGACCGGTCAGTCATAGGTCAATACATTTTCATAATAAACTAGTTTCGGGTTATATATAAGTGAAAAAGCAGTTTCATTCTGTCAGGGGGCTTTCATTTGAAGGAAAAGGAAAAAACGATCATTGAAGCGGCAATCAAACTGTTTGCGGCAAAGGGGTATGCCTCAACCTCGATCCAGGAAATCGTAACGGAAAGTGGAATATCAAAAGGTGCTTTTTATCTGTACTTTAAATCAAAAGACGCGTTGCTTGTTGCAATCCTTGAATATTATTTTGACAGATTGCAAAGGAATGTAGCTGAGCTTGAGGGGGCCGACCTGCCGCCCAGGGAAAAATTCACGAGGCAATTGACGGCTTTGTTTATGAATATAGTGGAGCATAAAGAATTCATCATTATGCAATCAAGGGAGCAGGCCATTCCCCTGAACGATTCGGTCAGGCATTTGATTCTAAAAAGGCATTACAACATCCAGAAATTTTACAGGGAAGGGCTGTCATCCATATACGGACATAGGATTGACGCTTATTTGTGGGATTTGGCCTTTATGCTTGAGGGCTTGTTTCAATCGTATTTAAAGGTTCTGCTGTTTGACAGCCAGAATTTTAAAATAGATGAACTCGTCCATTTTATTATGCGAAGAATGGACTCGATTATAGAAGGGATCACCGGCGAAAAGCCAATCGTTACTGAAGAAAAGATGGAATTCCTGCTCAAGAAAACGAGGGCATTTTTCCTGAATGACAAACCGGATATCAAAGCGGTGATTGGAGACATGAAGAAACATGTAGCCAGCATGAAGGACCATGAAGATCTTGAAGTTTCTCTTGAGGTATTGGAGGCTGAGGCCCTTAAGGACAGCCCGAGGCTCCCGGTCATCAAGGGAATGCTGTCAAATTTTAAGGGAATTGATTCACTGGAACATTATATCTACGAAGTTGCCAGGTCGTTTGATGTGAAAATATAAATTGATGTACCTTCTGGATATATTTAAAGCCTATTTTCCTTATTAAAGGCTTATGTCCATTCATTTTCCACGATCCGGAATAACATTATATTAGGGCATACCTCCTCAGACATTCTTTAACGGGCTTCCACAGCCCGTTCTTTTTTTGGCGAAAAACTTGCAAATGGTTGTTTCAAGCATTAAAAATTTTATAAAATGAGAAAAGAAGGTTACGATATGAACACTGGCTTTTTGAACTTTTTCAAACATAATTTGCATACATATATTAAAAACAGATGAGACATTTTTTGAAAAGGGGGGCACGAAGATGAAGATTTATACGAAGACAGGGGATAAAGGCACAACCTCGCTTATTTATGGAGAAAGAGTTGCCAAAACTGATCCACGGGTAGATGCATATGGAACATGCGATGAAGCAAATTCTGCAATCGGCCTGGGTTTGAGCTATTTAAAAGATGAATACTTTGAGGGCAAGGAGGAACTTGAACAGGTCTTTCATAAAGTCCAAACCACCCTTTTTCATGTTGGGGCTGAACTGGCAACACCAAAAGGAAAAGAAGTTAAATGGGTTTTGGAGAAAAATGATATTGAATATTTGGAACAAGTGATCGATAGGTGGGATTCCGCACTTCCTGCTTTGACAAATTTTATTTTACCAGGAGGACATTCGGCGGGCGCGTCGTTTCATGTCGCACGTACGATTGCAAGACGGGCGGAGCGCTCGGCTGTCTCCATTGTGGATGATGTCAATCCGCTCGTTTTAGCTTACCTGAACCGATTATCAGATTTTCTCTTTGTTGCTTCCAGATATGTTAATTTTCATCTGGGCATAAAAGAGCAGGCGCTGCATGAGTAGAGGGTAAAAATTAATAATACTGCACATGTTTTCGGTGGTTGTTATATTGACAAAAGTAGTAAATCGTTAGTACACTAATTATAAATATTATAATTTAAGAATTTTTTTTGGATAGAGAGGTGCATGGCGGTGGTTCAAAACCAATTAAAAGAAGCCCTGGATGCCCTGAAAGATACAGGAGTCCGTATTACTCCGCAGCGTCATGCAATACTTGAATATTTAATAAACTCAATGTCACACCCAACTGCTGATGATATTTATAAAGCACTTGAAGGTAAATTCCCAAACATGAGTGTGGCAACGGTTTATAACAACTTGAGAGTATTTCGTGAGGTTGGCCTGGTGAAAGAACTGACATATGGTGATGCTTCCAGCCGCTTTGACTTTGTGACTACGCACCATTATCATGTCATTTGCCAGAAATGCGGAAAGATCGTTGACTTCCACTATCCGGGCCTGGATGAAGTAGAGCACCTTGCATCACATGTGACCGGTTTTAAAGTTGGAAACCACAGGATGGAAATTTACGGGACCTGTCCGGAATGTACAGGAAGAGAAACGCATTAAGTTGGCTGGCAGCGATCGCTGCCATTTTTTATTGTAAACAAACAAACTCGGCAGCTGCCGAGTTTAACTTTTTTTGCGGTTGTATTTTTCGTCGAACTCTTTTCCTTCGAGATTTCGGTCGAGGGTCAATGGTTCCCGGCAATACATACACATATCGACCCGCCCAAGCATTTTTGTGGGCTTTCCACAGCCAGGGCAAATGACTTGGATGGTTTTTGTAGAAAGCATACCTATCCAGAAATAAACTACGGTGCTGGCTACGATGAATAGAAGTCCCAAAATCATGAAAATGGTCATCACAAGGGGCGAATTGCGAAAAAAGATGCCGCCGTACATGACAATAAAACCAATGAAAATCAAACTCAGGGCAAACGTCCTGATTCTATTTATTTTACTCGAATATTTGGCCATATTTTCCCCTCCCTAAAACCTAACTATACCATATGATCTTCGGGAAAATAAATAACAACGGATGGATATATGTCGAAATATGCCCCGGCCAAAGCAGGAGTTTTTTTGTATTTGTCGAAGATATACGCTAATAACAAATTGGAGGAATTATATATGGAGGATATCCTTCGTCCGCTATATCAGGAGCGAGCAAGTCAATCAAACACCATAGGTGTATTAATAATAGAGAAAAGGCACAATGCGATAACGGCCACGGATACATTTGATGCTGTACTGTTAATTATCGTAAAAGAAGCAAGACAGCCTGTCTTTGTTAAGCATTATACGTACCAGGGGAAAAAAGCGGCCATGCATATCATAACGGAAAAGCAGCTCAACGAATGGCTGCTTCTTGGCAACAACAAAACCATATTTGGCTGGCTGTATGATGGAAAAGTGATTTTTGACCGAAACGAATACATAGCAAATTTAAAAATGGAACTAAGGGAATTTCCGTTCTATGGCCGAAAGATAAAAATGGGACTGGAATTTGCCAAGTTGATACGCCGGTATACTGATGGAAAAGCTTTTTTTGATAATTTTCATTATATGGATGCCTATAACCATGTGGTTCATTCCCTTCATCATTTAGCCAGGCTTGCTCTAATAGATAACGGCATCCACCCGGAAGTGACTGTCTGGCACCAGGTAAAACAAATAGAGCCGGAAATTTATAAATTCTATCAAGAACTAATAACAAGCGAAGAAACATTAGAAAAGAGGCTGGAGCTTTTATTCCTTGCAAGCGAGTTTTTAATCCATTCAAGAACCCGAATTGGTATCACTCATCTAATAGAAGTTCTTCAGGAAAAAGAATACTGGTCTTTTAATGAACTGATCGAACATACAGAGCTAAGTGCCTATTCAGTGGATCTTGGTCTCTTGATCGAGTATCTCATTGATAAAGGAATTATTGAGGTAGTGAACGTAGAAACAAAAGGGAAAGGCATTTATCACCGGTACTACAGCGTCGCTGAAAAACTATTGTAGAAAAACAAAAAAAGGTATTGACCTTTGTTGGGATACTTGGTATATTAATAACCGTCGCTGCGAAACATGGCAAAAACCTTTTTGCGGCTGACGGAGCTTTTTAAAAAAAAGGCGTTGACTCCAATGACGCCGTATGATATATTAATAAAGTCGCTTATCGGCGATAACCGAAGATCATTGTTCTTTGAAAACTAAACAAACAAGCGTCAACAAACAATAATCATCATGTTTCTTCTATA
>NZ_PGVB01000021.1 GCF_002860205.1 Bacillus sp. T33-2
AAGTTCTAATCAACTTTAGGCATACTCAACTCCTGGAAAAGGTCGAATAGAAAAGTTCTAATCGACTTTAGGCATACTCAACTCCCAGATTGGGGCGAATAGTAAGGTTTAAATTTGAGCTCGTAAGGTGGTTTCGAACAGATCGGAATGTCGCCGAAGTCTCGTTTCGAACAGATCGAAACGCCTTCACAACATTTTTCGGAAGGTGGTTTCGAACAGGGAATGACGCCGAAGTCAGGTTTCGAACGGTTCGTACCGCCTTTGAAACGTTTTCGGTATGTCGTTTTGTACGGTTCAAAACTTTTCCAGAATGCGGTTTCGAAACATTCGGAGGGGCTCCGTAAACCACTTTCAAGCGGATCGGAATCTATTCGTGAAGTTAAGTTCTGGCAATTCGACTGGTGTTCCTAAGCCAGGTTGCGGACGATTCGGAAGGCCGTTTCGAACTGAACTCATACAGCAAACAGGACCGCAGGCAAGACGGTCCTGTTTTTGTCTATATGTGATTGCCGCGATGCCGTTCCCTGTATCTGAAAAACAGCCTCAGCAACGGGGGGACGGCGAAATAAATAAAAAATAGCCGGAATAGTTGATAACCAGTCACCATTGACAGATCTGCATTAACTTCATGGGCGAGGATTCCCATCTGGTCCATGCCGCCGGGAGCCAAGCTTAAAAAACTGGTCCCGGGGGATATACCGTAACGATGAACGAGGTACAGACTAAAGCATAATGAAGCGATGATCATTAACATGCCGCTTATGAGCGCTAGCGTGATGACTCTGGCCTTATGGTGCAGTTTTTCAGGTTTCAGCAATAATCCAATATAACCGCCAATCATAAACTGCGAAATATCCAATATATACGGGTGAAGGGCAGGGCCCTTGAGGTCTGCAATATTCAAAATCGCTGTGCCCAGTATAGGACCGAGCAGGAACGGAGTAGGAAACTTAAGTTTTTTGCCCAGGATGGCAAAAACGACGCAAATAACGGCAAAAACAATACCGTTAGGAAATAAGGAATCAATTTGCCCGCCTGGTGCCGAAGCGAACCGGGCACCGGGATTTACGCCGCCCAACAATGGGCCAAAAATAATAAATGGAACAAAGAAGACAATCATCAACAACCTCGCAACCTGGAGAAAAGTCACGGTTGTAATGTCGATCCCTTTTACTTCTTCGGCAAACAGGATCATTTGTGATAGGCCTCCAGGTATGCTTCCCGTCAAAACAGTCGGATAGTCCACCCCGGTAAGCCTGGATACAACAAAAGCGATCCCTGCACAGAAGGACACGATTAACACCGTCATAACCAGCATTGAAGGAAGCTTATGTACAATCTGGACAAGGGCATCTTGTGTGAACGAAAGCCCGATTGAATACCCTACAACTATAAGGCCTGTGTCCCGAATGCCAGGTGGCCAATAAAATTCAATCTTCCTGAAACGCGCAGTAATCAGTATAGCTGCCATCGGCCCAAGCAGCCAAGGAATCGGGGTTTGCAAAAAGCTGAACACTATTCCGCCGGCAAGTGCTGTCAGTAAAGCCGCCAAGAAACGTAACCATTTATTTTCCTTGTCAAGATGCTTGATATTCAATTTAAAAACCTTCTTTTATATTAGATAAAGCTGCCATTTTTTTGAAAATTAAAAAAGGAATGTAATCATCACACCAGGATAGGCTGGCCAGCAAAAAACAGTACTCTCCCTTCGGCAACTAGCGGACCAGGCCCAATTGTTTCAATCCGTTAAAAATACCGGAATCAGTGACTTCTGTGGTCCTGCGGTCTGCATATTGGAACAGGTCGGGATGTGCATTTCCCATCGCGAAACCTTCACCCGCATATTGGAGCATTTCTTTGTCATTCATTCCATCACCGAAAGCGATGGAGCTTTCTCTCGGAATGCCCAATCGCTCCAGCAGGAACTTCACGCCCACGCCTTTATTGACATTGTCCCTGATCACATCAAAGCAATGCTGCATGCCTTCGATATTGACCTGTGAGAAGTGGATGCCTTCTTTCATCTGATAAACGGAATGTCCATCTTTCCCAGTTGTGATGACCGTAATACCGAGAATGTCATCAATGACAGACTGGGTAAACAGATCATTTTTCCGCAAATGGAATTTGGCAAAAAATTCTTTCACTGCTGGTGAATCCATTGTCGTCACATAGTTTTTTTGGCTGGTGTATAGCACCACCTCGTGATTGCTTTCCTTTGCTACATCCAGAATGTACTGGACGCTATCACGCCCCATAGGCTCGTTGTAGATCGTCTTCCCTTTATAAATCGCCAGCGCTCCGTTATAGCCGATGAATGATTCTATCTGGAGCTCTTCGGCAATCTCAGAAATTTCATGGAGTGGCCGACCGGTTGCAAGCACTACCTCAATCCCTTTGTCGTGCATCTTTGAAACCGCGAGTTTAGTCGACTCTTCGATTGTATCGTCAGGCCTTAGTATGGTGCCGTCTATATCCAAAAACAAGATTCTGTATTTGTCCATTGCTGTTTTCTCCTTATCAGTTCTTCCTTTTATAGTGTTACATACCCAATGGGAAATTTCCAATGTTTAAAGCGATTAGTTTTTGGACCCGGCGGTTTTCTTTTTTTAGCATTGGATAAACAGTTATAATAAGAACATAATGAACGGTCCATACAAAAACAAGCGGGGGGTTCCGTAAATGAGTCTTGAATCACTTCTGGGCAGCCTGAAAGGCCGGAAACCTGATATATTGGGGCATGAAAATTTTATGAAGTTCTCGGTTCTGCTGCCTTTAATAGAAAAAAATAATGAAGTGCATGTCCTGTTTGAAGTAAGGGCACAAGGGTTACGAAGGCAGCCGGGTGAGATTTGTTTCCCAGGGGGGAGAATTGATGCGGGCGACCGGAACGAGCAAGAATGTGCAGTCCGTGAAACGTCAGAGGAACTCGGAATCCCGAAGTCAAAAATAAGCAATGTGGTTCCTCTCGATTATATAGTGTCAGCATTTGGAACGGTCATTTATCCATTTGCAGGCACAATCGACGAGCCAGATAAAATCAGGCCAAATGTCGATGAAGTCGGCGAAATTTTCACTGTGCCTCTCGATTATTTCCGTAAAAAAGCACCCGACCGGTATAAAATCAACTTCCAGGTTCACCCGGAGGAGGGCTTTCCATTTGACTTGATCATTGGCGGCGAAAACTATAACTGGCAAACCAGGCAAATGGATGAATACTTTTACCGATATGGCAATAAAGTAATTTGGGGATTGACCGCCCGGGTGCTAAGCCATTTCCTCGAATTGACTGACAGGGGGTAAACCGGCTGACAACAGCCGGGTTTTTTTATGGTGAAAAGGCGCACATAAATTTGTGCATTAGCCAAATAATACTTATACCGGATGAAAACGAATGCAATAAAGAATTGCAATATGATTGCCATGTTGCAAACATACACTAATATCATAACCCCATCTTATAGACAACTGGGGAATTCTCTTACATCAATGAGTACATAGGAGGATAAATAGTGGAAATATTAGGGATGGATATGGCAACCCTTATCAAGGTGATTGGGGTTGATCTTGTTCTCAGCGGTGACAATGCAATAGTGATTGCATTGGCAGCCAGGAATGTTCCGATAGAGCATCGAAAAAAAGCAATCTTCTGGGGAACGTTCGGGGCAATCATATTAAGATTGTTGTTTGCAGCTATCATTGTGTCTTTATTAAAGATACCATTAATCTCTGCAATCGGAGGACTTTTGCTTGTCCAAATTGCTTACAGGCTGCTTGCAGGAAAAGAAAAAGAGCACAAAGCCGGGGGGACGACTGTTGCATCAGCCGTCAGGACGATCATTATCGCAGATGCTGTGATGTCGCTCGATAACGTTTTGGCTTTGGCAGGTGTTGCACACGGATTCTTTCCAATCTTGGTTGGAATATTAATATCCATACCAATCATTGTGTGGGGCAGCCAGATCATTTTGAGAGCGATGGAACGATTTCCGCTCATCATTTTTGCCGGGGCTGGCTTATTAGCTTATACAGCCGGTGAAATGATTGTTGAAGATGAAAAAGTAAATGAGTTCCTGCATAGCGCAGCACCAAACATGGTCGACGCCATCCATATAGGACTGCCAATAGTATTGGTTATTCTCGTTGTCGGGATTGGTTATATAAAAAGAAGGCAAAATAACAAAGTCGAAGCTCCTGGTACTGCTTGAATCGGATACAGGCAAAAAGTAATCCCTTCTGCTTTGCTGCAGAAGGGATTTTTGCTTTTCGCGAAAGGATACTACCTATAGTAATAGGAGAAAAGTTTTATAAATTACCAATATTTACATCAATTTCACAAATAATTAATAATTTAGCGTTACATTAAAGCTAAGGTTTAAAAACAAGAATGAGGATGGGATTTTTCCATGAAAACAGCCATGAAATTGCATTTCCCCACCTTGGAAACTTCAGAAAATCTAATATTTTCCCACGTATTCCAACCGATTTTTTCACTGCAAAATAATAGGGTTTATGGTTATGAAAGCTTGCTGAGAGGTGATCATGTACAGAATCCTGAAATGCTGTTTGAGATGGCAGTACAGCAAAAAAAACTGTTTGATCTGGATATGGCTTCAATGATGCAAAGTATTTTCACCTATGATGAATTTGGGTTGCCAAAGCAGAAAGACCTTCATCTCACAGTTAATGTGTTTCCTTCAACATTATTGAATCCGTCTTTTCTTTGGAAGCTTGAAAAAGTAATGAGGAAGGTGGACATTCCACCTCAAAAAATAATGCTGGAACTGAATGAGTCAGAAACTGTGACTTACGTACACAAACTGCAGGAAATCATCCGGTATTTAAAAAAAGCGGGATTCATTATCGCGCTTGATGATCTTGGAAAAGGGCAATCCTCGTTACGGATTGCGCTGGAACTGGAACCAGATGCAGTGAAGCTTGACCGTTATTTCTGTGACGATTTGCAGAATTCCATCAAAAAACAGCGGTTTTTAAATTGGATTGCTTCGTACTTTAGGGAAGAAGGAGTATCTGTCACACTTGAAGGTATTGAAACAGAGTCACAATTGACGATAGCGAGGCAAACAGGAATTGACTTTGGACAGGGATATTTTCTCGGAAGACCGAAACCACTTATATAGAATGAAGGTGGAAGTATGCAAATTACAATTGGAGACATCGCGGAGGAAGCAACAACTATCACTCCTGCCACAAAGTGTGAGGACGTCTATACAATTTTCAAGGACAATTCTTCGATGGAAGGAATTGTCGTTTGCACCAATCAGCAGCCTGTCGGTTTAGTGATGAAGACCCAGTTTTATCAAAAGCTTTCTACTAAATATGGATTTGATCTTTTTATGAAACGAACAATAGACCTTGTGATGAATAGAGAGACACTGGTTGTGGATTATTCTGTTCCCGTCGCTGAAGCGAGCGCCCTGGCCATGCAGCGTAAGCAGGATAACCTCTATGACTATGTGATCGTCACCATGCGGGACCGGATTCATGGCATTGTCAGCATTAAAAATCTTCTGATGAAGCTCGCCGAGGTTCAGGTGAGCATCGCCAAGTATTCCAACCCGCTGACGGGTCTGCCGGGTAATTTTTTTATCGAAGAGACATTACAGGAAGTATTGGCCTATGAAAAATATAGTGTGCTGTATATTGATATTGATACATTTAAAGTTTTTAACGACACATACGGGTTTAAGGAAGGCGACGAATTAATAAGGGAAACAGCCAATATTGTCAGTGAAACAGTTTTAAAAAATTCTGTAAAATCCTCATTTGTTGGACATATTGGCGGCGACGATTTTATCGCTGTCATTCCCCATTATGAACATGAATGGATTTGCAAGACGATCATCACACGCTTTGATCAGATGGTACGGCGGTTTTACTCTGATGAAGAACTCCGAAAAGGTTACGTCCAGGCGATCAGCAGGCGGGGCAAGCTGGAGGAATTTCCGTTAGTAAGCATTTCGATTGCAGTCATCCAAAATAAAACACGTTCATATCTGTCGGTGAAGCATTTAAGCAAGGACGCCGCTAAACTGAAAAAAAGGTGCAAGGAGATTAAAAAAAGCGTTTATCTAACCCTTGATGACTCTTTGGAAGAGAGATATTCGTACATGTCGCCGAATGAATAATATTTTTAACACGGTGTACGCATCAAAAACACATTTGTTCACATATAAAGGAAAAAACTCTTGATTCTTTTCTGCTTTAGAGTGATAATAATAGCTACAATTTGCGTAACGAACAGGGGATGTAAAGCATGAAAGTGGTGAAGTTCGGCGGCTCATCTTTAGCGTCAGGGGAACAGATCAAAAAAGTCTATCAAATCGTAGCCTCGGATCCAGACCGAAAAATTGTCGTGGTGTCCGCACCCGGTAAACGGAACACTGAAGATGCCAAAGTCACAGATTTATTGATTGGCCTGGCCGAACGGGCATTACGGCACGAAAAAACAGAGAATGCTTTTGGGGAAGTAATTGAAAGATACTCTTCAATCGCAAAGGAGCTTAGCCTTTCACATGAAATCATTGATAAGATACACGATGATCTACTAGATGTGCTGAACGGGGATCGAACGAAGCCAGAGAAATTTATGGACATGGTGAAAGCGAGCGGTGAAGATAATCATGCCAAGCTGGTTGCAGCCTATTTTCGGAGCCGGGGTGCGGAAGCAGCTTATGTCCATCCGGGAGAGGCGGGGATGCTCGTGAGTGACGAGCCTGGAAATGCCCAGGTTTTACCTGAATCGTACGAAAAATTATTTTCCCTTAGAGAGCGGCCCGGCATAGTGATTTTCCCGGGATTTTTCGGTATCAATAGTGGCGGTGATGTCGTTACTTTTTCCCGAAGCGGTTCGGATATCACCGGTTCAATTTTGGCCAATGCAACAAAGGCCGAGGTATATGAAAATTTCACCGATGTTGATGCCGTTTATGCCGTGAATCCGAATATTGTACATAATCCAAAAGAAATCCGCGAGCTGACGTACCGCGAAATGAGGGAGCTGTCCTATGCCGGATTCTCTGTTTTTCATGAGGAAGCGCTCATACCTGCCTTCCGGGCGGGAATCCCCGTGAATGTAAAAAACACCAATAACCCAAATGCTCCCGGGACGAGAATTGTCAATGAACGCTCCAGCACGAATGGCCCTGCGATCGGGATCGCCAGCGACCAGGGATTTTGCAGCATCTATGTAAGCAAATATTTGATGAACCGGGAAATCGGATTCGGGAGGAAGCTGCTTCATATTTTAGAGGAAACAGGGCTCTCCTATGAGCACACCCCGTCAGGGATTGATGATATATCTGTCATTTTGCGGCAGAACCAGCTTGACGCCAAGGTAGAAGAATTGGTTTTAAAAAGGATCAGTGAGGAACTTGACGCAGATGAAGTCAAGATAGAATATAATCTGGCACTGATCATGGTAGTGGGCGAGGGGATGCGCCACAATATCGGGACCATGGCACGGGCTTCAAAAGCGCTTGCACGGGCAAAAGTGAATATAGAAATGATCAACCAGGGTTCTTCAGAGGTAAGCATGATGTTCGGTGTCAAAGAAGATGACGAGATGCGGGCCGTCCGGGCATTCTATGAAGAATTCTTCATAGAATCCTGACCGGTACTTGTTTTTAATGAAACTATAACGGGAGAATAGTAGGACGACTTTGGCATTGCCCGGCGCGGGCAGTGCCATTTTTTTATTGTTGGCAAGGTCTAAACTACCATATTTTTAGTAATTTCACTGATTCTAGTAGAAGTTGACAGTTATTTGTGTCATAATATTACAATAATTATCAATATTCACACAAGGAGGCATTTGGGGGTGAAGCTATACATATCAGTTGACATGGAGGGAATAACAGGGCTGGTTGACCATACCCAAGTGGATTCTTCCAAACATAATTACGAGACAGGCCGGACCATCATGACGGCAGAGACGAACTATGTCATCGAATCAGCCTTTGGGAATGGCTGTACAGAAGTAATCGTAAACGACAGCCATTCGAAAATGAATAACTTGATTATTGAGTTCCTTCATCCAGAGACCCAGCTGATTACCGGAGATGTGAAGCCATTATCCATGGTACAGGGGCTTGATGATACTTTTGCAGGTGCCGTATTTGTCGGATACCATGCGCGCGCCTCGATGAAGGGTGTGATGTCCCACTCAATGATTTTTGGCGTGCGCCATATGTACATAAACGATGTCGCTGTAGGTGAACTGGGATTCAATGCCTATGTTGCCGGCCATTATGGGGTTCCTGTCATAATGGTTGCCGGCGATGACCAGGCAGCCTATGAGGCTGAAGAGCTTATCCCCAATGTCACAACCGCAGTGGTAAAAAAATCGATTTCCCGGTCGGCAGCCTTATCGTTGACCCCAGATAAAGCTGGGAAACTGTTAAGCGAAAAGACAGCAAATGCGATAGAAAACCGGCATCTTGTGAAACCGCTCGTTCCCCCCGAAAAGCCTCTTTTAAGAATCGAGTTTGCCAACTACGGACAAGCCGAGTGGGCGAATTTAATGCCCGGAACAGAAATTGAAGAAGGGACCACGATTGTGCGTTTCCAGGCGAAGGACATCCTTGAAGCCTATCAGGCGATGCTTGTGATGACTGAACTTGCAATGAGAACTTCATTTTGTTAGGACGTGTGGACAATGCTTCTGTATTTGTTAAAAAGGCTCATTGCAATGGTTATCACGCTCTGGGTCATTATCACCCTTACATTTTTCTTAATGCACTCCATTCCGGGCTCACCATTTAATGAGGAAAGGGCAACGAGTGAGGCAGTCCAGAAAAATCTTGAGGCCTACTACCACCTTGATGAGCCACTGTTTGTCCAGTACTTGCAGTATTTAAAATCGGTCATCACCTTTGATTTCGGACCGTCGATAAAAAAATCCTCACAAACTGTGAACGAATTGCTTGGAAGGGGGTTCCCGGTCTCATTTGAGCTGGGTATGGTCACCCTCATTGTCGCGGTTTTTTCCGGTATCACCCTCGGCATCATTGCCGCCCTTCGCCATAATGGCTTTATCGATTATCTTGCAATGACCATAGCGGTTCTCGGGATTTCGATTCCAAACTTTGTCATGGCCACACTTTTGATCCAGCAGGTGGCCGTCAACTGGGGAATACTCCCTGTCGCAACCTGGGCGAGCCCAAAACATATGATCCTGCCCACCCTGGCCCTTGCAACAGGGCCGATGGCCATTATTGCCCGGCTTACACGGTCTAGCATGCTGGAGGTACTGACCCAGGACTATATCCGGACTGCCAAGGCAAAGGGTCTTTCCCCGGCAAAAGTTGTCCTGAAGCATGCGCTGAAAAATGCGCTGCTTCCCGTCGTCACTATTTTAGGGGCTCTGGCAGCGAGCATCCTGACAGGGACGTTTGTCATTGAAAAAATATTTGCCATCCCCGGCATGGGCAAATACTTTGTCGAAAGCATCAACCAGCGTGACTACCCTGTCATTATGGGCACCACTGTCTTTTACAGCACTGTCCTGATCGCCATGCTTTTCCTGGTCGATGTGGCTTATGGCATGTTGGACCCGCGCATCAAGCTTCATAAAAAGGAGGGAAGGTAGTGGCTTTACGTAAACTTAACGACTCCCATGCTGTTTATGACATTCCCGATGAATGGTTTACGCCAAAAGCAAAAGACCTGAAGGAAGCGGAATCGGTAGTCAGGCCAAGCCTGTCTTACTGGCAGGATGCCTGGCGGCGCCTATTAAAAAATAAACTGGCGATGCTCGGTTTGCTGTTTTTAACCTTCCTGGCTGTTATGGCAGTGTTTGGACCTATGATGTCACAGCATTCGGTCGAAAAGCAATCACTCCTGCGGCAGAACCTTCCTCCATCCAGTGAGCACTGGTTCGGTACGGATGAACTTGGGCGGGATGTTTTCACAAGGACATGGTTTGGGGCGCGGATTTCCCTTTTTGTCGGAATTATGGCGGCGTTGATCGACTTTACAATTGGTGTCATTTATGGAGGCATTTCCGGTTACAAAGGCGGCCGAACTGACAATATCATGATGCGGATTGCGGAAATTTTATACGGGCTTCCGTATTTGCTTGTCGTCATCTTGATCAGCGTTGTCATGGGGCCAAGCCTGGCGACGATCATTGTAGCATTGTCGGTCACAGGCTGGATCGGGATGGCAAGGATCGTGCGGGGGCAGGTGCTTCAAATAAAAAACTATGAATTTGTGCTCGCATCCAAGACATTCGGCACGAAGACTCGAAGGATTATCAGGAAAAACCTGCTTCCGAATACAATGGGTCCGATCATTGTGCAGATGACTCTGACTGTGCCGTCAGCAATTTTTGCCGAAGCCTTTTTGAGCTTCCTTGGGCTAGGTATCCAGCCGCCATTTGCCAGCTGGGGGTCAATGGCAAGTGACGCCCTGCCGGTGATCCTGTCAGGACATTGGTGGCGATTATTCTTCCCGGCACTTTTCATTTCCCTCACGATGTTTTCTTTTAACGTATTAGGCGACGGGCTGCAGGATGCACTGGATCCGAAGCTGAGGAGGTAAGCAACATGGAAAAAGTACTTGAAATCAATGAGCTCCATGTCTCTTTTACCACATATGGAGGTGAAGTAAAAGCAGTCCGGGGTGTAAACTTCGACCTGTATAAAGGGGAGACACTGGCCATTGTCGGTGAATCAGGGTGCGGGAAAAGCGTGACATCCCAAACCATCATGCGCCTGATTCCAAATCCTCCCGGTAAAATAACAAATGGCTCCATTCTTTTCAAAGGAAGGGATCTGACCAAATTAAAAGAGCCGAAAATGAGGAAGATCCGCGGCAAAGACATTTCAATGATCTTCCAGGATCCGATGACAGCGCTCAATCCTACACTTACTGTCGGCGACCAGATCATCGAGGGAATTTTGCAGCACATGAACATGTCCAGGGCCCAGGCAAAAAATATTGCCCTTGAAATGCTGGATTTAGTGGGAATTCCTAGTCCAAGGCTGCGGCTTAAACAATATCCTCACGAGTTCAGCGGCGGGATGCGCCAGCGGATTGTTATCGCGATGGCACTTGTTTGCCAGCCGGAGGTGTTGATTGCTGATGAACCAACGACAGCGCTCGATGTAACGATCCAGGCGCAAATTCTCGACTTGTTCAGGGATATTCAAAAGAAAACAAGTGTTTCAATCATTTTGATTACCCATGATCTTGGGGTCGTCGCGCAGGTAGCAGACAGAATTGCTGTCATGTACGCCGGTAAAATCGTAGAAACCGGGACAAGGAGGGAAATTTTTTATAAGCCACAGCATCCTTATACTCAAGGATTATTGAATTCTGTGCCGCGGTTGGATGTCGAGGGAGCGCCACTGATCCCTATTGCCGGCTCACCGCCGGATTTATTCTCGCCTCCGGGTGGATGCCCGTTCTCACCCCGCTGCCAATTTACCATGGAAGTGTGCGACAGGATTTATCCATACGAGACCCGGTTAAGCACCGGTCACCATGTCGATTGCTGGCTCCAGGACGAACGTGCTCAGAAAATGTTGGCCGCACAAAAGTAGCTGACATTTGTAACTTTCCCTGTTTGGCTGAAAGTTGACGGCCAACCCTGCACAAAAAAATACAAATCTGTAATTTCTGCCTGTTTGGCTGAAAGTTGCCGGCAAGACAGGCAGTCCAATAAAAATCAGGTAAGAATAGAGGGGGAAACGAGATGAAAAAGCTTTTGACAATGCTGATGGCAACGATGCTAGTATTTGCCCTTGCCGCCTGTACCGCTAATGAGAATGCAGGCAACGAAGCAGATGGAAAGGATTCCGGCAACAAAGACAAAGGCGGGGAAAAGGTCCTTTACCTGAACAATGGGTCGGAACCAACCTCCTTCGATCCTCCAATCGGATTTGATTCTGTTTCCTGGAATGCGCTGAACAACCTGATGGAAGGGCTGACCCGCTTAAGTCCCGAGCATGAGGCAGAATCGGCGACTGCTGAAAGCTGGGATGTTTCTGATGATGGGAAAACCTATACCTTCCATATTCGAAAAGATGCAAAGTGGTCAAATGGAGATGATGTCACAGCAGGTGATTTTGAGTTTGCCTGGAAGCGGATGTTAGACCCTGCGACCGGTTCTTCCGCAGCATTTTTAGGCTATTTTATTGAAGGAGCAGAAGCATTCAACAGCGGTACAGGAACTGCGGACCAGGTTAAAGCGAGAGCAGTTGACGACAAAACGTTTGAAGTAACTTTGACAAGCCCGCAGGCTTACTTTTTGAACGTCATCGCCAACCCTTGTTTCTTCCCGATCAACGAAAAAGTGGCGACAGAGAATCCTGAATGGTTTGCAGAAGCTGAATCGTTTGTCGGCAACGGCCCGTTCAATCTGACCGTCTGGGACCATGACAGCAAGTTTGTCATGGAAAAGAATGATCAGTACTGGGATGCAAAAAATGTGAAGCTGGATAAAATAGACTGGGCGATTATCGATGACACAAACACAGAGTATCAAATGTTCCAGACAGGAAAGCTAGATTCATCTGACGTTCCGGCTGAAATGAGTGACCAATTGTTCAAAGAAGGCAAGGTAAAGGTACAGGACCAGGCCGGTACCTACTTCTATCGTTTTAACGTAAACATGGAGCCGTTTCAAAATGCCAACATCCGTAAAGCATTTGCGCTTGCAGTGGATCAGAAGCAAATTGTCGATTTTGTGACGAAAAGCAAGGAAAAACCGGCTTATGGCTTTGTGTCCTACGGTTTTAAAGATCCGTCCGGAAAAGACTTCCGTGAAAAGAACGGCAATTTCAACAAAACAAATCTTGATGAAGCTAAAGCATTGTTGAAAAAGGGAATGGAAGAGGAAGGCTATGACAAGCTTCCGGAAGTGACGCTGACTTACAGTACCGATGATGTTCACAAGAAAATCGCCGAAGCACTCCAGCAGATGTTCAAAGAAAACCTGGGTGTGGACGTGAAACTGGCAAATATGGAATTGAACGTGTTTGCATCAGAACAAAAGGCTTTGAAATTCCAGCTGTCCCGCAGTTCTTTCCTTGCAGACTACGCAGACCCGATCAACTTCCTGGAGAACTTCCAGACTGGACATTCGATGAACCGTACAGGCTGGAGCAACGCGAAATACGACCAGCTGATTAAAGATGCCAAGAACGAAGCGGATGAGAAAAAACGCTTCGACATGATGTATGAAGCAGAGAAAATCCTGTTTGAAGAAGCTCCAATATTCACAATCCACTTCTATAACCATGTATTTTTACAAAATAAAGATGTAACAGGGATCGTCCGCCATCCTGTAGGCTATCACGAGTTAAAATGGGCAGATAAGAAGTAACAGAATCAGAGGGGGTGTTCAACCGAACATCCCTTTTTTCTCAACTGAGCGGGATTAAAATGGTTTGGCTAATCTAATTGAGTTTCCTGCTAATAATTATGGAATACTGGCTAATAAATATCGATTCTTGGCTAATAAACATACAAATCCGGCTAATAAATATAGCATTCCGGCTAATAAATAAATTAGCTGAAAAATCGAAATCAGAACATTACCATAATAAATTACAATTGACTAATAAAAATAAACACAGGCTAATAAACTTAGCGGATATCCAACACTAATATTCTTTAAATCTTAAAGACTATTGATATTGACCTTTTCTATCAAAATTTTCATATAAAAAAGGATGATAATATGAATATCAAACCTAATCGCCTCAAAAAAGGTGACATTGTCGGGATTATAGCCCCCGCGAGCCCGCCAAACCAGGAGAATCTTAAACGGTCACTTCATTTTCTTCAAGAATTAGGTCTCAAGGTCAAACTGGGCCGCCATGTTCAGAAGGAATATGGATATCTTGCCGGAAACGATGAAGAAAGATTGGAAGATTTACATAATATGTTCCTTGATGACGCAGTGAACGCGGTCATTTGCGCCGGGGGCGGCTACGGAACTGGACGAATTGCATCTGCGATTGATTATGGTCTAATCAAGAATAACCCGAAGATTTTCTGGGGTTACAGTGATATTACGTTTTTACATACAGCTTTTCTGCAAAAAGCCGGCATTGTCACGTTTCATGGGCCGATGCTTGCGTCGGATCTGGGAAAGGAGGATGCCGACCCCATTTCGAAACGGCTGCTGCAGCAGTTATTTGAGCCACAACAAATGATCTATACCGAAAAATACTCTCCACTCGAAGTGCTTGTTGATGGAAATGCATCCGGCCAGCTCGCCGGCGGGAACCTGTCCCTGCTCGTTTCCACAATTGGAACACCATTTGAAATCGACACCAGGGGAAAATTGCTTCTGATTGAAGACATTAATGAGGAACCACGTTCAGTAGACCGGATGCTCAACCATCTGTACATGGCAGGAAAGCTCGATGACGCAGCCGGCATTGTCATTGGTGATTTCAATAATTGCGTTGCCCAAAGGGAGCAATCATTAACGCTGGATGATGCGATAAATCATTACATCGAATTGGCCGCAAAGCCTGCGTTAAAAGGTTTCAAAATCGGCCACTGTTCACCCCATGTTTCTGTCCCGTTAGGAGTGAATGCCACACTTGATACAAATAAAAAACAGCTGATTGTCGAAGCCGGCGTTCAGTAGAAGGATGCTTGATGATGATTATCGAAAAAATAGAAAGCTGCCGGGTCGCCGTCCCGCTAAATAAGCCATTTAAGACCGCATTAAGGACAGTGACTGTGGCCGAAGCGGTCATTGTAAAAATCACTTGCGACAATGGGATCACAGGCTGGGGGGAAGCGCCCCCTACCCATATCATTACCGGGGACAGCCTGGGCAGCATTGAAGCAGTCATCCAGGGGGTTCTCAAACCTTTTTTGCTGAAAAAAAACCTTCTTGATTACGAATCTGTTTTCCACGGTATGCACATGGTCCTTGTTGGCAATCCAAGCCCGAAAGCCGCGGTCGATATGGCAGTGTATGATTGCCTCGCCCAATATTCCCGGCTTCCGCTTTATCAATATTTGGGCGGCTACAAAAACCGGATTGAAACCGATTTTACCGTCAGCGTCAATAGCCCCGAAGAAATGGGTGAAGATGCAGTTTCATACGTTACAAACGGTTTCAATGTACTTAAGGTCAAAGTCGGCAAAGATGACATTTTTACAGATATTGAAAGAATTCAGGAAATCAGAAAGCGTGTTGGGAACAATATTAAAGTCAGACTTGATGCCAACCAGGGCTGGACTGCCAAGGATGCCATCCGGGCAATCAGGAAAATGGAAGACAGCGGCCTTCATATCGAGCTTGTTGAACAGCCGGTGCATGCCGATGACATTGAAGGTCTTAAACAAGTAACAGACTCAGTGGACACATTAATCATGGCCGATGAGAGCGTTTTTACCCCAAAACAGGCATTTGAAGTAGTGCAAACGAGAAGTGCCGATTTGATCAACATCAAGCTCATGAAGTCTGGAGGAATCTACCAGGCACAGACAATCAGCCAGCTTGCCCAGGTCGCAGGGGTGGAATGCATGGTCGGAAGCATGATAGAGACCCGGCTGGGAATTACTGCTGCTGCTCATTTTGCGGCAAGCAAGAAAAACATCACCAGGTTTGATTTTGACGCTCCCTTAATGCTTGCAAAGGATATCGTCCGAGGTGGCATCGTTTATACCGGCAGGGAGATCGCTTTCCCGAAAGCACCGGGGTTAGGCATTGAGAGTGTCGAAACTAAAGGAGGGATTCCTGATGGAAAGTAACAATATCTGGCTAGTAAATGTACCGGTCGCAACCGTCTGGACATCTTATGATTCACCAAGACAATTAGATGAGCCTGCAATAACGAATCCGGCCGATATGGAAGCCTGGCTTAAAGGAATGACACATGAGGCGCAGCTTGGTCTTTGTAATGATAATCTTGTCCAGACGCAGGTGCTCTTTGGCCAGCCATTGTTAATCATAGATGAAAAAGATGACTGGGCCAAAGTACTGATTCCCGGGCAGCCTTCTTCAAAGGATGAAAGAGGCTACCCCGGATGGCTGCCAAAAATCCAGCTTTTACAGCAATCAGAATGGTATGTGAAAGAAGGTCCTGTTGCTGTCGTCACATCCACAAAGGCGGAATTATACCATGAAGATGACAAGCTTATGCTGGAATTGAGCTTTTTGACAGCCCTGCCTGTCATCGAAGAGCTGGATGATCAGGTTAGAGTGAAAATACCATCTGGAACAGGCCGTTTAAAAATGAAAGACATAACCGTTTATCCTTCTCCAAATATTCGTAAAGGCGATGGCGCTGATATTGTCTCTGCAGGCGAGAAATTCATTGGCCTCCCGTATCTGTGGGGTGGAATGAGCAGCTTCGGCTATGATTGTTCAGGATTCAGCCATTCAATGTACAAGGCGAATGGTTGTACTATCCCAAGGGATGCCCATGATCAGGCCCAGGCTGGAAAGGAAGTTGACCTAAACAGTCTGAAACCCGGAGATTTGCTGTTTTTCGCCTATAAAGAAGGAAAAGGCCGGATCCACCATGTTGCAATCTATTATGGCAACGGTAAAATGCTTCATTCTCCAAACACGGGAAAAACGATAGAAATTATCAGCCTCGAAGGTACGATTTATGAAAAAGAACTTTGTGCAGCAAGGAGATACTGGCAAGATGCGGAGGAGTAACGGATGGAAAAACAAGCTGTATTGGAAGTAAAAGATTTGAAGAAGCATTTTTATCTCGACAAAGGGGAAACGCTGAAAGCGGTGGACGGAGTTTCTTTTAAAATATACAAAGGTGAAACATTCGGGCTTGTCGGGGAATCTGGATGCGGAAAGTCGACCGCCGGCAGGACGATCATTGGCCTGTATGAAAGGACGGATGGCGAGGTTTTATACAACGGGCGAAATGTCCATACAATGAACGAAAAAGAAAAGTTTGCTTTTCACAGGCAGATGCAGATGATTTTCCAGGATCCGTATGCCTCGCTGAACCCGAGGTCAACTGTCCGGGAAATCATTTCTGAGCCAATGGAGGTGCACGGTTTATATGCCTCCAATAAGAAAGCACGGCTTCAGCGTGTTTATCAGCTGCTGGAGGATGTTGGGCTTAACCGGGACCATGCCAACCGTTATCCCCATGAATTCAGCGGTGGGCAGCGGCAGCGAATAGGCATTGCCCGCTCGCTCGCACTTGATCCTGAATTCATTATTGCTGATGAACCGATTTCAGCTCTTGATGTCTCTGTCCAGGCTCAGGTGGTAAATCTGCTGAAACGGCTGCAAAAGGAAAAAGGCCTGACATTTTTATTCATCGCCCATGACCTGTCCATGGTGAAGCAAATCAGTGACCGGATCGGCGTCATGTATCTGGGGCATTTTGTTGAGCTGACAGACAGCGCCAAACTTTATAAAAATCCGCTGCATCCATATACACAGGCACTTTTATCTGCCATCCCGATTCCGGATCCGGACGTTGAGGACAGGCGGGAACGGATCATTTTAAAAGGAGACCTGCCAAGCCCGATGGATCCTCCAAGCGGCTGTGTTTTCAGGACACGATGCCAGTACGCGATGGATGTGTGTGCCGGGCAGAAGCCTGCCTGGCAGGAAATTGAATCGAACCATTTTGTCGCCTGCCATCTCTATGATAAAAATAAACCCTCAGCAAAACAGACCCTGCCGTTAATTACAATCAGATGATTAATAATAAAATGATAGAGTTTGAGGAATCAATCATCAATGAAATTAAAAAATGCAAAGGCAGGGCCAGTATTAAACTAGTTATTGATAATTACATTCTAAAAGTAGATAGCCAGGAGCCATTTCCGTCGGCCAGCCTCATTAAAATTCCTATACTAATAGCTGCCTACCGGCAAAAGGAGCTCGGACTGCTTGACCATCAAAGGAGGATAACAGTTGCCGCCGGAAAAACCGTGGGTGGCGCAGGGGTGTTGCAGGCATTGTCGGGAAACCTGTCTTACACCATTAAGGATTTGCTGACACTCATGATCATTGTTTCGGACAACTCCGCTACGAATCTATTAATCAATGAGATTGGAATGGAGTCCATCAACGATTGCCTTGTAAAGCTTGGCTTGGCAAAGACTTCACTGAACCGGCACATGATGGCTTTTGCCGCACTCCAGCAGGGAAGGGACAATTACACATGTGCAGACGATGTTGTGGAATGCCTGATGACAATCAACAACGGCATGTTTCTATCTAAGGATAGCAGAAGCGAGATGCTGAATATCCTGCAAATGCAGCAATTCAAGGATAAGCTGCCGGCCTTGATGGATCCCGGTGTAGTCACAACTGCGAATAAAACTGGCGAGCTTCCAGGCGTCCAACATGATTGCGCAATCATTCAATGTAATGATAAAACCGCCATTGTGGCAGTTTTAACTGACCAGCTGCGCAGCCACGAGGATGGCAGGCAGACAATCAGGAAAATAGGAAAACTTGTCTTCGATTTCATTTCCGAAAAACAATGCTGAATGTTGATTTCCTTGTATATGAAAAAACACATATGAAGGTCGATCAAAGACACAATTCCCTTGACATAGCAGGTAAATTTGAAAAACCACATAACCCACCCTCGCGCATGCATCGAGGGGATAAAAACGATATTGTCATATCGGCCAGGAAACCGCCACAGGTTTCCTGGCCGTTTCTGTTTGCCAGCCAATTCTATAGGGAATTTAAGGCAATAAATAAATTTCATGATAAGGGGGGTCGGTCAGCTTAGATTTTACGAGGCTGCCTTCAGTAACAAGTTCCTGCAGACGCTCTTCAATTACTGATGGCTTTTCACCAAGCAGATCAGCAACTTTTACGATTGATATCGACATGTATTTTGGTTTTTTTGATGAGGCAGCGATCATCGTATGCACATAGTCGCGGAAGCTCTCTTTATCCAAAACAGACACCTTCTTTCTAAGGATTATTTAACAAATGTTGATTTTCTTTAATAAAATTCCAAGAAAAGTGGATATTATTCTTAACGACTAGGAGGGACAGCCATGGGTTATCATCCCCCGAAAGATATAGCGAAATTGGCGGTCGAAGCTGGTGCAAAAAAGGCCGGGCTTCCAATGAGGAGCATGTTGATTTTAGGATTTCTCGCGGGCGCTTTCATCTCAATCGGGTATTTGCTTGATATCAGGGTCATTGCCAATTTGCCGGAAGAATGGGGGACGTTTGGCTCCTTTTTGGGTGCCGCAGTTTTCCCGTTGGGATTGGTGCTGATCATTCTTGCAGGAGGAGAGCTTTTAACCGGCAATATGATGGCGGTGTCAATGGCTTTTTTCGCCAAAAAGGTCAGTCCCGGCAGGCTTCTTCATAATTGGTTTTGGATCACGTTAAGCAATTTGATTGGCGCGCTGTTCGTTGCATATTTTTTTGGGCATGTAGCAGGCCTGACAGACCACGGCCCATATTTGGAAAAGACCGTGGCAATCGCCCACGCGAAGCTGGAAGAGGGGTTTATTGAGAGCCTTGCTTCTGCAGTGGGATGCAATTGGCTGGTCGGGCTTGCGGTATGGCTTTCCTACGGGTCAGATGAATTCAGCGGCAAAATTCTTGCCATTTGGTTCCCGATCATGGGATTCGTCGCGATTGGCTTCCAGCACGTGGTGGCGAACATGTTTGTCATTCCTGCGGCCATTTTTGCAGGCCATTTCAGCTGGCTTGATTTCCTGAACAACTTCATACCTGTATTTATCGGAAATGCTATAGGCGGGAGCATCTTTGTTGCACTGGCTTATTATCTGGCCTATCCCGGCATCGACTCATCCAAAGCGTAGAAGGACGACCTAGAACTGACATATTAAGGAGGAACGCAACATGAAGGACAATGCTTTTTCGTTTAGGATCAACGGAAAAGAATATAAAGCAAACCCTGGCCAGACAATTGTGGAGGCGGCGCGGGACCAGGACTTTTTTATTCCGGCTATCTGTTTTCACCCGAACCTGGGAAGCATCCAAACATGTGATACATGCTTTGTGAATGTAGGAGGGGAACTCGTCCGCTCCTGCACGACCAAGGTTGTACCAGGCATGAATGTGGACACTTTGTCCGAACCTGTAAAAGATGCCCAGTATGAAGGCATTTCCAGAATCTTAAAAAATCACGAGCTTTACTGCACCGTATGTGACAACAATAACGGGAACTGTACTGTCCATAATACAGTGGAACACATGGGACTTGCCCATCAGAAATATCCATTTGAAGCCAAGCCTTATCCGCCAGATAACTCACATCCATTTTACCGGTATGAACCGGACCAGTGCATCCTGTGCGGGCGCTGTGTGGAGGCCTGCCAGGATGTTCAGGTGAACGAGACACTGACAATTGATTGGAGCCGTGAAGTGCCGCGCGTCATATGGGACAACGATGTGCCTATTGACGAATCATCATGCGTGTCATGCGGTCATTGTGTCAATGTTTGTCCGTGCAACGCTTTGATGGAAAAATCGATGCTTGGTGAAGCCGGATATTTGACGGGCATCCCACCAAAAATATTAGGACCGATGATTGATTTAACGAAGGAAGTGGAGCCTGGTTACAGAGAGATTTTTGCCATATCTGAAATGGAAGCGGCAATGCGAAAAGCTCGTATCAACATCACTAAAACGGTTTGTACATATTGCGGTGTCGGCTGCAGCTTTGAGGTATGGACGAAGGACCGCGACATTTTAAGGATCCAGCCAACTGAAGAGGCGCCTGTTAACGGGATTTCCACATGTGTGAAAGGAAAATGGGGCTGGGAATTCATCAACAGCCCTGAACGTCTGACAAAACCACTGATCCGCAAAGGAGAAGAGTTTATCGAAGCAACCTGGGATGAGGCTTTATCGCTTGTTGCTGAAAAGCTCGGCGGGATGAAAGAAGAGCTGGGGCCCCATTCAATTGGGTATATCGCTTCTTCAAAATGTTCGAATGAGGAAAATTATCTGTTCCAAAAATTTGTCCGGGCTGTCATGGGAACCAACAATGTCGACAACTGTTCAAGGTATTGCCAGTCGCCTGCAACAGCAGCATTGTTGAGAACGGTCGGCCTCGGCGGCGATGCAGGCACGATGCAGGATATCATGGCCGCCGACCTCGTTTTCGTTATCGGCGCAAACCCGGCTGAGTCCCATCCTGTTCTTGCGACACGGGTAAAACGGGCACATAAGCTGCACGGCCAGAAATTAATCGTAGCTGATCTTCGGGAGCATGAGCTTGCACAGCGTGCCGACATGCTGGTCCATCCAATACCAAGCACTGATTTAATTTGGCTTAATGCGGTATCGAAATATATTCTTGACCAGGGCTGGGAAGACCGGGAATTCCTTGACAAACGCGTCAACGGGTTTGAAGAATATGCCAAATCACTCGAAAAATTTACGCTTGAATATGCTGAAGAGAAAACCGGCTTAAGCAAAGAAGAGCTGATCAAAATGGCCACAATGATCCATGAGGCCAAGTCTGTGAGCATTTTATGGGCTATGGGCATCACACAGCACAGCGGCGCTACCGATGCAAGCACGGCGATATCCAATTTGTTGTTGCTTACTGGGAATTACGGACGCCCCGGGACAGGTGGGTATCCGCTCCGGGGTCATAATAATGTGCAGGGAGCCTGCGATTTTGGCACGATGCCTGCGTGGTTCCCAGGCTATCAGCCGGTACAGGATCCAAGTGTCCGCGAAAAATTCGAGAAAGCGTGGGGCGTATCACTGCCGGCCGAACCAGGACATGACAACCATCACATGGTTGAAGCAATCCATAAAGGTGAAATCAAGGCTATGTATCTGTTCGGTGAGGAAATGGCCCTTGTCGATGCAAATGCCAATCACGTACAGGAAGCATTGCAAAAGCTGGACTTCTTCGTGGTGCAGGATATCTTCTTCAGTAAAACGGCACAATTTGCCGATGTCGTGCTTCCCGCTGCACCGAGCCTTGAAAAAGACGGTACCTTCGTCAACACAGAGCGCCGGATTCAGCGTTTCTATAAGGTATTTGAGCCGCTGGGCGACGCAAAGCCCGACTGGATGATTTTCCAGGAGCTCGCCAACCGCCTTGGCGCCGAATGGAACTACCAGCATCCCGGGGAAATCATGGATGAAGCCGCAAGACTTGCACCGTTGTTTGCCGGGGTTAGCTACGACCGGCTCGAGGGCTGGAATTCCCAAGTATGGCCAGTCATGCCGGACGGGCAGGATACGCCACTGCTTTATACTGAGAGGTTCGCATTCCCGGATGGAAAAGCAAGGCTTTTTCCAGTCGACTGGACACCGCCGTTTGAAGCAGGCGCTGATTATGATCTGCACTTGAATAACGGGCGTATCCTCGAACATTTCCATGAGGGCAATCTGACTTACCGGAATGAAGGTCTGCGGCATAAAGTGCCAGACACATGGCTGGAAGTTTCATTGGAACTCGCCAAGGAACGCGGCCTTGAGGACGGCTCGCTCGTCCGCCTGACATCTCCATATGGACAAGTCGAGGTCCGGGTAATCGTTACCGACCGGGTAAAAGGCAATGAGCTGTGGCTCCCGATGAATACATTTGATGACCAAAAAGCTGTCAACTACTTGACAAGCAGTGAACATGATTATCTCACCCATACGCCTGCATACAAAGAAATGGGTGTCAAAATGGAAATTCTGGAAGTGGAAGGCGCTCCACCGCTGCCAGACCACAACCACCGATATGGCAACAGGGTTCCTCAGATCAGTGTTAAAGTCGAAGAAAAATGGAAACGTTCTGATTTCACCGCAATACCGGAGCTGTTCCAACTAGAGGGGGATGAATATGGCGAAAGCAATCAGGCAAATTAGAAAAGAAACACCGAATCCCGCTGAAGAACAGGCTAAAGCAATGGCCGACATCGTACAAGAGCTTACCGAAAACCGTGAAGCAGTCATGCAGGTCATTGGAATTTTGAGGGGGTTGCATGACGCGAGGGTTCTAGAGACAGTGCATGGCCTTTTAGACCAGCGCGACGAGGTTGGGGCAATCGCCATTCAGCAGATCAACCAGCCTGCTGTCCACAATATGATCAAGTCAGGCATGAATATGCTGAAATTTTTAGGTTCGATGCAGCCAGGGCAGCTTGACACCATATTCCAGGGTGTGGGCCTGGGGTTGGAGCGTCTGTCCAAAACCGGGGAGAAGGGTAAAAAGCAAAGCATATGGAAAATGAGAAGACGGCTCAGGAGTCCTGAAATCCGGGCTGCCATGACCACCATGGTAGATTTTCTTGAGGGAATGGGTGAAGCTTTCTTAGGCAACAGAAAAGAAAGTCATTAAAAGGAGGCTTGAAGCTGTGGAAAACGGTGTTGTAAACGTGAAGGATATGGCCAATCAGCATGATGCCGACAAGGTGCTCCATGCCCTCCTTGATGTGTGGGGTGTCCTCAGGGCCGAAATCAATTTATCCAAAGGCGAGGCGCTGTTCACCTATGACAAACGGATGGCGTCCATTGTTGACATTGAACAGGCCATCATTGATACAGGCTATGACATTTACCATGAGCCAGATTCAAATGTAAAGCATTTAACATAAGTACAGGGAGTGAGAACATAATGAGATTATGTGAAGTTTGCGGCACCAAAGAAGAGATGGATGGACGTGAAACAGAGGTCATGGAACATGTGATCCTGCATGTGTGTGAAAGCTGCCGGGAAGACCGTAAAATGAACCCGATCGAAAATTGGGTTTTCTAGTATCTCCTGCAGAAGTCAAATCATAACACGTTTGAATAGTCAGCTTATGCGAGCAGTTGCGTGCCGGCCGGGCGCTGGCAGGGATGAAACACAAGGGGGTGCAGTGGTGAAGCCTATCGAAGTAAAAAGGGAAATTCTCCGGTTCGGAAACGGTGAAGCGCAAAGAATCGAAGATGCAATCGTTACGGAATACCCAGTTACCATTAAATTGAACGGGAAAGAAGTGGCCACGCTCGTCTGCACCCCTGATTATATCGAAGATTTAGCGGCAGGATTCCTGGCGTCCGAAGGAATTATAAGGACCTATCAGGAAATTGACGACCTGTGGGTGGATGAAAAAAACGGAATCGTTAACATAACAGCTATCAGAGTCAATCCCTATTATGAGTCCTTTGTGAACAAGCGGTACATTACTTCATGCTGCGGACTGGGGCGGCAGGCATTTGTCTTTGTTAATGATGCCATGATTACGAAAAAAATTGACAGCTATCGTGTAAAGGTCTCACTCGATGACTGCTTTGAGTTAATGAAAAAATTACAGCAATCCTCAAAAACGTTTCAAAACACCGGCGGTGTACATAATGCTGCATTATGTAAAGACGGGAAGGTCGTGCTGAGCAGAATGGATATTGGCAGGCATAATGCTCTCGATAAAATTTATGGACATTGTTTGAAAAATGAAATTGCATTATCTGACAAGCTTCTCGTCTTCAGCGGCCGTATCTCATCTGAAATTTTGGTGAAGGCAGCGAAAATAGGCTGTGAAATTGTGCTGTCCAAGTCAGCACCGACAGAACTTGCCCTGCAATTAGCCGAAGAGCTGGGAATTACTACAATTGGATTCATCCGGGAGGGATCGCTGAATGTCTACACCTGTCCTGAACGATTGATCATGGCATCTGGCTAGGGTACAGTTCATCCACAGTAGTAAACTCAGTAATGTTACCGCTGGCTGATTGCTGCGAATGTTATTCTCTGTATAACACGTTGTAACCTGAAAGGCAAAAGGATATCCTTTTGTCTGTTTTTTTGTGCATTTTGGCAAAATACAGAAAGGAAGTGTCCGCTAAATAAAAGAAAGTGAACAGCTATTTATTTGCTAGCAAGTGATACCAGACTGATACCCAGAAAAATAATGTTCGACCATCCCGGATTCAGGTTATTTTTGTAAGCACCAATCAAATTATTAGAACTCACTGGTAAATTCAATAATAATAGTAATGAAAATAAAAGCAGAAGATGGTGATAAATTGGCTCATCACGATTTCACGGAAGGAAAAATATTTAAACAGATCTACGTTTTTTCGACTCCGATCATTTTAACAAATCTCTTACAGGTATCGTTTCAATTTATAGACAGCCTGTGGGTCGGAAATCTCATCGGCGCCGATGCCCTTGGTGCAGTAGCTGTTTCCGGCACCGTAATTTTTACGGTTCTGTCCTTTATCATCGGCATCAATAATGCTGCTTTGACAATTCTTTCCCAGCAGAAAGGCAAGGATGACAAATCAGCTTTATCGAACTATTTAAATGCGTTTGTCGTCATTTTATCCCTTTTTTCCATTACTCTGGGACTGATTGGTTATTTCTTCTCTGAAACAATTCTTGTTATGCTGGGCACGCCGGCGGACATGGTACCGATGGCTACCGATTACCTGCAGATTAACTTTATCGGGATTTTGTTCCTGCTTGGATATAATTTTATCAGCACGATTTTAAGGGCCATTGGCGACAGCAAGTCGCCTCTTTATTTCGTTGTGGCGGCCGTGGTCCTGAATGCGATTCTTGACCCTTTATTCATAGCTGTTTTCGGATGGGGCTTCGAAGGCGCGGCATACGCGACCGTCCTGGCGCAGGGACTAGCCTTCTTGTACGGGCTGCATTATTCCATGCGCCGGAAGCTTGCCCCGTTTAAAGTTCCGTCGCTTCCGAAAAGGGACGAAGCTGCCCTTATCTTTAAGCTTGGAATCCCATCAGGCCTGCAGATGGCGGTCATTTCGGCAGGAGTAATGGCGATCATGAGTGTGGTAAACTCTTTTGGCAGCGACGTCGTGGCCGGTTTTGGTGCTGCCCAGCGAATCGACAGCATCATCATGCTGCCGGCACACGCACTTGGAACAGCAGTAAACAGCATGGCTGGGCAGAATATAGGAGCGGGCCGCTGGGACAGGGTAAATAAGATTGCGCTGTATGGTGTTATTTACAATTTTGCCATCATGCTTGCCATTGGTATTTTAATTGTCTTATTCGCCAGATACGGGATCAGCCTTTTCATCCGTAATCCGGACGCTGTTGATTTCGGTGCAGAATATTTGCGCCTGATTGCCTTTTTCTATCCTTTTCTGGGCATCAATTTCATCCTCAATGGAGTGGTGCGTGGTGCCGGCGCTATGTTTCAGGTACTGGTCCTGAATATCATCTCCTTCTGGGTGCTTCGTTACCCGTTGACGTTTTTAGGGGCACGACTGCTAGGTGATGAAGGTATCGCCTTCGGTATGGGCATAAGCTTCCTGGCCAGCAGCATGATCGCCTTTGCCTATTACAGGTACGGTAAGTGGCGTGGCAAGGAGATTTTTTAAAACTCATGTGAAAATTGTTTGTCCCTCGTTCCGTAAGGGTATTTTAACAGCAAGAAATTCGAAAGGATGATAGCATTATGCTCTGGAGTATTGTAGGTATTCTTATTGCACTCTGGGTGCTCGGCCTGATATTTGAAATAGCAGGCGGAATCATCCATATCCTGCTTGTCATCGCATTGATTGTGGTCGCATTTAAGGTGATTAAAGGGAGGACAACCGGATAGTACTATATACAGTAATATTACACAGGCTATTTTTTAAAAAAATCCAACCTCAGCAGGGTTGGATTTTTTTGCTTTAGATCCGGGCCAAAGCTTGCGGAATCGGTTCCTTCCCGTTCAAAATTTCAAAAGTCTTTCGGAAGGTATTGCTGCGGTCAATTGTTTCAATAATGACTTCGGCGACATCTTCACGGGTGATTTCACGCTTTTCATAGTGCATAATTTTTTCCTCAAGGTTAATCTTGCCGGTTTCCGGTTCATTTGTTAATATCCCAGGCCGAATGATCGTATAGTTTAAATTAGTGGATTTCAGATGGTCGTCTGCAAGCTTTTTGGCCACAAAGTAATGGCGCATGCTTTCCGGGCCTTTGTCGGGTGTATCGGCATTCATGGAACTTACAATTAGGAACCTGTTGATGCTCCTGGCCACCGCCTCATCAATCGTTTTGATCGCTGCCCATAAATCGATCAACATTATTTTGTCAGCGCCAGTATGGCCCCCGGAACCGGCAGTGAATATGACTGCATCTGCACCTTCGAAGGCGTGCGAGAAGTCTTTCTCCAGGTCAGCGATGACGACCTGGTCAGCACCGATGCCTTTCAATTCAGCGGCTTGCTCTTGTTTTCGGACCATAGCTACAGACTTATGTTCAGTGCCGGAAAGCTTACGCACAACATGCCTGCCAATTTGACCGTTGGCCCCTACAATCAGGATGTTCATCAAATTCCGCCTTTGTTCATTTGTTTGGTCCATTTTACCAAATACCTCGATTTTATTTAAAAGAAACCGGTTCGTCCTAATTCTTGTTCATATAATTGTCGGTTATTTCTCGGGCAAGCGCAGGAACAGACATAAACTGTCAATTCGATAGGAAATGCAGAAATCCAGAGTCGAACTCTGTCATACTCTGATTGCGATATATTTGTTATACGAAAAAAAATCTCCCCGATCCGAGCTAAACCGGGGAATGGCTGATACTCTTTAAAACGGGTCGTTATTAACGTCAGTGTAAGATTCTATTGCCTGGTCAAGGGCACGGAATGCTCCTCCGAAGGCGTTCGTAGCAGGAATGTCACCTGTGATGCGAAGTTCAGTCTGCGCATTTCTCGCGTGGGTGACAGCTCGGATCACGTCCTCGATCATCACTGTTTTGTCACCAGCAGACTCTTTTGCCTGCTCAAGCTCGCGGATGCACACATCAAGCTCATTCGATTCCGGATGGTCAAACGAATACTCCAATACTTCTTTTACATGCTGTAAAACTTCTTTCACTTCGTCCCCTCATTTCTTTCAAAGTCAGTGTCCATACGTATTTTGACCATCTCAATAAGGTTTATTCGGCCTCGGACACAGGACGGCGACAATTATGCACCGCGCTCCAGAGTGGTTAAGCAGCCGATTTGTCTCCAAGCTTTTTTCGTTCATGGGCCAGGTTGAATGACAAGGAGCACATAAAAAATAACAATCCGAGGCCGATATAACCGACCCCTGCCGCAAGCCCCATTTGCCGAGGGGAAAAGATTTCAAGTACCGCTCCTGTTGCAAACATCGAGATGCCAATGCATGTATTAGATAAAGTCGCTGTCAACCCGAAATAGTCACCATGCCATCTCGAGGGGATTGTCTCCATTGCAGCGGTGTCAAGCAGTGTGTTTCCAACACCGCCGAAAATCGATAAGAAGCCGAATAACAGGATGACAACTGCAAATGACTGGGCCTGGCTGATGCAGGCAAGAAAAACTCCTTCCATGGCCAGGCATAAGAATGCGATTGGAAGAAAGCGGCCTTTAATATGTTTCACGACCAAAGGGCTGATCATTAATCCCATGCCGAGTACACTGTAGAGAATCCCGACACCCAGGTCAGCTGCTTTAAATGTTTCTACTGCGTATACGCTGATCAGAACATTTTCAATACCGCTGATCAACGGCACCATAAATTCAAATGAAACGAGCATCAGTAAAAAGGACGATGCGGCGATTAACGAAACAATCTGGGAACGCCGTTTACCTGGCGTGTGATTCTCTGCATGGCCGTCAGCTTCAAGGGTTGGGATTGTGCAAATGATCAGCCCTGCACATACAAATGACAGGATGTTAATTACAAATGCTGCTGGAGCACCGAACAAATATGAGACAATGCCCCCGCTGAACGCTCCGATGATCAGAACAAAGCCCAATGATACCTGCTCCCATGAATTGACTTCTTTAATATTTATTTCTTCGATGACCGACGGAATACTCGCTTTCCTCGTCGGCGCATAAAAAGCTTCCCCCGTCGCTAGCAAAAAAGAGCCTATATAGATGATCCATAAATCGTCTGGCCCTTTTACCCATAAAAATAAACAGGCAAGGGCTGCCCGCATGAAATCGGTGAAGATCAGCAGCTTTTTACGTGAGAATTTTTCTGCAGCCCGGCTGCTGATTGGCCCGAACAACAAGAACGGTATGACCCTGAGTGCGAGCGTGAGCCCCACGGACAACCCTGATCCAGTGAGCTGGAGTATCAGCGTTAAAATGGCGACTTGGCTGAACCTGTCACCAATGCCATTTATCACTCCCGCAACAAACAATTTTCTATAAGAGTTTTCAATCCTGATTACATTAAACATAATTAGGCCTCCATTAAGACATCCATCTAATTAGATTTTAATCTAATTAGATATTATTCTAAATTGTTGTTGAAGTAAATCATTTTTATTAAAATGATTTTCGCTAAAAATGTATTACCAATTATTGTAAGTTTCAAAATGGAGCACTCGGTGTAAATGATTATAAAAAAGACAAAAGGAGGGAAAACGATGGAATTGACCAAGGCTATCGAAATTTTAAAAAAAGAGAGATTTACACAAGAGGAAATTCAAAGTGCATTTATGAGCCTGACTGAAAGCAGGGGCATCGAATATCAAGCTGTAAGCCATTTGCTGGAGGAGGATTCAGATTGAATTCCCACGCAGTAAACCTGACGGCAATACCGCCTGTCAGGTTTTTTGTTTTCTCAAGCAAAGTTAGTTTGTTATTGAAGTGAAATACTATATAATAAGTCCGATATTGATAACTGCCATGCAGCGAACAAAGTGAGGAGGTAAAGCAATGAAAATGAGGGTATCGGCGGTACAGTACCATTTGCATACAATCAGCTCGTTTGATGAATTTGCAGCCCAGTGCGAACATTACATTAAAAATGCCCAGGAGTACGGCGCCGAGTTTGTTCTGTTCCCTGAATTTTTTACGACACAGCTGCTTTCGATTGGAAACGGGAAAGGGGACAGCCTGACAATAAATGATCTTCCCGGGTTTACTGAACAATACACAGAGCTGTTTTCGAACTTTGCCAAAGAGACAAATATGCATATCATCGGCGGAACGCATGTTGTTTCCCAAAACGGGCATTTGTATAACGTAGCCCATTTGTTCTATCCGGATGGAAGAGTCGAAGAGCAGGCGAAACTTCATATCACACCGACAGAAGTCGATGAATGGAATATGTCCCGTGGCGATGACTTCCGTGTTTTTGATACGGATAAAGGCAGAATTGCCATGTTAACCTGTTATGACATTGAATTCCCGGAAATCGTGCGGATGGCTAAAGCAAAGGGCGCTGATGTCATTTTCTGTCCTTCATGTACGGATGATAGGCATGGGTTCCATCGTGTCCGCTACACAAGCCATGCACGGGCTGTAGAAAACCAAGTTTATGTTGTTGTCACCGGAACAGTCGGATCGCTGCCGACAGTCGACTTTATGAGGGCAAACTTCGGGCAGGCGGCCGTGATTACGCCTAACGACATACCATTTCCGCCGAAAGGGATTATGGTGGAAGGCGAGATTAACCACGACATGATCGTTACCGCTGATTTGGACCTTGAACTTTTGTTCGAGGTGCGCGAACGTGGTTCAGTCACAACGTGGCGTGACCGTAGGACTGATTTGTACACAGACTGGGAAGAAGCTGAAAAAAAATAAGGCGAAAATGGGGGCATTAAACTTGGAATATATCAGAGTCACCAGCATTGATGATCCACTCTTTACGAAGCTTCATAATTTAATGAAGGAAGTATTTCCGCCGGAAGAAGTGCTTGAGTTCAGTTTATGGAAGGAACCGCTTCAAGATCCGGGAATCAGGGTATTTGTGGCTGTCCATGAAGGAGAGGTAGTTGGTGTTACTGAATACCGTTACTATCCCGATTGGAATATCGCCATGACTGATTTCACCATTGTTGGCAAGCCGGGCTTGAGCCTTGGCCGATTCCTTGCCTCGAAGCGCCAGGAAGACCTCCAAAGCCTGGCGAGGGATAACGGGGATGATTTGTTTGGCATGTTTGCTGAGATCTATGATCCATACAGACGTGATGATCATGATTTCGGCGGAGTAAAAACGATGGATCCTTTCGTAAGGCGGGAAGTGCTATCTCATTTAGGATACCGTCGCCTCGACATCCCTTATGTCCATCCGTCATGGGAAAACGACGGCACAGCAGTCGAAGGGCTTGATCTGTGCTTTTTGCCGGGAAACGATGAGACCGGTGAACTTCCTGCCGCCCTCATCGTTGATTTTCTGACAACCTATTATGCAGTGCTGCCGAATAAGCCTCAGGAATGGCTGGATATGATTAAGAATCTTAAGAGCAGGGATACTGTAAGTTTGCTGCCATTATGATTTTTTAAGGGTCGCCTTTCTGTCTTGATAGAGAAGGGCGGTTTTTTTGCAGTAAATGACCATTTTGAAGTACGTTCGCGTATTTTCGACTGATAGATGAACCCACGGGTAATTTTGTTAAGAGTTTCATGTTTGCATATAATAAAGATCAACCTTGAAAGGAGTTGTTTAAATGCAATCATTAAAAGGAAAAACAGCATTAATAACAGGCGCAGGCAGAGGAATTGGACGGGCCACCGCAATTGCACTTGCAAAAGAAGGCGTCAATATCGGGCTTATTGGGCGGACTTTGTCAAATCTAGAAAAAGTGACACATGAACTAGCACAATATGGGGTGAATGTTTCAGGTGCGGCCGCCGATGTATCAGACCCTGAATCAGTCCAGCATGCATTAGGCCATGTGAGGGAGGAGATCGGTCCAATTGATATACTCATTAACAATGCAGGAATTGCAAAATTCGGCGGTTTTATGGAGCTGGATCCCGAAGAATGGGAACAAATTATCAAGGTCAACTTGATGGGCGTTTATCATGTTACGAGAGCTGTACTTCCAGAAATGATCGAGCGGAAAACAGGGGATATCATCAATATTTCTTCAAGCGCGGGCCTTAGAGGCGCACCAGTTACCAGTGCTTACAGCGCATCAAAGTTTGCAGTCCTCGGCCTTACCGAATCCCTTATGCTCGAAGTCAGAAAGCACAATATTCGTGTGAGTGCCCTGACTCCAAGCACAGTCGCAACAGATCTCGCGGTTGAAACAAACCTGGTCGGTGAAAATACAGAAAGAGTGATGCAGCCTGAGGACCTCGCAGAAATCATGGTAGCCCAGCTGAAGCTTCATCCGAGGGTGTTTGTCAAAAATGCAGGATTATGGTCTACAAATCCGTAGTATTGATAGTCTATACAAGGTGACTCGTTTCCATAAGCAAAAGGGGATTACATAATAATATTATGTAAATAGAGCATATTGTTCCGCCCCCATGAAAAAAGGTGCCAACCATCCGGTTCGCACCTTTTTTTCATTCCAACTAAAAGGAAAACTGGGGAATCCAATCCTGGGATCTTATCGATCTAAAGTATATCGATTCATGACAAGAGTTCCTGTCACCCTGTCAGCATAAGATCCCTCTTTTGCAATGCCAAAGACTAACCTTGAAGTCGCTGTTACGTCTTGCAACTTAACCAGTCCCTTCCGTTTTGTTATTGGCGTTGCATTATTTGTTTACCACGATGGAATTGACTTAAAACTAAACCAGTTTCCTTTTTTAATTTTCCTCCATTTCCACATTGTGGTAGGTGTGATTTTTTTCACCGGAGGTAATACACTGCCCTTAAATTTGAATCCAACCATAAAAAAATGTTGAATCAATTTCAATATAGTGTAAAATTACACTAAAAGATGATAAAGGGAAGGGCAGGGAGTGGCATGGAAGTTTCAAAAGAGGAGAGGAAACATATTTTCCGGACTGAACTAGCGGCCTTAAAAAAGCACGGTTATATAACAGCGGAAGATTATACAATTGTGAGCAATGCCCATGTGTCCTACATCCATTTTTTAGAAACAGTTAAAAATCAGAAGGATGAGAGCTACAAGGCATTGGCCTCAAAAAACCCGGATGCCGAAAGAGCTGTGGCTCAGCTCCACAATTTGCGGCAAGTCGAGGCTAATACGGATCAACTGGCAGAGGTGGCAGTAAAAAATCGACAAGCTGAAAGGGGCAAATCAACAATCCAAACGGCGAAGAAAAAGCTTTCTCCGGAAGAATTCCGCGAGCGGAATATTTCTTGGTCTTTGAACCTGGGCGTAATCTTTTTGTTGATAGGCGGCCTGTTTGTGGCGACAAGCAACTGGGCAACAATGACTGACCTCATGAAATCTTGCTCAATTGCTCTGGTATCCGTCCTTTTTTATGGGATAGCTTATATTGCCTGGCGCATATTGAGAATAGAAAAGACCGCTTTCGCTTTTATAGTGCTGGGGAGTTTGTTCCTGCCAATCTTCATTCTGTCACTCGGCTGGTTCGAACTGCTTGGTTCGTTCCTCTCGTTTTCAGGAGATGGGCGTTATGTACTCGGAATGCTCGGGAGCCTGCCACTTGTGCCCGTATATTCTTTAATAGCAAACAGGCTGAAATCACGGCTGTTCGTGTGGTTTTCCCTTGTATCCCTGACAGTGGGGGCAGGCTTCTTATTAAGGCAAATCGCAGGTGAAGCAGACGCATTCTTTATGGGGATCATGGTGTACAATTCGCTACTGGTCGTAAGCTTCTATTTCATAAGGAAAAAAGGTGCATTCCAGCTATTCACTAAAGAGCTGGCGCCATTCGCCCAGGTGAATCTGGTTCTTTCCACGCTTTTAATGGTTCTATTTTATGAGAATCATGTATTTTATGGTTTCAATCTTCTTTTGACAGCGGCCGTGTACATGTCGATGATATATGTCAGCGGCAAAAAAGAATACCATTTTGTTTTTACAGCAATGCTTGTTTATGGAGCCTACCAAATCTTTGACAGTTGGAATTTCAGAGAAGCAAGCCAGGTCGGTTATTCGCTTCTCGGTTTTGTGTTCTTGGCTGTTTCGGCCATGCTTGGCAAACAGCTCCAATTGAATAAAGTGTTTCATTGGACGAGTGGAATTGTGTCAGGCCTTTCCTTTTTGTTCATCACTATGGAGGGCATCATGCTGAGGTCGGCAGAGCCATCCGTTTTCCTTATTCTCGCGTATTTTGTGATTGCAGCAAACTTCATTTACCTTGCCAATACAGACATGAATTGGCTGTTTATATATTTAAGCTCATTTTTCCTGGCATCAGCTTTGTTTGAAATAGTGCGGCACCTGGATATGTGGATTGGATTTCAATCATTTGCGTTGCCTGCATTCCTGACCGGGTTCATTTTAAATATAGTGTTTGGCTGGTTGATCAAGGTTCAGTATATGAAAGCGGTCAGGCTAAGTTCAAGAGATATTGGCCTGGCAATTATGGTGTTGGCAGCGCTGGCCGCAGCAGGGCTGTTCCAATGGGCAGAGCTTGGATGTATGTTCACCGCTCTTGCCGGGATATTTTTCCTCATATTTAAAAGGGAAGAGAGGAGGGGCTTTAAAGAAGCGGCCCGTTGGCTGATCCCAATTTCCGCTGGAATGTCGGTTTTAGCCTTTGGAGAAGAAATCAGGCAGTGGTCAAATTTTTATGCAGCAAACCTTGGTCTGCCTGGGCATTTCATAATGGCTGGATTCGTGCTCCTCTTAACAAGCTTTTTATGGAAACGGTCCGGACATAGCCGGCTGACCAGCAGTTCTTCCTACACCGCCGTTCTCTTTTACTCGGTTGGGCTGTTACTGACAGCTGCGTGTCCAATGGACGTTTTATGGGCAAAACCGGCTGCATGGCTGACAGGGGTTGGCTTATATGTTGGCTTTTACAGGTTCACACATTTTAAATGGCTGTCTTTTGTCACTGGAGCCGTTGCCTTATTGTCGTACTTTTCGATTTTGGATGGCTTGAGTTTTGTTCTCTTTTTTACGAGATTAATGGAAACCTTCATGCCAGTTGGAGGAGGACTGGTGTTGCTTGTCACTGCTCTTGCCCTGAATAAAAAAGACAGGATACTGTCCGCTGGTTTTGCTTGGGTGGCGCATGCATATCTTGTGTTTGCCATACTTATTACGTTGATTGTGTTTGGACAGGATTCTGTGTGGGCGTTTATATTTGCACTTGCTGCCTATGCAATGAACATCCGTTTCGTCAGTCTGGAGTGGAAGTCGAAAGCACTGCTTTACGGGGCATTTACCACATTATTTTTGGCATTGCAGACAGGAATTGAGCTATATACAGAAGGGGCGAACAGCCAATTTGCCTTTTTATCATCAAGCATCATCATGGCCCTGTTCTGGTTGTTTTCAAATAATGAGTTTAAGAATAGAACCATTTTTTATCTCATCCCATTTTCACTGCTAGGAATTGGTTCATTCCTGACCACTTACCCATTCAGCCTGACTCTTTACGTTATCGTCCTGGTTTATACAGCCGGATTGCTTGCGCTTCTCCATAAAGTAAAATGGGATCTAATGGCAGTTATCCCTTTACTGCTGCTGTTTGCGGGAACAACTGAGCTGGTAAGCCTTGTGTCTATTGGGTGGGCCCAGGAAATCCTGCTCTTTGCGGCCATAGGTGCTGTCCTGTTAGCCGCAGGCCGGTTCTTTTATACAGCTATCTGGACGTCAGGCGGACAGCTCGGTGTTAAAACGTTCGATGCGTATAGTGCAGTTGCCTTTGTTTTCTTTGTTTCTATTTATTTTCTGGATATGGAGACATTGTGGGCCAAAATGATCCCGGGGATATTGATTTCCGGTGCACTATGGCTGCAGCGCGATCGAGTCCAGGCCAGATATTCATCAGCAGTTATATTTTTGGCAGGAGCATACTTGTTCCAGCCATACTATTCAGTAGTCGGAGAGCTTGATATTCCGCCATTATGGTACAGAGAAGCATTAGTCTTGCCTGTGGTCATGCTCTCTATATTTCTTCGCCATGTATTGAAAACACGAATGACGGGCCAAATCCAGTGGGGGGTTCTCATCATGGTGGCGATCTTGCTGGTCCAAGATGGGCTGGCAAGTTCAACCGTTTATGACGCGCTCATCCTCGGGTCTCTGTCACTTATTTCGATGCTCGCTGGCATGTGGCTGAGGGTCAAATCATATTTCTTTGTAGGGGCAGGAGTACTGCTTCTTAACGTCATCCTGCAAACCCGCCCTTTTTGGGGGAACATGCCGTGGTGGGCTTATCTGCTCGTGGCCGGATCGATATTAATCATCGTTGCAAGCTTTAATGAATGGAACAAGCAAAAAACCGCAAAAGGTGATGTCACTTTTCTTGTCAGGATTAGGGATAAAATAACTGGCGGACTGAGGCATTGGAAATAGTATAAGGTGACAATAGTAAGCCGGGCTTCATTGTTGTATGATAAAAAATAGATTTGATACACAGTGAGGAGACACACTATGGCTGAACCGTTGCATAAAGAATCTATTAAAAAGCAGGCCGCCCGCGAAACCATATGGACCAGGGACTTTATCCTGATTTGTTTGGCGAATTTTTTCATTTTTCTCGGCTTTCAAATGACACTGCCCACGATTCCCCTTTTCGTCGAGCATCTTGGAGGCAATGACCAATTAATCGGATTTGTTGTGGGGATATTTACGTTTTCGGCTTTGCTGCTGCGCCCATACGCAGGACACGCCCTTGAATCAAAAGGAAGGGGGTTTGTGTATCTCCTTGGACTTGGAATTTATTTCCTTTCCGTCGCTTCATTTGGTTTTTTGACAAGCATCATCTTTCTTTTTGCCATGAGGATCGTCCAAGGTGTTGGATGGGGATTTTCAACCACTGCTTCGGGTACAATTGCCACTGATATGATACCGCCCCGCCGGCGTGGTGAAGGTATGGGATACTTTGGGCTTTCCGGAAACATCGCACTTGCATTCGGCCCATCCCTTGGACTGGCACTGGCCGAGGTTTTGCCATATGAGCATTTATTTTTAATATGTTCAGGCCTTGGACTGGCAGCTTTTGTCCTGTCGTCTCGGATCAATTACAAAAGGGTCGAAAAAAATCCGCAAAAAACAGTAAATGTGAAGTGGGACTTTTATGAAAAGAGCGCATTGCAACCATCCATTCTGTTATTTTTTATCACACTTACCTTTGGAGGCATCGCGTCATTCCTGCCTTTGTTCACGGCCCAAAAAGGGGTTGAAGGCATCCAGTGGTATTTCTTGATATACGCCCTCGCCCTGATGCTGACAAGGACATTTGCTGGAAAATTATATGATGAAAAAGGCCATCGTGCTGTATTTATCCCCGGTGCACTCTTGATATTTGCGGCCATGCTTTTACTGGCCTGGCTTCCAAACAGCCTCATCCTTTACAGCGCGGCCACTCTTTACGGGTTGGGGTTTGGAACTTTGCAGCCGGCCCTGCAGGCCTGGTCTATAGAAAAAGCCCCAGTGCACAGGAGAGGCATGGCAAATGCGACCTTTTTTTCATTTTTCGACCTCGGGGTAGGAGTTGGCGCAATTGTTTTTGGCCAAATCGGCCACTGGCTCGGTTATTATAGCATTTATATCACATCTGCCATTTCAGTAGGCATTTCGATTTTGTATTATCTTTACTTATTGAAGAAAGAGGCAGCAAATCCGAATAATTGATTGAGAGGAGCGATTTTCTGAAGAAAATTCGCTTTTTTTTGTGTGGATTTTGTCTGTAGTTAAAGGAAAATCACATTAGCAGGAGAATTGATATATATTTATGTTTTTTAACAAGGGGGAAATATGGATGTTTCCTGTTTTAGAAACGGAAAGGCTGATTTTGAGGGAAATAGAGAAGACGGATGCGAAAGATATTTTTGCCTGCTTTTCACGGGATGCCGTCACCAGGTTTTATGGCCAGGATACATTGACAAGCGAGGAACAGGCCGAGGGGTTTGTGGAGTTTTTCAAGAACAGCTTCCTAGAAAGACGCGGGATCCGGTGGGGGATAGAAAGGAAGCAGAAGAAAGGGCTCGTCGGCACCGTCGGATTCAATGCCTGGTCGCCCAAGCACAAACGGGCTGAAATTGGCTATGAAATACACCCTGATCATTGGAGAAATGGTTATGCGAGGGAAGCTGTTCTGGAGGTCATCTCCTACGGCTTTAATGATCTCGAATTGAACCGGATTGGTGCTGTCGTATTCCTTCAAAATGAAGCCTCAAACGAAATGTTAATCAAGCTTGGCTTTCAAAAAGAAGGTATTTTGAGAGATTACATGATCCAGAATGGAAATCCATATGATGTGAACATATATGCGAAAATAAAAGAAAGGAGGATATAATGAAGGTTGTGCCGACAGAGGTCATTTCAAAAGATTTAATTCGTAATTTTTTCATACAGCATTGGGGAAGTCCAGAAATGATTATTTCAACCGGGATCTATAGCTGCGATGAATTGCCTGGTTACGCTGTGATTGATGATGCAGGAAAGATTGCAGGGCTGATTACATACTTTTTTCGGCCCGGCGAGTGCGAGATCATTTCTCTCGACAGTATTGAAGAAGGCAAGGGAATCGGAAGCAGTTTGCTCCAGGCTGTTGAGAATTATGCCAGGGAAAAACAGGCCGGAAGGATAATATTAATCACAACAAACGACAACCTTAACGCATTAAGATTTTATCAGAAACGAGGCTATAGGTTAGCAGAAATAAAAAGAAATGCCGTCTCGGTTGCCAGGCGGCTGAAGCCTGAAATTCCAATGACCGGAAATGACGGAATTCCCATCAGAGATGAAATAGTTCTGGAAAAGCTGCTTGTTTAAGCATTTCAAAGATCAGAAAAAATGATGGAGATAGAAATAAAATTGAGACCCAGACAGACTGGGTCATTTTTTATGCACTTTCTATAGGCTGGATGACCATGAACAAATGCTTTTTTTCGCTAAAAATTGTTCCACCTATAGTTTTAATTTTGGACAAGCATTCTGAACAAAAATTCAGCGATGTGAACATAGTTTCTTTCCCGAATAATTATGTTTCACATTTGGATGAATGTTTTTTCAGCTGGTTTAAAATTTATTTCGACTCAACCAAAAATAATTCCCCTAAACGTCGTATTCGGGGAATCATTTTGAAACAACTATACTTTTCGGTAGCGCAGCAAATAAAACTTTCTTACGTTTTTAATGATGGCTTTTAGGACGGAATACAAGGGAATTGCGATTAAAATGCCGATGAATCCATAAAGGGAGCCTGCCGCAATCAACAGAAGGATCACTGTTACCGGGTGTATATGGAGCCGCTTTCCCATTACATTGGGTGTAACGAGGTTTCCTTCCAGCTGCTGGACAACAACAAGTACGATCAATACTTTTAAGACCATCATCGGGCTGTGAAGCAAAGCCACAAATATGGCTGGAATCACACCGATCAGCGGGCCGAAGAACGGGACAATCGTGAGTGACATCGCAAACAAGGCAAGTATCAGGGCAAAATCGAGCCCGATGATCAGATAGCCAATATACATTAAAACTCCATCTACTAAAGCTATAATAAACTGCCCGGTAACATAGGTAAATAGCGTCTTATCTATATCTGACAGGATTTTACCGCCCTCATCTTCATGCTCGGACGGAATCAGTTTTAAAATATACAGCCTTAGATGTCCCTCATCCTTGAGAAAGAAAAATAGCAGGAACGGAACGACAACAAGCACCGTCGCAACGCTTGTGATACCAGAAACAATGTTGACAACATTACCGCTTAGTTTTTCTGACATTGAACGAAAATAGGAAAGGGACCTGTCCTCGATTTTTTCTGCACTGATGATTCCCATGTCATTTTTATTTATCACCTCTTTGGACTCTGAAGAGATTTTCTCGACTTTTTCAGGAAAATTCTTGGACAAATCACTCAATTGTTCACCTATCATGGAACCGGCAAAATAAAATAAGGTAAGAAACAGGCCGGCCACAGCTGCAAATACAATCAAGATCGCGGGCACCCTCGGAATTCGGTTTGCCAGCAGGCGGACAACAGGCCGCAATATATAATAAAACAGCCCTGCTATCAACACAGGGAAGAAAATGGCCGCTATAAACTTATGGAGCGGACCCACCAAGTAATCAATTTTACCCAGCAGGAAAATAATTACCAATAGCAGTATGGCGCCTGCTGCATATTTAAAAAACGGTTTATGAATCCACATATCCGAGCCTCCTGTAAGTTCCAAGTTAAAATGAATACTATAATAGTTTCCTGTTATTTAAGAGTTAAACAAAATGTATGCGCTTGATTGACAAACAGGCAAGGAATGGCTAAAATCTTCTCCCCATTTAAGTAAAAAAATCCCGGCACATTGTCAATGAATTGTTATTCTGTGGCATCAATCACTTATCAGTGTTCTGCCATGAAAAAATCCATGTTCATGCTTTACTTATTTGAATCCAAGAACTATGATAGTTTAAAAGAATATGTTCTTCACTACTAGGGGTGCCCGGATTTGGGGCTGAGAGAAAAACGGTACGTTTTTTAACCCTTTGGACCTGATCTGGATCATACCAGCGTAGGAAAGTAGTATGTTAGCGGAAAGTTTTTTTCACTTACTTACTAGCCAGGTCCTTTTATGGATCTGGCTTTTTATTTTTAAGGAGGAAGATTGTGATGAACCTTAAGGAACAAGTTGTATTGGTGACAGGCGGAAGCCGGGGCTTGGGAAGCCAAACAGTTAAAGCATTTGCAAGGGAAGGGGCACATGTCGTAATCAATTATTACAGCAGTGCAGAGCGGGCGCAGGAACTAAAGGAATCGATCGGGGAGAACGCGATCGCCCTTCAGGCAGATGTCCGCAATATTGACCAGATAAGAACTGTTTTTGAAGAGGCGAAAAATTATTTCGGTAAACCTGTTACTACAATTGTCAACAATGCGCTCGTCAATTTCCGCTTTGATCCTGTATCAAAAAAAGATGCGGCATCAATATCCTGGGAGGATTACAGAGAACAATTTGAAAGCTCGATCCGCGGCTCATTGAATACGGTCCAGGCCGGCCTCACAGATATGAAGGAGATAGGTTTTGGCCGCATCATCAATATTGGGACAAACCTGTTCCAAAACCCGGTGGTCGCCTACCATGATTACACAACAAGCAAGGCGGCACTGCTTGGTTTTACAAGAAACATGGCAAATGAGCTAGGGCAATATGGAATTACGGTAAACATGGTTTCCGGCGGCTTGTTGAAAACAACCGATGCCAGTTCCGCAACTTCCGAGGAGGTTTTTGGATTGATCAAGTCCTCGACACCGCTCAGGAAAGTGACAGATCCCGCTGAGGCAGCTGATGTCATCCTGTTTTTTGCATCGCCTTGGGCAAGGGCTGTCACTGGGCAGAACCTGGTTGTCGACGGCGGCTTGGTCATGGATTAAAACAGGGAGGAATGAAAATGGATAAAACAACTATAAGCAGTACGCTACAAAAAGTAAGGATGGAAAATCCGTTAATACATAACATCACCAACGTCGTGGTGACAAATTTTACAGCAAACGGGCTCCTGTCGCTCGGTGCATCCCCGGTCATGGCGTATGCTCCAGAAGAAACGGCAGATATGGCAAAGATTGCGGGTGCGCTTGTTTTAAATATAGGTACCTTGAACCGTGCTGAGGTTGAATCGATGATCATGGCGGGGAAATCTGCAAATGAACATGGCGTACCTGTCATTTTCGATCCGGTCGGCGCCGGAGCAACCCGTTACCGTACTGAAACAGCCCAGCAAATCATGAAAGAGGTAAAGATTTCAATCCTGAGGGGAAATGCGGCCGAAATCGCGAATGTTGCCGGTAAAAAGTGGGACATCAAAGGGGTGGACGCCGGTGAAGCAAAAGGTAGCTTTGCCGATTTGGCGGTATCAGCGGCAGCATCCATGAATACCACTGTCGTGATTACTGGCAAGGAGGATATTGTGACAGACGGACAAACGACGTTCATGGTCCGAAACGGCCATCCGATCCTGACGAAAGTCACGGGAACCGGGTGCCTGTTGACATCGGTAATAGGGGCATTCGCAGCTGTCGAAAAGAAGTTGGGACGGGCTGCAGTTTCCGCGTTGGTTTATTACGGAGTTGCAGCTGAATTGGCCGCGGCGAAAACTGCCGATCTTGGGCCGGGCAGTTTTCAAATTGAATTTTTAAATCAATTGTCACTTGTATCAGACAGTGAAATTGCCGAACTGGCATCGTTCGCAAAAATATAAGGAGGTAGAGCCATGAGGAGGGCTTTGACGATCGCCGGCTCCGACAGTGGAGGCGGTGCAGGCATTCAGGCAGACATTAAAACTTTTCAGGAATTGGACGTATTCGGAATGTCGGCGATTACCGCGGTGACCGCCCAGAACACACAGGGGGTAAATGCAGTCTATCCAATGGCGGCAGATGCTGTTGGAAAACAGATTGAAGCCATAGGGGAAGATATCGGTACTGATGCATTAAAAACCGGGATGCTTTTCAATGCGGAAATCATCAGGACTGTTTCAGAAAAAATTAAAGACTATGGATGGACAAATGTCGTAGTTGACCCGGTCATGATTGCGAAAGGGGGCGCTTCATTATTGCAGACGGAAGCCATTTCAGCATTAAAACGTGATTTACTGCCCTTGGCGTTCATCATAACCCCCAATATTCCCGAAGCTGAAGTCCTCACAGGGCTGACGATAAAAACTGCGGCGGATAAAAAAGAAGCTGCCAAAACACTTGCAAATTTCGGGGTAAAGAATGTAGTGATAAAGGGCGGACACGATGATGATAGCGCTGAATCAGCCGATTTATTATTTGAAGGAAATGAGTTCATCACTTTTCGGAGCAGCAGGGTGGATACAAAAAATACACACGGCACTGGATGCACATTTTCCTCAGCGATTACAGCTGAGCTCGCAAAGGGCTCGTCTGTAAAGGATGCCGTCTCAAAAGCAAAAAGGTTTATTCAGGCTGCTATTGAAAACCAGGTCCAGATCGGTTCCGGGCATGGGCCCACAAACCATTGGGCCTATAGGAGAAAGAGCCTCGAAAAAGGGCAGGCAAAGTGATGGGAAGAATGAGCAGGGAAGCGTTGAGACAAGCAATTAAGTTATATTTTATTATGGGCAGTGCAAATTGCACGAAAAAGCCGGCTGATGTTCTTAATGAAGCGATACGGGGCGGCATCACCCTTTTTCAGTTCAGGGAAAAAGGAGAGGGCGCGGTGCATGGTGACGCTAAAGTTGCGTTGGCAAAGGAATTGAATGGCATTTGTAATGAGAACAGGATACCGTTCATTGTAAATGATGATATTGAACTAGCGATCTTGATAGGGGCTGACGGTGTCCATATCGGGCAGGAGGACGAGCCGGCACAAAAAGTAAGGGAAAAGATTGGCGATAAAATCCTCGGTGTCTCCGTCCATTCTTATCACGAAGGGCTGATAGCAATTGAAGCAGGGGCAGACTATTTCGGACTTGGCCCGATTTTTCCAACCAGTACAAAAACCGATGCCACAGCTGTTCAGGGTGTTTCACTTATTCAGGAATTCCGCGGGAAGGGTTTAAAGATTCCAATAGTGGGGATCGGAGGGATCACCGAATATAACGCCCGGAGTGTAATAGAAGCCGGTGCAGATGGCGTCTCAGTCATCACGGCTATCAGCAAAGCACCGTCAGCATTTGAAGCGGCACAGAAATTAAGGAGAGCTACTGAATTTCAATTTTGAAGTGACATGGAGGAATGGATAACTGTGTTGCCTTTATGATGGACAGTTTTTCTTTTTACTCGGGGACCGATATGATGGACAGTTTTTCTTTTTACTCGGGGACCGATATGATGGACACTTTTTACTTTTCACAAGGCCATTTTGTCCATCATAACCAATATGATGGACAGTTTTTACTTTCACCACGGCCACATTGTCCATCATAACCAATATGATGGACAGTTTTTACTTTCACCACGGCCACATTGTCCATCATAACCAAAATGATGGACAGTTTTTACTTTCACCACGGCCACATTGTCCATCATAACCAAAATGATGGACACTTTTTACTTTTCACAAGGCCATTTTGTCCATCATAACCAATATGATGGACAGTTTTTACTTTTCACAAGGCCATTTTGTCCATCATAACCAATATGATGGACAGTTTTTACTTTTCACAAGGCCATTTTGTCCATCATAACCGATATGATGGACAGTTTTTACTTTCACCATGGCCACACTGTCCATCATAACCAATATGATGGACAGTATGACCTTTTACCGGGGGACTTTGTCCATCATACCATTATGATGGACAGTTTACCTATTTAACTAGGGATTATCCCCTTCACAACCTATTTTACAAATCTCCGTGATTTTTCAGATACATAATCTGCGATGGTAACGAGAATCAGGTAACAAATCAGTATCAGGCTGATTTCCGTGTGATGGAAGAAGCTCATGCTAAGCTTGAATTGATGGCCGAGACCGCCAGCTCCGACAAATCCGACGACGATTGTCGTCCGCATGATCACTTCCCAGCGATACAGGATATAGCTCAAGAATTGCGGCAGAACCGCAGGAAGCACTCCATATAAAAGGATCTGCGCACGGCCCGCACCACTTGCTGCTAGGTTGCGTATTGGCCTTGAATCCAGGTCCTCGATGACCTCTGCACAAAGCTTGCCGAGAATCCCGAAGTTATGCAGTGCCAGGGCAACCGCACCAGGCAGGATGCCCGGCTTAAAAATAAATATGATGATCATCGCCCAGACAAGTTCCGGAATTGCGCGGCTGAAAATATAGGAAACACGCACAACCCCGAATGAAATCCAGCGATACCATTTCTTTGACAGGGTGAGAGAGCCTTCCGCGACATTGCGGGCTGCGGGAATAACGGTCAGAAACATGGTCATTGTCGCAAAACCGATCGCCATGATGCTCATTTGCAGTGTTTCAGCAGTAAGCTTTGCGGCATGCTCCCAGCTATCCTTTTGCAGGAAGGCAGGGTCTTTTTCACCGACCCCAAAAAGCCCTTTGAAGAACTTCCCGGCATACTCCAGGTTATTCTGGCTGAATAGTTCAGTAATGCTTGCTTTCTCAATTCCGATAATAAAAAACCATGAACCTGCTGTTAACAAGATGGCAAACAGGATTGAAAACTGTACAAAAGTAAATTTGCGCTTTTTCATGCAGTGAGCCTCCTTCGCAGGAGACTGCTCCAATAGTCAATGAATACGACCAGAGCAATCAAAAAGAACATAAAGGTCCATACCTCAGAATATTGAAGGTCATCAAGTGACAGCTGGATCTGGTAGCCAAGGCCGCCCAGCCCGATGAAACTCATGATAGCGGACGACCTGACCGCACATTCAAACCGGTACATCGAATAGCTGATAATGCCGGACCTCACCTGAGGGAGATAACCATACAGAAGAAGCTGCAGCTTCGAAGCCCCGGAAGCACGAAGGGCTTTTACTGGTTCTTCCGGAGCATCATTCAGCATATCTGCAAAAATTCTTCCCAGTATGCCGCCATATGGTATAGCAAGAGCGAAAACGGCCGCATAGGGAGACAGTCCAAAAGACGCCACAAACAGCCAGGCCCATACAAGTTCATGAATGGCCCTCATAAAACCAAGCAGGCCTCTGAATGTTCCCTTTACAACGAACCTCGATCTGCTTCCTGAAGCAAGGACCCCTGACGCCATGATTCCAAGGAAGAATGCCAGGGCAAGCGCCAGGCTCATTCCAGCTGTCGCATACGCAAGGGTGATCCAGGAAGATTCGATTGCCAGTTTAAGAATGTCAGCTGACAGATCGGGGCGGAACAACGCTTCAAAAATTTGTGCTGCTGCATGCAGCCCGCCAGCATGAAGCAAATCCGCATTCCAATTGACAGCAAACAAACTCCAAATGAACACCAGGAACAAAAATAGAGAAAGAATCTTTCTTTTATGAAGGCCGTTCGAAACCTTAATTCTGCCCATTTAAGACATCCCCTTTAGCTGATACAGGTTCCTAAGCTGTTCGTCCGTAACCTCTTCAGCGGGCATGTCGAAAAAGATTTCTCCGTTTTTCAGGGCAATCAGCCTTGTAAAATATTTTTTCGCATATTCCACCGAATGGAGGGATGCAATCAAAGTCTGTTTTTCTTCCTTTACCAATGTTGTAAGCATTGACAGGATATCCTCTGCACGGGATGGATCCAGGGATGCGACAGGTTCATCTGCAAGGATGATTTCCGGTTCTTGGACTAACAGCCGTGCCATTGCAACTCGCTGCTGTTCGCCTCCGGACAGGTTCGATGTCTGCTCATGCAGTTTTTCCTCAAGGCCCACCCTGGCGAGCGAGTGCACAGCCAGCTCTTTTTCCTGGGGGACGAGAAGGGAAAGGAGGGATTTGAAAAAACCCCAGTCGGAGAGTCGTCCTGCAAGCACGTTATGGATGACCGGAAGCTGGCCGACCAGGTCGAACTGCTGTCTGATGATGCCGATTTTTTTGGCACGGCTTTTTTGATCCTTGTATTGGCCGATAGGTTTACCGTCTATCCACACTTCGCCTTGATCCGGTGCCACAATGGCAGACATGATATTTAGCAGGGTGGTTTTCCCCGCGCCGCTAGGTCCGATCAGGGCGACCTGCTCACCTTTTTTTACAACAAAAGAAAGGGAAGATAATGCTATCTTCCGCTCAAAAGTTTTAGATATATTATTCAGTTTAATAATTTCCTTTGAGGACATTCATGTCACCTACTTGATGATCTTTAATTCCTTTGCGACCTTTTCGATCGACTTATAGTTGTCATTGTTGGTTTCAATAAATTTATCTGTCTGGAGCAGCTTCATGACCTCATTGTCTTCAGCTTTCATCGAAAGGATCGCGTCCGTCACTTTTTTCTTCGTGTCGCCATCGACCTTGTTGATCGTCCAGTTGTAGTCAAAGTATTCAGGAGTGGTATAGAAAACTTTCACCTTATTCACATCAACTTTGCCTTCCTTGACAGTTGCTTCCCAGACAGAAATATTCAAGGCACCTGTCTGGAACGCCCCTGATTCAACGAGCTTGTATGTTTTGTCGTGTGAACCTGAATAGTTTGGCACGCCGTCAAGGTCTTTATCAGGATTGACGCCGGATTCCATCATAAAATACCGGGGCATTAAATGGCCGGATGTTGAGCTTTCACTTCCAAAGGTGAAGGTTTTTCCTTTTAACTCTTCCAAGCTATTTATCTCAAGATCTTTCTGGGCAATAAAAACGGATTTGAATTGCTCGTCAATCGGTCTCTGGGCGATTGCTTCAGCCTCAGGCACAAGGCTTCGCGCCTGGACACCAGTGAGGCCGCCAAACCATGCAAGCTGAATTTCGCCGCGCTCAAAAGCAGTAACGAGGGCGGCGTAATCTACAGAAGGAATATACTCAACCTTAAGCCCGGTTTTTTCGCCGAGGTCTTTTGCGAAGTGTTCCATGCTCCTGTTCAGGTCTGCCGCATTCTGGTCGGGAATGGCACCAATCTTTAACGTTTCTTGCTTTTTAGGTTCCTTATTGTCTTCGCTGGCGTTATCCTCCTGGTTTCCGGAACACGCCGCAATCGTAAAGATCACGAGCATGGCCAACAAGGTGGCGAAATATTTTTTCATGGATGCATCTCCTTTTTATATGAACTCCTTCCCCAATTTTACATTTGTCCGGGAATAAAACAATTCATTTAATCGATGAAAAAGATAAGAACCTATTGATAATTTCAATAAAAAGAAAACCTGACAGAATGTGTGCAGGTTCTCCCGTATTTTTGTATTTACGCTTCAATGGACTTTCCAGCCCATTCCTCTACGTTCCAGACCTTCGTTACCCAGTCCTCATAGAAATCAGGTTCGTGGCTGACAAGGACAATCGTGCCCTTATAGGCTTTTAAGGCCCGCTTAAGTTCGGCTTTTGCTGTAATGTCAAGGTGGTTGGTCGGCTCATCGAAAAGGAGCCAATTGCTTTCGTTCATCAACAGCTTGCACAGGCGGACTTTCGCTTGCTCGCCTCCGCTCAGCTGGTTCAACGGACGGGAAATGTGTTCGTTTTTCAGCCCGCATCGTGCAAGTGCCGCACGCACCTGGTGCTGATCAAGTGAAGGGAAGGCGTTCCAGACATCATCAATCGGCGTGATGCCTTCAGCTTTTACTTCCTGTTCAAAATAAGACGGGAAGAGGAAATCCCCGCGCTCAATTTTGCCGTTTAGCGGCTGTATTTTTCCAAGCATCGTTTTTAAAAGCGTCGATTTTCCAACACCGTTGCAGCCGACTATCGCGATTTTTTCACCGCGTTCTATCGTGATTGACATTTTCGGCAGCAGTGGATGGGTATATCCAATCTCAAAATCCGTGCCTTCAAATACGTAGCGGCTGCTTGAACGGGACTCCTTAAATTCGAACGTTGGCTTCATTGCAGTTTCCGGACGGTCGATCCGCTCCATGCGGTCAAGCTGCTTTTGGCGGCTTTTTGCACGGCCGGTAGTAGAGTATCGGGCTTTATTTTTAGCGATGAAATCTTCCTGCTTCTTGATGAATTCCTTCTGTTTCTCGTACGCATTGATATGCTGGTTTTTATTGATCTCTGCCAGCTCCAGGAATTTTTCATAGCTTGCCGTATACCGCGTCAGCTTGGAAAATTCCAGCTGGAAAATCACGTTTGAAACCTGGTTCATGAATTCAGTATCGTGAGAGATTAACAGGAACGCATAAGGATATTCTTTTAAATAGCCGGACAGCCAGCGGATATGTTCGACGTCAAGATAGTTCGTCGGCTCATCGAGCAGCAGGACTTTTGGCTGCTCAAGTAATAGCTTTGCAAGCAGGACTTTTGTGCGCTGACCGCCGCTCAATGCTGAAACGTCCCGCTCAAGCCCGATCGCGTCAAGCCCAAGCCCGCGCGCGGCTTCTTCAACTTTTATGTCGAGCGAGTAAAATCCGCCTGCATCAAGCTCGTCCTGGATTTCACCCATTTTCTCCAGCAGCACTTCAAGCTCTTCAGGAGTGGCTTCCGCCATTTTTGCCGTCACTTCGTTTAGCTCTTCTTCCTTTCTAAACAAGGGAAGGAAGGCATCCCTCAGGATGTCACGGATCGATTTTCCCGGAGTCAGGACGGTGTGCTGGTCAAGGTAGCCGTAATGGGTGCCCGGGGTCCATTCGACCTTTCCTGAGTCATGGATTAACTGCCCAGTGATAATATTCATCAATGTCGATTTTCCGACACCGTTGGCACCTACAAGGCCGACATGGTCTTCGGCGAGCAAACGGAAGGTAACATCCTTAAACAATGTCCGGTCCCCAAATGTATGGCTTAAGTTTTCAACTGTCAATAAACTCATTTATGATAACCTCGCTAAGTGTTAAAAGTAGTTTTTAAAAAATACACTCATTATTGGATTTTACTAAATTCACGCGCTTTCGACCAGTTTTTTTCACTGGGAAATTGTTGGGGTGACGTGGACTTTCTGATAAACTAAACAGAGACATAATGACTTAAAATGGGGAGCTGTGTTATATATGCAAAACAAACTGTACTATCACGACCCATATTTAACATCCTTTACAGCAACTGTAGTAAAACAGCAACAGGAGGAAGACGGCCGGATATATGCAGTCTTAAGTGCAACTGCTTTCTATCCGACTGGCGGCGGCCAGCCGCATGACACTGGCACCATTAATGGCGTCAAAGTTATCGGGGTTGAAGAAATCGACGGGGAAATCCGGCATTATCTTGACTCACAGCTGTCGGAAACCGAGGGAAAAGCGACGGGGGAGATCAATTGGAAAAGACGCTTTGACCATATGCAGCAGCATGCTGGCCAGCATATTTTATCGGCCGCCTTTGAAAGGCTGCTTGGCTGCCAAACAATAAGCTTTCATCTTGGCAAAGAAACATTGACGATTGATTTGGACATCGAGGAATTGGCTGTGGAAGATGCTGAAAAGGTGGAAAAGCTGGCTAACGAAATCATCTTGGAAAACCGCCCGATTGAAACGAAATGGGTGACGGCCGGACAATTATCGGCCTATCCCTTGCGAAAACAGCCGTCCGTAACTGAAAATATCCGCCTCGTCATTATCCCGGATTTCGATTACAATGGCTGTGGGGGAACGCATCCTCGTGCCACTGGCCAAGTGGCTTCAATTAAACTATTGGATTGGGAGAGGCAGAAGAAAAAGGTTCGTGTCCAGTTTGTTTGCGGCAGCCGTGTATTGGAGCAGCTTGACAGGAAGCACCGGATACTCCGGGAGCTAGGCCCCCTTTTAAATTCACCTGAGCAGGACATGCCTGGGGTTCTGGAACAGCTCTTACATAGCAAAAAGGAAACTGAAAAGTCGCTTGAAGCGGCACAGGACAGATTGCTCCAATTTGAGGCCCGGGAGTTGCTCGGGACGGATGAAAAACTGGTCGGCAAGGTTTTTAATAACCGGACAGTGCAGGAGCTTCAGAATCTGGCAAGGCTCGTTACCGCCGGTGCTGATGATGTAACTGTCTATTTTGTTTCGGAAATGGATGGCCGCCTGCAGTTTGTCTGCGCAAGGGGTAAAGCCGCACCCGGCAGCATGAAGAAGCTGGTGGGACAAGTCCTTCCGTTAATCAACGGGAAAGGCGGAGGCAACGATTCATTTGCTCAAGGCGGCGGGGCAACCGTTATGGACGGGCAACAATTTCTTAAGCAAATTCTGTCACAACATGAGCAACTAACGACGGTGTAACCCATAGCGTTTTCCAGTAATAACACATAACAAGTACAAATATTGACATTAAATGCTACTCTTTGTATAATTTTCAAAAACACAAGTTGAAACAATGACGAGGATCAGTAGATTGGTGCATGTCTTTGCCAGAGAGGGAGCCGCAAGCTGGAAGGTTCCCATTGACAGCCAGTTGAACCTGCCTCCGAGTTCTGGATCGGACGTTTGTGAAGATCTCTGCGGATCATTTCCGTTATCATGTCAAAGAGTGCAGGGCCATGCCCTGCAAATTAGGGTGGTACCGCCAGGCCATGGTCCCTTTTTTATGGGATCGTGGTTTTTTTATTTGTCCAAAAATTTCAATCCGAGGTGCAGAAATGGGAAAAGAATTTGTAAAAGATATCACTGCCATGGACGTTGATTTTGCGCAGTGGTATACCGATGTCGTCACAAAGGCCGACTTAATTGATTATTCCAGTGTCCGGGGGTCGATGATTATCCGACCGTACGGATACGCCCTATGGGAAAATATCAAACAGGAACTGGATGCACGAATAAAAGAAACAGGGCATGAAAATGTGTATATGCCGCTGTTTATTCCAGAAAGCCTGCTCCAAAAAGAGAAGGACCATGTTGAGGGGTTTGCTCCGGAAGTGGCCTGGGTCACCCAGGGCGGATCCGAGCCGCTGGCAGAACGACTCGTTGTCAGGCCGACCTCAGAGGTGCTGTTTTGCGAGCATTATAAAAATATTATCCATTCCTACAGGGATTTGCCCAAGCTTTATAATCAATGGGCGAATGTGGTGAGATGGGAAAAAACGACCCGGCCGTTTTTGCGGACGCTTGAATTCCTGTGGCAGGAAGGGCACACTGCCCATGCTACTGACGAAGAGGCCCTCCAAGAGACGATCAAAATGCTGAATGTGTACGCGGATGTTTGCGAAAACGTACTGGCCATTCCGGTAGTTAAGGGACAGAAAACCGAGAAGGAAAAATTCGCAGGGGCAAAGTTCACCTATACGATCGAAAGCCTGATGCATGATGGTAAAGCCCTTCAGGCCGGCACATCCCACCATTTCGGCGATGGTTTCGCAAAGGCATTCGGAATCCAGTACACTGACAAGGATGGAAAGCTTCAATACGTGCATCAGACATCGTGGGGATTCACAACAAGGATCATTGGTGCGATGATCATGGTCCACGGGGATGACCGCGGTTTGGTCGTCCCACCAAAAGCTGCCCCGGTCCAGTTGATGATCGTTCCGATTGCCCAGCATAAGGAAGGCGTTTTTGATTTCGCATACGACCTGAAAGAAAGGCTGTCCGGCATTGCCCGGGTTGACATCGACGCGAGTGACAAAAAACCGGGCTGGAAATTCAACGAATATGAGATGAAGGGAATTCCACTGCGCCTGGAAGTCGGGCCGAAGGATATCGAACAGGGCCATGTGATACTCGCAAGGCGGGATACTGGCGAAAAAATCACGGTGCCTCTTGAGGATCTTGAAACGAAAGTCCCGGCAATACTCGAACAGATCCAGCAGAACCTGTTCGATAGAGCAAAGCAGCATCGCGAAAATAAGACATCGATTGCAAAGGACTTATTGGAGCTTGAGAATATCCTTGAAAAAGAGCAGGGCTTCATAAAAGCAATGTGGTGCGGGGACCGTGAATGCGAAGATAATATTAAAGAAGAAACTGGTGCAACCTCAAGATGCATGCCATTCGACCAGGAAGCTGTTTCAGACAAATGTGTATGCTGCGGCAGGAAAGCCGACAAGCTGGTTTATTGGGCGAAAGCATACTAAAAAAGGACCCTCTCCCGCTAAAATGGGGAGAGGGTTCTTAACTGCGAACATTTTTTACCGTTTTATATAAAAAATAGGCTAAGCAATCTATTATACTGTAAATAAATCCCTATGTTTGATATAATTGTATCTAATAATAAAGGAGGGATTTACTATGAAAGCAACCGGTATTGTTCGGAAAACCGATCAATTGGGCCGTATTGTCATACCTAAGGAAGTAAGGAAAAAGTTTGAAATCAATGAGAATGACCCCTTAGAAATTTTCGTAGACGAAGACTCCATCATCCTCCAGAAATACTTGCCCGACAAAACCTGTATGGTAACAGGCATAGTCAGCAAGGATAATCTCATGCTTGCCGGTGGCAAAATCACATTAAGCCTTGAAGGGGCCGAGCATTTAATGAACGAAATTAAAGCTTCTTTTTCAAAGCAGCCATGATAAACGAATAAAAACGGCGTTCCATGAACAGGAACGCCATTTTTTTATTCTAAATTGTCTCGTACCATCGGCATGCTCATACAGCGAGGGCCACCGCGCCCTCTGGAAAGCTCAGAGCTCAGGACTTCGATTACCTCGACACCATGTTCACGCAAATGCTGGTTTGAAACATAATTCCGATCATATGTCACGACCACGCCAGGGGCGATTGCGAGTGTATTGGATCCGTCATTCCATTGCTCCCTGGCTGAAGCGATTTCATGGCCGCCTCCACATGGAATCATTACGATTTCCTTCAAGTTCAGAACTTCCTTTATTGTTTCAGTTAAATTATTTCGATGCGAAATAGCCAATTCTTCAGGATTGGATCCCTTTTCCAATATATATATGTTCATGTTTCCGCCAGCCCCCATCATACCAGGATGATAGGTGAATTTATCGTAATCTACCATTGTAAAAACGGTATCCAGATGCATGTACGCCCTAAGCTTCGGTATTTCAACCGCGATTACTTTCTTAATAGCATGCTGACCGGAAAAGGCGCGGCGGGCAAGCTTCTCAATCGCCTGTGCAGACGTCCTGGCACTAACGCCTATGGCAATCACTTCAGGTGACAATACGATCGTGTCGCCACCCTCAATAGGAAAGTATTCCTCACGGTTGTACAAACGCGGGATGTCTGCATTGCAAAATCTCGGATGATAGCGGGCAATGTAATCCATAAACAGGGATTCCCGCCTGCGTGCGCCTTCACACATTTTATTGATGGAGATTCCGTCGCCAATCACCGCCGCTGGATCACGGGTGAAATACAAGTTTGGCATTGGATCCAGGAAGAAAGGATAATAGTCTTCCATAAACTCATGCAGATGGCCTTTTTTATCCTCGCTTATTTCCGAATTCAATACCCCTTGCATAACGGTCCTGACAAGCTCTTCAGTTGAAAAGGAATGAAGGTATTCTTCCACTGTCTGCCTGGATCCGTTCAGGTTATTATTGCTTTCATCCAATATTTGCTGAATAAACGAATTGCGGATTTCATCGGAATGCAGGGCTTCAACAACCAGTTTTTCAAGATAGAGCACTTCGACGCCCCTCGACCTTAGTGCATCTGCAAAATAATCATGTTCTTTTTGTATCGCAGGCAAATAAGGAATATCATCAAATAAAAGATGCTCCAGATACTTTGGTGTTAAATTCTCAACCTCTTTTCCCGGCCGGTGCAGCATCACTGTTTTTAAATACCCAATCTCTGAATTTATATATAAGGGTGAATTCATATTAGTTTGATTCTCCTGTCTATTTATCTAGCGGACTATTTCCCCAGTCGTAGGAAGCTACCAAGCAAAACGCCAATTACTAACAGTTATATATACCCTAAAAATTGGTTTCAAACCTGGTATTGAATGGGACATTTTAGCCGATTGCGTACGTTAAGAAAATCGTCTGTGATAATTAAGGAAACTCGCCGATTGGAAGGATCCCGAAAGGTGCAGACAGAGGCATAGTTGCACTTTTGTTCAGACGAAGACTGGCATTAATATCCAGCTTCCTCCCGCTGCCCATTTACCTAACGTATAAAAAAAACGGCCCTAAACGGCCGCCTAAGTTAGCTGTCATATAACTGAACCATTTACTGCCCAGTATCGTTTGAGGGCCGGTCATCCTTTTCGGTCTTTTCCTCCATGACCGGTTTCTCCTTATCGCTATCCCCGTCGGAAGAACAGGCAGAAAGTGAGAGGGTCATGACAAAAGCAGCGAGCACTGCCTTTGGAATTTTTCGGTTGCCCATATTGAACCTCCATAAAATAAGTATTTTATTTTTCCCACTTACCCTAAATTGAATGCTTTTAAAATAGGAAATTGTTAAAAAAATACTGACATTATAGAAAACTGGTTGTCCTTCATATATGTACAACAGTCAAAAATATGATAAAGTGTAAATAATAGAAATGAATAATAAAGAGGACTTCAGCATAAACCTGTGTCCTTGTGAAAAAGACAAATGTATTCAAAACCAATACACTGCCTGCGGCGGAAGGAGGATTTTTATGTCCAGCAAAGTACTTGATCAATTTCTTCAGCAAAATCTTGAGGATCTAAAAGGAAAAGGCCTCTACAATGTGATTGACCCGCTTGAAAGCGCTAACGGTCCTGTCATCACCATCAATGGAAAAGAACTGGTGAACCTGTCATCAAATAATTATCTAGGGCTAGCAACCGATGAACGTCTAAAGGATGCTGCGTCTGCGGCGGTTATCCGTTACGGAGTAGGTGCCGGTGCGGTCAGGACCATTAATGGAACGTTAAAAATCCATGTTGAGCTTGAAGAAAAGCTCGCCAAATTCAAAAAAACAGAGGCAGCAATTGCTTATCAATCGGGTTTTAACTGCAATATGGCTGCAATTTCGGCTGTGATGGATAAAAATGACGCGATTTTGTCCGATGAGTTGAACCATGCGTCAATCATTGATGGATGCCGTCTATCAAGAGCTAAAATCATCCGGTTCAACCACTCCGACATGGCAGACCTGAGGGGAAAAGCGCGAGAGGCAAAGGAATCAGGCCAATATAATAAAATTATGGTCATCACTGACGGCGTTTTCTCCATGGACGGAGATATTGCAAAGCTTCCGGAAATTGTTAAAATTGCCGAGGAGTTCGATTTGATCACTTATGTCGATGACGCGCACGGATCAGGAGTCCTGGGGGGCGGTGCAGGAACGGTGAAACATTTTGGGCTGTCGGACAAAATCGATTTCCAGATTGGCACGTTGTCTAAAGCAATTGGGGTGGTAGGCGGCTATGTTGCCGGGAAAAAGCAGTTAATAGACTGGCTGAAAGTAAGAAGCCGTCCATTCTTGTTCTCTACCTCATTGACACCTGCCGACGTGGCTGCCAGCATCAAGGCTATAGAAATTCTTTCGGAAAGCACTGAGCTGAATGAACGACTATGGGACAACTCGAAATACTTAAAACAAGGCCTCCAGCAGCTTGGCTTTGATACCGGCCAAAGTGAAACGCCGATTACCCCTTGCATTATCGGCGATGAGGTGAACACACAGCAATTCAGCAAACGCCTAAATGAAGAGGGCGTGTATGCAAAAGCAATTGTGTTTCCAACGGTGCCAGCCGGAACAGGAAGGGTCAGGAATATGCCATCTGCTGCACATACGAAAGAAATGCTTGACCGGGCGCTTGCCGTTTACGAAAAAGTGGGCAAGGAAATGGGAATTATCTGATAAATCCCCGTTGCCAGACAGTAAGCCATATTACAAGTTTTCCAGTTCACGAGAATGTAGCTCAGCAGCACAATTGCTCCAAGCTTATGGGCAACGGATGAGTTTATGGATAAATTTGGAGGAAGTGGGGATCATGAAAAGAATTTTGATCACTGGGGCTCTTGGCCAGATCGGTTCGGAATTGACAGTAAAACTAAGGCACTTGTACGGCTCAGAAAATGTGCTGGCAACAGACATCCGCTCAAATGATAGTGAAGCGGCACAATCCGGCCCGTTTGAAATCCTTGATGTTACCGATGCCGGGGCAATGTGCGAGCAGGCACAGAAGCATAAGGCAGATACAATCATCCATATGGCAGCCCTGCTTTCTGCAACTGCAGAATCGAACCCTGTCATGGCATGGAACCTGAACATGGGCGGCTTAATGAATGCCCTTGAGGCAGCAAGAGAGTTTAATTGCCAATTCTTCACCCCTAGCTCAATTGGGGCTTTCGGTCCAACCACACCAAAAGACAACACACCACAGGATACACTGCAGCGGCCAACAACGATGTACGGGGTAAATAAAGTAGCTGGCGAGCTGCTTGCCGATTACTATTTTCACCGGTTTGGAGTCGATACAAGAGGCTTGAGATTCCCAGGATTGATTTCATACGTCGCGCCTCCAGGGGGCGGCACAACCGATTATGCTGTAAAAATTTTCTATGAAGCAGTGAAGAACGGCAGCTACACTTCATACATTGGCAAAGGCACCTTTATGGATATGATGTATATGCCGGATGCGCTGGAGGCGATCGTGCAGCTGATGGAAGCTGATCCAACAAGGCTGAAGCACCGCAATTCCTTTAATGTTACTGCGATGAGTTTTGAGCCTGGGCAAATAGCAGCTGAAATCAGGAAGCACGTGCCCGGGTTTACGATTGATTATGAAATAGACCCTGTCCGGCAGCGTATCGCGGACAGCTGGCCAAATTCAATCGATTCATCTGAAGCAACAAAACAGTGGGGCTTCAACACAAAATATGATTTGCAAAAAATGACAGCCGACATGCTTGAGAAGCTGAAGCTGAAACTTGGGCAGACAGCCAAATAAAAGGGCAGGGGGACAGAATAATGTTCTGTCCTTTTTCCTGCTGAAAAATAACAGATTTCTTTTAATTATTATAAAAAACTATTAAATTTACTTATCAATCAAGAGTCGGTATTCTCTTTATATATGAGTTTCGAACGGGGAGGAGATAAAAATGCAGGTTTTTGGAGTCATCATTGGATCACTCATCGTTGCCATTGCCTTTAACTTGTTTTTGATCCCTCACGAAGTGCTAAGCAGCGGGATGAGCGGAATCTCAATGATCATTGGAATGGTTACACCATTGGATACTGGGATTGCGAACTTTCTGCTTAATTTTCCTTTGCTGATCATTGGATATATGAAGCTGGGCAGGAAATTCATCAGGAATTCCATTTTATCTGTCCTCGTTATTTCCGTTGGATTGTACGTTTTCCCAGTGTTTCCTGTCGCAGACAACCCCATTTTATCGTCTATTTTCGGCGGAGTGGTGGCGGGGCTCGGCATCGGCCTGGTCTTCAGATGTGCTGGTTCCACTGGAGGATTTGACATTATTGGAATGCTGGTGGCGAGGAAAAGGGATTTCCCGCTTGGAGCGCTGCTTTCAGGCATGAACGCAGTGGTGGTAATCATAAGCGGCTTTCTCTTTAACTGGGATTCGGCTTTGAATACAATGGTATCGATATTTGTCACTGGCAAGGTGATTGATGCTGTGTACACTCATCATGTTAAACTGACATTGATGATTATCACTGAAAAAGGTGAAGAGCTGCGGCAGCATCTGCTGACGAATGTTTACCGCGGCATGACCGTACTGGATGGAGTAGGAGGCTACTCAAACGAAAAGCGGAATGTGCTGTTGACCGTCATTTCCAGGTATGAGCTGGCAGAGGTTAAATCATTAATTGCAGAAGTTGATCCTTCAGCCTTTGTAAATATAACTGAAACAATAGAAGTAATGGGATTGTTTTACAAACCGCAAACTTGACCTCAGAACTTAAGTAAAAACGAGTGCAAATGCCGGGGAAATCCAGGCTGTTGCACACGGAAAAAGGTGAAATCGCAATGATTTCACCTTATCTTTTTACATAAATGAGTTTGTCCTTTTTCTCTGTAACCTTGCCCACAATGGCTGCTTGAGCCAGGCCATTTCGATGGAGCTTTTCCACATATTGACCTGCTTCAGAACTATCGATTGCCACCAACAGGCCTCCGGATGTAATTGCATCACACAGCACAAGCTGTCCCTCAAAAGAAATTTCTTCGTAGGCAACTTCATTCTCGAGCCACTTATGGTTAGACTTTGATCCGCCAGGCACTATGCCTTGAGCGGCTAGCTCAAAAGTTCCGTCCAGAACCGGAACACTTGAAAAGCTGATTTCAAGGCTTACATTACTGCCCCGGGCCATCTCGCTGCCATGGCCGAGCAATCCAAATCCAGTCACATCTGTTACTGCATTTGGATTAAAATCCTTCAAGGCCTCGGCTGCAGATTTATTTAACAATGCCATCGTTTCTGTTACTGCAAGCTCCTGCTCCTCCGTCACCGCGCCGCGTTTAATTCCTGTTGTCAGGATGCCGACTCCGATTGGCTTTGACAAAACAAGCACATCACCAGGCTTGGCGCCGACATTCTTCCAGATTTTATCCGGGTGGGCTATGCCAGTCACGGACAGGCCGAATTTCGGCTCCTGGTCATCAACTGAGTGTCCGCCAACAGTGACCGCCCCTGATTCCTTCACTTTATCACCGGCACCGCGAAGAATTTCTGCGAGCATATCAGGCCCCAGTTTCTTCACAGGATAACCGACAATATTAAGGACCGTTTTCGGATCCCCGCCCATCGCATATACATCGCTCAATGCATTTGCTGCGGCAATCTGGCCGAACATGTATGGATCGTCGACGATCGGTGTAAAATAATCAACAGTCTGGATCAATGCCACTGACTCGGACAGCTTGTAAACTCCGGCATCATCAGATGTTTCGTGGCCGACCAGCAATTCAGGTATTGGTTCCTGCTTTGGTAAAAGACGCAAAACTTGCGTCAGGTCCTCTGGACTTATTTTACAGCCTCAGCCGGCTTTTGTTGACAATGTTGTCAGGCGAATTTTTTCTTGCTCGCTCAATTTCTCCACCTCCATAACCAAGTATACTCTTTATTATTTAGAAAAGCATCTCTATTGAACCATTATGTTTGCCTGCCCTCACAGTTTGCACTAAAATTACCTTGAAAAACGCAAATATCGGAAGGAGTCCAACTATGAGCAAGTACAAGGTAAAAATCGAATTTTGCATGATGTGAAACTACGCACCAAAAGCCGCGGGTCTCGCGGAAGATTTATTCACCCATTTCCGTTCAAATATCGAAAACATGGAGCTGGTTCCGATTTCCGGAGGAGCCTTCGAGGTAACCGTCAACGGGGAGAAGGTTTACTCCAAGCTGGATACTGGCGTATTCCCGGCTTCTGAAGAAATCATCTCGAAAATGGAATAATCCAATATGGATTGAAAGCGCCTGGCTGCAAGCCCGGCGCTTTTTTACATTTCATATATGGCTTGTTCAACAAAAGCACATAATAAAAAAACAGCTTGAATAGATTTAAAGGGGCAGCTTATCCAAATTTTTATAAGGGCTCCAAGCATATTGCACTGAAATGGCGGACTGATATGAATGAAAGGTTTTTTCAGAAAAAACAGCATAGTTCTGGCGGGAGGCACCATTCAGGGATTTGGGATGGGAGTCTTTTTGTTTCCGCACGCCATTCCCTCAGGAGGTGCAGGGGGAATTGCCGTACTCCTGAATCACCTGGTTGGGCTCAATATGGGCATCGCCCTATGGATCGTGAATTTTTCCATGCTCGTTCTGGCAGTCAGATTTTTAGGGAACCGGGTTGCGTTATGGACGATGGTGTCCATAACTGCAACCTCCTTTTCCATTTATCTTTTCCAGCAGGTATTGCATCTCCCTGATAGGATTATCTGGGTCGACCTGCTGCTCGGTTCGATATTTCTCGGGACGGGTATAGGGCTCCTGTTAAGGCAGGGTGTTTCAAATGGGGGCGTCGGCGTGATCGCCCTAATCATCTCATCCTCTAGAAACACACTGCCAGGCAAGCCGTTATTTTTGATCAATGGATTCATTTTCATCCTTACAGCGTCCGTCATCAGCTGGGATATCATTTTTCAGGCCCTGTTAAGCCAGTGGATATCCACAAAAATGGTCGACTATGTGTGCGGAATCGATTTTTACCAGGTCTATACGCTTGGCTGGAGAAAGAAATGAGCGGCTCTAAACGTACTTATAATGAACCCGCCCTTTTTTCTTGTTCCCTTCATCCTTAGCAACATGGATCATTGTTAACGCCAGAAGGCCTACGACAAGTGTCCAGGCGGCAATGACAAAAAACATGCCTGGCCGTGACCATTCCATCAGCCTTGTGAAAATCGGAGGGCCAATCGCAACCCCCAAAAACCGGACAGACCCATACAAAGATGTGACAAACCCGCGCTTTTCCTTTCCGACAGAGCCGGTGATAAGGCTGTTGATGCACGGGAGGACCAGGCCTGATCCAATGCTGCTGAGCGTCAATACAAACAGAAAAGGAACCAGTTTTTCCGTCATTGTCAGCAAGGCATATGAAATAGTCATCAAGACAAATCCCAAAACAATCAGGCGTTTCATCTGGTACATGTTTTTTCCAATCTTTGCACCAGTAATATAAGAAGTGATGCCCATTATAAGTAGAGGAATCGCGAGAATCATCCCTTTAATTACCCCGTCAATCTTATATGATTGTTCCAGCACGTCCGATAGATAAAAGAGGATCCCGAACAGGGTGAATAAACAAGTAGCCCCGGCTAAATAGGTTGTAAAAAGCCAGCGTCCTTGTTCTTTGAACACACTGGCCAAGCCGTGCACATAATTCGCGAACGGCGGCTGTTCTTTTTTGATCTTTTTTTCGTGCACGAAAAACCAAGTCAGCAATATTGACAAAATACAAAAGATCGGAAACGCAAAAAACGGGGCGTACCAAGTAATGAGAGCAAGCAATGACCCAAGTATCGGAGATAACACTTTACCCATCCCGTTCGATGCTTCTACAATCCCCAATACCCGGCTCTCTTCGCCTCCTTTGAACAGATCGCCAGTGAGCGCCATCGCAAGTGGTGCAGTACCGGCCGCCCCGATGCCCTGCAGTGTACGTCCGGTCAAAATCACTCCATAGGACTCAAACATGGACGCACCGAAGCCTGCAAGCAACGCTCCGGCACCATACAGAATAACGGCAGGTATGATGATTGCCTTTCGGGACAGACGGTCAGATAGATAACCGAGCACCGGTATGGACAATGCTGCGGCAATTGAAAAGACAGTAATTGTTAAACTGACTTGAAGCTGTGAAAGCTGCAATTCTGATTTCATAGCGGGCAATATCGGAATCAGCATCGAGTTGCCCAGCGTCATGATTAACGGGATCGACCCGATCGCTGCAATCGCCATTCCCTTATTTTGAGAAGCCAACTTCTATCACACATCCTTCATAATTAATGATGGCTTCATTTCTGGAACCTTTTTCATTTCACCATTAATGGAGGAGGAACCAGCCAGCCTTTTTCCTTGTTTATTTTTAAAAGTTTTGCGCCATATTCACTTTTCTTCGTATAAAACTCTTCATACATCGCAGCAATGTCTTCACGTATTGAAATTCCAGTGATATAGCTGGACAGGATTTTGCCTGCCATCAAATCTTTAGCTACCATTGAAGCAATTTCAGGATCGTTGAACCTTGCACCGGCCGGTATATCCTCTAGCTGGACCTCTGGCCTGGCAGGGGGCGCCGGGGGAATGCGGATCCCGTTCTGTGACAGGATCGCCTCAACCTGCTGTTCCTCCTGCTTAATGCAATTTTCCGACAGATCTCCTAAAAATATTTTCAAATCATGGTCGCCGGTGTGATTGGTAAATATCTGCAGTGTTACGAGAAAACCCTTTGTCGATAGTAAATGTGACCATAATGCGAACACTTCTCCTGAGTGTAGTGGCTCATCTTGCGGATTTCCGCTTAAAACTCCCATTTGTTTTTCCCTCCTGAAAAATTTCTCTTTGATAGTGTTTGTTGCGATTGCGAAATTATTACTCCAAATAAAATTTGGGCAGGGACATGAACGAACCTTTTTAACAGTCATAGGCTATTACGGACTGGAATATTTTAATATATCAAAAAATCTAAAGGACTGGTACAAGATGGCCGATAAAAAGCGATTAAGAATGCTTGTTAAACTATGTTGTATCTTTTTAATTGGCGGGTTGCTGTTGGCTGCCTGCAGCGATCAAAAATCAAACTCGGACACCATCGGGTCAAAAGATGAAACCACTGATGCTGAACATGCAGTCCGGATCGGGTACCAGAAAAATTGTCCGCTTTTAATTTTGAAATCGTTGGGAACGCTCGAAAAGCGGCTGAAAAAAATGGGCTATTCAGTTGAATGGAAAGAATTTCAGGCAGGACCGCCACTGGTTGAGGCTTTAAATGCAGGCAGCATCGATTTCGGCAGGACCGGGAACACGCCGCCTATATTCTCGCAGGCGGCGGGGGCGCCGTTCGTTTATGTGGCAGCCGGGAATTCGAAATTAGAAGGAAGCGGGATACTTGTGCCAAAGGATTCGCCTATAAAGTCACTGGAGGATTTAAAAGGAAAGAAAATTGGGTTTGCGAATGGATCGAGCTCCCATTATCTCGTTGTGAAGGCGCTTAAGCAGGCCAGCCTGTCTTACAGTGATATAACTCCTGCATTTTTACAGCCTGGAGATGCGAGGGTGGCGTTTGAACAGGGAAATATCGACGCATGGGCGGTATGGGATCCGTTCGTGGCTGCCACGGAAATCAATTCAGATGCCAGGCTTCTTGTGAACGGGGAAGGCATCACTACAGACAGGGACTTCTTTTTGGCCCATGAACAGTTTGCCAAGCACCACAAACCGGTTCTTGAAGCCATTATAGAGGAAGTAGACAATTCATCTGACTGGGCAAATTCGAATCACGACGCTCTTGTAAAATTGCTCGCTCCAGCGTTGAAGCTTGATGAAAAATCCGTTGCACAAGCGATTGACCGGCGTGTTTACGGTGTTGAAAAAATTAATGAAGAAATAATCGGCGAACAGCAGCAAATTGCTGATTTGTTTGCCACACTGAAAATCATCCCGAAAAAAATCGATGTTCATGAAGCTATGCCGAAGTGAAGAAAGGAGGGCATCCAGTGAAGACTGCCATAAAAGGAATCGGAAAACAACTGGTATCCTGGGGCATACCGCTGCTCCTTCTGGTCACCTGGCAAGTATTATCGAGGAAGGGAATTATTCCGGCGCGGATTCTTCCGGCACCAATCGATGTTTTCAAGGCCGCCATCGTGTTGTATCAAACGGGAGAACTGTTTGGCCATATTGCGATAAGCTTGAAAAGGGCCGTTACCGGTTTTTTAATCGGGGGGACAATCGGCTTTTTATTAGGGTTGTTTAACGGAATATCGCGCACATCGGAGCTTTTGTTTGACACTTCCATCCAGATGCTTAGGAACATACCCCATTTGGCGATGATTCCACTCGTTATTTTATGGTTTGGAATTGATGAAATTTCAAAAATATTCCTTGTGTCTCTCGGAGTGCTTTTCCCTGTGTATATCAATACCTACCATGGGATCAAATCCGTTGACAAGTCGCTTATAGAAATGGGGAAAGCATACGGTTTAAATGGTTCGGGGTTATTCTTTAAAATCATCCTGCCAGGAGCGTTGTCATCAGTATTGGTTGGTATCCGTTTTTCCCTTGGAGTCATGTGGCTGACACTGATTGTGGCCGAAACCATTTCAGCCCATGCCGGGATCGGCTATATGGCCATGAATGCGAGGGAATTCATGCAAATGGATATCATTGTTTTAAGCATTGTGTTGTATGCTTTATTCGGGAAACTGTCCGATGTGATTGCACGTTTCCTGGAAAGGAGATGGCTTGTGTGGAACAATTAGCGGCAAGAGAGACTATTATCGCATTTTCAACCATAAGGAGGGTAAAGGAATGTGCTCTGGATCCACTGGCATACATGTTCAATTGCAAGGAATTTGGAAATCATATGAAGACCGTGCAGTCCTGAAAAATATCGATCTTAAAATTTTACAAGGAGAATTTGTTGCGATTGTCGGCAAAAGCGGGTGCGGAAAGAGCACCCTGCTGCGACTGATTGCCGGCCTTGAAAAAGTGGACGGTGGAACCATTTTCATTGATGGCAAGCAATTGAAAAGCTTAAATAAAGCTGCCAGGATCATGTTCCAGGATGGCCGCCTTCTTCCGTGGAAACACGTCATCGCCAATGTAGGCCTTGGACTGGCAGGCAACTGGAAAGAGAAGGCAGTTTCGGCATTAAAAAGTGTCGGTCTTGAAGACCGTGGCAGACACTGGCCAGCAACCCTTTCAGGCGGACAGAAACAGCGCGTGGCTCTCGCCAGGGCGCTTGTCCATGAACCTGAACTGCTTTTGCTTGATGAACCTCTCGGCGCACTCGACGCATTGACAAGGCTCGAAATGCAGGCATTGATAGAATCCCTGTGGAATTTACGAAAAATCACTACCCTATTAGTCACCCATGATGTGGAGGAAGCCGTTGCGCTTGCGGACCGCGTCTTCATCATTGAGGAAGGTTCGGTTGTGCTGGACGTACCGATTAACTTGCCCAGGCCCCGGCAGAGGGCGTCATCCGGTTTTGCCGTATTCGTTGAAGAAATCCTGGATCATATTTTGAAACGGAACAAGGATAACGATTTGCAGCTTGCAGCGGAAAATTGATGAAAAGAATGGCCGTCAAAACCCGCGCTTCATAAAGGAATGATTAACCGCTCTTTACGCCATACAAGATAAAGCCGACACCGAGGAATATCCAGAACATTTTAATAAAAGAAATTTTATCAGCCAGCCCCAACAGACCGATCGATGTGGTGACTATAAGGATAATCGGCCCCACAAAAGCAAGTGAACTGTTTACAATGAGGGCTTTTTCAATATCATTCAATTTAATCATTAATAATGCCGCAAAAATTTCTATGCTGCCTGATAATAACCTTAAGACTGCCATTCCAAGGACTGCTTTTTCCAGTATTGTGAACATGCGCTCCTCCTGTACGATTCCATCTTCATGACCATTATATGCTCGAATCGGCCAGTCAAGGACAAGACCGCCCACTTTTTTTAAATGGGTCTCAAGTTCCCGCCATAAAGCATGGCAGTCCGCACTTTACTTTTCAGCCGATAATGATCATCTTTTTATTTATGTGTTTCGATTTTCTCATAACTAAAATGATATAATAGTCACGGACAACAGTTTTGGGAGGTAAAGCATTGAAGCAGTTATTAAGATTAATACCGCCAGTTCACGAGCTGCAAAAAAATCCCCGCTTCAAAAAGCTGATGGACGGTGCAGGAGTGGATTCCAGCCATTTAACGAATGTGGTAAAAGATGTCCTCAGCCAGGTAAGAACATCAATTTCAGCTGGGAGCTGGACAGGTCCAAAGCCGGGAAATGCTGCTTTCGAAGATGCCCTTTTCATAAAAATTGAATCTGCATTGAACATTCAGCTTAGCTACACTTTAAAGCGGGTTATAAATGCGACAGGAACCATTTTACATACGAATCTCGGACGCGCCCGGTTGAGTGACAGGGCCATTCGGCATGTCATTGAAACAGCACAAAACTATTCAAACCTCGAATACAGGCTGGAAGAAGGTGAGCGCGGATCACGGCACAGCCATGTTGAATCACTCCTGAAGCAGATAACCGGGGCAGAGTCAGCCATGGTAGTCAATAACAATGCTGCCGCCGTGTTCCTTATTTTAACTGCCCTTGCCAAAAATAAAGAAGTGGTCGTTTCCCGCGGCCAACTCGTTGAAATCGGAGGATCTTTCAGGATTTCCTCTATTATGGAAGAAAGTGGCGCCAAGCTTGTGGAGATTGGCACGACAAATAAAACCCATTTATCCGATTATGAAGATGCCATCAACGAAGAAACAGCGATGATCCTCAAGGTACATACAAGTAATTTCAAAGTAATCGGTTTTACTAAATCTGTAGAGACGGACGAATTGGCCCGATTAGCGGGCAAGCATGAACAAACCATTTTTTATGAAGACCTCGGAAGTGGTGTGCTGCATGATTTCCGCCGGCACGGCATAGGAGATGAGCCGGTTGTAAGCGAAGTGCTGAAGATGGGGGCGGACATTGTCTCGTTCAGCGGGGACAAGCTGCTCGGTGGGCCGCAGGCAGGAATCATCGCCGGTAAAAAAATATTGGTCGACAAGCTGAAAAAGCACCAGCTTGCCAGGGTAGTCCGGGTGGACAAGATGACACTTGCAGCCCTTGAAGGGACATTAATGGATTATTTCAAAGGCAGGCCAGGATTGGAGAATATCCCGACCGTCAGAGATTTGCTTGCGACTCCCAATGAGCTTAAAAACAGGACTGAAAACTTTGTCAAACGGCTTACCGGCCTGTCGGATTCCTATGATGCCAGAACGGAGTCCGGGACAAGCCAGGTTGGCGGCGGGACAATGCCTGATGTAGAACTTCCTGCTTTCATCGCGGTAGTTTCGCATCATTCAATAACAGCCGAGCAGTTGGCTGCAAGGCTGCGCACGGATTTTTCCCCGTCGATCGTTTGCAGGATCCAAAGGCATGAACTGCATTTTGATTTGCGGACGGTTTCACCAGAGGAAGAAGAATTGATTTTGTCCGCCCTTAAGATGAACGAGTGATACGTAATTATCACATTTTATAAGGGCATCGTCATTTTATGAACGAAACAGTGTTTAATTAATCACTATCATCATAAATTTGACACAATCGTAACAAATATAATAGGTACAAAGGACTGAATGAAGCTTAGAATTTTTCCTTTTTTTGTATTTTTTTGAAAAGGGGGTAACGTAATGATACGTGACTTATTTATATACATGCTGGCGTTTTTTTCATTACTTTTATTCCATGTCCTGTTTAACTATATCAAATCATTTGGCAGAACAACTCCCCATAGGGAGGAAGCCAGGCTTCCAGCATCTCCGATAATCGATTCTGGTCCCGTCAGTTCTCTAAACCTTGTTCAACAACGTGAAAAATATCAGTCCCTTTTCGAATATAATCGTTGTGCCGGCTTCATCCTTGACGCACAGGGCCATATCGTCGATCTAAATGATTCAGCAGAGAGACTGCTTGGATACAGTAAATTCGAAATAATCGGGTCGACGTTAGCACCATTTATCGCCCGGGACGAACTTGAAGAGGCAGCAATTCAATATAAAGAAATACTTAAAGGAAAATCGGTGAACTTCGAAACAACTTTAATTGGCATGGAGGGAAGCAAGAGAACGACTTGGGTGAATGCATGTCCCGTGGTCATCAATGGAGAGATTACAGGGTGCATTGGGCTGGCCAATGATATAACAGGTTCGCATGAACATAAAAAAGAGACGATGGACAATCTCGGAAGATACCGGAATCTGGTCGAACTGTCTCCGCAGATTGTTTTTGTCCATTCCAAAGACCAAATAGAATTCGTAAACCAGGCGGGCCTTCGTTACGCCGGAGCCGAAAGCATAGAGGAAATAGCAGGTAAAACTGTGTTTGATTTTTTACACGAGGACGACAAAGAAAAAGTCGCATACCATTTAATGATGCTTTTCCAAAATACACCCGTTAACAATTCAAAATCTGAATACCGTTTCATTAACAGAAAAGGGGTGGAGATGGTAGGGGAGATCAGGAGCACGTTGATCGAGTTTAACAATAAGCCTGCCATTTTGGGCGTGGTCCATGATATTACGAAAACTAAACAGGTAGAACAAAAATTGAAGGAAGCAAACAAAATTCTTCAAAATCTATCCCAGCTTGACGGGCTGTCAGGCATCCCGAACCGCCGTTCCTTTGATGAAACGCTCGAACGCGAATTCCGCCGGGCTGCACGGAACAATGAATGGCTGGGGCTGCTGTTAATAGACATCGACTATTTCAAATTGTACAACGACACCTACGGGCACCAGCAAGGCGACAACGCACTCATTATGGTCGCCAAAACAATAAACGAAAAATTGCTGCGCCCAGGGGATTATTCCGCAAGGTACGGGGGAGAGGAATTTGCCGTCATACTGCCGGAGACGAATTTGGCAGGAGCGTCAAGAGTAGCAGAAATTCTCCGAAGGGAAATTGAGTCCCTGCGGATTCCACATTCCGTGTCTGAAATTTCACCTTATTTGACGATCAGCATTGGTGTCGCAAGTTTCATTCCCGAGCAGGATTCTTTGCCGGGTGAACTAATTTCACTCGCCGACCGCTCGTTATACCATGCTAAGCACACAGGCAGGAACCGGGCTGGGCAGTTGGAGCATTGTAATTTGAGCTCGTAGGATGGATCAGGAGGCCGCGATCAGGTGGCCTCCTCTTATTGCTGCAGACTCACTACATATCGTGGCCGGAATTATGCTTTTGGCGGCTATGGTTCCTGTTCTTCACCTTGTGTGAGCCGCTGAGTGGTGCCGGTTGGCTGGGATTGTCACCTTTAGGTGCGTTTTTATGCATGTCCCTCTGGTTATTTTTGTTCATTTCACATTTCCCTCCTATTTATTATGTTTGTATGCAGCTGAAATTTTATACTGTATATATTCTTTCTGTTCGGCGCATTTTATAGGTACAGTTTTTTTCAAATATCCAGGAGGAATACAAATGCCTTACAACAAAGACAAACAGCAGGCTTTTCAGGCAGCCCAGCAGGGGTATGAGGAAGCACAGGGCCTTTATGTTGATATCGTCCGTGACAGCGCGAGCTACGGGCACCAGCTGAAACACTTGAAAAATGAAGTAAACGAGGCGTTCCAACAAATTGAAAACGCCCTTGAAGTAGCATCCGAACATCAGCGTGAACAGCTGGAAAGGTTCCAGAACGATTTGCGCCGGATTGTCGCCGAAGTAAACCATGCATAATATGAAATAAGTGAAGCGGAAGGGGCAACCCTCCGCTTCTATTTAATTCACTGATTTTTCTTCCGCTTTTTGTTGTTTTGCTTTGGGCTTCTGTGAGCGGCTCATTTGACAGCTCCTCGTTAAATCCCGCACCTTTTCCCTGGGAGCTCGCGGAGTTCATTCCCGGGATAACATGATTGGCCTTCCGTTTTGCCAATTTTCTCACCTCCGTGCTGCTACTTTTTCCATATAGGGAGCATGAATTCCCCTAAATAATTTTGCTGCCATAACAATCCCGTCGGAGACCGGGAAACTAAACGAAGTTCTGAATGACATAAAAACCTTTGTTTGGTACATCTGCACGTTATGAAAATATAAATCTATAAGATATACTTATCAAGGACAATAACTTTCTTGTTATTTACTTATCTAGAAGGTTATATTAAGATTAGAATTGTGAGAAAAGTTCGGATGGCAAAGAATTCAAACTTTTCGACAATTACTTATATTTAGTTTATGATGTTTACGAAAGAAGGGGGTAAACATATGTCAACGAATGATGTTTTTAACGCCCGCAGTTCGTTTGAAATTGACGGGAAACGCTATCATTTTTACCGTCTTTCCGCTTTGGAAGAAGCGGGTGCAGGGCAAGTTTCCAAGCTTCCTTACTCAGTAAAGGTACTGCTTGAATCTGTCCTCCGCCAATTGGACGGCCGTGTCATTACAAAAGAGCATGTTGAAAATCTCGCAAAATGGGGGACTTCCGGAGTAAAGGAAATTGATGTGCCATTCAAGCCTTCGCGGGTCATTCTCCAGGACTTCACTGGTGTTCCAGCCGTTGTTGATCTTGCCTCATTGCGCAAGGCGATGGCAGATTTGGGCGGAGATCCAGACAAAATCAATCCCGAAAAACCAGTCGACCTCGTAATCGACCACTCTGTCCAGGTTGATAAGTACGGAACGCCTGATTCACTTACTGTCAATATGGAACTGGAATTTGAAAGGAACGCTGAACGTTACCAGTTTTTAAGCTGGGCCCAAAAGGCATTCGACAACTACCGGGCAGTTCCTCCTGCAACTGGCATTGTGCACCAGGTTAACCTTGAGTATCTTGCAAGCGTTGTCCACGCCGTGGAAAATGCTGATGGTGAGTTCGAAACATTCCCTGATTCACTCGTAGGAACCGACTCCCATACGACGATGATCAACGGTATCGGTGTTCTCGGCTGGGGTGTCGGCGGTATTGAAGCTGAAGCAGGAATGCTGGGGCAGCCTTCATACTTCCCGGTCCCTGAAGTCATTGGTGTCAAGCTGACAGGCGATATGCCTAACGGATCGACTGCGACTGATTTAGCTTTGAAAGTAACCCAAGTCCTTCGCAGCAAAGGGGTTGTTGGTAAATTCGTCGAATTTTTCGGGCCGGGAGTAGTAACGCTGCCCCTTGCCGACCGGGCAACCGTTGCCAACATGGCGCCTGAGTATGGAGCAACTTGCGGATTCTTCCCGGTGGATGATGAAGCAATTGAATATTTACGCCTCACTGGACGTCCTGAGGAACATATTAAAGTTGTCGAAGCATATTGCAAAGAAAATGGATTGTTCTTTAATCCGGATTTGGATCCTGTTTACACGGATGTTGTTGAAATCAATCTTTCCGAGATTGAAGCCAATCTGTCCGGCCCTAAGCGGCCGCAGGATTTAATCCCGCTTTCACAAATGAAACAATCTTTTAACGATGCTTTAACTGCACCAATCGGAAATCAGGGGTTTGGCCTCGGTAAAAAAGAAATCAATAAAGAGGCGGTTGTCGAATTCGCAAACGGCGATAAGACAACAATGAAAACCGGCTCAATTGCAATCGCTGCAATTACGAGCTGCACGAACACCTCCAACCCGTATGTGCTGGTCGGTGCCGGATTAGTGGCTAAAAAGGCAGTGGAACTCGGCATGGAAGTTCCTAAATTCGTTAAAACTTCATTGGCACCAGGCTCCAAGGTTGTTACTGGTTACCTTCGCGATTCAGGTTTGCTTCCATATTTAGAAGCGATTGGATTCAACCTTGTTGGCTACGGCTGTACGACATGCATCGGGAACTCAGGACCGTTGCGGCCTGAGATCGAGAAATCAGTTGCTGAAAACGACTTGCTTGTGACTTCTGTCCTTTCAGGGAACCGAAACTTTGAAGGGCGGATTCACCCCCTTGTCAAGGCTAACTACCTTGCTTCTCCACCGCTTGTTGTAGCATACGCGCTTGCCGGAACAGTGGACATTGATCTTCAGAACGATTGTATCGGCAGAGACAGGAATGGCAATGAAGTATATTTCAAGGATATTTGGCCTTCTACTTCCGAGGTAAATGAAGTGGTTAACAAAGTCGTGACACCTGAACTGTTCCGCAGGGAATATGAGCATGTATTCAGCGACAACGAGCGTTGGAACGAGATCCAGACTAGCAACGAGCCTCTTTATACATGGGATGACGATTCAACTTACATTGCAAATCCGCCATTCTTCGAAGGCTTGACACCTGATCCGGGTCAAGTCGCGCCCTTGACCGGATTGCGGGTTGTCGGCAAGTTCGGTGATTCAGTAACAACCGACCATATTTCACCGGCAGGGGCCATCGGCAAAGATACACCTGCAGGAAAATATTTGCGCGAAAAAGGTGTGGAACCACGTGACTTCAACTCTTATGGTTCCCGCCGCGGCAACCATGAAGTAATGATGCGCGGCACATTTGCCAATATCCGTATCCGCAACCAGATCGCTCCTGGCACAGAGGGTGGCTTCACCACCTACTGGCCAACCAGCGAAGTCATGTCCATTTATGATGCCTGCATGAAGTATAAAGACCAGGGAACAGGTTTAATGGTTATTGCAGGTAAAGATTACGGCATGGGATCTTCCCGCGACTGGGCCGCGAAAGGAACTAACCTGCTTGGCATCAAGACCGTCATCGCCGAAAGCTTCGAGCGTATCCATCGTTCAAACCTTGTGCTGATGGGCGTGCTTCCGCTGCAATTCAAGCAAGGTGAGAGCGCAGAAACACTCGGCCTTACAGGAAAAGAAACATTTGATGTTCAAGTTGATGAAAGTGTACGCCCTCGCGACATCGTCACAGTTACTGCGACAGACGAATCCGGAAACAAGAGGACGTTCGAGGCGCTTGTCCGGTTTGACTCAGAGGTGGAAATAGATTACTACCGCCACGGCGGAATACTCCAAATGGTTCTCCGGGAAAAATTAAAAGCGTGAAAAAAAGCAAGCCCTATGCAGCTGCATAGGGGCTTGCTTTTTTTATCTTTATCCAACAAAAGAAAAATATTCCATTGGATCGCGCAGATTGAGCTTCTGTTGAAAAAGGCCTTAAAGGAAGCTGGAAGACTGAAGAGAGAAGAATAGGTCAAAATGGTCATTTCACAAATAATATCGAAAAAAATTGCCGGCCGCTCTGGAGACCAGCTTTTTTTGTTTACTTCCCTGGGATTCTTCGGATCTTTCTTTTGTGGTGATTTGAAGCTGGTCAGGCAAATTCTCCCGCTATATACGGTGTGTTATGTACACTGTTTGCTGTTTTGTCACATTTCGGCCCGGTTTTAATATCTTATCAACTTTATTTTATCTCATTATTTAGGTTAAAATACTGCTAAGGTCGATTACATAACAGAAGGGGGAACACCATCATCAAAAAAATTGTACCTGTTGCCGTCCTCGTTGTCTTGTTGACTATAGTCATTGTGCAGGCAATGGGAAAGGACGACACGCTGGTAGCCTCAAGTAATGCCAAATTAGTTGAAATCGGCGCATCAGCTCCGAATTTCACCCTGTCCGACCTATCTGGCAAGGCAGTGGATCTGTCTGATTATAAAGGCAGGAAGGTTATGCTGAACTTCTGGGCGACCTGGTGTGGACCATGTAAAGCTGAAATGCCGGCCATGCAAGAGCTATATACAAAAATGAACGGAGAAATCGAAATTCTTGCCGTTAATATGGACCCTAAAAATGACGTTGCGGGATATGTAGCTGAACATGGGTTAACTTTCCCCGTTTTGCTTGACGAATCTGAACAAGTGAGTAAGGCATATTCAATTTTTTCGATTCCGACCAGTTTTTTTATCGATGAACAAGGAATAATCCGCCAAAAGCACAATGGCTCGATGACATTGGAACAAATGGAAGAATACGTTCATAAGCTGAAGTAATGGCATCAGGCTAAGCCCTGGTGTCTTTTTTAATTAATTATTGTGCTGGGTGTCCGTTGCTGAAAGTCCATATTGTTAAAATTTTACTCGTGAAATCCATTTTACATCGGGGTAAAGACATTTAGGTTATAATTTTCAAAAAGTTGTAATAATTGAAACCGTTTCCGGACATAATAACTGTTACAATGATATTAAAGGAAGGTGAGCCCTAATGAGAAAGCCGCGAAAACGTTCTTTTGAAGAACTTGTTTTGGAAAATAAACGCCAGATTTTAAACGATCGTGCCGCTATGGAAAAGCTTGAAGCCCGACTTGAACAAAAACGGCTTGGCAAAGCTGAATAATTTCAGTCTTTTCCATTAATGTTTCCTCCATGGCCAGGAAAAACTATGGTCAAAGGGGGAGTTTATATGGGAAATCCAAAGCGAGACAGCAAGCATTTTGTTCCAAGCCACCTCGGAACACAACCTAGAGGGTTCGGCGGAAACAAAGGAAAAAAAATGCAGGACACATCAGGTGAACACGCACAGGTGATCCAGACTAAAGGTGAATGAAATAATTGCGCAAACCCGCCCAATATGTGGCGGGTTTTTAGCTTTACTTCGGTGAAAATTTCTTTCCATGTGTTCCACAGTCATATTTTTTTGCAGCAGAAGCAAACTAACTCTGTATTTTTACAAAAGGAGGCATCAAAATGGCAGGCGGTAAGAACTTGACTCCGAAGCCGGATGACAGAAGTGACAATGTTGAAAAACTGCAATCGATGATTGTGCATACCATAGAAAATATGGAAGAAGCGGAGGAATCTTTGCAGTTTTCCTCACCAGAGGAGCGCGCACAGATTGAAGCCAAAAATGAAAGGCGCCAGGAAAGCCTGGAATCCCTGCGACAAGAAGTAAGAGATGAGTTTAATGCCCGGCACAACCAGCCTTAATCGATATTAATGACATGATTCCCGCCGCTTGAGGCGGGTTTTTTCAATTCAGGGCATTAGTTATGGTAAGATAACTGTTATGGGATCAGGATAAATAATATTTAAAGAAGTGATAAGAAATGGAACTTTTTCAACTGAATAAAGAAGATGTGGTGAAGCAGATCCTGAAATGGGAGCAAGAATTGGACAGCCATGGAGTTATTGCTGATGAAGGACTGCTATTTTCATATATAAAATCCCTTCCAGAATCCGTCTACCCGAGGGAACTGTCCCAATTGCTTTCTCTTGCGGCACTCTCCCTTTCTGCAAAAAGCATGAAAAAAGAGAATGTCGTTGGCTGGATGGAAAAGGCACTGGTATTGGACCCTGAAAACAAGCGTGCGAATAGCTTTCTAGCGCAAAATGAATGGAAAAGCAAAGCGGCACTTTTCGAAACCCTCGCTTTCCCGCCTATCAGGGAAACGGACAATAGGGCGGCGAAACGGAAAACGGCAGAACAATATATTGATATCTGCCGGCAATTCTTAAACAGCGCCGAGGATCATCTGGATCAATTGGAACAGCATAAGGCCGGCTCGGACAACGATACAACAGACAAGTACGATTCCCTGATTGGATTGCTTAAGGACGGAATCGAACAAACTGCATCCCTTTTGAAAGCGGCAAAGGAATACGAACAGTCCATATCCGGTGTATTCCATACTTCGGTCCATTTTGAAGAGATGAAGCTTCACCTGCTAAGGCTTGAGGAAATCAAGTCATCGTGGTCTAGCGAATTCAATGCAGAGGAGAATGCAGACACGACAGAGACAGACCCGCCTGAAGACTTAAAAAAAATGGTCGGGCTTGACCAGGTGAAGGACAGGGTCAACGCTTTTTACCGCTTTCTGCTTTACCAGAAAAAAAGAAAGTCGCTTGGGTTTCAAACAAAGGATGAGCTTAGCCTTAATATGATTCTGACCGGAAATCCGGGAACCGGAAAAACTTCGCTCGCCAGATTGTTCGCAAAAATTTATCATCAACTCGGAGTGCTTCCAAGCAAGGAGGTAATCGAAACTGACCGGTCACAGCTTGTCGGGGCGTACGTTGGCCAAACGGAGGAAAATGTCCGGAAGGCCGTCGAAAGAGCCCTTGGCGGGGTTCTGTTCATTGATGAAGCCTACAGCCTAAAAAGGGAAGGCCAGTCAGGCAATGATTACGGCCAGACCGCAATTGACACATTGGTTTCACTGATGACCGGGAGTGAATACGGTGGAAAATTTGCAGTCATTCTGGCAGGGTATCCGGAGGAAATGCGCCAGTTCCTTGATGCGAATCAAGGCCTCCGAAGCCGGTTTCCGAACTCGAACCAGTTTGAGCTTCCTGATTATACAAATGGGCAGCTTCTATCAATAGCAGAGCAGGCTGCGCTTGACAATGATTATGTGCTTAGTGGGGACGCCAAGCTGGAGCTTGAGAAACGAATTGAAAAAGAGCGCGTCGATGACACGTTTGGCAACGCACGGACCGTAATCAATCTCGTGCGCGAAGCAATTTTTAACAAGGGGGCAAAGGGAACAGAGGGAGAAAATTTCACCGCCTATACGCTCCTTGAAAAAGAAGATTTTGCCTCTGAGGAATCACGTCCTTTTGACTATACCGGGCAGCTCGGCCGTCTGGTCGGTCTTGAAAATGTGAAGGAGGAAGTCACTTCACTTGCCTCTTTTGCCAGGATGCAGCAGCTTAGAAGGGAGAAGGGGTTTCCAGCTGTCCCAATCCAATTGCATGCTGTTTTTACCGGAAATCCCGGAACAGGGAAAACAACCGTAGCGCAAATATATTCAGGTCTTCTTAAGGAATGCGGCATGCTCAAACGGGGCCATTTAATCGTCGGAAGCCGGTCGGATTTTGTCGCCGCCTATGTTGGGCAAACAGCGATTAAAACGAAGAAAAAAATTCGCGAGGCCCTCGGCGGAGTGCTGTTTATAGATGAAGCCTATTCGCTGCTTGGACACAGTTCAGGTGATTTTGGCAAGGAGGTCATTGATACCCTAGTTGATGAAATGACAAAGCATAACGAAAACCTTGTCGTCATCCTTGCGGGTTATCCGAAAGAAATGGAGAACCTTCTCGAAAGCAATCCCGGCCTGCGGTCACGTTTTAAAAAGTTTTTCCATTATCTGGATTACTCTCCAGAAGAACTGCTGCTAATCATGGAAAATTACGCTGCCGGTTACCAATATCAAATCACTCCAGAGGCAAAGGATTACCTGACCACTATGTTGCAAGTAACCGACACAAGCGGCAATGGGCGATTTGCAACCAATGTGATTGACGAGGCCATACAGGCACAGGCATTCCGGCTAATGTCCGAGGCTGCGGCACCCAGTCTGACTGATGATGCGGTTTTCCTGGAAAAAGCAGATTTTCAGTCTGCGTTCAATAAAGTGAAAAAAGGGGAATAATGATGCACATTTCAACTAAAGAAATTGAAGTCCGCTATGCCGAAACAGACCAGATGGGCGTTGTCTATCATGCAAATTATTTAATCTGGATGGAGCTTGGGCGCACAAAACTGATTGAAGACCTTGGCTTTAACTATGCCCGGATGGAGGAGGAAGGGGTCATTTCACCGGTGATCGATATTCAAGCTTCATATAAAAAACCCGTAAGATATGGTGAAAAAACGACGATAAAAACGTGGATTGCCGAGTACGATGGCATGCGTGTGTGTTATGGATATGAGATATATAATGAAGCGGGAGAATTGTCACTCACTGGGATGTCGAAGCATGTTTGCGTGAAAAAGGAGAGCTTCCGGCCGATTTCCATCAAGAGGTGCTTCCCAGACTGGCATGAAGCATATAACCGTGCGAAACGACAGCCAGAAGATGGCCGGGGGTAACTGGACATGGCCTTCGGGATCTCAAGGGATCAACTGAATGACTGGAAGAAGAAAATGGAAAAGGGTGAGATTGCTTTTCTGACGCATTACTGGCTGGACGACCGTTTCCCAGGCTGCAAAACTGTTACGAAGGCAGGCTGCAACGACCTGTCAAAGCTGATTGAATGGGGAAAACATTATGGCCTCAAGCCTGAATGGATCCATCAGAGGAAAAACGGCTATCCACATTTTGACCTGCTGGGTGAGAGGCAGAAGGAAATCTTAAGAAGTGAAGGACTGGACGACCATATTTGGTAAAAACAAAAAAGCAGGCGCGGCGGCGACTGCTTTTTCTATAGCGATACTTAATGGTTTGCATAATTGAAAACGGGTTCGTTTGCAGCCTTATTAAAACCTACCTCTAGGTCATGATTGTCAAAATACCACATGTCTTTTTCCTCAATATAGTAGGTTATGCCGTTTTTCTCGGACTTCGCACCTATATCGGCAGGCTCTTCATTCGAGACACCGAGTGAAAATCCCTGCTGAACGGTGCTGCAGCCACCGTAGCGGGCAAAAAAACGGACATAGCTGCCTTTTTCCAGGTCCATTTCATTTTCATACCAGGCCGCTGCCTCATCACTTACTACAATTTTCATGATAGGACTCCCTCCAAGTTGCGATAATTTAATTATAGAAGATATATATAAGGTATGTCGAACTTTCTGCTGCAAAAGCCCTTTGTTAAGTTTTCATAAAAGGGCCATTTTCATGCGCTATAACCTGTTTCCTGTTGACGGAAAAAACTCTTCGGCAAATGTGGAGAGTCTTTACTTATCTATTCAACTGGCTGGTCATGTGCAGCATGATTTCCCCGTACTTTGCTTCTGCGTTGGGCATTCCGAACATGCCGGCATCCTGGAGGGGGACAACCTGATAATTTCTTTGTCTGTGGCTGGCTACATACGTTGGCATAAATTGTGGGTTGGAAAGCGTTATTCTGTTGCCATTTGGTCCAATATGCTTCGTGATCTCAACTGAAGCCATCCCTCCTATATCTTTATAATCCCTGACTTGCCCTGATAAAAAGTTTCCTAATGAAAAGACAACCAGGGCCTGTCTGCCGTCAACTGTTTCCATCCATTCAATAGGCTGCAGCACATGGGGATGATGGCCAAAAATGACGTCTACTCCCTGGTCGACAAGGAAATGGGCGAGCTCCCGCTGATAGTCATTCGGCTGGCGCTGATATTCGTTGCCCCAGTGAATGCTCATCACTATGACATCCGCCTCTTGTCTGGCACGGGTGATTTCCTCCTGCATGATGCCTTTGTCAATGAGGTTGACGAGAAAATCCTTGCCCTCCGGGACAGGAATCCCGTTTGTCCCGTACGTATAAGACAGGAAAGCAATTCTGACACCATTTTTATTCAGGATCCTTAAGGTTTTTCTGTCATCTTCATTTTTAAAAGCACCCACATACGGCAGGCCTGTGCTGTCCAGATACCGTATAGCGCTTTGTATTCCTCGTTCAGACTTATCGAGCGTATGGTTGTTGGCGGTCGAAACGATGTCGACTCCCGCGTCGATAAGTGCGTCACCTACCTCGCGGGGGCTGTTAAATGTCGGATAGCCCGATAGCCCGAGCTCTACGCCCCCAAGGACTGTTTCCTGGTTGGCCAGAAGCAGGTCAGGCTTAAGGAGCTCTTCTTTTACGTGTGCGAGCATCGGCTTAAAATCATAACCATTATTTGTTTGGGCATCCATGTAAACTGTATCGTGGATCAGGATATCACCGATTGCCGCAATCGCCACTTTTTCCTCTGCATGCTTTCCACTTACCGACAGGCTGCGCCCTTGATGGAAGACGGGGTTTCTCGCTTTGGCATCAACTTGTACTGCCGATTCTCTGTACATGCTATAAACAAGGGCTGCCGCCGACAAAATTAAAACAAAACTGATAACGGTCAGAATTATGGTCTTGTTGGTATTCATTGCTTTCTCCTTTGGACGGGACTCTTTCCAAGCCCCTAAGGATAATATATTATATTTTTGGTGCAAAATGGATGAATTGTGATAAATTTTTCTTAATTCTGTCGCAAAATCTATTATTTTGTATTTGTGTCGGCATGATGTATATTGGGTATAACATTAGTGAAGGCAATCAGCGAGGTGAGTTTATGTTTAAATTAACCGGGAGCGCCTATAATATTCTTGAACAGGCGCTCAAAAAAGAAAAGCAGAACGAGGAAGAACAACTGTATGTCCGGGTTGCAATGGGCATCGGCTGAGGAGGCCCTCAGCTTAAGCTGTCTCTGGAAGAGCAGCCGTTGCCTGAAGACCGTACTTTTGAAATTGAGGACATATCGATCCTGATAAACGAAAAGGACAAGGTTTATTTCGAGAATACAAAGCTGGACTATGTAAAAGATGTTTTCGGGTCCGGGCGGTTTCAGCTGTTGAAGGTGTGAAACCGGACCAGAAACATTTCAGATTCTGGCGGCATACAATAAAAACAGCGGTTACCTAAAGTATCCGCTGTTTTTTCGGCAAAATCTGATGACAATAAGTTAAAAAACAAGTTAATACTGGATCTTTTTTCTATTCCGACAGGTTTTTTTCTGTTTCTTCAAGGAAATCCAGAAGCTCATCCACCGATTTTGTAACCTTGAGGGGACGCTCGTTGGGGGCTGGATCTGTTTGATACGGGAAAAATTCTATAAGAAATTCATCCTCCGATACTGTGGTTGAGAAAAGATAGTTCTCGGTTTTTGATTTTATTTTTTCCATGCAAACTACCTTCTTTCCCGATTATTTCTTAATAATTATTTTACCAATTCTTATCAAATTTTGAGCTGGGTTTTATGACAATCTGTTGAATTCAATTGATAAAGGCCTCCAAATAGATGGAGGCCTTTTTGTTATAACCATTTGATCTTTGGTTCGGTTTTATCGCGAATCCTTTTCAGGTTTGCCCTGTGCCGATAGATAACAAAGATGGCCAGTACGGATACCACTGAAATCAGGGCCAAATCCCTGGTGAACAGGGAATAGATAAATGTTGCAACCGCGGTAAGAATCGAAGATAGCGAAACATATTTTGTTGTATATAAACCAATGAAAAAGAATGTCAGCATGAATATGAATAACAGCGGTTCATATGCAAGCAGTATGCCGCCCGAGGTGGCAACAGCCTTACCTCCGCGGAAGCCGGCAAACACCGGGTACATATGGCCAATCACCGCAAATATGCCGGCAAGCAGCCTGTGCATGTCCGCATCGAGCAGCAGTGGGAGGCAAGCAGCAAGAGTGCCTTTTAGAATATCTGCAAGTGTCACCGCAATTCCCGCTTTAACCCCAAGTGTCCTGAACGTATTGGTTCCCCCGAGATTGCCGCTTCCATGTTCACGAATATCTTTTCCATAAAATAATTTGCCCACTATCAATCCCGAAGGAATCGATCCGAGCAAATAAGCCAACAGTACAACCAGTCCTTCATCCAGCATAATGATTTCCCCTTCATCCAACTATTAATGCCTCATCCATGGAAAGCATGCCCCACTAATCCTCGTCTCATTATGTATATCAACCAACATGTCCAATATGGTGTATCGACTTGCTGTTAACGAGCATGCATTTTTCATTTTATTTTACCATGAAATCATAAATTCTCCATGATGAATTATAGCATATACCCTGTTAATAATAGCAAATTCCCACGGTAATACAGGTTTGCTAAAATGTCGGCCGGCGTTCATGTTTTATTTTACCCAGACGGGGAATGGGGTGAATGCACGGCCAAAATATTTACAGGAGGACAGATTCAGGATGGAACACAATATGAATTCCTTGGATGGTAATGCCGCCGAAAAGTTAAACCATAAGCTCGAAAACATTAGCGCAGGGCAGAAGGAAGAGATTCTGGCAAACTTTGAAAAATTTAAAGAATATCTTGGCTCTAAAGTTTCGATGGGAAAATCAATGGGATTAAGCGAAGAACAGCTTGCAAACGCTGCCCAAAAAGTGGGGGACTATCTGGCAGCAAAAGTAGAGCCTCAGAACCGGGAGGAAAAGCTGTTGCAAGAGCTGTGGAAAGCGGGGTCCGAGGAAGAAAGGCACATGCTGTCACATATGCTGATCAAGCTTATCGACTAAATGCCGGAAACGAGGGCAAAGCATCGTTACGCTTTGCCCTTGGCCATTAAATGGTGATGCTGATTTGCCCATCCTCGCTGATTTCAATAGTTGAGTAGCTATGAAAAGGGGTCGCGCTGATAATTTCCTCATTATTGGCAAGACTGTCCATATATTGTTCATACACTTCAAAATCCTTAACGAAATGATAAAAGTAAACCCGTGTACCTTCGATAATATCGCTCGTCCGCAATAAAAACCTGTCCTTATATTGATTCGTGAACCAGTCGAGCGCTTCTTCATGGCTCGTAAAATCGGGCATGCCTTCAATGATTTCATCGATTTTCCATTCCATTCTGAATTCTCCTTTCTGCTATCCTTTAGTTTCTCCCAATTCCTGAAGCCAATCCGTATATTTTCTTCTGCCTTGATCTGTCGAACCTAAAGCTTGAAAGGCACGGCAATTTCCCTGCCTGGTTTATGAGTTGCTTTGAACGTCTATTAATATAGTAAAAGCTGCGAAAGGGAGGAAGTTGTTTGCTAGCCATTAACAGGGTTGTAAAGAAAAAAAGAGTAATGGTTCCGTTGTTCCTCATTTTATTGGTCAGTTCCAACATAATGGTTCATGCACTCAAAGAGCTTCCTCCCGGTCTGTCGTACGAAGGAACAGTCCATACCACCGATCATGTCCGTTTCCTCTCCGACCTGACTTATATGGATGATAATGGCAAGCTAAAAATGGAGCATGAAATTTTTGAAAGGATCAATTCTGCCATAACGGAAGCAGATAAATTCATCGTACTTGATATGTTCCTGTTTAATGCTTACTACAAGCAAGACGGAGACTACCCTAAAATAACTGATACCATTGCCAACGCATTGATTACGCAAAAACAAAAACACAAGAATTTGGATGTCTGGATCATTACGGACGAAATCAATATCACATATGGTTCCCACAAGACCAGCCATCTTGAACGATTTGAAAAAGAAGGTTTCAATGTAGTTTATACAAACCTGGAACCTTTGCGGGATTCCAATCCGATTTACTCTGGATTTTGGAGAATCTTTTTTCAATGGTTTGGGCAGTCTGGCAAAGGGTGGCTTCCCAATCCGCTTGCTGAAAATGCCCCGGATGTCACTGTAAGGGCTTGTTTGGAGCTGCTCAATTTAAAAGCAAACCACCGGAAGGTATTTATTTCTGATAAAACGGCAATTGTATCCTCGGCGAATCCACATGACGAAAGCGGGTTCAATTCCAATATCGCCTTTGAGATGGGGGGTACTGTGATTGGCGATCTTTTAACGTCAGAGCAGGCTGCGCTGGACTTATCAGAAAGCGGGAGGCTGCCGGCATTAAAAGGGGTTCCAAAGACTGGAGAACTGAACGTACAGGTACTTACAGAAGGGAAGATCCAGAAGCATATTTTGAGAGAAATCGACAAATCTGCTGAAGGAGATACCATATGGGTTGGGATGTTTTACCTCGCAGACCGTGACGTGATTGAGGCAATGGATGCAGCAGGACAGAGAGGCGCTACTGTCAATATCATTCTTGACCCGAATACTAATGCGTTCGGCACGCAAAAAGCAGGGCTGCCGAATATACCTGTTGCTGCTGAATTAATCGAACGGGGAAATGATAACCTTCACATCCGCTGGTATAACACAGGCAAGGAACAATACCATTCCAAGCTCATTTATTTTCAAAGAGATAACGAGGACGTAGTAATTGGCGGATCAGCGAACTTCACAAGACGGAATCTGGACGATTACAATCTTGAGACCGATGTAAAAATATGGGGCCCTTCAACTGCACCTGTCATGCAGGATGTAGGTCAGTATTTTACCCGGCTATGGAACAATAAGGGCGGCAAATTCACTGTACACTACAAGGAAAATCAAAACACACTGACACCGATAAAATATATTGGTTATTGGCTGCAAAATATTTTCCAGTTTACAACCTTTTGACAGGCCAGTAGGCCAGGCGTTGTTTATCCTTTACTGTATTTTAATATGCAAACAACATAGGCTATTTGCTAAAATGAAAAGAAACGTAAAAAATAGGGGGCTCTTCATTGGCTGATAAATATAATCGCCGTTCACTGCTGGCCCAGATATTCCTTGTTTCATTGAAGCTCGGCTTGACTTCATTTGGAGGCCCTGTTGCCCACCTTGGCTATTTTCACAATGAGTATGTGCAGAAAAGAAAATGGGTCGATGAACGGACATACAGTGATTTAGTAGCTTTATGCCAGTTCCTGCCCGGACCTGCAAGCAGCCAGGTTGGAATGGGGATCGGGATTATGCGAGGAGGGATTATCGGGGGTCTCATATCTTTTGCCGGATTCACCCTGCCCTCGGCCGTTGCGTTGACTGTGTTTGCTTTATTTATAAACGAATTTCATTTTGCAGGCAGCGGCTGGCTTCATGGATTGAAAATTGTTGCGGTAGTGGTGGTGCTGCAGGCCGTCCTTGGGATGGGTAAAAATCTTGCGTCAGAAAGAGCAACTGCATCCATCGCAGTCGCCTCAGCATCAGCTGTACTGTTATGGCAAACGAATTTGACACAAATCCTGGTAATTATTATCGCTGGCATTGCTGGCTTGATGTTTTTAAAAAGAAATGCTGGCCCAGTGCCAGTCAAAATAGCAGTTCCAATAAAACAGAAATCAGGTTTGCTTGCACTTGGTTTGTTTTTAGCCATTTTTTTAATACTTCCTTTTGCCGGAAAGACAGGCAACATGATAGAAATAACCCTTTTTGACAGCTTTTACAGGAGCGGGGCACTTGTGTTTGGGGGCGGGCATGTTGTCCTGCCATTGCTGGAGCGGGAGCTTGTTCCCGAGGGCCTGATCAGTGAAGAGGCTTTCCTTGCGGGATACGGGGCTGCCCAGGCTGTACCAGGGCCGCTGTTCACTTTTGCTTCATATCTCGGGATGGTTATTGGAGGGTGGAAGGGGGCCATAATTGCTACGGCCGGGATATTCCTGCCCGGCTTCCTGTTGATCATGGCAGCCCTTCCTTTTTGGGGGATGTTAAGGCAGAAGGGCTCTGTACAACGGGCTCTGGCCGGAGTCAATGCTTCAGTTGTTGGAATACTGCTGGCCGCCCTATATGACCCGATTTTTACCAGCACCGTCCGCAGCCCGGCCGACTTTGCATTTGGTGCAGTCTTGTTCGGGCTCATTCATTTTTGGAAACTCCCGCCATGGCTGATCGCGCTGCTTGGAGCAAGCGGGGGATTACTGCTTTTTTAGGATGCCTTCATCGACTGATCAAATCTACTTTTTCTGCAACTTTGACAGATAAAACATCGTCATAAATATTAAAAAGTTTTCCTTCTCTTTGACAGCGGGTTTGAGTACGATAGTTTCAAGGGGGAAAAACGATGGTTCAAGTTGTTGATAAAAGAAACAGGGTGGTCCAAAGAAGGTTTATTTTAGCTGGCTTATCAGCCACTTTTCTATTAATCATAATTAGTATTTTGATTGTTTTCTATCCATTTGCTTCATCAGTGAAAGAGAATTACTTTAAAGGAGAAAATCCGGTTATCTACAAGGGCAAACAGGCCGGAAACGCTGTTATCGAGGGCAATTCGGTGTATGTTCCACTTAATTTCATGACAAAGCTGGATGAAACAATATTTTTTGACAACAAGTCAAACTCCCTCATTATTACCACTTCTGACAAAGTGGTGCAGATGCCAACCGATTCTTTGACCTATTTCGTTAATCAAAATCCGGTACAATTACAGGTTCCGCCTTTAAAGGCGAAGGATGGCAGCCTGTATGTGGCGCTTGATCCCATTTTAAGCTTTTATCCGATCCAGTATGAAATTATAGAAGGAACGAATGCCGTCTGGATCAACCGCGACGGGGAACAGCTTCAGTCCGGGAAAATCACGCCAAAAGACATAAATAAAGAAAAACTCAGGCTCCGTAAGAGCCCCAGCCTTCAATCATCTTACACTGCCCAGCTTAAAAACAATGAAACTATCTTTATAGAAGGCGAAAAAGAAGACTACTATTTTATCAGGAGGAAAGACGGTGTTGCCGGGTATATGGAGAAGGAATTAATCCAACATGGTGATTCAACTAAAATTTCTATCAAACATGCACAAAACAGCATAACTCTCCCGAAAATAAAAGGACCCATCCATTTAACATGGGAGGCAGTGTACACAAAGAACCCGGATCCTGGAACATTGCCGGAGATGCCGGGGGTGAATGTCGTTTCACCAACATGGTTCCATTTATCATCTTCTGATGGGAATGTAAAAAATATGGGCTCTCCTGAGTATGTGCAATGGGCAAAGCAGCGGGGATACCAGATTTGGGGCCTGTTCAGCAATTCGTTTGACCCTGTCATGACCCATGAAGCATTCAAGGACTATGAAACAAGGCAAAAGATCATCCGGCAACTGCTTCATTACAGCGAAATGTTCCATCTTGACGGCATAAACCTGGATATAGAAAATGTAAACAAAGAGGATGGGCCACTAGTCACCCAATTTGTGAGAGAGGCTACTCCGTATTTTCATCAAGCAGGCTTGATTGTTTCCATGGATATTACATTTATGTCGAGCAGCGGCAATTGGTCCGCCTTTTATGAGCGTGAAAAGCTTGCCGAGGTTGTCGATTATTTGATAGTGATGGCCTACGATGAGCATTGGGGGACTTCACAGGTGGCCGGAAGCGTATCAAGCCTTCCATGGGTCGAAGAAAACCTTGCCGAGCTGCTTAAAGTTGTCCCAAATGAACGGTTAATCCTTGGCGTGCCGCTGTTTGCAAGACTGTGGAAGGAGCAGCAGGCGCAAGATGGCAGCATGCAAGTGACTTCTGAAGCAATGGCTATGGAAAAAGCAAAAAAATGGCTGTCTGACAACAAAATAAAGCCAGTGTACGATACAGAAAGCGGCCAGAATTATGCTGAGCTCTTTGTTGAAAATGAGAATGTGACCTATAAGATATGGCTTGAAGACGAGCTTTCCTTACAAAAAAGGGCAGAGCTGGCACAAGTCTATGAGCTGGCAGGGATTGCAACATGGTCCCGTTATTTTGCTGACCAGTCCGCATGGGTTGCCCTCCAGGTACCGGATGGAAGCACAGTGACCAAAAAATAGCCATCAGGAAAAAAATCCAGATGGTTGTCGTTTTTTTCGAAAACCCGCCCCATATACAAGTCAGACTAACAAACAGGCATATTTCTGCCTCAAATCATATTCATAGGGTAAAATAGGGATGAAAGCACCTTATCTTGAGGAGTGGTTTTTATGGCAATTGAAAATCCAAGCAGGGAAGAGATCGGGAAAATATTAAAAAAAGCAAAAAGGATTGCTGTTGTAGGATTGAGCGATAATCCGGAGCGTACTTCCTATATGGTTTCAAAAGCAATGCAGGATGCAGGGTATGAAATTATACCGGTCAATCCGACAGCTGATGAAATCCTTGGTGTAAAATCTGCCGCATCACTTAAAGAAATCGAGGGACATATCGACATTGTCAACGTATTCCGCCGATCCGAATATTTGCCAGGTGTCGCAAAAGAATTTGCTGAAATCGATGCGGATGTATTCTGGGCCCAGCTGGGTCTCGCCAACGAAGAGGCATACGAATTTTTAAAAGAAAAGGGTTATACAGTCATCATGGACCGCTGCATAAAGGTAGAGCATGCGTTGACGAAATAACATGTACCGCGGGATATTCGCTCCCGCGTTTTTTTTGTAAAATATTAGAAAAGGAGAAGATATGATTGAAAGGCAGCATGGAGGCCGATTTTGGGCATAAAAAATACACTTGATTGTCAGGCAAGTGCGTGGTACTATGAGACATAGTCTGTGCATTTTTTTGATCGAAAAATGCATACATATATAATTACCTATAATAACATTATCATATATGTATGCAAATGTCAAATACGATGACTTATTTTTTCTTGGGAGTGGTCTTGATGGGTGAAACAACCAATAATGAGCTTCAACAGGAACAGCAAAGGGTCAATGCCATTGTAAACGAAATCGGAAGAAAACAGCAAAGACTGCAGAAGTATGCCAGCAAAGTAGGATCGGATACGCTCCACCTCAGAAAAACATTCTGGGAAGATGTCACTGTGAACCTGGAGGAACTGGACGATGTTATCGAAACATTTGCCAGCATGAAACAACAGGCAGAATTGCTTTCAGAGAGGGAACGCACCCATACCCAGATCGATAAACAGCTGCGGACACTTGACAGGCTTCGGAATGCACCCTACTTTGGAAGGATTGACTTCGCGGAAGAAGGGCAAGCATCAGCGGAAATGATTTATCTGGGCATCTCATCTTTCATGGACGAATCTGATGAAAATTTCCTCATTTATGACTGGCGCGCCCCGATTTCCAGCATGTATTACGATTATGGACCAGGGCCGGCACAGTATGAAACCCGGACTGAAACAATTAAGGGCGAGATGGCTTTAAAAAGGCAATTCGTGATTCGCAACTCCAATATTAAAGCGATGTTTGATACAGGTGTTACAATCCGTGATGAAATGCTACAGGAAGTGCTCGGCAACAATGCAGATGCCCAAATGAAATCGATTGTAGCGACGATCCAGAGGGAACAGAACCAGATCATCAGGAACGAAAAGAACCAGCTGGTCGTTGTCCATGGCGTTGCCGGAAGCGGCAAGACCTCTGCTGCAATGCAGCGGGTCGCATATTTGCTGTACAGGTACCGGAACATCATTAAGTCCGAAAATATCATGCTTTTCTCTCCTAATCCGCTTTTCAACAGTTACGTAGCCACAGTCCTGCCGGAGCTGGGTGAAGAAAATATGCAGCAGGCTACCTTTCAGGAGTTCCTGAATTCTCGTCTCGGCAGCGATTACGATGTCGAGGATCCGTTCAGCCAAATGGAATACCTGCTTGCTGACACAGTAGATGAAAACTATGAAACAAGAATTGAAAGTATCCGGTTCAAGACCTCCCTCGAATTTAAAAAACTGATTGATCAATACGTCGGGCATTTGTCCGTGGAGGGCCTGATGTTTAAAGATATTAGATTCAGGAAGCGGGTGCTGGTCAGCAAAGAAGAACTGTCAACATACTTTTACTCTCTGAATGCTGATATTTCGATTCCCAACCGGATTCAGCTGGTGAAAGAGTGGCTTTTAAAGGAATTGAGGAAGCTGGCAAAGCAGGAAAGGACGAAGGAATGGGTCGAAAATGAGATCCAGCTGTTGGAAAAAGAAGAGTATATGGAGGCTTTCAATCACCTTCTCGAGAAAAACAGGTTTAGCCAGGACACGTTTGACGATTTTGACAGGGAACAGCGAATTCTGGCTGAAATGGTTGTCAATAAACGATTCAAGCCACTCATTTCCTCTGTGAAAAAATTGCATTTCCTTGACATAAAATCAACCTATCTCAGGGTATTTGAAATAACTGACAAAATGCTTCCCGAGAAATGGCAGGAAATTGGAACCCTTACTATAAAAAATTTAATCGAAGGTCTGCTACCTTACGAAGATGCGACTCCATTGATTTATATGCAGGATTTGATAGAAGGGAGAAAATCGAATACAGCGATCCGCCATGTGTTCATCGACGAGGCCCAGGATTATACTCCATTTCAATTCGCGTTCATCAGGATGCTTTTTCCGTATAGCAAAATGACTCTTCTTGGCGACTTGAACCAGGCTATTTATTCAGGCCCGGCTGGATCGGAGTCGATTTTATCCGGTGAAGGGCTCGATTATGATGATAAGGAAACGTATATTCTAACGAAAACATATCGCTCTACAAAGCCAATTGTAGAATTTACGAGGCAGCTGATCCAGGGTGGCGAGCAAATAGAACCGTTTAACAGAAGTGGCAGCAAACCAACGATTGCAGTTTCTGAAAATCGGGCTGATTTAATCGCTAATGTGAGCCGCCGCATCAAGCTTCTCCAAATCACAGGCCACAATACGATCGCGGTCATCTGCAAAACGGCAGAAGAAAGCAAAAAGGCTTATGAAGCAATAAAAAGGGAATTTGACGCACGTCTGATCGAAAAAGGGACCCTTAACTATGAAAGCGGAATTACGGTGATTCCCGCTTATCTTGCAAAAGGAATCGAATTTGATGCTGTCCTCATTTTTGATTCATCCCGGTATTCAAAGGAAAGCGAACGAAAGCTGTTTTATACTGCTTGCACCAGGGCGATGCATGAGCTCCATCTCTTTGCGGAACAAAGCTTGACACCACTGCTGGCTGACGTCAAAGAAGATTCCTATGAGGTTTTATAGGCAAAACCAAAGCGCTCTTCCTTCAACTCCGGAAGAGCGCTTTTTTTACTGAAATAAATCCCGCAGCCTTTCCCTGAATTTTTGTCGCCGGGATTTGCTGTCTTCTGCTGATTTTAACGAGTTGTTGACATCGATCAGCCCAGACCCGAAATCATTGTCTGGTCCACGGCCGCCCATGTCAATTGCAGAGTTTTTGATGATTTTCATCACTTCTCTGTTTGAAAGCTCGGAATTTGCTGACAGGATCAGGCCGGCCAGGCCAGCAACATGAGGCGCCGCCATTGAAGTCCCAGAGAGGGCAGCATACTGTTTTTTGAAATAAGTGCTTGGAATATAAACACCTGGAGCCGCGACATCGATATAATCGCCGTAGTTGGAAAAGTCTGCCCTTTTGCCGTCAAAATTAAGCGCTGAGACACTAAGCACTTCCGGATAAGAAGCAGGATATGTTGGCTGGCTTGAATTGTCATTCCCTGCAGCCGCCACCAATACCACATTGTGTTTATAAGCATACCGGATAGCTTCCTCAAGAACCTCCGAACGCTGGTAATTGCCAAGGCTGAGGTTGATGACGTCAGCTCCATGGTCTACCGCCCAGAACAATCCCCTGGCGATGTCAAATGTGCTCCCATATCCTTCTGCACCCATTGCTTTAATAGGCATAATCTTATTAAACCAGGTAATTCCGGCGATTCCCTCCTTGTTATTCGTTTCAGAGGCAATAATTCCTGCAACATGGGTACCATGGCCATTATCATCATCCGGATGACTGTTGTTTTCCAGGACATTATATCCTTTTACAAGCCTGTTTTTTAAATCGGGGTGATCCAGGTCAACCCCAGTGTCCACAATCGCGATTTCAATACGCTTGTTGCCCCTGGATATGTTCCAGCCCTTTTCGGTTTCGATGGCAGGCAGGTTCCACTGATATTTTTCCCTGTAATACACGTCATTGGGCATCTTTATATCATTTTGCATAAGAATAAAGTTAGCTTCAGCAAACTCGACATTCGGCCTTGTGTTAAAATAATCAAGCAGGGCGGGAGTATCAAGGCTTTCGGACCGGAAAATATATGTCGAATTCAGGCGTTTGACCACTTTTCCGTTAATGTCGTTTGTTATGTCATCCAATTCGTCAGAAGTCGGCTCTTCGATAAAATCGACTGCCGCTTCATGGTCATAATAGTGGCTTGCATCTCTTTTGTTATGGTAAATGGCCTTGATTTCTGGATTTTGGTTTAATCTGTTTTTAATATTTTCTCCATTCTGTATGTTATTGACGCTCATATTTACCAGGTTCCCTGAATTGTTTTGTAGCCTGGCGATTTGCTCACCTGATTGGACTGTCGCGCCACTCTCCCAGTCTTCCCCCGCGTCTTCTTCCTTGAAAAGGAGTGACGACGCGGCAATAACCAGTATAACGAGCACACCCGCAAGTAAATAAGCTCTGTTTTTTCCCATGTTTCCACCCCGTTATGTTCTTCTTGTCATTAGCTTGCAAAAGCAGGGGGGAATTTAACGAAGGGAATGTCTGGAATCCTTATTGCGGCAAAAAATAACATATCCACTGGAGAATCCCGAAAAATCGTACCCAAAATCGTTACGATTTATTACAAATTTAGAAAATCAATTTGCCAAATCTTTATAAATCGCTACAATTAAGCATAGACGTCTTTTCAAGATGTGGTAAAATATACTGCGAGAACAAACGTTCCATTCATTTAATTGTTGTTTTTTTAAAGGATTCATATGTCCTTGAAACGAATAGTTAAACAAATCATTGACAACATAGATAAAAATGTCAATGCTCGTCTGTTAGTTATGAAAGGGGTATTATTGTGGCACGAAATCTGCAAGCTTTTGATTACAACGATGATGCCATCCAGGTCCTCGAGGGCCTTGAAGCGGTCCGTAAAAGGCCGGGGATGTATATAGGCAGCACTGATACTAGAGGCCTTCACCACCTTGTTTATGAGATCGTTGACAACTCGGTGGACGAGGCTCTTGGAGGATTCGGCAACCATATCATTGTTAAAATACACAAGGACAATTCGATCAGCGTCCAGGATAAAGGGCGGGGCATGCCGACCGGAATGCATAAGCTCGGAAAACCTACGCCTGAAGTCATTCTTACTGTGCTCCATGCCGGGGGAAAATTCGGGCAGGGTGGGTATAAAACGAGCGGAGGGCTCCATGGCGTAGGTGCTTCGGTGGTGAACGCCCTTTCAGAGTGGCTTGTTGTAACGATAAAAAGGGACGGTTTCATATATGAGCAGCGGTTCGCAAACGGCGGGAAGCCGGTTACCACTCTTGAGAAAACCGGAAAAACAAACCAGACTGGGACGACGATCCATTTCAAACCGGATCCGGAGATTTTCTCCACACTCACTTACAACTATGACACGCTGTCAGAACGCCTGCGGGAATCGGCATTCCTTCTAAAAGGACTAAAAATCGAAATCATCGATGAACGCCATAATGTGAAGGATGTTTTCCACTTTGAGACGGGAATCCAGGCGTTTGTTGAGTATTTAAATGAAGAAAAAGATGTGTTGCACCCTGTTGTCAGCTTCGAGTCTGCATTTGGGGGCATTGAAGTTGATTTTGCTTTCCAATTTAATGACGGATACTCCGAAAACGTCCTTTCTTTTGTCAATAATGTGCGCACCAAGGACGGAGGAACACATGAAGCCGGTGCTAAAACGGCGATGACAAGGGTGTTCAATGAATATGCCAGGAAAGTCGGCTTGTTAAAAGAAAAGGACAAAAATCCTGAAGGGGCTGACATTCGTGAAGGGCTAGCCGGTATCGTATCGGTCCGGATTCCTGAAGAGCTGCTTCAATTCGAGGGCCAGACAAAAGGAAAGCTAGGAACGAGTGAAGCCCGCTCCGCCGTGGATTCGGTCGTATCTGAACAACTATCTTACTTTTTGGAAGAAAACCCTGATATCAGCTCCCTGTTAATTCGTAAAGCAATCAAAGCCTACCAGGCGCGGGAAGCAGCCCGAAAAGCACGCGAGGATGCGCGCAGCGGCAAAAAGAAAAAACGCTCTGATGCCATGCTTTCAGGAAAGCTTACTCCAGCCCAGTCAAAAAATCCTTCTAAAAATGAATTGTATCTCGTTGAGGGTGATTCCGCCGGAGGATCCGCGAAGCAGGGGCGCGACCGCAAATTCCAGGCCGTCCTTCCTTTGCGTGGAAAAGTCATCAATACGGAGAAAGCCAAACTTCAGGACATTTTTAAAAACGAAGAGATCAATACGATTATCCATGCGATTGGAGCAGGGGTAGGCACCGACTTCAGTCTTGAAGACGTAAATTACGATAAAATTGTGATCATGACCGATGCCGATACAGACGGAGCCCATATCCAGGTACTGCTGTTGACCTTCTTTTACCGCTACATGAAGCCGCTGGTGGAAGCCGGCAAAGTTTTCATTGCCTTGCCTCCGCTTTATAAAGTCAGCAAAGGCAGTGGAAAGAAAGAAGTAATCGAGTATTCCTGGAGTGACGAAGAACTCCAGGCAGCAATCAAGAAAGTGGGAAAGGGCTATATGATCCAGCGCTATAAAGGTCTTGGCGAAATGAATGCCGACCAGCTCTGGGAAACAACGATGAATCCTGACACCCGGACATTGATCCGCGTCCGGATTGATGATACTGCGCGCGCTGAACGAAGGGTTACCACGCTGATGGGCGATAAAGTAGAGCCCCGGCGCAAGTGGATTGAATCAAATGTGGCCTTTGGGCTTGAAGAGGAAGGCAATATTCTCGAAAATGAAAATATTTTTGTGACAGAGGAGGTAACTGACCTATGAGCTCAGTAGAGCAATTTCGTGACCTCCCTTTAGAAGATGTACTAGGAGACCGGTTTGGGCGTTATAGTAAATACATTATCCAGGAACGTGCGCTGCCTGATGCAAGGGACGGACTGAAACCGGTGCAGCGCAGGATTCTTTACGCAATGCATGTTGAAGGTAACACGCACGAAAAAGGATTCAGGAAATCTGCGAAAACCGTCGGAAACGTAATCGGTAACTACCACCCGCACGGCGACAGCTCTGTTTATGATGCGATGGTGCGGATGAGCCAGGAGTGGAAGGTCCGCAACCTGCTCGTCGAAATGCACGGAAACAACGGAAGCATCGATGGTGACCCGCCGGCGGCAATGCGTTACACGGAGGCCAGGCTGTCTGCGATATCATCGGAGCTGTTAAGGGACATTGACAAGAAAACGGTTGATTTCATACCGAATTTCGATGACACCTCCAAGGAGCCAACTGTACTGCCGGCCATGTTTCCGAACCTGCTCGTCAATGGTTCTACAGGAATATCTGCAGGGTACGCGACCGATATCCCGCCCCATTCACTGGAGGAAGTGATTGACGGTGTCATCATGCGAATGGACAAGCCTGAATGTACGATTGAAGACTTGATGACAGTCATTAAGGGACCTGATTTCCCTACTGGCGGGATCATCCAGGGGGTTGATGGAATCCTTAAAGCCTACCAGACAGGCAAAGGCAAAATCATCATCCGCGGCAAAGCCGAAATTGAAGATATCCGGGGCAGCAAACAGCAAATTGTTGTAACGGAAATCCCTTATGAAGTAAACAAAGCAAACCTGGTAAAAAGAATTGATGAATTCCGCCTCGACCGTAAAGTGGAAGGAATCGCCGAAGTCAGGGATGAAACGGACCGTACGGGCCTTCGTATTGTGGTAGAGCTTAAAAAAGATGCCGATGCCGCTGGAGTGCTGAATTATCTTTATAAAAACAGCGACCTGCAGGTGACTTATAACTTTAATATGGTGGCCATCCATAAAAAGCGGCCCAAACTGATGGGACTTGCTGAGCTTCTGGACGCATACATCGAGCACCAGAAGGAAGTCGTGACCAAGCGTTCACAGTATGATCTGCAAAAAGCGAGAGAAAGGCAGCATATCGTCGAAGGATTGATGAAGGCACTGTCGATTCTCGATCAGGTCATCGCCACGATCAGGGCTTCAAAGGACAAGCGTGACGCGAAAGATAATTTGATCAAGGAATTCGCGTTCACAGAACCACAGGCTGAAGCGATTGTTTCTTTGCAGCTTTATCGATTGACAAATACCGATATCACTGCCCTCAGGGCCGAATCTGAGGAGCTTGCAAAGAAAATTGACGAACTGGCAGCGATACTCGACAGTGAGAAAAAATTATTTTCTGTCATTAAAAAAGAATTGAAGGACGTCCGTAAGCGATTTGCAGACGGACGCCGGACCAAAATCGAGGCTGAGATCGAGGAGATCAAAATAAATCTTGAAGTGCTTGTCGGCAACGAAGATGTCATCGTCACTGTGACAAAGGATGGATACGTGAAGCGGACCAGCCAGCGTTCGTTTGCCGCCTCAAACGGCCTGGACTTTGCGATGAAGGATACCGACCGGCTCCAGGCGCAGCTTAATATGAACACAACGAATGTGCTGCTGCTGTTCACCAGCAAAGGAAATTATTTATATCTGCCAGTGCATGAGCTTCCTGACATCCGCTGGAAGGATCTTGGCCAGCATGTCGCCAACCTTGTGCCGATTGAGCGGGATGAGCAAATCATAAAAGCGGTTCCTGTGACAGATTTTGAACAGGATGCCTATCTCCTGTTTGTGACAAAGAACGGCATGGTCAAGAAAACCGAATTAAGACAATACAAAGCGCAGCGTTACTCCAAGGCTTTGACTGCAATCAATGTCAAAAGTGGTGACGAGGTCGTCGACGTTCATGTGACAGATGGCACAAAAGACATCATTATGGCCAGCAATCTTGGGTATGCACTCTGGTTCAATGAAGAGGAGGCTGCACCGATTGGCATAAGAGCCGCTGGTGTCAAAGGGATGAACCTGAAAGAGGGAGACTTCGTGATCGGCGGGAAAGTAATCGACGATCCAGTAAAGCAGTCTGTGATTATCACAACCCAGCGTGGTGCAGCCAAGAGGATGAAGCTCTCCGAATTCGAGAAATCATCCCGGGCCAAGCGGGGTGTTGTCATGCTAAGGGAGCTGAAATCAAATCCGCACCGCGTGACCGGCTTTGAAGTAGTCAAAGGGGAAGACCTGGTATTTGTCCAAACCGAAAAGGCCCAGGCGGTATCCTTCCCGGCAGCAGAGCTGAGATTTAGCGACCGTTACTCAAACGGCTCCTTCCTTGTAGATGAAAGTGAAACCGGAAAGATTACTGGTTTGTGGACAGTCGAGAAACTAGCTGATCCAACTGAACCAGCGAACAATGGTTCATGATGTTCAAAACATTGGGCTTCATCAAGAGGCAGAACAATGGCTAGTGCAGCTTTATGCACGGACAGAACAAAACCCCGATCACCACCATGGTTGATCGGGGTTTTTGCTTACAAAATCTTAATAGAGGACATTCTTTCCGGAATAAACATAAAAACTTACATTTTTTGTTAATCACCACACGTGAATCAACCCAGGCACTATTAATTAAGCGAAAACGGGCATGAATTAAGCGAAGAAGCAACTAATTAAGCGAAAAAACAATTACTTACGCGAATATCGAGCCCGATTAAGCGAAACTACCAATCCCCAGCGCCATTTGTTATTTCAAAGTAACATCATTGGAAGATGCTACTTTGATGTGCTGCTTAACACCTCACCTATAGGGGAATTTGCAATATTTTTCTCATGGTTTAAAAGCCACTCTTTGCGCCATAATTCTCCCGTATAGCCTGTCAGCTGTCCTTTGGACCCAAGCACGCGGTGACAGGGAATCACAATGAAAATCTTGTTTTTGCTATTCGCATTGCCGACCGCCCTCACTGCCTTTTCTTTTCCCAGCATAGCCGCAATTTCACTGTAAGAATAGGTCTGTGCAAAAGGAATCCCTTTTAGTGTCTGCCAGACTTGTTTTTGAAAATCCGTTCCATGTGTTTCAAGTTGAAGGGAGAAATCCGTGCGGCTTCCTTTAAAGTATTCATCTAATTGCATGATTGCCTGATTGATGATGGGATGATCGTTTGAGTCATCCTGCCGGGGATTGGAAGTGAACAACAAAGATAATAAACCCCGGTCTGATGCTTCAATTTCGATCAGCCCGATCGGTGATTTGTAATAACCTGTGTATATCATTACAATAACGACCTCCATAAATAAAAAGTTGCGTAAGCTTTCCATCCGGACCAATTGCCGGACCATGCATTGATTTCATCCAAACCAGGTTTTTTCTCCAGGTGGAGTATTCTTTTTAGAGCGTTGTGCAATCCGGCATCTGCCAGTGGAAATGCATCTTGCTGCCGGAGGCACCTCATCATGACATAGTTGGCTGTCCAGTTTCCTATTCCCCTGATTTCCGTTAAGTATTTCTCCATTTCTCCTATATTGCCGCGCTGTAATAAAGATTCTTTGGATAATTGCCCGTATGCCATTCGCTGGGCGATACCAATAATATACTCGGCCTTTTTCTGTGTGAATTTAAGAGAGGTGAGGTCATGTACTGTTAATTTGGCAATGTGTTCGAATGTTGGGAATAACCAATAAAGTGTTCCTTCAAATGCCACTGACTGCCCAAAGGTCTCAACAAAACGTTTTTTCAACAAATAGGCAACATGCAGGCTGACCTGCTGGCCCATGATTGCCCAGCAGAGCGCCTCGAATAAATCGGGCACGCCAACAAGCCGATGCCCTTTAAACCGCTCGACGACATGCTGAAGGATTGGGTCTGTACGTGCCATATCATAAAAAGGCTCAAGATTACGGTCGAGGTCCAGCCATTCAACGGTATAGAGGGCGGTTGCATTCCGTGCTTCAACACTAGGCACAATGCGAGGAAAAGAAACAGCCAGACCATTGCTGTCCTGCTGGACTTGGAAAATGACCGGTTCATGATTCAGCATTGCAACTTTTGATATAGTCCTGTCCTTAATATGATGAAGAATTTCATTAGGGTTTCGGTCCAAATAAATGAGGTATTCTTTAAAGTTAATATCATCTGCCTGGATTAGGACCTTGTTACCCTGATCTGTTATTTTCATGATACTGAAACGGCCCCCGTTATATTTTTTTGCTTGTTAATGCCCATCCTTGAAAAACTTCCGTAAAAATTCTGTCAGCCAGGTAATCATGCCACCACAAAACGATTTATGCAAGAAACTGCCCTCAATATCGCACAAACGATGATATGGCAAGGCTGGATTCCGGTAGTAAGAACCTATATGTTTTCTCTGTGGCAGATTTTCCGGTAGTCAGTTGGTGAACAGCCATAATGTTGACGAAACATGACGTTGAAGTGGGATGAACTTCGATACCCGACCTCATAGGCAATTTGCAAAATCGATAACGACGACTCTTTTAATAATTCCTTGGACTTTGTCAGCCGCATCCTGGCTATATACTGATTAGGAGTTAATCCAACTTTTTCTTTAAATGTTCGTTGGAGATAATATTTGCTCATGCCGACTTCCTTTGACAGCTTCTCCAGGGTAATAGGTGAGGAGTACTCCTTTTCTATAATGTCGCGCGCTCCAGCTACAACCTCTCTTTCGTCTGGAAGCTCGTGCAAATCCGGCCGGCATCGTTTGCAAGGACGAAAACCGTGATTGATAGCCTCTCTGGACATTTTGAAGAACAAGACATTTTTCCGATCAGGAGTTCTTGATTTACAAGATGGCCTGCAAAAGATGTTGGTCGTTTTTACTGCATAGAAGAACAGGCCATCGTATTTTGAATCACATCTTTCAACAGCCTCCCACATAAAATCTTCGTTCATATCTTCACCACCTAACTCTTTTTTAACATATGAATATCACTATTTTCATTCTGAATCTTGCTATTTAATTTTTCATTGTCAATCAATCTTTTAATATTGCTCACTTTTTCAAAATGCAAATCTTTTTATATTTTAGCTGTTCATTGCCCTCAATTCAGATTCGCAGTGAATACTTGCATGTTTTTTCCAAAAATGGGCAACGTAAATTAAAATACTGCATGTAAGGGGGAGCTTTATGAAAAAAGAATTTTTGTTGGCCATTGCTGCATTCTTCTTCATGTCTGCATCAGCCATAACTGGGGTCTATGCAGTTGAGCAGGAACAAAAACCTGGGATCAAGACAATTTCCAAAAAACGGGTGGATGTAACCGGTGATGGCCTTAAAGATACTGTTTATTTAAAAGGAATTCCTTTTGATGAAGGAGCGTTGTTCTTAAAAGAAGTGTTTTTGGAAATCAGCGCTTCTGACAGGAAAATGTATCGTATAGACCTGGAAGGTGGCTACGAGCCTAAAATAACTTTTAAAGACCTTAAGCATGACAAAATCAAAGACCTGTTTGTTGACATTCCTACTGGCGGAAGCGGAGGATTGTCGAATTTTTATTTGTATTCACTTAAAGATTTTACCGTAACTGACCTCACTGTGCCAGAACCTCTGGCTACAACAAGCCAGTTTGACGATGGCTATAAAGCAAGCCTGAAAATCGACGAGACAGGGGAAGCCTATACATTCGACTTGAGCAGCCGAAAAGCGGATTACGACAGGATAGGCCTGTACCATAACGGAAAATTGAATGAACCTACTGAACTAATGGTTTTACCTTACGGAACTTTAAAACCCGTAAAGGTCAGTGGCAATCAATATGGGCTGAAGGGTGTCCAGCGGGTAAGCGGGGCTTACAACGCTGATGGAATAGCCTACTTACAATCTACATGGAATTTTGAAAACGGGAAATGGAATTTAATCGACGCAACATTGAAGAAAATGCTGCCCCGAAAGAACAAATAGGCAAGTGTAACGCAAATCGGGTCAAGAACATAGGTTATAGTAACAAAGGGATAAATGAGCTCTATATCCGCCGGTTACCATCGCTGATGATGTTATGAAACAGCCGGCTGTGAAATCAGGTTGAAACTTTGTGACAGCAGGGGAGGAAATGGCGTACCGCTCGGGGAATCCTCGTTGTCCAAAGATTCGATGACGAAAGGAGCGTCTTGCGATGAGCAAATTTCTTCCTGAGAATTTAAAGATAAAATATATCCCGCCTGCCACAGCGTTCGAGCCTGTCGATAAAAGAAAGTATTCTCTTACCTTTTCTGACAAGACTAAAGAACTGTTCTTAAGTATCGGGAATGTATATGATTTTGATGCGGTAAATCCAAATATTCGTGACGAAGTCCTGGCCGAGTGGATAACAAGAAACGGTGAATACCTGCTGCTTGGCAAGGTATATATCAACAGCGGGGAATTCGATGAAAAATATTCCCGGATCCGGTACATGATTTTCAAACGAGAATTGGATCTTGCTTTAACAGGAATTATTTTCGGTGATAAATCCCTGTTCAGTTACTATCCATGGCTGCTCGATTCACCAATCTATGTTCAGTTCGAATCGAGCTATCCGGAATTCAACCAAATCGGTTATTTTGGAACACCGCGAAAATATTTAACAGCTGCTTTTAAACAAGTTGTTCCCCAAACACAGGTATAGCCTGTGTTTGTTTTTGTAACAATTCAACCGCAATATTAATGACGCATCAGCCGCAAATCAGCCAGAAAGGGGAGGGGAGCAATAATCTTTCCCTGTCCAATGGCGAGCCCGGCGTGTTATCTGACAAAAAGATGATGCAGGGTAAGTAAGCACGAATTCAAAAGTGGCCGGAGCCAAACATTCCTGAAATACAAGCAGAAATTGGCGAAACAAAAAGTAAGCGCATAATAATATTATGTTAACAAATCTATAATGATAAGGATTAAGTAAACTGTCACAGGAGAATTTATGAAGATATACTCAGCAAAATTGTATAAAAAGAAAACTGTACCTGAATCGCAAACGAGATCGATCGAAATGTGAGTAAATCTACAAATGAGATAGTTAAAACAACTGCCATAATAAAATTTCTTTAAATAATGGTTGCTGAGCAAATAAGAACGTTTGTTATAGGAAAAGGAAAAAATTCATTCCAGAAATGCGACAATTTTAATTTTATCTCACTATCTTAAGTTTACTCAACTTATGAGACACTTGGTGATTTCATATATAGAACTTCCTAGAATTTATATTATGTAAACTAATAAATGATTATTTCTCTTTGCCATTCCCCTTTTAGTGACGAGCTTTCAAATGTAAATAGGCTGAAAAAGTAAGCTAGCACGCTTTCGTGCTGGCCTACTTTTCGTTCTTTCCACCGCCTGAAAACCATTACCCTTTTAAATCCATGACCATCAGTCTGTGTGTTTTTCAGAACTAACTTCCTGGCCTCAATTAACAAAATACTGTCATTTTAATTATGCAATATTATTTATGACGATAAATTTTCCTGCATGAATTGCTTGTTGAATCTGACGGTAAGTATAGATGGAGTGCTCATGTTCTACACCCTCCACCTTCTGATCCCATGTCACCTTATATGCAATTCCTCCATCAAATTCCGCGGTAAAAAGCACACCAGCACCAAGACCATTACATTCTTCCAATAGTGTTTCTGAGAGGATAAATACGAATTTGTCACTTAATGTTCTAGTGACATTATTACAACCCTGACACATCATTTGTTTCCTCCTTTTTCTTCACCGAGCAGACACGAAAACTGGTTGCAACCTGTTATGAACAAAGTATCTGTCATTTGGCAAATTTTTGGTCATTTTGCTTTAGCGGTTTGTCAGGCAAATTTACGATCGTTATTATGATTTATTTGTTCAGTATATTCTATCCACTTGATTTTGCTATACCTTAATGCCATAGTAGCGTTTATTTCATCCTCACTATCATGCATGAACATCATTGTGTTCGGCAACGTAATTCAAAAGAACAAACAATTCCTTAACCGCTCGCTTTCCAAATGACACTCAGCTTTTTTCATCTTTGGGAATGTAATTTCGAATATTTAAAGGCTAATGGTTGGAAAGTATTAAGGTTTACAGGAAGAGAATAAATACCGATATAAACCGCATTATTTGGAGGATAGAAAAGGGTCATAAAAAGAAGCCGAATTTTGGTCCGACTCCAAAAGAATGAAGATAATGTATATTGCCATGACTTTGTGCCACTTATGCCAAAGTTGAGTGCCACTAGTGCCAACGGCAGAGCCACCAATATAAGGGGTTCTGCAAATAGTCATTGATGACAGATTGTCACTTTACATGGAGCCTCTACGGGCATGGATCCCCAGCCAAAAAGCCAGCATCCATGAGGGCTGGCTGAGCCAACTAGGCTATCATGCCCGCCTCTCCAAGTAAAGTGCACGTCTTGTCCGTTAGAGCTTTCATGGGTGGCTCTCTCTATGGCAGAGGTGGCACTGGAATCTGTCCGATGTGGCACTGAAAAATGGCAGAGGTGGCACTTTTGTGTGGCCATATACAGATAATTATCAAATAACCTAAATGCTGTTCGAAATCATAGTTGAACAAAAAACTTCTCCATCCACATCCATGACTTCGAATTACTCTTATAGATGCGATGTCCTTGCGGTCAGAAAGGAGATCTCACGGGGTCACCGTACTTTCCTTCTAAACATGCCCAGCACCATCACTTGATAAGTGGTTTTCTACCCGGCTGATTCATGGGGCAGAAAACCACTACTATTCGTAGAGGACTTCCCATTATATTCGCATAGTCGCCAACTTATCCTGCCGCCGTGCTTCATACTTTTTGCATTTGGGTATGCGGTCTCTCGATTTTCCACATCTCCTCACGGTGATGCCCTAGATTAATCTTAACTAGTTGTATCAGCACTCTAGTGGAAAGCGTTTCACCTTCGTGAAAACAAGTTTTCTGGGATTAGGGAGTCGTGTTTACCGAAATAACGTACTCCAACCTTTAACAACTCATTCCGTGCAGGTTTCCTGCACGAGGTACGACTGCCCGTCGCACAAAAAAAGAAGCTGCCCTCAGAACAGCTTCTTTAATACTAAAATATTTTAAAATTAATTTCTCACCATGCCATGAGGATCGATGACAAATTTTTTCGATGCTCCACGGTCAAACTCCGCATATCCACTTGGAGCTTCATCCAATGAGATTAATGTAGCGTTAACAGCTTTGGCGATTTGCGCCCTGCCACTTAAAATAGCATTCATTAGATCCCTGTGATATTTCATAACTGGTGTTTGCCCAGTAACAAATGTATGAGCCTTCGCCCAGCCTAATCCCAAGCGGATCTTTAATGTGCCGTGTTTGGCATCATCGTCAACTGCTCCTGGGTCTCCAGTTACATACAGTCCAGGAATACCTAATCTTCCCCCTGCTCTGGTGACTTCCATTACTGAGTTCAATACGGTTGCAGGAGCCTCACCTGATCCTTCACCATGCCCATGCGCTTCGAAACCAACGCAGTCTACAGCGCAATCAACTTCAGGTGATCCCAATAGTTGATCAATTTGTTCACCAAGATTTGCATGTTCACGTAAATTCACTGTTTCACAGCCGAAGCTGCGGGCTTGGGCCAAACGTTCTTCTACCAGATCACCTACAATAACTCTGGATGCCCCTAATAGCTGGGCTGAATGCGCTGCGGCTAACCCAACAGGACCGGCACCTGCTATATAAACCGTTGCACCTGGTTTTACCCCAGCAGAAAAGGCACCATGAAAACCTGTCGGGAAAATATCAGACAACATAGTCAAATCAAGAATCTTTTCCATGGCTTGGTCTTTATCCGGGAACTTCAAAAGCTGGAAATCTGCATATGGAACCATTACATATTCGGATTGACCGCCAACCCAGCCTCCCATATCTACGTATCCATACGCTGATCCTGCACGATCCGGATTCACGTTTTCACACACATGTGTGTTCAGTTCTTTACAGCTTCTACAACGGCCACAAGCAATGTTAAAAGGAACGGAAACTAAGTCTCCCTTTCTAATGAATTCAACATCGCTTCCTACTTCAATAACCTCTCCTGTGATTTCATGGCCTAAAACTAAACCACTCGGTGCTGTTGTCCTTCCCCTTACCATATGCTGGTCGCTTCCACAGATGTTAGTTGTTACAACCTTCAAAATAACACCATGATTACACTTTCTGCCAACGTTCAATGGATTCACTCCAGGGCCATCGCGTAGAACCAATTCCGGATAACTAATATCCCTTACTTCTACTTCTCCTGGTTTAACATAGACTACAGCACGATTTCCAGCCATACAAAAATCACACTCCCAAAAAATAATGGTGCAACAAGTTTTTGTAAGCGTTTTCACTCTATGATTTATTATACTATTTATTCAAAATATTACAAATAGAGATTTTGTAGATTTTTTAGATATTTAGTCGAGTAGCACCCCAAATATTTGATAAAAAATAGGAAAGGCAGCAAATGTACGAACCATATCTGCTGTCACTTTAAGATCATCATATGGAAGGTGTTCGCTCTCAGCCCCTGTTCCCACTCCTACAAATAGCACTTGTTACCTTGAACAAGCAGTAGCCTTGAAGGCGATTGCTTTTGATAAAACGGAACGCTGACAAAAGGAGTCCCTGCAGTTACGGATATTGTGACATACGGTATCTGTATATATCCAAGGTAAAGTTGTCGCTCTGCTTTCTCTCGCAGTGTAGCTTTTGGCAACGAATTACGCCTAACATTGTCAAACTTCAGGCCAACACAACTTCTACAGCCTCAGATTCGCTTGGATAAGGAAAAGCAAATTTGAATCGATTATTTGAGTAGGTTTTTTCTACGGTATGAAATCATAATTAGTTTACTGTTTTCTACGTTCTTATTCACATATTTACTTCTTATGTACAGACAATAAAAGAAAAGCTTGGTCACGGTAAAAGCCTAACATAGCCCACCAATTATTGACAATACAGCAATCATAAGTGAACAAATTAATTCAGAATGTGTAATTATGCACAAGTCACTACACCTACTGGGTTCGATTTAGACACCCTGGGAATTTTTCGGTTCAACCAGAGCTAGAAAAAGCGAGATAAATAAGAGGTGACAAAATGATAACCTGGCTAGATGTTTGCATCCGTTCCATTGTATTTATAGCTATTTTATTTTTAATCACAAAATTAACAGGAAAAAAACAAATTTCACAACTTTCCTTTTTTGAATATGTATCAGGTATTACAATCGGTAGCATTGCGGCTGAAGTAATGATGGGCCTTGAGAAAAATCTTCTCCACGGTATTATCGGAATTGTACTGTTTGGGGGCATTACCTATTTAGTAGACGTTATTTCTTTAAAAAGCAAAAAATTTCGGGAGTTTGCGGCAGGTAAAGAAACGCTTTTTATCAAAGATGGAAAAATCATGGAAGATAATTTAAAAAAGGAACATTATACTATAGATGAATTAAACTCTTTACTGAGGCAGAATAATGTGTTTAAAGCAGCTGATGTAGAGTGTGCAATACTAGAGCCAAACGGACAGCTTAGTGTTCTTTTGAAAAAAGAGAACCAACCTTTAACTCCAAAGACTGTGAATATGAGAGTCTCAACTGAAAAAATGTCCCAAACTGTTATTATGGATGGCCAAATATTGGATGACGCGCTTGCAAAAGCGGAGGTTAACAGGGAATGGCTTAAAATTGAACTTGAAAAGCGTGGTGTAACAGTTGAAACTGTTTTCATGGCTCAAGTTGATTCAAATCGTGAGTTAACTGTCGATCTTTATGATGATAAAACAAATCTCCCATACCGGAAAACACATTGATGTAGTAGCGTGAAGATTTACTCATCCAAACAACATCATCATAAATTTTACAGGTGCCATTTTAAAGTGAAAACATCCAATCACTCCTCAGTTCTTTAGTTATGCTCGAAACCAACATTAGACTTTTGATAAAACAAATGTTCCTCAATAAGAAAAGCGATCCCATGTAAAGAATCGGCAGAACCAGCAAACAATCGTGACCGATCCGTCAGCGAGACGACATCCGAGACTTGAAGAACCATAATATTCCGGTTCCACAGCCCACTGACGGCGAATCAAAACCAAATACAGTTCACTTTTTAAATGTAGTTGACAAAGTTCGATGGTGGGAGGAAATCATTCCTCCACTATTACCTCATTAACTGTTAAAGGGGTCAGATAGAACTCTAAATATTTTTTTATATAATTTAGTAACAGCTTCATCACTAAGGTAAGTTTCTATTAATTCTTTTTCACCATTAATAGCTTCCCCTCTCGCTTTTATAACAGCTTGTGTTATCTCATCTGCATAGTCGTAAATTGTCTTGTACATAGTTATCACCTCTACAGCGCAATCAAACTAAATGCTACCATGTTTCGGTTGAGCAGGTCGATTTTTGGAATATGTCAATGTATCAAAACAATAACACCGTATTCAATCTAGTGCTTCTTATCTAAGATTGTATGAGGAACCTGAATATTTCACAACAGGCCACTTCTGCTTGCGTAAAGAAGCGTTTAATTCTGATCCAACATTTCAGTTACTTTGAACTAATTCTTTAGGAGTCAATGCCATCCATTGATTCAGCGACACGTCTTCATATCGGTCGCTTTTGAACATTTCTAAAAACCATAACGTTTCAGTACCCGTGTTTTGAATATAGTGTCCAGTAGCAAAGGGGACATATCCGACATCGCCAGCTCTATAATCAAATGTACGGGCAGTATCGTTTCCGATAAATACAGTCATTCGGGCTTGACCGGTAAGGTAATACTGCCACTCATCGTTATTGGGATGCCAATGAAGCTCCCTCATTCCACCCGGCTCAATCTCAACGAGTGCTGCCGCGATTGTTTTTTAAATTGGGAAGTTTGAAGAGTCGTACACTACCACCAGGAGTCCTGAAGGCTGTTTGTTTCAACAACTCGTGCTTGAAGGTTAAAGGAACTACTCCGAAGGGTGACTGGACTTCCTGATTTTCCAGTGGACCTGGAACCTCTCCCTGAGAGATATATACCTGTTGAGAAGGAATCGAGTTAAAAGCACTCTCTGGCACTCCGAAATTAGCCGAAAGAACCTCTTTTGGAGTATGTGCAAACCAATCGGAAATGGATAGGGTCGAAAGATCGGAAAAGTTTCCGTCATCGAAGACGAGCAGAAATTCGCAATGTTGCAACCCTTGAATGGAATGTGGGATACCTGGAGGAAAGTACCAAAGATCACCTGGGCCAACGTCAGCAATGAAATTTCGGCCATGTTGGTCCACCGCGGTGATCCGTGCCCGTCCCAACAGCATATATATGACCATTCGGCTTATTTATGCCAATGGAGTTCGCGTACTCCGCCCGCCGTTAAGCTCATATTCACTCCGCAAGAGTGGTCGCTATCGGCAGTTCTCTGACAGTATCTCCCGGGACCATCCACCATGTTTTAATACCATGGAAGTGTCTGAGAATGAGAACCTTAAATTAGGAACCAATCCAGCGTCAGTTATAGGTGGAACGAGCATATCAGGATTTTGAATATCCCTCATAATATTATGAAGGCCCCGCATCAATCGCTCCTGCACCATCAGGTCGGATAGGCTGTGGCACGCGACCGTCAGCTAGAATTATCGATCGGTTTTTCATCAAGCATGCACCCCATTAATGAAACGTATAGGAAATTTCTTAATCGCATGGGCTATGTCCCTGTCCCGAGAATTAGTAAATTAACCACAAGAGCATTTATCAACCACGACGTTTCAATACCTATTTTTGTCCTCTGGAACCATTCAAGCAGGTTTTTAAAGAAGTTTAAATAAAACACAAGAAGAGCTAATCAAAAGTTAATTCATTAGCTCCTAGTGATTCATTGATTCCCTTTCCGTACCCATTCTTCAACGGTAGCAGTACGTTAGGGCTTAGGTTCAACTGCTTCTTGGACGTCTTCCATCATTTTGACGTCTTGATTAACTGAGACATTGCTTCCATATGGATTTCCGCCAGCCCCGATACTAGTTTGTCATAGTCCAACAATAACCAGACTAGTCTCTGCTTTCTGCAGCCAGTGCATCTTCTTTAGTTATATGAACCGTACCAAATGGATGCTGTGGAGGAGCATATATTGAATATAGTTTTAAAGGGATATTACCTGTATTAGTTACATTGTGCCATGTTCCGGCCGGTACCATAATGGCAGAATCATCGTAGACTTTTCTTACAAAATTTAAATTATCTTTTCTCTTCCCCATTTGAACAATACCCTGACCTTGTTCAACGCGTAAAAATTGGTCAAGGTTAGGGTGCATTTCTAAGCCAATATCCTCACCAATTTTAAGACTCATCAAGGTTACTTGCAGATGACTTCCAGTCCATAAAGCAGTACGAAAAGTATTGTTTTGCTTCGTTGCCTCATTGATATTCACAACAAATGGGTTCGGACCATAATCTTTTAACTGAATTTTATTTCTTTCATTTGATGATTCATAAAACCCCAATCTGTTAGCATCATTAGGAATAGTCCAGGAGTCAGGCTGCCTCACATAATTATACATAGGTACATTAACATAATAGCCATTTTGATAATGATATGGGAATGGAGACATAAAAGCAGCATAGTACATTTTTTCAACCCCTTCATAACAATGATAAAGTATCTTATGCGTATTGTTACAGGAACGTACTTAGCTTTAGGGTGACTTATTAAAGGAATCCTGGTTAGCCTGAAACTTTTAATGTATATTGGACTCAAGTTAAAAAGAGTTCATTATGGTTGAATAACTCAACCACCACACAAAGGGCAATAGAAAAGAGCTAAGATTTTGCCGCTGCTCTTTCTAGGTTTATTTGCTTCTATCCAGTACACTTATCAACGTAGCTTCGATATCTTCTGCAAGTTCTTTTAGAAGATGATCATCAATCATGCCAACCACCAATTATCGGTTTCGGTAAACCGATTTTAGTTAGTTCACCCGAACGATATACTGTAATTTTACATGCAGGAAATACCCGACTAATTCATTTATTTCAATTACTCGAGCTGCTTCTTTTGGTCATTAATTCTTCAACATCTTTTGGTGTTATGTTTTTCATCACGCTGTCCTCCTTGTGAATGCCACGCATCCATGCCGCCTTGTTAAATAAATTAATTAACATTTCCATCTGATGCTTCTCCCAAGTATGCTGCGACACCTGCATATTCGAGTCCATCCAGTGATTCTTCCTGTTGCAGCCCGAGTAGATCCATGTCATCGTACAAGCGATTAAATTCACTCCCTGTTCTTGTGCCATTTCAATCAGCTGGGGAAGGGTCATAGCATTATGCTTTTAAATAACTTCTTTAATCATTTTAGGACCCATACCGGCGAAATTCATTTTGGACAATCCCATCTTGTCGGCCCCACGAGGCATCATTTTACCAAACATTTTTTCAAGAAATCCCTTTTTAACTGGAACTTGTTCATCTGTACGAAGGGCATTCAACCCCCAAAAGGTATGAAAAATAGTGACGTCATGGTCGTAGGCAGCTGCTCCATTTGCGTAATATAGGCAGCCATGCCTTATCATAATCACCGCTAAATAATACAATAGTGGTTTTTTGCTTTTGTTCAGTCATACTTATTTCCTCCAAGTTTGAATAGTTTAAGATTTATAGAAACTACCCGTACGGGTAGTGGGTATATTATTGGTTTAATAAAAAGTCCTTCAGCCTTGGGAATCCAAGGTTGACGAACTCGTTATCTGCTCTTGATCAGCAGTTCAACTGCTTCTTTTACAAGATGTTCTGTTGACTCGCCTTTTTCAACACTTTCTCGCACACAGTGTTCTAGGTTCTTACTAACAATGAGACCCATAGTACGGTTAATGGCACTTCTGGCTGCAGACAATTGTGTGACGATGTCACGGCAATCCTTTCCCTGCTCCATCATAGCCAGGATACCTTTAATCTGACCGTCAATACGTTTTAGGCGATTTTTTACACCATCATCATAGTCCATTATCTTTAACCCTCCGATTATTTTTTTTGCAAGGACATTTTGTCAGCATATAACTGGACACCTTAAATCCCTTAGACACCAAGAAGCGAAAGCCTAAATGCAATCGAGTTTGTCAGAAGCAACCAGGTGCACATTCTCCTCGGGGATCTCTTGATAGAAACGTTTAAGGATAAGCATAAGGGATATTTATTGAATCACTACATGACTTGAATTAATCGTAAGCAAAATACACTATTTTATCGTTCACATAGTCGATAAATTTCAGCATAGTTTTCAACTCCACTTGTCGTTTCTAAAATAAGAGAAAATTACCATGCTTAATCATTTGACTAATAACCAAAGACGTATTATCATAATCCTTATCTGTTTACTTGGATATTAAGGAGGATTATGATGATACAGATGATTTTAACTGGTTTGCTTTGTGGGGGACTCCTCGGTTTTGTTATGCAAAGAGGCCGATTCTGCCTCACAGGCGGATTCAGGGATATGTATATTGCAAAAGATAACCGGATGTTTTATGCCCTTCTTATCGCCATCGCTGTACAGAGTGTGGGGGTATATTCATTGATTGAGCTTGGCCTGATCCAATTTTCAGCAGGGGCATTCCCTTGGATTGCTGTTGTTGTTGGTTCGTTTATTTTCGGAATCGGAATCGTTTTTGCCGGGGGATGTGCAACAGGAACCTGGTACCGTGCAGGTGAAGGCCTGCTTGGCAGCTGGATTGCCCTTTTCGGCTATATGACCATGGCGGCAATTATGAAAACCGGTCCTTTAATGCCGCTTAATACTGCGATTCAATCCGTACAGGCACCTTCAAACTCCATGGCGGAAAGCACAGGATTACCGGTTTGGATCTTTATCGCTGTATTTGCTTTACTTGTCATAGGTGTTGTGGCAAAAGAACTAAAGAAGCCAAAGGTCGTCATACCTTCTATGAAACCAAAACGGACAGGGCTTGCGCATCTATTGTTCGAAAAGCGCTGGCACCCGTTTTTCACTGCTTTGCTGGTTGGACTTATCGCAATCCTGGCATGGCCTCTTAGTGAAGCAACCGGAAGGATGGCCGGATTAGGGATCACCACTCCTTCCGCTAACATTCTTCAATACCTGGTAGGTGGAGATGTCACTATGTTAAATTGGGGCGTTTTCCTCGTACTTGGAATATTCTTGGGCTCTTTCTTTGCCGCAAAAGCAAGCCGCGAATTCCGTTTTCGTATGCCGGATGCAAAAACTGGCATCACAAGTTTCATTGGCGGAAATCTTATGGGCTTCGGGGCATCCCTTGCTGGGGGCTGCTCGATCGGTAACGGTCTGGTCATGACTGCGATGATGACATGGCAGGGTTGGGTTTCCCTTGTATTCATCATTTTAGGCACATGGACTGCATCTTATTTCGTATTCGTCCGCCCGCATGCCAAAAGGCGCAATGCAGCGGCGAATCCAGCTATTACTGCTTAGGAGGAATGCAATATGAAAAAAACATTGGAAGTAATGGGCAAGGTATGCCCTTTCCCATTGGTTGAAGCAAAACAAGTTATGGAAGAACTGAACTCAGGCGATGAGCTGGTTATCCAATTTGACTGCACACAGGCGACCGAAAGCCTGCCACGCTGGGCTGCGGAAGCCGGTCATACAGTTACTGGTTATGAACAGCTCGGCGAGGCTGCCTGGGAGATTGCCATCCAGAAGAAATAGTAATGACATAAAGACCTGCATGATAAACTTGTGCAGGTCTTTTATTTATTCCTGTGTAAAATATAACCCATAACATTATGGGTTTTGTCGGACATTGGATTGAAAACAAAATTTGGAAGACATTCAGAGCGATTTCTTAAAACTAAAAATAGTTCTTTAGCGACACAAGTTGTGTGATGTAGTTTCTAATTTGTCCTTTATCTAAAAAATGATTTTTATTAACTGTTGCTTCTATTTTATTAATAAGAATATCCTGACGAAAAATCCATATCTCAAATGACTCTTGCTCAACATGATTAACTTATCTCGGATAAAACATTTCATCAACTTCCCATGATTCGACCATTTGACGGGCCAACCTTGGATCGTATCCTTTACCCATCAGATAGGCAATAGCTGCTACTTCTGTCATTGCATGGGGAAAAGATGTTTTTTGAGCTTCATATAAACCATACTGTACCCATGGTTGGACCCTGGATAAGGTTTCTTGTTTAAGATCATGTGGCATGGTGTAAGTGGGATACATAATATCAACATCCTTTTCAAAATATAGTTGAATATCACAATCCCATTTTATTCGGGTATGCTGAACTTGTGCATCCATGTAACGAACCTTATACAAATATTAATAAATGTTGGCCTGTATAGTACTGCATTTCTGTGCTTTTTGTCTTTTGAATCAATAACGTATTGTTTGACAGCATTAAATCAGACAAACCACCTATGCCAATACACAATAACATGTTATTGGACTAGAGGTTCATTAATTATTAGAATAAGTTAAATTTAAATATATTTTTCCTTGGATCTAATTCTGATTTCAATCAAAAGAACCCATTGTTTGCACCAATTCATTAGATTCTGGAGATACGTAAATGGTTCGGCTTGGAAACGCGACTTCTACTCCCTCATCCTCTAAAATCCCCATAATCTCCAAGTTTATTTCATGTTTGATTTTAACGTGTTCTCCCCAAACCGTAGTATTCGTGAAAAAGTACAAAAGGATATCTAGGCTGCTGTCATTATAATGATCGAATGCGACCATGATTGTATCCGGATGGACTTCTTCATGAGTCCTCAACAAGTATTCAATCCGGTTAACGACTCTTTGGATTTGTACCTTGGAGGTTTTATAGTTAAGCCCCAAATGGAAAGTGATTCGTCTTTTCCCCATACGGCTCCAATTGGTAATGGGTTCGTTTGCAAGGGTTGAATTTGGAACGGTAACGAGAGCCTGACTGAAAGTCCGGATTTTCGTGCTCCTGAAGTTAATATCTTCTACTGTCCCTTCGACGCTCGGAGTTAGGATCCAATCTCCAATTGAAAAAGGTTTTTCTGTAACAATGACGATTCCGCCGATGAGATTCCCTACAGCCTCTTTTGCAGCTAAAGCAAATGCAAGTCCCCCTAATCCGAGCCCTGCTACCAACCCATTGACGTCATAATCAAATTCCTGCCCAATAATACTGATACTGATAGCAATAAGAATGACACGGATTGTCCTGGAAATGAACGGAAGCAAAATTAAATCAATTTTGTTGTTCATTTTTTGGTTAACACTGATTAAAATCCCTGAGGTAGGAGATGACAAATTGAATAAGCCCCATGTAATTAAAACAATGACCATCGACCGCAAAAACTTTAAAAATAACGTATTATGTTGCTCGATAAAAGGAAAATAATCCATAGCTACGTATAGGCCTACAATAATGAACGCCCATCCTAAAGGACGTTCAAAGCTTAAACATATCTGTGTCAAGAATTCAGTGGGTGTTTTCCTTGATAATTTTACAATCAATTGAAACAAATATTTTGTAAATATGTTTCTAAAAAGAATAAATATCAATAAAATCCCTATGGAAATCCCTAAATTTTTTAACATATCATAGTCCAGCCCCGTGGGTAAAAAAGCCATGATAGATGACTTTATTAACATTACATTACCTTCTTTCTTCATATATTACTTTTAGCAGTGAGAGCTCTTAGAAGGATCGAGGGTAAGTTCAAAAATATAACTTCTGAACACCTGCAATTCAAACCAATACATCCTCATATAATAACTACATAAACGATATATTTGAATACAACAAAAGTCTTAGATTATCGACAATTATTTACTTCAAACAATTGTGAAAGGTTAAAATTACCCATCCCGGATTTGCGAATATTACAGACATTGCGGCCAGTTGAAGAAATTATCGAGGAAAAAATAAAAAAGACTACCCAGTTTTGGGTAAGCCCAGGGTAATCAATAATTACTCAGAACACTTCAAGAAATTTGCCGGAATCCTACCTTGGAATGGACAATTCTTTTATTTTTCCAATCCAATCCTTTAAGTTTTCAAATTCATTTGAGTCAAATCCGAAATGCTTCTTTATTAAGCGGACGGATTCTTTCTCTGCCTCACTAAAAACACCATCTGAAAAGATCAGCCGAAAGATTTCAGTCAGGACAATATTTTTGGCACGTTCACTTCTGAATAGCCCTAAAATTTTGTCAATGACCAGGCCCTTTATTTTATAATTCTCAAGGCCCATTTCCTTTTTATACTTGTTTATAATTGGACTTTCATATATAGACAAATTTCCGTCAATTTTAGCAATTAGAGCAGCTAATTCAAGAAAGGCAATTTTCTCCTCTAACTGGAGCTCTGCGAGGAACAATAACTTTCAACTCCTGTTATATTAAATTATTATCATTATACGCACAAATTCTAATAAAGTTTCACGCTGAGTCCGCGATTGTTTAGAGTGTGCATTAGATTCATTATAAACCTTTAAATGATACATGTGTTAGTTTATCTGGATTCCTTACAATATAGATATCAGAAATTCGACCGTCTTTTACATGAAAACAAATGACCGTTTTGACTTGGTCCGCTCCCATTACCAGCAGGCCGGCTTGCCCGTTTACATTGACCATTTGTACAATGGCTGGTTCCTCGGCATTACGATTTTGAGACATTAAGTTGTTGATAAAACGAATGACAAGTCCTTTGGAAAATACAGGCTTCAAAGCAGCATATACTTTTCCGCCACCGTCAGAATACAGTGTAACATCTTGATACAATAATTGTTCTATCGTCTGAATGTTCCCCTGCTGCAGGGCAATTACGAATGTCTGTATAATTTCATCTTTTTTTGGATCAAATGCTGGCTTCAATTCTTCTGTAATAAGTGGAAATTTATTTTTAACCCTGCTTAATATTTTTCTGCAATTAGGAACGCTACAATTCAAAATTTGAGAAATTGCCGGATAATCGTAGTCCAGTACTTCCCTAAGAATGAAAACGGCCCGCTCCATTGGTTTCAGTTTTTCAAACAGCAACAGAATTGCAAATGATACTCCTTCTTCTTTTATTACTTCATGAATTGGATCATTTTCTTGTAAAATCAATGGTTCCGGCAGCCAGGGGCCAGTATAGACTTGCCGATTGTTTCTGGCTGATTTTAAATGATCTATACATTTGTTTGTAACCATTTTACAAAGGTAAGCTTTCTTTTTTTCTATATGCTCAATTGTTTTTTCACTTGCCTGTATATACACATCATGAACGATGTCTTCTGCGTCAGAGACAGTACCGAGCATTCTATAGGCTATCGTAAATAAAAGAGGCTTATATTGGCAATAGAGATCCTGTAACACCATACCTTTTGCTCCTTCCATCATTAATGCACAATGCTGCCAACATTCCATGTATACTCTCGTATTTTTTGTGCCAATTTACCTGAGAATGCAAAATCCATGCCCCATTTTTGCGCCAATACAAAACTATCGTTTGGACCTAGTCCGATACAAAGAAAATCAGGGTAGTTTTGATGTGCGGCTGAATGGTGTCCTTGGATTTGCGCACGCATAATTTTAGCAAGTCGCTGTGCTTGGGAAATCGCTTCTTTGCAGCTCATTGCAGCCGCTTTTCCACTAGTAGGGTCAACCACATGAACGCAGTCTCCAATGGCATATATATTTTCACTATCGGCTAAGCGGTACCTGGAATCCACGTTTATTTTTCCTTCTTCGTTGAGGGGAAGGCCTATGTTGATAAGGGTAGGATGGGGCTGTAATCCCACGGTCCAAATGCAGGCATCCACTTCAAGTATAGTCTTGTCAGAAAAATAGACTTTACCATTTAGAAATTTTTCTGCCTTTTTATTGTGAATTACTGTAATACCCCGGTTTATTAACCTTTGCTCAAGCCTTTCGCTCACTTTTAATGGAGCTTCCATTAATAATCTCTGTTTATGATTAATGAGAAATACTTCAACATTTTCGTGCTTAAATCCTGCTTTTTTAGTTTCTTCTTTCAACCATGCCGATACTTCAGCTGCGGTTTCAATACCCGTTATTCCACTTCCGGCGATTACCAATCGAATTGTATGCCTGGAGGAACCCAGCATCCCCAATAAATGCTGCCGAATACGTTGTGCGCTGTCCAGGTTGCTGAGGGAAATTCCTCCACAATCTGAATGAACTTCCCGTACCACACTTCCCAGGGCTAGTACGAGCTGGTCATATTCCAGAAGCATCAATTCCCCACCCTCCCTGGCAATGTTTACCGTCTGGTTATCAGCATTTACTGTTCTTAACTCTCCCTCGATGAACTCAATCATTGAGCCGCAATAATGGTTGAGTGGAACAAATAAATCAGTCACATCTTCATTTACGATCCCTTTAAATAATTTTACCTTTTTAAAATGAAATGGGTTTTTGTCAACCAGGACAATCCTGATGTGTTTCTTTAGCTCAATATGAAACTCTTTCTTTAATGATTCTATAAGATTGATCCCTGCATAGCCCCCACCTACAACAACAATTGTCTTTACATTTTTCATTGTAATCGTCTCCTTTTTATCGTTTTATACAATAACGATTAAAGAAGGCATTTTGTGACCATTTTTAAAAAACACAAAATAATTCATTATGAGAAACGAAAAAGCAAATCTCAATAACCTCCTTTGCACTGCCCGTGTAATAAAAACTGGATAGCCTCTTCGACTATCCAGCATCTATTATTTTTCTTTTCTATTATCATATAATATGCTTCAACTCCAAAATACAAAACCACCCTTAAAAGGATGGCTCTGTAAAAGAATATGGCTAAATCAAATTATTCTTCTTCTATTGTTATTTTCCGAATCATAATATCAATTTCTTCTTTCTCATAAATATCATCCAGATCAAATTGACATATAGAAAAGAAAATTAAGTATCTAAAGGAGCTAGCCAAACTTCTTAAATAAGTTAGAAAATCGTACAACCTCTGATCTATAATTTTTCGTACCATCTGATTTTGTATATAAAAAAGGATAGCCTTTAAATCGACTACCCTGTTAATAACATTTAAGGGATTGTAAGTTATTTTTTAAGTTTCAATTTGGTTTTATAATCTATTTTGGTGAAGGGACATTATTTTGATTAAGCATTCCAGAAGCTAATGGAACGAATCGTTGAACGGTTTTACTGATGCCGCCCCCTCTTCTCATACTATAATAAGCAGCTGCACCAATGCCAACAGATGCTAATAATGGTAACCATCTTTGTTGATTATTCACTTTAATCACCTCCAGATAAAAATTGCTTGGTACCTGTTTAAATTTTGTTTTCTTAAAGATTTTTATGAGGTTCAAACATTTCCAACTGAATTGTACTTGAAACCAAAGAAGGCGGCTTTAAAGACCGTGTCTTGTTCTTTAAAGCCGCCTGCTCCGCACAAAGAATTTTTACATTACCTACGGAGAAGAAACTCAAGACAAAATACATCTATGTCATCACGTATATAGCCTTCGGTTACATCAACTCTTTTTCTCAAGCTGTCTGTCATGCAATTTTGTTAATAACAGCAGCGATAGAAGTGCACCTGTAAGTGAGAGTGAGATGTCCCATTGTGTATCCCAAGTAGATCCCTGAGCCCCTAAAAAGTCCTTTTGCACTTTCCCGCCATTATTAACGTATGAGCTCAGCCATTCAGCGATTTCATAGAGTGCTGCAATCGTAGTAACCATACTAATAACAATAGCAAATAGCCATGCACCTTTTTTGAGGGGGGTTTTTCGGAGCAAGATCTCTCTAATTACAATTGCAAGAAGCCCCTTAAGGAAATGGCCAAATCTGTCATAGTAGTTTCGGCTGAGGTCGTATTGGTCTTTCAGCCAATCAAAGGCTGGGACATTGGAATAGACATAATGGCCGCCAATAAAGGTTAGGATTGATAATAAGGCAATAATGACATAGGACAAAGTGGTGAACCGAAACCTTTTATATGTCGCCACTACAGGAATTAAGGCTAAAATGGTTGGTCCCGCCTCCATCAGCCACGAATGATAGCGATAAGGTTTGATGACGGACCAGATTAAAACGGCAATTACAATTAACAGCAGTATGACATGAACAGACGTGCTCTTATCTTTTTTCACATTTACCCACTCCAGTAAAATTGTCTTTGTTTCAGTATTCCTGATAAAACTTCTCTTCATGCACAGCGGGGATCGCAAAAACGTTAGAAGCAATTAAAGGTAGAAAGTGTCTCGTTCACTTTTTAAGGTGGTAAAACCACCATATACTCGTACTCCACATAAAAAATGCTCATTAGAAGAAACGTGTAGTGGGGCTAGCTTTGTATTCGGATGAGGAAAGTTTATAACAACTTGGGGCGTGTTTTTTCATGGAAAGGCTCAATTATTGTTAAAGTGAATAACATACATGAGGTGGTGAGTAAATGCATAATCAAAATAAATTCTATTACAACTCTGTCAATCCGATGTATGCACAACAACATAAGAAATTAGATAATTACGATGCAAAGCAACAGATGGTACAGCCGGGCGGGGAAAAAGCTAGGCAACAAGCAGGGTATCAAGAGGGGTATCAAGCAGGATATCAAACGGGATATCAGGCAGGACAGCAGGCATGGCAACAACAGGGACAACAGCCATGGCAACAGCCAGGACAACAAACAGGGCATCCTCACGCTGGGCATCGGTTTGGTCCCAGATAGGGGGTCTTTCCTTTTGCTACTTTCTCCTTAAATGAGGTTCCTTTCTTTTAATCTGCCTATTCACCATAAATAATAAGTACGTCGCCATTGCAATATAAAAGAATACTGGTATGTACTCAAAAGTCGTCATCACAACTAAATAAAATAGATAGAAAAAAAATAAGGCAATGATCATGCTATTTTTAGGCAGATTCATCTTTTTTAGACTTGGAATCTTTATTGTACTAATCATCAAGATACTTAAGCCGAAGAATAAAATAGAGAATATCCACAGCGGAATTATTTTTACATATAGGACTAGAAATGTAATGATCGCACCGGCTATTGTTATGGGAATCCCTTTAAAATATTTAAGTGATTCTTCTTGCGGGGTTAAATTGAAACGGGCTAACCGGTAAGCCCCAAACACCGGAAACAATCCAGACATAATGATCCCAATCATTTGTAAATCAGCAAAATACGTATATGCGGATAATAACGCAGGCGCCACACCGAAAGATACAATATCGGCTAAAGAATCTAATTCTTTTCCTATACCGTTTGTTAAACCCAGTATCCTTGCCACTCGGCCATCCAGCGCATCCAGGATCAAGGCAATGAAAATACACACGGTCGCATTTTTGACATCAACACTAAATATATAATTGATTGATAAAAATCCACAGTATAAATTCCCTAAAGTTAATACATTAGGTATGTGCTTCTCCATTGTAAACTCCTCGTGTTCAACGTCTTTTGGCATCTCATATCTATAAAATGTCGGGTATGAGCTCATCCACTACTTTTTTCATTTTGGAATTCTGCTCTTAGTCAAATTGAACTAATGCTATGATCATGCGACTGATATTATCGATTATTATCTTGACAACTTGAATCATTGTTAATACCCCGCTTTTATTATAAAACAACTATGACATTGGAACTTGGGCGATTACTTTTCCATCAATCCGGCTAAAAATATCCTCTAGATCATGACCAGTGATAGTCAGTCCATGGTTTTTCAGTCCAATAATAGTTCGCGATGGATTTTCAGCTTTACGCACCAAGTCTGCGACAGCTTCAGCCAGTTGAATGGTGCCGCATGGAAAATTGATTACTGTTTCCTTTATTCCATCCATCCACGCATGTATATGCACAATTGCTCCTACCTCAGGATGTTCCTTATAAATCATCCAATGCTCAATCGCATCAACGGATGCTCGTTTAGGGGAAATATTAGGTGGAACGCTTATTTCCATTGCCTTTTTTTCAACATTAAATCCTTTGATATACAAAATATCCTGTCCGATTACACGCATATCTGCTTTGTTGACTCCGCTCGCACTCATCCAAAAATTGTTTTCACTGTGCCTGCTGCTAAGATTGCCGTAACTTAAACCACCGATACTGTACAGTTTTTTCAGATGGCGCATATCACGTTCGTCTAAATATTTCTCAAGCGGAAACGGTGCAGGCAATAGGTTCATTTGATCTAATTTTTTGCCTGATTGGTACATTTTTCTTGTAGTTTCGTTGCCGCTCCATAATTCTTCATCTAGATCCTGGATAAATTCATTGTCAATTACTAATTCAGATGACGCCACCGGTTCGAGCCTCTCAAAAATCTTTTGAAAAAAATCCTCTTCACTTTCATTCTGATATGTAATTTTGTAGAAACCCTGTTCCGGGGTTATGAATGACACTTCCGTTTGTTCTTTTGTGTGGATAATATATATTAAATGGTTCGATATTGATCTGATTAAGTATGGATATGCAGTTTTAAAAGTATGTTCTGATTCACGATGTTCCTCTAATATCGATACTACAAAAGTAGCCTGTGCCTTTCGGCGAAATGGCCTCGGTTTATCTTTATCAATTACATTAAATACAATCCTTATATCCTCTAGTGGCTCTTTGCAATATTGGTATCCATTAGATGAAAACTTTTCTTTTATCCCTTCTGTAAACCATGTAAGAAAAGGAGTCCTTTCTGCCCCAGTTATGGTAAATTGATGGTTCATAATTTACGCCTCCCTAGTTGATTTGAAAAAATGTAATGATTTATGGTTCAAAAACAACCTTTATTGCAGAACGGTTTTTCTTATTCGAAGCTGTATCAAGTGCGTCCCTGTAATCTTCCAGCGAGAATCTATGGGTTACCATCCTGGATAAATCGACTTTACCGGCACGCATCAATTCTATTGCTATGTCAAATGTTCTTACCCTTTTTCCTTTATAATCCTCAGTACTATAAGCAAAGCTCCCCTTTACTTCCAACTCGTTGAGCCAGACTGTCGTCCAGTCAATTGCATCCAGAATGCCGGCTAATCCCAACAGGACGACTTTTCCCCCATTTTTTGAAAACCGAAGGGCATCATTCACGCTTTGTTTTTTCCCTACGCATTCAAATACAATATCTGCCCCTCCATGTATTACCTCAGGGCCAAAAATCGGCCTTAATACCTGTCCTTTCAAGGCTTTTGTCAAATTATCCACGTATGATTGTTTTTGTAGGAGAATGACCTCATCTGCCCCATAATGGTTAGCTAGATCAACTTGGAATTGGTGTTTTGCCAACACTACTATTTTGCATGGGATTTCAAGAGCGCGGATGGCTGCAGCAACACATATTCCAATAACCCCCGCGCCTATGATAAGGACCGTGTCATTTTCGCGAGGCGGATTCCTTAAAACACTATGTAAAGCACAGCTAAATGGCTCTACCATCACTCCGTTTAAATCGCTTACTGCTGCAGGCAGTTTAAAAACCTGGCTTTTATGGGCTACCAGGCAAGAACTCCAGCCGCCTCCTGTATCCTTGCAAGTGCCTATTAATAAACCCGGCGACAAGTATCCTTCGGTTTTTCTGGTACACAAGCTATAATTGCCATTGAGGCATGCGGGACAATGCTCAGTTATTCCCCTGGTGGCACATGATAAAATCGGATCTACCACAACCCGGTCTCCAATATTCAAACCTGTTATTTGTGAACCTAATTCGGCAATTTCACCGACAATTTCATGCCCAATTGTAAACGGAAAAGAGACATATGGAGAAGTAGATGGACTATCGTTCAGGAATAAAAGATTCAGGTCACTGCCGCAAATGCCGCTATACTTCACTTTTATTTTGACCCAATTTTCATTGGGAAGCTTCGGTTCCACCCCTTCATCAGACCGCAAACAAGAAAGCTGAGGAGTCCAATAAAAAGAGGGAACAAACCTGCCCGCTATTTTGCTGAAAATATACCGGTGCATCTTATAATCGAACTGCAAAGCCTTCAACTCAATCACCTGGTTTCGTTTTTGGATTTCAAATGATAATTTGTCCCTGTCCCTTCCTTTCTATGCATTTTTTAGTTGATTATGGGAGAAAACATAACCATGGAAAGATTATTTTAAAAATGGACAGGTGAGATTTTTGCATTGTTTTATTGTCAATAAAGTTTCTGGTAATGGAAGAGGACTAAAAGTCTGGACTGCTATTGAAAAGATCCTGCAGCAAAAACATATCGTCTATTCCGTGCATTTTACCCAAAAACGTAAAGACGCTACGCAAATAGTCATGGAACTGATAAACGATAAAGAAACTTCTGTAATAATAGCAGTTGGCGGGGATGGGACGGTCAATGAGGTAATTAATGGTCTAGTCGGATGCCAGGTACCGCTGGGGATCATCCCGGCTGGTTCAGGGAATGATTTTTGCAGAGCACTGGGGGTGCCAATGAAATTCGATCAAGCTTTAGAACGCATTCTAAAACATGACAAAGAGCTAATTGATATCGGCCGAGTTAATAACGAATACTTTGCTACAGTGGTGGGAATTGGATTTGATGGACAAGTAGCTAAAGTGACAAATAGCTCAAAATATAAAAAACTGTTGAATAGAATGCGGATGGGAGGAATTTCTTACATAGTCGGAGTAGTGAATGTGCTTTTGTATTATAAACCTACCGATGTGGTTTTAGAGATCGATAAAAAACAGTTCAAAATTCCAAAAGTATGGCTTATAGCAGTTGCAAACTCACCTTACTATGCGGGAGGCATGTTAATTTGTCCAAATGCGACAAACAAGGATGGGTTATTTGAAATTTGTATTGTGCAGGGAATCAGCAGATGGGGACTTTTGCGGATGCTTCCATTGGTTTTTAAGGGGAAACACATTTCTCACCCTTCTATTTCTATTTTAAAAGGCAGAGAAATAGATATTCTCTCAGGTTCCCCAATGATTGCGCATGGGGACGGGGAGATTGTCGGTTCAACTCCAGTGAAGTTAACGGTTCAGCCCGGGTCATTATGTATCCTGTAGCTTTGAAGTACACCATCCTAACACAGTTAAACACAGGAAATAAGTATAACCTGTTCCCTATGAAATATCTAATTTTAATATGAGGATGCTGGAATATGAAAGGATTGCTTTTGTCAGTATGGAATTACTTTAATCGGTTGTGGCCGGCAACCTATGTGTTTGGTTCCGGCATAAACACCCAAAGAGACGGGCTGGCTCCATCCGCTGGAACCATAGAGCAATTGAATTGGGAAAGGAGGCAGCTTCACGACTTTGGCTTTCTTTTCTTTAAATATTAACATCGAACTCCACTGCAGGAAGCTTCTCCTTCGGTTATGCATTATTCAATGTCCAAATCAACATTACTAATTTACTTTCTTTGGTCCCTTCCAATGCATTTCCCGCAAACGGTATTTTTGAAGTTTGCCAGTTGCAGTTTTTGGCAGGGAATGTACGAACTCTACCGCTTTAGGCGCTTTGAAATGGGCCATTTTGGATCTGCAAAACTCAATAATCTCTTCTTCTGTTACAATTGCCTCTGGCTTCAGTACAATGATCGCCTTTGGTACCTCTCCCCATTTTTCGTCGGGAATGGCAATCACCGCAGTCTCCAGTACGTCAGGGTGCCTGTAAAGAACACCTTCCACCTCAGTTGAAGAAATATTTTCTCCCCCGGATATAATCAAATCCTTCGCCCGGTCCTGTATTTCAATGAAGCCATCCGGATGGGTAACTGCCAAATCCCCCGTATGGAACCAGCCGTCCCTGATGGCGGCCGCTGTCGTTTCAGGATCCTTATAATATCCCTTCATTACAACGTTTCCACGGGTAATGATCTCACCAAGTTCCTTCCCATTCCAGGCAACTTCCTGCCCGTCTGCATGGACGACCTTTGTTTCACCGTTAAAAGCAAGCTCGATCCCTTGTCTTGCCTTGATAGAAGACTGTTCATCCGCCGATTTTCCCTCAAATTCTTTTTTCCATTCACAATACAGGATGAATGGAGAGGTTTCCGTAAGGCCATAAACATGGATCATATTCAGTCCTAGTATTTCCTGGGCTTTTTGAATCACAGCCGCTGATGGCGGTGCACCAGCTGTGGCCATGCGCAGGCGGGTCTTGATTGTGAACTCCCTAGCTTTTGGATCATTAATAAGCATATTGACGACAGTTGGTGCACCGCATAATAGAGTGATATTTTTACTGTTGAATAGTTCCAGGATAAGAGGCGGATCCACCTTCCTTAAGCATACATGCGTGGCACCGGCTGCAGTAATCGCCCACACACCGCCCCATCCGTTTGCATGGAACATCGGCAAAGTATGGAGATAAACATCGTCATGGTGAACTCCCAGGTGGTACATGAAATTGGCCGCATTCAGGTAATTTCCTCTATGGGTTAACATCACGCCTTTTGGTTTTGAAGTTGTACCACTAGTATAATTCAGCGTGAGCAGCTGATTTTCATCTATTTCTGCCAATCGGATTTCATAATTTTCCGGAGCGTGCTGAAGAAACGCCTCATAATCAACCCCGTTTAAAGAACTACTATGGCCTTGTACAGAAACGACCACAATCTGTTCCAGGGAAAGGTTTCCTTTTATTTCCTCTATTGGACCGCTGAATTCTTCATCAATAATCAGCATTTTCGCATCACTATGATTGATTATGTACTCCAAATCTCCTGCTGATAAACGGTAATTCAAAGGCACCATGACAGCACCAAGCTGGCAGATTCCATAAAAACACTCCAGCATATAATGTGTGTTGGGCAGCATAACCGCAACATGGTCACCATTGCGGATACCTGCATTATGTAATGCCGCTGACAGCCGATCTGTACGCTCTGCGAATTCTTTGTACGTAAATTCCTTCTCTCCATCGATAACAGCTGTTTTTTGGGGGTAATATTTTACCGCCCTTCGCTTCCAATCCAGTGGGGTGAGTGCAGAAATCACATTATCACAACTCCTTTTCTGACATACATTATTTTTTCAATAAAAATAACTTCATAATCGGATAGCACTTACATTAAGAATATACCCTATTTTTCCTGTACTTTAAATATAAAGTTACAGAACTTTTATAATAGTCAAACAAATTTTAACCTAGGCAAAATCACAATAAAGCCCCTGGATGCTGCGATACGAGATACCAAGGGCTTTATTATGCATAATTTTATCTTTCGCCAAACGAAAATAAATCACTTGAAAGGTATCGTTCCCCTGTATCACATGCGATACAGACAACGACTTCATCCGGCTTCAGCCGTTTTGCCACTTTGATGGCCGCAAAGCAGGCAGCGCCCGAGGAAGGTCCGACCAGGATTCCTTCTTCCCGCGCGAGGCGCCTAGTGATATCGTATGCCTCCTCATCTTTAATCTGATGGATTTCATCATAGACATCTTGGTTAAGTATGGCAGGTATGAATCCGGGACTTGTTCCGACCAGCTTGTGTTTACCTGGTTTTCCGCCGGACAACACAGGAGATCCAGCCGGTTCAACGACATGCACCTCTAAACCAGGGTATGCATCTTTTAAAACTTCCCCTGTACCGGTGATTGTTCCACCGGTTCCTGATGTAGCAACAAAGGCACTTAAAGGCCTTTTAAGCTCCTGCATAGCTTCGATAATTTCCAACGCGGTCGTTTTTCGGTGGGCTTCAGGGTTTGCGCTGTTTTCAAATTGCATTGGAACAAAGCTGCTTGGAATTTCAGCGGCAATTTCCAATGCCTTTTTTATAGATCCTGGCATTTTTTCGTCACCCGGAGTCAGGACAACTTCAGCCCCATATGCCTTTAATAGATTAATTCTTTCTGCTGTCATCGTATCAGGCATTACGAGAATAGCCTTATAACCACGTGCCGCTGCGTTCATTGCGATCCCGATTCCTGTGTTGCCGCTGGTCGGTTCGATAATGACCGATCCAGGTATCAGCTTTCCTTCTTTTTCAGCTTGTTCAATCATGTTAAATGAGGCCCTGTCTTTCACGCTCCTGCTTGGATTCATAAATTCCAGTTTAAGATAAACAGAGGCGCCGCCCTCGGGCGCAAGCCTGTTTAATTTCACCAATGGTGTATCTCCGATTAAATCTGCGATGTTGTTTACTGCTCTCATTTGCATGTCAACTCTCTTTCTTAATGCATTTTCTCTTGTTGTAAGTATTCGTTTGCAATCAGACGGTAGGACTGGATTCGGTCTTCCGGGGAATGCGTGATGGTGACAATCATGATTTCATCCGCTTTATATTTATCTCTTAGATCATTGAGTTTATTTGTCACTTCAGCTGGATTGCCGATGATCAAATTCTGTTTCATTTTATCAAATGCAACTTTTTCTTTGTCATCCAACTTATGCTGCTTTGCTTCCGATATAGAAGGAACACGGTTCGCCCCCTGCCCGCCACTCTTTTGCAGTCCCCAAATAAGCGGACTTAACGCAGTCTCTTCTGCTTTTTCTGTCGTCTCCGCGCAAATGGCTGAAACAGCCAGGATTACATAGGGTCGTTGATTTTCTCTTTTGGGTTGAAAGGAATCTATGTATTGCTTAATGATAGCCGTACCGTCGCTGTCGCTCATAAACTTTCCGAATGTGTAGGCCATGCCATTTTCCGCAGCCAGCAGTGCGCTTTTTTTACCTGTGCCGAGAAGGAAAGGCATAGGAGATTTATCTGGAAGTGGCGCAGCGGTCAATTTAACATACTCATGGCCTGAAGGAAAATCATTGTCCAAGAAACATAGCAGGTCCTTCACCAGTTCAGGCATTCTCCACACTTGCTGAAGGAAGTTATCTGACAAAGCATTGGTCGCTTCAGCAGAACCACCAGGGGCCCTGCCAATGCCGATGTCAATGCGGCCGGGAAACAACACCGCCAGCATGTTATATACTTCCGCAACCTTATATGGCTTATAATGAGGCAACAGAACAGCGCCAGAGCCAATTCGGATGGTATTTGTTTTGGCGCCAATGAGACTTAACATCACTTCAGGTGCAGAACACGCAAGACCTGCTAAATCATGGTGTTCAGCAATCCAGTAGCGCTCATAGCCAAGCGCTTCTGCCACTTGGGCCAGTTTCACTGATTCAAACAATGCCTCTTTTGCCGTCTGATTCGTAGAAATCGGCGATTGATCTAAAATGCTTATCTTCATGAACATGCCTTCTTCCTAATTCTCTGTTTCAATCAAACTGAGTTTATAAGTTCCAACACGGCCTTTTTCGTATAAATTCGTCACTGAAGTGGAATATTGATGGATTTTGCCCTTAAACGACAAATCTCTCTCTGGGACGTTTACATCAAACGTTTCTTCATACAGCAACGTGGTTATGTCATGGTATTCCTTGCTTGTCACTTTAAACTCCACTGAAATTTTAATTAAACCATTCACTGTTTCCTGTTGATAACTGTTTATATGAATTAACGTGTCATTTAAGAGAATTTCTTTAACCAAATAATCGTCTCCCTAAATTTTATTTTAAGGATAGCACCTGGACATAAGTTAAGCAAACATTGTCAGTCAGTGACCTTCTTAATCAAACTGACAGATGCTTGAATCGTCAATTTAAAAAGCAACAGGACATCATTTCTCCTCTGTTGCTCATCGCATATCATAATCATTCAAATTTATATCCAAATCCATTTCGAGTGCCAGTTTTGCCAGTTGGCTCCCGATATATGGCCCCATGGTCAAACCGGACGCCCCAAGTCCATTTGCAACTATTATGCCATCCCAGCCTGGCAGTGGGCCAATCACCGGACGAGAATTTGGTGTGAATGGTCGAAAACCAACGCGTGCCTCCTGAAAGGTACTATCCGATAAACCAGGAGCAAGTGCCAAGCCCTTATTTAAGATTTTCTGAAGGCCACCTGCTGTAATCCGAACATCATACCCGTCTATATCGTCTTCCTGTGTTGCCCCTATGACGACCCTCTGGCCGTCAAAAGCCAAAAGGTATTCATTAGAAGGCGGTATGATGATAGGCCAATTTTCTGTGTTCCCGGCATCAGGAACGTGTACATGCACAATCTGCCCTTTTTGAAAATTTACTTTGAAATCAGTGCCCAAAGGCTGCAACAATTGGTTTGCCCATGCTCCTGCACACACAATTACCTTGTCACACGAATAACTTTTATCGCCGAGAGTAATTCCTGTTACACGGTTGCCATTATATTGCAGCGATGCGTCTCCGGTTAAAAATGTTGCGCCATTCCTCCGTGCAGAACGCAATAATGCATCCCTCAGCGCACGGCCATCCACACGGGCTGCTCCGCTAATATGAAGGGAATGGTAGCTGTCTGTCAGCAGTGGAAACAGTTCCCGGGCTTCTTGTTCATCAAGCTGTGTAATTTTTCCAATTTCCGGCGCGTCTACCTTTCGTTCTTGTGCCAGCTCTTGCATCGCTCTGATTTTTTCCATATCTCTATGTATAATGAGAACCCCTACTTGGCGATAGCCGGTTTCTGTTTCGCCTTGTCTTTCAAGATCTTCTATTAATCGAGGGTAGAAGCGTGTCCCCTCCTTTTCCAGATGGTACAAAGCCTGGTTGTGCTGTGAGAGCCAGGGGAAGATGATGCCTGCAGCTGCAGCCGTGGCCTGCCCTTTATCGTTTCGGTCTATAATGAGAACTTGAGCATCCATTTTTGATATCTGATATGCTGTGGATGCCCCAAGAATTCCAGCCCCGATAATTATGACATTTTTCATGACCAGTACCCTTTCCTGAATAACATTTATGTTCGAATTCCTACCCTATAATATAACTAATGCGTCAGGAAATTATAAAGATAGCTGGAATGATGTCTCGTTTTTAACACAAGAAGAAAATGTAATCTTGCCGACTGCTTCCCCATTACTTACGGATTTGGACGCCTTGCTAATAAATCGTTAACAAACGGGAACTCTAACAATGATTAGTGGAACTTTTTTTGAAGCATTTTATTGTCGCTTACGTTGATTTTGTTGGCAACAATAAATTCCAATGGTTGCAATAAACCCCTGCTCATGGAATGAAATAAATGCTTATTCGGAAGGTTACCCTAAGATGGCAATTTAACATTAAAAGGAGCGGGAAATAGTGAAAGTAGTCGTAACAGGAGCAGCAGGCAAAATCGGCCGATGGACCGTCAGGACAATCTTGGAGGCAGGCCATGAGGTTATAGCTTCAGATAGGAAATTAAGGGAGGAATCTGCATCCAAAAATTTTATACAAGCTGATTTACGCAATTTTGGCCAGGTAATCCAGCTATTGAGTGGATGTGATGCAGTGGTGCACCTTGGAAATATTCCTACCGATGTCAGGAATACATCTCAAGCGATTTTTGAAAATAACATGCTTGTAAATTTTAATATCCTCGAGGCTTGTAAAGATTTAAAAATTCCTAAAGTTGTTTGGGCATCCAGCGAAACTGTTTTGGGCTATCCTTTTGTTCCGGAGGAGTTGAGCTACCTTCCTGTGGACGAAGAGCATCCAACGATAATCAAGTCCTCATATGCTATGGCAAAGCGGCTGACTGAAAACCTTTCACAAATGTTTAACCAGCTTGCTAACACGCAAGTAGTTGCTCTTCGCTTTGCAAATTGTTACGAGCCTGATGAGTATGAAAAAATCCCCATCATGCATTGGAGTGAAGAGGGACAAAGGGAAATTCAAAAGAAAAATGCGTGGGCTTACTGCGATGTAAGGGACGCGGCAAGGGCGTGTCTTCTTGCAATAGAAAAAGACAATTTAGGATTTGAAATATTCCATATCACTGCCCCGGACACCATTTTTCCAGAACCGAGTCAGGATCTAGTGAATCGATTTTTCCCAAAAGTACCTCTAAAGCGCCCTGTAGAGGGGCACGAGACTCTCATGGCAATCGATAAAGCTAAAAAGATCCTTGGTTATGAACCACGTTATACGTGGCGCAATGTTCTAAATGAGGATGGCAAAACCAAGCCACTCCCCGAGGATCAGCTTGCTTTATCAAAAACAAATATTTAACAAGACCCAGGCCTGGAAGCAGGCCAATCAAAACGTTCATAGGTACCGGTTCATCTGGAGCCGACATGATTTATACTAGTAGCCCTCCGGTGGCTCCCCTGGGAGTGAAACGGGGGCTTTTTAGTGTAAACACAGCCAGCCTTTCAGTTATTGCACCCGCTCAGTATGAACACCCAAAACATATAGTACATTGAACATAATGGAGATGGGATGCTCAAAAAAGATTAAGGTTACGCCCCACTCGAACCCTTTCTTCCACATTTTTGATAAACGCCAGCCCAAAAGTGATTCTACCTGTTTTGATTTTTAAATTAAAATGGTGCAATCAAAAGTATATAAAACATAACATAAAAAGACCGATGGTGCTGGATACACCATACGGTCATGCAATAGACAGGTTCCCTCTATGGGGATGAGCGAGGAAAAGAAAGTAATCCACGCACTGATACTGGGGAGCTCAAGTGCGGATTACTTTTTTGTGTTAATGCGGACGATAGATACAATCCAACTGGAGAATGCATTCAACTATATCAGAGATGGAAACAAACTATACAGCGCCCCCTTTTTATGGAGGGAAAGCTGACCAACCTTGAATTTCTATATGAATTACGACTCCTTTATATCAAGAAAAACAGAACATGCGCTCTTATATTATGAGAATATTCAAAATTATAAAATTAAGAAACCGTGATAACATACATATACATAATCGAGGAGAATACCAGATGAAAGATCACATTCTGCAAGTAATCAAACAAATTGAAAAAGAGTATGAGGTCAAAGTGCTTTTTACGTGTGAATCAGGCAGCCGTGCCTGGGGCTTTCCTTCAAATGATTCTGACTTTGATGTCAGGTTCATTTATGTACACAAGAAGGACTGGTATCTTTCCATCGACCGGGGGCGTGATGTAATTGAAATCCCTGCACATGACTCACTTTCAATCCCTATGGACCAACTGTTGGATGTGAGCGGCTGGGAACTGACTAAGACGCTTAAGTTATTCAGGAAATCCAACCCGCCCCTTTTGGAATGGCTGCGTTCGGGGATCGTCTATTACAAAGCGTACTCGACGATAGATAAAATGAGAGCATTTGATACCAGGATTTTCGCACCGACTTCCTGTTTGCACCATTATCTGAATATGGCAAAAGGAAATTACCGTGACTACCTGAACGGACAGGAAGTGAAAATTAAAAATTACTTTTACGTACTTCGGCCTATTCTCGCGGCAAAGTGATATAACACCATACCGCCAATAGAATTTCAAACATTGCTTGAGGACATCCTGCCGGACGGAGAGCTGAAAAGGAGAATAAAGACCATGTTGCAACGAAAAATGGCGGGTGAAGAGCTCGCTCTGGAGCCAAGAATCGAGGTCATCAATCAATTCCTTGATGAGGAAATTGACCGCCTTGTAGCATACGCAAAAAGTCTGAACCTCAGAGTCCTCAATCCTACAGAACAGCTAAACAAACTATTTCGTGAAACTTTGGACGAGGTCTGGGGAATCGATTCATAGACACCTTTATTTATGTTGCTCCTGCCGGCTGACGTCCTCAATTTGGTCGGACTGATAGGTGTAAGTACCTCTCACAGACTTTTGCCCGGTTAAATACATTGCGAGCGCGACGTCTTTTGCTCGTATTGGTCTAAACTTCCTGAGCCCTCCGGTTAAAAAAAACTTGAAGAATGGAGTCAGCGAGGCAGCGATATGCTCTCCAGGACGATATTCCGCCCGATCCCCAAGCAACAGGGATGGCTGGAAAATATGCAAGGAAGGAATGCCAATTTTCTTAACCTGTTCTTCCACCTCTCCCTTGATTCGATTATAGAAAATCCGGGAATTTGCTTTGGCGCCAAGTGCGGTTATGACCAAGAATTTCTCGACCTCATTCTTCCTGGCCAGCTTGCACAACGTAATAGGGTAATCAAAGTCCACCTTTCGGAACGTCTCTTGTGAACCAGCCTTTTTTATCGTCGTTCCAAGGCAGCAGTATACGTCATTCACTTTAAAATGCTTTTCATAGTTTTCAAGCTGGTCGAAATCGACGACGATTTGCTCTAGCTTTTGGTGTTCAATGTTGATGTGTTTTCGGACAAGCACAGTTACTTTATTGTAAGCTGCGCTTTCAAGCAGGTAATGCAAAAGTTCTTTGCCGGTTAATCCACTTGCTCCGACGAGAAGTGCTGATTTGTATATTTCCGTCATTTTAAGATCATCACTCCTGACTCAGGTTAAATGATTGCCTCTCTAAATTATACCTTGAGCGCTATCTTTTTGATACAGCTTGGGCATTCAGTCCCTCCAACGAAATTTTGCTGTTCTGATTTTCCAAATCCCTTTCTTTTGGTTTAAGTTAATTTTTAGGGCAGATTACGATTGATACCATGACCAACGTCAAATTTTATGTTTCCCTATTAAAATGCGTAAAAAAAGACCAAATCCCATTGGACCTGGTCAAAAAATCATGTTTGTTTTCTCTCCGTGGCGGATTGCATTTTATCCCTAATTAGTGGTTTGCCGCTTTTTCAAGTGAGCGAGGAGTTTTATGGACCGCAAGTTTTTCAATCAGTTTATTGCTTTCTGTATTCAGTCCTTTTAAACTCACTATTACACCATTTTGAGCGTACTTGATGACAATCTTGTCAATCGCTCCCACAGCGGAATCATCCCAAAGGTGTGCATTTGACAAATCCAGGTCAACTTCCTTTACTTCTTCTTTATAATCAAAACTGTTTACAAAATCAGTTACAGATGCGAAGAAAAGCTGGCCTGAAACATGGTAAATCTTTTTCTGGGAGCCTTCAGCGGAGAGGCTGGTTACTTTTACTCTCGAAATCTTGGATGCAAAGAAAATCGCGCTTAAAATAATCCCTGCTAATACTCCCTTTGATAGGTCATGAGTCTGAAGCACAGTTATTACAGTCACTATCATTACGATTGTATCTGTTAGAGGGACCTTATGGATTGTCTTTAACGCGGACCAGTCAAAAGTTCCTATGGACACCATGATCATAACGCCGACGAGGGCAGCCATGGGGATTTGTACAAGGAAATCTTTTAGCAATATGATCAATGTCAATAAAAAGGCTCCTGCCACAAAAGTGGACAGACGGCCGCGTCCCCCTGATTTCACATTAATGACGGATTGTCCAATCATCGCACATCCAGCCATGCCGCCAAAGAAACCTGATACAATATTGGCGATACCCTGGCCGCGTGCTTCCTTATTCTTGTCACTGTCTGTATCGGTCATATCATCCACAATGGATGCGGTTAGCAGGGATTCTACCAATCCGACAATCGCAATGGATAATGAATAAGGAAAAATGATTTGCAAAGTTTCCAAGGTAAACGGAATATCTGGAATCAAAAATACAGGCAATTCGGATGTCAGCTCGCCCATATCCCCTATTGTCCGGACATCCGTTCCTGTGATCACTGCAATGATTGTCATCACAACGATCGCAACCAACGGTGATGGAACAGCTTTAGTAAAACGGGGCAGAATATAAATGATCGCTAAAGCGCCTGCTAACATTGCATACATTTGCCATGATTCACCGGCAAAATGAGGAAATTGGGATGTGAAAATGAGAATCGCCAGTGCATTTACAAACCCAATCATCACAGATCGGGGAACAAATTTCATCAAACGTCCAAGCTTTAAGGCTCCCATGATGATTTGTATTACACCGGTCAATATAGTTGCCGCAAGCAAATATTGCAGTCCATATTCTTTAACGAGTGTCACCATCAATAGTGCGGTTGCACCAGTTGCTGCAGAAATCATGCCGGGCCTTCCGCCAACGAACGCAGTTGTAACTGCAATACAAAATGATGCGTATAATCCAATCATCGGGTCTACTCCAGCAATAAGTGAAAAAGCGATTGCTTCTGGAATTAACGCAAGAGCGACAACAATACCTGCGAGTATATCTCCCTTGATGTTGCCAAACCATGAAGAAGATTTAATACTGTGTATGTTCAAATCTGCACCTCTTCCTTTATATTATGTTTTGACTTTCAACTCTCATGAAAGCCGGGTCCGTTCAAAACATAAAAAGTATAAAGGAATGTGGCAAATTTGTGAAATACGATGTAAACGGACACATAATCTTATTGCGGCGAGATGCTTCATTTTCCTCTTAATTTCGGAGAAATGCTTAAAATGAATAATAACAATATAGTAAATGCAGGAAACAATCTGGGGTTTTGACAGGAATATTTTCGAGGCTTGGTGTGCAGCCGCTCGATTTTAGATTTTATCTGTATTTCAACACATTATGTTATTTTACTATTAATACAGGACAGTTCGCCCGTTTGGCCACTTTATGGCTGACGCTCCCCAGCACAAATTCCTGAAGTACGTTCAGTCCCCTGCTTCCAATCACGACGATGTCAATATGGTTTTTATTTGCATATTCCACTATTTCCGGCCCTGGCTCTCCATGCAAAATTATTATTTCATATGATACACCGGATTGTTGCGCCATTCTTTCTACATCTTTCATGCGCCCTTTTCGTTGATCTCGTAAATCTGCAGCATTCCAATTCTTTAACACATCGGATTTTACTTTATCGGGGTCAACCACATACACCACTTCAATTTTCGAGCCAGGACTGCTTTTTGCAATGTTAATCGCATTTTCAGCTGCTCTTTTGGAATGTTCAGAACCATCTGTTGCTAATAATATTTTTTTGTACATCCTTTTCCCCCTGATGTTTCCCAGTTAACTCACTAATTGTGTACCGGCTTGATTAAACGTTATATACACAATACCATTTAGTTATTGAGGTTTGAAGGGATTATTTTGCCATGTCCAACGCAGTTACATTGAGTCAGGATTAATAATTGGCACAGCCAGCTGGGATAGCCACAACAAGCATTTGATATGAGCTTATGTCTGCTATTCTACTCTGGAATGGAATTAAAAAAGTATCGATCAAGCCTTTTCAACAATTGTGGCAATTCCCTGGCCAACTCCGATGCACATTGTTGCAAGTCCAAATTTTACGTCATCGCGTCTGTTCATTTCATGCAGAAGCGTCGTTAAAATTCTGGCCCCGCTTGCACCGAGAGGATGTCCAAGTGCAATGGAACCACCATTTACATTTACTGTTTCCGGGTTAAGCTTCAGCTGCCTGGTACATGCTAAAGCCTGGGAAGCAAAAGCCTCATTCAGCTCTACAAGGCCGATATCCTGAATCGAAATGTTTGCCCTCGCGAGCGCCTTTCGGGAAGCATAGATGGGCCCCAGGCCCATTAAACGAGGTTCAAGTCCTGCGACAGCCGATACGACGTATTTCCCCAATGGCTTCATAGCCAACTGCTCCATTTTATATGCGCTCATCAGCAGGAGGACCGATGCTCCGTCATTGATCCCGGATGCATTCCCCGCTGTCACTGTCCCATTTGCGAAAATGGGGTTCAACTGTTTCAAGGCTTCCTTTGAAGTTGCAGGCCTTGGGTGTTCATCTTTTGCAAATATTTCCACAGTCCCTTTTCGGCCTATAATTTCAATGGGGACAATTTCGTTTTGAAACTTCTGATTTACTATTGCCTTTTTTGCCTTCATCTGGCTTAAAAATGCAAAATTATCTTGATCTTCGCGGGATATATTATATTTTCGTGCGACATTTTCAGCGGTTTGTGGCATGCTGTCCGTACCGTATTTCTCGTCAAGCAACGGATTGATAAATCTCCACCCTATTGTTGTATCATAAATCTCCATGTTGCCGCGCGGGAAATCAGTATCCGGTTTACCCATGACAAAAGGTGCTCTTGTCATGCTTTCTACTCCTCCGGCGATAAAAACATCCCCTTCACCAGCCATGATTGCCCGCGCCGCATAATTCACAGCATCCAGCCCGGAACCGCATAAACGATTAATCGTTGTTCCACCAATCTCCACAGGTAGTCCAGCAAGGAGGGCTGCCATTCTTGCTACATTCCGATTTTCTTCCCCAGCGCCATTTGCATTCCCAAGAACGACGTCTTCAATTTCATTTACGGGCACCTCCGGATTCCTGCTCATCAGAGCCTTTATGACGGCAGCCGCCATATCATCCGGCCTTACAGACTTTAAGGCTCCCTTATACCGGCCAATTGGCGTTCTTACGGCATCGATAATATAGACTTCTTTCCGAGCCATTTCACTCACCTCTGTAAACACGTATTCTACTGTTTGGGTAAATGCTTTGCTGGTTCCCTTCTGCACACGCGGCGGACACCAGCAAGTATTGGCCATAAAAACCCGGCAGTAAGGAACCCGGTCGGGAATATCCACCATACAAGTACATTATTAAGTGGAATGCACCCTGTTAGAAACCCTCGCCCTAAATTCATTAGCCGCTTGTTTAATTGCCTCTTTTCCGTCAGCCAGGAATTCAGTCATGCAAAGAAATCCGTGGATCATGCCAGGTACGCATGTATATTTTGTATCGACACCGGCCTTTTCCAATTTCTTTGCATATTGCTCTCCGCCATCACATAACGGGTCATACTCAGCTGTCATGATATAGGCAGGAGGAAGGGATGGAGTAATGTCATCCGGAATTAAAATTGGTGCCGCCAAAGGATTTTGTGTTTCCGAGGGGTCATTCAAATATTGTTCGACAAACCAACTCATGGTTGACTTTGTTAAATAATAGCCTTCTCCATATTTTTCATAAGAGGAAGTAGCCTCAAATCCAGTCGAGGGATAAAAGAGCATTTGGTATGCGATGAAAGGTGTTTTCCTTTGAATAGCCAAGTAACAGACGACAGCTGCAAGATTCCCTCCCGCACTATCACCGCCGACAGCTATGGACTTACGATTAATGCCGAATTCAGAAGCATGTTCCCAAACCCACTGTACAGCCAGGTAAGCATCTTCAACAGCTACAGGGAACTTGCTTTCGGGGGACAGGCTGTAATCAACAGAAACAAGAGTGAAATTTCCTTCTGTCGCGAGTTTATGGCACAGCGCATCATGTGTCTCGATGCTGCCAATTACCCAGCCACCGCCATGAAAATAAACAAGTGCGGGACTTTCTGTTGATTCATTTCCTTCAGGTGTGTAAATCCTGATACCAATGTCACCCTTAAATCCTTGAATTCTTCTGTCCTCTGTCCTGGCTCGCTTTTCTGCTTTGCTTAAAAGCTTACAAGACGTTTCGAACCCATGCCGGGCTGCCTCCAGAGGCTGCTGTTCAATGGGGGGAAGGCCCTTTGCTTCAAACATTTCCAACAACGCTTTCGCTTCCGGTTTCAAAGACATTTGCTCATCTCCTTAATATAGAATGAAAGTGTTCTGTCAGGCTAAATTGTCACAATCCGCTTTCCATCACATAGAAAAGGAACCACGTCAAAAAGGCTCTTCTGGGCAGCAAATTCAATTTCTTTATCAAAGCCATATTTTGATAGCATTTTTCCTACACGTGAACATGATAAAATATATGCAGCGTTATCTTTATTCGATTTGTAGAAGAGGTGGGAAGCAAACGCTGAATCTGTCATTTCAATCTTGTCCCTGTGCAGGTCCGTCAGGCAGTCGATGAAATAACCAGCTCCGTAAAAATCCTCCACATTGAATTGATTAGAAGATCCTGAACAAACCAATATGATGGTTTTAGCCTCGGAATCTTGCAAGATATGATTTACGACTGCCCTGCTGTTGAGGAGTGACGCCGCATACACTGCACCCGCCATGGAACTGTTCTTGAGGGCGATTGTACCGTTTGTGGTTGACAGGATAACGGTTTTCCCTTGAACCAGGTGTTTTAGTTCAAGCGGGTTCGGTGACAGAAAGCCATCGATGGTTACCCCCTGGTACTCTCCCACAAGAACAAAACTGCCGTCTTCCCTTCCCGTCGCTTCCTGCCTTGCCTCGGTCCCGTCCAAAACAGGAATGACTTCTTTTGCACCAAATTCAAGGGCGGAAGCAACAGTTGAGGTAGCGAGCAAAACATCAAAAACCACTGCCACTTTGTTCTCCCGCATTTTTTGCCGGTCGATGTCTTCCTTCTTCAACAGAAGGTGAATTTTCAACATGAATTTTGCTCCTCATTCATTTCATTTGAGCTGTATAAAGGGAGTATTGGATCAAACTGTCTGTAAAAGCATTCATGCCCGCAAACCGTTCATCCTGCGTCTGTCCATTCTTCCACCTGTAATAGATTTGCTGGCAAATTACTGCCAGTTTGAAGTAGGCAAAGGTTAAATAAAAATTCATCTGTGAAAGATCCCTGCCGCTTCTTTTCGCATAGCGCTCCATAAACTCGTTTCTCGTCAGAAACCCTGGGGTGGCCGTGACAGGCGGTTTACCCATGCCTTTTTTTAATAATTCGGGGTCATCAGGTTCAATCCAGTAGCTCATCGCAGCACCAAGGTCTGCGAGCGGGTCCCCGACTGTAGTCATTTCCCAGTCGAACAGCCCGACCATTTTGCTTAACTTCTCATCAAACATGGAATTGTTTAATTTGTAATCATAGTGGATGATTGCTGGTTCACGTGATGCCGGCATATTTTTCAACAGCCATTGTTTCAGGTTTTCGATGCCATGGATTTGATCCGTTTCCACCCTTTCATAACGTCTTATCCAGCCGGTAACTTGCCTTTCCATGAATCCGTCCGGTTTGGTCATTTCGGTTAATCCGGTTTTTTTAAAGTCAATATTGTGCAATAATACAAGGTTATGAACCATTGTTTCAGATAAGCTCCTGCATATTTCTTCTGTAGGGATAATACCTTCAGGAAATTCAGTATCCAATACAATCCCGTGTTTTCTTTCCATTATGAAAAACGGGCTGCCTATCACTCTTTCCTCCGCAAAAATAAATGGCTTGGGAGCCACCGGGAAGTGGGGATGAATTTCTTTGAGGATTCTGTATTCCCTTTCCATGTCATGGGCTTTCGGTGCAACCGGCCCAAGAGGAGGCCTTCTTAAAACGGCTTCCCAGCCACCTATTTTCAGCTCGTATGTCAGGTTGGAACGGCCGACACTGAATTGACTGATTGTCAATGGCTCCTCCGGCAGATCAGGTAAATGTAATCTCAAAAAGGACTCAATCACAGCAACATCCAATTCTTCACCTTTTCGGATTGGGATGGTATCAGACGCCATAAATGCCTCTCCTTTTCTTAAAAACTTGAAAGCTTTCCTGCAAATCTCACTAACCACTTCATAATACGTGGGCTCCACCATCAACTTCGATGATATCCCCGGTAACAAAATCAGATGCGGGAGCAGCCAGGAACAGGGCTACGCCTTTCAGATCGGTGTCAGAACCGAATTTCCTTAACGGGGTTCCTGCAAGAATCCGTTCTCCTCCCTTTTCTATCAGGACCTTTGACATTTTTGTCGGGAAAAACCCCGGTGCTATCGCGTTTACATAAACACCCCGCGGCCCCCATTTGGCCGCTAAATCCTTTGTAAAAGCAATTACCGCTCCTTTACTTGCACTGTACCCAATGGCATCCATATATTTTGGATCGGAGCCCTTCAGGCCTGCTATAGAAGCAATATTGATAATCTTTCCGGACTGCTGTTCGAGCATCACCCGTCCTCCAGCCTGGGACATCAAAAAAGTTCCGGTAACATTTACATTCATCACCTTTTGCCAGGCTTCCAGAGGCATTTCTTCAACCGGTGCACCCCACGAAGCACCGCTATTGTTGACAAGGATGTCAATGCGGCCGAATTTTTCCATCGTTTTATCGACAACATTCTGGACATCCACAGGGTTGGTAATGTCACATTTTAATGCTAAGGATTCCGTGCCAAGCTCTCTGATACGAATGCTAACTTCTTCGCAAGCTTCAAGGTTTCTTGAACACACCACTACATGAGCGCCTGCTTCTGCATAACCTTCAGCGATCTGCTGACCCAGCCCACGCCCGCCACCTGTCACAATCGCCACTTTACCTGTTATGTCAAATAAGTCTTTCACATGCATGAGAAAATCCTCCTCCGTATCACAATTGATGTTTCTTCAGCTCATATTTTGCGATCGCCCTTTTGTGCACCTCATCGGGCCCATCTGCCAATCTCAATGTCCTGATATTTGCCCATGCTGATGCAAGGGTGAAATCATCACTCACTCCTGCAGCGCCGAATGCCTGAATGGCACGATCAATCACTTTTAGAGCCATGTTCGGCGCAATCACCTTGATCATGGCGATTTCAGCTTTCGCTTCTTTATTGCCGACAGTATCCATCATGTAGGCAGCCTTGAGCGTAAGCAGTCTTGCCTGCTCAATCTCCATTCTTGATTCTGCAATCCATTCCTGGACAACTCCCTGTTCGGAGAGCCTTTTTCCAAATGCTGTCCTCTGCTGTACCCGCTTGCATAATTCTTCTAACGCTCTTTCAGCCGCCCCGATCGTCCTCATGCAATGATGGATCCTTCCAGGCCCCAACCGGCCCTGGGCAATGGCAAAGCCCTTTCCTTCTCCCCAAATTATGTTTGAAGCTGGCACCCGCACGTCATTGAATTCAATTTCAGCATGGCCATGCGGTGCATGGTCGTATCCAAAGACGGGCAGCATTCGTTTAATCTTCACACCAGGGGTATTTAAAGGCACCAGTATCATAGTTTGCTGCTCATATTGGGGAGCGGATGGGTCACTTTTGCCCATGACAATGGCAATTTTGCAGCGGGGATCACCTGCTCCGGATGACCACCATTTTGTCCCGTTAATTACATACTCATCACCCTCGCGGACAATGCTTGCCCTTATATTCGTTGCGTCAGATGAAGCCACATCCGGTTCCGTCATGGAAAAACAGGAACGGATCTCGCCATTCAGGAGCGGTTTTAGCCATGTTTCTTTTTGCTCCTCCGAGCCGTAGCGTACAAGGACTTCCATATTGCCTGTATCAGGTGAGGAACAGTTGAACACTTCCGGGGCAAGGCTGGACCTTCCCATAATTTCACACAGGGGGGCATATTCCAGATTCGTCAGCCCTTTTCCAAATTCACTGTCCGGCAAAAAAAGATTCCATAATCCCTTTTCTTTAGCCTTTTCTTTGAGTTTTTCCATAATGGTGGGAACTTTTGAAAAACGGTCATTTTTGTCGAGCTGCTCCTCAAAAAGGCTTTCATTTGGATATACATATTGATCCATAAAAATTGTCAACCTGGCTTGGTATTCCTTGACTTTGTCGGAATGATTAAAATTCAATGATTATCACCTCGTTTTCGGAATTACAACATACTAACTAGTTGGTATGTAATTAGTAAAATTCAAAAAATGGGATGGACACTCGATATCCAACGGTAGCAATGAACCCAGCACCCTGTGCCGGGCTCACTGCCACCTTTGTGTTAAAAATCCAAATCCATTAATCGGAGTAATGGTGGTACAATACTTCTCCTTTTAGTACCTCTTTGCCTTTTTGGTTGACTGCCTGTACCTGGAAGCGTGACTTATTTCCATTTTGCTCGTAAAGTTCCGCTTTTAGCGTAATTACGTCGTCTAAAAATACCATTCCTTTGAACCGGATCGAATAGTCCTGTATAAAGCCTTCTTGATAATATGAAGTAAATAACTTCGCCAGGTTGCCCATCGTCCACATACCGTGGGCAATGATTCCTGGCAGTCCCGCTTTTTTAGCTTCGTCGTCGATTGTATGGATAGGATTGTAATCGCCTGATGCCCCGGCATATTTAATCAAAGCAAGCCTGTCGACAGGCGGAAGTATGATTTCCTCCAATGCTTCACCGACTTGCAGCTCGCCTAAAGTTTTCATCCGGTCAACACCTTCCTTACAACTTCTGTAATAATGACGGTCTGTGTAGAAGTAAAAACAGTTTTCCCGTCTCTGTCCTCTCCATAGCTTTGAATAACCAGGAATCCCATCTCCCCCTGTGTTCCCTTTTTTTCAAAGTAATCTTTCACTTCCGAATAGCAGAGAATTTCCTCGCCGACGAGTATGGGCCTTTCATAATGATATGTTTGTTCTCCATGAATCAAGCCTTTGCTTGGCAGATCCAGCCCGTCTATGCTTCCGTAGTCGAAAACTCTTGGAAAGGTAGGCGGGGCTAGATTATTTTGATATCTCGACCTTCGGCCCGTTTCCTCGTCCACATAAATGGCGTGAAGATCGCCGATAGCTTCAGCGAATTTTTTAACTGCGCCTCTCTCGACGATGTTTGTTACTTTTTTCGATCGTTTGCCAATAAATTGTCTGAACAACACCTTTCGCCTCACTTTTATGTTTAGTTTTTAGGGCCGCCGGCAACATACAATACCTGGCCGTTAACAAAGGAGGATTTTTCATCAGCAAAAAATGCAACTGCATTGGCAATATCCGCTGGTTTCCCGCTTCTTCCGGCTGGTATGGTTGAAACACTTGCGCTAATCAAGTCTTCAAAGGAAATTCCGATCCGTCTTGCCGTTTCCTTTGTCATTTCGGTTTCTATAAAACCCGGTGCGACTGAATTGGCAGTAATTCCATATTTTCCGAGTTCAATAGCAAGTGTTTTTGTAAATCCCTGCAAGCCTGCTTTTGCGGCAGCATAATTTGCCTGACCGCGGTTTCCAAGTGCCGACGTAGATGAAATATTGATGATCCGCCCGTATTTTTTCTCCACCATATATTTTTGAACGGCGCGGGCTGCGTTAAAAGACCCCTTAAGGTGAACGTCCATGACCGTTTGCCAGTCTGAATCCGTCATTTTGAACAGAAGATTATCGCGGATCACTCCGGCATTATTCACTAAAATATCGACTGAGCCGAACTTTTCATACACTTCTTTTACAGACTGTTCAACCTGCTCTGGATCTGTAACATTGGCAACCTTTGAAAGCACCTGATAGCCTTTTTCCTGAAGCTCCCTGGCTGTTTCCCCCAAAGCTTCCTCATTTAAATCAATAAACGCAACCTTTGCACCTTCTTCTGCAAATAGCTCAACAATCCCTTTTCCTATCCCACGGCTTCCGCCGGTGACAAACGCAACCCTTCCATCAAATCTTCCTGCCATCTTCATGCCTCCTAAAGTGATGTCATCTGATACCGCTTTCAAATTAAACGAACTGCCCAAGCTTTACATGGCCTTTCAATAAACCCCTGGCAATGATCATGCGCTGAATTTCATCCGTACCATCATAAATTCTCCACAGCCTTGCTTCCCGGTACCATCTTTCTATCGGCAGTTCCCGGGTGTAACCCATCCCGCCATGAATTTGCAGCACTCGGTCAACAACCCGGTTCCCCATATTCGATCCGTACAATTTGGCTATTGATGCCAAGTGGCGGTTATCCTCACCCGCATCAAGTGTAAACGCAGCATTTAATACCAGCCATCTTGCTGCTTCAATTTCCACTGCTGAGTCGGCAATCATCCATTGGATTGCCTGCCTTTCGGCTATCGGCTTTCCAAAAGTGACGCGTTCCTTCGAATAATCAATCGCCATCTGCAGCAGCCGTTCAGCGGCGCCCACAGCCCTGGCCCCTACAATCCACCTGGCGAAACCGATCCATTCAAGACCAAGCTTATATCCGCCATCTACTTCTCCTAAAATATTTTCCTCCGGAACTCGGACATTATCAAAAACCAAGCTGGCTGGTCCCCATTCTCCCATTGTATGTATATACTCTGATTTCCAGCCCATGTCCCGGTCTGCGATAAAGCAAGTAACCCCGTCGCGGCCCATGGATGCCTGGTGCTTCTCTTTATCCGTTATCGCGATGACCATGACAAAATCGGCTTCGTTTCCTCCAGTAATGAATGTTTTTTCGCCGTTCAGCACCCATTCATTGCCTTCTTTTACTGCGGTCATCTTAATATTGCGGGTATCTGAACCAGCTCCGGGTTCAGTAATGGCAAAGCAGGATTTTTTTTCTCCATTGATGGTCGGAAGTAAATATTTTTCCTTCTGCTCGTCGTTCGCATAATAAAGGATGATGTCGGCAGATCCCCCGAACTGGAAAGGAACAAATGTTTTTGATACTTCCATGAAAACAATCGCCATCATCATTTGCCCAAGATCAGCGCCGCCATATTCAGCCGGCGTATTGATGCCCCAGAAACCAGCTTCTTTAGCTTTTAATTGAAGTTCCTTCAGCTTCCCTCCCGGAAGGCTTGGTCTTCCTTCCCGCTCATTTCTGAGAACATCGTTTTCAAGAGGAATCAACTCTTTTTCCACAAACCTTCGAATTGTTTTCTGGACCATTTTTTGCTCATCAGTCAGGCGTAAGTGCATCCCTTTCACTCCATTCTAACCTGCTAGGTTAATATTTAGTGTAGCCACCGCAAAAACATACCTACCAGTTGGTATGTAGTCAATTTCTATTTTATTCGAAATTTCAGAAAAAACAAGTTTTATATTGATTTACCTTCTGATCCTATCAAAACAAAGCCTGAAGTTGATCAGATAAATGGTGGCTAGGCATCGGCCTCCTTATCCGAGGAGTGAAACGGCCACGCTGGAAGTGAGCTTGATAATGGTTTGTCCTCTCGGTAGCCTAACACGTATTCTGCTTGAATGACCGTATGGATTTCACGTGTACCTTCATAAATGGCAGGAGCTTTTGCATTCCTTAAATATCTCTCTACTGGATATTCATTTGAAAATCCGTAAGCTCCATGGATTTGTACCGCATCGTTTGCTGCGTCAAAGGCATAGTCGCATGCGCACCATTTAGCCAGTGAAGTTTCTAGGGTATTGCGTTTCCCTTTGTTTTTTAACCAGCCAGCACGATAAACGAGCAGTCGTGACTGCTGCAGCCCTGCCTCCATCTTTGCAATCATCTGCTGGACAAGCTGATGCCGTCCAATTTCCTTGCCGAAGGCAGTTCGCTCATGGCAATACTTCACGCTCGCCTCGAGGCTTGACATAATGGTCCCGCACGCACCGGCCGCGACAGTGAACCGGCCGTTATCAAGGGCAGACATTGCGATTTTAAACCCTTCCCCTTCTTTTCCGAGTAAATTCTCTTTCGGTATCTTTACATTGTCAAAAAACAGTTCTCCAGTATTGCCCGCCCGGATTCCCAATTTTCCTTTGATCGCTTTTGAGGAAAATCCTTCCCAGCCGCGTTCCACAATGAAGGCCGATATGCCGTTATGCTTTCTGCTTTTATCCGTATAAGCAAATATTAAAAAGTGATCGGCGACATCACAAAGTGAAATCCATGTTTTTGACCCGTTCAGCACATAATGGTCACCTTTGTCCACTGCGGTCGTCTGCATGGCGGCAACATCGGAACCTGCGGCAGGTTCTGTCAATCCAAATGCACCCACCTTTTCTCCCTTTGACTGGGGAATAAGATACCTCAGCTTTTGTTGCTCGTTTGCCCATTGGAGCAAAGTCAAGCTGTTAAGCCCGGAATGGACGGATACGGCTGTCCTGAACGCTGTATCCCCGCGTTCCAGCTCCTCACAGACAATCGCAAGAGAATTGTAATCCATCCCGCTCCCGCCGTACTGCTCAGGAATGCACACGCCCATAAGCCCCAGTTCAGCCAGCCTGTTTATAATTTTTGTCTCGAAATGATGATTTTCATCCCACTCCTTTATATATGGCATAATCTCTTTATCTACGAAACTGCGCACTGTTTTTCTCAAAATCTCCTGTTCTTCGCTAAAAGAAAAATCCATCATTTTTTATACTCCTTATATACATATTGGAGGCCCGAAATTAACAAAGCAAAAGGGGGAATCGATTGATCGACCGCCCCTTCAGTTAAACTTTCAGCTGATGTTCGTTCTATTTTACAGCCAGCGGAACAACCATTTGCCCTACAGCCTCGATCAGCTCTTTCGGCATAGGGAAAGACACAGCCGCCGGATCCTTTGCAACTGCAGCTGCGGCCTGCTGCAAATCCGCTTCAGATAGATTGTACTCTGCAAAATCGGATGGCAGTCCTGTTTTATGCTGGAGCAGGCGCAGTTTTTCGACCACTTTTGCCAGCACAGTTTGGCCGTCATCCGCACTCTTTGTCTCTACCCTTAATGCATCTGCCAGTTCTTTAATTTTTGGCAGATAAAGGCCCTGCACCAATTCCACCACAACAGGCAGGAAGACGGCATTAGCGAGTCCGTGTGGAATCCGGAATAAGGCCCCGTAGGCATGGGCGAAGTTATGGACAGGAATTGCGTTTAAAGCAAAGCTGAAAGCAGTGATCCCCATTAAGCTTGCCTGAAGCATTTCCATTCTTGCATCGACATTTGCCCCATCCGCCACCACTAAAGGCAGGTTCTTTTCAATCAGCCTGATTGCATGAAGCGCATATGCGTCAGTCAGTGCCGTTGCACTAGGGGAGGCAAACGCCTCTATGGCATGGGTGAGTGCATCGAATCCGGTAAAGGCGGTGATCGCCGGGGGGAGTCCGACGGTCAGGTCAGGGTCCAAAACAGCCATGTCCGCACTGATGAATGGATTGATGATGTTAACCTTCATTTGGATATCTTCATTAAAAATCACGGCAATCGGTGATACTTCAGATCCGGTTCCCGCCGTCGTCGGAATGGCGATATGGGGAATCGGGATATAATTGGCTTTTGGAAATTGCTCAAACAGCAAACCTCCGGGAACAGCTTCCTTGATGTCGGACAATCCTTTATGCAACGCGTATTTAACACCTTTTACCGTGTCCAGGACGCTTCCGCCCCCGACTGCAAGAAGCGCATCAGCACCAACTTCCCTTGCATAGCGGACCGCATCGTTCACCGCACTGCTTTCCGCATCCTGGGAAATGTCCAAAAACACCCCTGCCATCTCAGGGCCAGTGCCATTCGGGGTCAATTCAAAGATTTGGGACACCTTTTCAACCACCCCAGCCTTCTCAAGGCCCCTGTCGCTAAACAATACTACTCTTTTGGCACCCAATCCGCGGAACAGGTCGGGAACAAGCGCCCGTGTATTGGATCCGCTGTAAATGGCGGAACGCAGCATGAACTGTGACATCGTTTTCGTTTGCATCCTCTTCACCTCATTAACTTGTTATTTGTTATTCGTTTGTATCGGAAAATAATAGGCCATACCAAATCCGTTTATGAAGTTCAGGAACCATTGAAGTATGCACATGCTTTACCTGGGTATAGGCGTCAAGCGAATGCTTGCCCATTTCGCGCCCGATCCCGCTTTGCTTATAGCCGCCAAACGGGGCATCGTTCCGGAGCATATGCCAATCATTAATCCAGACAACACCTGCCTGGAGCTTCCTGGCAACTTCATATGCCTTGTTGACATCCTGGGTCCATACACCTGCAGCCAGTCCATAGATTGAATTATTCGCCATTTTAATCGCTTCATAGAGATCTTTATATCGGATGACGGATAAAACCGGGCCAAATATTTCCTCGCGCGCAATTTTCATCTCATTCGTTACATTGGTAAAAATGGTCGGCTCAATGAAATGCCCGTTTTCACAACCTTCTACAGTAAGTTCTTTGCCGCCACAAACAAGGGTCGCACCCTCTGCTTTCCCTGCTTCAATATAAGAAAGGATCGTATCCCTCTGTTTTTTCGAAATAACAGGGCCAACATCTGTAGCAGGGTCAAGTGGATTCCCAAGCATAATTTTACCTGCCAACTGGACGAGCCCTTCAACCACAGCATCATGCAAATGGTCTGGAACGAACAGCCGAGTGCCTGATTCACACAGCTGGCCGGAATGAAGGAACACACCGAATAGGCTTCCAGGGAGTGCGATACTTAAATCAGCATCGTCAAGGATAATATTTGGTGATTTCCCTCCGAGCTCCAAAGTAGTATTCTTAACTGTACCGGCTGCCAACTGCATCACCTTCCGTCCTACCTCAGTTGAACCGGTGAATGCAACCTTATCCACTTTTGGATGGCTCACAAGTGCTTCGCCTACCTCCGCGCCAGGGCCGGTCACGACATTAATGACCCCTGGCGGCACAATCTTTGAGATAATCTCTGCAAGCTTCAAGGTTGACAGTGGTGTATAGCTTGCCGGCTTGACCACAATCGTATTTCCCATCGCAAGCGCCGGGGCAATTTTCCATGTCGCAATCATCATCGGCAAGTTCCATGGTGTAATCGCCGCACAGACGCCGATTGGCTCCCTCCAGATAAAGTTATGGGCTGGCCCAGGGAACGGAGGGCTTGGAAGCGTTTCCGAAAATGGGTATTCCTCTACAAACTTTGCCAGGGTCTGGAACAGGTCAACCATTTGAAGAATATCATTCCCGCCGATTCTTCTCACTGTACCGCCGGAACTGACTGCTTCCAGAAAAGCAAGCTCTTCGGCATGGGCAGCAATTTGGTGGGAGATTGCGTATAACACTTTTGATCTCTCTTTAGGCTTCATATTTTTCCAATCAGTGTTGTCAAAAGCGTTCCTTGCTGCTTCTACCGCCCTGTCAACATCCTCCTGTGTTCCCTTTGCCACTCTGGCAACAAGCTCACCCGTCGCGGGATTAAAAACCTCAAACGTTTCCTGGCTGGCTGCCGGCTCCCATTTTCCGTTAATAAATAACGGAAATGTTTTTACATCAACATTTACTGTCATGATTTAACCTCCTAAACTTTATTAAATAAATTCTACTTCGCTTTCAGAAAATCTATAAATTTCTTCTATCTTTTTGTCCTTTGCCCTCGCGAGTATTTCCATACGGACAGAAAGCTGTTTTATCGTAAAATTCATGGTGTCCTCCAGCAGATTTCCAAATTCGCTAACATCACGGCCGTCAAAACCTTCCTGGTTCAACTGAACCGCCAGCGGGGTCAGTTCCTGCATTTTGGCTGCGACTAAATCGAAAAGGTGCGGATGTTCGGATATTAACCTTTGAAGCAGGAAAGTTCCATAGCTGATATGCCTTGACTCATCCTTTTTCAAATTTCCGATCCCCTCCAGCAGGCCAGGCATGATGCTATCGGCTTCAAGTGACTGGTAAAAGGAATAGTAGCCTGTTTCCGCCAGGACACCTTCCACAAACATGTTGTACACGGTCGATGCCTCTGCAATTGCTTCAGGGGACTGGTCTGTGACAAGACGCTCCATCGCAGTTGGCAGGATTTCGTAGAAAATAGTTTTATAGGTACCCGTATGATAGACGGACAGGTCTCCCCTTTCCCCGATAGCGTTAAGGACCAGCCTAAAAAACTCAGTGTGCTTCGCTTCTTCAAATAGAAAGGTTGTCAGGAACATTTCCTCTTCAAGCCTGCCCTCTTTGGCTATCGCCATTATCAGCGGCAGCAAATCAAGCGTCACCGCCTCCTCTCCTGCCTGGAATTGCGATATTAACCGCAAAATGTCTGACCGTTGTACATCTGTAAGGTTCTGCCAATCCTGCACATCCTGTGTGAAATCAATGTCAGCAGGATTCCATATGCCAAACCTTTTCGCTTTTTGATAGAGCCGATACGGAAATGAATCCTCCAAAATTCCTCTATTACTTGTGGTCAATATGGTCCTTTTTTCCACTGATAAATCCCCCTCTGGAAATAGTTATGAATTCAATAGGAGTAAACACTAGGATGGTGTAATCACTTCTGCCGCGGTTTGCCTTAACCGGGTCTTTAAAATCTTTCCGACACCGTTTCGTGGCAGGGCATCCATAAACACGATGCGCCTTGGTGTTTTGTTCTTTGCTAAATGATCCTGGCAATATTGGATCAATTCTTCTTCGGCAACGGCTGCACCAGGTTTTTTAACGACACAGGCGATGATTTCTTCACCCATTTTTTCATCAGGCACACCCACGACAGCAGCTTCAAATACCTTACCATGCCCGTTCAGCAGCTCTTCAACATCCCGGGGGTATACATTGAAGCCGCCCCTGATGATGAGATCCTTCTTTCGGTCGACAATATACAGGTACCCATCGTCATCCAGCCTGGCCATATCGCCAGTATGCAGCCAGCCATTTCTTAACACACGATTGGTCTCCTGTTCGTTATTGTAATATCCAGGCGTTACGTTATCGCCACGGACAAGCAATTCACCGACATCCCCAACCGGTACTTGTTTACCTTCTTCGTCAACAATCCTTACTTCTACACCCGGTATGGGAGTTCCGACGGATCCCGGCTTAATGGCAATGTTTGTATTATGGGCGGTAACAACCGGTGCCGCTTCCGACAATCCGTATCCTTCAAGGACATCGGCCCCGAATTTGTTTTTAAATGCATTGAGAAGTGCAACCGGCAGAGGAGCTGATCCTGACCCTACCCATTCCAGGGAGGAAGTATCGTATTTGTCAGAATTAGGACTGGCCAGCATGGCATGGATCATAGCAGGTACAGCCGAAAAAGACCGGACTTTATACTTTTCTATCGCTTTAAACACTTCATCGAGGTCAAATTTGGAAAAGATGACAATTGAGCTGCCGGTTAAAAAACACGTATTTGAGATGGTAAGTCCGTAAACATGGGCAAGGGGGAGGACCCCTATTGTGGTACCTTGTTCGGTTTCGTTATGCGCCACGGAGTTAACTGCGTTGGAGTACAAGTTTTTATGGGTTAAAAGCACACCCTTTGGATTTCCCGTCGTGCCGGATGTGTATAAAATGACAGCCAGCCCATTATTATCCGAATCGGGTTCATTCCCGTTTGGACTGTCTGGTTCCATCATATCGTAAAGGTTCAATAAGCCATTGCCAGATGGCAGGTCTGCCACAAACAAAAGCGGCTTACTGTCTAGTCCATCTAGGGCGCTTTTAATATTTTCGGCTACAAATGCTGAGGTAATGACCGCTTTCGCATTGCAGTTTTGGATAATGAAACGGATTTCTTTTGGATGGAGGGTAAACATGACAGGCACAATGACTGCACCGCTTCTCGTAATTCCCTGGTAGGCAAAAATGACCTCAGGGCAATTGGGCATGCACACCACGACACGGTCCCCTCTTTCTATTCCGTGCCGTTTTAGTCCATTAGCAATTTGATCGGCATAAGTTTTTGTTTCCACATTTGTATACTGCTTTTCTTTGCTTATTAAAAATGGGTATTCACCGAATTCAGTGATATTAATTTCGAGCAAATCCTCTAGCTTCATAAAATCCTCTCCTATACCAAAATAGATAGAGTTCAAGAATGCATTAAAGGCAGCAGGTCAATAGTTGGAGAATAGATCTTCGTCGTGTTTATTAGAGCTTTCTATGGCTTCAAGATTAATTTGCCTTTCGTTTTGCGTGACTGTAACAATCGATGAACATCGGCGGCCTGGTCTAATGGATATACACCCCCTATCGTCAGTTTTAGTTGACCTTCCGATAAATAGTTGAGCATCTCCTCCAGGCTGGACTGGATTAATTTTGGATTTTTCATAATTTGCGGGAGGAAGAATCCGATAACCGACTGGTTCCTTGCCATAAGCGAAGACGGGTAGAATCTGCTCTGCTCGCCGCTTGCCACACCGTAAATAACGAGGCGCCCGAAAGCTGCAAGGCATTTCAGGGTTTTGTAAAAGACATCTCCACCCACCATTTCTAGTGCAACATTAACCCCTTTGCCTCCTGTCGCTTCGAGTACTTTTTCTTCCCACCCATCCTCTGTGTAATTGACCAGCACATCTGCACCCATTTCCTTAGCAAGGGAAAGCTTCTCAACCGAACTGGCTGTAGCAATCACTTTTCCGGCACCAAATAATTTAGCCAGTTGGACTGCTAGGGTGCCGACTCCACCTGCCGCCGCATGAATCAAAACCGATTCACCCTCATCAAGCCGGCCCATCGTTTTTAAACTATGGTAGGCACTTAACCCCTGCAAAGGCAATGCAACAGCAAACTCAAAATCCAGCTGTTCCGGCAGCAGGATAAGGCCTCTGCTGTCAGCCAGCACATATTGAGCGTAGCCGCCAGATTCAATTAATGTCGCTACCCTCGTCCCCGGATTTACGTTTTTGACAGCCTCTCCCACCCCAATAATCACGCCAGCTACCTCTGCACCCGGAACGAATGGAAGAGGTGTGGGCACCACATACTGTCCTTCCCTTCTTGCTGTATCCGCGTAATTTGCTCCAATGGCGTGTATTTCAATGAGTACCTGATGGCCTGTTGGCACTGGCCTTTCAAGCTCAACCATTTTTAATACTTCAGGGCCTCCATATTCCTTAAGCTGCATAGCTTTCATGTTCAGTCTCCTTATCGTCCTTTGAATTCCGGTTTTCTTTTTTCTTTGAAGGCTGAAATCCCTTCCTGGTGGTCTTCCGTTCCAACCATCAGTGTTTGTGTAATACGTTCCTGCTCCAATATTTCCTCCAAAGTAGCATTTAAAGCATGGTCGACAAGCTTTTTCTGCATCCCGTAAGCGCGGCTCGGCCCAATGGCGAGTTTCGAGGCAAGCTTAAGTGTTTCCTCCTGCAGCTTCTCAATCGGGACAAGATGATTGACGACACCCAGCTGGTATAACCTTTCAGCAGGAATCGGCTCGCCACTGAAAAAGAATTGCTTTGCAAGATACGGGCCCAGGCGCCGGGTAACAAAATAGGAGCCGCCGCCATCAGATACAAGCCCAACCTGAGAAAAACTAAGCGCGAATTTACTGTCTTCAGCTGCCACGATCAAGTCACAAGCAAGCGCCAGGTTAAAGCCTGCTCCGGCCGCGAATCCATGAACGGCCGCTATGACGGGTTTTTCCGTATCTTTGATTGTCAGGATGCATTCATTGAGCCTCCCAATATGGTCGTAAACCTGTACGGCATTTGCCTGCCCCATGGTTTTGACATCTCCGCCGGCACTGAAAGAACGGCCGGCACCAGAAAGGACGACAACTTTTACTTCAGGGTTTTGCTGCGCCTCACGAAGTGCTTCAGTGAGTCCGAGGATCATGTCGGGGCTGAAGGCATTCAAACTTTCCGGCCTGTTCAAAATTAACGACAGGACCGCTCCTTTTCGCTGAATCAATAGATGCTCTTTAGTCATTGTGCTCTCTTTTGACATCCTTTTTCTTCCTTTCTATTAAGTAATTAGCCAGCCGCCATCCACAAGAACATCTGAGCCTGTCATATATGAGGCCTCACTTGAAGCGACAAATGCGATGATATTAGCTATTTCCTCAGGCCTTCCAACCCGTTTCAGGGCTGTGTTTCTCTTTATCGCTTTGACAAACTGTTCATTCTTCAATCCCTCCTCTGTCAAAGGTGTATCCACAAACCCGGGAGAGACGGAATTTACGCGAATTCCAAATGTAGATAATTCCAATGCCAAAGCCTTAGTAAAATTAATCACCCCTGCTTTAGCCGCACTGTAGTGAGGAATGTGTGCGCCTGCCTGGTGCCCTGATAAAGATGCGACATTCACAATTGAACGGTTTTGAGAAACTTCCCCATCGTTCTCGGCAGATTCAGACATCAATTTCCCAAGCATTTTTGAAACCAGGAACACGCTTTTTAAATTGGTTTTATGAACATAATCCCAATCACTTGGAGCGGTATCCATAATCCTGGAATGGACGGATCCCCCTGCGTTATTGATTAAAACGTGCAAATCTCCATATTGCTGCTTTACAAACTCGCTTAATTCAGAAACATCTTCTTCATCCGAAACATCTGCAGCAAATATTTCTGCTACCGGGATTCTTTTATCTGAATTTATTTCTCGCGCAGCTTGCTGCAGCTTAGATTTTGTTCTGCCGACCAGAATCACTTTCGCGCCTTCATTGGCGAGCCGCATTGCTGCGGCCTTACCAATTCCGCTCCCTCCGCCAGTAATTACGGCAATGGTATCCGTGAACCTCAATTTGCTCCCCCCTCAAACAAGCTGAATAAATATCGAATATTCAAAATTTTAATTATGCACCAGGAAGCTTTTTAATCCTTCCTTGAGCAGTTCGGGCATAATCTCACTTTTTTGTTTTTTAAAATCAAAGAAAACCATCACTGCGTTACCCTTGGCAATCAGTTGATATGTTTGTCCACAAACAATGTCATGCTCAAGCTGAAAACTTTTCGTGCCAATCCGGGAAACATAGGTCTTGACTGTCAAGGTTTGATCAAAATAGCCCTGGCTGATAAAATCACACTTGGTCGAGGCCAGAATGAAGTTCCAATCGTTTGTATCCATCCTGTAGCCCAAAGATTCAATAAAGCGGATCCGTGCCTCCTCCAGATAGATAAAATAACTTGTATTATTGATATGCCCCAGTGCGTCCGTTTCGCTAAAACGGACCGTTACGTTAATCTCGTGCATCATCATCCCTCATTCCAGATACATAGCTCCCGGTTAATTGCATCTCCAGCATACCAACCAGTTAGTATGTTAATAAAATAATAAGAGGGAAGCTCCCTCGTTCACCTGTGTAATTCTACTCCTTTTAAAATCATGTCGACGAATATGCCTGCTACTTCACGGTCTGAATAACTGCCGCTTGGATTAAACCAATGATAGCTCCAATTGGCTGCTCCAAGTATGCCAAAAGTAACAATCGCCGCGTTCAAATCACCGCGGAATTCCCTTTTATCCATACCTTCAGTGACAAGATGTTCCACATTAAACCGGAACTGATCCCGCTTCGAGACGATTTGTGCAAGTCGGTCACCGCTCAGATTGTGCAGCTCCCTGAAAAAAATCTTGGCACTTGAACGCTTCGTTTTTATACTGCTTATTAACATATAGACAATTTCAAACAGCTTCCCTTTGCAGCTTAATTGACCATCCGTCATAATCTGTTCCTGACGACTAAGCAGCTCGTCAATGTATCGAAGATGAATATCCATTAATAGCTCTTCTTTGCTGGAAAAATAATAGTAAAACGTGCCCTTGGTCACTCCCATGGAATCGACAATATCCTGGATGGAAGTCTCGCTAAATCCTTTTTCCTCAAATAATCTTATGCTGTGCTCTGTTATTTTTTCCTTCATGCTGCTTCCTCGCAATCTCATAGTATGCACGTAAATTATACCATAATTTACCCCCTGGACTTTTAGCTTCTTATCATTTTAGCTTCCTAAAATGTAAGTCCGCCCCCGTCAACAGATAGCGTTGCAGGCGTAATAAACGAAGCTTCTTCTGAAGCAAGAAATAGAACCGCATTAGCCACTTCTTCAGGAGTTCCGATCCTTCCCAGCGCATTTGGGCTTGGAAATGACCGGCCATTTATGTTCGTCCTGTTTCCGTTCCCTCAGCTCCCCTGTGACAATGGCCACTTTATCTTTTAATCTCATTTTATGCTAACCCCGGTACGCACTACTAACCGGTCAGTATGTAATATAAAATTTATTATAGCAACATTTTGAAAATATTCAACTATTAGTCTAAATATTCTAAAAACAATTGTAAATTGACGTGAACTGATAATGAACAGTGAGCGGAGAAACCTATTAAAATATCCTTGAGAACCTCGTAATCAGACAAAATCCAGGCATTCCTCTGTCTACAGTTCAAATAAACTCGATCTAATCAAGCAATTCCCTTGCCTAAAAGCCGCTAGAATCTATGTATTAGACCTTATCAAGAATCAGCTTATGCCTTACAGTGCATTAAAACCGCTCTATTCGACCTTTTCAAGGAATTCTTTATGCGAAAAGTCTATTACAACCTTTCTATTCGACCTTTTCAAGGAATTCCTTATGCTAAAAGTCTATTACAACCTTTCTATTCGACCTTTTCAAGGAATTCCTTATGCTAAAAGTTTATTACAACCTTTCTATTCGACCTTTGCGGGGCATTGCTTATGCCTAAAGTGCATTTGAATCGCTCTATTCGACCTTCTCAAGGATTTTTTTAAGCCTAAAGTACATTAGAACCGTTCTATTCGACCTTCTCAAGGATTTTATTAAGCCTAAAGTACATTAGAACCGTTCTATTCGACCTTCTCCGGGAATTACTCATTCCTAATGGGGTTAGAACCTTTCTATTCTACCTTTTCGGGGAATGCTTATCCCTAGAGTCCATTGAACCTTTCTATTCGACCTAATCAAGGAGTGTCTCCGCCCCGAAATGTTTTAGGTCAATCGTTAGTATAAAATTACTCAAAGTAGGACCATCGCTTATAGCCTTTCTCTTTAAAATTATGCAAGAGGATTCTCCTTACCGACTTTTTTGAGTCTATTATTTTACACCACCCGTGAATGCAACTGGTGGTGATTTTCCGTTCAGGGAAGAGAAGCTTAAATTCCGCTATACTCCGTAATACTGCGTCTTCAAGCAGTTCTTGTTTCGCACACTGATTACAAACGCATTTTCTTCCAACCACAGAAATCAAAAATGAACTGCATTTTGAACAGATGATTCCCTTACGCAACTGATCATATTCATAGAGTTGTAGATGTTGGTACGGTGACTCGTCAATATGGAGCGATATTAATTTTTCTGCAAGCGCCTTGTGTCTTTAATTTAGCTTACCGGGCGTTGTGTTTACTTTCTTGAAAAAACAATTAATCTGAGAGGGGAAAATAAATGGCATATCAAGAGGGGCTTGGTAAAGGGTGAATTGAGGGTTGATGAAAACAACTGAAGCATCAATGTTGATTTTGTAATCAAGACTATTGAGTAACTGGCGCAACAAAGATTCACATCTACTCAATTGAGTTAGTGGATTACTTATTTCGAATTTTGGTTTCTTATTTATTCGATCCGATTCATAATAATAATCTCCTTCATAATTTTTAACCTCAAATAGATAAATCGTATCTGGTAACATCAATAGCGTGTCTACTTGGAAAGTAGTGCTGTTAATTTGAATCAATAAATCATTAATTATTATACAATCACACTGAAGCTTTTGTGTAAATGAATCAAACATTACTTCTCCTTCGAACCCTTTTTTCAGGTGAATATAGTACTGCTTACTTTTCTCAGGGAGGTCCATCCGGTTGTTTAAGTACCCAAGAGTGCGTAATTCAACAGATTCAGCGCGTAACTTCTGTGACATAGTCCACATCCTTTCTTATTTTTTGCTACAAGTCCATTGTTACAAAATATAGAAGAGCATACAATACCAAAGAATGAATATTTTATTAATTAAATCAATGGGTACACACATTGCGCCATCAGTTTAATAAGTCTTAGCCATGGGACAAAATTTCTGTGAAGTTAAGGATATAAAAAAACAGGCATTGCTAACAAAAGCAAATGCCTGTTTTGCAAATATTATTCACCTAAATCCACATTGTGGTACACTTGCCGTACATCTTCTAAATCTTCCAGTGCATCAATCATTTTTTCAAATTTTGCCTGTGCATCTTCTGGCACCGTGACGTCGTTTTGCGCCAGCATGGTTAACTCTGCAACCGTAAATTCAGTAATGCCGGCATTTTTGAATGCTTCCTGCACAGCGTGGAACTGGTCAGGCTCGGCATAGACAATGACCGAATCTTCTTCTTCGATAATGTCACGTACATCTACATCTGCTTCCATCAATAGTTCAAGAACCTCATCTGACGATTTGCCTTCAAGTCCAATGACAGCTGTTTCATCAAACATATAGGAAACGGATCCGCTCACACCCATGTTGCCGCCGTTTTTCCCGAATGCAGCACGAACATCGGATGCAGTCCGGTTCACGTTATTCGTAAGTGCATCCACGATGACCATTGATCCGTTTGGTCCGAAACCTTCATAACGAAGTTCCTCATAGCTTTCCTCTGAACCGCCCTTTGCTTTTTCAATCGCACGGTCAATGATCGTTTTCGGTACGCTGTATGTTTTAGCCCGTTCGAGCACCACTTTCAACGCCTGGTTTGATTCCGGATCAGGTTCACCCTGCTTTGCTGCTACATAAATTTCACGTCCGAATTTTGCATATACTCGGCTCGTATTTGCATCCTTAGACGCTTTTTTCTCCTTAATATTGTTCCACTTACGTCCCATAATGAACACTCGCTTTCAATATTGAATCTACACAAAAATATTAATATGAATGTAGCTGTAGCTTCAACTAAAAAAAACGATAAGAATCCGTTCCGTTTATGTTGAATATGTATCAGTCATTCAATAGATTATATTATACCTCAAAATGCTTGATTTGTTATGAGTTTAATAATCAGAGCCCTCCAAAAGATACACCGGTTGATATTACCAAACCCATCTGATGTCTTTTTTGATACAATTTTACAGTTAACTGAAATCAAGAGGAAGTGCATCTTATGACGAAACGATTTTTCCTCCTCGCGGTGGTAATGGTTATTACCTTCACAGGAGGTTTTATTTCGGGAATTTTATTCTCGCAACCTAGTAAAAACATGTTAAAATCGAGCGGCGTACCACAATCACAAACAAACCCGGAACAAAAGGCCATGCCAAAACATGAACAGAGATCCAAAGTACTAATGGGATATGTACAGGATTTCCGGAACCCGGATGTAGTGGATTACTCTAAATTGACTCACGTTATTTTTTCGTTTGCCCATCCAGCAAAGGATGGCAGCATATTGCTTAATGGGGACAATGCGTTAAACAATTTACGTACGATGGTGAAAAAAGCACAAAAGCATGACACAAAAGTCATCCTTGCGGTTGGTGGATGGTACCACATCAAGGGCGGGGAATCGTACGAGTATTTTAGGACAGCGCTTGCCGATCCGGGCTCACGCACAAAACTGGTCAACGAGCTTGCCAGTTTTGCAGAACGTGAAAATCTGGATGGCATCGACATTGATTATGAACACCCCCGTTCGCAGGAGGATGCCGCTAATCTGGCTGCTTTTATGAAACAGTTAAGCGAAAGGCTTCATCCTCAAAGCAAGGAGCTATCCATTGCCGTCCATTCAAAAATTCATAGTGTCACAAAAACAGAGGTTCATTTTGTTGTATATGAGCCTTCAATGTTCAAGCATGTCGACCATGTGAACATCATGGCATATGACGGCCAGTGGGATGGCGGATACAATGCGGCCAATTTGGCTCCTTACCCTTTCACTGAAAAAATAGCAGCATATTGGGCAAGCCTTTTTGATACTCATGACATTCCTAAAGAAAAACTTGTGCTTGGTGTGCCGTTTTACGCCCAGCCAGAAGACCCGGCGATAAAACAGGTATCATATGATGCAATCATTGACACTAATCCAGACAAAGCAGCCAGTGACAATGTCAGCATGAATGGCACAACATACCACTATAATGGTTACGATACCGTTCAAAAGAAAACGAGACTGGCACTGGACCACGGTTTCGGAGGCATGATGCTGTGGGAAGCGGGGCATGACTCAAAAGGACCATACAGCTTGACAGCCGCCATTTTGGAAGAAATCGAAAAGGCAGACATATAGAAAAGGCAGGACTCTCTGATTGATGGGAGTACTGCCTTTTCCTTTTTCCTGAATAAATCATTTACGATATAGCTAATTCAGGATCTTGTTTACGGACCCTGCCTTTGACGAGCAGCACAATTAATGACAGAGTTGAAAAGCCTACCAGGTAACCTAGCAAAATGACCATGTTCCACAGCGCTCCGCCAAAATCATTCAACGAGATGACCGACTTAAACCCGGCGATCGAATAAGTAAACGGCAGGAACTTGCTTATCCCTCTGTGCAATTCAGGCAGCATGTCGATTGGCAGGTTTGCACCGGTAATGGATAACTGGAGAACGACCAAAGCCAACGCGATAAACCGGCCGAAGTTTTTGCCGAAGGAGGCCAGGAACAGCACAATCGATGAAAACACGACGCTCACTACAATGGCAAATATGATCACCCCAACTGGATTGGTCACATGAAGTTTCAGAAGTAAAACAACAACTGCCAACAGAAGAATTGCCTGGGCGATTGCCAGTGAGGCCAACTTCATGAATTTCACCGCGAACCATCTGAAACCTGAAATGTGTGACGGCCTGTTAAAATCAATAAACATGGACATGACGAGGATTCCGGCAAATAGTCCCAATGTAAGTACATATGGAGCAGTCGAATCACGATAATGTTTATACCCATTAATTTGGCTGCCTACGAGTTCAACTGGGGCTGCAAACATGCCTGCGTTTTCTTGTCCGGTGTTAGGCCGCTTGTTTTATCGGCACCTTCCTTCAGTCCTGCGGCAAGCTTGTTGCTTCCGTCATTCACTTTTCCGGCACCGTCGTTCAATTTGGTAGTGCCCTCTGACAAGGTGCCCCAGCCTTTATTTACAGTTGATGTACCGTTGCTGACCTGTCCCATGCCATTATCAATTTTTGCCGCACCTGCCGTAAGCGCTTTCCATCCTTCATCTACTTTCGCATTGCCGTCCGAGATTTGGGCAGCACCCGCATCCAACCGGGTAACCCCGCCAGTCAGTTCCTTCCAGCCGCTGTTGACCTTGCCATTTCCATCAGCGATTTGCCTGGCGCCGGCTTCCAATTTGGCGGCTCCCTCGTCTACTTTTATCTGCCCGGCGACAAGCTTATTTAAACCTTCATTTAAATCGGTTGCTCCAGGCACTGCCGTTTCTACAACTCCCTGAGCAACTTTAGCTGAACCTATTCGTAACTTTTCAGCTCCTTCTACAATTAGTTGAAAATTTGGGTCTAATTTAGTTGTGACATTAAATTCCTGGTATTTTTTAATGCCTTCCTCTAATGCCAACGCTCCAGCAGCAACATCTGCAGTCCCGGACTGTAAACGCCCGGCAAGGCCGTCTTTTAAGCCCTGGCTCCCTGCCTGTGCCTTTTTCAAACCATCTAATATCTGGCCGGTTCCATCCTTGAGGGTCATAGTTCCGGCATGCAGCTGCTGTGATCCATCAGCCAGCTTCGCGATGTCCCCGGACTTATCCTGCAGGCCTTTCAACAGGGTGGCGGTTCCATTCTTTAGCTCTTTCGTGCCGTTCGCCAATTTAGTAATATCCGCCTGCTTATCAGAAAGCGAGCTGTACATCTGCCCTGTCCCAGCTTTCAGCTGGTTTGCACCATCGGCGAGCCTTACAATATCGGGTGATTTTTCAACAACTGATTGGTTTAATTGGGTTGTGCCATCCTTGAGCTGGGTCGTTCCGTCTGCAAGCTGTGCTGAACCGTCTGCAGCTTTCTGGAAACCCTCTGCCACATCATCAAGGCTTGAAAAAACTGTTGTGGTATATTCTTTTGTAACTGAATCCGCAAGCTGCTCCCGAATTCTTTCAGTAGCGGTTTCGGTAACCTTTGATGCTAGGAAATTAAGACCTTCATTTTGGATGTATTCGATTTTTAGCTTTTTTGGATCAGGATCCATTACTGTCTTCACTCGTTCCGACAGGTCCTCAGGCAGGACAATGACCATATAATATTTATTGTTCTGGAGGCCCTTCATCGCAGTCGCGGAATCAACAAAATTCCAGCCTAATGCTTTCCCATCCTCCAAATTCTCAACGAGGTCTTTGCCGACGTTGACAGGCGTTTCCCCGGACATCGCTCCTTTGTCATTGTTGACCACAGCCACCGGCAAATTGGACAGGTTGTCATAAGGGCCCCATTTAGCCGATAACAAAATCCCTCCATACACCACAGGTACAAGCAGCGCGGCAATCATGGACCCCAGCAATGCCTTGTTGGCCGCGATTTTTGAAAACTCAGCAGCTAGCAGGCTGAAAACATTCATACTAACACCTCCATTTTTGGTTTTGGACCGCCATTATAAATTTGGTATAGTACTGCCAGGAAATAAATTAATGAATCCGCATTCATACTTTAAAAATCATAATATTTCAAAAAATATAAAAAAATCCAGCGGTTTCATGAATAATACATAAATTTACACAATAAGTACTAATTGTTGTATCCCTCAAGTAGTACCTCATATAGGTCAAACAACAGCCACACATACATACAACAATCTATATAGAAAAAACCCGCGTGCGGCAAATGAAACCCGATTTTTTACATTAAGGACATGCCAAAACCCTGTTTCACCTCCATATACAGGTGAAACAGGGTTTTGGCATTCCACGAATTTATTCCAGCTCAAGCAGGCTTAAACTACGTTAATCTTCAGCTATTGGAGGCCAAAATAATGCTTGTTGTGTTAGCGAATAATGGATTAACGGCTCGGTTTTAAGTATGGAGGGAGGCAGGAACCGGGCCATGGTGTTGTCCCTGATATGTGCTTCTGCCTTCTGCAGCCTCCACTTTTTATGGTGAATGTCTGTCCTGATCAGCTTCTTGCCATTTTCCGTCCATAAGCAATAGCGCTCTGTCAGCCACTCATCAAGACTGCCTTCTCCACTGAAATAGATGGATGATACAGGTTTATAATGGCAGTCGAAGCTTTCATCAGGCTGGCCTTCTTGCTGTCGCTTGCTAAAAAACTTGACCAGTCCGTCTTCTCTCCCAATGCTCATTTTTGCGTTCATATATGGTAAATTATACGTTGCTTTCGCTCCCATTACAGCTAAACGGCTATCCGCATCCATCGAAAAAAAATACACACCAGTCCTGCTTTTGTATTTTACGTAGGTCCTGACATTCAGCTCAAGAAACGAGCTCAGCATCGGTACAGGCGGCATTGCCCTTAATCTCATACCTTTAACGTGAAATGGCACAATCCCAATCCATGCAGTCCCATTATATAAGTCCAGTTCAAGACTGTCGGGAATTTTATTGATTAGGGCTTCTGCCGGAACGGGCCAGTGGAGAAACAGCACATTATCCCATCTTTGCGTCATGACCCAGGGCAGATTAGGGAGCGGAAAAGGCCTGTGGCTGGTTGTTAATAGCTCTTCGTGCATGGTTCATACCTCCTGATGGATTATCCTTTTACCCTGCAGCATTTTGATGCGAATGGACATATGAACAAGTAAGCATAATGGCAATGTGTATGATGAAGCAGGAATACTATTTCTTTTATTGCCTGATATTTTCCCCATAAACTTTCTTCTTTGGTTTACGTTGCTATTTTTTCAATATAGTTTACCGCAATGAAAAAACCGCAAAATGAGTGATCACTTTGCGGTTTATCAACGCGGCAGCCTAAATTTGGCCATCATAATAGTGTTTTGCTAGAACTGTGAATCTGGGTGCAAGTTATTTTGCATAAGTTCCTGGACGTTGTGCATTTGTTCTGTTGTAGCGAGCTCTGTTTCGTACCATCCTCTGCCATTCATGATTTCAAAAAGCTCGTATTGATTGGCGCTCGCATTTTCAAAGCACTGTTCATATATTTCACGCAGTTCTTTATGGGTTGTTTCCAACATCGTATTACTGACGCTCCTGCAACGTCCCTTCTCAAGCTCCAGGCAAAGCTGGAGCATTTCCCTGTCCGTCAATCCGCGGCCTGCTATGTTATTTGGCATGCGCTGCACCCCCTTTCATGCGTTAATGAGTTAATTGGGAACGGTTAAAATATTGAGCAAGATCAGCAATTTTTAATTGATGCTGCTCTGCCATGTTTTCCAGTCTGTGCCGTAAATCCCGATCCTTGCATTGGAAAGCGCACCAGTTCATTGTCTTCGCTATAATTTCCTCTGCCCTTATTTCGTCCTCAATAAAGGCCAACTCTTTTGTCGTCAACTTGTTCATCCGTTTTCAACCCCCTGTAAACCATCTTATATTAGTATTTATTGGGTAAATAATTTTTATCCATATTAGCTTGAACAGTTAAACGCAAACAGTGAGGGCGGTTCAGTCCCGTACAAAAATGGCCCGGTACAATTGAATTACGATAAGGGGCATCAGCGATAGCCCATATACATAGTAAAGCTGTTCGGGGCTGAGAGGTTCCACTTCGAAAACGTCCCTTAGCGGATCTATCAGCAAAACAGCATGCAGCAGCACCACTCCAAGAATGACCGCATACCAAAGATATTTATTAGTGAACAGCCCTATCCTGAAAAGCGGTTTCGTCGACCTTGCATTGAACCCGTGAATGAGCCTCGACAGACATAACGTAGCAAATGCCATCGTGCTGGCCAAGCCGGCATCCCCGGTTGACAGGCCTATATGAAAAGCAATGATGGTTGCCGTCCCGATCAGCAATCCTTCAATGATGACTCTCGCTGCGAATTCTTTGCTTAACAGAGGCTGTTTTATATCTCTGGGCTTTTCTTTCATAATATTTTTATTATGGGGCTCCAGGCCAATCGCTATCGCGGGCAGGCTGTCAGTGAGCAGATTGATGAACAACAGATGGACAGGCGCAAACGGGACAGGCAAAGCCCCAATTGAAGCATACAGGACTGAGAGTATACCCGCTGTATTGCCTGCCAATAGAAATCTTATCGAATTCTTGATATTCTCGTATATACTCCGCCCATTTGCGATTGCCTTGACAATCGTGGAGAAATTGTCATCTGTCAATACCATTGATGACGCGTCCTTTGCCACTTCCGTTCCGGTTATTCCCATTGCAATCCCAATGTCCGCCTGTCTCAGGGCAGGTCCATCGTTTACACCGTCACCTGTCATGGCAACTACATTGCCTTTTTCCTGCCATGCTTTGACGATCCTGATTTTGTGTTCTGGGGATACCCTTGCGTAAACAGAGTATTCCTCTACTTTTTGCATCAGTTCTGAATCACTGTATTTATCGAGTTCAGATCCCTCAACCGCTTCGGACGCATTCCTCAAAATTCCGATCTGGCTGGCAATCGCACTTGCCGTTATTTTGTGGTCTCCCGTTATCATCACTGGCTTGATGCCTGCCTGAATACAGCTTTCGACCGCTCCCTTCGACTCCTCTCTTGGGGGATCCATCATCGCTGTCAATCCTGCAAATATTAGGTCGTTTTCATCGTCAAGGCCGACTTTTTTATGCTCGTCCACCTCTTTATAAGCAAACGCCAAAACCCTTAAACCTTTGCTCGAAAAATCCTGATTGACGCTTTCAATATTTTTCTTGTCATCGTCCGTAAAATCCCTGACGCCTTCAGAGGTCTCTATCTTAATTACCTTTGACAGCAGTACATCGAGGGCTCCCTTCGTTATCATCACTACCTTATCATTGAATCTATTGACTGTACTCATCAGCTTCCTGTCAGAGTCGAACGGAATCTCCTGCAGCCTTGGATAGTTGTCCCTGATCGCCTGTTCGTCCAGGTTATAGACTTCGCCCAGGTTAACCAACGCTATTTCTGTCGGGTCCCCTATTTCTTTCTTTTCCGTCGTCAGGGCATCATTGCACAAAAGGGCCTTTAATATGACATCCTTCTCGACGGGATTTTCCCTGTCCAATTTGTCGTACTCAAGTACCTTGTCCAGGACATACACCTTTTGGACCGTCATTTTATTTTGCGTAAGGGTCCCTGTTTTGTCAGAGCAAATGACTGAAATGCTGCCAAGGCTTTCCACCGCATGGAGCTTCCTGATAATCGCATTTTCCTTCGCCATTTTCTGGGTTCCAAAGGCGAGCACAATCGTTACGATCGAGCTCAACGCCTCCGGAATTGCCGCAACTGCAAGTGAGACCGCGAACATAAATGACGCAGCGATTTCCCGCCCTCTAAAAATATCAAGTGCAAAAATAATTAATGATACTGCAATAATGACAATGGCAAGCTTCTTCCCAAAATTGTCCAAATTCTCCTGCAGGGGGGTTTTCTTATCTTGTGCACTCTCCAGCAAGTTCGCAATTTTGCCAATCTCTGTCTTCATCCCTATTTCTGTCACTAGCACAACGGCCCGGCCATAAGTGACAAAACTACCCGAAAATACCATATTCTTTCTGTCACCAAGCGGCACATTATCGTCGTCAATTGGCTCTGTCGACTTTATCGAACTTACCGATTCGCCTGTCAGGGAACTCTCATTGACCTGCAAGCTGTAGTTTTCGATGATCCTGCCATCTGCACTTACATAGTCACCTGCGTCCAGATACAATATATCCCCGACTATAAGTTCCCGTGACGGTATCTCAATTTTTTGCCCATCCCTCAGCACCTTTGCTGTTGGAGAAGACAGAGCCTTCAGGCTGTTTAAAGACTGTTCTGCCTTAACGTGCTGTACTGTCCCAAGGATAGCATTCAGGATAACTACGATTAAAATCACAATCGTACTTTCATACTTTCCTAAGAAAGCGGAAATAATGGCAGCCACTAATAGAATGATAACAAGGAAATCCCTGAACTGTTCAAAAAACACTTGAATAGTGCTTATGCGTTCTGCTTCCGCCAGTTCATTAAAGCCATATTTTTCACGCCTGCTTTGCACATCAGCCGTTTTTAATCCTTCATCCGAAACTTCCAGGACTCTCAAAGCCTCAGCTGAAGGCATCCTGTAAAATTCAGCCACTCAAATTCCCCCTCAACAGTTCTTTACTGTCCCATTACCAATACTGTTTAATTGTTCCTTGTTCTAAACAAAAATATACTGGTATGCTTGCCGTTGTCATCAAAAGGGGAGCAGGAGTGTCCATCCGGGAGTTTAGCGTTTGAACCTGGACTCCAGTAGTCCGGAGGCGCTGGACTGGGAAGATCATACGGTAGGGCTTTTAGCAAGGAATCAGATCTGTATGATGACATTCCTTTTCAAGAAGCTGGTGAATAGAAAAAAGAGGGATATCACACCCCTCTTCTCTCAGAAATCAATCCTCTTCTTCCATCATTGCTTCAAAAGCAGCGGATACTTTCTCAAATTCCGCGTCAGTTTCGATTGCTGATAAATCACCATCATTGTCGACCTTCATAAAGAAAACATCAATATCGTCTTCACCCGCCTGCTCGATGTCTTCCACGAAGCTTACAGCGACATAATCTGTATCTTCAATCGTCAATAGCCCCAAAACTTCAACTTCCTGCTCCTGTTCAGTTTCGTCGCTAATTGTAAAAATTTCGCCTACTTGAATTTTTTCCATTCCGCCACTCCCTATCTGATTAATTTCCATACTGGTATGCGGTTGCCTAATTATTATCTTCCCTAACACAATTGAATTCATGCTTTACGGAGACAATTTATATGAAATTCTCCGGTTCACCCGCTATATACTGGAATTGAGTACACATAATGGGATAAAATAAAATGTACTCTAACCTGCATGAGTGATTAAAAAAAGAGGAAGTGCTAATATGATAAAAATAGAAATACCAGAACCTGATATTACGATTACACAGCGCACGCAAATAAGACAGGCTGACGAACCGGAAATTAAAAGCATATATGGATTCATAGATTTGCACCAGATCCCAAGGGACAAAGGGGGAATCTTTCTATTTTTTAATATCAATGATGAACTCTTATTCGTTGGCAAAGCCAGGAAATTAAGACAAAGAGTGAAGAAACATTTTGAGGATAATGTGTCACCGATCAAAAACCACAGGGATGAGGTTTATAAAATCGAAATTTGCATTGTGGAAGACCCAATGGACAGAGAAATTTATGAAACCTACATAATCAATAAACTACAGTCTAAATACAATATCGAAAAAGTATTTTATAAACAGCTTTGACAGCGAAAACTCCACAACCTTTTGGAAGTGGAGTTTTGCCGTTTACTTATGGTTAAACAAGAATAGCGATACAAATAACAGCACAATAGCAACCATCTTTTTTATATCCAGGGGAATAGATTTCCCACCGAACAACCCAAAATGATCAATGACCGCCCCGAACATCAGCTGTCCAGCAATGACCGCCACAAGCGCGGGGGCAACACCAATGTTGGGGACAGCAACAACCATGATACTTACATAGAGCGCACCGAGCAAACCACCGAGCAGCTGCCATTTAGGGACTGCGAACATCCCTCCTAAATTACCCTTGCCGAAAAACACTACTAAAAAGAACAGGGCAACTGTACCAATCAAAAAAGAAATAAAAGCACCTTCTAGAGAGACTGCTGAAAATATAAGCCTTTAAATTTACTGCAATGAAATTAAAAAGATTAGGGGATGA
>NZ_PGVB01000022.1 GCF_002860205.1 Bacillus sp. T33-2
CAAGAATCCCACCCGTCAAACCGTAAGGTTTAGGGCTTGCGGCTTTAGCCGTGGGAGTCTCAACAACGTCCCTAAATAGATGTTATTGATGTCTTTTGCAATTTCCCAAGATGGAAAGTCCAGTGTAGTTATTACGTTTTACTGGCCATATTCAATGACTTCTTTTGTAACACGCTCAAAAATGGCGAACATTTTCGAAAGTAATTCCTTGTAATCCTCATTGATCGTGACTAAATGCATCATGTTTTGTGTGAACATGTGTGTGGTGTGCAAATTGGTAGCTTCAATCAGCATTCTTCTCGTCATTTCCTTGTTCTTCTCCCTTTTCCCAACAGTCCTCCTTCGTTACAAATCTTTCTACTATATCCCTACATTTAACACCTGTGCGCAAATCTCAAAATCCTCCCTTCGAATCTATTATTTTGGCCGCGTAATTGCTATGATTTTTATACAACGAGAGTTCGCTGAAGAAAAATTTGAGGAGGGTTAAAATGAAAAACTATGTTCATCTGATCCCGTACAAATTTATTAAGCAGCTGGAACGTGTGAACGAAATTCCAAAGGGTGTCGAAATTATCCAGGCACCTGATATTTGGGCGCAGACGAAAGGGAAAGGCATCAAGGTTGCTGTGCTGGACACTGGCTGTGATGCTGATCATCCGGATTTGAAGGACCGAATCGTCGGCGGCCACAATTTTACAGAGGACGGACAACGCGAACAATTCCATGATGACAATGGCCATGGCACCCATGTTGCAGGCACGATCTCGGCAAGCCTGAACAACACGGGTGTGGCGGGAGTAGCTCCTGAGGCTGACCTTTTAATCTTGAAAGTCCTCGATAAAAACGGATCTGGGCAATATGACTGGATCATCAATGCCATCCATTATGCGATCGAACAGAAGGCAGATATCATTTCATTGTCCTTGGGTGGCCCGGCGGATGTTAAGGAGCTTCATGATGCCATTAAAGAAGCAGTAAAGCAGAATATATTGGTCGTTTGTGCAGCAGGCAATGAAGGTGATGGACTGGATACAACTGATGAACTCGCCTACCCTGGCTGCTACAACGAAGTCATCAGTGTCGGTGCTGTTGACCTGGACAGGAATTCGTCTGGCTTCACCAATTCGAACAACCAGGTCGACTTAGTCGCACCAGGTGAGGAAATCACTTCCACCTACCTTAATGGAACTTATGCCACATTGAGCGGAACATCAATGGCAACGCCCCATGTGACAGGTGCGCTTGCCCTTCTAAAAAATTTAAGCAATTCTGCTTTCGATAGGAACCTGAGTGAACCAGAGCTTTACGCCCAGCTCATAAAAAGAACCGTCCCGCTTGGCAACTCGCCAAAAATTGAAGGAAACGGCCTCCTCTACTTGACCCTGCTCGACCACGTAGAAAAGGTATTTGACCAGCAAGTAGTAAGGGCTTTGATTAATATATGAAGATTTAAACGTCGCTTCATTCAGGATCGGCAGTTCAGTTGGGATCAATTTCGTTTGTAGCTTTTCATAGCTAATTTCACAAGAAAGGCAGCCTGTCGCTGCCTTTTTTCATTGAAATCTTTTTCTAAAACCGTGGCTGAGTGCCTCTTGTTGGCAAATGAATCCAAACAAAAGGAGCTGGATTAGATAGCACGGCTCCTTTTGTCGTTTCTGTAGTATGATGTCTTTCTATTTAGCTGTCCTGTACTTTTTTACTTCTTATCCAGCATTCTACTTATGCTGAAATATTTTCTAGTTACCCTCCTCTATATACGGGGTACAACATAAAGTCCTTCAATCAGACAACAATAAACAACACAGAACATACAAGGAGAGGGTGATCCATGTTTGGATTTGCGGACATTTTAAAATTCCTGGTATCTTTTTTCCTTATCCTTCCAATCGTTACTCTGATCCATTTAAGCGGGCATATTTTTTTTGTGACAATTTTCGGGGGAAAAGAGAAAAAAGTCGTTCTCGGATGCGGGAATAAGCTATTTTCCTTTTGGAATATCGAAGTAAGAAAATACTACTTCTGGAATGGCGCCTGCGAATTTAAATCGTTAAGGCATGATAACCGTGTCACGAACGCATTTATATACCTTGGCGGCTCGTTATTTAACCTGGCGGGAATTTTTCTTCTTTACACCCTGGTCACTCAAGGAATTCTTGAGGAGTCAGTTTTTTGGTATCAGTTTATCTATTTTTCATTCTATATTGCGTTCTTCTCATTGTTTCCCATGTATTTTTCGGACGGCTCGCCAAGTGACGGAAAAGCGGCAGTTCTTACACTGAAGAACCAGCATGAAAAAAGAATAAGTGATGACATTCAATTCAGGCAAAATGAAGAGCAAAATGAACCCGAAGAATCATCCAGGGATTGAGAATCTTATAATCTGCCATTTTTAAACCATATTCTAACAGAAGCGGGACTGCGTCCATCGCATTGAGTCGTTTGCAAAAGCAGGTTTTTAGATTGCTATAAATGGGTAATAAATAGATAATGAATCGCCGTCCCTAAGATTTGGTCCTTTATGCAGGTTACCTGTAACATACCCTGACCCGGCAATGCTGGGAAATGTTATGGTTAAGGAACCAGCCAGCAGGTAAAAATCCAAACGGAAGGAGAATTCAATATGGCAACTAAACTCATGAAGATGCTCGGAGGATCTTTCCTGGCAGCCATGCTTCTAGCAGGTTGCGCGAATGACACTCAGGATCCCCCGCCGGAAGAAGATACTGAAATAGAAGATCCAGCAAAAGATGATGGCACAATACAGGATAGCATTAAAGACGATGATATGAATTAACAATAATGACAGAGTTTAAATGCGGTCGAAGGATCAAGCGTTTTAGTAATAAAACAGCGTGAAGGAGCAGGAATAGCAGCCTGCTCTTTTTTTGATTCAATGAACAGCCTTTGAACTACGATTAAACATCTGTCCAACTAAAAAAGCACCAATGTTCAGGTGCTGATTCATCACTTAAAGCAGTTTTCCTTTGTGTTTATTTAGATCACTTCCGGCTGTCCTTTTTTGCTTTTACTGTTATGACACCACATGCCTGCCTCTTGCCTGCATCACCGGTTTTCATCGTTTCCTGGTCCGGCCCGGCTTGTCCAGCTGCCTGGTAACGGTCAGGGATATTTCCGAAGTTATCAGGTTTTTCATGAATCATCACCGCCAGTTCCTGCTCTTTCAAATGGTCCATTATCAGACGATCAAATGAAAATGATATTTTAGCTTTGCCATCTTCATTGACATAAATTGACGGCATGTCTCCCGCATGTCCGGAATGTGTTGCCCCAGCTGGATTAAAGTGTCCACCTGCAGTTGTAAATGGACCTGCCTGTGCATCAGGTTCACAAATACCTTTTTCATGGATATGAAAGCCGTGGTGGCCAGGCGTCAGGCCTTTAAGATTCGCTTCAACAAAAAGATGGGTGCCGTGTTCAGAAAAACTGACCGTGCCAACTTTATTGCCATTCACATCTTTCATTTCTGCCTTCGCCCGCTGCCCTTTCTTCTGACCTGATCCCGATTCCGCAAACGCTATATTTTCTTGTGTAGTTTTTGCGCCCTGCGGGCCATCACTTGCTGCACACCCAGTCAAGAGCATTACCGCGAACATTGCCGACAGGGGTTTTACTGAATTATTATTCATGATTCGCTCCTCCTACTGTTTGTGTCAATTTATATAAACTGATATTCGTCCCTGATTTCAGGAAAAGTAAAACGAAAAAGGGCAGGATAAAAAGTCACAAAATGGAAAAATGATTATCCATACCCCTTTCATATACAATTTCCCTATGCCAGAATCCTGCATGCATCTGCGCACTTAAAGCATGCCTCAGCGCATTTTTTGCAATGTTCATGTACATGCTTGTTACATTCGTTACCACATGCCTCACAAATCTTTGCACATACTGCGGCCAATTCCGCGGCAAATGGCGTACCACGTACCAGGGCCTGTTCCAAAAAGGCACAAATGTCGGCGCATTCCCGGTCCAGGCGAATACAATTGGCCATCATTTTTACATCCTCTTCTTCCAGGCATGCATTGTAACAGTGATTGCAGGCAACCATGCACTCATGTAATGCTTCAATAACAGCGCAATATTTTTCATGGGCCATGTCAGGTTACACCTCCCTCCCTTTGTCTTTCTCTATTGCTTTAACCTTTCAAACAGGAGATAAACATCTGTTTGGATAGATTAACATAATCAGCCGCGTTAATTTTTCATTGCAAAAAGAGGCAGTGCCCTTATAGCGACGGCCTCTTGTAGAAAAAATGAAATATTTAACTACTGGCAATGCACTTGCTTCATGAAATGACCATCCAGAAACACGGGTATTTTTGTCAAGCTGGTTCGGGCATTTATGGTAAACTTAGACATCCAAAAACCAGTCTTTTGCATTAACTTTTTGGACGTGTGAACACCCGTTGTTCAACACGGAACTTCTCTAATGCATTGCGGTTGATTTCAAACCCAATACCAGGGAAAGCAGCTTTTCTTCCATGTTTTGCAGCAACTTGATAAAGATTGTTATTTCATCCTGACGGCAGTGAATTTTCTGTTTTTTCTTTATTTATAGCCATAGTCCCCTTTTTACCGTCTATTCATTGTAAATTGCTATCTGTTATACTTTTCATAGAACTATTTACCATTATTTATTGGAGGTCGTTATGACTAGTCTTACAGACCATTTGATTGTGATTTCATTTGATTGCCTTTCTGCGTTAGATTTCCCCCTGCTGAAGGAGTTCCCCCACTTTCAGGAACTTTTTGCAAATGGATCCTATTGCAATCAAGTGGAAACCATCTATCCTTCTGTTACATATCCATGCCATGCGACGATTGTAACAGGAAAATTCCCGAAACGGCACGGTGTCATAAACAATACATTCCTGCAACCGGGCTCGCCTTCCCCTGACTGGTACTGGCACCGCCGCCACATCAAAGGACCGACATTATATGATGAAGCGAAAAAAGCCGGAATGACAACGGCAGCTTTGTTATGGCCCGTAACCGCTCAGGCGAATATTGACTATAATATGCCCGAGATTTTTGCAAACCGGCCGTGGCACAATCAAATCGCCGTGTCGTTACGGAATGGGTCACCAGGCTACCAACTGGACATGAACCGGCGTTTTGGGCATATCCGAAAAGGTCTCAGCCAGCCGGAGCTAGATGATTTTGTCCTGGAGTCGGCGGTCCAAACGATTAAAGCAAAAAAACCGAACTTGCTTCTTGTGCATTTCACTGACCTTGACACCCAGCGGCATTACCATGGCTTTTCATCAGAAGAAGCAATGGCAGCCCTGCGCCGCCATGACGTACGCCTAGGGAGGATTATCAGTGCGTTGAAGGAGACCGGAATTTACGAAAACTCCACCATCGTCGCGCTCGGTGACCACAGTGCACTGGATGAATCAAAAGCAGTAAAGCTGAATGTTTTGCTTAAGGAACACAGGCTTATTGAGGTGAATCACCGCGGCAAAGTAACTGGCTGGAAAGCTTATTGTAAAAGCTGTGACGGTTCTGCATATGTTTATGTAAAAGACACAACAGAAACATACGAAAAAGTAAGAGAGTTGCTGCATACTCTGCAGCAACATCCCAGCAATGGCATAGAACGGGTGCTTACGAAGGAAGAAGCAGCCGCCATGGGCGCTGACGACCGCGCTGCCTTTATGGTGGAAGCGCGCCGGGGGTTTTATTTTACCGAGGCTCTGGACGGGGAATTCATTGATACAGTGACAGATGAAGATGTTAAGGCAAAACGGTATACATACGCATCCCATGGGTATTCACCTAAAAAAGACAATTACCAAACCGTTCTCATCGCTTCCGGGAAAGGAGTCCGCCAAAACACCGTTATTCCTGCCATGCATCTTGTTGATGAAGGGCCCACTTTCGCCCGTTTGCTGGGCCTTGACCTTGGAGACACAGATGGCCGGGTGATGGAAGAAATGTTAACAGTGTAAAGGTAATGTTAAATTTCTGGAGTCTCAAATTTCTAAAATACTTTATTTGTATAATGAAAGATATAGATACTGGGAGGCTGACCAATGAAGCGTTTCACAAAGGAAGAGAATAGCTGGATGTTTTACGACTGGGGGAATTCAGCTTATTCAATCATCATTTCGACAGCTGTGTTTCCACTGTTTTATAAGGCGTCCGCCACCAATGCGGGTGTCAGTCCGGCCAACTCTACTGCATATTTAGGCTACACAATTGCCATCGCAACATTTATTTTAGCAATGATCGGGCCAATTTTAGGCACAATTGCCGATTATCAAGGAAATAAGAAACGCTTTTTCAAATTTTTCGTCGGGTTAGGTGTTCTCTCCACAACCTTGCTTGCATTCATTCCGAGTGAGCAATGGCTGCTCTTGCTGGTTGCTTATACTTTCATTGTCATAGGATCTTCCGGTTCGAACATTTTTTACGATGCATTCCTTGTCGACGTAACAACAGATGAACGTATGGACCGGGTTTCGTCCCGAGGGTATAGTTTGGGGTATATCGGGAGCACGATTCCATTTATCATCAGCATTGCGATCATTATTTTAGCGCAAAGCAAGACGATACCTGTTTCCGCAACAACAGCAAGCCAAATCGCTTTCCTTATCACGGCTGTTTGGTGGGCCACTTTCTCCCTCCCAATGTTTAAAAATGTGCAACAGCGCTTTTATGTTGAACCGGAACCAAACCCGGTCGCAAACAGTTTTAAGCGCCTCGGCAAAACATTCAAGGAAATTAAAAAATATCGGGCATTGTTCTTGTTCTTATTGGCTTATTTCTTCTATATCGACGGGGTTGGCACGATTATCACAATGTCGACAGCCTATGGTACCGACCTTGGCATCAGCTCTACCAATCTGCTGATCATCCTGTTCGCAACCCAGGTGGTGGCAGCACCATTTGCGATTTTATACGGACGTCTGGCTGATAAATTCACCGGAAAAAAGATGCTCTACGTTGGCATAATCGTCTATACAATCGTTTGTATTTATGCGTATTTCCTGGAAACGACAATGGACTTCTGGATACTGGCCATGCTCGTCGCTTCCTCACAGGGCGGCATCCAGGCATTGAGCCGTTCCTATTTTGCCAAGCTTGTGCCAAAAGAGAACGCAAATGAGTTTTTTGGCTTTTATAACATTTTCGGGAAATTTGCTTCCATCATGGGACCGCTCCTCGTTGGAGCCACAGCGCAGATTACTGGGAGCTCGAGCAGTGGCGTGTTTAGCCTGATCATCCTTTTCATCATCGGCCTTGTCATCCTCGCACGAGTACCGGAGCCAAAAGTTGACGCGGCTGTGATAGACACCCAGCAAACTATATGATACCGAAGCAAAGCCTGGCGGATGATTGCCAGGCTTTTTTAAGCATGAAGGGTCAAAGTTTTATCCAAGGGAGCAGAGTAGTAAAACATGGGTTTCTGATTAGCATATTTTCGAAAGTAATGAGCGATTTTCCAAAAGCAGTATGTATATTGGTAATCAATCACCAATATTACAATCTTTCAAAATAGTCAAAAAAATGGTAGTATAGATTTAAGGGGGTACTTATGGAGGTGGATATTTTGGGTTGGGACTGCTATGTGGAAACGAACCAAAATGGAAAAACCTACTTTAACTTACTTGTCACACCAAAGGGCCAATACCAGGTTGATTTAATGGTAAATGCCGAAACGGATGCCACTCCGTACAGTGTTTACCTTCCAACCGTTGGGGTTTGGTCACCTGAAGAAAAAGCTGAATTGCTATCAAGAATTAAACAAAAAGTGAAAGAAGTAGACAGATCGGCAAAGACAGAGTATGTTGGCAGACTGAGCGTGTTCGTTATCAGGCTGGATGAACCGGACACTGCAAAAGAAGTGATGTTAGAGGTAAAGCAAGTTGTAGAAGATTTTGCCACTGTAAAAGTATAAGACCCAATGGGGTCGTTTTTTTTTGCTAAAATCTTCTTCATATGGGAGTCAAATACCTTTAAAATAGAAGAAGCTGTGCTTTTTTAATTCGTATTAAATAATAAACTGCTCTCTCATAAGGGGTAACCACAATGGGTTTTCAATTTGATAATATCCTTCTCCAAATGTTAATGGTGCTATTCCCGATTATTCTTTATCTGGCTCTGACAAATGACAGGCAGACTGATAAACATCAAAGTGCCTACTGGGGCTATATTTGTGCAATTACAATGGGTTTATCGATGGCATTCGCAATTATTATTGATAAAGGAATTTTTCTTGATTTAAGGATGGTCCCGTGGTTTCTATCATTTGTTTACGGAGGAACTCCTGTAGGAATTTGTGTTACGGTTTTTTTCTTTGTCATCCGTTTTCTGCTGGGCGGTACCGGAATGATTCCCGCCTTCATCGTCATGATCCTGTCGAGCTTTGTAATTTCAGGATTTCAGGCTAATTTTAAAATGTGGGGACGCAGAAAGAAGATATTGCTATCCATAGTGTTCCTTGTTGTTTCATCTGCTTCAATCCCCTTTATTGGAACAATCCTTCTTCAACAGCCTCTCACCACGGTCCGATTCATCAGTTACGTCTGTTTTGTGTTTGTAAATGGCGTAACGGTATGGCTAGCCGTTCACCTGATGGAATCACACAGGGAGAAAAAGGAGCTGCTAAGAGAAATACGAAAAAATGAGAAATTACATGTTGTAGGCCAGATGGCTGCAAGCGTGGCCCATGAGATCAGGAATCCTATGACAAGCGTACGAGGTTTTATTCAACTGTTGTCTGGATCCAAGAATATTTCGGCTACAGAGAAGGACTTCCTTAACGTGTGCTTGGAAGAATTGGACAGGGCGAATGAAATCATTTCGGACTACCTTGCATTTGGGAAAAGCAATGAAATTGATTATCTGTCCCAGGTAGATATTTCAAATGAAGCGGCTAAATCAGTAAAATCTTTGTCCTCTTATTCGGTCCTGCATGGTGTAAACTTATCACTGGATATTTGTGACCATGCCATTGTCATGGGCAACCCGGACAGGCTGCAGCAAATGTTTGTGAATCTCATAAAAAATGCCATCGAAGCTGCAAGTCCTCAAGGGCATGTTAAGATGAAACTATGTACCCGTGACCGTCAGGTGGAAATCTCGATAGAAGATGACGGCGAAGGTATGGCCCCTCAACAAATTGAGAATCTGGGTCTTCCCTATTATTCCACAAAGGAAAAAGGAACCGGGCTGGGCTTAATGGTAACATTGCATATCATTCGGGAGATGGGTGGTAAATGGAATGTCACAAGCGAAAAAAATAAAGGAACCATCTTTAACATATCCATACCATTGGCTGAGGTTGCTGGCTAATCATTTACCCTGAGCCAGCACCTTTATTAATTCATTCAACTTTTCATTTCTTTCCCGGTCTAATATTGTTTTCTCGTTAAGGAACTTAATTACTTTCACAAATAAACGCCCAGGCCAGTAAGTATTAGATAAATGATGATTGAAAAAAACTAAACAATATAAATAACCCGTCTGAGGCAAACAAAGTTCCACCAGTATTCATCTGAATCCTCATAGTGATTATATGATATCAAAATTGTCTGCAATACCTGCAAGACATGTAATTTTCCTCTGGTTTATTGCCAAAACTGGTTTGCTCCCTGACAAATTTGAACCCTCGGGCTTCATAAAACGGTATTCCTTTATGGTTTCCTTTGGCGACAGAAACCCATTGCTCTTTTGCGCCTTTACTTTTTTGCACCTCGCTCAGCGCATTCAGCAGGAGGGTGCCGACTCCTTCTCCCCTGCGGTCAGGATCCAAATAAAGCACGAAAACTTCACCCTTGTCTTTGTCAATCATTCCTCCCCCGATTGCGCCCAAAACCGTTTCATTTTCCAATGCAACGAACCATCCATCCCAGCCCTCACCAGAGTAAATGACCTCTTCACGAATTCTTTCACGGTTATAAAACTCGCTGATGACTCTTTCTATGTATTCTTCCGAATGAGTGTCTCTGTATGTATCTCTGTACCCATCCGTGCAAACCCTTGAAATTCCTGCAATGTGCTGAGAGCCCGCCCGTTGAACAGTAATCAAAATACCACCCCTTCAAAATATATATGTATATTGATATAATCTAATAATTCTACTAAAACATTCCAATTCCTGCTTACTCAAGTTTCATTCACTTTTAAACATCTTTCCCGGAGGAGTATAATGATAAGGAATCCATTTGCTTAGGAATTTCGAATGTCTTTGAAAAGACAAATTTCCGAAGGGCCTTCCTTGTTTTATCCAAGTAAAAACTCAGCCAGATCTCTATAAAAACCATTGGCACCGGTCTCGGCCTCATGGTTGCTTTCAGCATCATTCGCGCATCTAAGGGAACAGTACAGGTGAATAGTGGGCCAGGGAAAGGCACTGAGTTTGTAGTCACCTTTCCTGAGGCAAATAAGGATAGCGCCCAAACAAACGAAAAAAGGACAGGTTGAGTTGTCCGTGCCGGAAAGCTCTATCGGACTTTACACATGAATTCCTGTTTCTTGTCCAATATGGACACTCTATCAGACATTAGACAGGGGAATTCCTTTTTTTTATCCAGTTGAATGCCCCAAATTACATTTATCACCAACAATCAACCAACTTTATATAAAATAGCCGTAAATAAGGCCCTCAATTTGGTGTAAAATTGAGGGCTAAATGATATTAATATGGATCTGCTTCATGTCCCATGTTTCTCGCCTGCTGTGTTGCCTGGTCAGCATCAGCGGTACTGGTATGTTCCTGTGCCCTGGTTTGGTTCGCCAGTGCCAAACCTTCAGCGACGTGGCGGCCGTAATCAGGATCCGCATCCGTAAAATGCTGGATCATGGTGTTTTGAATTTCAAGCGTACATACTTTAAGCGCATCGACAAGATTACTAATCAGCTCAGTCTTTTCCCATTCCTCAAAAGCTCTGTAAGTATCTCCTGCCTGACCAAAATTATTGGGCTTGTCGAGCCCTTCGCGCACCAGCCTCCCGCGATGGAACGGTTCATGGATTTTCCCGATTTGTTCCGCTTCCTCCAGGCCGCCAAGCGTGGAAGGCTCGTAATCCACATGGGGGTTTTGGCCCGGTGCACGGTCGACACGGTAAAGCATCTTTCCGCCCCAAAGGTTGGTCGAAAACCGTTTTTTTGGAGCGTTGATCGGCAGCTGCAGATAGTTTGTCCCGACACGGTACCGTTGTGTGTCCGAGTAAGAGAATGTCCTCCCCTGGAGAAGCTTGTCATCTGAGAAATCCAGCCCGTCCACCAGTACCCCTGTCCCAAATGCTGCCTGTTCAACTTCCGCATGATAGTTTTCCGGATTTTTATTAAGGACCATCTTTCCTACCGGCAAAAACGGAAATTTTTCAGGCGGCCATAACTTTGTCGGGTCGAGTGGGTCGAAGTCAAGCTCCGGGTGCTCACCATCACTCATGATTTGGACCTGCATTTCCCATTCCGGGTATTCCCCTCTTTCAATGGCCTCGTAAAGGTCTTGAGTGGCATGGTTCGTTGTTTTGGACTGAATCTGTTCAGCTTCTTTTTGAGTCAGGTTCTTGATCGGAAGCTTTAATGGCTCCCAGTGATATTTGACCAACACTGCTTCACCATCCTGATTGACCCATTTATATGTATTGACACCTGATCCTTGCATCTGGCGGTAATTCGCCGGAATGCCCCACGGTGAAAACACGAATGTGATCATATGTGTCGCTTCAGGTGATTGTGACACAAAGTCAAACATCCGCTGCGGATCTGGGAGGCTTGAAACAGGGTCAGGCTTAAACGCATGGATCATATCCGGGAATTTCATTGGGTCACGGATAAAAAAAATCTTTAAATTATTCCCGACAAGGTCCCAGTTGCCATCCTCAGTGTAAAATTTTACGGCAAATCCCCTTGGATCCCGGGCCGTTTCAGAGGATTCCCGCGCCCCTACCACAGTCGAGAATCGAACGAATACGGGAGTCCGCTTCCCTTCTTCATGGAAGACCTTTGCGCGCGTGTATTTGGAAACAGGTTCTGACCCCACTTTTCCATATGTTTCAAAATAACCATGCGCTCCCGCTCCCCTGGCATGCACAACCCTTTCAGGGATACGCTCTCTGTCAAAATGAGTGATCTTTTCGAAAAAATCATAGTTCTCCAGTGTTGTCGGACCCCGGTTTCCAACTGTCCTCACATTCTGGTTATCTGTTATTGGATGACCCTGCCTGTTGGTCAGCGTATTCTTATCCTCACCTTTTCCAAGCCTTTCATCGTCCGGGCCTCCAACCCCTTCAACATTGGTGCCATAAACTCCGTCCTTGTCGTCCATTTAAATCCTCCCTTGTCATTAACTTTGAAGCTTCGCTGAAAGATAGCAATTAGCAACCAGTTTAAAGTATGTATATTTTTCCCAAATTTTATGCGCGGCATTGGTTCTTTTTAGCTAAAATTGTGGATCTTTGATGTTTACTGGCACGACAAAAACCCAATAAGGCAGCACTTAAACAGTGCCACCTTATTGGGGAGGTGATTGACACCCTTTCTTTCTATTTCACCGATCTTGTTGCACCATCCTGCATATCATCACCGGACCTGTTGTTGTTTAAAGTGGTGCGGTCATCCATCCCTGCAAGCTCCGGTGATGTTTTGATTACTTTTTCTGCACCTTTTATCCCTGGTGTAGTTGCTGCTTTTTGTTCATGTTGTCCGCTCATTTGGCTGCCTCCTTGGATTCGGTATTGTTAGTTGTTTTACGGTAAAAATATCATTCGCATTGAACCATCAGACCGTTTTATTTTTGACTCAGACCGTTTTATTTTTGACTGTTGCTTTTTGGTTGCTGGTTTTTTGCGCCGGTGGCCGACTGGGGGGAACTTCCATTTCCCCCCCCCCGCTTTGTGACCCAAAAATTTGATTATCCTGCGTTACTTTTGCACCACGTAAAAAATCATCCTTTGTTTTCATCCAAGTTTCACCTCCTGTTTTATTTTGTTCCAATTTCCTGCTATTATGAAAAACAGTTTTTTCAAGAGGGAAAGCGTACGTTTAAAAGAAAAAAATCGACAGTCGTTTCGCTGTCGACTTCATTCATTATCGGTGTTCCATTATTACCGTTTGATTCATCCCAGGTGTACTTTTTTAAATTATCCGGGATAGGTTTCTTTCAGGAATTTTACCGATTGGTTTATTAACACTTTTAAAACATCCAGATCGATATCAGCAACTTTATTGATGTAGACACACGCTTTTCCAGTTGTATGTTTTCCAAAGTCCTTTAATAATTCCTCCCGTTTTGTATCTCCTGTAGCAAAATACAAACTGATTTTCGCTTTTCGGGGAGAAAAACCAACCAGTGGAGCATCACCTTCGTGGCCTGACTGATATTTATAATGATATGAACCAAACCCAATAATGCTTGGCCCCCACATTTTCCCTTCATATCCTGTAGTTTCAGTAAATACGTATAATAATTTATAGGCGTCTTCACGCTTTTTGGGGTTTTCGACACCTTCTATAAACTCAATGACACTTCTGTCGGTTTCTTTTGTTTTTTGTTCGTACATAATGAGAATCCCTCCTGTTCCTTTATTTTTATATTAATTTATACGCTCAACACATATATTTCTACGTTGGGTGACTTTAATCCTACCCTCCTCTGATAATTCACAATGACTAATTTTATGATGCAGGGCTACTGAAGAAGGAATAATCATAGCAATAAAGAATAAGTAATTATGCCAAATTTGTGACAACCGATTGAAAGAAGGGAGAACTTTAAATGCAAGGTAATATTAACCACAGAGAGGGATTTACAGATTTTATTACCCAAAATAGATTAAATTTTGACGAGAAACTATTAAAAGAGGCATCCCAGGTTGCGTCCAAAATTAATGACATTTTAGAAACTGGCAATATTGACCTTTTGAAAAATGCCGAAAAATTGGTCCTTTATGTTGTCAAGATGAAAAAAGACGAACTCATAGCTTTTGCCGAGCAGGAAGGAGTAGCCTGGGCGCAGCATTCATTGACTCTGGCGTTCAAACTGGAATGGGTTCAGGCCATTCGACGGACGGTATGGCATTTTCTTTATCAATATGACCGATTAAAGGGGAATTCCGGTGGGATAGATGACTTTTATTCGTTAGAGAAGAGGATTAATGATCAAATAGATCAGTTTCTTAACAGTTTTTTTCTCAGCTATTCAAATTACAAGGATGAGTTAATTAACGCTCAAAGAAAATTGGTTGAACATCTCTCGGTTCCAATCATACCAATTAGCGAAACTGTAGCTGTATTGCCGCTGATTGGAGCGATTGACTCGTTCCGCATGCAAACAATCGAGGAAAAAGCACTGATTGAAATCGCAAATTTAAGGATCCAGACATTGATAATCGACCTTTCCGGGATAGGGGTGATGGAGATAGATGTCATCGACCATTTTCAAAAGGTGTTAAGTGGCATCTCGATGATGGGATGTAAAGCTGTCATTACCGGTTTGCGCCCTGAACTGGTCAGAAAAATGATCCATTCAGGAATTTCCTTTGAACGCAAGACAGAAACAAAGGGCACGTTACAGCAAACATTAGCAGAATATTTAGTCGTTGAACCACGTTTGTAACTTTATATTTACATAATCATATATTATGGTAATTGATGAAGAACCCCGCTTGGCAGCCAAGGGGGTTCTTCTGTGTTATAAATGATAATTTTTTGTAAAAAACTCCACATCTCAAACTCGGATATATGTGGTCACACTAAAACACCCTTTTATGACAAACCGGAGTTATATTAATAATATCGGCTTCGGATTATTTAGCAAATTTGAAAGGCACTTGGAAGTGTGAAATCATGAAAACAATGATGAATAAGGATAATATATATGCCAGTAATGGGTAATGCTGGTGAACGGCAATTACTGTGAACATGACAAGATCAAATAAAAAAGAATACCAAAATTTCCATCCATTTTGGTAAGAAATCCTGCCGAATATTAATAAAATCCATTCGGTGGCAATATACATTCCAGACCAAAACAATATGTAGATAAACCGATGAAACCATTTTTCGGGAAAATGGGAAAGAAATAAAAATATACTGATAGGCATGGTAATGATCGCATAAACGAGCACAGTCATTTCATGGCCATAAAGAAAATCAGGATGGAACTTCCATAAGGTATCTTCTTTTACAATATATTCGTAAAGCAAACCCCCCGTGGCAATAAAAAACATAGTGGCATGGTATTCCCTCCAGTTTTTCCAATTACCCCACTTCAAAGACGCTGCAATGGTTAGAATGGCGATAGCAACATGCATACTCACTACCCTTTCGAGCATTTCTTAACTAGAGTTTGCCCCGTTTACGATTCCTTATGTGTCTGCTATTCCATAAGCAATGCCATATGTTCATATTTCAATTGTTCTCTTTGTTTTTGCTGTTGTACCGATTAATTTTCGTTCGATTTTGCACACTCCGCAGTCACCCATTCTGCACTGTTTGCCAAACCTGCTTTCTGGCTAGATCCTCCAGGTAATCATCCAATTGGGTCATCCAGCTTGAGGCGGTTTCTGTGCCGTACCGGTTCTCGATCGCCTTTATGATTAAATAGTCGGCGATGGCAGGGTTTTTCGGCAGGATGGGGCCATGTAAATAGGTTCCAATGAGGTTTTTATATAGTAAACCTTCCTGTCCGCTGTCATCGTTGTTCCCATTACCTTTCTGCACTTTTCCCAGGGTTGGATATGAATGGTAGGTTCTTCCCGCATGGTTTTCAAAGCCGACAATTTCACCAAAAAGCTCTGAACGAATCAAAACATTTCCGGTGAGCCTCGGTTGTTTGGCAACTGTATAAAAGTCAAGGATTCCGAGGCAATGCAATTGTTTTCCATTTGAATCAATGTACCGGTTACCTAAAAATTGATAACCGCCACAAATCGTCAGGCCTGGAACGCCGCTATCGATTTTATCTTTTAATTGGCTTTTTATTTTTAGGAGTTCACCAGTGGCCATGCTTTGTTCCCTGTCGCTGCCGCCGCCAATAAAAAATAAATCCATACCCTCCAGTGTCAAGCTTTCTGTGGTTCTTATTTCTTGTATGTCTAAATGAATACCACGCCATTCGCATCGTTTGGCCAGGCTGGTGATATTGCCCCGGTCACCATAAAGATTCAGCTTGTCCGGGAAGAAGTGGTACAATGTCAGCGTTTTGACTGGTAAGAACGATCCTTTCCTTTGCAAAGCTATCACCCTTTAACATTTTTAAGCCGGTTAACGAGCGCTTTCCTTGTCGGTTGCAGGGCCGAATAATTTGTAACGACAAAGCTGCTCAACTGTTTTTTTAATAATTCATCCACGGCCTTATCGACATTTCGGACGATTTCAATCTTCTCTTGGGGTATTCCAGCATATTTTAAACGCACTGCCATATCCTCTGCCCTAATGCCGCTGCATATTATCCGGTCAGTAAGACAATGATTGATCTTTTCGTAATCAGCGTCCCAAATCCAGGAAATATCCCGACCGTCATCCCCCATGTCGTTTAACGGAAGTAAATACTGTTTTCGCTCCTTGCTGACGTTCGATTCAGACAGTGTGACGTTCACACCGGCAGGGTTTTTTGCAAGGTTTAACACTACTGGTTTATCCTTATTTTGAAACCGTTCCATACGTCCGTTTTCAACCCGGAATGTCGACATGGCATTTTGGATATTTTCAGGGCTAAGGCCGCTTTCTAGACAGATGCTAATGGCTGCCAGTGCATTGATTGCGTTATAAGAGCCGAAAATAGGGATTAAAAAGTCACCAATATTGGTCCTTAAATTTAAGCCGTCATTCAATTCTAGCTGATTGATTTCATATTTGGGAGATTTGCGGCCAAAACCGCATTGGCAGCTATAGTGGCCCAACTGCCCATAATGGACATGCGTGTATTGGAGAGGGTCGCCGCATTGAGGACAAAACGTGGATTCAATCATATTATGCTGCTCAAAAGCATAAGCGTTTTGGCCTAAACCAAAATATTCGGCTTGCAGTCCAATTTGGCCCAACCTGCTGACAAGTGGGTCATCTGTGTTTAGAAGCAGTTTCACGGCGGAATTTTTCAATGCGCTGGCAATTTTATTAACCAGAATGTCAATTTCCCCAAACCGGTCGAGCTGGTCCCTGAAAAAGTTCGTAAATACCATCAAGCCCGGCTGGATTTCTTTCGAAACTTTTTCGATTGAACCTTCATCAATCTCTATTACTGCGATATCGGCCTTTTTCCTGCCAATGATCCCTTCGTTTTTAATGAAGGCGGTTGTAATGCCGGTGATCATATTAGAACCTTCAGCATTATGTATTAAACGGTATCCGTTTTCTTTGAAGATGTGCCCGACGATTTGTGAGGTGGTCGTCTTGCCGTTCGTCCCGCTGATAAAAATGATTTTTTCTGTCTTTGTTGCCAGTTTTTTCAAGATGTTTTTTTCAATCTTCCGGGCTACCAAACCGGGCAGATTGCTTCCTCTCTTGTTTAATAACCGGCTCGCCTTCTGGGCCATCTTCGCGGCTACTATGGCTGTTTTGACTGGCATTTCATTCCCTCTCAATCAACAGAAGTGTTTTCTCCTAGGCATCGGTGCCAGCTGAATCATTAGCGGCCTACGCGTTTCGGTTGGACTCCCAATAGCTGCCATCGCCGAAGAACTCTGTTAATACCCCGTTCAATGATTGAAGCCTTTCAATAAAATCGTCTAAGTCACAAGTATGGAAAGTGTCCTTAAGCTCACGGTTTTCTTCGGTAATGGAATAAACGTGGATTTCCATGCAGCCGTCCCACCTTGCGTTTACATCCCATCTGCCGTCTTCGCTTTCAAGCTCAAGCGCTGCTGTTCCTCCGTTGTCCCGCTCATGTTTCGTTTTTATAACCCACATTCAAAAAACACTCCTCTGTGCCTGGAACGATTTTTCAACTTACAATACCTCATTAAATTGTCCATCTGGGCTTAGTTTTATTACGGTAAGATATTTTCCGGGTAAAGGCATCTGTGAACCAATACCCTGTAATTCATTATTTTTCTAAACATAGTTTATTTCCACGCGCTGGATACTAAATGAGACCGAATAAAGGAGTGTACCCACATTGGAGCTTTCGCCATTTCTTTACCACGGAATCATCCGGCCTAAATGGATTACAAGCCAATACATCCACAAAAAAATCAGGAATTTCATCGATCTTGATGACCAGCGAATTCTCGATTTTGGAGCGGGGACAGGGGCAAATTGCCTGCTAGGCAAACCCGGGAAATATGTAGGAGTTGATCCGGACGAGAAAAGGATAAACTTTGCCAAACGGGTGTATCCTGATTATGATTTTGAGATATTGGAAGGTGAAAAGCTGCCCTTTCCGGATGTATCGGTAGATATCATATTAATTATTGCCGTTTTACATCATATCCCACCGGATGAGATAAAAATATATATGAAGGAATTCCGAAGAGTGTTGCAAGAAGCAAGCGGAAAAATCCTGGTGATTGAGCCATGTTTCTTTGAAAAAACCCGGTTAAACAATTGGTTCATGAAAAAAAATGATAACGGTGCGTATATCCAGGACGAGCATGGATATTTCAAATATTTTCAGGAAGCAGGCTTCAATTGCACCCCAATTAAAAAATATCGCAAATGTTTTTTTTACAACGAATTGTTCTTTCTCGCTACGATTAGGTAGAACTAATGAAACACCGTTTGATTGCGAACTGTGCAGCCGCTTAAGTGACGGAAATCTGAATAAAAAAAGGCCGGTTTCAATAGTCACCGATGTAACTGTCGATTCCGGCTTTTTGCCTGTATTCCTTTATAAAGGCAAGTCCCTATTCTTAAAAGTTACTACAGACAAGCCAAATAATAGAAGGGCTCCCATTAACAGGCCCGTGCTGATTGGGAGTAACGCGGCTGCCCCCCGTATGATCGCCTGAGGGTTAAAGAGTGAAAATAGAGTGATATTTTCTATCCAGCTCAGATCCTCACTCAGTTTTGACACCAAGTTTAATCCAAAGAATATGACCGTGAGACCAGCTGCTGCCCCAAGTGCCCTTTTCTCATCATTGATTGCACATGAAAAAAGAAACGAGTAGCCGCCAATCACTAAAAATAATAAGAACCCAATCAAATTCAATTCGGTAAAAGACTGCTGATTAAAGACAGGATTTTCTATCAACAGGGAAATCCCGGCGAGCCCGCCTACTGTAGTGAATCCACAAATGACAACCAGCCCGGTGACAAGCAAAGATAATTGGGGGAGTACAATCTTAGTTGGACATAAAAGTCCATCCTGATAAGTTAAATTTTGGTTGGCGAACCTAAATTTATTCTATCACTCAGATGGGCTTTTTTTATACAACGCTGAAAGCTTTCCTTAACCCTACGCCAAGCGTATAATTTTCATTTTCACAAATAAAACCAGCTTCCTTGTGAGCTGGTTTTGCTATTTTGAATCTGGACGGACACGTCTCAACCAATCCGCATCATTATTTTCCTGATGAGAACGAAGAAGAAAAAGCCCCCAAAGCAGATAAAGGCTCCTATAGCCATTCCAATCAAAAAATTGAAGATATGCCACCAAGCACTAAAATCCAATATGATCGCCACCCTTAACCTGTTTATAAATATTATTTTCATTAAGCCTTAGTGCTATTAGATGTTAATATAATTTCCGTGTTCCTTCTGCGATTCTGTACAAAGACCAGCTGCGAATACAGCTGGTCTTTGTGTACAGGGGCTAGAAAACTTTTTTTATTTATATGCGCTTGTCCGGTTCGTTCAGTACTGCTGATTCATAAGATATTATTGTATTCAGGTAATTGGATACTACATTTCCTCCTTTTGAAGCGCCAGCTCCTGGCGCTTCTTTATTGGTCTCAAGTGGATATGGCGGACATAAAACCGCCCTATCTCACGGAGACTTATTTTTCATTCACTTGTGAATAATATAATCCACCGTATTTTCATTTACGTTTACAGCGGTCATTCCCAGCTTTTCTACAATCTTTATTGAGGAAATATTATTGTTAAGAATGTTAGTTGCTGTTATCCCTTTGACATCTGGCTGCTTGAAAGCCCATTCCTTTAGCGCCAGAGCCATTTCAGTTGCATAACCTTTTCCTTGAAACAGTCTGTGGATTCCGTAGCCTATCTCAACTAACCCATTTTCGTCAGGAGCTGTTTTAAAACCCATCATCCCAATCAGTGTACTAGTCTCTTTCTCTGTGACAAATCCATACCACTTAGATAACTCCGGGTTTCTTTTCAGTTTTTCTAAACGGATTGGAAAGACACGTTCTGTATGTATTGGCTCAATGAATCCGTCGACCATTTTCAGCCCAAGAAATTTTTCTAATTGTTTTTCACCTGCTAATACTGCTTCTATCGCTTCCTTTGTCATAGGGACAAATCCGAGTCTGCCCGTTTCAATCATGTACATTTCGATTCCCCCTTGCAATCAGATAAAACCGCAATCTGTTTTCACTTTGCCGGCCATAGTGGCTTTATATCGATTCACAGACTGGCCGAAAGATATATGCTTGTTTTATAAACAAAGCTAATATATATATTATCTAATTTTAAGGGGGCAATATAGAATTATCTGCTATTTTTGTATTTGATCAGACAAACGGCAAAACCAATCATGGCTACAACCAGTGAAATAACCGATTTTATTTTTTTCATGGCAATGTCTCCTTGTAATTTTTTATCCTATCTTTATCGTACTTTGCTTACCTTAAACTAGGCTTAAATTCAGGTTATTTTTACTTAAACTATAGGTATGAAAAAATAGGGAGAGTGCATTCCCGGTGCATGTATGTAATTTCAGGTTTAGCCTAATAATAGGTTTAAACCATTTTACCTTTTCCTCCCTGTTCATTTGAGCAGGGAACTTTTATTGCAAAATAAAAAACAGACTCCGTGAGTCTGTTCATTAGCCTTAGGTCAAACTTTCTGTACATTTGTCGCTTGCGGTCCACGCTGGCCTTGTTCAACTTCAAATGTAACTTCCTGGCCCTCATCTAAAGTTTTAAAACCTTCGCTTTGAATCGCTGAGAAATGTACAAATACGTCATCTCCATCTTCACGCTCAATGAATCCAAAGCCTTTTTCACCATTAAACCATTTTACTCTACCACGTTCCATTTTGTTGCCTCCTGCATTTGAAAATGTCAAAATTACAATTTAATCTTGCGTAATTATTATTACCAAAAATTTTTTATATAAACCTGTAAATAAAATAATAGTATCAAATTTATTTCCTGAGCTGTTCAAGAAGATATTCGGGTTGCGTTTTTTCTATAACAATCTTCACTGCGTTATGGAAATCAGCGAATATCTTCAATCCATCCTTCAGCTGCCCAATCAGTTCCGCATCAATCTTAACCTGTTCCTCAATCTGAAGGTATTTAACCAACAATGTTCTTTCCTTGCGCAATAACTGTGGATTCATCCTGCCGATTAAGGAATCTCCGTATAAAATGGGCATGACGTAATAACCATATTGCCGTTTCGGTTGCGGGATGTATATTTCCCATTTGTAACTGAAGTCGAACAGGTCCTCAAGGCGGGTTCTCCTCCATAGCAGGTTATCCAATGGCGGCAAAAATTTCGCAGGATGGTAGTTGGAAACATTGGACTGTTCCCGGCCTATCCTTTCCAAACGCTCCTCGTCTTGGGCCAGGATAAAATACTGTGTTTGCACTCCATCAATTTGCAGCGGAATGATTTCCTGATTTTCAAGCAGGCTGTCCCGGAAAGTTTTACGGTCTGCAGCGGTGGTCTTAAACCAACCGAAACGCGGATCTCCAAAATCGAATACCCGGTATGCACGCATATACTTATATAGCAATAAATGCTTTGCTGTCTGTTCATCTATTTCCTGTGAATCATGGATTAATTTTGCAGGAATGTGCATTCCTACAGGTGCAAAATATTTTTCACCGCCAATCCTCCCGGCAACCGTAATCAGGCCTGTGTCAAATAAAAGAGTCAATGCCAAGCTTGTATCTTTCGTCTTTGCAACTGTATTATCCCAGTACCCTTTTACACGTGCAGCCGATTTGAACGCGCGGGATGGCAACGGTCCTTCTGTATTTAATCTTTTTATTATGTCTTTTATCACCGGTTCAAGAGTTTCAATCGAATTTTCTAATTTGAGCCCAAAGTAATCCCGGATTGGTTTGAACATCGCAAAATCCTCCATTGGAATAATGCACGCGGCGTTCGCGATATATTCAAACAACATTCCGTTTGAAATCAGTTCTTCCAGCTGAGTCGTTGTATAATTGCCATACCTTGCATGCAGCACCAGATGATGATTTCGCTCGACTGCGGCAACAGGATCTAATTGGATACACTCTAAATGCCGGATGATCGACAATGGAATATCTGTATCGTGTTTTGATAGATAAACTGGCTGATTCCATAATAACTGCGTCTCCAGCAGAAATCTCCTGACAGTTCTTTTATCTACGGCAAATTGGCGGATGTCCATAAGTCGTCTCCCTAAAAAGCGATATTATGTACTTAATATTTTTATTGTCAATGAACTCATTCGGATAATCAATCTTTTACATTAATTATCTTAGGATCATGACATGACCATTGTTGACCTGACTTATTTGCCTATGCATGGATAATTATGTACATTTCCTCAAATGATAACCTTGGACTATACCACGGAAAGGGATTTTGCAAATGAGTAAATTATTTGACCGGTTTATTAAAGCCATCCTTTCATTAGCATCTATCTTAGTATTCAATCTTATAAGCAATCAATCGAGTGTGGATGCTGCAGCTAAAGATGACGCCTTAGCAGGTGTGGTTAAATTCCTTGATGCTGAAAAGAAATGTGATGTCGATGGTATGCTGAACCACTCGCTCTATTTTCATAACATTTCTAATCTGGATGAATTGTACTCAAGGTTCTGCAAGGAACACACACTTCAGCGTGCTAAAATTACTGACATTACCATCATAAATGATACCTCAGCCATGGTATCCATTGAGGCCACATACAAAGACAGGATAACAATCGGCACTGCACCTGTTGTTAAGAAAGATGGAAAATGGAAGATATTAAAGGGGATCCCAACGTCAGGACATGTGGAAACGGCAGCAAAAATGAACAGGGACCAGAATCAAGCGGCAGTGGAGCAGGCCATCAAAAATTATGCAAATGGAATTAAAGCGCATGATATAGTCCAAATGAAAAAGTATATAAAAACACTGCCTGATACCGATACAGAAAAGTTGGATATGCATCTGAAGGCAGTAAGCGAAGGACCTGTTCCCGAAGTTACTGTCTTTGGCATCAACATGATTTCCGATACTTTAGCGATAGCACAAATTGAAACCAAATATCCATATGTAAGCTTTACCGAACATCGTGCTGTATGTATCGAAACTGGCCAATGGAAGATTGTGTTTGACCGCATGCTGACAAACTCGGTCATACCTGCAAATAGTAACCCGATAGAAGTAAATTAGAGACGGCCCACCTCCTTGCAAGATGGTCTTTTAGCTACTCTATTTTATTCCTGCCCTGAAAAAGTTACGTTACAGGCAGATAACGAATTCCCGTCAGGATCGAGGAAACCGAATCCGCCTGAGCCCGGCATGCCGGGGTTATAGTTTATGTCTGTAACAGTAACACCTTTATTTGAATCCAGTTATTATTTTTTATTTTTATTCATTGACCGGCATGACTGTAATCTGATATTATCAGGTTCATAACTGGATATTGCGGCGATGAATGTCATGGATAAAACTATGGCAGGAGCAGCTTCTGGAGAGACCGCATTCCATGCGGCGCCGAAGGATTCATAATCTCAGGCAAAAGGACAGAAGAGTTTCATGTGCAATGCTGCACACTCTTCTAGACACTTGACACTTGAGATTGGATGATATCCAATCTTTTTTTATTTTCGAGGGGTGAGCTTAATGGAGAAAAAACGGGCAGTTGTCAGTGTCATTGGAAAGGACATGGTTGGCATCATTGCCAAGGTAACTACAATACTCGCGGAGAACAAAATCAATATTTACGACATCAGCCAGACAATCCTGCAGGAATTTTTTACAATGATGATGATTGTAGATGTTTCCGGGATTGATGACTTAACCGGATTGAGGGAACAGCTGGATGGCCTTGGCGAGGAAATGGGTTTGAAAATCAACGTCCAGCTACAAGAAATTTTCCAGGCAATGCACAGGATTTAATAACCAGGGAGAGATACATATGAATATTGCATTGGACGAAATGATACAAACGATCCGGATGGTGCAAATGGAGAATCTGGATATTCGGACCGTAACAATGGGAATCAGCCTGCGCGACTGTGCTGATGCTGATTTCCAGAAAATGAATGACCGGGTATTTGAGAAAATTACCGCATATGCCCGTGATTTAAGGCAGACTGCCGAAGAAGTCGAAAAAGAGTTTGGAATTCCAATCATAAATAAGCGGATTTCTGTCACCCCAATTGCTGAAATACTTGGTAACGCCACAGCAGGACAGGCTGTTGAACTGGCAAAAACACTTGACCGGGCTGCCTCTGAGCTGGGTGTCGATTTTATCGGTGGCTTTTCCGCGCTTGTGCATAAAGGGTTTTCAAAAGGCGACCAAACCCTGCTCGACAGCCTGCCAGAAGCGTTAAGTGTGACGGAACGGGTTTGCGCTTCAGTTTCCGTTGCGACGACCAGGACGGGCATCAATATGGACGCCGTCCGCATGATGGGCCATATCATCAAGGATGCCGCGGAAAGGACTAAGGATAAGAATGGGATTGCCTGTGCCAAGCTTGTTGTGTTCTGCAACCCAGTTGAGGATAACCCATTCATGGCAGGAGCGTTCCATGGCGCCGGTGAAGGAGAAGCGGTGATCAACGTGGGTGTCAGCGGGCCCGGCGTTGTATTAAGCGCCTTGAAAAAAAAGCCTGATGCGGACCTGGGTGAAGTGGCGGATGTCATTAAGAGAACTGCATTTAAAATTACCCGTGCCGGCGAGCTGATTGGCCGTGTAGTCGCCAAACGGCTCGGCGTCCCTTTCGGCATCATGGACCTTTCCCTTGCGCCGACCAATGCCATGAACGACAGTGTTGCGGAAATCCTGGAAGAAATCGGCCTTGAACGTGTCGGGACACATGGGACGATCGCTGCACTCGCCCTTATGAATGACGCGGTGAAAAAAGGCGGGGCCATGGCAAGCTCATATGTCGGCGGCTTGAGCGGTGCCTTTATCCCGGTCAGTGAGGATAACGGAATGATACGCGGCATCAGCGAGGGTGCGCTTACTTTATCGAAGCTCGAAGCAATGACTTGCGTCTGTTCTGTTGGGCTGGACATGATTGCACTCACCGGGGACGCCTCCCCTGCCACCCTGTCAGCAATCATTGCGGACGAAGCCGCAATCGGCATGATCAACAAAAAAACAACGGCGGTTAGAGTCATTCCCGTTCCAGGAAAACAAGAAGGAGAACTGGTCGAGTTCGGAGGCCTTCTCGGACGCGCACCAGTAATAGGCGTCAACCCGTTCAGTTCAGAAAAACTCATCCAGCGCGGCGGAAGGATCCCTGCCCCGCTGCAGGCGCTGATTAATTAACATAGATGTTTGAACAGCGGCTTTGCTTCTTTTGCAGGGCCGCGATTTATTTCAGTTATTTTTTTACGTTTTGTATAACGCATTTTCACGAAGACAACTTCATCACCTCTGATTTCTATGCTCAAATAGAGCACTAAGGCTTTTCTCCTAACACTTAAATCACCTCCATTAAATGTAAGTCTAATTATTTCTTGAGTGTGTAGTTACGATTTACCTGACCCCCATGGCAGCCCAGAAATGAATAATCCCTCCTAAAATACCTTTTACTGGATATCATTTGTTAGTATGTTATAATATTTAGGTAAACGAAATATTTACGAAAGAAGTGTTCACCCTATGTTCCAACAGCATGCAGGGAAACGAAACTTGTCAATTATGTGGTTCGGGAATTTTTTTGTTTCCGGGAGCATGACAATGGTGCTTCCATTTATCTCGTTATATATTGATAGCTTTGGGAATTTTACTGAGGAGTATGTACAGCACTGGTCAGGGATCACGTTTGGCGTGACCTTTGTGACTGCGTTCATCTTTTCTCCTATCATTGGTAGATTAGGAGATCGTTACGGCAGAAAGAAAATCCTTACATTTATGGCGTTTGGCATGGGACTGTCAATGTTCCTGCTTGGATATGCGAGCACGGTATGGGAACTGTTTCTGTTGCGCATGTTCATGGGTTTTTTTTCGGGCTTTATCCCAGTGTCGCAGGCCATGATCTCAACCCAGACACCAAAAGAATGTGCAGGTAGGATTCTTGGTACTCTACAGACCGGGACTATTACAGGTTCACTGTTTGGGCCGCTGCTTGGCGGTGCCCTTGCGGATGCTTTTGGATATGCTGCTACTTTCCAATCCACGTCTGTACTCATTATCCTCTCGGGCATACTGGTGTTATTCGTAAAAGAATACCGAATTGACATAAAGCAAGGAGCGAAGATCGCCTACACACGGAAAGAAGTGCTGCTCCACATGCTGAGAAACCCTGTGCTGATGAATGTGCTGATGATTTCAATGCTTGTTCAGGTCGCACATTTCAGCATACAGCCCATTCTGTCATTGTACGTAGGTGAACTCCACGGAATGGACAATATTGCATTTTACTCGGGAATTGCGTTTTCTGCAGCCGGCCTGGGGAATTTGCTTATGGCCAGGAAATGGGGTGAAATAGCCGACAGAGCAGGCTACATTAAAATTCTTGTCGTCCTATTAATAATCTCAGCAATCGTATATTTACCGGGAGCTTTTGTGACAAATGTGTGGCAGCTTGTAATCATCCGCTTCGCCCTCGGTATGACGCTCGGCGGGATCATCCCTGTTCGGATCGCCTATATCAGGCATGAAGCACCAGTGGCCATGCAGGGTGAGGTTCTGGGCTACAATACCAGCCTGCGGTTTCTCGGGAATATAATTGGACCCGTTCTGGGCGGTTTTTTATCCGGCTGGTTCGGCTTTGGTTCAGTATTTTTTGCGACAAGCGCCCTTCTGCTTGTGAGCGGCATTATTTTATTCATGTCCATGCACCGGCATCCACAGCTGGCGGGGAATTAATATTAAGCTCTCGAGTCCGCCGTGAGGCCTATTCGGACAGGGATTGGCGAATGCAAGGCGTACCAAGTCCTAAATGTATTGGGACAGGTACGGTGAAAACTAGCATTATCGAATCCGAACTTGGGGTGACTTGAGACAGGTTTGATGATTGTAGGCTGAATAGAGTAACTTGGGGTTACTTGAGACAGGTTTGATGATTGCAGGCTCAATAGAGTCCGAACTTGGGGTAACTTCGGGAAGGTTTGTTATTACTGCACAATAAAACAGGCAAATCGTTCATTATATTTGCTTTTTGGTCCTATATTTTTTGTCTTGTTCTTTGGAAGATAAACCAACCACTAAGGGGCCATAATCCTCATTCTTTTTTATAACTGGTTTTGATCGATTTTAAGAAGCGTCCAAGTGAGGAAGATTCACTGTGGGCCATAATGGTCTGCCAGCCTTCTAAAAATTTAAGGTGGCCGTGCTATATAGCAGGGCCAGCTTTTTGTTATTCTGGAAAATTCGGCTTGTTATCTTGCGGTGTGTAGCTTGTTTCCATCCTTATTCTTAACCAAAGTCTGTTCAGTCGTTTCTTTTCTTTTAGAATTTGAATCTTTCTGAGTTTGTGGGTCCCTCTTCAATACATCAAGATCAGCTAAAAAGGGACTTGGTATATAGGGATACGTATCATCCTTTGTCACTATTTCACCTCCACCTTCAGTTTCTTCAAATTGGTTGAAAATTATTTGCACTGATGAAATAGGGCGCCAGGAAACTAATACTGACTATTCTTAAACACTGGGTGCTCCACTTCAAATATCCCAAGCTTCTTTTAATAACCGAATCCCCTTCTCCATCTCCGCTTCCGATAGACCACCGAAGCCAAGCAGCACTCGCGGTTCCTGGTAATCCTGGCTGCCGTCGTAATAAATCGATAAGGGATAAACTCGAACTCCCCTCTTTAATGCAGCATTAATTAATTCTTCCTCCTTCATTCGGATTTTTACTTTCAAGACGATATGCAGCCCGGATTTTTCACCAATCACCTCAACCCGGCCGCCCATGTACTGCTTTATAGCGTGCGTTAATGCTGCCTGCTTTTTGCGGTAAAGTGTCCTCATTTTATTTAGGTGACTATGCCAATGGCCTCCGTGCATGAAATGGAACAGCGTAACCTGGTGGAGGCGCGAGGCCGTCTGCTTATAAACCATGAAGCGGCCTTTGTATATCTCCAACAGAGACGGCGGCAAAACGAGGTAACTGATCCGGATGGATGGAATCAAAGATTTCGAGAAAGTCCCTAAGTACACAACCCTTCCTTGTGAATCAAGGCCCTGTAAGGATGGGATCGGTTTTCCTTTATATCGGTATTCACCATCGTAATCATCCTCAATGATGTAGCCGTCCTTTTCCTCGGCCCATTTCAACAGTTGTATCCTGCGGGAGATTGGCATCACCATTCCAAGAGGGAATTGGTGGGAGGGCGTAACGTATACAACATTGGCGCCGCTGCTTTTTAATTGGTGGACATCAATCCCGTCTGTATCAAGCGGGATTGGCACCGTACTGACTCCCTGATCCTGGAGGACAATCCTCGTCCGGTGGAAACCAGGACTCTCGAGTGCGTATGTATTTTCTTTGCCAATCACCATGCAAAGCAATCCAAACAGTACCTGGGTGCCGGCGCCAATCACGATTTGCCCGGGAGAACACTTGACTCCCCTCGATGCAAACAGATATTTTGAAATTTCGTTCCGAAGCGATAACTCCCCTTGTGCATCCCCGTTATAGAAAAAATCTCCCTCATCTTCATATAGGGACTGAATGGTTAATTTTCTCCAGGCAGAGTATGGGAAGTTTGCTAAATCGACCTTCCCTGAATTAAAGTCAATATCGAAGTTTGCTTTTTGTTCGCCCTGGTATGTATCCATGTTCTGCGGATATTTTAGTCCGGAAAACATGTCATCCTCCAGCCTGGTGACAAATAGACCCTGGCGCGCTTTGCTTTCTGCATATCCTTCTGCACATAACTGGTCATAGGCAGCCTGGATCGTATTCAGGCTCACCCCAAGATGATTAGATAATTTACGTTTCGAAGGCAATTTTTCACTTTGCCTTATCCTTCCCGTGAATATTTCTTGTTTTATGTAGTTTGATAGCTGAATATACAATGGTTCATTGCTTTTATTTTCAAAAACTGGTGTTAGTTCAATCAAGATAAGCTCCCCCTGTTCTCTCTGGCACCATTAACTTTATCAAATCTGGCACTTTCGATTATACCAGTTTGTGATTAAATAAAGGTTATAAGAAATCAAGGAGGATGCAAAATGACGATTAAAATTACGGAATTGAAAAGCGAAACAGAGTTGCGGGAAGCATTCCCGGTGATGAGGCAGCTGCGTACCCATCTCAATGAACAAAGTTACCTGGAGTTAGTCAAAGAGGCCACAGAGAAAGAAGGATATAAGATGGCTGCTTTGTACGAGCAAGGAAAAATTGTCGCTGTAACAGGCTTTATGCCTATGATCACCTTATACCACGGAAGTTATATCTGGGTCTGTGATTTAGTTACGGTTGCAGGGGCACGTTCGAAAGGATACGGTGCAGCGCTGCTCACCTATGTACAAAACTGGGCAAAAGACAATGGCTACACACTTGTGTCACTATCATCAGGATTGCAGCGTGTAGACGCCCACCGTTTTTATGAAGATAAGATGCACTATGAAAAAACAAGCTTTGTTTATAAAAAGGTTTTAAACTGATGCTAAAGAAGGAAAAGACCTTCCATCTGGAGGTCTTTGTCCCCATGGCAGCCTTACAATTACAAAAATAAAGACATGCCCGGCGCGTCAGGTTCTCGTTCCATGAAGCCTAGTTTGCTGTAAAAACATTGCTTTCCTTTTGCGCAAAATAACTGTACCCATTTGATTCCTTTTTCGCTGCACTTATCAATTATATTTTGAACAATTTTGGTGCCAATTCCTTGATTCTGGTAGTCAGGATGTACCATTACATCACATATGAGTGTCTGGTAAATCCCGTCAGATATCACCCGGCCGAACCCTATCAGATTCCCGTCATGATAAACCGACACACTGTACCAGCTGCTGCAAATGGCCCGATATAGCTCATCATTGGTATAGAGGCCTTTTGCATTCCAGCCTGTTGTCCGATGCAATTTGATAAAATCGTCTTTTATTGGATATACTTCGCTAAACTCAATCTCCATAATTATCTCCCTCACCATGTTATCTATGTATAATTATTTATAATTTATAATAATTATACATCAATGTGAATACCTTACCCATATATTGCTGATTAAAATTCTGTTGGAATAACTTTTTATCAAGGCCGTTTTTTCCATGGGTCAACTGTGCCAACAATATTTAATTGTTTGTCGCTTTTTATAGAATCAATGACGCCATTTGCTATTTCCTCATGTGTCAGCCACCTTGAGAGGCCGTTTTCCTCAATGTTAAACCCCAACTGTACCTGGTGGTATTGACAGCCATCAGGTATATTTATTTTGGTTTTCATTTCTTTCAAGTTTGCACTGCTGCCTAACACGTGGATTAATTTGAAATTTTGGTTGGAGATTGCTTGTATAACCGTATGCAGGGCATATTCGGCATTGGAATGAATCCAGGCAACGACTAAATCTGGCTGGCCATTGTTTTGGATGGCGAATCGCAGTTTTTCGCTCAACTGATTATCATCACGATAATCTACCAATAAAGGCGTTATTAGTGACTGGTCTATTGCCCTGCTTATCATACGGTCCATTTTTCCGGGATTGCGGCCGACCACTGATATATGATATTTTTTGGAGGCTAACCATAATGATACATTAGTCAACATTCCGGTTCCCCCGATAACTAAAGCATGGTTCATATGCACTCACCTCAAAAACTTATATTGGAGTTTATTATACTAGCCTCAATTCTTATTATTGATCAACATAAGAGATATATCGTTCGGGAGGGCTTGACTTTAAAAATAGATAATTAGGAAAAAGCCGAGCATCAGTGGGCATCGGCTTTTCCCAGTTATGGCACAATGCTAATCAAATTTTACTGAGTCTTTCTCAGACATCACATTAAACCCTTCTCGTTTGAGCAATGCGGCTGTCACCCCTTCTCCTGCAACTTTCTTGTTCCCAAAGCTGCCATCATAGATCATTTTCGTTCCGCAGGAAGGGCTGAATTCTTTTAGTATGATTGCGGATGCCTTCATCTTTTTTGCTATTTCTAATGTTTGATAGGCACCTTTTATGTAAAGGTCTGTTACATCTTTGCCCGACTTTTCGACCACTCTCGCTGTTCCTTCCAAAACTTCTGATCCGGTACCGCCAATGATCTCTGCAGGCTCCCTCGGAGTTGTAAACCCGCCTAACATCTCCGGGCATAACATCACGGCTTTATCCTGATCAACTAATTCCTCTATTTTTTTCTCGAGGCACGCGGTCGCGTTATAACGGCAACGCATTCCTGCAAGGCAGGAACTGACAAGAATCATATTGGTTCACCTCCTTGTGTGTATCGAAAAAGGCTTATCAAACAATCCATTTCTCCATAAAAATCAACTCGTCCCTGTTGTAGCCGAGTGTTTCGTAAAACTTCTGGATGTTTGAATTATCCATCTCTATCAGGAGATTTACTTTCTCACAACCTATTGCTCTTAATCTTGATTCAAAATTTTCAAGCAGCATCGACCCAATTTTCCTGCCCTGAAAATCAGGATCGACCGCCAAGTGATGGACCCATCCCCGCCTGCCGTCATAGCTGCCCATCACTACGCCGATAATCTGATTGCTTTCTTCAGCGACAATAAAAAGTTCAGCATCCCGTTGAAGTTTGTGTTGCAGCTTGTCCAGCGAGTCAGACTTGGATAATTGTATCCCGGCCTTTTCCCATAAATGGATGACAGCATCATAGTCGACAATAGTAAACTCCCTGATTTGCATGATGATCACCAATCATTCTAATTTTCTTTGAAATATGTATAAGGCATGCCCTGGCATTGCCGCGTTGGATTAATGCGACAGTCTAATCCCTAGTTGCCATCTTCTAGAAATACATTGTCGCCAACCTTCACTTGCCCAGTTTTTATGACGGACGCATAAACTCCAAAATGATTATCTCTTTCGCGCACAACGGTTTTTAGCAGGGTATTGTCTTTTTCATGGCTTACGGGGTCAATATTGATGATCATGCACCGTTCGCAATGTCTTTTTATCTCTAACTCTATATCGCCGATTATCATTCGTTTTCCAAACCAAAATTCTTCAGCGAAGGGGGCACCTTCACCCATCGCAATCACCAGGTTTGGCCTGAATCTGAGAAAATCAAGCTGCTTTCCCCACATTTGTTCCATTTTAGTGAGAGATGAATCCGTAACAATCAGGATATGCTCTTCTTCGATTGCACCAATTGGCACATGTTTCGGCGTATATTTTACTGGATATACATCTCCCGCAATTTGTTGGATCTCTTTATGAAATGGCTCGTCATCCCAATAAAATTGTTTCCCTTGCGGAGTTGTGATTCTTACCTGAGGATATTTCTCACTGCTTTCTTGTCCCTCAAATTGCGCCTCATATTTCAATAATTCAGGGAAATGGGTCGCCATTACATATTTTCTAGGCTTTGTTTCATCAATGAACACGTGGCTCCTGTCACCGTATAGTCCATAGGCCTCAATTGTGCTTTGCTGAACTTTTTCACCCTGAAAAGATTTAACTGGGTATCGGATAATATTTTGTATTTCACCAATCAACTGTCTGGCCATTCGATCAACTCCATTAAATAATGTTTCGCTTCTGCTAATCTGTGAATTTTTACTTTTACAAATAATTATACAATAACACATTTATATATGATGAAACCTGTACTATAATTCAATTAGAGTGTGGCAGCACGGCCATTTATGTAAGAACAGGGGGATCAAGCATGGCGCTTGGTTATTTTTTAATTTTTTTGTCGGCAACAGGCTTTGGGCTGTTGCCCATTTTCGCGCTCTATTCATATGAACATGGGGTCGATTCGACAACCCTCCTGTTCTTGCGTTTTGCATTCGCAGCAGTATTTTTCTTTTCATATATATTTTTAAAGAAAAAGCACTGGAAGATTACGAGAAAGCAGCTGCTGTCGCTGATTTTTATGGGGGGTGTTCTTTACACATTCCAATCCTTTTTTTACTTTTCGGCAATTCAATATATCCCTGCTTCTTTGGCAGCGTTGCTATTATATCTGTATCCGGTATTTGTCACGATTCTTTCCTTCTTTGTAAATAAAGAAAGGATTTCCAACAAATTATTGCTTTCTATCTTTATTTCCCTGATAGGCATGATTTTTGTACTAGGTTCTCCAGGACAAAGTATGAACGTAATTGGTATCCTGTTGGCTATGGGGGCTGCTATTGTTTATTCCATTTACATTGTTTATGGGAACCGAATCACCGTGCAGGTTCCACCAGTCGCTACAAGTGCTTTTATTGCCTTGTTCGCTTCCGTGTCTTTTTTCTTCGGCGGTCTATACACAGGTGGGCTCGATTTTAAGTTTGAACCGCCCGGCTGGCTCGGGGTCGCAGGCATTTCCCTATTTTCGAGTGTTATAGCGATGCTCACGTTCTTTTCAGGAATGAAACTGGTCGGCCCTTCGCGAGCATCCATTTTGAGCATGATTGAGCCAGTAGTCACAATCCTGTTTTCCACACTGCTGTTCAATGAAAAAATGACCTTTCTGCAAATGGCTGGTGGCCTGATTGTATTGGGTGGCGCGGTCATGGTTGTGTTGTTGAGGGAGAAAAACGAATTGACCAGCCATTGAGACATCGAATGACAAAGCCTATTTTCCTATGCTGATGGAAAAAACGGCTTTCTCTATGGCTAAAGGTTGAGTGATTTAAATTTACAATTATACTTTCGGTTTTAATTTTGGCCAAATATACATAAGGTCTATTAAACCAAGTATGAGTGCAATGATAAACCTACCAATATATTACCTGAAATAACCGTCAGGCCACCAAGTGTAATCGAACCAAATAAACGTATATTTTCGATTAAGTTTCTGTGCTTTTCCATATTGTAAGACTCCATATTACAGCTCCTTTTCACTCTTGCATGTAAATTCCCTTTTCCCACTCATAAAAAATTTCGTCATATAGTATTCATCCACAAATTCTCCATTAATCAAATGAGAAGCCCTTCTTAGCACGATTTATCTTTATAAAGAAACATTACTTTTTAAAGGAAAGATTCTCTGCCATCAGATTGGCGATTTCAACCGAATTTTCGTCCGTCTGTGTTCGCAGCCCGATTACCGCATTTTGCTGCCGCTCTGCTGAATGGTTCTGGTTTAGCTTCCATTTCCCCTCGAACCTCATGATGTCAATTTCAAAGCAGGCGATGCCATTCATCAACCCGTCTGTAAATCGATCATCAAAGTCGGCTTTCCACGGGTTGGGCATGGAAGATTCGTAGTAATCGCCGGTTTTATCGATAATCTCAATCATTTCCTGTTTATTTTCTATTAACTTAAAATCCCCATATATATGTACTGCGACATAATTCCAGGTGGGGACAGTATTCGACTCTTTATACCAGGTTGGTGATATGTATGCATGAGGGCCTTGGAAAACTGCCAGAACCTCCTGGCCATTGAGGTTTTTCCAATGTGGATTTGCTTTTGCCATATGTCCAAGCAAGATCCCGTTTTCTCCTCTGCTTTCATCCACAAGTAATGGCAAATGTGTCGCAAAGGGATGACCCTCTAATTGGGAAAATAAAATCGCAAAACTGTTTCGCCTGACAAAATCAAAAATTTTTTCTTTATCGGTAACCTCAAAAGACTTTGGTATGTACATAGCCATTCCCCCATTACGATTAACCAATTGCTATTGAAACAAGCCATTATGAATTAACTGTTTAATCAACAATCACATTTTTCTGTGGATTTTCCAGGAATTCAAAAGCCATATGAATTTGTGATTCTGTATTCCTTTCAACCGAAAGCACAGGAAGATTGTTTTGAGGGAAAAAATTCACTTGCTTGGTCTCAATCCCCGTCTCGGCTTTTCCTCCGACTATCCCGCATTGGATAAACATTTTATATACATGATACGGTGATGGCGGGTGGGGATGGCATTTTTTATCTAACACAGCCAGCAGCCTCAAGGGAACCACCTCAAAACCGGCCTCCTCTTTTACCTCCTTTACGGCAACTTCAGATGGAGTAAGCCCAATGTCCGCCCAGCCTCCGGGCAATGACCATTTGCCATCCAGCTGTTCCTGGACCAGCAAAATCCTGTCCTGATTAAAAACAACCGCCCTGACATCCACTTTAGGTGTTTGGTACCCGGTTTCATTTGCGAACAGTTTTGTTATCGTTTCAACCTTTAAATCGGTATATTCAGCCAATATCTCGACACTGAGTTCTCTTAATTGCTGGAATCGTTCAATATCATATATATCCTTGGAATAAGTCAAGCCAGCCTGGGATATGGCCTGTATTTGTTTCGCCCATTCCAGCCATTTAACCTGTCCGTTTCCCTGTTCGCGCATGGATTTTGCCCCTTTTCTATACGAAAACTTTTCCAGTGTGTTTTATAAATATATACTATCATAACTTGAGTCTTGCAAAAAACTTGTCGTAAAGATTGTCTAGTTTTGTCATACCTTGAAAACTTCATAAAAATAAGAATGACATCCCTTTAATCACTGGAAATGGAAGTAACTGGCACGAAAAGATGTAAATTCACCCTGTTGCTCATTAGTTGCAGGGAATTCTGTCGGCTACCCTGGTCAATCGTTCTTGTAAAATGCATGATAATCTAACCGATCGAGAAAAAATAAAACTTGCCGACTTTGGCAAGTTTTATCAGGAAATCCCTTGTGCCTTAGGTTCAGGTAAGTTTGGTTACGGTTTTTGCAACGTTTATGGCTAATAGCTCGTTAAGATGCTTATCAATTTGATCATGATAATCCTTTCCCTCAACACCGAATAAACCGAAGTGTCCAGCAATGCTATTGATCATTCTTAGTTCACTATTTGGAATCATTTTTTGTTCTTCTATGCAGTCCCTTGGCGGGAAAAATATATCTTCGTCAATTGGCATAACGAACACTTTGGCTTTTATTCTGCCGAGTGCTTCCTGGAGATTTCCATTTGTCAGTCTACTAACATCTCCTCGTTGCCATTTCCAAGCCATTGAAAGCAAGGCATTAGGATCCATCATTCCAAACAATGGTTGAAGAAAGCCAGAAATAAAATCGTCTAATGTATGAACACCAAATAATGTCCATTTTTCCTGTTTATAAAATTCCGTGCTCAATCCCATGATCGCCCAAATGTTCGCATGCCTTTTCAATCCATCGGCCACTTCTGTGCAAGATTGGTAGTTTCCACCATTCCAGCCTGGATCAGATGTAATCGCTTCCATTAAAGTGGTTGTAAATAAAAAGTCATGTGGTGTGTTTTTAGCAGTCCCGGCAATAGGAGCAGCCCGCTTAACCATATCAGGATATCTCACCGCCCATTCGTAAGTTTGCTGCGCTCCCATTGAACCACCAACAACAAGAGCAATTTCTTTGATGCCCCATTTTTCGGTTATTAACTGGTACTGAGCTCGTACATCATCTCCAATTCTGACATTCGGAAAATTAGCCATATTGACAGGAGCTGGGCTGTTATGCGGAGAACTGGACAGTCCATTTCCGATTTGATTAATGATGATAATAAAATATTCGTTTGGGTTCAGGGCTCGATCAGTTCCAATATACGCTTCCATATCTTTGTTTGTTCCCGAAAACCATGTGGGAATAATAATGACATTGTCTTTCGCTTCGTTCAACTCTCCGAATGTTGCATATGCCAATTTACAGTTGGGGATGCTGCCGCCTTCTTCTAATTCAAAATCGCCCAGGTTGTAAATTTTGTATGGTCCATGATTCTCTTGGGTGTAATATGTATTTTCAAACATAAACAAACCACCCTCCGTAAATTTTTATAATATTCATAATTATTATAATATGAGAGTTTTAAAGTAGGCAATTTTAAAACCAGACAGATAATAACCTTAAACAAATCAGCTGCGCAACAGCCCCCATTCATATGGAGCGGCTGACCTATGCTTTAGCAGACGTTAGGCAAATAAATAAGCCATCTGCAATTTCACCCTTGCTGATGGCTTTATCTATTTGTTTCTATACTTATGAATCAACATTTCCGGCTGCACGTTCTAGGATCTACATAATCGGGATGGTCTTTTATAATGGCATCTACTTCCATATCAATGAGAATATCTGCTGCCCGCGGTGCACGATATTATCAATCTGCCTTAATTGCCTGTAAATTCTTCCGCATGTGCCTGTTGTACTGGAAATGACAGTAAAAATGATGCCGCCAGAAAGAATGCTCATTTCAAACGAAATAATGTACAAGGGGAGTTAGCATAAGTCAAATATATGGGATAAAGACACTGTTTCAACGAACATAAACAAGTGTTATCCAGGGGGAACGGTTGTGCCAACGGCAGCAGCAGGCTGTCTTTGCCCTAATTCCTGATCTAAAATCAAGATAGCAGCAGGGTTATTTTGAGCGAGCCTTAAACGATCTACAATTGTTTGACTCTGAGCTTCTTCTTCAACTTGTTCTCTTAAGAAATCTTGTATGATAACCAAAGTTTGTTGATCATTAGCTTGCAAGACATAATTGTAGGCTTGACGATATGAATTTGTTACAAATTGTTCATGCTCCAATACTCTTTGAAATGCTTCCAAAGGTGTCCCAAAACCAATTGGTTGTGCTGGCAAAGACCTTAGTTCGACAGTTCCGCCGCGATCAACCAGGTAATCCATAAGCGTTAACATGTGAGTTCGTTCTTCCTCCGATTGTAACCTCAGCCATGTTCCCATCCCTCTAAGATTTATTTTATTCATATAGTTTGACATGGCTAGATACAATGCGGATGAAACGTGTTCAAGTTGAATTAAATTGTTCACCAAATTTTGTATTTGTTCATTAATCATCTTTCACCCTCCTGCATTTTATAAGTGACATCCTTGTAATGTTAACTTCTAGTTCAAGCACTCTTTGTTCTAGAAAAGAAAATATTAATCTTCCTTCTTTTTCGTAATGATATTTTTAATGGCTACTTTTACATTATCGATAAGCAAATCCCATTTTTGATGCAGCGTTTGACTTAGTCCAATATGAAACCTTATTTCATAAGGTTCCACTCCTATCAGAAAACCTTTTATTTTATCTTTCTCATTAGCCAATACGTGAAATAAGTGCAGGTTATGTGGTGATATATCTAATCTTTCATGTTGATGTAAATTTGCAAGAGGGTAGTTGGATATATCCCCTGGTTCCTTTCCTGAGATTACAGCATCAAGTATGATCACAAAGCTTGCTCCTTCAATCTGTTCAATGCAATAATCGATATCCGACTCCCCAACCAAGTAACTAATGTTCGAGGTGCATTCACGCTTCTTAAGTTCCTCAACAAGATAGATGCCGATACCATCATCCATCATTAATTGATTCCCAATTCCCAATACCATTATTTTTTCCATTAAAACACCTTTATCGTTTTTACGTGTTTTCCCGGACGATATACATGGGTGGCGCATTGACAGCGATGCTAAAGTCATTTGCCAAAGCTTTTAAAGTTCTTCAAGTAATGTCGTTTTCCCGGCGCCAGGAGAGCTCATTAGATTAATAACAAGGGTTTTATTATTTTGGAAGGTTTTCTCTATTAAATTTGGCAGCTAAGTTGTGGTCTTATGGAACATCGGCTTGAAGCTCAACTTTCATCTTTATCACTTCCTTCATAAGATTCCACTCTAAATGTTTCACCTGAGATGAGCAAACTGTTTGGAAGATGACATTTAGGACACACTGCTATGCGATAGTCCGGTATAAATTCTTGCTGGCAAGTTTGACATTTGGCTTTCGCCACTTCACGTATAATATGTAAATGAGTATTGTCATCAATTAATCCTAAACCTTGTTTTCTCATAAAGAGAAAGGCTAACTCCAGGGCATCGGGCAAGACATTAGATAAATCGCCTACAATAACTTCTATTTTGTTGACATGATTAATATTTCTCTGGATCGCATCTTCGCATACCAGGTTTATTACCTCCACCATAAGTGACATTTCATGCATTATCACACCTTCTCTAATTATCCTTCTTTAAAGTTATGCAAACTAATTGAAATAAAGACCTTTCTGATAATGCCGGTACCGAAAGAATTTTCACTAAAGAGCTAAGTATATTCTAAATTCGAATAAGCTGGTACTGTTCGCTCGTTAGCCCTTTTATCTCTGTAAAATACTTATATAGACGATATCTAGTTATTGAACTCCCTCAATAAGAAAAGCGATCCCATTAAGAATCGCCTGAATGAACAAATGTTTCTTTGATTTTATAATTTGTAATCAAATAAAACACACTAAAAATTTCGAGCAGTCCTTAAATTCTCCCAATGTACTTTGGATCCCTAATAATTCCTGGTTGCCCTGGCACCCAATTAGCAGGGAGCACTTCTCCTGTCCTTCTACTATATTGTATGCCTTGAATTACCCTTAAAATCTCGTAAACATTTCTACCAACTTCTAAAGGGTTAAAGAATTTGGTAACAATCGTGCCTTCAGGATCTATAATGATAGTTGCTCTGAGTGTAGCTCCAGTTTTCTCATTTAGTACTCTGTATGCTTTACTCATTTTATGTGTTCGGTCACTTAAAAGTGGAAACCTTACCTTTGACGCAGATGGAGACACCTCAGTAAAAACTTTATGGGAATATACACTATCGGTACTTATAGCAAGTACTTCTGTATTTAGAAACTTCAGTTGTTCATAAATAGCAGCGACCGCTGCCAACTCTGTTGGTCAAACAAAAGTGAAATCACTTGCATAAAAAAATAAGATAACCCATTTTCCACGATAACTGTCCAGACGAACCTCTTTTATTTTCTTTTCAACATTGTCGTAAGCTTCTGCCACAAAAAGGGGTGCTAAATCATTTGTTTGAGCACAAAATGGAAGTGCACAGTCTTCTAAAACGCCCATAGGCCTTATAAATTCCATTTTTCACCTCAATTCATTTCACCTGAATGATTAGGCTTTAAATTGTATTTCAATACATTTGTATGTATGTTTGTTTGTCCAATTGAGCCTATTTTGGGTAAGTCTACAATTGATCACTTTACAATTTAAAAACAGAATTTTAGTGATATCTTCATGAATGCTAAAAGGGGTACTAAGTCATCTCACTTAGCATCCCTTTATCATACTAGGTTTTAAATTGAGCATCAATTAAGGAAGCAGAATCTGGCTTATCTTATAAGAAACATTATCTAATATTAGCACCAGCTTCTTTCGCTAACAGAGAAGCCTAAAAAAGAAAAAAGGTCCTTTGTCAAACTTTTATCAACAAGCGGCAAGTCGCTTTAGCTATTAAAATAATTTATTAACTTGAGTCATGCAAAAAAGCTGTCGTAAAAAATGTCGCTTTTTAGCTTGTTTTGAAATATGCATTAAAATAAGAATGACATCCCTTTAATAGTGGAAATTGTAGGTTACCACACCAATAGGGAAAATTCCTGAAAAAAGGAGATATATTTGTACGGACTCACGAACAATATTGTGGACCTTATTTCTACAAACCGCGCCAAAATCCAAATAAGCAAAGGAAAAATTAATGGTTTACAACCGGTATCCCACCTGACAGTTCGGCTAAAAGACAAAAACCCGGAAAGTTCCCTTTCCCGGAGCCGTCATGGATAATCATTGAAACTTAACGTCAATTTTTTTCTTATTTCCTTGTTCGTCATTCAGTTTCGGCATGCGGATTTCAAGAACGCCATTCCTGTATGTTGCTTTCGCCTCTTCCTCTGTGGAAACACTGGCTGGCAAGCGGACCGATCGTTGGAAGCTTGCTGTAAACCGCTCTTGCTTATGCATATTTTCCTCTTTTATTTCGTTCATCCAGTTGACTGTTCCACTGATAGACAGAGATTATGATCATCGATGTGGTTCGTTACATCATCTTTCTTTTCTAATCCTGGGGTATCTGAAGTTGCAACTACTTCGGTTTCCGTTTCATATAAATCAATTCTGGGCATGCCGAAATTCTGGCTTAGACCGAATCCAGAATTAAAGAGTTGATTCAATCCCCACCTCATGTTATCAAGCTGGCGGAATGGTTCAAATGGTATTAGTGACACGTGAAATCGCCTCCTGATTCAATTTCAATCATTAGCAATCTCAATGGTGAATTTTCAATATCCCTTACATAGGATTGATTGATGTTTCTTGAAATTCCGGTTTTCTTATACCTTCAGGTTTTTTGTTAAGCATGAACGCAAAATTTGGCGGGCGTCCGGTCAGCTCTTTGCCAACCCGTTTAAACTCTTCTTTAAGGAAACGTTCAATCTTCCTGCGCCTGCGGCCTGCTTTTGTTGCCATTGTGCAGTCCTCCTTTAACGGTAGTTTTTAAACATTGCCCCTGAATTCCTGTAAATACTTGCTGGCATTGATCGGTGGTAATCGTAATCGTCTGTTTCATAGTAGCAAATCCCCAGGATAAGCCCCGCGCCTGATCGAATCCCTGCAGGCGTTGCAAGATGGGCTGTCTCGTTGCCAAGAATAGAGTTCTTGTCCGCAATAGATACAGAATTCTGCCATACTTACCCCTCCTCACAGAATGGATGATTACCTTTGCACCATAAATATATAAAATGAAAAAACTACTATCAACACTGATTTAAAGCGATTTCCCATAATTTTTTTTAATAATCCACCATTTTAAAAATTCACCTTATTATTTTTTATTTTTTCTTCTGGTTTCTTCGTTTTTCTCCGTCTCCCGAAAGAAATTTGGCTGCCCAGTTCACTATATCTGTTCATCAAAAACCGCCCAAATGGTAAACATAACAGTAAAAACCGGGAAGGTGAACAGAATGAATAAATTAGTTGGATGGTCACTTTTGCTATTGTTTTTGATGTTCCCTTGTATTGCCAACGCCGAAAAACCAGCGGATGAAGGTGTTAAAGTAGCATTTGAAAGGGACGGATATTTGTGGACCAAAATAGATGGGCGTGAACAAAGGATTACGGACAAACCATCCAAATATGCATATCCACCACAGTGGTCACATGATGGCAAATTGATCGCTTACTTAAAAGAAATGGTCGAGCCTAATGCCCACAGCCAGGATCAATATGATATATGGGTCTATAATACCGAAACGAAAAAGCGCGATAAAATTTTCAGTGGTGGCAGCAATCCGAAATGGTCACCAACACAAAATGTCTTGGCCTTTAAGAGCGGCGGTGTCTTAAATGTTTCGGATTTAAATCAATTTAATAACGTTGCTTTAGGCGTCGATGATTATAACTGGTTTCCTGACGGGAAAAGCTTCATTGCATCGGGTGCAGCGTCCCTTATGCCAGATGGATGGACTAATCCGATTTTATATAGAATTACCCTTCCGGAAGACCTGAAAAATATAAAAAGCTTAACTGATAATGTTAAAAGATTATTTGTAATTCCTGGCGAGGTTGCAAAAGGATCGGTGAGTGTCCCTGCGATTAACGCATCAAACTTTGAGTTCTCAACCGATGGTAACTGGATTTCTTTCATTGTATGTCCCACCGCCTCATGGTCGATGGACAGCAATATGATTTGTGCGATATCTGCTGATGGAGAACAATTTGAAGTGATTGACGAGATGATATTTGAAATCGGAAACCCACAATGGGCACCAAGCAAAAACTTGCTTGCATACATTGCTGGGGGCGGCAGGATCGTGATGGGCTTTAAGAATAAGGATTTAAAAATAACGGAATTTCCAGCTTTTAAATCACTCACCCTCACCCCACCAGGTTTTGCCGAAATGGGTTTCACCTGGATCGATGACCGGTCGTTCATCGTCTCCCGGGTAAAGGAAACTGAATGGTCCAACGATCCGGCACAGCACCCGAAAAAATCATTGTATTATACCTCGCTTGATAAGATGCAAAAAAGGCTGACTGATCCCCCCGGTTTTGCCGATGATGTTGATCCGGAATATATTCCGTCGATCAAAAAGGTAGCATGGATCCGTCGTACTGGCGGGAAAACTGATCTATGGCGCTCTGAAATCGATGGAAGAAAGGCTGAAATCTGGATCAGGAACATTGGTGTGTACTCGTTTTTTCCTGAAAAGTGTGGCAGGGATTAGCTCCCTGCCTTTGTTTTGTTTGCTGTCGAATAATAAACATTTGTTTAGCGGGTGGGAACAAGGTAAAATCCAGGAGGTGCGGGACGTAACGGAGCAAAACTCTGGCGAAAGCAAGGGATGCTGCGAGATCAAGGTCGAAACGGACCACATCTGCTGCAGCCTAGACAAAAGCAAGCACCCCCTTCGCTGCATCTAAGGGGGTTCTTCGCATCATTCTCCAGTTGCGGCAAAACGTTTGATCCTGTCACCAATCTCATCCCGGACGCGCTGGAAAAAAGCCCATTTTTCTGCGTCTGTTCCCGCTTTACATGCGGAGGGGTCGTTGGGCAATGTTCATCGGCATGTCCGCACAACGTCACTACCAAATCCGCTTTGTTGAGGATTTGTGGATCGATGACATCCGATGTTTCGTTTGAGATGTCTACACCTGCTTCAGCCATTGCTTTTACAGCATTGGGATTCAAGCCATGCGCTTCCAACCCTGCGCTTTTTACGCCCCATTCATTCCCCAGGTATTTTTTTGCCCAGCCCTCAGCCATCTGGCTTCGGCATGATTTACATTCACCTTTTTGAGTGATTATGAAACGATCAGCAGCCATATGTACAGACCGGCCAAAGTTACAAAAAGTGTGGGGATCGTGAGTATAATTCCCGTTTTAAAATAGGTCCCCCATGGTATTTCTGCCCGGGCCATATGTAAAGCCGACCACTCAAAAAACCCGATGTCATCCAATATTAAAGAAATAATAATGATTGCTATGAATGCCAATGTCGCATTCCATACGATGTGCGTTACCTGTATGACATCATTAAGGTCAACGACGCCAAGCAGCAGCACCAGGGTTGCTCCCCCGCAAGCTGACCACCCGATCGATAGGTTTCTTGGCTGCCAGATGACGAGAGTCAATGTCAATAAAAAGATGATAATGCTTAAAATAACCGAACCCACTGACGTTTTTCCTCCTAGTTAGTCACAACAGATCGCTCTTCGCGTGGATTCCAATTCATCCAACTTCAATTTTTGGCTTGGTAAATCGTTGATGACCGTTTGAATAAATGAATGATAAGGATAGTCATTATTTAAGGAATAATATATCCATTGGCCCCTTCGCGATTCCTTGACTATTCCAGCGTCTTTTAGTTTTCTCAAGTGCTGGCTGATGGCTGGCTGGCTCATTTCAAAAAGCTCGACAAATTCACAAACACAGCATTCCTGTTCCGCCACAATTTTCACGATAGCCAGACGCATACTATCGCCAGATAGTTTAAATATATTTGCAGCTGTGACTAATTCTATTTCTTTGCTGGTTTGCATTCTTAACCCTCCCCTTCAATGCTCTTTATAATTATATAACCATATGCTTATATATTAAACTACAAAAAAAGAAAAGACCTGCTGTGTGCCAGACCTTTTCAATCAAACTTACTATGAATATGATGGGTGCGGTATGCTCTTATGCACTGTCAATCAAGTTAGCGCTCACGCCTTGTGTGCAACATGCGGTGCTGTTTCTGCCACTGTTACGCCTTCCCAGCCCTTGCCGACATCCACCCATCCCTTTGCTGATGAATATTGAACTAGCTCATCGCATGTCAGTTCGATCGCTGAGTTTGTGCTGCCACAGGCAGGGAACACTGTTTCGAAACGCTTCATCGATATATCCAGATACACGTCCAAATCATTGGCCAGACCGAACGGGCATACACCGCCGACGACGTGGCCGGTTTGCTCGAGGACTTCGTCCGGGGAAAGCATGCGAGCCTTAAATTGAAAGGTTTGCCGAAATTTCTTGTTATCGATTTTTGCATCACCTGCGGTGACGACCAATATTGCTTTATCTCCCTCTCCCCGGAACGAAACCGTCTTTGCAATCCGCGCGGGCTGGACGCCAATCGTTTCAGCAGCCTGTTCAACAGTGGCGCTCGATGTTTTGAATTCCATTATGTCCGCTTCACGGCTCCATTGTTTAAAATGGGATTTCACGCTCTCCAATGACATCCTTATTCATCCTTTCCCTGTCGATATATGTAAGATGATACCATCCTTTAGCGCGGCAAAGCAACATAAATAGGACGCAGTGGTAGAGACACGACGCATGCCGGCGGTATTTATGAGCGCTAATAGCAGTACCGCTCAAAAACTGTACCAATCTAAGAGGCTGCCCGAAACGAGCAGCCCTCTGCAATTTCACCTGTATGATTTGCTGTACATCGTATACTTGCTGATCTTTTCCATGCTTGGTGCATAACCAATGCCTGGAGAATCTGGGACCGTAATTGTTCCTTTTTCCACAGTAACTTCAGGTTCAATGATGTCCTCTGCCCAATACAGGGAGGAAGCGGCGGTATCGCCTGGAAGGGAAAAGTTAGGCAATGAGGTAATCGCAATATTATGCGCCCTTCCTATTCCTGATTCAAGCATTCCGCCACACCACACCGCAAGCCCATGTTGTTGGCACAAATCGTGGATTTTCCTGGATTCGGTCAAGCCCCCCACGCGGCCTATTTTTATATTTATAATCTTGCAGCTTCCTAATTTAATCGCCTTTCTTGCATCCTCAAACGAGTGGATACTTTCGTCGAGGCACACTGGCGTATTTATCCGTGATTGCAGCTCGGCATGGTCGATGATATCATTATAGGCAAGCGGCTGTTCGATCATCATCAAGTTGTAATCGTCAAGTGCTGCGAGCGTATTGATATCCTGCAATGTATAGGCAGAGTTTGCATCAGCCATCAGCGGAATGTCCGGATATACTTTGCGTATCTCTTTAATCAATTCAACATCCCATCCAGGCTTGATCTTTAGTTTGAAACGTTTATACCCGTCTTGGAGGCGTTGCTCGATCACATGCAATGTTTCTTGAATGGAATCTTTGATCCCGATGCTTACCCCCGACATCTATTTTTCGTTTTGTTCCACCTAGCATGCTTGCGAGGGAAGCATTTTTCCCTTTGGAATACAGATCCCAAACCGCACCCTCCAGCGCCGCCTTTGCCATGTAATTCCCGCGGAGGTGGCTGAAATATTTTTCCGATAGTTCATCAGGATGGGCCACTTCATTTTTAAATAAAATGGGAATTAAGTAATCTTCGAGAATATGCCAGTTTGTTTTCACGGTTTCCTCATTATACAATGGGTCAAGCATTGCTACTGATTCTGCCCAGCCGGAAATCCCATCCTCACCGATCACTTCCACAAGAATGAATTCCCTGTCATATTCTGTCATGAAGCTTGTTGTAAAAGGATGGAGCAAATCGAGCTTCATATGACGTAAGATGACTTTGTTTATTTTCATAAACCCTTCTCCTTTGTTTGGACAGTGTCGACAGACGATGTTACTTTGTCAACACATAAAAATTCACTGGAATCCCTTGTACAGAATTCTTATGAAAACCGGTGACTTTCCACCCCTTCTGGAACATTCCTAAAAAAATGTCCCTGGTTACCATCCGCCATTTCAGGGCAGCTTCACTGTCAGCTTCTTTAATGGCTTGGAAAGCCTTCGGAATCGGGACATAGGCCGTCTCCTGCTGCTCTGACTGCAACACATTCGTGCGTGAAGGAATTGGCAGTCCTTCTTCATTGACTTCCCATTGAATGACAGATTTCTCCAGCAATACGTCAAGTTCCACTTCATGTGTGCTGGACGTTGCGCCACCCTCGCTGTTGATATGCCATTCAACAAGAAATCGGTCGGACGGCATTCCATTGTTCAGAAGATCATCCATTTCCCCATAACAGTTTTCTATATATGTCGAACAGACACCGCCAAGCTTTGCGATATTTAAATATCCATTTACGCTCTGCAGCGGATCATATGTCCAGGTGATGAGCGAATATCCAAGCTTGCGCGCTTCCTCACGCTGCGCAAGCTTCAATTTCTCGCCGATTTTTTTGTTCCGGAACTGTTCATCTGTTGCAAGGATATGTGAGCATAGATACACCGAGGTCCCGTTGAACCCTGGAAAACTGTATTGAAAGCCTATCAGCTCCTGGTTGATATACGCACCCAGCACCAATCCGCCGTTTTTCACTGCGGTGATCGTCTGGTGGGTCGGGACGGAATCATCTCCGCCCCAGATTTTGCTTTCCAGCTCCCTGACTTCCTCAAGCTCTTCAATTAAGTGAAGGGAACGGATCTCAATCTCTTCAGACTGCATCATGATCATCCCCCTATGTTATTCCCGGCTGAAATCAGCCTGTTTTAATGGAACAATTTTTGTCTTGTTGACGATTTTATACCCAAGAAACACTATTAAAAATAGAGGCAGTCCTATATAGGAGACAATCGCTCCATACCAATCGATCTCTGGGCCGAAAAACGCGCCGAAATTTTGTCCCAATATCGCAACCAAACATAGAACCGTCGCCAAAATCGGCCCGAATGGATACCATTTTGAAACGTAAGGAAGCTCGCTTAAATCTCTTCCCTGGGCGATGAAGGCTTTCCTGAACCGATAATGTGTAATGGAAATGCCCAGCCAGGAGATAAAGCCTGCAAGACCTGACGCGTTCAAGAGCCAAGTATATACTGTGCCTTCCCCGAAAAGAGATGTCAGGAAAGCCGCAGTGCCAATAAACGCTGAAACATACAAGGCATTAGCCGGGATGCCACGCTTATTTACCTTTTTCAAGAATGCCGGTGCCTTTCCTTCTTCCGCAAGCACCCACAGGACGCGGGAGGCAGCATACAGGGCAGAGTTGCCGGCTGATAAAATGGCTGTAAGGATTACTGCATTCATAACGGCTGCAGCAAAAGCGAGCCCCGCATGTTCAAAGACAAGCGTGAACGGGCTTACCGCTATGTTATCAAGATCGGCATCCAGCAATTGGGGGTCGTTATAGCTGATCAGACAGCCAATGACAAAGATGGCAAGCACATAGAATAAAAGAAGACGCCAAAAGATCTGTTTAACTGCCTTGGGCATGTTTTTCTCGGGATTTTCACTTTCACCAGCGGCAATTCCGACAAGTTCAGTTCCCTGGAAGGCGAAGCCCACAATCATAAATACACTGATGATAGACAAGAAACCGCCTGTGAATGGTGCCTCGCCTTTTGTGAAATTCTCAAATCCGCCCGCGTTTCCGTTCATGATTCCAAAAATCATCAACAAACCGACAACGATGAATATGATGATTGTTGCCACCTTTATGATTGAAAACCAGAACTCTGACTCACCGTAGCCTTTAACAGATAAAATGTTAAAAGAAAAAATGAGGGCCAGGAACAATACGCTCCAAATGATGCCGGGAACATCAGGCAGCCAGTACTTCATAAGGAGCGCAGATGCTGACAGTTCAAGGGCAACGATGATGGCGTTGTTATACCAATAATTCCAGCCGATGGCAAACCCCAGGGCAGGGTCGACAAACCTTGATGTGTAAGTGCTGAAAGAACCGGTAACCGGAATGAATGCCGCCATCTCACCTAGGCTCATCATTAAAAAATAAACCATGATCCCGGCAATGATGTATGCAGCGAGCGCTCCTCCCGGCCCGGCGGTCGCGATCGTTGTGCCGCTCGCCAAAAACAGGCCCGTCCCAATCGTCCCGCCGATTGCGATCATCGTCAAATGCCTTGTCTTCAGCTTTCTTTCCAAGTGTTCATGTGTCCCGGGCTGGGTGAACAATTTAGGTTTCACTTTTGTGTCTTCCATATTACACCTCTTCATTTATTTTTATTGTTTATATCTTCTATGTTTCTGATGCAAGCCATACCGTTTCGGTTAATATCTTCGCTCCGTACACCAGTGCTTCGAGGTTAAAATTCATTTGCGGATGGTGCAGGCCTGGAGACAGGCCACAACCCAATCCAATCATCGTCGCCTGCAATGATGGATTTTTGGCTGTGTAGAAATGAAAATCCTCACCGCCTTGGGATAAGCAGACTGGAATGACATTTTCTTTACCGATAATCTTTGCGATTGCCGATTCAGCCAGTTCCATCGCATTTTGATTCAAGGAGGCTGCCGGTACATATTCATCCAATGTCCAGTACAGACTTGCCCCGGTCTTTTCCTCTGCTATTTTGAAGGCTGCCTCTGCGCACTGGATAATCCGCTCCATTACTTCATTTGACTGGGCCCTCGCATCAATCGCGAAACGCGCTGTTTCGGGGATTACATTGGCTGCTTCGTTTTCTGTCTGGAGCTTTGTCATCTTGATCGAATAAGGAACCTCCGTATCGAGCTGGATCTGCTTCAGATCATGGACAAGCACCGCGGCTGCTTCAATGACGTTAATGCCCTCGTGTGGCCGGGCGGCGTGCGCCTGCCGGCCTTTGATGCTGCCGTTGATGGTTAATGCCGCACCATGCACGATGACAGGTGATGCCTTCATATAAGGCACTTCCGACTCGGGGCGGAGATGGACGCCAAATAAATAGGCAACATCCTTCAATGCTCCTTCAACCATCATTCGCAGGGCCCCTTCCCCCTTTTCCTCGGCAGGCTGAAAAATAAAACGGAGAGTGTGCCTCGGCGACATCCCGCTTGCGGCAATCGCAAGTGCCGTGTGCAGAACCATCGTGCTGTGGGCATCATGCCCGCATGAATGGTTTGGTTTTACCTTTCCATTGACTTCCTGGACGAGGGCATCCATATCTGCCCTTAATGCGACGACTTGATTCGTCTGTCCTGGTATTTCCGCAATGAGGCCGTAATGTCCGTGAAAGGTGTGTACGGTTAATCCGGCCCGTTGCAGGCAGCCCTTTATGTATTCGGACGTCTTCGCTTCCTCCCAGCTGGGCTCCGCAAGGGTGTGGAGGTTGTGGTAAGTCTTCATTAATGATTCTCTATGCTGGTCGAAGTAGTCTATTGGATTCAATAATCTCACCTCTTATTCTCTTAACCGCTACTCAACAAACACTTCATAGTTCGAATATAGCTTTTCTAATTTTTGCTGGTGAACCTGGGCCCTTTTGTGGTCTTTTTCAAGAATGCCCTCAATGATCAATTCTAGTAAGCTTATAACGGAAGCGATTGAATTCGTTCCTGTTTGTGCATTTTCTTCAGTCGCAAGAGTAATATATGCGAGCTGGCCAACCGGGGAAAGCAGGCGGTCTGTGATCGAAATGAGCCTGACTTTATGTTCTTTCGCACACTCTGCAATTTTCAGCGTTTCAGGTGCATACCTTGGAAAGGAAAAAACGACGACAACAGATTTGCTTGTCAGATTGGAGAATTTCTCATAGAAATCACCCGCGGTTGAGCATAAGCTCACATTTCCCCTGAGGGAGCTCAGAATATACGAGAACCAGTAGGCTGCCGCATGGGAAATCCGGTAACCTGCAATCAAAACCTGGTCCGCCTGTATGAGGGAATCGACAGTTTTCCAAATATCCTCTATGTTTGTAGGGTTCAACATTTGGCGGAGTATATGAATTTCGTTTTCAATCACTTTTGCAAACGGGTCGTTTGTGGCATTTGCCTGTTGCTTGCCTGTCCCCGGCACTTTATCCGTCTTGTTTTGTTTAAGCAGGTGATCTTGAATGTTAGACTGCATTTCACTAAAACTATCAAATCCCAATGCATAGGAAAGCCTGATGACAGTCGTCTCACTGACCTTCGCCTCTTTCCCAATCTGAAAAGCAGTTTTAAAAGCGGCTTCCTCAAGATTACGTATCAGATAAGCGGCCACTTTTTTCTGGCCAGCCGATAAATGTGCAAACTTTTGTTTCACCAATGTCTTAAAAGGAAGCTTTTCCATATGTCCGCTCCTTCCATTTGAATGAAGGAAATCCTTCACCCATGATGATATGAAGAAGTTATTTCTTCGAATAACTATACATTATCATAAATAAACAATCAATAAAAAGACTTTTTTGATTATTATATAAACTCAATCTGGCCTAGGAATATTGAAAAAGGCTTCCAGAGACATAAGTCCTGAAGCCTTTTTTGTGAATGGCTAAATATACGTGTCATATCCATTTTTCTTTACGTTGTTTTCGCTTGTTGTTCACCCTGAAATAATTAAGGCTCCCCAAATTAGGAAGCCCCCTTCATTATTTGTCTAGTATTCTAAGAAGCCGCAAACCATTAAGTGTGACAATCAGTGTCGCACCCATATCCGCGAATATCGCAATCCAAAGAGTGAGCCAGCCAGGAATCACTAATAAAAGAGCGAACAGCTTGATCCCGAGTGAGAAAGCGATGTTTTGTTTAATGATGCCTAATGTTTTTCTGCTGAGTTTTAGCGTAAAAGGTAATTTCCCAAGGTCATCAGCCATTAAAGCGATATCAGCTGTCTCTAGCGCTGTATCTGTTCCCGCCCCGCCCATTGCAATTCCGACTGTTGAGGCAGCCAGCGCAGGGGCATCATTCACACCATCCCCCACCATGGCTACCTTATTGTGCTTTTCTTTTAACTCTTTAATGAAAGCCAGTTTACCATGTGGGAGGAGTTCGGCCTTGATGTCGGAAACGCCGGCCTGTTCACCAATGGCATGGGCTGTTCCTGTATTATCTCCCGTCAGCATGATCGTCTTTTGAATTCCAAGGGCATGCAGCCTCTTGATAACATCTTTGCTGTTTGCCCTAAGTTCATCCGCAACCGCCACCAAGGCCAACACTTCATTTTCCGTACCTGCCACCATAACCGTTTTCCCCTCGTTTTGCAGCGTGGCTACCGTTTGTTTTAAATATGAAGGGATGCCAGTAGTGATCAGCTCTTCAAACAAATTTGGGCTCCCTATATGGTAGGTTATATCCCCCACTTGCCCTTTGATCCCTTTGCCTGTAATCGAGGCAAATCCTTCAACGGCCATGCTCTGGTATGGCAGGTTTTCTTTTTCGGCTTTTCTTATGAACGCCGAAGCCAGTGGATGCTGTGATCCATATTCCAGAGCGGCAATAATAGTAAGCAGATCATTGGCATCATAGTTTCCTTGTGGAAGGTAGTCCGTCACGACAGGAACACCTTTGGTCAAGGTGCCGGTTTTGTCGAAGGCTATAGCCTTAACGGCTCCCATTTGTTCCAGATGGATTCCGCCTTTAATTAATACGCCATTTCGGGCAGCATTTCCGATCGCTGTCACAATGGCAACAGGCGTCGATATGACAAGAGCACAAGGGCAACCGACTACGAGTACGGCCAGGCCTTGGTAAATCCACTTATCCCAATCCCCTCCAAAGAATAACGGAGGCAGTATCGCAACACCGAAAGCAACGAGTATGATCACAGGGGTATAGTATTTGGCAAACCGGTCCACAAATGCCTGGGAAGGTGCCCGTTCTGCCTGGGCCTCTTCGACCAAATGAATGATTTTGGCAATCGTCGTATCGTCAACACGTCTGGTCACACGTATTTCAATGAGACCCTCTTCATTTAAGGTCCCAGCAAAAACTTCATCCCCTAACGCTTTGAAGACAGGCACCGACTCCCCAGTGATGGCCGCCTGATTAATGGAAGATGATCCTTTAACCACGATTCCGTCCATGGCGATTTTTTGTCCTGGTTTCACAATCATGATATCGCCCACTTGAATTTGGTCGACGCCCACAGTGACTTCCAGATTCCCACTCCGGATTAAAGCTTCTTTTGGAGCGATATCCATCAAGGAGCGAATCGATTGCCGAGCCTTATCCATCGAGTACGTTTCAAGAGCCTCACTAATCGCGAACAGGATGACAACTGCCGCCCCTTCTCCCCATTCCCCAATGAATGCCGCCCCGATCACAGCTATGGTCATGAGGGTTTTCATGTCAAACTCAAATCGGATTAAATTTTTAAACCCTGTAGTAAACAGGCGATAACCGCCTATTATAATAGCTGCTGCGTATGATATAACAGCCGTGGTGCTTGCCTCTCCGTTAAAATGGCCTGATAACCATCCAATGACTAGCAAAACTAAAGAGGCGATTACAGTTGAATGCTTTTTTAAAAATGGCTCTTTCATGTCTTCAAACCGCTGGTTTTCATGAATTACTTTTAAATTTTCAAAGGCACCTGCTTTTTCCAGATCTTTGATGGTTGTTTCACCATAAACCGTCAGTTTAGAGGCACCAAAATTTACACTTGCATCAGAAACACCATCCAGGTGTTTTACGTTCGTTTCGAACTTTGCCGCACAGCCAGCTCAGCTGAAACCCTGTATCCTGTATACCGTCTTTTCTGCTGAACTTTCCAACGCCTTATCCAATTGTCCTGGCCTCCCTTTGATGCGCAAAGGCGATTTCTATCAATTGTTTAACATGATCGTCATCCAAAGCGTAAAAAACTAATTTTCCTTCTTTCCGGTATTTTGCCAGTCCTTGATTCCTGAGCAGCCGTAAATGATGGGAAGCAGTAGCAGTCGTGCAGCCCACGATATTGGCGACATCACACACACAGAGCTCCTCTTCCCTGCTTAGTGCATAAGCAATTTTGATTCTTGTATCGTCAGACAGGGCTTTAAAAATCTGGACAACCGCCATAGTATTTTGATTCGAAATCGAATCCTTAACCCGGCTTACTTTTTCCTCATCCACACAAGTCACTTCGCAATTGTCATCATGCTTCAATTGTCTTCACCTCGGATTAGTCAAACATTCATTTGAATATTAGTATATGCCATATTATGCTAACGGTCAAATAAATGTTTGAATATTTATTCAAAAATATAATTTTTCTAATATAAAAAGAGCAACAACCAAAATGATTGTTGCTCTGCCCATCTACTATTCTTTCCTCAGCTATCAACCTGTATTGCGCATCCCGGCCGATACGCCGCTGATGGTCAACAGAACCTGGGTTAACAGCTCGTCATCCGGTTCTTCCTGGCTGCGAAGCTCTTTGATCAGTTCCACCTGAATGAAGTTCAGCGGGTCAACATACGGGTTGCGACGGTAAACGGAATCCTTTATGTTCGGCGTGTGGTCAAGCAGTTCTTCATCGCAGGTAATTTTCAGGAGAATGTCTTTCGTTTTGCTGTACTCCTCGACGATATTGTTAAAAATCCGCTCACCAATTGTTTTGTCCTCCACGAGTGACGTATATTCTTTCGCAGTGGTGATGTCAGCTTTCATAAGGGCCATCTGCAGATTGTCAATCGTGGACCTGAAGAATGGCCATTCCTTGTACATTTCCTGCAAGATTTTTAAATTTGCTGCACTCTTAGAGGCGAAGCTTTCCAAGCCTGAACCTGCGGCATACCATGCCGGGAACAGCTGGCGGCTCTGTGTCCATGCAAACACCCATGGAATGGCCCTGAGATTTTCAAACTTGCTGCTGTTCTTTCGGCTCATTGGGCGCGAACCGATATGCAGCTCGCCAAGTTCTTTTAATGGCGTAGCCTGGTTGAAATAGGTGATGAAATCTGGGTCTGCAAATACGAGCGACTGGTATTTCCGTAAGGCAACGTCAGAGATTTCTTCGATTGCATCGACCCACCTGGGATCCCTGATGTGCCCCTGCTCAGATTCCTTTGAAACATGGGCAGCTGTTTGCAGCAAGGTTGATGTCGCCTGTTCCAGGCTTCGGTACGCAATGTCCTCGAGCAGGTACCTTGAGGAGAGAACTTCCCCCTGCTCAGTGATCTTTACCCCATCCCCGAGGGTTTCAGCCGGCTGCGACAACAGGCTCCTGTTTAAAGGGCCGCCGCCGCGCCCGAGCGAACCGCCTCTCCCATGGAAAAATTTAAGGCTAATATGATATTTTTTCGCCATTTCATGAATTTCAAGCTGGGCCTTGTATAGTTTCCAGTTTGCAGTCATCGTACCGCCATCCTTGCTGCCGTCTGAATAGCCGAGCATGATTTCCTGCTGGTCGCCCATATGGCGTAAATGGTTGCGGTAAACAGGCATCCGGAACAGTGTTTCCATGATTTTCGGGCCTGCCGTCAAATCATCGATCGTTTCCAGCAGCGGCGCCACATTCAAGTCAGACTCAACCGTTCCATCGGCATGGAGGCGGTAAATGCCTGCCTCTTTCGCAAGCAGAAGAACCTCCAGTAAATCACTCACCGATTCAGTCATGCTGACCAGGTAAACTGTGATCGACCGTTTTCCAAATTCAATATGGGCCTTGTTGATCAATTTAAATACTTCAATCATCTGCTGTGTTTCCTTGGAATAGTCTTCATGCAGCAGCAATAACGGCCGCGGATCCTGGAGTAGGTTTTGCAAAAGATTGACCTTTTCATCTTCCGTAAGCGATGCATAATCCTCTGCTATTTTAACTTTTCGCAATATTTCAGAGATGGCTGCCTCATGTTCACCGCTATGATTGCGGATATCCAGGGTGGCGAGGTGGAAACCAAATAACTGCACCTGCCTGATCAGCTTTTGAAGCATTTTCAGGTTGTGATTATCAGGATGATGCTGATAAATGCTCCGTTTAATCTGGAGTAGATCCTCCAGCATTTCATCTGATGTGCGATATCCCACCCCTGATTGTCCCGCTTGTTTCAGGCGTTCAAGGATAATCGCATATTTTCGGCGGTAAACTTCCGCTTCCACCGGCCACTTTTTGTCGTCTTTTAAGTATTTGTCCTCCCCTTCAAGCACTGACTGAATCAGTTCTTCACTAACTTTTACCCTGGTGGTCGAATGGCTAGATCTCTTCATCAATTCAACAAGCACGGCTTTGTATTTTTTTAACACAAGCCGACGCTGCTTCTGAAGAGTTTCCCACGTCACTTCAGGGGTTACATTCGGATTTCCATCCCGGTCGCCGCCTATCCATGATCCGAAACGGAGAAAATGCGGCACATCCCACTTCTGTTCCGGATAATGCTCTGAAAGGCAATCCTCGACTTCCTGATGGATATCCGGAAGGACATCGAACAAAGTCTGGTCAAAGTAATATAAACCGTTGCGCACCTCATCAATGACAGTTGGCTTGCGATGACGCAGCTCATCTGTTTGCCAGAGGACGGTCACCTCATTGAACAGGCTTTCCTGCAGCTTTTTGCGCTCTTTTTTTGCGAGCAGAGGATTGTCGAGGTTTTGCAGGATGGTGGCAAGCCTTTTTTGGATTTCAAGAATAGAACGTTTTGTTGCCTCCGTCGGATGGGCTGTTATCACCAGCTCAAGCGACAAGCTTTTTAGCACATTTTGAATAATTTCCGCAGTGATCTGATTGTCCTTCAATGACAGGATCGCGCTTTCGATCGACCAAGGCTGGACATTTACATCTGACTGAAGCTGGTACTCCCTGCGGCGCCGAATCCTGTGATTTTGTTCAGCCGCATTGATTAGATGGAAATAAACTGAAAACGCGCGTATGATTTGTTTCCTCATCGGCGTCCCAAGATTGGCAATTTCTTGTTTCAGCATTGCATATGTTTCTTTTTTATAATCATTTCGAAGCGTTTTGCACATTAGCCGGATCTTTTCCACTTTGTTTAACAGCTCAGTCCCGCCATGAAACACAAGAATTTCCCCAAGAATGTTCCCTAGCATTTTTACATCCCGCCTGAGCGGAAGACTGCTGTCATTAATCTGCAATTCTGTTGCCATTGTGTCTCCTTCCCTTGTAAAACCGTTTCGAGAATTTTTTAAATATTAATATAACATACCTTCATGAATTATGTCCTTACTAACTTACTTGCTAATCAGTAAAAATTATATATTTTATGATAACATGCAGGCAAATTAGAAGACGAGAGAACCCTTTTCCCTTTTTTGAGGGATTCGAAACTGATTGCATTAATTATAACGAATAACGCTATATTCAAAAAACAGGACTTTGTTTCCTTTTAGGTTATGCCAATGAATGGAAAGGGCAAAGCTAACTGTATCATTATGAACACGAAAGGATAAACCATGAAATCCCATCTTCCATATGTCAATAAACTGATTTACTTCATTCAAACTAAACTAAGCTGTGAGTTGCCGGATGACATATTAAACGACATCAACTGCGCACTTCATGATTTTGGCAGGGAATGCTGCGCCGTGGCTGAGAGGGAGAAATCGTATTGGAGGGACATGGCTTTAAGCCAATTATCTGGTCGAATAGATCGGTTCTAATCGACTTTTTGCACAGGGAATCCGTCTGTTTTGTCCAATAGAGCGATTCTAACCGATTTAGGCTGCCGAATTCCTCGATAATGACCAATGGAAAGATACTAGCAGGTTAAACACAGTTCAGTCGCTTCATTACGTTGATTAGAAAGGTTCTACGATGTGCTCCATGCCACATCTATTAAATACAAGAAAACAAAAGCCCCCTGTGTACGCTACAGGAGGCTTTTGTCGTTCATGCCGATATTTCAATTTCGATCCATCTCATGATGCCATTAAACTGCTTTTTTTCCAAATAAACTGGTTTATAGGTATAAAATTCACTGAGCCGCAGATTTTCAAAGCCTTCAAGCTCATCGACCATTTTTTCAATACGGGACTTTTGCCCTTCTGTAACAGGCTCGCTGGTCTTTTTCCTTGACAGGACGATCGTGATTTTGCCGGTGTCAAGGTGCTTTTGTGGTATTCCTGATCTGGCAAGACGGTTTAGCTTGCGGTTTACTTCCCAGAGGAACACGCCTTCGACTGTTTTCAGGGAATGTTTTATTTGTGAAATTGTGGTTTTGTATGTATCCCTTTTTTGCCTGAAATCATTCATCTTGTCCGTTTTCAGCTTAACGAAGAATCCTTTAAATGCCTCCATCTTTCCGTTCGGTCCGGAGCTGGGGGCAGCCGCTGTATTTTTTACATCCTGTAACATTGTTCGCCTCCAAATAAGTATTCCCATATATAATTATACGAAATCATTGATGGTTTTTGGGGGTTGTGGCGAGACTGCATTATTTGCCAATTCGCAAGATCCATGTGTTTGTCCTTCATTTTTTCGGCAAAAGCTTGAATAACCTGCGTGTGACAGTATCCCGCTTTTCACTGGTTCTTTTCTTTTTAATATATTGGTCAATCAAATGATTCAACCTGCCCAATTGGAAAGCGTAGTCAAAAATAATCGACCCGATGACGACCAGACGAAGCTTTTCTCCCTGGTCCGCCCGATATGCCTCCATAACTTCTTCCAGAAATGAGCCGCTGTCCTGGATCATTTCGTCCTCATTACCTGGCTGGTTGGCCTTGATTTTGCCATCAAATTTCAGCAGGATCATTTCGTGGTAGGAAATCAATTGCTCCAGCTGGCGGTCAAACAGCAGGCTCGCTTCCTCATCAGGATTGGTCTGGAAAAAATGGTCCTCTATTATATCTAATAGCTCGAGCCCCTGTTGCAGGCAGGTAAGCATCTGTTTGAACACGACAATTTCACGGACGTCCAATGGCTTCAGTTTCGAAATTTTTTCGCGTTCTTCATCAAGGATCTTATACAAATCTTCCATTCTTGATATATCGCTTCTCAGCTTGTCCCATTGTTCCCTGAATGATTTTTCCACCATTTCATTTGAAATTGCAGTACGCAGCAGCAGGGACATATTCCGGAACGTTGATTCAGCTTTCTCCATAAAGTTCTCTTTATAATTTGGAGGCGCCACAAGGATATTTACCAGGAACGCAGAACCCATGCCCACCAGGACCACAACCAGCTTTTCTGCTGCAGCCAGGAGCCCTTCATAGGCAGGAGCGCTCATCATCACCAGGACTGTAATTAACGTCAGGGAGATTGCACCCTCCATGTTAAGCTTTAAACATACCAAAATAACGATGATCATGACTAGGCCAATGATGATCGGGCTATTACCAAAAACATAAATCGATGCCAAGGCGATTGCAGCTCCCAAAACATTTGCCTGCACTTGTTCCAGAACCTGTTTCCATGACCGGTATATTGACGGCTGGATTGTAAAAGTGGCTGCGACGCCCGCAAACACTGGCTTTTCCAGTCCCAGCCATTGAGTGATATATAATGCCAGCACAACTGCCAAGCCTGTTTTTAATATACGGGGGCCAAGAGTCACCAAAAGCCTGTCCTCCATTCCTTACAAAACATCATCCAAAATTGGCTGCTCATATTTTTGCCTAAATTGCCGTTTGGGAAACAAACACGTCCAACCGAAAAGGGTCGTGCTTCACAGGAATGCCAGGTCGGTTGTGTTCGGATTTATTCTATTCGACGATTAATGATAGTACCCATTGAGTTATCCGCATCTTAATAAGCAGCGGGAAGCCCGTGCTGCGTGCCTGGTCTGCGTGCAGTACTACAGTACCCATTTCCTGATTGCTTGAGCAACTCCACTCTCATTGTTCGTCCCAGTTACCCAATCGGCTGCTTCCTTTACTGCTGGCTGCGCATTACCCATCGCGATCCCGAGCCCTGCTTCTTTGATCATTGCCATATCATTCAGGCTGTCGCCTACAGCCATTACATTGTCCATCGAGATGCCAAGCAATTCGCATACATTCCGCAGCCCTTTTGCCTTATTAATCCCAATCGCGTTCACTTCTATGTTGACCGGGCTGGAATTGCTTATTTCAAATGCCTGCCGTGCCGAAAGATCGTTCATGATTTTCTCCCGTATCAAATCGTCTTCGATATTGAAACCGAATTTCAGCCACTGCTTTCCATGGAAATCCTCTGGCATCTCATCGTGCCAGGTGCCATCTGTACTGATCGCCCAGAACCCTGTTTTATGTTCTTTTGAAAGATCCCACATCCATTGCATATGGTCTGTACTGACCTGATTTCGTTCTACCAGCTCACCTGACGGGCCCCAAATCTCGCTTCCATTCACGGTAACCAAGTATGAAGAGAGCTCAAGGGATACGGCGTAATCACGGCAAGTATTCAGGCTTCGGCCTGTACTGAGTACGACAGTGGCCCCTTTTGCCTCTGCCTCTTTGATGGCTGACTTGTTCTCTTCAGAAACTTCGTGATGATCATTAAGAAGAGTTCCATCCATATCAAGTGCTATCAATTTTACGTCTGCCAAATGTTTTTCCACAACAGTACCTCCCGATTAAGTAACAATCTATAATGTCTATAGTTAAAATATCATAACTTGACGAATTCTGCTAAAGCAGGGACTTAATGATCGCCCGCATCCACTCTCTAGCCAAGTGATTAATATCCAAATTGAGCAGATACAATTCCAATGCGTATCCGCAGCACAATAAATAAACCACTAAAACGCCTGGATCTATCTATTCATCCAAGCGTTCCACTCATTTATATGTGAATAATGTTAATTTTACTGGTTGACATTAAGGTTCAAGCTTTCGATTGCTTGCCTCACTGTAGCAAACGTCTTGATCGACGAAAAGTCGATTCCCTGCTGCACCGCAGTTTGAGCGACTTCCGCCCTCAGACCTGTAGCAATCGAATTGATCCCTAACAAACGCAGCACGTTATGGATATCAAAAATATGCTTGGCAACAGTTTCGTCAATCGTGATGATTCCGGAAAAATCAATGATCAAGCATTCTGTCTTGAGCTGGGCTACCTTTGGAACGGCCTTCTCAAGGATTAGGCTCGCCCGGTCATAATCTATCGACCCAACAAGTGGCAGAACGGCAAGTCCGTCCTGGATCGGGACTACTGGTGCCGATAATTCCATAACCTCTTGTTGCGTCCTTTTGATCGTCTTTTCTGTCTGGCGTTCAAAAGCGAAAATCGTTTCGTTCACGCTTAAATCAAGCATATAGTTGAGCCGCTTATTAAGCCATAACATGTCATCAGCAGTTAAATCATGCAGTTTCCACACCTCTGAGATCTTATCGACAAATACCAAACGGGTCGCGGGATAGCGAGTAATGACATCAGAAATTCTTCCCCCCCGGGCCGCTTCTCGCTCACCATTGGCCCTGCTCCATTCTACCAGGCCCTCTGGATCTTGTTTTCCATTTCCCATGAGTGATTCACCTAAAAATCCCAGGAACTCGGCGTACACTTGCTTTGCTCTGGCAATGTCGGAAGCGGGTATATCCATTTCAAGTTTCCGGATAATTTCTTCTGTAATTTGAATGGCTAATTCAGGGGCATGTTCTTTAAGATAGCCTGCAACAGCAGATATTGAGCTCAAACTTTACACGTCCTTTATGCTACTGAATGTTTTTTCTTTTTGTCCAATCTATTTTAGCGGAAACAATTTCATTAAATCAAATTATAACCAACAGGGGAAACAAACGACTGCACTGTAATGGGTCAAAGATAAAAGCCTGCCGAATTCAGCAGGCTTCATGAAGTCATTCCAGCATTTTAGTCGTGTGATAGTTTGCCATGAAGCTTTCAACAGCTTCCTCGGCAGTACCATTGGCATCGGGTATTTGAACAATCACCTCATTACGGTTCGGAATCGAGGTAACACTTGTATTTTCGAACCGGTAGATCGCGAGCTGAAGCCGCAGGTCATCTGCAATGATGTTTGCGTCGAATTGATCTTTCAGCAAATATCGATAATTTCTCAAGATAATACCATCCCTTCTTTTGGCTGTGATGGTATTATCGTTTCTCATTCTTCATTAATATATGAATGCATAAATATTATAGATGGATGCTCTTGCAAAGGTTTGCCATCTCGATAGCTGAAACAGCGGCATCCCAGCCTTTGTTGCCTGCTTTTGTGCCGGCCCTTTCGATCGCCTGTTCAATTGTTTCAGTCGTCAATATGCCAAAAATGACTGGTATTCCGGAATTCAGGGATGCTGCTGAAACCCCCTTTGCTGTTTCATTGCAGACATAATCAAAATGCGGGGTTGATCCACGGATCACTGTTCCTAATGTAATGATTGCGTCATACTTTTTGCTGCTTGCCAGCCTCTGTGCGACCAGCGGGATTTCAAATGCACCTGGCACCCATGCAATGTCGATATCTTCTTCACTTACACCATGCCTCTTTAACGCATCCTGTGCGCCGCCAAGCAGCTTTCCAGTAATGAATTCATTGAAACGGCCGACCACAACCGCCACTCTTAATCCTGATCCAACCAAATTCCCCTCATAAATGTTTCCCATTTTGTTTGCCCTCCTGAATTTTCTTTTTATTTAAAGTGAAGCAAGTGCCCCAGTTTTTTAAGTTTTGTTAAAGATGAAGCAAGTGCCCCAGTTTTTCAAATTTTGTCTTCAAATAATGTTCGTTATCTACCCGTGCTGCCATCTGGATCGGTACACGTTCGACGACTTCCAGTCCATAGCCCTTGAGCCCGGTGATTTTACGCGGATTATTGGTCAAAAGCCGGATTTTTGAAATTTCTAGATCTTTCAATATTTGCGCACCAATCCCGTATTCTCTCAGGTCCGCCTTGAACCCAAGCTTTTCATTGGCCTCAACTGTGTCAAAGCCTTCCTCCTGCAGCTTGTAAGCCCGCATTTTATTCAACAGGCCAATCCCGCGCCCTTCCTGCCTCATGTAGAGGAGGACGCCCTGGCCTGCTTCCTCTATCTGCCTTAAAGCGGAATGAAGCTGGGGTCCGCAATCACACCGGTAAGATCCAAATACATCGCCGGTCAGGCATTCTGAATGGACGCGCACCATCACTGGCACATCCGGATCGATATCACCTTTAACCAATGCGACATGCTCTTTGCCATCGACAACATTGGAGTATCCAACCGCTTTGAAATCCCCATATTCAGTCGGAAGCTTTATCTCCACTTCCCGTTTCACCAGCTTGTCTGTACGGTTCCGGTACTGGATCAAGTCCTTTATTGTAATCATTTTTAAATCGAATTGGTTAGCTATTCTTCTCAATTCAGGCACTCGGGCCATCGTTCCGTCTTCATTCATGATTTCACAGATGATGCCTGCCGGAGTTGCACCGCTCAATTTGGCAAGGTCAACTGCCGCCTCAGTGTGTCCAGCCCTTCGCAGGACGCCGCCAGCCTTCGCAACAAGTGGAAAAATATGCCCAGGCCTTTTGAAATCGGACGCAATTGAGTCGGGGCTGATTAATTCCCTGATTGTCGCAGCACGCTCGTGCGCCGAAATTCCTGTTGTTGAAAATTTATGGTCAACACTGACGGTGAACGCAGTGCCGTGGGGATCAGTGTTGAGGCTCGCCATCGGGCCAAGCTCAAGCCTTTCGGCAAGCTCCTGTTCAATCGGCACACAGACAAGCCCCCTGCCGTGTGTAACCATAAAATTGATGACCTCAGGTTCAGCCTTGTCAGCAAGCGCAATGAAATCTCCTTCATTCTCGCGGTCTTCATCGTCACATACAATGATGATCTTCCCGTCCCTTAAATCCGTTATCGCATCTTCGATAACATCGAACATATCCATCTCTCCTTATATAAATCCATTGTCCTTTAAAAATGCCTCTGATAAATTCGATTTTTGAGTGGCGTCCGGTCTCGCCGTCCGGCTGTAGAGAAAATGGCCCACATATTTGCCGATCATGTCACATTCTATATTCACAATATCCCCTGAGCCTTTTGAGCCAAGAATGGTTTCCGAGAGTGTATGGGGAATGAGCGACAACGTAAACCTTTTGTCCGAAACGCCAAATACGGTCAAGCTCGTCCCGTCCACGGCCACCGAACCTTTCAACACGATGTATCTCATGATATCCGGGGAGGTTTCGATTTCATAATAGACAGCATTTTCTACCTGTTTCCTGGATACAATAACCCCTGTTCCATCGACATGCCCTGTGACGAAATGGCCGCCAAACCTGCCCCCGGAAGCCATGGCCCGTTCAAGATTGACTCGTGATCCCCGCTTCAGCTGGCTGAGGCTCGTTGCCTTCACAGTCTCAGGCATAATGTCGACAGTGAATTGACCTTTAGTAAACGACGTCACAGTGAGGCATACTCCATTTACTGAAATGCTGTCACCGAAATGGACATCCTCCAGAATTTTACGGGCATTAATTGCCATTACAATTGCGTCACCCGTCTGGCTGATATTAGAAATAACCCCTGTTTCTTCAATAATACCTGTAAACATATCAAGCCTCTCCTTGCGTTTTCCTGGCAATGACTCTGATGTCACCGCCCAGTTTAGTCACGTCAACTATTTCAAGCCCAACCGCATCGCTCATCCTGCTGATCCCCTCTCCGCCAAAGGAGCCAGGTGCCTCCCTGCCCCCCAGCAGCTTTGGGGCAATGTAGGTAACGACTTGATCGAACGCGTTGTTTTTCAAAAAACTGCCATGGACCTCGGCCCCGCCCTCTACATAGAGAGAAGTTATCCCCCGTTGGCCCAGCTGTGCCAGTACGGCGGGCACCTCGACTTCTTCAGAATCAAGTTTAATGATGACAACCCCTTTGTCGATAAAAGCTTTTTTTAGGCGAGGATCAATAATATTACCTGTCATAATCCACACAGGAGCCTGTCCATCCGTAACGAAGTGTGAGTCCAGGGGCGTGCGGAGCCGTGAATCCAAAATAACCCTCACTGGATTTTTGCCACCGCCCCCCAACCTGGTTGTAAGGCTGGGATTGTCCTTTATAATGGTGTTGACTCCAACCAGGATCGCATCATGCCGGTGGCGGAACTGGTGGACATCTTCACGTGCTGGTTCACTAGTGATCCACTTGCTGTCACCTGTGGCCGTTGCCGTCTTCCCATCAAGCGTGACTGCTGACTTCAGCGTTACATATGGAAGACCCGTCTTTATGTAGTGGAAAAAGACACGATTTAATTCAGCTGCTTCCTGTCCAAGCAGACCGACCTCGACTGCCAGACCTGCGCGCTCCAGCTTTTCGAGTCCCTTTCCCGCCACCTCAGGGTTCGGGTCGGCTGTTGCTATGACTACCCGTTTAATTCCGGAATTGATGACCAGGTCGGCGCACGGAGGAGTCCTTCCATAGTGGCTGCATGGCTCCAGTGTCACATAAAGCGTGGCGCCTTCGGCGTTTTCTGCCGCCATCCGCACCGCATGGACTTCAGCATGTGGATCCCCAGCCTTTAGATGGGCACCCATTCCCACAATTTGATGATTTTTGACAAGTACAGCACCGACAACCGGATTGGGTGATGTCTGTCCTGCAGTTCCCTTTGCCAGCTGCAAGGCAAGCTTCATGTAGTCTTGATCATTCATCTTCATTCTCCTTCCCAATCCCAACAAAAAAGGACCCCAAAAGATCATTATCCTTCAGGGCCCTCGAATGTAAGCAAATTGAATACATATTCAAATAAGGGTTAGAAGAGGGCATACTTCCCCCAATGACAAACCCGCATTTTTTTGCTTATATTTTCCTTCTCCCATCCAGACTTTCACTGTCGGCCCTGGAGTTCCACCAGATCCACCGTTTAACAGGCAAATAACATCCGCAGCTTGGACAACACGTCCGCCACAGCAGGATAATGCCAGTTAACCGGGTCACGGACTAAGAAGCATTCGCTTCATCACCGCCGGTTGGGAATTGCACCCGACCCCGAAGGAATATGATATTAGATATGATTATAACTAATCCGGTGTATAAAGTGAAATTTAAAGATTTATATTATTATAAAATAGCAAAATTGACTGTTATTTTACAAAAAACGAAGACAAGCCACCTCCACTTGACTCCTTTTATCCCTATACAGAAGGCAAAAACGGGAAATTTCCTTAACACATATTTATTTGTTATACTATTATAGTAGCTTTTGATAGGTCAACGCTGGTAAAATAGCAACAGCCAGTTTATTCCTTAACAATTTTGTCACAAATTTTACTGCTACTTTATGTTATCATCATAAGCGTAGTGGAAACCTCACTCTATTGTTCTTTTATTTGTCGATTTGTTTAGCTTTTTGCCAAATCGGCTTTATTTTTGGAAAGTTTGTGAATATTTGAGCATCGTTCCCTAGTGTTTTACAAATCGCTTTCACAATATTTTCTGACTCACGAACATATGAGCAAAAAAATGATTCTAGACCCGAATGTGAAGGAACAACACGGGTCCATTAAAGAAAGGGGTACTTTTATGAAGTTAAAATGGGGTTTTCTTGCGGCGATTTTTACCATCCTCACAGCATTGACAGGCTGTGAACCTTTAATGGTACTGGATCCAAAAGGGCCAATGGCTAAAACGCAAGCTGATGACATCATGTTATCCATTTACATCATGTCATTTATCGTCCTTGCTGTCTTTGGAATCTTAATATTTATGTTGATTAAATATCGCGCTTCTAAACAAAGCAAAGATTATGAGCCGCCTCACATCGAAGGAAGTGCGCTTGTTGAAGCAATTTGTATCGGGATCCCGATTCTGATCGTCGCTTTCCTTTCCATTGTGTCTGTTAAATCCAACTATGAAGTTGAGGCAACACCAAAAGGCTATGAAGATAAAAAACCGTTGGTGGTTTATGCTTCATCGTCTAACTGGAAATGGCATTTCAGCTACCCGGAAGAAGGAATTGAGACAGTTAACTATCTGTACATCCCAACGGACCGCGCCCTTGAATTTAAACTTTATTCACATGGGCCTATTACAAGCTTCTGGATCCCTCAGCTTGGAGGACAAAAATATGCAATGAGCGACATGGTCACCACGTTACACCTTGCAGCTGACGTCCCTGGAGAATATTTTGGACGAAATGCAAACTTCAGCGGTAAAGGAACAGCTGAAAATACGTTTGACGTTAAGGCAATGCCTCAAGCAGAATTTGACGAATGGGTAAAAGAAGTGAAAGAAACTGCCAAGCCTTTGACAGAGGAAAAATTTGATGAACTTCTGGAGCCAGGACATCTTGGTAAGTCAACCTACATTGGAACCCATTTAGAATTCAGCCCACCGCCATCAGCTGCTAATGGCGGACATGACCATGGATCAGATGGTTCGGACGAACATTCAGATCATGAACATGCTGATCATGAATCACATGAGTCTGGCAACCATTCAGAACATGATCATGAATCACATGAGTCTGATGAACATGACAACCATTAATACATTTTAAGTTTCATAACAACTAGTTTCATTGGAATTAAATTTTCCGAGAGGAGTCGCAAAAGTATGGAATTTTTTGAAAGATTCGCCATACCTCACCCAAGCCCTGCGATTTACGCATCAATGGTGGCTATTGGTCTTACGATGATCGCGATCATCGCAGGATTGACCTATTTTAAAAAATGGGGTTATTTATGGCGTGAATGGTTAACAACAGTGGACCATAAACGTATCGGTATTATGTATCTGCTTTCCGCATTACTGATGCTATTCCGCGGTGGTGTCGACGCGATTATGCTGCGCGCCCAGCTTGCCGCCCCTGATAACAAACTGCTGGATGCACAGCACTATAATGAGATTTTCTCAACTCACGGCGTTGTCATGATCCTGTTTATGGCCATGCCATTCATCATGGCCTTCATGAATATGGTCATACCTTTACAAATCGGTGCCCGTGACGTTGCGTTCCCGCGGTTGAATGCATTAAGTTTCTGGCTGTTCTTCTTTGGCGCTATGCTATTTAACATTTCTTTCGTCATTGGAGGCTCCCCTGATGCTGGCTGGACTTCCTATTTCCCGCTTGCAGATAATGAATTCAGCCATTCTGTAGGAACGAATTACTACATGATTGCGATTCAAATTGCCGGTATTGGTACATTAATGACCGGCATCAACTTTACGACTACCATCCTTAAAATGAGGGCACCTGGCATGACTCTGATGAAAATGCCAATGTTTACATGGTCATCCCTTGTTGCGAACATTATCATCGTTTTTGCTTTCCCTGTATTGACAGTGGCACTGGCGATGGGTACGATGGACCGTCTGTTCGGCACTAACTTCTTCTCAATGGACAATGGCGGCATGGACATGCTTTGGGCGAACTTGTTCTGGGTTTGGGGACATCCAGAAGTTTATATCTTAATTCTGCCGGCATTCGGTATTTACAGCGAGGTTATTTCAACCTTTGCACGCCGCAATCTTTATGGTTATAAATCTATGGTTTTTTCCATGGTTATCATTGCAGCCTATTCATTCTTGGTATGGGCGCACCATTTCTTTACAATGGGACAGGGACCGCTGACCAACAGCATCTTCTCGATCACGACTATGGCGATCGCCGTTCCGACCGGAGTGAAAATTTTCAACTGGCTGTTTACGCTTTGGAAAGGGAAAATTGAATTTACGACTCCAATGCTTTACGCAATCCATTTCATCCCGCTATTCACAATCGGCGGTGTTACCGGGGTCATGCTTGCCATGTCAGCGGCTGACTATCAGTACCATAATACAATGTTCCTTGTAGCTCACTTCCATAATGTAATCATTCCAGGTGTAGTGTATGCCATGCTAGCCGGCCTCACTTACTACTGGCCAAAAATGTTCGGCTTTATGTTGAATGAGAAAATCGGAAAATGGACAGTCTGGCTGCTTTCGATTGGCTTTGTCCTCGCCTTTATGCCAATGTACATTACCGGCCTGGATGGCCAGGCACGCCGTATGTACACATATTCCGAATCAACTGGATTTGGGCCATTGAACATGGTATCATTCATCGGTGCCGCTATTATGGCAGTTGGTTTTGCATTGATCGTCTATAATGTTTACTACAGCTTCCGTTATGCGTCCCGAGACATCAGTTCCGACCCTTGGGATGCCCGCACTCTTGAGTGGGCTACACATACCCCGGTGCCTGAATATAACTTTGCCGTATTGCCGCAGGTGCATTCAAATGAAGCATTTTGGGATGACAAGAAGAAAGGCCATGTGTTATTTAAAGACCAATATGAAAAAATTCATATGCCAAATAACAGCGGATTACCGTTTATCATGGGCTGCATTTTCTTTGTATGGGGCTTTTCATTCGTATTCGGCCTGTGGATTCCGTTGATTCTAACAACTATCGGCATATTTGCTTGTATGGCCCACCGGTCTTTCGAAAAAGATCACGGCCATTACATTTCTGTTGAAGAAATTGAAGAAACTGAAACAAAATTGCGAGGTGCTAAATAATGAAAATAGATAGCTCGCTCCCGCTTGAATATGGTACTGAAGAAAATCGCTTAAAAATCCTGGGTTTCTGGATTTTCCTTGGTGCTGAAATCATGCTTTTCGGAACACTGTTCGCTGCCTATTTCACATTGGTTGACCGTACGGCTGGCGGGCCTACTGGAGCAGAAATCTTTGAGATCACTCCAGTGCTGATTGAAACCCTTGTACTTCTTACGAGCAGTTTTACCATTGGCCTTGGCATCCATGCAATGCGCCTGGGTAGGCAAAAAGCGATGATGGCCTTCTTCGGCATCACGCTCCTTCTCGGCCTTGGGTTCTTAAGCGTTGAGATTTACGAGTTCGTTCACTACGTCCATATTGGAGCAGGGCTTCAGACGAGTGCGTTTACTTCTATCCTGTTAACAACACTTGGGACACACGGAGCGCACGTTACACTTGGACTTTTCTGGGGACTATTCATCATCCTGCAAGTGAAAAAACGCGGATTGACTCCAGAGACAGCCAATAAATCATTCATTTTCTCGCTTTACTGGCACTTCCTGGATGTTGTCTGGATCTTCATCTTCAGCTTCATCTACCTGAAAGGAATGATGTAACATGAAAGAACTATTCCCTGCAAAACAAGTGATGGGGTTTGTGTTTTCTTTAGTGATGACGGCCGCTGCCCTGCTGGTTTACTTCATGGACATGTCATTTGCGTCCGGGATGACTGTCCTGCTTGTAACAGCATTCATACAAGCCGGCCTTCAGCTGGTTGTATTCATGCACGCTGGCGAAACGAAGGATAAAGGCGCCATCTATACGAGCGTTTACTATGGAGTATTCGTCGCGTTAGTAACCATATTCGGTACATTGCTAGCAATGGTCTGGGATATGTAATAAACCTAAAAGGAGTGCCTATGACGGCACTCCTTATTTTTGTTTCAATGGAGTAACTTTCACTCCTTTATATCTTTTTTCAAGCATTTCTTCCGACGCTGCAAAAAACATGCCTATCAGAAAAATAAAAACAGCCCCCATAATCGTTCCAATGCCAATGCCTGTAGGAGCACTGTATTCGCTTACAAAATAACCGAATAAAAAAATGGCAATTCCAAGAATCAAAACAATGCTGCCAACCACCTTTACCGCATTCACGAATTTCCCATGTGACGACGCCATTTCAAAATCAGCCCCTTTTTAATTGTATTTATCCTGTTCACAAAATTGTCAAACTTTTATGTTTATGTTTATTTTACCAAAAACAAATCAGAATTTACACATAATATTCACAAAAAGTTCACAAAATTTATAATTTAATGAAGTTCATTGGTGTTTTTGCTTGACTTATTTTGTGTATTTTACCGAACAAAAATTCCGCAAACATTCCACTTTATACAGCCAAAAAATTTATAAAAAAGGAGCTGCCAAAGCAACCCCTTGTCAAATCTTTTGCTGGAACTGGACGCTGTGCAGCTGGGCAAAAATTCCATCTTTTTTAAGCAATTCATCATGGCTGCCCTCTTCTGCGATTCCGTCCTCGGTAACGACGACGATCCTGTCGGCATTCCGTATTGTGGCCAGCCTATGAGCGATAATCAATGTTGTCCTGTCTTTCGATAGCTCTGCGAGCGCATTCTGGATGATGACCTCTGTTTCTGTATCAAGAGCGGATGTTGCTTCGTCCAAAATAAGAATCGGCGGGTTTTTCAAAAACATTCTCGCTATCGCAATCCGCTGCTTTTGCCCTCCAGACAGCTTCAGCCCCCTCTCGCCAATCTGCGTTTCATAGCCTTCAGGAAGTGAATCAATAAAAGCCTCCAGGTGCGCCCGGTGTGCGGCCTCGTAGATTTCTTCGTCGCTCGCATCCAATTTTCCATATGCCATGTTTTCTTTTATTGTGCCAGTGAACAAAAAAACATCCTGCTGCACGATACCTATTTGGGAGCGCAACGATTCCTTTGTCATGTCGCGGATATCGATTCCGTCAATTGTTATCCTGCCGGCGTCAACGTCATAAAAACGCGGGATCAGTGAGCAAATTGTGGTTTTCCCCGCTCCCGACGGGCCAACAAAAGCCACAGTGTCTCCTGCATCAATGCGCAAATCGATCCCTTCCAGGACAGGCTTATTTGCATCATAGCTGAAAGTGACATCTTCAAATAAAATATCACCGCGGAGGAATGGAACTTGAATCGCATCCTCTGAGTCTTGTAAATCAGGCTCGGAATCTATCAGCTCGATAAACCTTCTAAATCCTGCCATCCCTTTTGGATACAGCTCCAGCAGGGCACTGATTTTGTCAATCGGTTTGAAAAGGACATTGACGTAGAGCACAAAGCCGACCAGTTCCCCATATGACAGCTCGCCTTTATAGCTCAGCCATGCGCCGACGACGAGGACAACCAGCACCATCAGCCTTGTCATCATAAAAATACCCGAGGAGCTGAACGACATAATCTTATATGCTGCCAGTTTCGCAAGCCGGAATTTTTGATTGTTCACATTAAATCTTTCAATCTCAAACTTTTCGTTTGTGAACGACTGGACTACCCGAATGCCGGAAACACTGTCTTCAACCCTGGCGTTCACATCAGCGATATCACTGTACATTTCTTTCCAGGCACCATTCATTTTGATATTGCAGTATGTAATGAGCCAGATGAGAAACGGTACAATCAGGATCGTGACAATTGCGAGCTTCACATTAACCGTCAGCATGATCCAGAAGGCGCCGACAAACGTCATTATGGCGATGAACATGTCCTCCGGGCCATGGTGGGCCAGCTCTCCGATATCAAACAAGTCATTTGTTATCCGGCTCATGATATGGCCAGTTTTGGTATTGTCGAAGAAACGGAACGATTGGCGCTGGACGTGGGTGAACAACTGTCGGCGCATGTCCGTTTCAATGTTGATGCCAAGCATATGCCCCCAATAGTTGACTACATATTGCAGGAATGTGCTGAGCAGGTACAGGCAAAGCAGGCCGGCACTGACAGACAAAATTGCCTCCCAGTTTTCACTTGGCAAAAGCGAATCTATGAACCACTGGACAGCCAGCGGAAACGCCAGCTCAAGCACTGCCACAACAATGGCGCTGCTAAAATCAAGCATGAACAGTTTTTTATGCGGAACATAATACGAAAGAAACCTGCGAATCATAGGTGTTTCCCCTTTTCTATAAAACTTTGTTTCATGAGAACTTGCTGAACTTTGAGCTGCTCATTCCAGTGTAATTAATCTCCAAAAGAATAAGTGAAATAATCCAAATGCAAAATTGAATAAGGCTGCAATCTTGACCATCACCATAGTTTCCCCTCCCAATGAATCATTATAGTGGTTATTGCTCTAATCGTTTTTCATTCGCGACGAATTCACTTACACTAATGATCTTTAAAATCAGGTTCGAATGCCTTCGCCAGCATTAAAGTTTTTGGTGCATCTAATTATTTGATCCTCTGACTGCCCGGTTTTAATATGCTTGAATTTTATGTAAGGGTTACAGAATAATTTGTTTCCCCTAAGAACCTCGTCCAATCCATCCAATTCACCAGTAATATAATGTATCAAAAGCTTCTTCAGAGAGGGTTTGTTATGTTAGCAAAGAAAATAATAACCACAGGTTTTGACTTCATAGGCACTCCATATGTTTTTAATGCCCGTCCTTATCAAACAGAAAATTTTGATTGCAGTTCATTTGTTCAGTATATATTTTATGTCCATGGAATCAATCTCCCCAGAAATTCCCGCCAGCAATTTCAAGCAGGCAAACTTGTTCCTTTTAAAAAAATGAAAAAAGGCGACTTGCTTTTCTTCACGACGAGTAAACGAAATGATAAAGAAGGGATTGATAAAGTCGGGCATGTGGCGTTGTATATTGGCAACAATAAAATTCTTCATACGTACCGCCAAGGAAAAAAGGTTACCGTTTCAGATTTAGAACCATACTGGAATACGAAATTTATTGGTGCAAAGAGAGTTTTATGAAAAAGTGTAAGTAATATATTACTAATGTACCGGAAACTCTCTCATAAATACAATCAGTAAATTTCCATTTAATTCCTTTTTTGTCAGCGCGGTGTGGTTAGAAACCCCTCCGATGAAACTGATTCTTATCTTGGAGGTTTTCTCCTTTAAACAATCATCTCTCTACTGTCCACATATTTATTTAATAAGTTGATCATAAAATAAATATCTTTTCATATATTTATTAGTAATGTGCCTTGCAGCAGTATTTGGAACAGCTTCGGAAAAACAATTATACCACCACCAGGCCACAGGCAAGGGACTGAGGATACGGGGTGAAGAAAATATGGCAATAAGGCCACCGTTGTTGAAAAGAGGAGACACGATTGGATTAGTTACACCCGGCAGCCCTCTTGATGCAAATATTATTAATGCCAGAGCACAAACATTGAGAGATCTGGGCTTTAATGTAATTTTCGGAAGGCACGTTTATTCATATGAAGGCATCGTAGCTGCACCGGCCGAGCAAAGAGCCGAAGATGTAATGAACATGTTCAGGGATCCGAGAGTCAAAATGATAATGCCAACGCGAGGAGGGACAGGGGTTCAGACCATTCTTCCGTATCTGGATTATCAAGTTATTAGAGAGAACCCTAAAATTGTATCTGGTTATAGTGACATAACAGTACTGCTGAATAGCTTGTATCAATTCAGTAATTTAATGACGTTCCATAGCCTGATGCTTATTGATTTCAGGCCAGAGACACCTGCTTATAATTTTAATCAATTCTTTGAGGCAACCTCGACATTGGTTTCTCCCAGAACAATCCAAAATCCACCGGATATGCCTCTGAGGAGTTTAGTACCAGGAAGTGTGACTGGCCCAATAGCGGGTGGCAATATGACTTCATTAGTCAATACTCTTGGCACTCCATATGAGATTGATACAAAAGGAAAAATACTCTTTTTAGAAGAAATCCATACACCTTCTACAACGATTTTTCGGTATTTAACGCAACTGTTGATGTCCGGTAAATTCCAGGATTGCCTTGGAATTATCATGGGACAATGTACGGATTGCCTTGTTTCTTATCGGACAACGTACCAAGACTTAATTGATCAGTTGTTAATCCCGTTAGGAAAACCTCTGATGGTCAACCTTGCTACAGGCCATGGTTTGTATAAAGCTGCTATCCCAATAGGTGCCACTGTAAATCTCAATACTACAGAAAACACATTGACTGTGTTATAACAAAGTGTTTCTTTTGGATATGTAATACTTTATTTACATCTATTTGCCAATCTGTTCTTATAACCATGAAAATTGGCAATTCCAGAGCCGACAGTAGCAATGCTATTTAATGAACGAACATCGGCGATATACAACTTGTCTCTAGATTGAAAATCAATCCTATTTTTGTCTGATGCCCATTGATAATTTGGTGTTATATTTGATGATACTTTGATATGTTTATCTTGATGGATGTTGTAAAGCCAAAGCTCGCCTTCATACAGGGGAATGTCAGCTTTTTTTCTCCTTTAAAGATAGGCAACCCAGCTCACATCAAATGACCACTTTGGATATCCAGCAGAATCTCCCTTCGAGATTCTTTTCTCGCTCTCTCCGATTTTCATCCATAAAGTATCGTTTTTGACGTATGCTTCCTTTAAGATTACTGTTGATTCTCCTGACGCCAATGAGAATGACGTAAGCAAGAACATGCAAACAGCCAAACAACAGAAAATTTGTTTCATCTAACGAACTTCCCTTCATTTTCTCATACGAATACCGTCCGTTATTATTCCCCATATATTCAACTGTTTTCATTTAGGATCAAGATTACAAATCGAAAAACTCCATATGTTTCTTTTCATGTTTATAATATTCTAATCTATCTTGCAATGTACCTGTATGAAATTCAAACTTATGCCCGTCAGGATCTGTAAAATATACAGATTTTTTATCTTTTTCATCTCTTTCACGGCCTGGAAGGATGTTCACATTCAATTCCTTTAGCTTCTTGTACATACAATCAAAGTCTGCTTCGTCTATTGAAAAAGCGATGTGGGTGTACGATTGGCTAATTTCCGCACGAGGGATGTCCTCTTCCACATTCAGGGCAAGCCACATCCCATTCAAATCAAAATACGCCGTGCTCCTTCCCTTAACCAGCAGCTTCGCATCAAAAACATTTTGATAGAATTCTATAGAACTCTCCAAATTTGAAACTGAAAATAAAAAATGATTCAAACCCTTTATTTTCATCATATCACCTCAAAATAGAATCATAATATTTTCATTATACAGCGGATCTTCCCCCCGAACGCAAACTGCACCATTGATCCGGCGAATAAAAGATCAATGATGCATGTGGTTCAATAGTTATTGCACGATAATTTTTAATTGCATATTCCAACTTCAAGCAGTGTTCTGTTCAAGAAAAAAGAGATGTTTTAGCTTTTTCCGTGCCCTGTAAAATCTTGTTTTCACTGTACAGGGCTTCACGTTAAGATGGCGGGCTATTTCCGCTTCTGTTAAGCCATGCCTTATTTTTAACATCAGCACATCCTGCTGCTCGAGCGTCAGTCTTTTTATGACAGTATTGATTTGCCCCATTAAATAACCTGTTTCGACCTCCTCTTCTACGTCTTGCGTCATTTGGATGCCTAAACATTCAATCATGGCAGCCTCCATCGGTATCCCTTTCTTTTTCTTTTCCCTCCGGATAAAATCGATCGCGGTCCTGGCAGCGATGGATGACAGCCAGGCGCCCACTTTGCTTTCATCTTCTATCGTATCCGCTTTTTTAAAAGCTTTTATAAAAGTTTCGTGCACGACATCTTCTGCCTGATGTTTATCCCTTGTGATCGAATAGCCTATGCAAAATAGACGTTTATAATATAGGGAATACAACTCTGAAAAATCGATTGTCCTCTCCATGTTTCTCTCTCCCTTTGTATTCTCGAATATCTTTCTATCAGGATCTACTCATCCTCTGCCTGCAATACAATAGAAACTTTAAATAAATCACCATCCGCTTCAATGTCCAGGCTGCCATCGTGAAGGTCAACAATGGATTTCGCAATTGCAAGTCCCAGCCCTGATCCTTCCGTATGGCGTGATTCATCCCCTCGTTTGAACCGTTCAAACAATTCACCAAGGTTTTCACTGAGTTCATATTTCGAAACATTCTTGAAAGTGATCAATGCCTGGTCGTCTAATGTTTTTACGGAAATATAGACGCGTGAATTCTCCAGCGAATATTTAAGAATATTGCCGATCAGGTTATCAAAGACCCGCCAAAGTTTTTGTCCATCGACAATTGCGTACACTGGCTTTTCCGGATTGGCTACCCGGAAATGAAGGGTTGAGGTGCTTATGGTATTATCATGTTCGGCTAGTGCCTGTTGCAAAAGCTGGACTAAATCAATTTTTTCTTTTGCCATCTGAATGTTGCCGCTCGCCATTTTTGATACTTCAAACAAGTCTTCAATGAGCATTTTTAACCGCTTCGATTTCCTGTCAATGATTTCAAGATAGGCTTTGCGGTCGTCTTCTGATAAATCAATTGTCTTTAAAAGTTCAGTGTAAGTGATAATGGATGTCAATGGTGTCCGCAGGTCGTGGCTTACATTTGTGATCAGCTCTGTTTTTAGGCGTTCGCTCTTTGCCTGCTCCTTTTGCGACACTTTCATCCCTTGCTTCAATACATTTATTTTGCCTGCGTGCTTTGCGAGCACGGACTTCCCTGTCACCGGCAAGTCGGGCCCCAGATTTCCCGCAGCCAGTTCATCCGTTTTCTGCATGATCCGGTTAAAATAACTTACTTGTTTTACCATGAAGACTGCCAACGGGATGCCCAAAAGCGCCAGCAGCACGATGAACAGGAAAAGAAATATAGGATCCAGCATGATCATGGCAGCCGTCAGGCCCAGACCAAACACTAATGCAAAAACGGCGATTAACTGTGTTCCAACACTTAGGTTGAAGAACGATTCCTTCACACTCTGCCATGCTTTATTCCACAGCCCTTTTTGCCATTGTGATTTAATGTTCCGCCAGCTTTTAAATTCCGGGGCAAGCAATCTGCCTTGTAACAGCGCAAGTCCGCAAAAAATCGACGAAATGGCAAGAACGATAAACATTACCGTACCGAAAACGACTGGATTATTATTAATTGAATGAAACCGGACTGTGACCATCATCAAACATGCCACTGCGCCAATGCTTATTAATAGGAAAAGAACCAATCTTGAATCAAATGGTAGCCTGTTGTAATAAGGCCGGACATTTTCAATAACAGCCGGGACAGCCTTGCTCTTTTTCATGAGAAAATAGAACAAAATAAGGGCGCCAGCACTTGCAACGGTATAGGCGAGCAAAATCAGTTGCTCCTGTTTATAGTTTTGGTGCGCGTCAGTGATCCAGCTCGGTTGAGGCATTGATTTTGCGACCCCAATCCGTCCTTCAAACGTCCCTTTTATTTCTGAGACTAATGCGTCCTTGATTTCTTCACTTCCAACAAAGCCATAGCCATTATTCATTAAAAAGTCTGTCGGTATTGAAAAGTGTTGATAAAAGAGCATGTTTTTCCCGTTAATAAAGGTGCCAGCTGAATCATCTTTTGATCTATCAACATTCGTATACACTTTACCTGTTGCACTGTTTTTAAAATGATATTGAAATGAGTCTTTGTACCGTAAAAACTCCGGGCGGTAGTTTTCCCTCTCCCTGTAATAATCTTCTATTCTCTGTTCCTTTTCTTTGATCACCTTCGGCCGGACATGCTCGTCATTTTTGAAATTATTGGTAATATCCTCTATCTTCGCATCGCGTTCCTGTGTAAAGGCATCGGCAGCCTCTTGATTATCTGTTGCCTTAGCCTGCTGGATTTGGGGTTCATATTGATTTTTAATATTAGTAATTTGTGTATTTAAATCCCCATAACGAAACCGATGCTCATTAATATCTTCTTCGGTAACAGTAATGGCCCTTTTTGCTTCCTCCAGCGTTAAATCGTTAAGCTCGAACATGCCTACATAATGAGCGAATTGTTCTATCTCACTTTGAAATGCTGGAGTATGAAAATAATCGCGATGGACATAATCGCTCCCAAAAGCAAACAAAGTCAAGATCCCGCTGATGCCAAACGTGAACATGGCAGCCCATAACCAAGCTATGAAGCTATTTTTCCATCTTGTATCCAATTCCCCATACCACCTTCAGATACCTCGGATTTTTCGGGTCAATCTCAATTTTTTCACGGATTTTCCTGATGTGGACCGCTACTGTATTTTCCGCGTTGTAGCATGGTTCCTTCCATACCCGTTCATAGATTTCATTGATGGAGAACACCCGCCCGGCATTTGTCATAAGCAGTTCAACAATCTTGTATTCGATCGGAGTAAGCTTTACTGCTTCCCCATGGACCCTAACCTCTTTCGCTGACTGGTCCAATGTAAGGCCATTGAGGTCAATCATCTTTTTTATACCTTCATATGTACCTAAAGCCACGTACCTTCTCAGTTGGGACTTCACGCGGGCTACAAGCTCCATCGGATTAAACGGCTTTGTGACATAGTCATCCGCCCCAACCTGGAGGCCCAAAATCTTATCTGTATCCTCGCTTTTAGCACTTAAAATGATGATCGGAATATTTTGCTTCTCCCGGATTTTGAATGTGGCAGAGATTCCGTCAAGCCGGGGCATCATGATATCTAAAATGATTAGGTGGACTGGGTGTTCATTTAAAACTTCCAAGGCCTCAATCCCATCCTTCGCTTTTAGGACGGTGACCCCTTCATTTTTCAAGTATATTTCAATAGCATCCCTGATTTCTTCTTCATCATCGACGACCAGTACAAAATAATTGTCCATGTTTCAGCCTTCTTTCAAGCAGCATTTACCAATAACTAAATAATAAACTGTAAATCTTAATATCAAGTCAGAGAAATTCTTAAGAATTTCTTAAGTTCGCATTGTAATTTTAACCGCTATAAATTGCTCGATATATAAAAACTGCAAAGTTAGTAAACATAGTGTCATGATGAAAAGCATGATAAATCGTTTGCGCAAACATAGAAAACATCGCAGAACTCGGTTTCCGCCAATTTTCCTAGTGTTAGAGGAAATAAAGTTGCTGATCTATCAGTTTTGTTCATTTCTTCATTAAGCCTATCGAAGAAATTAATACGATGATCCCGTTAACAATATAAACACCCGAAAAAATTACAGCCATAATGCCAGCACCCCACCCACTTTCATCAAAGATTAGAACAAAAAATAAAGTTCCAAAAAAGATCAGTGGAGTGATGAGCAAAAAGACAATGCCCGCCCCTAAACGTCTTTTCAAATTTCCTTGTGAGTATTTAAAAGTAAAGTAATTAATTACAGTGAAAACAGCAATACCTAATACAATCGTTAATAGTAATCCCATCTCATCAGACACAAGCCGCACCCCAGAATATTTCATTATCTTCGGTAATGACGAAGTAAACAGTGATGTGTTGACACGTCACTTACTACAGATCCAGTAAACTAATAAATGTAAACAACACCATTATTAGTGTAATTTTACACTTTTATTTCCGTGATTTCAATAACAAAAGGATTGATACTGTAACCCCAAGAAAGTTTCTCTCTCACAAGTCCGCTGATTTTAAATCATGATGACATATGATTGCACAAAAGATCACTCTTTTTTTCAATAAAGAATTTTTACTATGAAAGTAATGGGAATGGACACAACGCTGATAGAGGATAACGGGGGGATGTTGCTGGTGACTGGTCAAAGTCTGTGCAGCGAATAAGAAGAAGGTTAAACTGTATATTTCTTTCCTGCTTCGTGAATGTTAACCTCTGATGACTATTTTTGTATGGAGGTTTCTTTATGGACGGAATGAGAGTAAGATTTGAAATTAAAAATTTATACTTGAGAGTCGGCAATGTCACCCGTGACAATGAAAGCTATGTATTGCTAAGAGCATTTGACGATACCGATAATGAAATCGTTCTAGAATTGACCCATGAACAGGCAGGGTTTCTGGAAGATCAGTTTTATGCAGCGAACCGCAGATGGGAACAACGGATTTCTTCGCCGGTGACAGTACCTGCGCAACCGAATGTCTATAGCTATCAAAATGAATACGGCAGTAATCAATATCCTCCTGTAAATCAATATAGTGCACGACCTGTCCAAAATGCATCGATGCCCAATCAAAACCCATTTATACTGTGACGTCATGATTATGGGTGCAAGCTTTTTCATACAGGCTAGATCCTCTACCATTGCTCGCCAAAACACTGGAACATATCTGAATCATTGCAAAACAAAAAGAGCTGGAATGGAAGTGAACTGCACCTGCAAATTTTAGACTGTGTCTAAAATCTGGGGTGCAGTTCAAAAGCAGCTCTTTTTTATGTGTCGGATGATTATCTTCTTATTCCAAAGTGGCGGAGTGCTTGTTTTAGGTCGCTGAATGTTTCTAGATGGCTGAGATCAAATCCCAAATTTATGGCTGTTTGGGCTACTTCCGGCCTGACTCCGGCTATTATAGAGTTTATTCCCAGTAAACGGATTACATCTGTTAACTGATATAGCTTGTGGGCAACTGATGTGTCTATATTGTTCATACCGGATACATCTATTACAAGATGTGCTATATTCTTTTCAGCACATTTTCCCGGAATGGTTTCAAATATAGATTCCGCACGTGCCTCATCAATAAGGCCAATCAGAGGTAAAACTGCAACATCGTCCATAACTGGGATTATTGGACTGTTTATTTCATCAATGAGTTCCTGCTGCACAAGCAGCTTCTTCCTGGTTGCTAAGTAATAGCTCCTTGAAAATTGATTTGTTAATGTGTCCAAGGTTGTATGATAGACAGAACTCCACCTCAGAATATCCTGTTTGTGAATCTCTTCATGTTTTAATATGTATTCTTCGACAAAGTTCCAAATGACCCTTCTTGTCCTGCTGAGCGCTTCCAAAACTTCAAAGATGGGGGTGTCAAATTCCACTCTGCTTTTGACCACCACTTCTGTCCACTGCTCCATTTTCCGATTGAAAACTTCTTTATTTTCCAAAAAACCGCAGGCAATTGTATCAATAGTGTACATATGCTGCTCTTTCAATCTTTTCTGAACTGAAGCATCCGCATCTTTGGAATAGATGGAACCCTGTTTATACTCCCTTTCATTAAACCAGCGTTCACTGATGGTGTCTGAATTCTTTATAATAAAATTGTACAGCGCTTTATCTTTATCACTCATTGTTTTACCCCCGACAAACGTTTAATCATACCCATTATATCTTTTTATTTCACTGAAAATAAAGGAATGACCCTTCATTTGCCAAAAGAAAAGGAGCCGCGACAGCAGCTCCCTCTTGTCGTTGATATTCCTGTTCTCTATGTAGGGCTAATCGAGATCACTCATATTCTCCCTGCCCTATAACGACCCTTCTATTGTTAATTTGCCGGCGTAGTTTGGATTGCTTACAGTAATCGTTTCAATATTTTTTGTTACTTTTGTGGTGTATGTATAGTCCCCATAACAATACGGATAGCGAAAGTTCTGTTTGTCTCCACCACAATTGTAGGTGTTCGGTTTTTTTTGTACTTGCATCATAGAGAAATTTTTGGCGATCTCCTCTGTATGTTTCCCTCCGTTTGCCGCTACATAATCGATATAGCCTATTCCCATGTTATAAGCTTGGATAATCGTTTGGAAATCAACTTTTTTCTGCTGGCCATAAGTGACTGTACGCTGAAAATGTTTAACACCTTGTTTGATGCTTTGCTCTGGGTCATTGATGGTGTTGGGAGGCAACCCGGCAGATTCTGAAGCTTGCATTGGATCTCCGCCCTTCCCCTTACTTTCCTGCTGCATAATTGCAGATAGCACCACCGTATATTCTTCAAGATTGACCAATTTCAATTCTCTTTGGAGCAGAGGTGTATATTTTTGGACGTCACCAGCCAAAACGTGTTCAACAGGTGAAAATGCTTTTTCCTGATCTTGAATAAATAATTGTATTGATTTATCAATTATGATAAAGGCGAACAGGACTGAGAATACTACCAGGACAATATTAAAATTTCGTTGAATTTTCTTCTTCTGTTTAGGACTCTTCGGTGTGCGTTTCATATGCTCTCTCCAATAATCTTCTCTGTATCACATTATAATAGATTCATTGTGTACAAAGATATTAAAAATACTTAATTGAAAAGTTTTGGCGAATAATATAAACGTCATAAATAACAGAACATCTGGATTAATGATTCAACTTATATAAAGATTAAGTTGAAGGAGTTGGTCATTATGGATTCTCGGTCTGCTGTCCTTTATTGGAGATGTTCTAGCGGCATGGGCAATGGCCTGGGGTTTTGTCCATGTTAAATTTGAAAACAACTAGTTTTCTTCTTCATTCGGGATAATCATTTTTTGGTTAGTCTTTTTTTGTTAGCAAGCTGCCAGGATATTCAAGTATGAAAACAACTCGGTATATGTTTTCATCCGGACTAATGCAAGCTACGTTAGTTTAACAAGAAAAGCCGCTGGAATCGGTGATGCCCCCTAATTAAATAGGTTCGCAATAATGATGAAAATAATAGTTGAAAAAAAGAAACCAATAAAGAAATAACCAAAATACCTTAATGTTTTAGGCAATGATTTCAGATCTACATCAGTCGGGTAACCCTCAATGGTTCGCATATGTTCCATGGCATCGTTAATGGATTTTTTATCGGCCTCGCATAACCCTCCTCAATCTCCAAATCCACCTTCATCCATATTATACCATTCAACAGAATGATCAGAATAGCATTTGTATCTGGAATACCGCTTTGTGTTGAGATTTTTTGCAATTTTAAAAAAGTGAATGAATATCTTTTTATATCATGTTAGATTCGAACTGTACAAAAATTAATACAGAAAGGAAAAAGATAATATGAACATTAAAGTCGAAACTGTTCCAAAATATCGTATTGGGTATGTGCGGCAAGTCGGTCCATATGGTCCTGTCAACATCCAAGCAATGGAAAGGTTAAAAACATGGGCTAAGGAGAACAATCTACTTGATGAATCGGCAATAATGCTCGGAATCCCGCAAGATAACCCGAAAACGACAATTCCTGAAAACTGCAGATATGATGCTTGCATTGTAATTCCAGACGATTGCCAAATTGATAGTTCAATTAGCGAAGCTGAACTACCAGCTGGAGATTATCTTATTTTCAAAGTAAAACATACAGCGGAAGATATTCAAAAAGCATGGGCTGAAATTTTACCAGCAATACAAAACCGCGGATACCAAATTGACGATAAACCAATAATTGAGAGATATAGTAGCGAGATGATTTACAACCATTTTTGTGAAATATGTGTACCTGTAAAACCATTATAGATTTGATTTGTTTACCAACGAAAGCCGGGGTAGTTTTTCGTCCCCGGCGATTTAACATTATAGTGGCAGTAATGTTTGTTTCTTCTCTGTATTCGTGATCCAATAAGTACACTGGAGGGTTATCGCCCTCATTTATATTGATGGCATAAGGTTTTCCAATGCCGATTTCTACTCCAATACAAATATCACCCTTTTCTAATACTGCACATCCTGGAACCGCTAAAGTACATTCCTCGATTATATTTGCAGATTAAACTGTTCTTCAACTTCGGCCTCAACAGGAACAATTAAAGTGCTGGAACAGATAGGCATGTTCAGGATTAATGATGTAAGCCAGGGAGGAATAATATCACCCAAATTCGATTTGGTTTCATGTATTTCCCTTTCAGTAGCAACCCTTGTTGTGATTCCACATCTGTTAATCATTTCTTTAGCTGCTGCATATAACGTAGTGTTCACCTATATCTCCCCCGCAAGTTTCATGAAATTCTGCGCCAGCAGGCAGCTTTACTGGATACACTTGTTTGCTTGCCCTTTGGCTCAGTTTCCCTTTAACTCACTCAGTCAGTCAGTCAGTCTGGTTTCTATTACTCAGTTACACTATAACTTAATAGAATCATCAAGCTCTGAAACCGAATGTGGATCGAAAAAAAGCCAATCAGTAAATTTGGCGTAATCTATATTAAAGTAGCTTTTTGTGAACCGCATGAATTCTTGTGTCGTCACTTTTTTGTAAGAATACGTTTGATAATAGTCAGATAAGAACTGTAAAGCCACCATGTCCGCGCCACACGGTTTGATTGCTTCCCATAACAATATAGCTGGCTTGGCCTGTACATGCCCTACTATCCCTCCTAATGAACCTAAGTAATTTTCAATCGGAAGATTTGACTTAAAAGCATTTTCTCTTGGCTCAATAAACTCGTAATATTCACTTGCAAAAGCAAAGCTTTCCTGTTCACTTTTCTGTTTTTCGGAGAGAAAGAACAGTGAAGTGCTTAATTCTGACAATCCGTCATTTAGCCAGGCATCTGTATGCCGGTCAATGTTGACAGGCCCATAAAACCATTGTTGGGCTATTTCGTGTACTAAAGCATGCTCTAAGCTTTCCTCCACGGAGATATACTGGTTTTCTACAGGTTTGTTACTTCCGGGTAAAACAATTACACCGGGATAGTTCCCTGTTTGGCTATCAGTTATAACCAAATCAAGCTGCTTATAAGGATATTTCCCTATATTATTTTCAAAAAATGCGAGCGCTTCTGACGCTGTCTGAATCATTCCATCAATCTTCTCATGATGTTGCGGCATGGCAAAGGCACGAAGCTGGATATCATTGACCTTCGTTTCTTTCATGGCGTGTCCATCGAGAAGCATGATAAACATTTCCTTCAGCTGTGTACCTGATACACTGCCTTTGCTTTTTGCACCGGGTGGATCGGAATCGGAAGAAGAAACAAGCTGGAGGTTTTTAGATAAGTCATAGCTTAATTCAATGGGTGAATGATCCACCGTATATGAATCTTTTTCCTTGATATATGGATTAAAGATCCATTCATTTTGGAAATTTGGAAGCATGGGATGCCATTGGAGTAAATTATAATTCCCATTTTCACGCAATAAATAAGGAATAGAAAACGTGTAGTGTATATCCGCAGTGGCTGATTGCCCGGTTTGGATTGCATTTTGAAGAGTCAATATGAGAGACTGTCCGGTAAGTTCATACTGTACAGGATTGCCGTTAACTTTAACTTCTTGAAGATTTATTTCTCCACCACGCGTGTTTTTGAGGCATTCATCCACTGCCCACGAAAGCACTTTCCTGTAACATTTCTCTTGGGACATTTTAAGCATCTGGTTCGGGTGGAAAAAAAACATGATTTGCATCCAGTTCTTATCAGAAGTATTTTTAATCTGTATAGAAGCATCTGCCTCAAATTGATTATCCCCAGTCATTTTCAGCTGCAGCTTGTATTCTGCATTACTCCCAGTTTTCATTTCCTCTGGTTTAAAACCTGCTTCAAGGCCTGGTGTCCGTAGTGGCGGTTCAGCTGTCGCGGTGGATTCTTCTGCTTCTGTTGCCGTTTCAGGGTTTGTAATCTTTTCTGAAAGCTGCGGTCGTTCATTTTCCCCCTCTGTAACGGCAATTAGAACAGCTGCGAAGATCCCGGTCACAAGAAGGAAAAAAGCCGCTAGAAGATATCTGTTCCAAGATCTTCTTTTTGTGGGCGTATTCCTTATTTTTATCGTTTCTTTTCGTTCTGGAGTTGGGTTAAGTGCACTCAGGTCTTGATTAACCAAATCAAATTTCCCCATAGATATCCCCCTTCTACAGATTACTAGCCGCCATATTTATTTAGTGTAAGGCTGCCAATGTCTTCATAACCCTCTACTAATTTTCAGCTCCACTGCTGATCAAGTCTATTTTCTATTCGAGTCTGGATAGCAACAGAAAGCGAAAGAACCGTTAGAATGCAATAAAATCCGCATTAACATGAATATTTTACCATTTATAAGGTATAAACAATTAAGATTTCACAATATTCATATAAATAAGGCCGATTCAAACCTATAAATATTTGACCGTCTAAGTCCTCAGCCTAAATATCAATTCCAACTACACTATGGTCTTTTTCATCACTAACTATAATCACTCTTTCTGGAAAATACACTAAAAAACTGGTTCAAACCTTACTCATTTCATTTAAAAAACATTTGAATCCATTCTTATAATACTTGTTTCTCCATTGTCTTCAGGTGCAGGGATGAGTTATTGCTTGGTTTTCAACAACATCTTAGCACCAGTGATCAGGAATCCTGACATGAGGTGGCAATTTAGTGCTTACATCGCCCTCAGCCGAGTTCACTTGCGCCTGGGTTAGAAAGATACTACCTGTGAGATTGGCACCACTTAAATCAGCGTCCCTGAAATCGGCACCAATAACATCAGCATGTCTGATGTCAGCTTCTCTTAGGTCCGCTGCTATAAGCAATGTTCCCCTAAAGTCAGCTCCCCTAAGGTCGGCTCCTCTTAAATTTGCCCCTATAAGATCACTTCTCTTGCTTATTTTATTGCGATGATTTTTGTTTTTCTTAGGCGGTACATGTGCGCGTACTAGCTCGCTTGTGCGCATTAGTAATTCATTAACTACCACTCTGTGGGCTGGAACATTTAAGCTGATGATGGATTTTGGACTAAGATTAGTCAGAAATACTGTCTCTTCTATTACGGCCTTTAAATCACTGTAAACTGGTTGAGTTTCTTCTAAACCAATCGCTTCATTTAAGTAATAGAGCATTTCATGAAGCTGCTGCATGATCGGAAATACATCAAACATTTCCTTCGCTAACGATGGGTTATCCCGCCAATCAATTCCATCATAGGTAACTTGCGATACCTTTTGGCCTGCACCAAAACATTCATATACAGCACAGCCACGGAAACCTTTGTTTCTGAGATCATGATGAATACCACAACGATAATCTGGTTGCAGGTTTTGGCAAGGAATACCTCCATCTTTATCAAACGCAAAGTCCGCAGATTTTGCATATGGCAACGACACACAGCACAGGCCAAAACAATTTTCACAGTCTGCACTTAAATCATTTCGACTTTTATCGGTATTTATTAGTTGATTAGGCAATACTTACACTTCCTTTAATAATGCAAGATGAATAAAAATGTTTCTTCTCACATTATAGTAGCATTAGACAATTTGCTCAGACAAAGTGTCCTGCCCTTCTACATGCATGAACCGTTGTAATACTATGAAATTAAATCACTGAGCCGGATTCTCCAAATCATATGGTCATACCCCAAGCCCCAATAGTCCTGCAATAAATAATCTGGTTCTCCAAATTTCTTTTTCCAGATTTTTTGGGCGCTTCTATATCCACTATCCAAACAAAATTCACCTATGCCCCGTTTATGCAAAGAACGATAAATTGTGTTCAATAGCAAATTGCCAACCCCTTGCCTTTGGTAATCTGGATGGACAAAAACCGTACCTACCTCAACAAGGGCTGCTAGAGCATTATTTGTGCAATGGCTGATGAGGTTGCTGGCCGGACCGTATTCGATTGAACCAATGATTTTATCACTATCCAAAGCAATTAAAAAATAACGGTCTTCCCCTTTACTTTGAAAGTCACGTTCTAGGTATATATGCTTCTCTTTGATTTCCTCTTCTATATCATCCAGCTTATCACCTATGCCTTCTTTAGCAAAGATGTCAGTGATCACATTCCTGAAAAAGGTGTGTAACTCTTCAACGTCCTCAATGCTTGGTCTTCTGACCTCAACTTTTGGCACCTGGAGCACCTCCAAACTTTTCACAGAACATATTATTTATATATCATTCCCGGTTAAAATAGGCGTCACATTTGGAGCTCTATCTTCAAATAGAAATGACAGTAAAGCATAGCAGTGCTGACACAAAGCTGGCCTATCCTGCAAGCTTGGATGCTTCGATCAGCTGTTTCTTTACTGAAAATAACCACTCTTGTTCCAGCTTTAAAAACCCTAATCCGTCATTTGCATCTCCAATTTCCTTTTGTGCCGTTTTGACTATATTTCAGTGCTTCTTTGTAGTTATAGGAGTTGCGATAACAACCCCTTGTGGTTCACATATTATTAGCTGTCCATCCTCGTTTGATAAATCCGACAGGGTATTTCTTCCATCACTTCATAAGTAATTCGCCGATTTGCCCGAAGGTTTGCATATCATGGGCAGTGATTTTTTCGGGGGAGAGTGCATATAAAGTGTCGCCGATGTACAGAAGGCGGTTTATGCTGCTTTCCCATTCGTCGTATGCAGCAGTATTTTTACCATGCGATATTTTCGACTTCAAGTTAAACCCGCTTTCAAGGTCGATGTTATAAATGTACGCACCCTGAAATGCAAAGGTTTGTTCGAATTCATTGTTCTGCTGGTTATGATAAACGGTAACCGGAAAGGCGAACAGGTTTTTATTTTTATTGAAAAGCAGGGCTTTATGATCTTGGTTCAAAGGAGAATAAGTCCCTCTTCCGCCGATGATTTCAGTGAATTTCTCTTTGGGATTCGACATGTCGCTGACATCAAACATGGAGATTTTCACACCGTCCGTCAAGATTCGCGTCCCTGAGCCGAATCCTTTGTCTGCAATCACTTTAGTGTCCTGGCCAAATCCAATTATATGGTTTTCGTCATACGGGTGAAGGTAATTGCTGAAGCCGGGAATTTTCAATTCGCCCAGAACCTTTGGTCTTGCTGGCTCGCTCGCATTGATGACAAACAACGGATCCGTTTCTTTAAACGTTACCATATATATGCGGTCGCCCATGAATCGGGCAGAATATATCCGTTCTCCCCGCGCCAGTTCCTCCAGCTGTCCCACCGGCTTTAAGTTTCCGTCAAGAATATATAGCTGGTTGGACGACGGCCTGCTCTCATCCCATGCATAGCCCTTCGTCGTCACAAGCCGGAAATGCCCTTCGTGTTCATCCATGGAAAACTGGTTCAGTACTGTACCCTGTACCTCTGCTGAACTGTGAAACTTCACGTTCATTCCATCGACGGAAAATTTATAGATATTCGTGTCCGGGGCCACCATGCTGCTCATGTCCCGGTTTGGCTGCGGGAAATGATTTGTGACTGCAAGATACAAATTGTCCTCCGACATATACATTTGGTCTCCGCCACCAAGATAAGTTGTTATATTGGCCTTCTTCTTTGGTTCGTCGAGATTAAAAGCGGCAATCATGATATAATTTGCCTGGCGGGAATCAGGGATGTACTGGATTTTCCTATATTCGACGGTCTTGATTCCGGTACCATCAGCAGTGTCAGAATATTTAGGGCGGATGTCGATATCTTCATCCTGTTCCAAAAGCCAATAATCCGGATACTGGTTGGAGACCAGATAGACGGCGCCTCCAATCTTTCGTGCAGAAAGATATGACCCTTCCAAATCAATTTCCCTGATCTGCGCCGGTTTTTCAGGATTTTTCACATCATATACAATGGCCTTTGTGGATTGATGCATTGGAGCGATCTTCATAGAGTCATCGACCATTTGGTCAATGGGCTTATTTAACTCTTTATAGCTCTGGCCAATAACCAGCAGTTTATCGTCATGTAAAAACAGTTGTGAGGGATTGAAGAATTGGTCGTAAGGGATTTGGGACAAATGCTTCATGTCGCCCGCTGGAAGCGCTTGGATGATATCAATTTTATTGTTCACAGCCTGGAAAATATGTTTGCCGTCGGTTTTGACCATATCTGCTTCGTCCACTCCCTGGACCTGTACATTTGTCTGGGACACATCGTTATTTGCAACAGAGTCGGATTTGGCAGATTCTGAGCTGAACATCGCCCCACTTGATACCTTTGCATCCTCACGGCTGGCAAAAAAGCCGGTGTCCTGCTTCTTCTGTTCTTTTATCATTGTCAGGAAATAGTCGTTTAAATTGCTTTTCGAGCCTATCGAAGGCAAAGTATCCTCCACTACAAAGGGCACACGTTTAGAGGAAATCAAGCCCCTTCCAAGCACCGATTTGATGCCTTTTTTAATATGGAGCAAATAAATTTTTGAATTCGATTCGTAACCTTCTTTTGGAGGGCTGATGTAAATAGTCTTTTTGTCATCACTTAGTGTTAATTCGCTGCTCTGCTTTACCCCTTCCTCATTGGTCACATAAACAAGGCTGGGCTTGATGCTTTTTTCATCAATTTTCTCTGTAAAAGTTACCCTCCATACTTTATTGGGTAAAACAATTTGTTTTTCATCATCGTCCCATGCATTCACAATCTTAAGCTGCGTCAGAGAATAGAAAATGATTACTGCTGCAAATAAAAGCAATAGTCCGGTGACGGTTACAATTTTTTTCATCCCAATCCCTCCTACTCCATTAGACGCATTATTTTCTCTAACGTTTCGGGGGGTTAGGCAACTTTTTAAAAAAGGAGCAGCCTTCACTTTGAAGATTGCTCCCTAAATCGTTATTTAATCCATTCCAATATTTCGATCCGGTTGCCAAACGGGTCGTTTACGTAGAATCGTTCTGCCCCAGGCAAATTATTGTCTTCGATGATTTCAATATTGTTTTCTTTTAGATGTTTCATTAATGCTTTAATATTTTCGACCTCGAACGCAGGATGGGCTTTCCTTGCCTGTATGAACGGTTCTTCAATTCCGATATGTATCTGCACTTTGCCTATACCGAACCACACCCCACCCCGTTTTTTTAATTCCTCGGGCTTCTCTATTTCTGCGAAACCTAGTGTATTGCCAAAAAACTCCCTCGCCATGTCTTCAGAACCCTTCGGAGCCGCTAATTGAATATGGTCGATCGCTTTGAAAGAAAACTCCATAAGTTTTACCCCCAGTTACCTTTTTCTTAATTGTAGCGTTACAATCCGCATTAGAAAATTATGAAAATATTAATAAATATAATAAGAATCTCTTATGAAACATTTATTTTCAAGGATACGTGATTATCTGGAATCAATATTTATACTGGGAAATGAAATGGTAAACATTGTGCCCTTGCCGAGCTCGCTTTCTACTATTATCTTTCCTTTCATTGATTGAACAAGCTGATAGGAAATGGTGAGGCCGACACCGGTGCCTTTTTCTTTTGTGGTGTAAAAAGGTGTTCCAAGGTTTTTTAGCTGGTTTTTTGTCATTCCCTTGCCACTGTCTATGATGTCGATGTTGACCAATCCTTCTTTTTCAAAGACATTCACGCAAAGCAATCCACCTGTATCCATCGCTTCGATGCCATTTTTTATGATGTTGACCAACACCTGCTTTATTTCATCTTGATTCCCTTTGATATACAGCGAATCGGCTATGGCAGTTTTTATTTTTATATTTTGTATATTGGAATAAGATGTCATCAATTCAACAGTCTTCCTCACTTCAGTTGATATATCCACACATGTCAGTTCTTCATTTTGCGGTTTTGCCAGTGACAAATAGTCATTAATGATAGATTGAGCGTGATCCAGCTCATTTAACGCGATGTGTATATAATCTCTGTGGGAACTATTCAGTTTGGTGTCACTTGTCATTAACTGTAAAAATCCTCGGACTGTGGTCATTGGATTTCTTACTTCATGGGCTACGGAAGCCGCCAGTTGGCTGATAACGTTTAATTTTTCCGCTCTTTGCAGCTCCTTTCGTATTGCCACCTGCTGATTGATATTTTCAATCAAAAACACCACTGTCAACAGGCATATCCAAGTGATTGTATAAAAAATGATTGCAAATAGAATTTGGTTGTTGTGGTCAGTTACAATAAGGGCAGCCAGTTTCGTCACGAGAATTACCCCCAACAATAGAGTGACCACGCCTGCTTTCTTTGTCAATCCGAATTTTTCACATCGCCGGACAAAATAAAGCAGGACGATGGTTGCAACTGAATAATTGACCAGACTGACGTAAAAACCTTCTCCGCCGATAAAATACCGGTAAGCAAACATAGTACCAATTGTGATGAATCCCGGGACTGTTCCTCCGTATATAAAAGAAATGCTAACAGGAATGATCCTGAAGTCATACCTGTACCCATCAGAAAATTCAACAGGGAATGACATTGTAATTAATAACATAACCAGGACGAAAATTGTCAGGCTCAGTTTTGACTTCTTTCGCAAGCTGTTATACTCGTTTACGAACAAGTGGTATATAAGCATTGGAAGAATTGGAAACAACACAATTAATATTTGGTATAAGACATGCTTTGAATCAATAAACATCAATAAATCCCCCGCACCATAGTTGAAACTTCATATCTTTATTTTCGATAAAATTACGTAATCCCCTCCTGTTATTCGACCAATTTCGGAAAAAGCTATCATCATAATCCATAATCATATGGTAAGCTGGAAAATAGTAACACAAACTAATATGTTGTTAGTTAATTGTTTGGAAGGATACAAAAGGCAATTGAATTTACATAAACCCCTGCCGAATGGATAATTATCCGGTCTCAAGTATGTTGGACACTGTATGGAGCATATGATTTGATATTATTAGGAAAAAACCAGGGACTTATCACCTGTTAAAAATACATAATTTATACTTCATGAGAGAAGGAACAGCAGAAATGAATATTCGCACCAAATTATTTATTTTATTGGGAACATTAATTTGTTCTTTGATCTTCCTGGGCACATTTTCAATTCTGGAGTTAACATCAACTGATGCACAAAATGCAGAACTGAATGATGACATCCAGGCGGAGAGCCATTTGAAGCACGTACAATACCGTCTTGCCGGAATCTCAAATGACGAGAGGGCATTTCTTATCCAAGGTGACCCAGACTTTCCCGCACAAATGCAGGAAAAGGCTGATGATACTTTAAAATCTATACAGTATGTAAAAGAGCATGCGTTAAGCCCAGAGGAAAAGAAAAGAATCGCAGAAATAGAAGAAGCTTTTAATACATATTGGGATGTCAGCAAGAAAGTAGTCGAAGCATATGATAGCGACAAAGAGCTTGCCCACTCCCTGCATTTTGGACAAGAACGGGAAATTCGGAAACAGCTGCTTGATCCTAAGATTAATGAATATATCGAAAGTCTTGGAAAAGAAGCACAGGCAGATAAGGAAAGAATGGCAGAAAACCGGTCACAATTTATCATTCTATCAATATCGTTAACGGCTGCCATGTCGATTCTTGGTATCGTCTTTGGCTTGATCATCATCTATTCCATCGTTAAACCTTTAAAACAATTGATTCACCAAATGAAAGAAATCTCTGAAGGTGAAGCAGACCTCACAAAACAAATCATCGTTAAAAACAAGGATGAACTAGGAGAAGTTTCGCAGTCATTTAATCATTTCATACAATCTATAAGAGAAATAATCGCGAATATAAAATCTTCTTCTGAACAAGTAGCTGCATCATCTGAAGAATTTTCTGCCAATGCAGAACAATCGAAAAGAACATCTGAGCATGTCGCATTTTCCATGCAGGAAATCGCGGCTGGCGCAAGCCGTCAGAGCAGCATGACCGAGCAGAGCAATATCTCCCTCAGAGAATCCGCGGTGGGATTGTCCAATATCACCAGCTTTACTGCTGATGTAGCCGCAATGGCGACTGGGGTAAAAGAAAAGGCTGAAATCGGGGCTTCCTCGGTGAATAAGATCGTAAACCAAATGCAATCCATTCATTCATCAGTTGAAGGTGCGGCTGATGGCATTGTCTCACTTCCAAATTCTGCTTCAAAAATCAGCAATATTACCGCCCTAATCAACGAAATTGCCGGGCAGACAAATCTTCTGGCACTGAATGCAGCCATCGAAGCGGCCAGGGCCGGTGAACACGGAAAAGGGTTTGCGGTCGTTGCTGAAGAAGTAAGAAAACTGGCAGAACAATCCAGTAAGTCCGCAAATCAAATCAACGAAATCGTAGTAGTTATCCAAAGTGAAACTGAACATACTGTAGATGCCATTGAAAATGTAAAAGAAGATGTTACCTCCGGCCAGGTAATAACAACAGAAACATCTACACAATTTAATGATATTCTTGATTCAATTGAAATGGTGTCATCCCAGCTTCAGGAGATTGCAGCGACAGCCCAGCAGCTCGCTTCCGGATTTGATATGGTCACAAGCTCTGTTGCGGAAATCTCTTCCTTAACAAAGGCAACTACATCCGGTTCAGAAGCAGTTGCCGCCTCAACACAAGAGCAATTGGCCTCCTCAGAGGAGATCTTGAATGCGGCCAATTCGCTCGCATCTTTGGCCGAAGAATTACAGAGCGTGATTAGGCGTTTTAAAATATAATGGCAAATAAGACCGTCTTAGCAGGCGGTCTTATTTTTATTCTTGAAATCAACCACTCTTATCATCTCTCACTTGCAGGCATCTTATGTCACCCCCGGTTTATGCGATCCTTTTAGATCAACGGATATGTCATCTCATACCGTGGATTAATATAGCATGGCGGCCTTGGTGCTATCTTCGGCATAGGCCAGGCATGGTTGATGTAATCCATCCTTACTTTTTCATTGGAGTGGTTCACTAACAATAATCTTACTTCCGGATTAAATTCGAATCGCAAAGCTGTAGCCTCCTTAACTTTTTATCCTGCACTTTAACCTATTCAAATCCCTTATACATGTTGCGTGCTTTTATTCCCCATAGAAACACCATGGCCATACAAGTGGATTTATGGTCCATGCACTGCGCCTGCCCTTGTAACATAAGGTAAACAGAAAGTTTTTCATTTATTTAGGAGGTCGGCCATGAACCAATATAATAATATGTATGCTATGCCTCAAATGAACCAGGCAAATCAAATGGAACTTCAACAGCTTCAGCAAACGCAGCAAATGTTTGAAGCGAACAGAGTGAACGAGCCCTATCCAATGTATCCGAATTACGGAATAATAAAGCGTTATGAAGAAATCCCCATTAATCTCCCTGAACAACGTCAGCTTCGCCATCCTGGCGTGGAATCACTGATGGTGCCCAGGCCAATAATTGAAAACCCTAATTACCATGGAACAGGAAAATTACAAGGGAAAGTGGCGTTAATCACCGGGGGAGACAGCGGGATTGGGGCTGCAGTAGCAATTGCGTTTGCCAAGGAAGGCGCTGACGTAGCCATTGCTTACCTGGATGAACACGAAGATGCGAACCGGACAAGAACAAGGATCGAACAGTTGGGACAACGCTGCCTGTTAATGCCGGGTGATTTGCGGGAAAAAAGGCAGTGCATCGCCATAGTGGAACAAACAATCCGGGCATTTGGACGCCTCGATATTCTTTGCAACCACGTCGGTATCCAGTTCCAGCAGCCAAGTCTTACAGACATAACCGATGAGCAGTTTGATGATACTTTTAAGGTAAACATTTACTCCCATTTTTACGCAACGAGAGCGGCGCTCCCTTATTTAAGGCCAGGAAGCTCAATCATAAACACTTCTTCAGTGGTAACATATGTTGGGGAAAGGCAGATGATTGATTACACAGCCACAAAAGGCGCGAATGTAGGCTTTACGCGCGCACTGGCGAAAAACGTTGTAAGACAAGGCATACGTGTTAATGCAGTTGCCCCCGGCCGGATTTGGACTCCGCTCATTGCAGCCAGCTTCTCATCAGATCAAATCGCGGTGTATGGAGCCTTCAATCCGATGCAACGGGTGGCCCATCCATTTGAGCTTGCCCCAACATACGTATATTTGGCTTCTGACGATTCACGCTTCGTAACAGGCCAGGTCCTGCATGTGGACGGCGGGGAATCTACGCATTCTTAATGATTAAATATAAAGCGTATAAAATCAACCGGTTTCTTTTTCAGCTGATGCATTCATATAAACAAATTAAAAAGCTGCCGAAGCAGCTTTATTTGTTTATATGGAAGTTAAGCTAATTGTTTCCGTCATGCAGCAACATCCCTTTTACGGAATACACCAAATGCCAGTACATGGAAAATGGCGAAGTACACGATCAACATGACAATTGAAAACATGAGTGTCATGCCTTCAACAGGCGGGACTCCGTCGAAATAAACGTTTAGGTCGGTATTGGCGAACAGGAAGTATTTCGCCCACTCGAAGCGGCTGGCAAGCAGCATTGTAATGGTTCCACCCATGAATAAAAGGAATAGCGAAAGCCCGATGGCAAGGGATCCATTCCGGAATACAGCTGAAATCATGAACGCCATTGTCGCCACCATTACTATATCTACGGAAGCTAATAAATATTCTCCTATTAACTGAACAAAAAGATTCCTTTCCACTACTTCACCGTTCGCGTAAGCCAGGTGAGGAACCGGATTGTCAGGAAGCCCAAACAATATGAGTCCGACAAGGGCTGAAAGTGTATACAGAATGGTCAGCAGCAGTACCCCAAAGAGCAAAACTGTAATATATTTTGAAAGGAGTATTTTAGAGCGGCTGATCGGCCTGACAAGGAGCAGCTTGATCGTTCCCCAGGAAAACTCTGAAGCAACAATTCCAGCCGCAATGATGATGACAAATAATCCGACAAAACTAATGGCGTCCTTTGCCTGGCGGACAAACGACCAGACGTGACTGTCTGTTTCAGGTGCTATATCGTGTTTGATTTGGTATTCTTTGATCGCGATTTCCCGTTCATAATACTGTTTCAAGCCAGCATTGTTTTTACCCACTTCATTTAATGTGGCGCGGTCAGTTTCGAGCTGTTTTCCCAGCTCCTGCTTCCACTGCGGGTTTTCCTTTGGAGGATTTTTATGTTCTTCATATTTATTTACCCCGCCAATAGCAAGAACGATCAGTACAATCAAGCCAAGCATGACAAGCGTGCCAGGTCTTCTGAATATTTTCGCCCATTCATTGATAATTAATTTGACCATCGTTTTCTCCCTCCTAATTTGCCGTCACTTCAAAGAAACGGTCTTCCAATGTTTTGGATACAGTTTTTACACCAAATACATCAACATTTGATTCTATTAATCTTTTAATGATAAGCGGGATCTCTTCACGTTTTGCTTCAACGGTAAACCCAGTTTCGGTGATGGCTGCATTCCATTTGCCGCCCAACCATTTCGCAGCCTCGCCCAGCGGCCCGGTTTCGAATGTGTAAACAACCTGATCCTTGCCTGGCATATCGTGGACCTGCTGCACATCAACCAGTTCACCTTCCTGGATGATGGCAATCCGGTCACACATCAGTTCCATTTCGGATAATAAATGGCTCGAGACGATGACACTCATTCCCTTTTCCCTTGTCAGCATCCGCAAATGATCCCTAATCTCCCTGATGCCTGCAGGATCCAGTCCATTTGTCGGTTCATCTAGGATCAGCAGCTTTGGATCATGAAGCAGGCACTGTGCCAAACCGAGACGTTGCCTCATTCCCAAAGAATAGGTTTTGACTTTGTCATGTATCCGGTCGGCCAGCCCCACTAGCTCGACTACTTCGGTTATCTTGTCTTTCGTAATTCCGTCATGCATCCTTGCATATTGAAGCAGGTTTTGGTAACCTGTCAGGAATTTGTACATTTCCGGGTTTTCAACGATGGCTCCAATATTTCTGACAGCCCCCTCAAAATCTTTTTTTACGCTCTTTCCACAGACAATGATGTCCCCTTCAGTGATGCCGATTAAGCCGACAATCATTCTGATAGTGGTAGTTTTACCTGCTCCATTCGGGCCGAGGAAACCAAATACCTCCCCTTCTTTTACGGAAAAACTAAGACCTTTGATGATTTCTTTTCCTTTAATCGTTTTTTTGACATTTTCAAGCGATAGTACAGCTTTCATCTTTAAACTCCCTCCTCAGTTTGTGTCACTAATTTTTTAAACCATTGGAGAACAGACAGTCCCTGTTCTTCCCGCAATGTTTCCACTACCTCCTGGCCAATGACAGAACCGTAATAGATGGCAATAGCTTCATCAAGCAAAGGTTCGATTTCATTGATTTCATGGGTGGCGATTATTAAAATTTGATTCTCAAAATCTATATATTTAAGCAAGCTTTGCACTATCGAATCCCTTACCATCGGATCCAGGCCGGAAAATGGTTCGTCCAGCAGGATCACTTCCGTGTTTCGTGCAAGCGTTGCGACTAGTTTAAGCCGGCCCCGGTTCCCTTTGGACAGTGACTTTACTTTTTCCATTGGGTTCAATCTCAGTTCTTTAAGTAACTCTCCTGCCTTTTCCCGGTTAAAATCGGCAAACTGGCTGGCAACGTAATCGACTGTCTCTTGAACGGTGAACGTGTCATAGAACATATCGAGTTCAGTTAAATACGCAACTGCTTCACAGGTTTTCCTGGAAACTTCATTTCCGTTCACTGTCACGGTGCCATGGTCAGGAAAAACCAATCCTGTGATGAGCTTTAATGCAGTCGATTTCCCGCTGCCATTAGGTCCGAGCAGGCCGTATATCCTGCCCTTTTTGAAGGTAAGGCTGACATCTTCCAAAGCAATTTTTTTTCCGTACCGCTTGCTGACATTTTGAAGCTGAACCGTCATTTCATTGGCCCTCCTCAAGGAATCGCTGAAGCTGCTGGATCATTTGCTGCCTGGGGATGCCGATTTCTTCCATCTTTTGGACAAATGTGCTGATAATTTCAGATTGAAGTGAATGCTTTATATCATCCATGAGTTCTTCATTTTCTGAGACAAATGTTCCCTGGCCTCTCCTAGTTTCCACAATACCCATCCTTTCAAGTTCACTGTAGGTTCTTTGTATCGTATTTGGATTGACTCCCATTTGAAGCGCCATTTCCCTTACCGACGGCATTTTGTCGCCGGGCTTTCTATTGCCCCGGATGATATCGACGATGATTCTCTCGACGATCTGCATGTATATAGGTTTCGATGATTGAAAGTCTTCGACCATTTTTCACACCTCAACTTTCCTTTCAAGAAGTCTTGCCGAAACGTAAAACAGTATAAATGCCAGGATGATATAGTAAAAAATTGGGATAACTGGCATTTCACTTGATTCAAAGAAGGCACTCCATTTCCCTTCTTCATATTTCAGTGACGCATCGCTGATCATCTTAATTTTGTATTGGGAAATCCACTTCTTGACTGGTGCGATTTTAACTATCACTGTTTCAAACAAGTTATAAGCGATAAAAATAAGGACGATCACGATCCAACGGAACGGCCGCAACCGTTGCGAGCTTTTTAAATATTGGAAAACTGTCCAAAGAAAAGTGGTCCAGCTGGTAAAAAAGAAACCCATCAATATGATCAGCAGATTGATATAGCCCATCATCTGCAGGAAAACTGACACGCTCAGCTGCTCAAATGCCGAACGTCCAAACCAAAATAAACTGACAGCTTCATACATGGATAAAATCAGTTGAATGCCTACTTGGTAGGAGAGAATCACTGCGTACTTTGACAGCAAAAGCATATAACCCGGCTGGGGACTATAAAGCCAGAGCTGGTTTTTTGCTTCTATATTCAGCATCACAAGCATCATGATGGGCGCAAATGCGAACTGCGCAACCACGAGCAAAACGAACACGGGTAGCGTCCCTACCGGCTGGGCCCAATAGGCAGACAGCCCCAGCCCTAAAGCCATACAAATTAAAACTACAGCCAGCCATATTAAAAACATTACTCTCGAAATCCGGTAATCCTTTTTCAGTAAACCTTGTATCGGACTCATCATTGTTTCCCCCGTTGTATTAGTGTTCTATTTAGATAGTACACTAATACATTAGTAGGGTCAATATCAAAATTGTAAAAATATCCAAAAAACCCTCCCATCTGGGGGAAATCTTATATATCAACGGAACCTTAAACTACCTTATTGATTCATGTTAAGATAAGAAATATGGAAAATAAGCAGAAAAGGGTGTTTACAATGCCTAAATTTATTGTGGTTGGCGCGGGAATCCTGGGGGCGTCCACAGCATACCAGCTGGCGAAGCTTGGAGCAGAAGTCATTATTGTCGATCGGAAGGACAAAGGACAAGCGACAGATGCAGCTGCTGGCATCGTGTGCCCCTGGCTATCCCAGCGGCGCAACCAGGCATGGTACCAGCTTGCGAAGGCGGGTGCCCGTTTTTACCCGGGCTTGATACAGGAGCTTGAGCAGGACGGGGAGACTCAAACCGGGTATGCCCAAGTTGGTGCTTTAAGCATACATAATGAAGCAGAAAAACTCATTAAGCTCGAAACCCGTGCTTTGGCGAGGAGAGATGAAGCCCCGGAAATCGGTGAAATCACCAGGCTTTCTGAAGAACAAACGAATAGATTGTTTCCTCCACTTGCAGAAGGATATAAAGCGATCCATATCAGCGGTGCCGCACGTGTTGATGGACGTGCACTCCGCGATGCGCTGTTGCGGTCGGCACAAAAGAATGGTGCCTCCCTTTTCCGCGGGGATGCCCGCTTGGCGTTTGATGGCACCCGCATTACTGGTGTTATTGTGGATAGGCAGACGATGGCTGCCGATGCAGTCATTGTCTGTGCAGGCGCATGGGCTAATCAGTTGTTGGAGCCATTAGGTGTCGACTTTAATGTGACCTTTCAAAAAGCCCACATTGTGCATCTTGAATTGCCAGATGCAAACACTGACAAATGGCCCGTCGTGATGCCACCAAGTGATCAATATATTTTGGCTTTTGACGACCATCGAATTGTCGCAGGTGCCACACACGAAAATATCGACCACTTCGATACCCGAATTACAGCGTGCGGCTTGCGGGAAGTGTTTGATAAAGCGCTGGAAACAGCCCCCGGCATGGAGAACAGCACTTTTATAGAAGCAAGAGTAGGGTTCCGCCCTTTCACCCCTGGGTTCCTCCCCGTCATCGGCCCGCTGCCAGGCTGGGAAGGGATATTAGTTGCAAACGGGTTGGGTGCATCCGGTTTAACGATCGGTCCCTTTCTTGGATCACAGCTGGCAAAGCTTGCTCTTGGATTGGAGTTGGAGATGGATTTGGAAAATTACGCTGTGGAAAAGGCATTGAAAGGCTGATAAAGTACCATCAAAACTCGAGAAAAAATATCTTTTTTCAATACATAAAAAATCTTCATGGAATTCATACTAACTGATGTTGCAAAAAAAGGAGGGAAAGAACATGCCAAAACCAATTGGTGTACATGAAACGCTTGAGCTTCATGAATTGCTGATGTTCAAAAATGTATGCACCACTAAGTCTGCGACGATGAGCGGATTAGCGCAGGATGATGAACTGAAAAGCATCCTGAACCAGGACGTTACTGTGTCCAGACAGCATATCGAGCAATTGAAAGGGATTTTATCATAGGGAGGAATGGGCAATGAATGAATTCATGCAGAACATTACTGGCACTGACGGGATGACAGATGAAATCATAGCGACCGATTTGCTCATCTCGGCGAAAACTGGCGTAAAAAGCTATGCAATCGCACTGACGGAATCTGCGAACCCGGAGGTTAGATCCGTCCTCAGGAGTCAGCTGGATGATGCACTGACTCTTCATGAACGAGTATCGACTTATATGATTTCAAAAGGGTACTATCATCCGGCAGATGTTGTTGAACAATTAAAAGTCGATATGAATGCGGCTAGTACTGTATTAAATTTCACAGAAAATAAATAACCCCGAACACTCTTTTGCAGCCACACTATACCTAGTGTGGCTGCTATTATCATAATGCAAAAGGGCTGTACCTGACCACAGCCCGAATGCATTGCTGCTTTCAACTATTAAAATGAAACCGGGTACGAAACATCATCGACATTTTCCAAAACATCGTTTAACTCTGGATACATATTGAGTTCGAATTGAATAACATCATTTTCTAATTGCCGTAACAACGATTCCCTGTTTGACGCATCCATATTGGACTGATTCACTTCGCTGATGACGTCATTCACTTTATAAATATAAAAACCAATTGGGTGATGTTCGGTCATATCACTTTTTCCTTGTGAATCATGGAGATGGCGAAGGTATGCATAAATTTCCTCCATATCCTGATAACCCCTGATAGTGCTTTCTCCTCTTATTCTTAACAAATATTTTTCCATATGCCGCCTCCTTAGTACAGAACAATTTCATCTATTAGTTTTATCATCGGCGTTATAATTAAACATGATGTTTATTTATGATTTATTAAAAAACGACTCTTCGGACCGAAGAACCGTGAAATAATTTATTATGTAGGCAGATTATTAAAACGCAAAATATGTAAGGGTTTAGCTAACTATTATCTCAGCTTTCACTTGAAAAAACTAACCGGTCACTTACAAATATGCGGCATTGTACCGTGAACCAGTATGCACCTATTGAAACTTTAATGTACTCTGTTTCGTTTTCACCAGTGCGAATTCTTCCGTAAAGACGGGATTCAGATTTATAACCGATTCGTTCATCCTGGAGTTCGCCATCCACATACAGCTTCTCAGTTTTCCAGGTGTTCTCTACCCGAATTGTGTGCATCTTGTATTTTGTTTCCCAAACAGTCATGATTTGATTGTCCCTCCATTAAACTCTTATCTTTCTAATTTAGCATATTTGAAGTTTAAACAGCAGAAAATAATAAAGGCAGCCGACCCATTTCTGGTCCGGCTGCCTTCGATGTATGATATTTAGAATTATTCTTCTGTAGTTTCTTCTTCGGTACCTTCTTCTTCGGTACCTTCTTCTTCAGCGCCTTCTTCTGTACCTTCTTCAGTTGTGCCTTCTTCAGTGCTTTCAGTTTCTTCAGTTTCAGTTCCTTCTGTTTCAGCGTCATTGGAGCAGCCTGTGGCAACACCTACTAACATGAAAGCGGCCATTAATGCTAAAAGCCATTGTTTTAGATTTTTCATTTTCATCCGTCTCCTTTGTCTGTTTGAATTGGTGTTACAAGACTATCATACAAAGTTTCCAGAAAAAAAGAATACGATTATCCGATTCTTAACCAATGTTAACTGTTTCTTTAAATGCGTTTAACGGTCTTTAAAAATGTTTATAATATTCAATCACTTCTTAACGTATTTTTAACAGAATTCAAATCAGTGCAAGCGCAGTTAAGTTTTCTGGATAGTAAGGTTATTAGCGCACGAAAAAAGGCCAGAATCTCAGAATGTGGTTCCTATTGCGGTCATTGGCGCATAATTATGGATCGGAAGCGGGAGAATTGGTTCCAATTAGCATTTTCGAAACATGTTAAAGCCACACAGCAAAAAAGAGAGAGTGCACCATGTAGTGTGTCACTCTATCACGTTGCCCCCTATTTCTGTTTTTTCGGAATCACCACGCCAAGGTCATAATTTGAGGGAGCATCCACCAGAGCATGATCTATTTTCGTGATTCTGCTTTCCATCTTAGCTGCAAATGGTCCTGTATGTGTCTTGATATAACTGATGAGCGCATCCAAATCAACCGGACCAGTATCTTGAATTTTACTGTTTGAAAACGCTGAAAAATCGTCTTTTCCGGCTGCCAGAAAACTGTTGACTGTCACAGAATATTCCTCTTCAGGCTGTATTTTTTCGCCATCGGGCAGATATATATCAACTACTTTCTGGCCGGCTGGCAAATCATTAGACCATGTGTATTTCAGTCCGGAAATTTGCAGCATACGCTTTTTTGGAGACCATTGCTGATTGAGCACATCGCGCACTTGAGACCCTGACATTGTTATTTTGACTAAGTTGTTTTCAAAAGGCAGGACCGTAAACAATTCACCCCATGTAACAGGTCCAACGTCAATGTCTGCGCGGATTCCTGCCGACTCGATAAAAGCAAAATCAGTATCCATTTGTTTTCGCATACTGTCAGCAACCACTGTGCCTAAATCGGATTCACCAGCTTCATTTTGCTCCCTTGATAACTCAGTCCCAGTGTACCCGATTGGTCTATTGATCGTATCACTCACGTCATCCTGATATGCAGCGATCATATCTGTCATTGTTCGGTCTGGTTCCATAGAATCCTGGTAGGTTACAATGATTTCAGCATGCTTCTGGACGATATCCCCTGTCACCGAATCGATGACAAGGTCCACATCCGCGAAAGCAGTACCAGCGGAATAGGCTTGAACTAAAAGTTTGCCATCCACAACAGAGTTTAAGTAGGCATGGTTATGGGCACCAAAGATGATATCGACTTCATCGTCCACTTTGTTGGCAATATCAACAATTTCCCCGTTTGGCTTTGTACCGTCCATCTCCGATTTGCCAGGATTATGCGCAAGAACTACAATCGCCTGCACATCCTGTTCCTTCAGCTCTTTTGCATATTTATTAATGGCTTCTGCTTCGTCAGTAAAATTCACTTCTGCAACTTTATTTGAATCTAATATATTGGGAGTATCTGAAAATACGACACCAATAAACCCTATTTTCTTTCCCTCGACCTGTTTAATGACGTATGGTTCCAACACCGTCTTTTTAGATTCTGCATATATCACGTTAGCAGCTACATAAGGAAAATTGGCGCCTGTAAACACGCCGTACATTTCCTCAGTCTGGGAATGCCTGCCTCCGTTTATGAGTCGCTTCATTTCAGGGACACCTTGATCAAATTCGTGATTTCCAAGCGTACCGGCATCAAATCCAAGTTCATTCAGGAAATGAATAGTAGGCTCATCCTGCAACAATGCTGACGTTGGAGAACTGCCTCCAACCACATCGCCAGAGTGTATCAAAAGTGTATTTGGATTTGTGCTTTGCCGCTGCTTTAGATAAGCTGCCAAATAATCTGCTCTCCCAGCGAGCCGGTTGTTCACTTTTTTGGAAGTATCGATCTGGCCATGGAAGTCATTAATCCCCAGAAGCTGTACTTTGATGTCCTGGTTGACCGAATGGGTAGTTGAAAGGGGGAAACTCACTAAAAAAGCAATTCCCATCATAAAAAATAAAAGTTCAGATGCCTGTTTCTTGAATTTGTCCTTTTGCGTTTTCATTGGAGCCACACCATTCCTTTTAATAGATTTGTTGACCAAATCCGTTCCCTTCAACTGGCCTCCTTTTTCAAATGGAATCTGCCAAAGCGGCTGCTCAAAAAGTTCCATGCATCTTTAATCCAGTGAAACCGCTTCTGTTTAAAAGTATAAATACAGATTTTTAGACAAAATTATGTAAAATGTAATTTTATTGATAATTTTTTTAAAACCATCATTGCTTTTCTACGAGTTGTGTTATTGTCAGAAACTAATCCTAAGAAAACAGAAAAACGCGGTCCTCCCATCGAGGACCGCGTCGGTTCATTAATCATTTTTATGCTCCAAAAATGTCTTTTCAATCAATTTATGCCTGATCAGGTTCTATCCATGCCAGTAACATCGCCATTTACATTTAAGAGAAAAAGCGGGCCTTCCAGTTCTTACACCGGTTGAAGTGTACGATGGGGCATTGAAGGCAGTTCGACTCTTATCTGGTCCTCCGGCCGTGCGATGCCGCCTTCCAGCACGATTGCCATGATGCCTGCCTTGCGAATGAGTTTCCCCTCACTATCCCTGTCCAGCACAGCGGCCATGAGGCCATGCTGAAACTGGTCTATCTGCTTGCATGGACTTCTCAAACCGGTCACTTCTATAACTGCAGTTTCCCCTATATGCAGCCTAGTTCCCGTCGGGAGTCCAAGCAAGTCGACACCACATGTCGTTATATTTTCCCCCAGCTGTCCTGCACACACATCAAAGCCCTGCACTTTTAATTCATCAAATAACTCAGAATGAATAAGGTGCACCTGCCTTAAATTTGGTTCGTCTGGATTCCTGGCTACCCGGTAGCGATGTTTTACTTTTTCACCCAGATGGGCATCACCCTCGACTCCAAGCCCTTTCAACAATCTGATACAGGCTTCATTCTCCTTGCTAAACGTATGTTTCGCACTGATGCTTACTGCTGTTACTGTTCCATTGTTCATTGCAAACCTTGCCTCCACGAAAATAACCCCCTTATATCACTTAAATAAAAAACTGGGACATCCAGGCAATATATTGAGCCCCGGGAATAAACAGCAGCTGTGCGAGAAGCGTGCCGAAAAACCTGGAGGTGATCATTAAAATGGACATTGCCTTAAGTTTTGTGTAGCTGCCTTTGGAGTTCACTACTTTATCCGCCAGCACTGATATTTTCGGGTCCACGAAAACGGTCAGCAGGATAGTCGCAATCCCATTTATTAAACCGGAAGCCATTATGGCACTTGCTCCCCTCTCCGGAACCAAAATTGCCGCATAAAGTGCAGATAATACACCAATCGTGTACACAGCGGTCACAATCATATTCACTAAAAATAATCTAATAGGTATGTCTTTTAGTTTTATTTCTTTTAGATATGTAATGTTTGGCAGATGGATATGTTTTAAACCCCTCCGAATGTATTCAAAAGTAATACCTTTTTTTACTAAAACCGGAATGGATCCACCCTGTTCGGATAAATGGACAATGGCCCTTGAGAAGATTGCCACAAAAGTGGGAAGCAGGATGATTCCGGCTACAGTGCCAGCTGAGGACGCACCGATGATTACCCTGAACTGTTGCTCGACGAATGCTGCTGTGTTCTCTTTCGGGGCAGTATCAACCAATCCGCCGGTGAATGGCTGCTGAAACGTATTCGCCAACCGTGAAACGACTACCATCATATTGAATAAGGATAAAGCGGTGGCGATCATTTTTACCCGAGCTCCAGAAAGCCTCACCGCATATGCCAGTGTTTCTATGCAATGGATGATTAAGATAAAAAGTGCAATGTAAACTACTTTGGCTGTTAAAAATTCCATAAGATCTCCTGGTGGATATAATAGAATGACTATATTTCCCATTATACATTAATTCCGGGCTGCAATGCTTGGAGCTTGCGCATACGGAAATCAATGTTAAGCTGCACAGTGGTTAAGTTCTTGTTATGAAGAAGTTGATGATTGCTGCTGCAAGGTTTGGTAACGCAAAAAAAAGCAATTTTGCACCGTTTCGTATCCTCCTGGACCGGTCCTCATTTGTTTCTGAGTAAAAATTCTCCCTCATTTTATCACCGTTAAGAAAAGCTCCGATAAAAAAACCCGATAATAAAACTGACGCTAAACCAATTGCTCCTGATATTTTAAAAATATCACTGGAATCACCGCGAATGATCAAAACAATGGTAACCGACAGGGAAACAATAAGTCCTGCACTAAATGCTTTTTTTATCTGACTGCAGACCTCACACTTTTTTATTCTTTCGCAAGGCTTAACAGCTCATGGCAATCATTTCTATAAGGGTTGCACTTTGACATTTTTCCACAATAGGCGATAATAATAATTCATCCAAAAAAGACATCAGGAGGATCACAGATGACTCGAAATCGGAAAAAGCAATGGCCGAAATTAAAGATTTCCGAAATTCTTCAACATGCTTTAAACACTGCGTTGATATTATTGGCCATTACTTTATGTATATTGCTTGGGAAGGAAATCATTTATTTCATTCAAGTAGCTATTTTCAGTCCGGAAATTGAAATTAAATATGAACTGCTTGAACGCATTCTGAATTTCTTCCTCTACTTTGAATTCATTGCGTTGGTGGTCAAATATTTTCAGGAGGACTACCATTTCCCGATCCGCTATTTTCTGTATATCGGTATCACTGCATTGATACGTCTCATTATTGTAAATTATCAAAATCCGGTACATACCCTTTTATATACCTTCGCTGTTCTCGTGTTAATTATCAGCTTCTACATTATGAATTCGGTCACAGCGCGGAAGGTAAAGTATTAGTTTTTGATTGCTTATTCGAAAATCCCCTATATCGTTTGCCGCTCAATTAGTTTGACCGATATTTCTTCATGGAAATTGCCGTTTTCATCGATTGCCTGGAGAAATAGTTTTCTGCCAACCTCTACGAGCGGTACGTCAATCGTCGTGATGTTCATGATTTTTGAAATCGGCTGATTGTCAAAACCCATTATTGCCAGATCATGTGGTATGGAGATATGCTGTTCACGGCAGCAAGTTAAAATTCCAGCGGCAACCTGGTCGCTGGAAACCAGCAAAGCATCAGGCGGGTTGCTCATTCGTTTTAATTGCTCAACGACCTGCTCCCCGTCTTCAAAATTGAGACAGTTATTAAATACATAATCTGGCCGGAACGTCTCATTGATGTTGAGCAGGAAGTCCCTGTATGCCATTTCCCTTTGTCTGCTATTGGTTCCTGTTTGCCTTCCTATGCAATAACCAATTTTTTTATATCCTTTTTTATATAAATACTCTAAAGCAAGAGAAAAACTCTTGTAGTGGTCAATGAAAGTCGACGACACCTGTCTTCCCCTCGCATCTTCACATACAACAATCGGAGCACAAGCTATGAATTCCTCTATGATGCTCCATTCACAAATCCTTGAGCAAATAATCAATGCATCAATTTGTTTATGCTGCAGCATTTCCAACGCTTCGATTTCCCGCTTTTTCTTATAATTGGTCTGAAACAGAACCAGCTTATAATTGTTTTTTACTGCTTCACTGGCGATCCCCTCGACTAACAACCCAAAATAGGGATGATTTGAAAATGGGACAGCCACTCCGATAAGGAAGGTTTTCCCCTTGCTTAAATGGACAGCGTTCAGGTTCTGTTGATAACCGGTTTGCTCCATCGCGCGCTGGACTGCTTCCTTTTTTTCAGCTCTTACATAGGGATGGTTATTGATCACACGCGAAACGGTTGTTACTGATACACCGGTCATTTTCGCGATATCCTTTATGTTGGCCATGATGTCACCTCTCGGAAAAAACTTTTTCTTGCTCTGAAACGCGTTTCATAATTTACGATGTCCGTACGAAAAGGAGGAACGCTATATGGTCACATTAATAGGTATATTGTGCTTAGTTGTATTGTGCAGTTTAATCTTAATTCTGTCTTCGGTAGCTATTTCGTTCGCTGGAAGAAAGCAGTCTACGAAATCTAGCAAGGATCCATACAGCTATTTATTCGACGTGTATGGTTGAAAATTTTAATAATTGCCTAGTCATCACAAAAATAAGGAGGACAATCTTTACAGTGGTAAGAAAAATCAATACCCATGCGATTAGGCCGCACGCACCAAAGTTTGATACGTGCTACACCTGAATTTGGCTCGTTTCAATTTCTGATTTTATTAGGAAGATTTTTAACATGTGGATCCCACCGATTAATTAGCATGGAAATATGTTACAATTTTAAAAATCTTTAGTCAATATAAGTTCCGCTAACTTTTATATCAGTGATAAAATATAAATTATTAATAAGTTCTAGGGGTTAATATTATGGAACAAATCGACCATCAGTTTATACGCCGCATTCAGCTAAAAAGAACTAATGTCCCTTCATTTAACGAATATCCCTTTAATCTGCCAAGCATAGTATCGCTAAATGAGCTTTCATTACACCCTAATGTTACCTTCATCATCGGGGAAAATGGGATGGGTAAATCGACACTGTTAGAGGCGATTGCAGTCTCCCTCGGCTTTAATCCAGAAGGCGGTTCATTCAATTTCAACTTCGAAACCTTTAAATCACATTCCATCCTGGAACAATACATTAGGGTCATCAAAGGCGCGGCCAAACCTGCAGATGGTTTTTTTCTCCGTGCTGAAAGCTTTTACAATGTGGCGTCAAATATAGAAGAAATGGACAATGACCCTGACAGTCTAAGTCCAAAAGTTATTGATTCCTTCGGCGGTGTTTCACTACATGAACAGTCCCATGGCGAGGCTTTTTTCGCTACTTTTATCAATCGCTTCAGGGGAGATGGGATTTATATTTTGGACGAGCCCGAGGCCGCACTGTCCCCGTTGCGCCAATTATCCATGATTACGAGAATACATGATTTAGTCAAACAGAACTCCCAGTTTATCATCGCCACACACTCGCCGATCATCATGTCCTATCCCGCTTCAACAATATTGGAGCTCACTGAGGATGGTATCAGGGAATCAACACTCGAAGATACGAATCACTTTAAAATTATGAAGCAGTTTTTTGAGGATAAGGACCGATTGCTTCATCATCTATTGAATGATTAACACAATTTATAAAAGAAGAGCCGCTTGGCAATACTCGTCCAGCGGACAATTTTGAGGCTGCCTGGGCCTCCTTAAAAATTGTGGCTGCTTTCGCCTAACTCAGCATGTTTTGTTGTCATGCATTGCAGCCAGTGAATACCGAAGGCCGAAAAAACTCCCGCACATGTACCAATGATCCAATTCATTTGAGGCATATGCTCAAAAATCCACCCGCCAACACCTTGACTAATACCACCACCAATTGCCATTGCAAGCAATGAGAAGCCAAAATAGCTGGCAGAAAATTGTGGTGGGGCAAGTTCTGAAGTATATTCATAAGAGGTTGGTTCCACTAGCATAATACCAACAGCATAAGTACAGAAACCGCCCCAAAAAATGAGAAAGCTATCTGACATGCCAATTAGTAACATTCCTGCTGCCATGATGACCATCCCTGCTTTCATGACCGATAATCGTGAATATCGTTTAGTGAATTTTTGTAAAGGATATTGAAAAAAAACAATGATTATCCCATAAACGATAAACAAACCAGACGCAAGGGATGAGTGATTAAACACCTTGGCAGCATGCAAAGGAATCGTCAAATACAATTGCATAAACATAAACCAAAAACCAATCATTGCAGCTGTGAAATACATAAACTGCCGATCCGATTTTACCCTGTCCCATGAATCCTTAAAGGACTGCTTGGGAACCTCAACTTTTTCTTCAGGTAAAATAAAAAAGGTGATTGCCCCACTTACAACAAAAATCCCCCCGCATATTATGGATGAGTAGAAAAATTCAAACTCCAACAGAATGCCACCTAATATCCCGGCACAAATGATCCCCGAATGGCGAACAATTTTATCCAGTGCAAAAATCTGACCCCGTTTAGCAGGCTGGCTAAAAACAGACATAGCTGCCTTGCTTGTCGGCTCAAACAATGAGCCACCCATGCCTGCAATGACTGCCGCAACCAATAATTCCATCGGTGAAGTGCAAAATGAAAATGATAGAAATCCTGCTCCTCTTAAAATCATACCGGCAGTAATCAGTAACCGATAATCAAACCGGTCACCTAGCATACCTGACAAGAATGATGTCCCTTGCTGTGTCAACTGGCGAACCATAAGCACAACTCCGGCTATACCTGCAGAAAGTTGCAGGTTTCCAGTTATATACGTAGTCAAAAATGGAATAAATGCAAAAAAACTGACATTCATAAGAAATGAATTCACTAGTAATAAACGAATGGCTTTCATCATGGCCTCACCTTTCATTTTTTTAATCTATGAAAAGGTTACCAGTACCATTGTCATTTGTATAACGAATAATTATAATAACATTAATTAAAAAAACTAATGGAAGGATGAATGATGTGGAAATTCAGCAGCTCCGTGCATTCTTGTCGGTTGCGCAAACGAAAAATTTTACGAAATCTGCAGAATTAATGTTTATCTCACAATCAACCGTTACAATGCGTATCAAAGCATTAGAACAAGCGCTTGGGAAAAGATTATTTGAGAGGGATAATCGGCAAGTCCTTCTTACTCCGGCGGGTAAAGAGTTTTTGGACTATGCCAGGAGAATTATAGATCTTGTTGAGGAAGGGTCAAGAAAAGTAAATGTGGAAGAAACCTATGAAGACTCACTAGTGGTAGGAAGCCTGCATTCCCTATGGAATTATCTGCTGTTCCCGATCATGAAAGAGTTTCAAGGAAAGCACCCAAGAACAGCGCTTCGTTTCATTACTGGACACTCATGGGACATTGTCCAACAAATTCTCGACGGGGTCATTGATTTTGGAATCGTCCTTATCCCACCTACACTCTCGGAAATCGAAGTCCTGCCATTTAAGAAGGAAGAAATCAGGCTAGTGTCAAATATACATAGCGGTTTTACGGAAGAAATCGATTTGACGAACATAAATGACTTACCTTACATCCATATGGATTGGGGACCCAACTATAGCCGCTGGTTTGAAGAGAACATTGGCAAGCATACATTTTCTTTGATGGTCGACCATGCCTCCCTCTATGTCCAATATTTGCAAAGCGGTGACTATATTGGACTATTGCCATCGGTGATTGCGGACACTTTCATACAAAGGGGTGAACTTAAATCACTATCCTTTCGCTCAAAAACGAAGCCTCCCATCATTCAAAGCTATATCATTTATCCAAAGCGCAAATTAGATTTGATAAAGAAATTGCTTGAACATATGTTACAAGCCTGAATCCCAGGAACTCCACTCAAATTTTTGTATTGGGACCAGTCTTGATAGTAATTTTTTGAGGACCATACTCTTTTCGTAAACGTGAGTCAAGATAGAATGTACCAAATGGCAGCAAAGAAGCAACCAAAGCCCCAATAACCCAAATCAATGACCATCGATGCCTAAACCACACAATAAGGAGCATGATTGCAAACATGATAAATAATACACCGTGAGCCATCCCAAAAATCTGAACGAATAATGGCATATTGGCAAAGTACTTTAGTGGCATGGCAACAAAAAGCAAAATTAAATAAGAGATTCCTTCAAGAATTCCAATTAACCTAAAATAGTTGATGTCCGTTTTCTGCATCTGAATGTAACCTCTTTCAAAAAATTTGATTATTTCCCTGTTTAATCATATTAGACTTCCTATTACTAAAAAATCAATCAATTCGAATATTTCAGTATGACATTACGTGATTTTACAATGCATTAATGTGCTTCACCAAATCCACGTGATTTTTGCATCCATTATCTGTTCCCCAAATTTTAACTCATTCCAATATATCGTTCCCCTTGCTGGCGAATCATAGCAGTTCCAACGTTCGGCCACCCCTAAAGTAACATACCTAATTTCATGAAGTTGCTTCAATTGTAGAAGCTGCTTTGTAAGCATTTTCCAAAATAAAATCTCGATAGGTATTTTAATTTTCTGAATACTGATTAGAAACCTGTAATATATATAACCCTAATAAAGGAAATAATGAGTAAAGGAGCATGAAATTGATTTGCGTATGCGAGGAGCTTGATCCATTGAAATACAGTCTCCCTGGGAAAGTGGCCATTTTGGAAAGCAAGGAAACTGTTCTTAATGCCTTTGGCTTAAAGAGTGAACAGTGGTTAAATGTCTGGGACATCGACAGCCGCTTGCTGACTGTGTTTTACCGGTCATTAGATCCTGTGTACCAATGGTTTATTGTCGTGTATGATTATCAAACATTTTGTTTGGATATAGAGATGAAGGAAGCAATCATCTGGCATGAAATTGGACATATCGCACATCCGGTACATGTCGGAGATGCAAATCTGGATAGTGAAATCCGCTGTGATGATTTGGCAATTGAACGGGGATATAAGGACGGTTTAAAAAGAGTTTTGGATCTGACATTAAAAATGGCCAAAACCCTTAATAACGAATTATTGGCTAACATCACAAGCGAGCGGCAAACGAGATTAGCGCTATGACTTGTTTTTGCCTAGTCAGTAAAGAATGACACTGTGAATCTTTTTTCACATGTATAAACAGCAAATCCCCTGAAAAAGACGCTGGGCCCTGTCACATAAACAAGCATCTTTTATGGCAACATATCCATATATTCCTGAACTTAAAACAAAGGAGAATATTATGGACAGCAGACAAAAGATGCTGAATAAAATTGAACACATTCACATAGAGCTGACTGATCTTTGGGTGGATTACTGGAACAAATATTCCGGATTTAACACGTGGCAATTTTGGGTTGTTTTGGCTTTCTTGGTCATTCCATTAATCGCCCTCTATTTCTTTTTGGATAAAAGGAAAGCACTGTTGTTCGGGTTTTATGGATATAATGTTCATGTACTGTTTACTTATATTGATGTATTGGGAGGCAGCAGAGGGTTATGGATTTATCCATATAAAGTGTTTCCAATGCTGACAACGAGTTTTGCCCTTGATGTGTCTCTTGTACCCGTAGTGTATATGCTGCTATATCAATGGACTTTGAAGCACAAGAAAAATTATTATATATACTTCGCGCTGCTGTCTGCTTTCTTTGCCTACTTCTTTAAGCCGCTTCTTATAGAAGCGGGACTATTTGAAATGGACAGCGGAGCAACCTTAAACTATTTGTTCTTCGGTTACTTCACGGTTGCCTTATTTGCGAAAGTGGTCACTAATATTTTTCTTTACTTTGAGGAACAAGCAAAACAAACGGGATGATGGCGAAGCCACCTTTCATTTTCATAAAGGGTGGCTTTTTCTCATTCGTCCCAAGGGACAATGGTTAATTCAGGCCATAGCGCAGCCCATTTCCGGGCCTTTTTTTCGTAGATTTTTTTAGTGATTTGGACTTTATTTGGCCTTACAATCATGCCGAACAGGTCGTTCAGACCGTATGGCGCATATATTTCGTAATCCCCACCGATTGTTTTCTTGACTCCTAAAGCAGTTGCAGTTGTCGGCCAGGTATTGACCGCTCCTTCTAATGACGTGTAAGGACTTATTTTATATCCGAATTTATCTTCATACCATAGATGGACCCTTGCTTCATTTTTGACATCTACTTTATACGGAATTTTGCCAAGTTTTTCAGCAATTCTCTGTTCACATAGCCGCTCGCTTTCCGCGCTTAAATCCGCAGAATCAAAATATACTATATCCACGTCCCCAATTCCGTGCTCAAGGGGATATCCGGATAAATGGTTCCAAACTGTCTGCACAAGGCAACCTGCCCCTACATAATAATCACCAAACTCTGTCCCTGCTGCACTAAATATCTGTTTAAGGTGATCGCTTTGCTCGATAATCGTAATTAGTTCTTGGTATAAATCTTTTTTATATACTGTATTTGCGAAGCGCTCGGCAGCCATGGCACCCTCCTTTACCAAACGATCGTCCATGTCAATGATAAATCATTAAGGCGCAAACGGAAAGAACATGAAAGCAACAATGAATAGTCCAACATAAATTAAGCTGATATACAGAATTGAAACAAAACCTGTGAGTATAAATAAAGTCCATTTAACAGACTGATCGGAATGAAGTGCTCTTTTGATTAACCTGAAGTTTATCAAAATTAGCAGAGCGGCAGCGAGTATCAGATAAAAAGGAACCACCCATTTGCCAAGTGTTTCAGAAGCGCCACTGTCGAGCCAAACATCGCGATCCCCGTAGTAACCCGTTTGCGCTTTGATATATAATTCCCCAGCAACAAAAATGAGTACCATACCGCCATATATACCGCCAAACGAAAACTTCACTCTTTTTGTTGTTCCAATTAATAATAGAAAAACAACTATTAGATAAATTACCGCTGCGATTTCCATAGGATATCCCCTCTTTTAAAGATGTAAAATTACACTAATAATTTATATTCTCTCATATTATGCGAAATTCCTCTACAGCAAATATAAATATCTTGATTTAATTAAAACAATTTTTGACAATTTGTAATTATTCTCGCGAAAATTTATTGGAATCTCGCGTTCAAACGCAATTATTTCACGAAAGCACACATGAATTGCGCCAAGAATACGGTTATTTCCTCTTCTTCCTTATGCCGGCCACCGTAAGCAAAAACGTCTTTTCCTCATCTTCCCATCTACTTACTGGGCTAAAGTCAAAGAATGGTCATATGGTTTGGGGTATTTGCCATCAGAGGATCCCAACTTTGTATTTCAGGAAACTTTTATCACATGATTTCAAAGTACCTTACCCATAATAATTGTGAGGTGAGAGAATTGAGATTCATGTGGATAGCGGGCATATTATTACTGATTCAACAAATACAGCTGCAAAATAACTTTACTGTGAAATTGCATGGAGAAACGATAGCCGTTGTAAACAGGACTTATTTTACTCCTTTAGAGAGTATGCCTATGGTTGATAACATTAAGTTAGAAAAATTTACTGACCAGCTTGAACAGCAAATTTACAAGGCGCCTGTAAATGCCAAAGTCGGCCCATCCGGGCATATCATACCCGAGAAGACTGGCATCATGCTGAACAGAAAAGCGTTCACGGAACTTTTCTATAAGTACTTTTATAGCAACAGCCCGGCGTCTGTTGAAGTTCCGTCGATCATTACATATCCAAAGGTCGACAGTGAACTGCTGTCCAATATTGGAATACAGCTGCTCGGGCACTATGTGACTTTTTATAACAGCGGGAATAAAGAACGTTCGCACAATATCTCTCTGGCGGCTGAGGCTATCAACAGCCAGGTCGTTTTTCCCGGGGAAACATTCTCATTCAACAAGGCAGTCGGCAGGAGGACAGCAGCAAAAGGCTATCTCCCAGCACCAATCATAGTCAGGGGGGAGCTATCCGAGGGGATCGGCGGCGGAATCTGCCAGGTTTCATCTACTCTGTTTAATGCAGTAGACCGGTCCGGGTTACAAATTATTGAGCGCTACTCGCACAGTAAGCGTGTCCCGTACGTTCCTCCAGGCCGTGACGCAACGGTGAGCTGGTACGGACCTGATTTTACGTTTAAAAATAAATACAATCAGCCTGTTCTTATCAGGGCTAAAGCCGGTCATGGGCAAATGGCGGTATTTTTATATTCCGCTGAAGGAGTAAATTTTGAACCGCGAAAGGTCCCGAGCACCAGGTAAGCTGGGTTTGTTTTCCATTAAGACGTCAGCAGCGTCAAAGCATGAGCGTTATATATCTGCCTTTGCCTAAGTCATTTTTTTCCTATATACCCGGAACTTTCTTCTGCATTTTATCGTCTAAATAATGGATGATTTTTCCCCATGTTATTACCCATACTTTTTTCGTAAATGAAAGGAAATCCTTTACACTTCCCAAGTTAATTCCGTAAAATAATGGTAAGATTATCCGTCTACAGGCCTGGTCATTGACTGGTCCGTCTTCTTCAACTGGCTGTAAAAAAAGGATGTGAAGTGCATTTGGCTAAAAAGAAGTCTCCGGCTCCCTTTCGCATAAATCTACTTTTCTTTATCATCTTCATATTGTTTTCGGTACTAGTTTTGCGCCTGGGAATTGTCCAAATTGTCCATGGGGAGAATTACAAGCGTGAAATCGAGAAAAAAGAAGATGTTACCGTGAATAATCCAGTTCCGCGAGGGGTCATGCTTGACCGTAATTTAAAGACCGTTGTTGACAATACGCCAAGGAAGGCCATTACATACACAAATGAAGGAGCAAAACCTGATGAAATGCTTGAAGTGGCGGCAAACCTTGCAAAACTGATCTACAAAAAACCCGGCAACATCCCTGTCAGGGAGAAAAAAGACTACTGGATCATGAAAAATCGTGAGCTGGCTGAGAAAAAGATCACAAAAAAGGAAAGAGCGCTTCAGAAAGCAGATAAACTGAAGGACACAGAAATCTATGATTTGATATTGTCGAGGATTACCGAGGAGGAATTGAATCAACTAACCGAGGAGGATATGGAAGTCCTTGCAATCTTTCGCATCATGAACAAAGGCTATAAGTTCGAACCGCAGATTATAAAAAATGAGGATGTCACTGCTGAAGAATTTGCAGTGGTGAGCGAGCATCTGGAAGTCCTGCCTGGCGTCGATACAAGGTCAGACTGGGACAGGTCTTATCCCTTTAACAGCACTCTGGCATCTGTTCTTGGTTCTGTGACAAGCTATGATAAAGGCCTTCCAGCTGAAAAAATTGATTATTACTTATCAAGGGGTTACAGCAGGAATGACCGCGTGGGCAAAAGTTATCTTGAAATGCAATACGAGGACGTGCTGCGGGGACAGAAGGAAAAAATCGTAAATATCACAGACAAGGCAGGAAATGTCCTTGAAACACAGCTCGTGTCTAAAGGAGAAAAAGGAAAAGCCCTCGTGTTGAGTATTGACATGGAACTTCAGCAAGGGGTCGAGAAATTTATAGAAGATCAACTATGGAAGGCAAAAGCAGAGCCTGGAACCCATCTTTTAGACAGGGCCTATGTTGTGTTGATGGATCCGCGTACAGGTGATGTGTTGACAATGGCCGGCAAGCGGATTGTTAAAAATCCTGAAACGGGCAAACCCGAAATGGAGGACGATGCATTAGGAACAATCACAACCACATACAACGCAGGTTCTGCAGTTAAAGGAGCCACAGTTTTTACAGGATTCAAAACTGGTGCAATAAGCCCAGGTAAAGTATTTAACGATGCAGGAATCAGGATAAAGGGCACTCCGCAAGTTAAAAAATCCTGGACCTATCTTGGCGATGTTAATGATATCTCTGCGCTGGAACAGTCTTCAAACGTGTATATGTTCCATACTGCCATAAAAATTGGAGGAGCACATTATGCACCCGGCGAGCCGCTTGACTTAAGCGATGATGCCTTCGAAATTATGAGGAATTCTTTCGCCTCCTTCGGGCTGGGGGTAAAAACAGGGATTGACCTGCCGAATGAACAGCACGGGTTTAAAGGTGGAAGCAGGCTGCCAGGACATTTGCTTGACCTTTCCATTGGCCAGTATGACACATACTCGGCGATGCAGCTGGCCCAGTATGTTTCAACGATTGCAAACGGCGGTTACCGTATGCAGCCCCACATGGTAAAAGAAATACGGGAGCCTGGTGAAACTCCAGGAGAGCTCGGACCTATCGTAATGGATTTCACCCCGAAGGTTTTGAACACGATTGACAACAAAAAAAACTGGCTGGAAAGGATCCAAACAGGGTTTAGGAGAGTTATGACGTCGGGAACAGCAGACAACTATTTCAGTGACAAAACGTATTCTCCCGCCGGTAAAACCGGCACTGCTGAAGCATTTTACGACGGTCCGCTCCGTAAAAACTACGGGAAAGAACCGCCGCTAGTGATGAATTTGAGCCTTGTTGCCTACGCACCTGCGGAAAACCCGGAAATTGCGATGGCAGTCATCGTACCATGGGCCTACCAGGGAAAAGAAACACATAAATCCAATTTGGTCATTGGCGAAAACGTGATGGATTTATACTTCGCACTTAAGAATCAAAGACAGCAAGCAAACAACACTGCAGCACCTGTTCAAAATCCTTGAACAAAAAAACAACCTTCTATCCGGAGGTTGTTTTTGTTTAGCCATGGTATTGATATGCCTGAAGATTGATAGTCCTCTCATCAATAAATTCAATTCCTTCACTTTCCAGGGAAAGTTTTTGCACATGGAACGACTCATCGTCCCTTAAACCGATCTCCCCTTTTGAATTGATGACCCTGTGCCATGGAAGGTTGTATTTGTGGCTCATCGAGTGAAGGATTCGCACCACCTGCCTGGCACCCCTCGGGCTCCCTGCCAAACGTGCAATCTGCCCGTAAGTCATGACTCTGCCTTCTGGGATTTCTTTGATGATCGCAATTACTAATTCTGTAAAAGTACTCATTTGCAGGCCCACTTCCAAACTTAATAACGATTTCGGCTACTTTTTTATTATAAATGAAAATGGCATTTTAGTTTGGAAAAACTAAATGCCATTGTATTGATCATATAGGATCAAAAGACTTCGATCGGCTGATTCTATGGGCAAGCAAATATATCATGATATAAATGGGAAATGAATAAAAAGGAATCCAATTTTTTGAGTAATATAACCCTAGCCACTCAAATAACGGTTCCCCGACAAAAGAGGTAAGGGCAGAATAGATCACCGCTTTTAACATTGGGTTCCATCCTGGTTTATATTGAAGCCAGAGCATGACTGTCACAGGAATCAGTGATGCATCCCATGGAATGTCAGCCGGGATGATTGGGATTACTTTGCCGGTATAAATCCAAAATCCCATGATTACTCCTATGAAGTCCAGCACATAAGCAATAAAAAGGACAAACATCCCCGCCAACAGCAGTCTTCCTTCACTTCCCCTTTTCCTGAAAATAAACCAGATAATCCAAGAACCGAGAGAAATAGAGACAGAGAGCCAAAAATCCCACTCCCAGAGAGTATTTTCATACCAGTAATTCGCGTAATCGATTTCAGCCTGCCGGATTTTCTCAAAAAAACGCCCTGCTTCATCCATTCTTTGGCTATGAGATATGCCCATGTCCTTCATCCTTTTGCCAGTGTGTCTTTATTGTTGCCAAAAGAATGAATGGTAGACATTGACTGGCAAACCAAAGGGATTTCACTAGCCCCATTTGGACTTCGCTCATAAACTTCACGAGGCACCGTGCTATAAAACAGGAGACAGGACATTTTATTTCCTGCCTCCCAGTTTTGTGCGATTATTCCCTGTCAATACTTCTATCAGCATGTAATGGACGGGCTTGATCCTCCGGAAGCTGTGTATTTCTTTCCAGTTCAGATGTATCTTCACCCATTCCCTTCAAGAATGTCAGCAGCAGAGTGATTGCCCTGTTGATTTCAGGATCTTTTACAGAACGGACAATGTCAAAATAGCCTGTCTCATCGTCTGTGTCCTTATATTCCGCCACCCTCGCTATGCCAGTGTTGATTTTTAACAGTATAGGCTCAAGCTGCCGGACGTTCAGCGTCCCCAGCACGCCAACCAGCAATAGCAGGTTTTTGAGCATATTGGCCGTCTCAGGTGTATCCATTTTTTTCACAAGCAAATCCAGGACCTTGTCTCCCTGGCCAAACAGTCCGTTCAGCAATGCAAGAACACCGCGGTCATGCATATGCCCGATCACTTTAAGTGATTCCAGAATCGCGTCTTTATTACCCAACAGGGCTGTTTCAATTTCGTCGAGGTCCCTTTTGCGTTTTTCTTCTTCACTTACGACAATTCGCTCAATTTTTTTTATCGCTTTAGCCATGCCTTGTCCGCTCCTTTTTCACAAGATCTCCTGGGAAAATATAATCGCGGCGCGCCCATTTTTTCTGGACCTGTACGCCGATTTGCGGCTGCGGATTGCCATTTCTGTGATTGATGCTTGGAAGTGGATTAATTCCTTCTGATTGAAGTATTTCCATCTTCGCCTGAGTTTCTTTATAAGCTGGCGTATCAGTATCCTTGTCTGCGTAACTGCTTGTCAGTAGGTTGATTGCTGCATCCCCGGTATCATTCATCGGAAGGTAAACTTCTTTCCCCTTGACACGGTCGGTAATCACACATTTCACCTTCACGTTGCCATATGGCGAGGTGAGCCGGACGAGCGTTCCATCCTTGATGCCCCTCTCTGCGGCGAGTTCAGGCGACACTTCCAGGAATACTTCTGGTGTCTTGGAAGAGATGCCTTTGGATTTGTATGTCAAATTCCCTTCATGGAAGTGTTCCAAAAGTCGTCCATTGTTGACATGAATGTCATATTCCTCGCCAAATTCAAGTGGTTTTGTCCAGCGAACCGGATAGAGCCTTGCTTTTCCATCTGGGAACGGGAACATGTCAGTGTACAGTAGCGGGGTATCCTCCCCGTTCTCATGTACAGGCCACTGCAGGCTCTTGTATCCTTCCAGCCTTTCGTAGGTAACACCTGAGTAAATTGGTGTGAGCGACGCCACTTCTGCCATGATTTCACCCGGGTGCTGGTATGTCCAGCCGGCGCCCAGCTTGTTTGCGATTGCCATGATGATTTGCCAATCTGGTTTTGAATCGCCCAGCGGCTCCAATACCTGGTACAATCGCTGGATGCGGCGCTCGGTATTTGTGAACGTGCCTTCTTTTTCAAAGCTCGGGCTTGCCGGCAGGACCACATCGGCGAACTCTGCTGTCCTAGAGAAGAAAATATCTTGTACCACAAAGAAGTCCAGTTTTTCATATGCTGCATGGACATGGTTGATATTGGAATCAACAAGACCCATTTCCTCGCCTTTAATGTACATTGCCCTCAAGGTTCCATCATGGATGCCGTCGATCATGTCGTGGTTGTTGATCCCGAGTTTTTCAGGGAGCTTCACGCCCCATGCCTGTTCAAATTTGGCCCGGACCTCTACATTATCAACACGCTGGTATCCTGGAAGATGCTCAGGGCTGCTTCCCATGTCGCTCGCTCCCTGGACATTGTTATGCCCGCGGAGAGGATATGCCCCGGCACCTGGCTTTGCGTAGTTGCCTGTCACAAGCAACAGGTTGGAAATTGCCGTGCTCGTGTCACTTCCGCCGATATGCTGGGTCACACCCATTGCCCATAGTATGGATGTAGTGTTGGCTTGATGGATCATTTCTGCGATTTGAATAAGGTTTTCCTTCGTTATGCCAGTCACGTCTTCGGCATATTCTAACGTGTAGCGCTGCAAGCTTTCGACATATTCTTCAACGCCGTTTACTTTACTGCGTAAAAATTCTTCATCGGCCCAGCCCTGGTCGATGATATACTTTGTCACCGCTGACAGCCACACCATGTCTGATCCTGATTTAGGCCTTACAAACAGGTCGGAGCGCTCCGCCATCTCATGTTCCCTCAAGTCTGCGACAATCAGCTTTTGGCCTTTTAGTTTATGGGACCGTTTTACCCGTGTCGCCAAAACCGGATGGGCTTCTGATGTATTGGAGCCGACAATGATGACGAGCTCAGCTTTTTCAATATCTTTTATCGAGCCCGCGTCGCCGCCATAGCCCACTGTCCGGAATAATCCAACCGTCGCAGGAGTCTGGCAATAGCGGGAACAGTTATCAACGTTGTTAGTGCCAACCACTGCCCGTGCAAGCTTTTGCATTAAGAAGGATTCTTCATTCGTACATTTTGATGATGTGATGAATCCGAGTGCATCAGGGCCGTATTGGTTGTGGATCTCCGCGAATTTCACCGCGATGAGATTCAGTGCTTCCTCCCACTCTGCTTCCCTGAAAGTGTCCCCTTCACGGATGAGCGGCTTTGTCAGGCGTTCTTCACTGTTGACGAAATCCCAGCCGAATTTCCCTTTTACACAGGTGGAAATTCCATTGGCTGGCGCTTCAATCTGGGGCTCTATCTTGAGGATTTTGCGATCCTTTGTCCATACATCGAAACTGCAACCCACACCACAGTATGTGCATACCGTTTTCGTTTTCTTGATGTTTTCATCCCGCATGACAGATTCCACATCCGATATTGTCAAAATGGATCCGTAGCCGGTTTCCACACCTTTTGTGATTTCAATCATCGGACGGAGAGTTTCCTTGGCGATTCCGGTGAGGAAACCTGCCTCGCCGACCATGCCTTTTTCCATCATCGCGTTACAAGGGCACACGGTTGAACAATGCCCGCAGGAAACGCATGATGATTCATTGATTGGCACATCATTGTCCCAGATTACGCGAGGTCGTTCGCGCTCCCAGTCAATCGTGAGCGTTTCTGTCACCTGGACATCCTGGCATGCCTCCACGCAGCGGCCGCACAGGATGCACTGGTCCGGGTCATACCGGTAGAACGGATGGGAATTATCTTCCTCGTACGGCTTCTGGTCAAACGGTGTGCTTTGGTGGTTGATTTTCATCTGCTTAACGGTGTTATGTATCTCACATCCACCATTATTGTAATCACATACTGTACAATACAGTTCATGGTTGTACAAAATGCGGTCCATGCCAATGACCTGTGCTTTCTTGACTTCCGGTGAAACTGTATCAATGACATCGCCATCCTGTATTACTGTTGAGCAGGAGCGCACCATCTCACCATTGACCTCGACGATGCAAGTGTCACATGTTTCAATGGGCCCCAGGCTCGGATGATAACAAACGTGCGGAACTTCAATCGAGCTGTCGGACAGGTATTGCAGCACTGTCTGGTTGCCCTTTGCTTCAACCTCAATTCCGTTTATGGTTATGTTGATCGTTTCTGACAACTGCCTCACCCTTTCGAACAGAATTCAAAATTTTTCACTATAATAATTTCACTACCCTTTCAGTATAAAAACTTAAACACTTAAAAATAGTTTTTAATGAAAAAAGGACCTGCCCATCAATGGCAAGTCCGTAAATTAAATTGTAAAAACACCTAATATAGTATTTTCTTAAAACTGCTGACACTGAAGTAAAGTAATTTAGTACAATCTCTTTACGTAACTTTCTTCCAAAAGGTGGCCTACTTCCTCCTCCGTTACTTTTGTTTTTGCGCAGACATGGGCTGCGAGCATTTTAACTGCGGAAGGCCTCTCGCATTCTTGTAGCCATGTCTCTGCATCCCACAGACCCGAGCGCTTGATCGCCTTGGCACAGTGAATATAACATTCCTCCACCTGGACTCCGATGCCAAGCAGGGGCTCCCTGCCGTTCACCGCTGATTTTTCCAATAAGGCTTTGTCCCTGCTAACGCAGGCTCTTCCATTTACGCGAAAAGTTTCTCCCATCCCGGGGATCAGGAAAATCAGCCCTATTTGTGGATTGTTTAGAATATTAATGATTGAATCCATGCGCCTGTTTCCGGGGCGTTCCGGAATAAACAAGTGCTTGTTGTCAATTATTTGAACGAAGCCAGGTGCGTCGCCGCGCGGTGACACATCACATCTGCCCTTGGAATCTGATGTAGACATGACAAGAAAAGGAGATTTTGAAATAAACTCCTTCGCATGGAAATCGAGTTCATGAATGACCTTATTGGCAGACAGTTTGCTTTGTGTCCCAAAAAGCGGGCGCATCTCCTCGAACTCCTGCATATCCTTAATTTGATCTTGAAAAATCATTTTGTCCACACTCCATTATCGTTTTTTACACCGCAGCATTAATCGAGATCCGCTGAAAAAATAGGAAAAAATCGACTTTGTTTGCCGAACGGATACTTGTTTTGTCACTTTCAAAGGAATCTAAAATTACTGACAGAAATGTATACTAAAACAGGAGGGATGCAGGATGAATACAAGCGCTGTTGCTAAATTGCTGGGAGTGTCACCAAGCACGATTCAACGCTGGGTAAAGCAGGCAGGCCTTCAAATGGTGCGAAATGAACTCGGCCATTACATGTTCACTGAAGAAAAAATAGAAATACTTCGACGGATGCAGCAACAGATCAACAACGGAGCTCTTCTCCAGGATTTAACCGTGCCAGATAAAAAAACCCGCAAGGGTTCTGCTCAAATAACAGAAAATAATCTGGCAGCGGAAAAAGTACTAACCAGAATGACTGAGCTCGAAAAAAAGCTGGATGGAAAAGCAGACGATATTGTTTCCTATCAAATATTGCAGCACCGCCGTGAAATCGAAGAACTGCAAAACCAAATTAAGAAGCTTAGTGAACGCTTAGAAATGCTTGAAGAAAAACCAGTTGAGCCTATCAAACTCCCAATTTCTGATAAGCTGCAGGCCGTTCCTGATTCAAAGCCGGCAAAGAATCCAAGAAAACGAAATTTCTTTGGGATATCGCTCGGCTTTTAGTCATTTGAACGCCATAACCATGCAATATCGACAGCACATCCATTATTGATGTGCTGTTTTTTTATGAAATCCCCTACTGCCTTGGTGCCCAGAGCAAAATCCCCACCCCGATCAGACAAACAGCAGCCCCGAGCCAGTCATACACGTCTGGAGTCTTTTTATGATCCCCCATCCCCAAAGGACAGCAAGGACGATGAAAACACCACGCTTCATACACCCTTCCAAACGCGGGAAACTTTTGCATGGTCGGGATGACTCCATATAAAACCAGGATCAAACCACCGGCAATACCGTACCAGTATGGCTTCCCCTCCCGAAGCCACAGCCACACAAGATACCCGCCGCGTATTTCTACCAAGCCGGCCAGGATGAATAATGCTACCGCGTAAATGATTTCAGACACTCCCTCGGATTGATGATTTTCTGAACAAAGTCTCTGTTAAATCTTGTACACTATTAAAAATTCTATCAGGAGCGACAGTGAACTCGAGTGCATCGTAGTTTGGCAGCCATTGAACACCTGCCGTAACAACTTCAGCCTGTTTACCAGCCAAAATATCCGCATCGCTATCACCGACAAATATAGTATCTTCTTTATCTACACCCAGAAACTGTATAGCCTTCAGCAATCCTTCCGGGTGCGGTTTCGGTTGAATCACATCGTCACCAGTAATGATCACGTCAAAAAGGTTATCCATTTCCAACTGCTTCAAAGAAATGTCGAGGCTCCGCCGCGCTTTTCCGGTTACAACGCCAAGCATCAATCCTCTGGCCTTTATGTCCAATAGTAAGTCGTCTATCTCCAACACTCTCTTAACAAAATCGGAGTGTTTTTCGAGATAGCTGTGGTAAAACAATTCGATTGCCAGTTCTTTATCAGCGCTGAGAAGATTTTCCCTGATGATCCCTGTTTCGGAAGGCCCGAACATTTGCTTAATTTCTTCCGCTGACAGGTCCCTGCCATCAAAATGCTTAAAGACAGATTGAAATGCATAAAAACAAATCGGCAAAGTATCAGCAAGCGTCCCGTCAAAATCAAAAATGATTGCTTTCAAAACAATGCACAACCTTCCTTGCATAATGGCTCTATTCCATTCTAACAAACGATGGAAAAATTTGAATATGATATATCTGTTTTAACAAAAAAGAAAGCAGCATTCGGCCGCTTTCCCGATAATAATTCATAACACGCCTGAAAAAAGGCGGGCATATGATTCCTTGGATCTTTCGACAAATCCTCTCTTATAAAACTCTACTGGCCGAATCCGTTCGCTGTCCTCCATATCTTTTTCGTAATGGGCGACCAAATCGCGGATTGAACTGCACCCATACAAAAACACATTGACCTCGAAGTTCAAGTGGAAACTGCGCATGTCCATATTGGCAGTTCCGATGGATGCCATGTTCCCGTCCACGATTATGACCTTTTGATGCAAAAATCCTTTTTTATAGGAATAGACTTCTATGCCATACCGTAACAACTCCGGAAAGTAAGACCGGCTCGCATATTCAGTCAAGAATCCGTCGTTTTTGTCCGGGACCATGACCCTGACTTCTATCCCTTTGGCGGCAGCAACCCGCAGGGCGGTACGGATTGACTCATCAGGAACAAAGTAAGGGGTTGCAATCCATATGGACTTCGTCGCCGAGGATATCAGCGTATAGTAGAAATCGCTCATGATTCCCTGCTGTGTATCCGGCCCGCTCGCTACTACCTGTGTAGCTCCATCTACTTCATCAGTCTCAAGGGCTGGTTTTTCAGCACGATGGTTTTCCAGGACTTTTTCACCGCTGACATATTCCCAGTCCAGCAGGAACACATTATGCAGCGTATATACGGCTTCGCCGGTCAGTACCATATGGGTATCCCGCCAGTGCCCGATATCTTCATCCTCACCGAGATACTCAATCCCAACATTTAGACCGCCCACAAAACCTATTTCACCATCGATCACGATGATTTTCCTATGGTTTCGGAAGTTCAATTTTTGATTGAAGAACCCGTATTTCAACGGTGAAAATGGATGAACCTTGACACCAGCCCCACGCATTGCCCTGAGGTCTTTTGCAGACAGTTTCATGCTTCCTGCAGCATCAAAAATAAACAGGACCTCTACTCCCGCTTCCGCTTTTTCGATCAGGATATCAATGATTTCCTTGCCTAGCCGGTCAGAACGGAATATATAATACTCAATATGGATGAACCTCTTGGCCTCCCTCATTTTCTTTTTAATTTCAGAAAATGTTTCATGGCCATTTTTCAGGATGGCAGCCCTTGAAGCTGTAGTGATCGGAGTAGGGCAAACTTTATTGGCGTACCTCGCCAAACGGAGCTGATTATCCTGTAAAAATGACAGATCCGGCCGCTCTTGCATTCTCATGAGCCGTTCCCATGCATCCCGGTCCTTGCTTCGCTTATCTTTAAACAGATAGCCTTTTAAATACAGCTGCCCGGAAAATAAATAAAATAAATAACCAACCACAGGCAGCCAAAATATCACATACATCCATAACAGTGTATTATGGGCTGAACGGTTTTCCAGCATAAGCGAATAGTTCGTGATAAAAATGATAACCGCATAGACGCCTATCGCTCCATACTTCCAGGCAGAGTTCATGCCCGTAAAAAACACGATGTAAATGCAGGCTATTAATATAATTACAAATAGAAATTCAATTCGTCGCTTGATCATAGTTGTCCTTTCCCCAGATAAGATAGATACCTTTATATACCCATTTACCTAAGGATAAGAAACTTAGTAAGTTAACAGATAGAAACGGGCTATTTCATCCGTGGCATAAAGTGTCAATGAATATCCACCTTTTTAAAGTAAATGATGGTGGCTGCTAAGCCAATGACTGATGTAGCAGCTATCGCGATATACGAGTATTCTGCAGGGTGTGTATCCAGAAGGGTGTTATTCGCAATGTCACCTGCGGCAGACCAGGGGAACAGCCCCCTATGCTCTGAATTCCCCGCCATTACACTGATCAAGGTAATTACAATCGTAAAGATGATTGGGGGCTAATTCTTCATCAATAAAGTAACAAAAACAATGATCGGTGAGAGTACGAACAGAAAACCGCCGCCCATACAAAATTCTGTAATCGACTCTGATACTAATGCCGCACTCAAACCGTCAAACTGAAACAATAAACCCAGTAGTAAAGTCAGAGCCCAGGCAACGAAAGTCAAAATCATAATCCAAAAGAAGAGAAGCAGCAGCTTGCTCATGATGAAACTCATCCGACACCGGAATAGTCAGGAGGTTTTTTAACGTGTCTTCCATGTATTCCCGGTTAAAAAGGTATGCAGTGACTACTCCATATAAAGCGACTCCGATCACTACAACAGTGTACAAATTAGTTTGATAGAACAATTCATCAAATTTTTCAGAAGGACGGTGAAGAAATGTAGCGACGACAACCATGACAGGTGCTACTGCGGCTCCCTTGATGCTGATTAAAAACATCGTAGAACTGGTACCTGCGCTAACAAGACTGCTGGCCAAATCTGTCTCATAAGGTTCCCTCTCTAAATATTTCTTCAAAAGATCCCTTATTTCCTTATCGTCATCCGCTATTAAAATACGAATTACACCCATTTCCCCACCTGCTTCTTTTAGCAAATTATCACGTTCCACAACTATTATGACACTTCCATAGTGAACGGAATCGAAATTATTTCAAACTTTCTTTGTTGTAACTTGGGACAAACACAGATGTGCAAATCGCTCCTGCTTTTTTTCTCAGTTTTTTGGTTGTAAAATGAATTTAGAAAGGATGTGGAACCATGGCGATTGTATTGCCTCATATTGAAGATTCCAATTCTACATACTATATCCCTCCAAAAGGTGAATATGAACGATTTAAAGATGAAGCCCACTATGCAGAAAAAGTAAGGGAATGGGGCTTGAGCACTACCAGGGAAGTAAAAAAACAGTTCTGGTACAAGGAACGGACACATCAGCGGCTTGTTACGATAAAAGGGTACGAAACTTTCGGCGAAACAGCTGAATATAACACTCTTGTCATCGAATTCCAGGATGGGAACCTATCCTGCATCCATCCTGCCTACCTGAAGGAAATGCAATCCTCCGGCTTCGGCAAAGAAATGAAGGCACAGGATGAAGGCAACTTGCCTGATGCCGCGGTGAAGGAAACGAAACGCACCGAACCAATGGAGACGGGGGACAAGCCAAAGGAAGCTAAATTGGCGGCTGATGCACCCGCGAATTCTCCCCCCTCCCCTGAACAAAAAGAAGCAAAACAACCAAAAGCAAAAAAGGAAAAAACGGCTAAACGGGTACTGCCTGAAGACAAGGTCCACTTCACAGCAAGTGTGAAGCAGCTTGCCCTGAGCTGGAACCATTTCAATGAAGAGAACGACGAAGTGGTCGTACTGGAAAACGTCAAGATCGAAACGGAAGAACCGATTGAGGTGGGTCTCGCGTGGTGTTCCCACAGTAAAACATTGAAAAAATTCGAATTAGCCCCCGGGGATGAACTCGAGTTTGATGGGAAGATCGTCAAAAAGAGCCTGCCGAAAGGGAAGGATGTCGAGGACGAAACCTTGCTTTTGGATGTGCCTGTTGCTTATAAGATCAACAACCCTTCGAAGCTTGTAAAAAAATAGCTTATAAAACGGGGTTGTGCCCATAGGTACAACCCCAAATTAAAATTATTTTTTGTAATCAGTAAAAATGTGTATGGCATCACGCAAAAATTCTGCGGTGCCTGGCTGATCCTTGTCATAGTAAGCTTTGAACCTTTCGTCATCCACATACATTTGTGCGAGCCCGGCATGTGCTTCTTTACTGTATTCGCTCCAGTAATAAGCCAGCCATTGTTTATGCAAGTCGGCAGCTTTTTGGGCAATATCGCTGCCAGGGTCGCCATTTTTAAAGGCTTCGGCCAAAGTGGCTGTAACCTCGTTCGCCAGCCTGGTTACCTCCGCATGCTGTTCCTGTGTCATGTTTTTCAGTTTCTCGTTTGACTTGTTGACGGTATCATCTCCGTATTTCTCCCGAATTTCTTTTCCATATTTTTTTTCATTGTCATCAATCATCTTTTGCTTGAAACCCTCAAACTTTTCTTGATCGGTCATAGTTATTCTCCCTTCAGTTGAAGCTATTGTTTTTTCCACATTGGCTATCAGCATATCCAACTGTTTTCTTTTGTCGAGGAGCTGTTCACGATGTTCTCTTAGGGCTTCTGCTCCGTCAAAGGAAGGATCAGTGACGATTTCTTTTATTCTGTCCAGACTCAGCCCCAGTTCTCTGTAGAAAAGAACCTGCTGCAGCCTGTCTACTTCTTCCTGTCCGTAGATCCGGTATCCTGACGAGTTCATTCTCGCCGGCTTAAGAATGCCAATCTCATCATAATACCTCAGTGTCCTTGTGCTGATCCCTGCCATTTTTCCGAGTTTCTGCACTGTGTATTCCATATGTTCACCTCATGACAATTTAACTGTACACCTTTACGTAACGTGAAGGTCAATACCTCTTTTTCAGGTTTTTCACCATATGTTGTGGTTTATCTTTGTCGGGATTTCAACACCATTGGGAAGAATAGTTTTTCTGGTCCTGGGTGCCTTGTCCATCATAACCTGATGATGGACAGTTTTTGCCTTCGACCTGGCAGTTTTGTCCATCATACACCTAATGATGGACAGTTTTCGCCTTCGGCCTGGCAGTTTTGTCCATCATACACCTAATGATGGACAGTTTTCGCCTTCGGCCTGGCAGTTTTGTCCATCATAGACCTGATGATGGACAGTGTTCTCCTTCGACCTGGCAGTTTTGTCTATCATACACCTGATGATGGACAGTGTTCGCCTTCGGCCTGGCAGTTTTGTCCATCATACCCTTATGATGGACAGTTTTCACCTTTGGCCTGGCAGTTTTGTCCATCATACCCTTATGATGGACAGTTTTCACCTTCGGCCTGGCAGTTTTGTCCATCATACACCTCATGATGGACAGTTTTCGCCTCCTACCTGGCAGTTTTGTCCATCATAGACCGTATGATGGACAGTTTTCGCCTTCGGCCTGGCAGTTT
>NZ_PGVB01000023.1 GCF_002860205.1 Bacillus sp. T33-2
TTCGTATTATAAGGTCAGCCAGATATGAAAATATTTCTGGTTGACCATTTTTTATATGGTCTTATTATAACGGTAGCCGGGGTAAAACGTAACTGCCCGTGGGACCTGGATCCCGTCAGCTAAACAGTTTGCCCCCTACTTGTAGAAAACATGATTGAGGCTGGTTGGGACATAGATCTCGTATAACAAGCGAAGCTGTGACACTGCAAGAAGGACAAGGGGTACCGGCAAATAAAAGATTAGGAGATGATACAGTATGAATCCAGTCGTTGGTCTGGATATTTCAAAGGGGGAAAGTCAGGTTCAAGCTTTCGTCGATAAAGGCAAACCATTTCGTAAGAGCTTTAAAGTATCTCATACTCTTGAGGGACTTGGTTTACTTGTAGAGTTTCTAGAAGTTGTGCAGAAAGAAACAGGTATGAAGCCTCCTGTGATACTAGAAGCAACTGGACACTATCAAACACCAGTTGTCCAATATCTAGAGGAGCGTGGGTATTTATTAATTATTATTAACCCTTTAATTTCCTACAAGGCGAAAAGTTCAAGTTTAAGGAAAGTAAAGACTGATGCCGTGGATGCTTACCACCTCTGCGAGTTGTTTTATAAGGAGGAGTTAGAGCCGTATAAAAAGCGAGGGGTTCAGTTATTAAACCTTCGTAATCTCACGAGACAACACGAAAATATTACAGGCGTAATGATACAGACTAAGCTTCAATTTCAGGCTATTCTGGATCAGGTATTCCCTGAATATAGAGGAGTGTTCGGTGATTTATATTCTGTGGTATCACTCTTAACGTTAAAGGATTTTCCGTCATCTGAAGACATATTAGAGGCTAGTGATGAAACACTATCAAATAAGATCAAGGAATTATGTAAAAGTCGTTCAATCAGATGGGCCAATGAAAAAGCCTTACAATTAAAAAAGGCAGCAGCGCGCAATCCATTTGAAAAGACAGTCTACCAGAGTCATATCTTAAGCTTAGGTATGTACATTAACATTATTCTTCAATACAAAGAGCACCTATCCACGTTGGAGTCAGAGATAGATGCCCTCGCTAAAGAAGTTGAAGAATATAATATTATCAAATCTATCCCTGGTATCGGAGAAAAGATCGCGGCAACGATCATTTCTGAAATTGGCGAGATAGATCGATTTACTGAGCCTAAAAAGCTCGTGGCTTTCGCTGGAGTAGACCCTAGTGTTTTCGAATCTGGCAAGTTTACTGCCACCAAAAACCGAATCACAAAAAGAGGATCCAGCAGGCTTCGTCACGCCCTATATATGGCTGTTCGTTGTGCTATACGTGACTGTCGCAAGAGCAAAACAAGCGATGAGATCATTCCTCGAAATAAGAAATTACGAGAATTCTATGATAAGAAACGCGAGGAAGGAAAACCATTTAAAGTAGCTGTAATTGCCTGTGTAAATAAGCTCTTACATTGGATATTTGCCCTTTTAAAGAACAGAACTACTTTCCAGGATATAGTATAGAAACAACAT
>NZ_PGVB01000024.1 GCF_002860205.1 Bacillus sp. T33-2
TTATCCGCTTAAAATGCAACAAAAGGCATCCGAATGAGGCCATTCGGATGCCTTTTGTCTACAATCTGAGCCAACCAGTTTAAAGCTGGTTGGCTTTTGTGCGCATTACAGTAGTTTCGCCAAGGGGCTGGCTGGGAATTAATTGTGTTATGGACAAGACGCAGGCTCCCCAAAATTTTGATATAAGTTGTAATGGATTTCTATCATCAAGTATAATGATTTTAACTGCTCAACGTGCGGCCCAATTCATCATAGGAGGGAAACGGAAAATTGAATAACAGAAAAAATGATGCCATCAGGCTGATCGCGCTTGGTGGAGTCGGAGAAATAGGAAAAAATATGTACCTCACTGAGGTAGACGGAGATATTTTCGTTGTAGATGCGGGTTTGATGTTTCCGGAAAACGAAATGCTCGGAATAGATATTGTGATTCCTGACATCTCTTATTTAACGGAAAATAAGGACAGGGTTAAAGCAATTTTTCTCACCCATGGCCATGAAGACCATATTGGGGCATTGTCATACGTGCTGCGAAAAATTAATGCGCCTGTCTATGGCACCCGCCTGACTCTTGCCCTTGCAAAAGCGAAATTGAAGGAACAGGAATTCAAAGGAAATGCTGATTTCAGGGAAATTCATTCTGATTCTGTCGTGACATTTGATTCGGCAGAGGTTTCTTTTTTTAAGACGAACCACAGCATCCCTGATTCTGTCGGTGTATGCATCCACACTTCCGAGGGTGCAATTGTGCATACTGGTGATTTTAAATTCGACCAGGCAGCTTCCAGGCTTTATAAGCCGGAAATCGGGAAGATCGCCCAGATCGGCGAGAAAGGGGTGCTCTGCCTCTTATCGGACAGCACTGAGGCAGAGAAACCAGGCTATACGACTTCTGATGCTACAGTAACGCGTGAACTTTCCGATACTTTCTACAATGCGCAAGGAAGGATCATCGCAGCGTGTTTTGCGTCAGATTTGAACCGGATCCAGCATATTTTCGACAGTGCCGCGGAGACGATGCGCAAAGTGGCTGTAGTCGGCAGGAGCCTTCAGCGTATCTACGATATTGCCCTAGAGCTGGGATACCTGGAGATTCAGGAAGACATCATCATTCCAATCACTGATATTGAAAAATATCAAAATGATGAAATCGTGATACTGACAACAGGGAACCAGGGTGAGCCAATCGAGGTCCTTCAAAAGATGGCAAAGCAGGCACATCCCCAGGTGAACATCCAAAAGGGGGATACGGTTTTGTTTGCCGCCACCCCGTTGCGGGGAAGCGAAGTGTTCATCTATAAAACAATCGATATGCTATACAGGGCGGGAGCGAATGTAATCGCCGGCAAACAGACGGTACAGGCTTCGAGCCATGGCAGCCAGGAAGAATTGAAGTTCATGATCAATATGATGAACCCCAAATTCTTCATTCCCGTCCATGGGGAATATAAAATGCTCCAGGCCCACAAAAAGGTCGCCCTCTCATGTGGCATTCCGGAGGATCATATCTATATCCCTGACCGGGGGGATGTCATTGAAATTAAGAATGGCGCATTCCGTTCGACTGAAAAAGTTCCTGCCGGGAATGTACTAATTGATGGAATCGGTGTAGGGGATGTCGGAAATATAGTTTTACGTGACCGCAAATTGCTTTCGCAGGATGGGATCCTCATTGTGGTTGTGACATTGAATAAAGCTGAAAGAAGAATTGCCGCCGGCCCTGAAATTATTTCGCGCGGATTTGTATATGTAAGGGAATCGGAAAAGCTGATGGAGGAGGCCGCCGGGATTGTCAGGGATATTGTCGAAAAAAGGATATCCAAGCAATCCTTTGACTGGTCGAGCCTCAAACAGGACATGAGGGACTCATTAAACTATTATTTGTTTGAAAAAACAAAGCGCAGGCCAATGATCATGCCGATCATTATGGAAGTATAAAAAAGGAAGTATAAAACAAAAGCTCCAGCTTACTGCCCGGTGCGGCAGTGGCTGGAGTTTTTCTCTGTTCACTTTCGCATTTTCCCCCGAATTGGCATAATGAAGGACAGTTTTCGGCTTCCGCGTGTGGTTTTTGTCCTTCATAACCATATATTCCTTTTTTTCCTTTAATTTCCGCATGAAATGGTAAGTGAAGTCCATACTAACATTATCATGTGTGAAGGGAGAAAAATTCGATGTATAACGAATTTCTAAATAATTTTTCCGGCGGCCATGAACCGCAATTTCCTCTGAATCAACAGCCGGACTTTGTGGTGAGTCAGCAGCCGGGCCAGCCGATGTATCAGCAGCCGAGCTATCCAGTGCACCAACAGCCAATCTATCCAGTCAATCAACAGATGAACTATCCCGGCCAGCAGCAGCCCAATCATTATCCAGGCCAGCAGCAGCCGAATTATCCCGGTGGCAACCAGGAGGGGCAGGAAGCACCGAAAGATGAAAAAGGATCAGGATTGCTCGAGAGGATCCAGCAGCTGGGCCAAACAAATGTACCCCAGCTTTCACAGGATTCTAAAATACATTGCTTAACAATCGTCGGCCAGATTGAAGGCCATTTGCAGCTTCCCCCGCACAATAAAACAACGAAATATGAACATCTCATTCCGCAAATTGTTGCGATCGAGCAAAATCCCAATATTGAAGGATTGCTTGTGATCCTGAATACAGTCGGCGGGGATGTAGAGGCGGGGCTTGCAATCTCTGAAATGCTTGCTTCACTTTCAAAGCCTACGGTATCGATCGTGCTTGGGGGCGGACACTCGATCGGCGTACCGATAGCCGTATCTACTAATTATTCCTTTATTGCTGAAACTGCCACGATGACGATCCATCCGATCAGGCTCACTGGACTTGTGATCGGTGTCCCCCAGACATTCGAGTATTTGGACAAAATGCAGGAGAGGGTCGTGAATTTTGTTACAAAGCATTCGAAGGTTACGGAGCAAAAGTTCAAAGAATTGATGTTTGCCAAAGGGAACCTTACCCGTGACATCGGAACGAACGTCGTTGGCCATGACGCTGTTGAATCGGGTTTGATAGATGAAGTAGGGGGAATTGGGCAGGCAATGAAAAAGCTGAACGAACTGATAGACTTGAATAAAGGAAAACTCGAGGGGGTCGTCCAATGATCCTCTACACGATGATGCCCCAGGAGCTTGTATATCCAGGTGATGGAGAAGCAACGAGCCAGACGATGATTTCTTATAACGGAATCCCGCTGCTCGCCGAATTGACAGATGAACACGAATACCGCGTAGTCCGTGTGCTGAGCACCGATCCGGCCCATTATTTACAGCCGTACTGCACCCCCGGTTCGAAAATTTCTGCCTTCTAGGAAAAAGGTATGTCCCTTAAAGCCTATTCAGTATGATATAATATTGGTAAAATAAACCCCGGCAGCCTTTTTCAGGCTGCTTCTTTTCTTCTTTGGAAAAGGGGCTGCTAATTGGCTGGGTTTTATACATATTTTGTAAAGACATTCATGATTGCTTATGCCATTGGGAATCTTATGGCTTCGCTCACACCGCCTTCATTTTGTTTGTTTCTGCGAAAATACACTCTCTGTTCAATGACTGGGTTGTGAGAAAATGCTTATGTTTGTGTTGCGAGTATGCATGGCGGCGGTTTTGTTTACGCTGTAAATTATAGACTATAAGTAAGGTGAATATGATGGCTAAAAGGAAACGGCGACAATCCAGCAAAAAAGCTGCGATGAAAACAACAATTCAATATGAACTGACAGGTCTCATTCTGCTGGCACTCTCCATTATCGCGATGGCCGAACTCGGTGCGGGGGGGAGGGGCACTGTCCTGTTCTTCCGTTTTTTCATGGGGGAATGGTACATGCTCAGCCTGATTGGGCTGGTGGCATTCAGTGTATATATCATGTGGAAACGGGAGCTTCCATTCATGTTTCAAGTAAAACTTATCGGTACATATTTGATCATTTCCGCAATCCTGTTGCTGAGCCATGTCAAAATCATCGACCTGCTGGTGGAGGGCGGCAAAGTAGAGAATCCAAGTGTGATAGCGAAAACATGGGAGTTATTCGTGATGGAGGCGAAAGGGCTGGCCAGCACAAAGGATCTTGGCGGCGGGATGCTGGGCGCAATCCTGTTGGCATTATTTTATTTTTTATTTGATGCGGCAGGATCGCAGCTCATCGCTTACTTATTGATTATTATCGGTCTCACATTGATCACTGGAAAAACCTTCGGGGAAGCGGCCGGAAAAATGATAAAGCCAGTCGTTAAGTTCTTTAGAAACCAGTGGCAGGCATTTTTGCAGGATATGTCCAACTGGAGCGAGAGCAGGCAGCAGCGTAAAGAGGAACAGCGTGCGGCAAAACAGGCGTCAAAAGCGCAAAAGAAAGAAGAGCCGGCACGAACTGTTTTGGCTGAACATGATAAATTAGAAGACGAGTCTGCCCAGTTTTCCGAACCGATCATTTCCAGCTTTGCAGAACGCGCATATCCGATTGAGCAGGAAGCAGCAAGCACCTCAAAAGCATATAAACAGAGGGCCGGTGAGCCTGCTGACGAAGACGACAACCAGCCGCCGATCACTTTTACCGAGGTGGAAAACGCAGCCTATGAGCTGCCGCCTTTAAACATCCTCAAGGCTCCGAGCCAGACTGACCAAAGCGGGGAGTATGAGATCATCCATGCGAATGCGGCTAAGCTCGAGCGGACTTTTCAAAGCTTTGGTGTCAAAGCGCGTGTTACCCAGGTCCATCTGGGACCTGCAGTGACAAAGTATGAAGTCCACCCTGATGTCGGGGTAAAAGTAAGCAGGATCGTCAGTTTGAATGATGACCTTGCACTGGCACTTGCTGCAAAGGATATCCGCATTGAAGCGCCAATACCGGGAAAATCAGCGATCGGGATCGAAGTCCCGAACTCGGAGGTTGCCGTTGTATCTTTGCGGGAGGTCCTTGAAGCCAAAAACGACAGGCCAGGTTCCAAGCTCCAAATCGGGCTCGGGCGCGACATTACCGGGGAAGCGGTCCAGGCAGAGCTGAACAAGATGCCCCACCTACTCGTGGCGGGAGCAACAGGGAGCGGGAAAAGTGTCTGTATTAATGGAATTATCACCAGTATTTTGATGAGGGCCAAGCCGCACGAAGTGAAAATGATGATGATTGACCCGAAAATGGTCGAGCTAAACGTGTATAATGGCGTCCCCCATCTGCTCGCTCCTGTCGTAACCGATGCGAAAAAAGCCTCCCAGGCACTTAAAAAAGTGGTAAGTGAGATGGAGCGCCGCTACGAGTTGTTTTCGCATTCAGGCACAAGAAACATTGAAGGCTATAATGATTATATCAAGCGCTATAATGCTGAAGAGGAGGCCAACCAGCCACTGCTTCCGTACATCGTCGTAATCGTGGATGAGCTGGCGGATTTAATGATGGTTGCGTCCTCTGATGTGGAAGATTCGATTACAAGGCTCGCCCAGATGGCCCGCGCGGCGGGGATCCACCTGATCATCGCAACCCAGCGCCCTTCTGTCGATGTCATCACAGGCGTAATCAAAGCAAACATTCCGTCACGAATTGCGTTTGCAGTATCTTCGATGACAGATTCACGGACGATCCTTGATATGGGCGGTGCGGAAAAATTGCTGGGAAGGGGAGACATGCTGTTTCTCCCTGTAGGGGCGTCCAAGCCTGTCCGCGTCCAGGGTGCCTTCTTGTCGGACGAAGAAGTTGAGGAAGTCGTGGACTTTGTCATAGGCCAGCAAAAAGCACAATACCAGGAAGAAATGATCCCTGAAGACGCTCCCGAGCTGACCGGGGAAGTAGATGACGACTTGTATGAGGAAGCGGTCGATTTGATCGTGGAGATGCAGACAGCTTCCGTATCCATGCTGCAGAGGCGGTTCCGGATCGGCTATACGAGGGCAGCCCGCCTGATTGACGAAATGGAAACACGGGGGATCGTTGGCCCTTATGAAGGCAGCAAACCACGCTCGGTCCTTGTTGCCAAAACGGATGAAGAGAAAAAGCCGGTCTAGCCGGCTTTTTTTGTGCGATGAGATAAGTAGTAATATCGAGAAAAATGTTGCGAATTATGACATAAAAATAAAGCGCTCTCATTTGGGGAAAAGTTCTTCTAAAAGCGCGTGATATATGAAATAAATGGCATCGGAGGGAGGTCCAGCTTTTTTCGACAAAATCATGAAACACTATTTATTTATATTCAAAAAAGTGTTATAGTTTTGATGATTAGTAGGAATGCTTAAACATCAGAGGTCTGATGTCTTGAAAAAGTGGTTGGAGGAACCCCATGTCTATCAAGTCAGATAACCGGCACCTGTATTTGCAAGTAATCGATCGCCTCAAGCAGGATATTCAGGAGGGCGTGTACAAAGAAAGAGAAAAGCTCCCTTCAGAATTTGATCTTGCCAAACAGCTTGGAGTAAGCAGGGCAACACTTCGCGAAGCACTTCGGATTCTCGAAGAAGAGAATGTGATCATTCGCAGGCACGGAGTAGGAACTTTTGTGAACGCAAAGCCATTGTTTACGTCCGGAATCGAGCAGCTTAACAGCGTGACGAATATGATTGAACAGGCAGGTATGAAACCAGGCACTATTTTTTTGGACTCTTTGACAACAGGGCCAACGGAAGAGGACATTCGGCGTTTTTCATGCTCACCAGATGAGGAAATGGTCATGATTGAACGGGTAAGGACCGCAAATGGGGAACCTGTCGTCTATTGCCTTGACAAGATTCCTGCTAAAATTCTTCCCGGGCCTTTATCATATGAAAATGAGTCCATCTTTCATATGCTCGAGGTGAAATCGAACCGGAAGATTACATATGCGGTTGCCCAGATTGAGCCGATTGGCTATCATGAAAAAATTTCGCCCATCCTTGAATGTGAGCCGGAAACGGCCCTCCTTGTCCTGAAGCAGATGCATTTTGATGAAATGGATGTACCGATTCTCTATTCGGTAAATTACTTCAAAGCAGATAAGTTCAGCTTCCATGTTTTGAGAAAAAGAATATAGCTTTTCCTGCATGGGGAAACTCGCTTTCTAGCATTTAAACATTTCTACTAAATCCTACAAACAAATCTTTAGGGGGAACAAACCTTGAAAAAGCGAAAATTTGGTTTGGCTATGTCATTGCTTTTAGCAGCAGGCACAATGCTGGCTGCATGTGGTGGCGCTGAAGAAAGTACTGGTAAGAATGGTAAAGAAGCAGATCTTAAAGTAGGTATGGTTACTGATTCTGGTACAATTGATGACAAATCGTTTAATCAAGGAACATGGGAAGGAATTCTTCAAGCTAAAGATGAACTAGGAATCCAAGAAAAATACCTTAAACCAGCTGGAACTACAGAAGCTGATTACTTAAAGGAAATTGGTAATTTATATGATGCAGGTTACAAGTTTATTGTTGCACCTGGATTCAAGTTTGAAACTGCCATCTTCCAAGCACAAGAAAAATACGAAGATGCAAAATTCGTAATCATTGATGGTAATCCACATAAGGGAGACTTTAAACCAGTTGTCAAGGATAATACTGTTGCAGTATTCTTTGCAGAACATGAATCAGGCTTCCTGGCCGGGATCGCAGCTGCTCTCGAATTAAAAGAAGGTGAAGCTGGATTTATTGGTGGAATGGAAATTCCAGCTGTACAAAAGTTCAACTGGGGATTCCAGCAAGGTGTAAAATATGCTAATGAAAATCTGGGTACAAACATTACTATGAAAGCAGAAAACGTCATCTACCAAGGCACTTTTGACAATACAGCTGCTGGTGGACAAATTGCTGCCCAAATGTATGACCGTGGCGTAAAAGTAATCTTTACTGCTGCCGGCGGTGTTGGAGTGGGAGCAATAAATGAAGCAAAAACACGTGTTAAAGATGGAGAAGAGGTTTGGATTGTTGGTGTTGACGTAGACCAATATGCTGATGGAGTTTATGAAGGTGACAAGTCAGTTATTTTAACCTCAGCCATGAAAAAATTAGATCAAGTATCTCTTGATATGGTCAAACAAGAATTAGATGGTAAATTCCCAGGCGGTCAGACTTTAACGTTTGATGCTAAAAATGACGGAATTGGATTACCAGAAAAAAACCCTAACTTAAGTGAAGAAACAACCGCTAAAGTAAAAGAAGTGTTTGAAAAGATTAAATCTGGTGAAATCAAAGTCTCAGCTGAACAAGGGGATTTATTGAAGTAAACGGGCACACAAAAGAGACGGTTTTCATCCGTCTCTTTTGTATATTATGGTGTGAGTGCAATAATTTTTCTTTAAAATGATCTGCCAGGTTCATTTATATCCTGCACCGTGTTGCAGTGATAGGGGGCTCCCTATTAATTCAGGAATTATGTCTATAAAAAAGGTGAGTGCTACATATGAGTAATGTTGTTGAGATGCTGAATATTCGGAAGGAATTTCCGGGTATTGTGGCAAATGATAATATCTCCCTGACGTTAAAAAAAGGAGAGATACATGCTCTTTTAGGGGAAAATGGTGCAGGCAAGTCAACCTTAATGGGTGTTTTGTTTGGAATGTACCAACCTGATAAAGGGACGATTAAAGTTAATGGAAAAGAAGTTCGCATTTCCAATCCAAATGTGGCCAATCGCCTTGGGATAGGGATGGTGCATCAGCATTTTAAACTAGTAGACAACTTTACGGTTACAGAAAATATCATCCTGGGCAGTGAACCTTTGAAGGGCATTGTGCTTGATATTGATACGGCTGCCAAAAGAATAGAAGAATTATCGAAGCATTATGGCTTGAACGTTGATCCGCATGCAAAGATTGAAGATATTTCAGTGGGAATGCAGCAAAGAGTAGAAATTATGAAAATGCTTTACCGCGAAGCAGAGGTATTAATCTTGGACGAGCCAACGGCTGTTTTGACTCCGGTTGAAATCGAAGAGCTAATGAAGATTATGCGTAACCTGATCAAAGAAGGAAAATCAATCATTATTATTACTCATAAGTTAAAGGAAATAAAAGCGGTAGCAGATCGTTGTACAGTTATTCGTCGTGGTAAATCCATTGGAACTGTGAACGTAGCTGAGGCAAGTGAAGCAAGCCTTGCAGAGATGATGGTTGGCCGCCATGTTTCTTTTAAAGTGGATAAGAAAGAAAGTACACCTGGTGATGTTGTACTTAAAATAGATTCCCTTTCTGTTAAAAACAACCGAAAAGTCATGGGGCTGAAAGGTTTCTCCCTTGAAGTGAGAAAGGGAGAAATAGTAGGAGTAGCAGGGGTAGAAGGTAACGGACAAACTGAACTAGTTGAAGCAATCACTGGATTGCGGAAAGCAGAATCAGGAAAAATCTTTTTAAATGGTGAAGAAATTACGAACATTCCCATTCGCCAAAGAATTGAAAAAGGCGTTGGACATATTCCTGAAGACAGACAAAAACGGGGTTTGGTCTTAGACTATACGTTACAATCCAACATGGTTTTAGAAGTTTACAATAAACCTCCCTTTGCGAAAAACGGGTTATTAAATGTATCTGCAATACGGAATTATGCTAAAAAAATCTTGGAAAATTTTGATGTCCGGTCGGGAGAAGGAGCATCATCCATTGCTCGAACCTTATCCGGCGGGAACCAGCAGAAGGCAATTATCGGGAGAGAACTTGAGCTTGATCCGGACCTTTTGATTGCTGTACAGCCAACACGCGGATTAGATGTAGGATCCATTGAATATATCCATAAAAGATTAATCGAGCATCGTGATAAAGGGAAGGCTGTTCTTTTAATATCATTAGAGCTTGATGAGGTGTTGCAGCTTTCAGACCGAATCGCCATCGTTAACAATGGCGAGCTGATTGGCGTAGTGCAGTCTGCTGAAACGGATGAAAATGAAGTAGGATTAATGATGGCAGGCATAAGCAAGGAGAGAAATGTATGAGAAATACTATCGTATCAATAATAGCCATTATTTTGGGACTATTGGCAGGGGGACTATTGATGCTCCTGATCGGCAGCAGCCCTGTCGAAGGTTATTCATTCTTATTCCAAGGCGCACTTAAGAATATAGAACGAATCGGCAATACTTTGGCAACTGCTACGCCGCTAGTATTTACAGGACTTTCTGTTGCATTTGCATTTCGCACTGGACTGTTTAATATCGGTGCTTCCGGCCAAATGCTGATTGGTGGTCTTCTTGCTACAGCAGTTGGTTTAACTTTTGATTTCTCAAGACCTATACTTCTTCTTGTAATGATTCTGGTTGGTATGCTAGGTGGAGCACTATGGGCTTTTATCCCTGGTTTGCTTAAGGCTAGATTCAATGTTCATGAAGTTGTATCGACCATCATGATGAACTGGATAGCGTATTGGACTACTTATTATGTTGTGCCGGGATACTTCAAAGGGGAATTTCTTGAAACAGAGTCTAGGAAACTACCTGAAGAAGCAACTTTGCGAGTCCCTTTTCTAACGGAAATGTTTGCTGGATCCTATATTAATCTTGGTTTATTCCTTGCAGTGATTACCGTTTTTATCATCGCTTTCATTATTAATAAAACCACCTTAGGCTTTGAATTAAAGGCAGTTGGCTTTAATAGGCACGCTGCGGAGTATGCCGGGATGAAAGTAAACCGGAATATCATTTTATCTATGCTTATTTCTGGTGCTCTTGCAGGTCTTGGCGGGGTAGCATTGTACACAGGAAATGCTTCGAGTATCCAGATCGGTATTTTGCCAACGCAAGGCTATGATGGAATTGCAGTCGCCTTACTAGGTGCTAACACGCCAATAGGAGTATTTTTTGCAGCGATCCTCTTCGGTATCCTATACTCTGGAACAGGCTTTATGAATGCAATGACTGAAATTCCACCTGAACTGGCAAATACGATTATTGCTATTATTATCTATTTTGCTGCTACAAGCATCATTATTGAACGTTTGATACGACGTTTTTGGAAGCCTGCGTCGAAAAAGAAAGAGATAGTTGTCCCTGATGTAAAGAAGGGGGAATCATAAGATGTGGACAATCATTGAACAAATATTTCCTTATGCAATTTTATTTACTATTCCTCTTCTGATTACTGCATTAGGCGGCCTGTTTAGTGAAAGAAGTGGTATTGTTAATATTGGATTGGAAGGTTTGATGGTCATCGGAGCATTCTCTGGTGCGATGACGATACACTTCCTTCAAGGAACGTGGTCAAATAACACGTTAGTTCTATGGGTTGGCATACTTGTGGCAATGATAGTCGGCGTTTTATTTTCTTTATTGCACGCATTTGCCAGTATTAACTTAAGTGCCAATCAAATTATCAGCGGTACTGCGATTAATTTAATTGCGACGGCGTTAACGGTGTTTTTGGCAAGAAATATTACCGGAAGTGGAAATATCCGAATAACCAGCGGATTTTCACCAATGGATATACCGGTTCTATCATCGATTCCGGTTATTGGTGATTTGTTTTTCACCAAAACCTACCCTACGACCTGGTTTATTTTATTAGTCCTTCTCATAAGCACGTTTGTACTATATAAAACCAAATTCGGCCTGCGCTTAAGATCTTGTGGTGAGTACCCGCAAGCTGCTGAAGCCGCGGGAGTAAACGTAAAGAGAATTCGCTACAGTGGAGTGTTGATTTCCGGGGCTTTCTCAGGACTAGGCGGTGCCTTAATCATCGTGACTTATGCAGGGGAATTTACAGGCACCGTTTCAGGATTAGGCTTCCTCGCTCTTGCGTCCTTAATCTTTGGCCAATGGAGACCGTTGGGCATACTCGCAGCTACATTCTTTTTCGGTTTTGCAAGCACAGTGGCCAACGTGTCTCAAGTAATACCTGAACTGGCAGTATTTCCACCGATCATTCTGAAGATTTTCCCATATGTAGTAACTTTAATAGCTTTAGTTATCTTCTCAAAATCTTCACAAGCACCTAAGGCAGCGGGAGAAACCTTTGATTCTGGAAAGCGTTAATGATTGCTTTTTAAATCTTTATGTTCAACTTTTTGATCATTATACCTTTTAGCCTGGGCAAAATGCCCAGGCTTCTTTATTTTGCGCTAATAAGTTGTAATTAATGAAAACGGCAATGTATAGTAAGAATATGTTGATAAACTGGGGAGAAGATAAAACTAACTTCACCAAATTATACATATGATTGAATAGGCGGCAGTAATTCAGGCCAGGGACATGAGCGATAATTTGGCATTCCTGAAATATTATCTTTTAGCTCGTACCAAAAAGGAGGACTTCCATGGCAGTGATATCGGAATCAGTGAAAAATATGAAAGGGTACAACCTTCATATCGTAAAAACAGATAAGTTTAAAACAAACACGATTGTCTGGAGAATGAAGGCACCCCTCGAAAAAGAATCTGCAACCAAAAGAGCATTGCTTCCATACGTACTGCAAAGCAGTTCCGGAAAATTTCCAACAACAGCAAAGCTGCGCGCCTATCTGGATGAATTATACGGTGCCAGCCTGTTTGTGGATATTTCCAAGAAAGGCGAATATCAGGTCATCAGCTTTTCGATTGAAGTCGCCAATGAAAAATTTTTAAGCGACCAGTCTCCATTGCTGAGAAAAACGTTTGAATTTTTGAAAGAGATCCTGCTTCATCCTCATGCTGAGGGCGGTGCTTTTGATCATGATACGATTGAAAAAGAAAGGCGGACACTGAAACAACGGATCCAATCTGTATATGATGATAAAATGAGGTATTCAAATTTCCGGCTCGTGCAGGAGATGTGCGAAGGTGAGCCATATGCCCTGCATGTGAACGGTGAAATTGACGAGGTTGACAATATTGATGGGCAAGGCTTGTTTGATTATTACAAGCAGGCTTTAGAAGAGGATGAACTCGATCTGTACGTAATCGGGGATATACAGGAAGATGAAGTGCAAAGTATCTCAGACAGCCTGTTCACGTTTCCTGACAGGAGGACAAAGAAAACTGCTGATGCTCCCGTTAACATTACCGAAGTCAAAGAAGTAAAGGAACAGCAGGATGTCAAACAGGGCAAGCTGAATATCGGCTACCGTACAAATGTGAAATATGGGGACGAAGATTATTTTGCCCTGCAAGTATTCAATGGCATATTTGGCGGCTTCTCCCATTCCAAGCTGTTCAGGAATGTCAGGGAAAAAGCGAGTCTCGCCTACTATGCAGCAAGCCGGCTTGAAAGCCATAAAGGGTTGATGATGGTTATGTCGGGAATTGAATTTAAAAATTACGAGCTTGCAGTCAAAATCATCAAGGAGCAAATGCAGGCGATGCAAAACGGCGATTTTTCCGATGAGGAAATCGAACAGACTAAAGCAGTGATCGAGAACCAACTGCTCGAAACGCTTGATACGGCAAGAGGCATGGTAGAGGTGCTTTACCATAATGTTGTGTCGGGAAAAACAATTGGGCTTGACGCATGGCTTCAAGGAATGCGGGAAGCGTCGAAACAGGATATTGTGGCCGCTGCCAACAAGGTCCAGCTGGATACCATTTACTTTTTAACCGGATTGGAGGCGGGGCAATGATGGAAAAATTGAGCTTTGACCAGCTTCAAGAGGAGCTTTATTATGAAAAGCTGGATAACGGGCTAAATGTTTACATTCTCCCAAAAAAAGGCTTCAATAAGACTTATGCAACCTTCACAACAAAATACGGCTCGATTGATAACACTTTCGTTCCGCTTCAGAAGGAAGAAATGATCAAAGTCCCGGACGGGATAGCCCATTTTCTTGAGCACAAGCTGTTTGAAAAAGAGGATGAGGATGTGTTTCAGCAGTTCAGCCGCCAGGGAGCTTCGGCCAATGCCTTTACATCGTTTACCAGGACGGCATACTTGTTTTCAAGCACGTCAAACGTCGACCGGAATCTAGAAACCCTGATTGATTTCGTCCAGGATCCATATTTCACACAAAAAACAGTGGAGAAGGAGAAAGGGATCATTGGCCAGGAAATCACGATGTACGATGACAATCCGGATTGGCGGCTGTATTTCGGGTTGATCCAAAACATGTATAAGGAACACCCGGTGAGAATAGACATTGCAGGGACAATTGAGTCGATTGCAAATATCACTGCGGATTTGTTATATGAGTGCTACCGGACATTTTACCATCCAAGCAATATGCTGCTGTTCGTAATCGGTCCGGTTGATGCAGAGAAAACCTTGGCCCAGATCAAAGCGAACCAGGCAAGAAAAAAATACAGCGACCAGCCGGAAATTGAGCGGAAATATCCTGAAGAGCCGACACAAGTCGCCGAGAAAAAACAAGTATTGCAAATGAATGTCCAGTCTTCAAAGTGCCTTGTCGGGGTAAAAGCGGTAAACACAGAGCAGAACGGCAAGGAAATGCTGATGAACGAGCTATCCATAAACGTCATGCTCGACATCCTCTTCGGCAAAAGCTCTGGCAATTATGCCGAGCTTTATGATGAGGGTCTGATCGATGACACGTTTTCCTATGATTACACACAGGAACAGGGCTTTGGGTTTGCCATGGTCGGGAGTGACACGCGGGATCCTGACGTGCTTGCCGAAAAAATCCAAAGTATGCTCCTGACCGCGAAAACGGGTGAAGCTTTTACCGAAGAAAACCTGTCGCGCTCCATAAAGAAGAAGATCGGTTCGTTCTTGCGGGCGGTGAATTCCCCTGAATACATTGCCAACCAGTTCACGAGATATGCATTCAATGACATGGACTTGTTTGACGTCGTTCCAACGCTAGAAAAGATTTCGCTTGATGATATTAAAAAAACAGCGGACGCCTTTATCGATACCGACCGTTTTACAGTCTGCCAGGTTGTCCCGAAAGGAAAATGAAGCATTCGCGCCGGGAAGCCGGCGCGTTTTTTTGTGCATAGGAGAGGAAATCATGATGAAAAAATTCGCACTTATCACAGGAGCAAGCGGGGGAATCGGGCAGGCGACTGCCCAAAGGCTTGCTGAAGAAGGGTATTCCCTGTACCTTCATTACCACGAAAATGAGCAGGCGATGGCCAGCCTGATGGGGAAACTGGAATCCTTCGCGGGTGAATTCATCCCGATCAGGGCAGACCTTTCCTCCACAGAAGGCTATAAAACAGTCGCGGCAAACATTTTTTCTTTGGATGCTATCGTACATAATGCCGGACATTCGTTATATGGGCTGATCACTGATTTAGAAGAAGAGGACCTGGAAAAGCTGATCAGGGTCCATATTACAGTTCCGATGATGCTTACCAAACTGCTCTTGCCAAAACTGGTCCAAAAGAAACAGGGAGGAATCGTTGTCGTCTCTTCGATTTGGGGCCAGACGGGCGCAGCCTGCGAAGTAGCGTATTCCGCCGTAAAAGGGGCGCAGCTTTCATTTGCAAAGGCCTTAAGCAAGGAAGTTGCGCCATCAGGAATCAGGGTGAATGCGATTGCGGCAGGTGCAGTCGATACACCTATGATGGCCCGTTTTAACATGGAGGAGGGTGATTCCATCAGGCAGGACATACCGCTCGGAAAATTTGCCAGCCCCCGGGACATCGCCGATGGAGTGGTGTTCCTGCTATCCGATAAAGCAGCCTATATTACCGGCCAGGTTCTCCCTGTAAATGGTGGATGGTACATATAACTTGACCGTAGGCATTCATTTTACCGGGTGGAACCATGTATATTTTGAACCTCACAAATGCAAAATAACCATGAATCAAAAGAAAAGGAGGTTTCTTAATATGTCAGTATTAGATAATTGGCAGCAATGGAAGGATTATCTTGGAAACCGTCTCGACCGCGCCCAGGGCGAGGGGATGAACCAGGGCGTTGTCAGTGACCTTGCATACCAAGTTGGGGAGTATCTTGCGAAGAATGTTGACCCGCAAAACGAGCAGGAAAGAGTGCTAAGAGATCTATGGTCTGTCGCCAGCGAAGACGAGCAGCATGCCATTGCAAGCATGATGGTGAAGCTCGTCCAGAATGATGGAACTCGATAAAACCTAATTAAATTCATCAAAGAAGAGAGGGAGCTGCCTCTCTTTTTTTCTTTTCAATATAAAGCTGCAGTGTGCTTGTTTTCCCTTTCATCTTCTTTGAAAATCATATAATATAGAAGACAGATAAAAATCGGCAGAAACTTGTCGAAATTTATCATCTTGGATGGGGAGAGGTTTGGATGGAAAAAAAAGAGTGGTATTTGGAATATGAAATTCAGAACAACCGGCCCGGTTTGCTCGGTGACATTTCCTCCTTACTCGGTATGCTTGCCATCAACATCGTCACGATAAACGGTGTGGATGAAGGACGAAGAGGGCTGCTCATCCTTGCCAAAGATGATGAGCAAATTGAACGTTTAGAGTCGATTTTACACACAATGGACACCATAAAGGTAATGAAGCTTCGCGAACCAAAACTTCGTGACCGCCTTGCTGTCCGGCACGGCCGCTACATACAGAGGGATGCAGACGACAGGAAAACTTTCCGGTTTGTAAGGGACGAGCTTGGACTACTGGTTGATTTTATGGCAGAATTGTTTAAACAGGAAGGCCATAAGCTGATCGGAATCCGGGGAATGCCGCGGGTTGGGAAGACTGAATCGATCGTTGCAGCGAGTGTTTGTGCGAACAAGCGGTGGCTTTTCTTATCTTCAACCCTGCTTAAGCAAACGGTCCGCACTCAATTGATTGAAGATGAGTACAACGAAAACAATCTTTTTATTATAGACGGCATCGTGTCGACACGGAGGGCGAACGAGCGCCACTGGCAGCTTGTCAGGGAGATAATGCGCCTTCCGGCAGTCAAGGTTGTGGAGCATCCGGATATATTCGTGCAGAACACCGAGTATTCAATGGATGACTTCGATTATTTCATTGAACTGAGAAACCATCCGGATGAAGAAATCGTCTATGATATGGTCCAGAAAAATAATATGTTTTCAGACTCTGATTTTGGAGGATTTGATTTTTAAATGTATTGGAAGGTGTTATCGTGACTGAACTAGGAAGTCGGTTAAGAGAAGAAAGAGAAGCCAAGGGATTAAGCCTGGACGAGCTTCAGTCGATCACGAAAATTCAAAAAAGGTACCTGCTCGGAATAGAAGAAGGAAACTATTCAATGATGCCGGGCAAGTTTTATGTGCGCGCATTCATCAAACAGTATGCCGAGGCTGTCGGTCTTGAGCCCGACGAACTGTTTGAAGAATATAAAAATGATATTCCATCTACATACAACGAAGATTTGCCTGAACAGCTATCGCGCGTGCAGACGAGAAAAAGCATTTCACCTGGCACATCAAAGTTTCTTGACCTACTCCCGAAAATTCTGATAGCTGCCTTTGTTGTGGGTTCTTTGGTGCTAGTATGGTACATTTTCCAAAAAAATGCAGGAGACAACACGCAGGACCCAGTGACTGGCGGCAATGATCCGGCAAAATTCGAGGAGTCGGAAGAGCTCGCCGATAACGATAAAAATGCTGGCAAAGACAAGAATAAGGCTGAAGATAAAGGTGCAGGCAGCAAAGAAGAGGAAGCAAACAAAGAAGAACCCAAGGAAGAACCTGAAAAACCTGCCCAGGAACTTACGATGGTCGAGGCGAATGGCCGGCGGAGCGTATATGAATTGAAAAATGCTGAAAAATTCGAGCTTAAAGTCGTGTCCACCGGGGAAACATGGGTAAACATCAAGAATGGCAGCGGCACATCACTGTTCCAGGGGATGCTGAAAAAAGGTGCAACCGAAAGCAATACCCAGGATTTAACCAATGACACAGAAGCGGTTATTGTAGTCGGCTTCGCACCAGCTACAGAAATCTATGTCAATGGCCAGAAGCTTGAATATGCTGTGCCCGCTACAGAACAAATGCGACAGGATATTACAATCAGGTATGTCAAAGCGGCCCAATAGCCATCGTAGTGGTGGCTATTTTTTCGCCGTTGTGCAAATGGCATCATATGTTTTAAAGTTTTTATATTGTGCTTCAACATGGAGGTTACGAAATGAATTTGCCTAATAAAATTACTGTTTCACGGATTTTGCTGATCCCGCTGTTTTTAATTATCATGCTGGTCCCTTTCGATTGGGGAAATGTTGCGTTCCTTGGTGCGGAAATGCCGGTGGCGCACCTTATTGGCGGGCTGATCTTTATTTTGGCTTCTGCAACGGACTGGGTGGATGGATATTATGCCAGAAAGTACAACCTTGTGACCAATATGGGAAAATTCCTTGACCCGCTTGCAGACAAGCTTCTTGTTTCCGCTGCGCTCATTGTGCTTGTTGAATTGGGTTATGCTGCCTCATGGATTGTCATTCTGATCATCAGCAGGGAATTTGCCGTTACTGGGCTCCGGCTTGTGCTCGCGGGAGAAGGCGAAGTCGTTGCGGCGAATATGCTGGGCAAGATCAAAACCTGGGCGCAGATCGTCGCGATATCGGCACTTCTCCTGCATAATGTCATCTTTGAAATGATTTCCATTCCGTTCGCTGATATCGCACTCTGGGTAGCACTGTTCTTCACGCTGTGGTCGGGCTGGGACTATTTTTATCTCAACCGGCATGTTTTGAAAAATTCAAAATAGGGATCGAAAAGGCGGTTTTTTAATGAATGCTGAAATCATAGCAGTCGGCTCTGAGCTTCTGCTCGGCCAGATCGTCAATACCAATGCCAGGTTTTTATCTCGTGAATTGGCCGGGATCGGCATAAATGTGTTTTTTCACACCGTAGTAGGAGATAATCCTGGCCGGCTTAAAAAAGCGCTTGAAATTGCTGAGGAACGCGCCGATTTCATTTTGTTGACAGGCGGACTAGGGCCGACAAAGGATGACCTGACAAAAGAAACGATATCTTCCCATGTCGGCAGGAAGCTTGTTATCGACCAGGAAGCAATGCAGTCGATTGAGCTGTATTTCGAGCGGACCAATCGCACAATGACTGAAAATAACAGGAAACAGGCCCTTGTTATCGAAGGATCACATGTATTGAGAAATGACCATGGCATGGCACCCGGCATGCTTGTTGCTGCCGGCAGCCGCCTCTATATGCTCCTGCCTGGCCCTCCGAAGGAGATGGAGCCGATGTTTCTGACCTATGGCCTGCCGGCAATCCGTACGAAGCAGGGCGTCCAGGAGCAAATCGTCTCAAGGGTATTGAGGTTCTTTGGAATCGGTGAGGCGGCACTTGAAACAGAAATCGAGGATCTGATCGACAGCCAAGGCAACCCGACGATTGCCCCGCTTGCGGCTGACGGGGAAGTGACGTTAAGGCTGACGGCCAAGCATAATTCCTGGGACATTGCCAACGGGTTGATAGATGAAGTTGAAAGCCGGATTTTGAAACGTGTCGGCAAGTATTTTTACGGCTATGGAGACACTTCGCTAATCGATGAGCTGGCAAAGCTTCTGTTGGAAAAAGGGTTGACAGTCTCGGCAGCTGAAAGCCTTACGGGGGGGATGTTCCAGCAGGAGATTACCTCTAGGCCGGGAGCAAGCAGTTTGCTCAAAGGCGGGATTGTCTGCTATACGAACGAGGCAAAAATCAATGCCGTAAAAGTTAACGCAGAGACGATTGAAAAATACGGAGCCGTCAGTGCGGAATGTGCCACTGAACTGGCTGAAAATGCAGCAGTCCTTTTTAACGCCGACATTGGCATCAGCTTCACTGGAGTGGCTGGCCCGGGGGAGCACGAGGGCCATCCGGCAGGGACGGTGTATATCGGCATTGCTATGAAAGGCCAGCCGACGAGGGTCGAAAAACTCATTCTTGCCGGAGGCAGGAAGGGAATCCGGATCCGTTCAGTGAAACATGGGTGCCATCTTTTGATCAATAGCTTAAAAGGTTGACAGAATGCCAGGTGCATTCTGTTTTTTATTGTCCATTGCTTGTGTACTGACTCGGATGGATCAACCTAGGCTCTCCACAATCTAAGCTTGAAAAAAGGAAACATTCCCTAAAGTACACGATGGATAAAACGGAAAATTGTCCATCACAAGGTGTAAGATGGACAAAACAGCCGGGGCGAAAGGGAAAATTGTCCATCACAAGGTGTATGATGGACAAAACAGCCAGGGCGACAGGGCATATTGTCCATCATAAGGTGTATGATGGACAAAACAGCCGGGGCGAAAGGGAAAATTGTCCATCATAAGGTGTATGATGGACAAAACTGGCAGGGCGAAAGGGAAAATTGTCCATCATAAGGTGTATGATGGACAAAACTGGCAGGACGAAAGGGAAAGTTGTCCATCTAAAGGTGTATGGCGGACTAATAGAAAAGGCCGTCCTTCCAAAATGGTGTTGAACACTAAAATACTTCCGTGATGATAGACCACTAATTATGGTGAAGAACCCCCGATTATTTTCACTGCAAAAATGATGCATGAAATGATAAGATTCAGACAATGAAACAGAACTGGATTTTTGGAAGGTATTTCTGGGTAAATTGCCAGTAATCAAGGGATAAAAACGGATTTTCAACCGGATATATGATTCAAAAAAAACGAATGAATGTTCGACTTTTTGCTCGACAAATAGGTAGAAAAAAGGTATATTAATAATAGGTTTTGAGCAAGGACCAGCGAGCCGGGTGATTATGCACCTTGACCGCTTAAAAAGGAGGAATATTGATTGAGTGACCGTCAGGCGGCCTTAGAAATGGCATTGAAACAAATAGAAAAGCAATTTGGCAAGGGATCCATCATGAAGCTGGGTGAGCAAACGGACCGGAAAATTTCCACCGTTCCAAGCGGTTCCCTCGCACTGGATGCGGCCCTTGGAATTGGCGGCTATCCGCGTGGCCGGGTTATCGAAATTTACGGCCCTGAAAGCTCAGGTAAAACAACTGTCGCATTGCACGCGATCGCAGAAGTCCAGTCAGCAGGCGGACAAGCAGCGTTTATTGACGCGGAGCATGCCCTCGACCCGGTTTACGCACAGAAGCTGGGAGTAAACATTGATGAACTGTTGCTTTCCCAGCCGGATACAGGCGAGCAGGCGCTTGAGATCGCAGAAGCGCTTGTCCGCAGCGGCGCGGTGGAAATCATCGTCATCGACTCTGTAGCGGCACTTGTGCCAAAGGCTGAAATCGAAGGTGAAATGGGAGACTCCCACGTCGGTTTGCAGGCGCGTTTAATGTCACAGGCGCTGCGTAAATTGTCAGGGGCAATCAACAAATCAAAAACCATCGCGATCTTCATCAACCAGATCCGCGAGAAGGTCGGAGTTATGTTCGGAAACCCAGAGACAACTCCAGGAGGACGCGCGCTTAAGTTCTACTCAAGCGTACGCCTTGAAGTCCGCCGTGCGGAAACATTGAAGCAGGGCAATGACATGGTCGGAAACAAGACAAAAATTAAAGTCGTGAAAAACAAGGTAGCTCCTCCATTCCGTACAGCCGAAGTCGACATCATGTACGGAGAGGGAATTTCCAAAGAAGGCGAAACGATCGACATGGGCGCGGAGTTGGATATTGTGCAAAAGAGCGGGTCATGGTACTCCTACAATGAAGAGCGCCTTGGACAGGGCCGTGAAAACGCAAAGCTCTTCTTAAAGGAAAACCCATCCATTCGTCTTGAAATCCAAAAGAAAATCCGTGAGCATTATGGTCTTGACGAGGAAAAAATCGCTCCTGAAGAGGAAGACCAGGAAGAATTGCTTCTCGACTAACCGCCAATTTCACATCTGTTATATAATTGGCAATTTCACATCTGTTAAACATTTAAAGCAAAGCCCGCCGCGGCTTTGCTTTTTTGAAATGGCGAATCACGATCAAACCAATTTTAAGGCGATTCTGGTGCGAAAACGAGTGGACACAGATGAAAAAGGACTTACCCTTGACAATAAATTTTGCCAGCCTTACAATTAAACATGTATATTTTACATTTTTTTCGTAATATAGACGTTTAAAAGCCTTAGGGCTGTATATTGAATTTTGCAATGTACATGCCGACACTTTAAAAAAAATGTAACAAAAAAGTTCATAGCAAGAGGAGGTGAAAATGATGGAATTTTCAATTATCATCTCCATTTTGCTTGGTCTAATCGTCGGTGCAGTTGTTGGCTATTTGATTCGTAAATCCATTGCAGAAGCAAAGATAGCAGGAGCGAAAAATGCGGCTCAGCAAATTCTTGAAGACGGAAAGCGCGACGCCGAAGCATTGAAAAAAGAAGCCCTGCTGGAAGCAAAGGATGAAATTCACAAGCTTCGCACAGAAGCTGAACGTGAGGTTCGTGAACGAAGAAATGAACTGCAAAAACAAGAAAATCGTTTAATGCAAAGAGAAGAGAATCTCGACCGGAAAGACGAAACGTTAAATAAACGCGAAGTTCTTCTTGAGAAAAAGGACGATTCTCTAAATCAAAGACAACAGCATATTGAACAGATGGAAAGCAAAGTGGACGAGATGGTACGAACACAGCAGGCTGAGCTGGAACGCATCTCGGGCTTAACACGCGATGAGGCAAAATCCATCATTTTAGAGCGTATTGAGCAAGAATTGGCTCATGATATTGCTTTAATGATTAAAGAAAACGAGAACAGGGCAAAAGAAGAAGCGGATAAAAAAGCGAAAGAAGTTCTTTCACTTGCCATCCAGCGTTGTGCGGCCGACCATGTGGCCGAGACGACTGTTTCAGTTGTCAACCTTCCAAATGATGAAATGAAAGGACGCATCATTGGCCGTGAAGGACGCAACATCCGTACTCTCGAAACGTTAACAGGGATTGACCTCATTATTGATGACACACCGGAAGCAGTGATCCTGTCCGGTTTTGACCCAATCCGCCGTGAAACAGCCCGTTTAGCTCTGGATAAGCTTGTACAGGACGGACGCATTCATCCGGCCCGCATTGAAGAAATGGTAGAAAAAGCGCGGCGCGAAGTTGATGAACACATCCGTGAGGTTGGCGAACAAACCACCTTTGAAGTCGGTGTTCATGGATTGCATCCAGATCTGATCAAAATTCTAGGGCGCTTGAAGTATCGTACAAGCTACGGCCAGAATGTTTTGAAACATTCAATGGAGGTTGCCCAGCTATCCGGCTTGCTGGCAGCTGAACTGGGTGAAGACGAAACATTAGCGCGCCGTGCAGGGCTTCTGCACGATATTGGGAAAGCGATTGACCATGAGGTTGAAGGAAGCCATGTCGAAATCGGTGTGGAGCTTGCCACTAAATACCGCGAGCATCCTGTAGTGGTCAACAGTATTGCTTCCCATCATGGTGACTCGGAACCTACTTCAATCATTGCTGTTCTTGTTGCAGCTGCTGACGCCCTGTCAGCGGCAAGGCCTGGAGCACGCAGTGAAGCACTTGAAAACTATATTCGCCGCCTTGAAAGACTGGAAGAAATTTCAGAATCGTATGAGGGCGTCGAAAAATCGTTTGCCATTCAAGCGGGTCGAGAAATTCGTATTATGGTTAGACCTGACCAAATTGATGATTTGCAGGCTCATCGTCTTGCACGTGATATCCGTAAGAAAATCGAGGAAGAGCTCGACTATCCTGGCCATATTAAGGTCACGGTCATCCGTGAAACAAGAGCAGTTGAATACGCAAAATAAGCGGTGCAGAAATGCACCGCTTTTTCAATGGCATCAGAGAATGTGGTAAAATCTAGTTAGAAGATTTCGTTAGGAGAAAGGGAAACAGATGAAAATTTTATTTATAGGCGATGTTGTCGGATCACCCGGCCGGGATTTAGTAAAAGAATATGTGCCTAGGCTGAAAGACAAGTACCGTCCTACGGTGACGATTATCAATGGTGAAAATGCCGCCAGCGGCAAAGGCATCAACGAAAAAATATACCGCAGTTTCCTTGAGGCCGGTGCGCAGGCAGTCACGCTTGGAAACCACGCGTGGGATAAACGGGAAATTTTTGAATTCATCGAGGATGCAAAATATCTCGTACGGCCGGCAAATTACCCAAATGAAGTGCCGGGAAAAGGGATTGTTTATTTAAGGGTGAACCAGGATGAAGTCGCCGTCATTAATCTGCAGGGACGTACCTTCCTCCCGCCGATCGATTGCCCGTTTAGAAAAGCGGATGAGCTGATTGAGGAGGCAAGCAAAAGAACTTCGATTATTTTTGTTGATTTCCATGCCGAAGCAACAAGTGAAAAATTGGCGATGGGCTGGTATCTGGATGGCCGTGTCTCGGCAGTGGTGGGCACCCATACACATGTCCAGACTTCCGATGAGCGCATTTTGCCGGGCGGCACCGCTATATTACCGATGCCGGGATGACGGGCCCTTATGACGGAATTTTAGGCGTGGAGAGAGAGGCAGTATTGAAGCGGTTCATGACAAGCCTTCCGGTCAGATTCGAAGTCCCAGCCGAAGGCCGTGGGCAGTTAAATGGAGTTGTCATCGACCTGGACAAAAAAACAGGGAAAGCAAAGAAGATCCAGCGCATAACGATCAATGAAGACCATCCTTTTTATTCATGATATATAAGCATCTCGCCTATTTTCCCGTTTTTTTTGAAACAAGCCGGGCATATGTGTGTTCCAACGTGAATATAGTAGCAGTGGAACGACTATCCTGGAGGCTCAGGCTGAATTCAGGATCGGGATAAAATAAGGAGGAGCTAGGAATGGAAATATTAAAAGTTTCAGCAAAATCTAATCCTAATTCTGTAGCAGGTGCGCTTGCTGGAGTTCTGCGGGAAAGAGGCTCGGCAGAAATCCAGGCGATTGGTGCAGGTGCATTGAACCAGGCCGTGAAGGCAGTAGCGATTGCACGAGGGTTTGTAGCGCCTAGCGGAGTGGATTTAATTTGCATCCCGGCATTTACGGATATTCTGATTGATGGGGAAGAACGCACCGCCATCAAGCTGATCGTTGAACCGCGGTAGGATTCGGACACGGGAATGGTTCCATTTATTAAGAATCAGCTGGCCGGGTATAACAGTATATGGCCAGCTTTAAAAATGAAAATTGCCTGTTTGCAGCTTTTGTGCAAGCAGGCTCTTTTTTATGCTAAGAGGGCCTCGGTGATGAAAGCCTGGTTTTTACAAAACCTAAAGCATGGCAACTAAGCTTCAGGGTAATGTAAAACGAATAAAAATATTATTCTAATATACCACTAAAGGCAACAAACTGAGAAAAAGAACTTTGTATAACCGGTCCAGGATAATTTGCAAATTCAAGGATATTACTGGGTTGAAAGTGTGCAAGCCCATTCGGCGCCATTTAAATTACCTATAATATTTTAATATTGAAAAAAATATTCATATTTTTGTCACTATTTGAGCAGAAAGGGTTGCATTTTCGACTCTATAGGTCTAGAATTGTAAGCGTTTAGTACCCTCCAATTGTTCAGTTTTGGCCGGTTTCGATTGTGAAAACTTGTTAAAAAACGAATGGCTGGAAAAGTGCTATACTTCACAATGAACCGTTTTTACATATTTCTTGAATGTAACTAAAGGGGTGTAAAGAGATGATCAATCAACTTTCATGGAAAGTTGGCGGACAGCAAGGAGAGGGAATAGAAAGTACCGGGGAAATTTTTTCAATCGCTTTGAACAGGCTGGGCTATTACCTGTATGGGTACCGCCATTTTTCATCCCGTATCAAGGGCGGCCACACGAATAACAAGATCCGCGTCAGCACTACCCAGGTCCGGTCCATTTCGGATGATTTAGATATTTTAGTAGCGTTCGACCAGGAAACAATTGATGTTAACTATAAAGAGTTGAATGACCATGGCGTCATCATTGGCGACGCAAAATTCAGCCCTAAACAGCCGGAAGATACGAAAGCCAACTTGTATGCGGTTCCATTTACCGATATAGCTTCCGAACTAGGAACATCCCTTATGAAGAACATGGTTGCGATTGGAGCAACCAGTGCAGTACTAGATTTGGATATTACTGTTTTTGAAGAGGTCGTCCAGGAAATATTCGGGCGAAAAGGCCAGCAAGTGGTCGATAAGAATATGGAAGCCATCAAAGCTGGCTATGATTATATGAAAGAAAAACTGGGCGGCTCGATCCAGACGATGCAGCTCGAAAAAGCGGACGGGCAAAAGCGTTTGTTCATGATTGGCAATGACGCAATTGCATTGGGCGCCCTCGCAGGCGGATGCCGCTTTATGGCAGCGTACCCGATAACACCCGCTTCTGAAATAATGGAATATTTAATCAAAAAGCTTCCGGCGCTTGGCGGAACGGTCATCCAGACAGAAGATGAGATTGCTGCTGTCACAATGGCGATCGGCGCCAACTACGGGGGGGTCAGGGCTATAACTGCATCTGCCGGGCCAGGACTTTCGCTAAAAATGGAAGCAATCGGCTTATCCGGAATTACCGAAACGCCGCTTGTCATTGTTGACACTCAGCGTGGCGGCCCTTCAACAGGCTTGCCGACAAAGCAGGAACAATCAGATTTGATGGCCATGATTTACGGAACACACGGTGAAATCCCGAAAATCGTCATGGCACCAAGCACCGTGCAGGAAGCATTTTACGATACTGCGGAAGCATTTAACCTGGCCGAAGAATACCAGTGCCCGGTTATCATCCTGTCTGACCTGCAGCTGTCCCTCGGAAAGCAAACCGTTGAGCCGCTTGAATTTGACAAAGTGGAAATCCGCCGTGGAAAACTGCAGACAGGCGAGCTTCCTGAAATAGAGGCCAAGGGCTATTTCAAGCGGTATGAAGTAACTGAAGACGGCGTTTCACCACGGGTCATCCCCGGCATGAAAAATGGCATCCACCATGTAACAGGGGTTGAGCATGACGAGACAGGAAAACCGTCTGAATCTGCTGCAAACCGTATTGCCCAGATGGATAAGCGTTTCCGGAAAGTGAGCCATATCAAGTTTGACACTCCGGTTTACAAGAACGCTCCCCACGAGGATGCCGACTTGCTAATCGTTGGTTTTAACTCCACAAGAGGCGCGATTGAAGAAGCAATGCAGCGCTTGGAACAGGACGGGCTAAAAGTGAACCATGCACATGTGCGCCTTATCCATCCATTCCCGGCCGACGAATTGCTGCCGCTTGTGAAATCTGCCAAAAGAATCGCTGTCATTGAAAACAATGCAACTGGCCAGCTGGCGAATATTATGAAGATGAACGTCGGCCATGCAGAAAAGGTTTATAAAATCTTGAAGTATGACGGAAATCCGTTCCTGCCGCACGAAATCCACACCAAATGCAAGGAGTTGTTCTAAATGGCCACTTTTAAAGAGTTTCGTAATAATGTAAAGCCTAACTGGTGTCCAGGCTGCGGCGACTTCTCTGTACAGGCGGCAATGCAGCGTGCAGCAGCGAATGTTGGACTCGAGCCTGAGCAGTTGGCTGTTGTTTCTGGTATCGGCTGTTCCGGCCGTATTTCCGGATATATTAATTCATATGGCTTCCACGGGATTCATGGCCGTGCCCTTCCAATTGCACAGGGAGTGAAAATGGCTAACCGTGATTTAACTGTCATTGCATCAGGCGGTGACGGTGACGGCTTTGCGATCGGGATGGGACATACAATCCACGCAATCCGCAGGAATATCGACATCACCTACATCGTCATGGATAACCAGATATACGGGTTGACTAAAGGACAAACCTCTCCGCGTTCAGCGGCGGGCTTCAAAACAAAGTCAACACCACAGGGCTCCATCGAGCAGGCCATATCACCAATGGAAATGGCACTCACAGCAGGTGCAACCTTTGTAGCCCAAAGCTTTTCAACAGACCTGAAGGACTTGACTGCTTTAATAGAGGCAGGAATCAGGCACAAGGGCTTCTCCCTTATCAATGTTTTCAGTCCTTGTGTAACTTACAACAAGGTTAACACATATGATTGGTTCAAGGAGAACCTTACGAAATTGAGCGATGTTCAAGGGTATGATTCTTCCAGCCGTGAAATGGCCATGCAGACTTTGATGAAGCATGACGGGCTTGTGACAGGCCTGATTTACCAAAATACTGAGCGCCTGTCCTATCAGGAGCTGGTCAACGGATATTCAGACACGCCGCTTGCACATGCTGATTTAAAACTGGACCAGGAACACTTCGACAAATTGGTCGCTGAATTCATGTAATAGTCCAAAACCCCAATCCCAGGTTGGGGTTTTTTGGTTTAGAAAAGAAAAAAAGCGCATTATCGTGACCGGAATCACATCCGGATCTGTGTTTGTTCGTATAAAATATTACTTTGCAGCAGCCCCCTTTAATGGCCAACAACTCTTTCATTCCAACGGTTTCTATTGTTTTCGCTCATTCTTGGCTTTATACTATAATAATGTGCATATGCAATTGTACAAACGAACCTATAACGATAAAATCGACTTAAAAAACTGTTTATTCCGAATGAAAGGGGAATTTTCATGAACGAAAAACAACGCTTGGAAGGCCAACAAGTGACTGCCAATCCTTCGGACAAAAAATCCGACAAGGATTACAGCAAGTACTTTGAGGCAGTATACACACCGCCATCCTTAAAGGAAGCGAAAAAGCGCGGCAAAGAAGAGGTCGCGTACCACAAAGATTTCGAGATTCCTGAAGAATTCCGCGGGATGGGGGAAGGCCGCAAGTTTTACATCCGTACTTACGGCTGCCAGATGAACGAGCATGACACTGAAGTAATGGCCGGCATCTTCATGGGCCTTGGCTATGAGCCTACAGACCGGGCCGAGGATGCAAACGTGATCCTTTTAAACACATGTGCCATCCGTGAAAATGCAGAAAATAAGGTTTTCGGTGAGCTTGGCCATTTAAAACATTTGAAAACCGAAAAGCCGGACCTTTTATTGGGTGTGTGCGGCTGTATGTCCCAGGAAGAATCGGTCGTGAACAAAATCCTGAAAACGTATCAGCAAGTAGATATGATTTTCGGTACGCATAATATTCATCGCCTGCCAAACATCCTCAATGAAGCCTATATGTCAAAAGAGATGGTTGTGGAAGTGTGGTCCAAAGAAGGCGACGTGATTGAGAACCTACCGAAGGTACGCCGGGGCAACATCAAGGCATGGGTCAATATTATGTACGGATGCGATAAATTCTGCACATACTGCATCGTTCCTTATACGCGCGGCAAAGAGCGCAGCCGCCGTCCTGAAGAAATCATCCAGGAGGTTCGCCACCTGGCTGCACAAGGCTACCAGGAGATTACGCTGTTAGGGCAGAACGTTAATGCGTATGGTAAAGATTTTAAAGATATTGAATATGGCTTAGGCGATTTGATGGATGAAATCAGGAAGATCGATATTCCGCGTATCCGCTTTACGACTAGCCATCCGCGCGATTTTGATGACCATCTGATCGAAGTTCTTGCCAAGGGCGGCAACTTGATGGATCATATTCACTTACCAGTCCAGTCGGGTTCGACTGATGTCCTGAAAATCATGGCCCGCAAATATACACGTGAACAGTACCTGGAACTCGTCCGTAAAATAAAAGCAGCCATTCCGAATGTGACGCTGACTACTGACATCATTGTCGGATATCCGAATGAAACGGAAGAGCAATTCGAAGATACATTGTCCCTGTACAGGGAAGTTGGCTATGAATCAGCCTATACGTTCATTTACTCTCCACGGGAAGGCACACCTGCAGCGAAAATGCAGGACAATGTTCCGATGGAAGTGAAGAAACAGCGTCTTCAGCGCCTGAACAGCCTTGTAAATGAGATGTCCGCAAAGGCAATGAAAAAATACAAGGGCGAGATTGTTGAAGTTCTTGTAGAGGGTGAGAGCAAGAACAATCCGGATGTCCTTGCCGGCTACACTAGCAAAAACAAGCTCGTTAACTTCATCGGCCCTAAAACGGAAATCGGGAAAATTGTAAAAGTTAAGATTACAGATGCAAAAACCTGGTCATTAAACGGGGAAATGGTCGAAGAACTAGAACCGGTAGAGGTGAAATAAGATGGCGAAATATACAAAAGACGACATAATCAATCGGGCAAAAGAACTTGCGATGATGATCGCGGATACAGAAGAAGTGGATTTTTTCAAACGCGCAGAAGCACAGATCCATTCAAACGAAAAAATCCGCAACACAATATCCCAAATAAAGGGCCTGCAAAAGCAGGCAGTAAACCTCCAGCATTACGGAAAAGAGGAAGCGCTCAGGAAAACCGAAGAAAAAATTGCTGCGTTAGAGCAGCAGCTGGATGAAATTCCAATCGTCCAGGAATTCAAGCAATCCCAGCTCGATGTTAATGACCTGCTTCAAATCATCGCTTCAACCATCTCCAACACGGTGACCGACGAAATCATCACCTCCACCGGAGGGGATGTGCTTCGCGGTGAAACAGGCGCCGCTGTCCGTACTGGGGAAGGGTGCCATCATTAAAATAATAAGAAAGACCAGGCTGTTGATTTGGACAGACTGGTCTTTTTTATAGGAAGCAGGAAACTAACTATTTTGGTTCAGTTGTTTCACAGCGTCCAGGAACGCTTTACGGTACTGTCGTTGTTCTTCCAGTGCAGTTTCAAGGGTTCGAAGCAATGCCTTGTTGATCTGATAAGAAGGACTCCTACTATCAGAAAAGTCCAGTTGGCTCTGAAGGAAGGTATAAACCAGGAGCAGAGTGGAATAGTTATCGACATAAGTCAGACTTATCGCAGAGCCTCCTTTTCCGCCAGCCGCATTGGTATTGATTGAGGAAGGTGTCGTATTGATAAGTTTTTCGGCAATCTCCGGTGGTACACCATTTTTGATGAGTTTTTGTAAATCGACGTCCCCATTGTTTTCCAAGCCTTTCCCTCCTTTTCAATGTACATTTATATTTGATGTGTGTAACTGTTTTAAACGCTATATTCCTCGGTTCCCACTTTAAAAGCATTTTCCTGATCACCATGGGCATTGTTTGTTGCCATATTGATTGCGGCGGAAGCAATGACAACATGAATTACAACGCCAAAATTTAAATGACCGACGGTAAGCGGCGCGATGACACTCCCTCCATTCAGGGCCACGGCTTTTTGGGTGGCTTCGATGTCCTGGTCCAGTGCGTTGCTCAAGTCTGCGTCTTTTTTTTGGTGGTTATCAAATTCGTCCTTCTTGGAACTCTCTTTGAATCGGCCATTCTGTCTACTGAATCCGTCAAACTTATTGTGATCATGCTTTTTTGGATAACCGTAAGAGTTGTAATAGTCACCCTTATAGTAAGACATAATTTACTCACCTCCTTTTCTATATGCTTTAAATATATTGTATGCATTTGTAATAACGGTTGAATGAGCATTTAGCATAACAAAACAGCCTGTTTGGAACAGATAAGTGCTCTTTTCAATAGTTGGATGGGTTTAATACGGTTATAATGGGGTCTTCTAATAGGAAGTGCCTAGGGTGGCAAACACTAAAATGAGACCAGGCTGCGGGCAGCCTGGTCCTTTTTGAGGTTAATGAAACTATGCATTAGGAGGTTGATTCAGTTCCTTTACTGTATTTAGAAAGGCTTTTCGGTACTGTTTCTGCTCCTTCATCGCTGTTTCAAGGGTTTGCAGCAAAGCATTGTTTAATTGATATGAAGATTGTTTTCTGCGATCATGGTCCAAACGGGTGAGGAGGAAGGTGTATACAAGAAGCAGAGTAGAATAGTTGTCGACATAGGTAAGGCTTACCGCAGTGCCTCCCTTGCCCCCTGTAGCACTAGTATTAATGGAGGGACCAGCCGTTTCCTTAATCTTTTCTGCCATCTCCTGAGGAACACCTAGTTCGACCAATTTTTCGACACTAAGCTCAAAATTGTTGCTCAAAATTCTCCCTCCTCCCTTATGGACTTTATGCATTATTAGCGCTCATCAATCAGCTTCATATTCTTCATTATCAATCTTGACTGTATTGTCCTGATCACCACGGTTAATGTTAAAGCTTTCATTGAATGCGCTGCCCATATTCACTTGACGAACTCTTTGATTTTGCTGCTCTTCATCACCGCCATTAGCGCTCGGTGTGGCAGCGGCGAGGCCATATCCTCCATCTTCTTCGATATCAAGTTCAATGTCGCCGGAGTTGATTCCGACAGCTTTTTGCTTAGCGTTATTAACCTGATTAATTTTGTTGCTGAGCTTCTTTTTCTTTTTCTTCTTGTCGTCGTCGTGATCACAGCAATCATGCTTTTTATCATCATGTTTCTTTGGATCATAATGATAATCCTTACATCCGTATCCGTATCCGTAATACATTATCTTTTCACCTCCTTTTAGTTATAGTTCATAGTATGGTGTATATAGAGCGGTTGACTGAGCATTTATCATAAGGAAACTGCCTGTTTTCTATGATTTATCATTTTGGGTTAATTTCGTTTTTTTTTAAGTCGGAGAGAGATTGAGCGTCTTTCGCTGATTCCGGCAGCTGTACATCAACAATAATTTCATCATTTAGCTTGACTTTCAGGCGACCGTCTTTCACGATAGGTTCCACCATGGGGATCAGGGATTCGATTTGCTTAGTTAGTGAATTTGCATCATGATCAAATCTTACGTTGATGTTTTTAACATCTTTATCGATAGTTGACATGATTGTTTCAAGAGTGGGCTGTAAATGATTAAATATCGTTTGAATCTTTTCCGAAGGAATTTTATCGCCGGATATGACATGATCATTAATTTTGAATTTAACATGATTATCACTACCTAAATTCTTGTTCTTTCTTTTTTTCATTTAGTTCACCTCCTTGCTTCCTTCTTTATCATACGGAAACGAATGTCTGCCAGTATCGGCACTTATCACGGAGATGAGCATATTTTCAACAACTGTGCCCACGGCCACACCTGGTGTGCAAAAAATAAACAACCGGATCTGATGCCTTTTCATCGATGAAATCTCCAGTTTTCCGTCTCCCTGTAACACAACTCTGGGCTGAGCATACAATGGAATATGCCTATATTCATCACAGACATTCTTATAATTTATCGGCACACCAGCCTAATACCACGCATAGGATGAATTGACAAAGATTGAGGAGGGTTCGCTCGCAATGGGAGATTACAGAGAGATTATTACAAAAGCCGTCGTAGCGAAAGGACGTAAATTTACACAGTCCAATCATACGATCCGCCCAGGGCATCAACCGAGCAGCATTCTAGGGTGCTGGGTGATCAATCACCAGTACAAAGCAAAAAAGGTCGGTAAAACAGTGGAGATCAGCGGCTCCTACGACATTAACGTATGGTACTCCTTTGATGATAATACAAAGACAGAAGTCACCTCCGACCGTGCTACTTATACAGATGTCATTAAATTAAAGTACCGGGACCATGACAGTTATGAAGACCACGAAAATGAGGTCATCGCCCAGGCTCTTCAGCAGCCAAACTGTGTTGAAGCTGTCATTTCGCCCAACGGCAACAGAATTATTGTCCATGTCGACAGGGAGTTCCTAACTGAAGTGATCGGCGAAACCAAAGTAGTCGTCAGGTTAAGTCCTGAGGAATACAACAATGATGATGACGAGTGGGGCTTTGATGATATTGATGATGAGGAATTCGAGGATTTAAATCCTGATTTCCTGGTCGGGTCAGAAGAAGAATAATGCAAAGCTAGGAAGGTGGACTTCCTAGTTTTTTTTATTTACATTTCTTGTATTTTCCATCCAAATCCGGAAGGCCTTCTACATCTTTTGGATGAGTCAATTTCCTGGCGTGTTTTTTATAATAAATGTAAATGAGAGGAGTGGCTTTGATGAAATTTTACGAGGTACATTTTGATTGTTTTAATCTGGAGGAAATGAAGCGTTTTTATACAGAAGTATTGGAAATGGATCTTGTAAGTGAAACGGATAGCCATTTTGCGATCATGGCTGGCATGACAAAAATCTTTTTTGAAAAAAGTACTGTGTTGCCTTATTACCATGTATGCTTTCGTACCGGGGGCGACCATTTTGATTTTATGTTTGAGAGGCTTTCGGAGAAAAGACTGCTTCTGCCAAATGAACAAGGTGATTACAGCTTGTATTGGGAGGGGAAGCAGGCCTATTTCGTTGATCCTGATGGCAACATACTCGAAATGCTGGAACGTCCTTTTCTTTATGGCGATAAACAGACAGAAGGCTGGCATGATGTATTTGAAGTAGGCCTTCCATCCAAAAACGTGGCCAGCATGCAGGGTTTCCTAATAAACTACATAACTGATGAATATAAGGCGGATAACGATACTTTTGCATTCTTTGGCGACCATGGAGGCGTATTTGTAGCCGTAAAAGAAGGAAGGAATTGGTATCCTACTGAGCGGGCATCGACAATACACCCGATCAGGGCAGTTGTTTCCGGCAAACAGGAGGCAACGTTAAAGCATGATGAACTTCCATATGAATTCATTGTGAAAAAGGAGTGGGAGGGGCGAGTTCCCGCAGTGCAAGTCAGGTCTGCCAGGCCCACAAACCAGCTCGATAAAATAATCGAATTTTACAGGGACGGAATCGGCCTGAAAATGATCGGCGGATTCAAAAAACATGAGGGCTATGATGGAGCCATGCTTGGCCTTCCAGACCACTCATGCCATCTTGAATTCACTCAGCATGAGCATCCGGTCGACCTTCCTGTTCCAACAAAAGAACATTTGCTGGTTTTCTATATTCCTAACCGGTTTGAACGCGACAGGGTCGCCCTGCGCCTGGCAAAGATGGGCTATGAGGAAACAGAACCGGATAACCCTTATTGGGCAAGGGGCGGGATAACATTCCTCGATCCGGATGGCTGGTGTGTGGTGCTGATGAACAGCGCTGGAATATAGCAAAAAGGTCTGCAGAGGGTGGCCCCTGGCAGACCTTTTTTATTAAAATACAGATAGATAGCCCTTGTCTTTACGAGTCTTGCAGATAGAACATTGGACTTCTGTTGTCCAGCTATAGAAATCAGTGCTGCACTCTTTGCATATGTTTGGGTGCACTTCATGGTTTGGGTCTGCGAATTGTGGACTGTTTTTTCAATAGTAATAGCATCTGTCCGGCAAACATCTGTACACAGACTGCAGCCTTTGCATTTTCCTTCATCAATTTCAAGTCTATTGTCCTGCAAAGAAAATACACTTGCAGGGCACATCCGAAAACAAGTTTCGCATAAGATGCATTTTTGCTGATCTAGTGTTATGCCGAAGAATGCCACGTCCGGAAACATCGACGCCAGGTTGAATTGATCCTCGTTAAAACGCCAGCTGGCAGGTGTAAAAGTTTCCAGTACTGCCCGCCTGCTGTCAAACGAAATTTTTTTAAAAAACGCCCGCCTTGACAGAACCGGTTTCTCGCTGTTGTCTAGTGAAACAACCGTGAAGGGCGGAATCCCAATCGCGCGGAGCAACCCGTCTGCATCTTCTATTAACCTCTGAGCTTCTTTTTCCTGATCCCTGGATAGATCGATAGTGATGGTTGTAATGCCACTTTTATAGAAATAAAGAAGTTCGCTTTGGGTCGGGAGCGGCAGCGTGTTCAGGGTAAGGATGCCATTTTCGACGGTTCTGTGGGGGGATTGCCCCTTTATTGCCTGGACCGGGCAGACCGTAACACACCGGCCGCAGTTGTTGCACTTACCTTGGTCAACCTGTAGTCCAGCATTTTCAATCGATATGGCACCTTGATCACATATTTGAATACAAGTGGTACAAGTACTGAAAGGACTTGCCTTCCGCAGGCAATTCCCGGATATTTCGATCTCATAGCTTAGGCTTTCAAGCCATTTTGTCCAGAGCGGCATCTTGTATGCCCCCCTTACCATTAAATCTATTGTTGTAATCATTGTACGATATATTATTAGTAATAAAATGATGATACTATTTATGTTGGAAAACGTTCACAGAGGCGATGACAGTTTTTTCATATATATGGACGAGACAGCCATTGTGTTATAATAGATTGTCAGAGAACGACTCGAATTTAATCGGATTTTGGAGGGCATTATGGCAGCTTACACGCCAATGATCAAACAGTATTTACAGATTAAGGAAGACTATCAAGATGCCTTTTTATTTTTCAGGCTGGGCGACTTCTATGAAATGTTTTTTGATGACGCCCTGAAGGCTTCCCAGGAGCTTGAAATTACATTGACCAGCAGGGAAGGCGGCAGTGAGGAACGCATCCCGATGTGCGGTGTCCCCTATCATTCCGCTCCCCAATATATAGAACAACTCATTAACAAAGGCTTTAAAGTCGCGATTTGCGAACAAACAGAAGACCCTAAACAGGCAAAAGGCGTGGTGAGAAGGGAAGTGATCCAGCTCATTACTCCCGGCACCGTGATGGAGGGCAGAGGCCTTACCGAAAAAGAAAATAATTTCATCGCTACTTTGACCGTTTTTGAAGACGATACATATGGATTCGCCTCCAGTGACCTGTCGACTGGTGAAAGCAGGGCAACTCTGTGCGGCAGCATGGAAGATGTCCTCAATGAGCTGTCCCTTACAGGGGCAAAGGAAATCGTGGTTGACAGTTCTTTGACGAAGGAGCTGCAGCAAAAGCTGAACGAGCGGTCCCCGGTCGCATTGTCATTAGAGGACAATACAGTTTGCGGGGATTCTTTTAAGCATCTGTTGAGTGATTTGCAGGATGACAAGCACTGCTTTACAGCGTCAAGATTGTTCAATTACCTTCACAGAACCCAAAAACGCAGCCTTGACCACCTGCAAAAGATATCTATATATGAAGTGCATCAGTATATGAAAATTGATTATTTCTCAAAACGCAACCTCGAGTTGACTGAGACAATCAGGTCGGCTTCGAAGAAAGGCTCGCTCCTCTGGCTGCTGGATGAAACGATGACAGCAATGGGAGGGCGGATGCTGAAACAATGGATCAACCGCCCGCTTTTAAGCCAAAAAGAGATTGAAAGCCGCCAGGCGATGGTCGAAACGTTCATCAGCCATTATTTTGAAAGGCAGGAGCTTAGGGAGAAGCTGAAGGAAGTTTATGACCTTGAGCGGCTTGCCGGCCGTGTCGCATTTGGGAATGTCAACGCAAGGGACCTAATCCAGCTGAAGCGTTCCCTGTTGCAGGTGCCCCGCCTGAAGCAGGTGCTTGAAATGCTGCCGGATGCCGAGGTGAAGCAGCTGGCTGGGCTGCTTGATCCTTGTGAGCCGGTGACTGATCTGCTGGAACGTGCACTCGTTGATAATCCGCCTGTTTCAATCAAAGAAGGCAATATCATCCGGGATGGCTTTGACGGGCGGCTGGACCAGTACCGGGATGCGAGCCGCAACGGAAAGACCTGGATTGCCATGCTCGAACGTCAGGAACGTGAAAAAACCGGCATCAAGTCATTAAAGATCGGTTATAATCGGGTGTTTGGCTACTATATAGAGGTAACACGGGCGAATCTGCATTTGCTTAAGGAAGGCCAATATGAAAGGAAACAGACGCTTTCGAACGCGGAGCGCTTCATTACGCCTGAGCTTAAGGAAAAAGAAGACTTGATTTTGCAGGCCGAGGAACAAAGTACGGAGCTTGAGTATGAGCTGTTTGTCACAATCAGGGAAACGGTGAAGGAATATATCCCGAGACTGCAGGCCCTCGCCAGGACAGTGAGTGAGCTCGATGTCCTGCTTGCCTTTGCGGAAATTAGCCAACAGCGCCGCTATGTGAAACCGGCTTTTTCAGATGAGCGCCGGATTACATTATTTGAAGGGCGACACCCGGTTGTTGAAAAAGTCATGGGCATCCAGGAATATGTCCCAAACGACTGCCATATGGATCAGGACAGGGAAATCCTGCTGATCACAGGTCCGAACATGTCAGGGAAAAGTACGTATATGCGGCAAATTGCCCTGACCGCCATCATGGCCCAAATTGGCTGCTTTGTTCCGGCTACAGAGGCCGTTTTGCCGATTTTTGACCAGGTTTTCACGAGGATAGGGGCCGCGGACGATCTGATTTCAGGGCAAAGCACGTTCATGGTCGAAATGCTTGAAGCCAATAATGCAATCACGAACGCAACGAGGGACAGCCTCATCCTGTTTGATGAAATCGGACGGGGCACATCGACCTATGACGGAATGGCCCTGGCCCAGGCGATGATTGAATTCATCCATCACCGGATTGGCGCCAAAACACTGTTCTCAACCCATTACCATGAATTGACGACGCTGGAATCAGAGCTTGAGAAGGTTAAAAATGTCCATGTCAGTGCGGTCGAGCATAACGGAACGGTCGTGTTCCTTCACAAAATAAAGGAAGGGCCTGCCGATAAAAGCTACGGCATCCATGTTGCGCAGCTCGCCAAGCTTCCTGATGAGCTGATCACGCGTGCAGGAGAAATTTTGGCAGCACTTGAACAACAGGATGCAACTGCGCCTGTTCCTGTCATGGCAGTTGCAGTCAATAGCATAAATGAAACAGATAACCCAATTTCGGCGAAAGAAGCCCAACTGTCATTCTTTGACGAGCAGCCTGAACCGAAAAAAGGGACTGCGAGCAAAAAAGAAAAACGGGTTCTTGATCAGTTGACTGAACTTGAAATTTTGGATATGACTCCCTTGCAGGCAATGAATGTCCTTTATGAACTGCAAAGAAAACTGCGCAGCTGACCTGTTATTACTAGCCGCCGGAGGTGAAATTCTTGGGAAAAATTATTCAGCTTGATGACGCGTTATCGAATAAAATAGCGGCCGGCGAGGTGGTTGAACGGCCAGCTTCCGTCGTGAAGGAGCTTGTCGAAAATGCGATTGATGCGGGAAGTACAGTTGTTGAAATAGACATTGAAGAAGCCGGCCTTGCAAGGATCAGAATTACCGATAATGGGGATGGCATCGAGGAAGAGGATGTACCGCTTGCTTTCCAGCGCCATGCGACAAGCAAAATCAAGGATGACAGCGATTTGTTCAGGATCCGCACCCTTGGCTTCCGCGGTGAAGCATTGCCAAGTATTGCCTCGGTTTCACGGCTTGAACTGAAAACCTCGACAGGCATCGGGGCAGGTACCAGGCTTCTCATCGAAGGGGGCAGGATCGAATCCATCGGTAAAGCGGACAGCCGAAAGGGTACTGATATAACGGTTACGGATTTGTTTTTCAATACACCCGCCCGGCTGAAATATATGAAGACCATCCATACCGAGCTCGGCAATATCACCGATGTCGTAAACCGGCTTGCCCTTGCCAATCCCGGTGTTTCGATCCGGCTCATCCATAACGAAAGAAAACTGCTGCACACAAACGGCAATGGCGATGTGCGCCAGGTGCTGGCCGCAATTTATGGCATTAACATCGTAAAAAATTTGGTTCCGGTTGCGGGACAGTCCCTTGATTTCCGGATTGACGGTTTCATTTCTCTTCCGGAAATCACCCGGGCCTCAAGGAACTATGTGTCCACAATGATCAATGGCCGGTTCATCAAAAACTATGCGCTGGTGAAAGCAATACTTGATGGGTATCACACACTGCTGCCTGTTGGACGTTATCCAGTGGTCCTGCTTAATATCTCAATGGATCCGCTCCTTGTCGACGTCAACGTGCATCCATCAAAAATGGAGGTCCGCCTTAGCAAGGAGCAGGAATTGAATGAACTCGTTTCAACATCAATCAAGAATGCATTCAAGTCAAAAGAACTGATCCCACCCGGCATGATTCCAAAAAAAGCTGTTAAACCAAAATCGGAACAAACCTTCTTGGACCTTGACCATTTGCCCGTAACGGTAAAAGAGACGGAAATGGCACAAACGGAGAGAACCGAAGCTATGCCGGAAAATGGGTACAATCCTTCTGTAACCAATCCTTTTGTGGATGAACCAAATGACCTGAAACGGGAACATGAAGAATTCATACAAAGTTCTGAGCAAGAGCGTTTCGCGCAAGACCCACAGACAGAGCGTGTGCGACAAATCCCTGAGCCAAAGAGTCTGGTTCAAATCCCTGAGCCGGAGCGATTGCCACAATTCCCTGAGCCGGAAGCAACTCATTGGAGCCGTGAAATTAGCGAACAGGCTAGCCCTCGTGTGCCGCCGCTGTACCCAATCGGACAGATGCACGGGACATATATCCTTGCCCAGAATGACAAAGGGCTGTATATCATTGACCAGCATGCCGCCCAGGAAAGGATTAAGTATGAATATTTCAGGGAAAAAGTCGGCAAGGTGGAAAGCGAGCTTCAGGAAATGCTCGTGCCGCTTACATTCGAGTATTCAACCGATGAATCCATAAAGATTAATGAATACCGCCATGAACTCGAAAAAGTGGGGGTATTCCTCGAGCCATTCGGCATTAACAGCTTCATTGTACGCTCCCATCCACAGTGGTTCCCGCATGGAGAAGAAAAAGAATTGATTGAGGAACTCATTGAACAGCTGTTGTCCAAGAAAAAGCCGGATATCAAAAAGCTTAGGGAAGAAGCGGCGATCATGATGAGCTGCAAGGGGTCGATCAAGGCCAACCACCATTTGAGGAATGATGAAATCCAGGCGCTGCTTGATGAACTTCGGCGGTCATCCGACCCATTCACATGCCCGCATGGACGCCCGATCATCGTTCATTATTCGACTTATGAAATGGAAAAAATGTTCAAGCGTGTAATGTAAAAAAACAGCGGTTCCTTTGGGAATCGCTGTTTTTAAGAATGATCTAAACGCCTCTTGTCGGAGTATCAAGATTAAGTATTATTGCTGTCAATGCTATTTAGAGTTGTTGTTATTTTTCTTTCTTAAACCCAAAAGTCCGGCTAAGCCCAGCAGCCCGATCCAGCCCATATCCATGTCATCACCATTGCCATTATCTCCACCTTGAGCTATTTGAGTGACTACGTTAGCGTTTGTTTCAGAGCTGCTGTTATGAGCATGGACTGCGAGACCCAATAACATGGTTGTCAAAGAGAGCGCGCAAAATGAATAGAGCAATTTTTTAGTCACACTTTTCCCTCCTTTCAATAATTGGTAACATTAATGTGTGCAATAAAAGTACCAATATACTGTGGGGATATGTGGAAAAGTGAATCAATAACTATAATAAGCTTGAGCCACGGTCTACTGGCTGCGCTTGTTGCTTTAATATGGTCTTTTTATCTTACGGCCGGCTGGAGCTTATGGATGAACTTCAGCGCTTGTCCAGTCCCGATTGCTACAGATTCAAGCGGATTGGGCGCCAGGTGCACAGGAACGACAATTTCCTTCCCGAGCCATTCCTGCATGCCGTTAAGCAGCGCTCCGCCCCCAGAGAGGATGACGCCCCGGTCAACGATGTCACCGCTCAACTCCGCAGGGCAGTCTTCAAGTGTCGCCCTTATAGCTTCTAAAACATGGCCAAGTGATTCTCTCATTGCATCCCGGATTTCAGTCGACCTGAGTGTGATCGTTTTAGGAAGCCCTGTCACAAGGTCGCGGCCCCGGACTTCCATTTCCATTTCCTTATGGTCAATCAGCGCATAGCCGATCTCCATTTTAATCTTTTCAGCCGTTCTTTCCCCGATCAGGACGTTGTATTCTTTTCGCACGTACTGAACAATATCTTCATCAAGCCTGTCTCCACCCACCCGGATGGAATGGCAGGCAACAACCCCTCCGAAAGAAATGATGGCCACCTCTGTCGTGCCGCCGCCGATATCGACGACTACATTCGCGACAGGCTCATCAACCGGAAGGCCTGCTCCAATTGCAGCTGCGACTGGTTCTTCAATTATATGTACTTTTTTTGCACCAGCATTTCGTACAGCATCATGAATAGCCCGGCGCTCTACGCTTGTTGAGCCGGATGGGGTGCATACTACGACATTTGGTTTGCGGATGGCAAAGCCTGCTATTTTAGATGCCTTTTTCATAATGTGCTTTAGCATTTCGGTTGTAATGTCAAAGTCGGCAATGACTCCATCCTTTAACGGGCGGATTGCCACGATTTTGCCAGGGGTCTTGCCGATCATTTCTTTTGCTTCTTTTCCCACGGCGAGGACATTTTTAGTTTCTGTATCGATAGCGACCACTGATGGTTCGTTCAGCGCAATGCCTTTATTTTTACTGTACACGAGAGTATTTGCTGTTCCTAAATCAATTCCAATTTCAGATGTTGATAACATTCGTTTCACCCAGTTTCCCTCTAGAATAAATACCATCATAAACTTCTATTAAATTAACACGATTAAGGGGGTAAATAGGGATTTGTTACGGAATCGTTATGCAAATGTAAAAAAAGAGGAAAATAATATCAAACCCTGAAATTTTTTGTCGGAAAAAGGCGGGCTGATGAATAGCATGCCGAAAAAAGGGGTAGAATAGATTGATGTTCAACTGCTTGGAGAATATATGTTAGGATTGAAATTAGAACGACAGGGCAGCAGGAAACCTGATGTTTTAAAATAAAAAAGGCAGTGTGAAAAAGCTTGGAACAAAAACAGAAGCTGTTAGTATTGATTGGTCCAACCGCGGTAGGCAAGACAAAACTGAGCATTCAGCTCGCCAAAAGGTTTAATGGAGAAATCATCAGCGGTGATTCGATGCAAATCTATAAGGGCATGGATATCGGTACTGCGAAAATTACCGAAGAGGAAACGGAAGGAATCCCCCACCATTTGATAGACATAAAGAACCCTGATGAGCCATTTTCAGTTGCGGAATTCCAGGAGCTTGTCCGAAAAAAAATCACCGGGATTTCCGCCCGGGGAAAACTTCCGATGATTGTCGGCGGGACAGGTTTGTATATCCAATCCGTGATCTACGATTATCAATTTTCCGATGCACCTTCCGAACCACAATTTCGGGAAAGCCTTGAAACAGAAGCCGGTCAAACAGGCGGCGTGGAAAAGCTACATGCCAGGCTTGCAGAAATTGACCCGGAAAGCGCAGAACGAATTCATCCCAATAATGTGCGGAGGGTGATCAGGGCACTTGAAATCCATCATTGCACCGGCATGACGATGACCGAGTACCAGCAGGAGCAGCAGCCGGACTTATTATATCAAACCGCATTGGTAGGGCTCACAATGGACAGGGACAAATTATACGAGCGCATCGACATGAGGGTTGACCTGATGATGCAGCAAGGTTTGCTTGAAGAGGTGGAAAGCCTCTATAAGGCTGGTATAAGAGACTGCCAGTCAATCCAGGCGATAGGTTACAAGGAACTGTACGATTATTTAGACGAGAAGGTAAGCCTTGACGATGCGATTGAAATTTTAAAGAAGAATTCCCGGCGATATGCCAAAAGGCAGCTCACCTGGTTTCGCAATAAAATGGATGTCGAATGGTTTGACATGTCAGAACCGATCGACCCGGAAAAAAAATTCGCGGAAATTTCCCGCTTCATTGAAGGAAAGCTTCAAATAACAGCGAATACATATTATTAGAGATAAAAGAGGAGGATCCACAATGAAACAAATTAACATTCAAGACCAGTATTTAAACCAGCTTCGTAAAGACGGGACCAATGTGACAGTCTTTTTATTAAATGGCTTCCAGCTGAGGGGCCAAATAAAAGGCTTTGACAACTTTACTGTACTATTCGAATCTGAGGGCAAACAGCAGCTTGTCTACAAGCATGCAATCTCAACATTCGCTCCGCAGAGAAATGTCCAGATCGATTTGGAAGGCCAGCAATAAACCCGGCTATCCTGAATACTGTCAATAATAAGTCCGCCCATCAGCGGGCTTTTTATTATTCTTGGAGAATCGTGCATATTTTAATTTTTCAAAAATCTTTTTAATGATTCTCAACCCGCACGAATATACATAGAATTAACGGTTTATTTCTCGGGAAAGCGCAGGAAACGACACAAATCGTGACAAACCTGCGCATGTCTTGCAGAAGATGTCTATTTTTAAGGAATCAGGAATAAAGGAGCCTGGAAAATCGTACAGGCCGGCGATTGAATGGAAGCCGGCCTAATGCAGGCCATCATATAGGCTTTTGTCACGAAACAGGTTCAGGAGCGTATACTGTTCTAGAATGTGAGGTGAAAGCTTTGGACCAGCCGATTCGAATGAAAAATAACGGACAGATCAGCATTGTACTTAATGCTCAAAAAAGAAAAGAGTTAACGAAAGAATTACCCGATTCGCAAGTGGTTCCAAAGGCCATTCCCCCAGAACACACGGCTTTAAAAGAAATTGAGAATGAGTTGGGTTCGCTTGTCGGGATGGATGAAATGAAACGTATGATCAAGGAAATCTATGCATGGATATATGTGAACAAGAAAAGGGAAGAAATAGGGCTGAGAGCCGGTAAACAAGCCCTCCATATGATGTTTAAAGGAAATCCTGGAACCGGAAAAACGACCGTCGCCAGATTGATAGGCAAGCTTTTTCAAAAAATGAACGTACTGTCGAAAGGACATCTGATCGAAGCGGAAAGGGCAGACCTTGTCGGTGAATATATCGGGCATACTGCGCAAAAAACGCGTGATTTAATCAAGAAGGCTGTTGGCGGCATCCTGTTCATTGACGAGGCCTACTCACTCGGGCGGGGCGGGGAGAAGGATTTTGGAAAAGAAGCAATTGACACACTTGTGAAGCATATGGAGGATAAACAGCACGAGTTCATCCTCATTTTAGCTGGCTATTCCAGGGAAATGGATTATTTCCTCACCTTGAATCCCGGTTTGCATTCCCGGTTCCCGCTTGTAATCGAGTTTCCGGACTACACAATCGACCAGCTGATGGAAATCGCCCATCGGATGCTGATTGAGAGGGAGTACAATTTAAGCCATGAAGCAGAACGGAAGCTCCGTGAGCACCTTGCCTGGGTGAAATCCGCCTTAAGCCCCGCCAGCTTCTCAAACGGGCGCTACATCCGCAACGTCATTGAAAAGTCCATTCGTTCCCAGGCGATGAGGCTTCTCATGCTCCATCAATTTGACCGGCACGATTTAATGACAATAAGGAGCAACGACCTCATCTTTGAGGAAGACTGAAAATATACTAGCTTTTTTACCAGACAGTGTAATATCGTCGTTGAGATATCAGCCAGAACATCACGTATATTAGCCGGAATAAAAATTTATTAGCCACTTTTTTATATTTGATTAGCTGGAAAAAATTTATTAGCTGCTTTTTCACATTTATTAGCCGGAAGAAAAATTTATTAGCCACTTTTTTATATTTGATTCACCGGAATAAATTTATTAGCCACTTCTTGACATTTATTAGCTGGATATTCACATATATTAGCTAGAAAAAAATTATTTTAGCCAGATTTTCACATATATTAGCCAAAATAGCTAATTTATTAGCAAACACCAAAAACAACGGGATTCCGCAGCAAAGCAGGAATCCCTTTTAATGCTCTTCAGATTTCTAAACATTTTAGTTCATACACTTTTTTTGGTATGATGATTTCAGGTATTTTTACCGAAGAAAGAAGGGCTTCACTTGCAAAAACAAACTGATGCAGAAAGAGTCATCCTTGTTGGCTGCCAGACAACCGAGCATGACGATTTGCGGTTTCAATATTCAATGGAGGAATTAGCGTCGCTGACGGAGACAGCAAAAGGGACAGTTGTAATTTCTGTTGTCCAGAAACGGGAACGCATTCATCCATCTACTTATATCGGAAAAGGCAAAGTGGAGGAGTTAAAGGCATTAGAAGCTGAATTTGAGGCAGACTTGATCATTTTCAATGACGAGCTGACGCCCAGCCAGCTACGCAACCTGTCTGCCCAGCTTGATGCACGGATTATTGACAGAACCCAGCTGATCCTTGATATTTTTGCACAGCGTGCGCGTTCCAAGGAGGGGAAGCTCCAGGTTGAGTTGGCCCAGCTCCACTATTTGCTGCCGCGGCTGGCCGGACGGGGGGCCGAAATGTCCAGGCTCGGAGCTGGAATCGGAACAAGGGGCCCAGGTGAAACAAAGCTGGAATCGGACAGGCGCCATATCCGCCGCAGAATTGATGAAATTAAGGCCCAGCTGGCTGTCATCGTCAAGCACCGCGACCGATACCGGGAACGCCGGAATAAAAACAAGGCTTTCCAAATCGCCATTGCCGGATATACGAATGCGGGTAAATCCACGCTTTTCAACCGTCTCACCGAGGCAGATTCCTTCGAGGAAAACCAGCTGTTTGCCACACTTGACCCCATGACAAGAAAAATCATCCTGCCAAGCGGATTTGCGGCCCTGATCACGGACACGGTTGGGTTTATCCAGGATTTGCCGACAACTTTGATTGCAGCATTCAGGTCTACGCTGGAAGAAGTAAAGGAAGCTGACCTGCTGCTTCATGTCGTCGACATGTCCAACCAGGATTATTTTTCCCATGAAAAAACAGTCAATAAATTGCTGGAAGACCTTGATGTCCATCAGATTCCCCAGATTGCCGTATATAACAAACGTGATATCCAGCATCCGGATTTTGTTCCCACCTCAAAGACGGATACCGTTTTCATAAGTGCTTTTTCAGAAGAAGACCGTTTCAAATTAAAACAGAAGATAGAAGAAGCTGTGATCGGCATGATGGAGCCATTCTACGTCCATATCCCATCTACGGAGGGGAAGCTGCTCTCACAGCTGAAAAACGAAACGATCCTGAGGGAATTGACATTTGATGAAAACAACCAGGTATATATATGCAAAGGATATGCCCTGAAGGATCACCAAATTTCAGGGCAGATGAATAAATTCACAGTCAGATAGGGAGAGCAGCATGTTCAGGCATTTAAACAACGGGCAACAGCTGCAGCCGCTTGTTGAGCGGATCGAGCAGCAAATTGCCGGGATTCATAAAAAAATAGACGCCCGGATTGATGCAAACCAGTTCCGGGTACTACAACGCTTTCAAAACCACAGGGTGAGCGATTCTCATTTCATCCCGTCAACAGGGTATGGGTATGATGACATTGGGCGCGATACGCTTGAAAAAGTGTACGCGGAGGTGTTTGGCGGTGAAGCTGGGCTTGTTCGCCCGCAAATCATTTCCGGAACGCACGCCATTTCGATTGCTTTATTTGGGGTATTGAGGCCTGGAGACGAGCTATTGTATATCACAGGCAAGCCATACGACACCCTAGAAGAAATTGTTGGCATCAGGGGAACAGGCAATGGTTCATTAAAAGAGTTCGGCATTTCATACGATAGCGTTGCGCTCACTTCTGCGGGTGGCGTAGACTGGCAGGGTGTGGCGGACGCAATCAAACCGGAAACGAAAATGATTGGCATCCAACGGTCGAAAGGCTATGCGACCAGGCCATCCTTCACGGTCGCGGAGATCGGCGAGATGGTTCGCTTCGTCAAGGAAATCAAATCCGATGTTGTCGTGTTTGTCGACAACTGCTATGGCGAGTTTGTAGAAGAAACCGAGCCGTGCCATGCCGGGGCAGATTTGATGGCCGGCTCACTGATCAAAAATCCAGGGGGTGGGCTCGCTAAAACGGGGGGGTATTTAGTTGGCCGCGCCGATCTGGTCGAATCATGTTCATACCGGATGACTTCACCAGGAATTGGGGCGGAAGCCGGAGCTTCACTTTATTCGCTGCAGGAAATGTACCAGGGGTTTTTTATGGCTCCCCATACCGTTGGACAGGCGCTGAAGGGCGCTGTCTTCACTGCCGCGATGCTGCAGGAGCTTGGCATGAAGACCGACCCTGGCTGGGATGTAGTGCGGACTGATTTGATCCAGTCCGTCCAGTTCGATGACAAGGATAAAATGGTGGCCTTTTGCCAGGCGATCCAGTTTGCCTCACCAGTAAATTCGCATGTCACTCCATATCCTAGCTATATGCCAGGATATGAAGATGATGTGATAATGGCTGCAGGAACATTCATTCAGGGAGCGAGCATCGAATTGACGGCTGACGGCCCGACCCGGCCGCCATATACGGCCTATGTACAGGGTGGATTAACGTATTCCCATGTGAAAATGGCAATTTGCCTCGCTCTCGACCGGTTGATCGATAAAGGTTTAATTAATAAGTTATAGGCAAATATAAAAAGGCAGCCCAATGCAGCTGCCTTTTTATATGGATAAATTTCTATGTGAGAAAACCTAACATACATTTGACATGTTATCTTACATTACATATAATAAAAATATCTTATAGGGAAGGAGGAGAAATCATATGGGCGGTAGTGAGATTCGCCGTAACATGCCATTATTTTCAATCGGAATTGTCATGCAGCTGACCGACTTGACGGCCAGGCAAATCCGTTACTATGAAGAGCATGATTTGATTTCTCCGGCAAGAACTGAAGGCAAAAAACGCCTCTTTTCCTTAAATGACATTGACAAGCTCCTTGACATCAAGGATTTGGTTGACCAGGGTGTGAATATGGCTGGCATCAGGCAAGTATTCAATGTCAAGCAGCAGCATGAACTTTCAACCGAAGTAAAGCAGCAAGCTGAAAAAGTAAGGCGTGACCTGACTGACGACGAGCTGCGAAAAGTTTTGCGGAACGAGCTTATGCAGGCGGGCCGGTTTAACAGGTCGTCATTGCGTCAGGGAGACATGTCCAGATTTTTTCATTAATTTTGAAGCAGGATCAAGGAGGAGAAGCATTAATGGCAAAATATACTAGAGAAGACATCATGCGCATGTCGAAAGAGGAAAATGTAAAATTCATTCGTTTGCAGTTTACTGACATTCTGGGAACGATCAAAAACGTGGAAATTCCGATCAGCCAGCTTGAAAAGGCGCTAGACAACAAAATGATGTTTGACGGTTCTTCCATTGAAGGATTTGTCCGGATTGAAGAATCTGACATGTACTTAATTCCTGACCTGGACACTTGGGTAGTCTTCCCGTGGACAGCTGAAAAAGGAAAGGTTGCCCGCTTGATCTGTGATATTTCCAATCCTGATGGCACTCCTTTTGCCGGAGATCCACGCGCCAATTTAAGAAGAATCCTCAAAGAAATGGAAAAAATGGGATTCACAAACTTCAACCTTGGGCCTGAGCCAGAATTTTTCCTATTCAAACTGGATGCAAAAGGTGAGCCATCCCTGGAATTGAACGACAATGGAGGATACTTTGACCTTGCACCGACAGACCTTGGTGAGAACTGCCGCCGTGACATCGTGCTTGAGCTTGAAGAAATGGGCTTTGAAATCGAAGCTTCCCACCACGAAGTTGCTCCAGGGCAGCACGAAATCGACTTTAAATACGCAGACGCTTTGACTGCGTGTGACAATATCCAAACGTTCAAGCTTGTTGTAAAAACAATTGCACGCAAACACGGCCTGCACGCAACCTTCATGCCAAAGCCATTGTTCGGTGTGAATGGTTCAGGTATGCACTGCAACCTGTCCCTGTTCAGGAACGGTGAAAATGCGTTCTTTGATCCATCCAATGGAAATCTGGAATTAAGCGAGACTGCTTATCAGTTCATCGCTGGCGTCATTAAACACGCATCCGGTTTTACTGCTGTCACAAACCCGACAGTGAATTCATATAAGCGCCTGGTTCCTGGCTATGAAGCACCATGCTATGTTGCCTGGTCTGCAAGAAACCGTTCCCCGCTTATCCGTATCCCAGCATCACGCGGCATGAGCACACGTGTTGAGGTGCGCAGCGTTGACCCGGCAGCAAACCCATACCTTGCAATGGCAGTATTGCTGCAGGCAGGACTGGATGGAATCAAGAACAAACTGACTCCTCCTGCTCCAGTGGACCGCAATATTTATGTAATGAACAAAGAAGAGCGTGAAGAGGCAGGCATTAAAGATCTGCCGGCAACACTCGCAGCTGCTCTCGACCAGCTGAAAGCAGACGAAGTCATTTCTTCAGCACTTGGCGAACACATTTTGGAACACTTCATCGAAGCAAAAGAAATCGAATGGGATATGTTCCGCACCCAGGTACATCCTTGGGAACGCGAACAGTATATGCAAATGTATTAAACCCGTTGAACCCTCGACATCATTGGTGTTGAGGGTTTTGTATTATTGGTTTATAAACGGCGCAACCATGCACAGCCGCTTGGAAGGATTGAGATCAGCCAGGGCGTTGTTTATTATGACAAAAAAATCAAGCAGTGCAAAGACTGCTTGATAATTTATTTTAGTCCTGACACACAGGTTAGGCAGATGTGTTTGTTTTGTTTTCTGTGCCTGTTGTGTTTTTGTCTGTCTGGAATAACTCCAGGACCTTCAGGATTGCCTCACCGCCAAACCCGGCGATGATAGATAAAAGTAACACCCGCAGGAAAGTGTCAGCCCCGGAGGAAATAACCAGCAGCACCGCAGCCAGGATGCTCATTAAAACATCTTCCAAAAACCCCAGGTAAATGAATTTCTTTGTCTTGCGCGGCCTGATAATTTTCCCTCTTTTTTTGACATGACCCGCCATTCCGACAAAACCACCAATGATGATTGCGAAAATAATGTTTTCTAACATTTTTCCTCACCCTCCTTAAGGTCGAAGATTGGGGTAAAGCGACCTTAGGTAAATCTTGGTGTAATTTTATTATATAGTAGAAAAACAGAATAGAACATGAGATAATTTACCGAATTTTCTGTAATATAAAATAGTAAAATAATAGTGTAACTTTTAAAAACCTGTTACTTTTTACATTTAAATAGCTTTTTAGTAATATAAATCTCTTAAACAGCTGTTGCCAAAAAAAGCAAGCGGACTATGCCGCTTGCTTCTATCACTTTATTGTTTTTATTTAGTGCATGTGGCGATAGACGCCGATTACTTTTCCTAAAATGCTGACATTTCGCAAAATGATCGGATCCATAGAGGAGTTTTCAGGCTGCAGGCGGAAAAATTCCTTCTCTTTAAAGAACCGCTTTACTGTTGCTTCATCTTCCTCGGTCATTGCAACAACGATTTCCCCGTTATTGGCTGTCTGCTGCTGCTTTACAATCACATAGTCACCGTCCAGTATTCCTGCTTCGATCATACTGTCTCCCATTACTTCCAGCATAAATACTTGCACATCGGAAGGTACGAGCCTGTCAGGCAGCGGGAAGTACTCTTCGACATTTTCGATCGCAGTGATCGGCTGTCCTGCTGTTACCTTACCAACAACCGGAACATTGATGACATTATATTTGGGTATGTGTGCAGCTTGCTCAATTTCCAAAATTTCAATTGCCCTTGGTTTTGTTGGATCGCGTCTGATCAGCCCTTTGCTCTCGAGTCTTGCCAGGTGTCCATGCACTGTGGAACTGGACGCAAGGCCAACAGCTTCCCCAATTTCCCTCACAGATGGCGGATAACCTTTTTTTCTGACTTCCTCTTTTATAAACTCCAGTATATCCTGCTGACGCTTAGATAATTTTGCCATATTCACGCACCCTCATCTTTATTTCTTTGGCTAATTATAACATGTCCTGAAAATTAATACAAACATAAGTTCGAATTTTTAGTTGACACAAAACAAGTGTTCGTCCTATAATAGATTTAACGAAAGGCGAACATATATTCTATTAAGGGGTGTTACCATTGAAAAAAGTTTGGGATAATTATTCATATGCTATTATTTTATTTGCGGTGAGTATCGCTTTTGGCGCTGTATTTGCCGGGCAGTTTAATACTTCAGATAAAGAATACATAACAGTGACAGTGGAAGAAGGAGAATCTATCTGGCAAATTGCCGAAAAATTTTCGGGGGATCATAAACTCACGACCGACCAGTTTATCAGCTGGGTAGAAAAGCAAAACGGAATCAACGGGAATAACATCCTTGCAGGGGAAGAGCTTGTTGTGCCTGTTTCCACGGAAAACAGGGCAACAACGGAAATTGCCGGAGGCATGGAATAACTATTTAGGACGGAACGGGGAAGGTAACTTCATGAATGCGGTCATATATTGCCGGGTAAGTACGACGAAAGAAGCACAGGAGACCTCGCTTGCCAGGCAGGAAGAGGAGCTCACCCGCCTCGCACATTCGCGCGGTTTTCAAATCGTGGAGATCATCAGGGAACAGGCAAGCGGTTATGACCTGGACCGGGATGGTGTCCTTGAACTTCTTTCATTAATAAAGCAACCAGAAATAAAAGCCGTTCTCATCCAGGACGAAACACGGCTTGGACGGGGGAATGCCAAGATCGCCCTGCTTCATTGCATCCTTAAAGAAGGGGCAAAACTGTACAGCATATCCCATAATGGAGAACTCCAGGTATCTGAATCAGACTCGATGGTATTGCAAATCGTAGGGATGGTTGAGGAATATCAACGCAAGCTTCACAATATCAAGATCAAACGGGGAATGCGGAGGGCAATCGAAAATGGATTCAGGCCGCAACGCAATTTAAAGAACCTGGGCGACAATTCCGGCAGGGACCGGAAAGATATTCCCATTCAGGAAATTGTACGCCTTCGGAAAAATGGACTGACTTTTGCTGAAATTGCCGCGACGCTAAGAGGATTCGGATATGATATATCAAAAGCCACTGTCCACCGCAGGTACCAGGAATACACTGATGCAACAGAAACTTAAGCTGCTTTCTTGTATTGCGGCTCCTTTTTTAGTAACATGACATTTGTCTAACTTTATTTAAAAGGAGCGCTTTAGTATGCTGCCAAAAGACAAGATGGCCAGAATAAATGAACTGGCAAATAAGGCTAAAACGTCAGGCCTGACAATAGAAGAGGCGAAGGAGCAGTCCAGCTTAAGGGCGGAATACCTGCAAACATTCCGGTCTTCCATGCTGAATACATTAAAAGGTGTGACCATAGTGGATCCGATAGGAAACGATGTGACACCAGAAAAATTAAAGCGGCTGAAAAAAAACAACCGCCTCCATTAATCAATGTTTGGAATACATCATGTTTGTATTCCTTTTTATTTTGTTGCTTGAAACTGCCTGAAACCTAAGTGTTTCAATGCCTGTTGCATATTTGCCTGGGTTTTTATACTGCCGAAATCCACCCCGAGGCTGACAATTGTCTGGGCAATTTCCGGACGGATTCCGGTCACGATTGCCTCAATACCAGTGAGCTGCAACGCGGTTACGATATGAAAAAGCTTGTCTGCAACCATTGTGTCGATCATTGGAACACCTGACACATCCAATATTATGCTGTTTAAATTGAGGCGGCTGCCTTCTCCTAAAGATTTCTCCATGATTAACTTGGCACGGTGGGTATCGATGTCTCCAACGAGTGGAATAACCGCAATCCCTTCAGCGATAGGTACGACAGGCACTGATAGTTCCTCAAGTGCGGTGTAGGCGATATCCATCAGCATTTTGTTATGTTTTTCATACGTTTCACCGATAATGCCACAAACTTTATCCAGCAAGGGATCAATGATTTTAGATACATCAAGCATTGTGATCGCAGCAAACTGCCTTTGCTCCAATTCTTCCGTGAATGCATCCCAAATGATGGTCCGGTACGAAGCCACTGTCCTCAAAGCATCACTCAAAGAAACATTATATTTGATGGCAATTTCAGCGACTCTTTTTCCCCAGTTCGATACTTTTTCAGCTACAGCTTCGGTCTCTCCGCACAAAGCCTCCCCAAAGTATGCAAATAACTCTGCTCTGTGACCAATACGTTCAGTTACTGGCAAACCAGAGTCTTCAATTCTCTTTGTGTATTTTTTGTCCTCATAATGAACGATATGTTCAGCTAAAGTTAAATTATTGGCGATGAGCTTCTGCCCTATATATCGCAGCTCGTCCTTCATTTGAGTTCTCCCCCTATGTACAACATATCATTAATATATAGTATATATTTTTTGGTGGGGAAAAATAAAATACTATGCTGATTTACTTGTCAATACAAAGAGGTTTTGTACATATGGCCGGTTCTTTTGAGTCAGAATAAGAAACATACCCTTATTTTTTGCCGGCGTACAGTTACAATTTGTTGTATTAAAACTGCAGGCACTATAATATTAAGGTTGTACTTAGTATTTATAGAAAGGATGTAACCTATGTTCGAAAAAATTGATACGCTCTCGATTGATTCAATCAGGACACTGTCCATTGACGCAATTGAAAAGGCGAATTCAGGGCATCCAGGCATGCCGATGGGCGCTGCCCCTATGGCATATACCCTCTGGACCCGGTTCATGAATCATAACCCTAAAAATCCCGAGTGGTTTAACCGCGACCGTTTCGTTCTATCTGCGGGACACGGTTCCATGCTGTTATACAGCCTGCTGCATCTATCTGGCTATGGCCTGCCAATGGAGGAAATCAAACAATTCCGGCAGTGGGGAAGCAAAACGCCAGGCCACCCAGAATATGGCCATACAGTGGGAGTTGAAGCAACCACTGGGCCGCTTGGACAGGGAATCGCGATGTCAGTAGGCATGGCTATGGCAGAACGCCATCTGGCATCTGTTTATAACAAGGACGAATATCAGGTAATTGACCACTATACATACGCCTTATGTGGTGACGGTGACTTAATGGAAGGTGTTTCGCATGAAGCAGCGTCTTTGGCAGGACACCTCAACCTGGGCCGGTTGATTGTCCTTTATGATTCAAATGATATCTCGCTTGACGGCGACCTCGATAAATCTTTCTCAGAGAGTGTCGCTAACCGTTTTAAGGCGTATGGCTGGCAATACATCCGTGTAGAAGACGGCAACGACCTCGAAGAAATTGCAACAGCGATTGAAGAGGCAAAGCGCGATCTTAACCATCCTACGTTAATAGAGGTAAAAACAATTATCGGGTACGGTTCTCCAAACCTGTCAGGGAAATCTGATGTCCATGGAGCTCCTCTGGGCGCTGATGAATTGAAGCTGACAAAAGAGGCTTATAAATGGACATTCGAAGAAGATTTCCATGTGCCACAGGAAGTTTACGACCATTTTGAAGCACAGGTTGTCCAAAACGGCACACAAAAAGAGACAGAGTGGAACGATCTTTTCGAAAAATACAAGGAAGCATATCCAGAACTGGGCATCCAACTAGGCGCAGCCATAAGGGGTGACTTGCCCGCAGGCTGGGATAAAGACCTGCCAGTATATGAAGAAGGCAAAAGCCTTGCCAGCCGGGCGTCATCCGGTGAAATGTTAAATGCGATTGCTAAGAATCTTCCATCTTTAATTGGGGGCTCCGCCGACCTTGCAGGATCCAACAAAACGACGATCAAGGGGACAGGGGACTATTTCCCTGGGTCCTATGAAGGCCGGAACATTTGGTTTGGTGTCCGCGAATTCGCCATGGGCGCCGCAATGAACGGCATGGCGCTGCACGGCGGCCTGAAGGTATTTGGAGGTACATTCTTTGTATTCTCGGACTATCTGCGGCCTGCAATCCGTCTTGCGGCATTAATGAAGCTGCCCGTGATTTATGTGTTTACCCATGACAGCATCGCGGTTGGTGAAGATGGGCCTACTCATGAACCAGTCGAGCAGCTTGCAGCACTGAGGGCGATGCCGAATCTTTCCATTGTCCGGCCTGCTGACGCAAACGAAACCGCAGCGGCATGGAAAACAGCTATTGAATCAAAGGACCAGCCGACTGCACTCGTGCTTACACGCCAAAATCTTCCGACAATAAAAGGCACTGACCAAAGGGCTTATGAAGGAGTTTCAAAAGGTGCGTATGTTGTGGCGGAGGCTGGAAAAGAAACCGCTGATGCCCTTCTGCTGGCATCCGGTTCTGAGGTAGGGCTCGCCGTAAAAGCGAAGGAAGCACTGGCTGCTGAAGGAATTGATGTTTCTGTAATAAGCATGCCTTCCTGGGACCGTTTTGAAGCGCAGCCAAAAGAGTATAAAGAATCAGTTCTTCCTAAAGCTGTCAAGAAGCGGCTTGGAATTGAAATGGCTACATCATTGGGCTGGCACCGCTATGTCGGTGACGAAGGCGATGTGCTGGCGATCGACCAGTTCGGAGCTTCAGCACCTGGAGAAAGAATTATCGAAGAGTACGGGTTCACCGTTGAAAACGTTGTGTCCCGAGTAAAATCATTGTTACAGCAATAAGATGATGAGAACGGAGCTGATGCCTTCGTTCTCTTTTTTTGTGTAATCAGAGAATTAAAGGGGAATCATATTTATTATCCACGGATTAACTATACGAAAGAAAAGAGGAGGTGGACATTCCTGTGTTCATTTATGGAAAGGATATCCCGCTAGAAAATGTGGTAAAGTTTGAAGGTGGCGGTGAGCCGGCTGACATTCAGGAAGCGGGGGAAGCAAGTGCATTCCCTTTTGATTACATGAAAGAAATTCCGTTAGATGGGCTAACCAAATGACCCAAACAAAAATAGCCTGGCAGTCAGGCTTTTTTCTGGCACTGATTAAAATGTCCTGGCAGTCTGTTTTGCTCTTTCAATCGCTTTCTGCTTAATATCATCAACTTTGTCAGGGAATTGCGCCATTCCTTCGATTGCGACAGTTTCAATTGATGGAACCCCCATGAAAGTCAGGATCGCCCGCAGGTAGCGGTCGCCGAATTCAAAATCCTTTGCAGGCCCTTCGGAATAAATGCCTCCACGTGACTGGATGTGAACAGCTTTCTTGTCAGTCAATAATCCGACGGCGCCTTCAGCCGTATATTTGAACGTCTTGCCCGCAATCGCCACGGTATCGATATAGGTTTTTAGCCTTGGCGGGAAGCTAAGATTCCACATTGGCGTAACAAAGACATATTTATCGGCACTGACAAATTGGTCGGTGAATTCGTTGATTTTGCTTACCTTCTGCTTTTCTTCGCTGCTTAATTCTTCAAAGCCTTTTCCATGCTGGAGCTTGCCCCAGCCACTGAATACATCTACATCAATATAAGGTATATTTGCGTTGTATAAGTCCAGCCTCACCACTTCATCATTGGGATTGGCCTCTCTGTACTCCTTTAAAAATTCCTCGCCTACCGTCAGGCCGAATGACTCCTGAACCGGTTTTGGGTTAGCGGTTATGTACAAAATAGTTGCCATCTGTATCAATCCTTTTTCGTTTAATAAATGTGCTATAGGTATTTTTCCCACAAAATCGCCTGACTATGAGGCGAAAAAATGTGAATATATTTGGATGAATTCAGCTGGAACGTTCCAATACATGAATTTCGTGACAATACCTTTCACCCAATCTATAATTAATGTAAGAAATTTTTGAATTCGACAAAAATAGTGATATTTTTTTACTTCTTTAGACAAACGCACAATTCTTTATTTTTTATAATAATATTAAATGGTTGTTTAATAGAGGAGGGGATCTGGTGAGATCCTACCAGCTTTATTTAATTGAGGATGAATTCGCTTCGCATTACTTTGGCAGGGAGCGCATGTTTTATCAATTGTTCAAAGAGTACAGCAAGTCAAGCGGTGAGCTGAGAGCGATCATTTTAAAACAGATCAACTTTATTACAAAACCAATCCCTGTTCTTCGCGTCCATCAGCTCCTGCACCAGCAGCTTTCTGGCCGCAACGATTTCAGGGCTGATCAAGGCTCCTATTATATAGAACAAAGTAAATCAACCGATAGAGCGACGTTGAGGGTATATGACAGATCCTTGCTTGTCGAATCAGATGGAAGCGTTGACACAGAGACGATTTTTTTTGAAGTCCTCCGTAAATGTGAGACATCCTTTCTGGCGATTGACCTCGAATCTAAACGGTATGGATGGCTTAAACCAATCAAGGAAAGAAAATTTGTCTAAATCAGAGAAAAAAAGCTGCAAATATTGTATAATAGCGATTGGTTTAGTACACTGTATGGTAGACAACATGAAGGAGGAAGTTTTATGTGGGATGTAATTCTAGTTGGTATACTGGCATTGCTGGCCGGTGTAGCGCTAGGATTTTTCATTGCTCGAAAATATATGATGAGCTACTTAAAGAAAAATCCGCCAATTAACGAACAAATGCTAAAAATGATGATGATGCAGATGGGTATGAAACCTTCCCAGAAGAAAATCAATCAGATGATGGCAGCGATGAATAAACAGACTGGAAAATAATTGGACAGGAAAATTGTCTAATTAGACTTTACTAAAACCGCTTATTCTGTTGAATGAACAAACAGGAGAGGTGGTTTTTTTATGCATTTAAAACACAGGAATTATGTAAAAGAGAGTTTTGGACAAGTTTAGGTCAGGCAATGGAATTACTTTTCTGATAAAGATAACGTCGGAATGTTTTTTAAAGGGAAAATCTGAGTGAGCAAGAACTCCGGCATATAGTATCAATAGAAATAAAGTTGTGCTTTTATCATAATGATTGTTCAAATCAACAGATTCTTTCCGATAATACTGGTATAGTGTTTCATCAAAAGGAGAATGCATCATGGAATTTAATGAGTTAATACAAAATATCAACAAGAGTGCCGATGAGCTCGATTTTATCTCAGCAAGGAAATTTATTGAGGAAAACTTAAGTATTCTGCTTGATCAAAAACATCTTCTTAATAGTAATTCTCGAGATCTATTGAACTTTATTATTCAATCAAAAGAATCGGGAGCAGAGCCTTTAAAAAGGCAAGAGTTAGGAATTATTAACGCACTGAACACATACGCATCCAAGTTTGATTTACGTGGTTTAAAGCTTACGGTCAAAGAAAATGCCACGTTGCTTTTGAGAACTGATATTGTCCAGTATTTAAATTCTGATGCGAAAATTATTCTTCAGGGTATGGGGGCAATCAATAAAGGCAATTAAGGCCAGGCCGCCATATAATAAAGGGCTGTATATACAAAAAAAGCGAAAGTACTCAGATTTTTGAGTGCTTTTTTCGTTTTTTTATGGTGAAGTAAATTTTGGGTTGGCAATCTTCCTTATTTTTAAAATATTTGATAAACTAATGGAGCACTTTAAAAGAACGAACATTCTGGGGGATCAAAATGAAAGTGTTTTTGGATTTAATGTGGTTTTTTAAACAGGAAAAGCAGGCCTACCTGACCGGGCTTGTGATGCTTGCGGCAGTTGCGGCCCTGGTGCTTGTTCCACCCAAGATCATTGGGATTGTCGTCGATCAAATTAGACAGGGAACGTTGACAGGAACCGATCTGCTTCAATGGACAGGAGTTCTCATTGTAACGGCGATTGCGATGTATATACTCAGGTATTATTGGCGGATTATGATTTTTGGCTCTGCCATTAAGCTGTCGAGATTGCTGAGAAACCGGCTGTACAGCCATTTTACGTCAATGTCCCAATCGTTTTACCAGAAAAGAAGGATTGGTGACTTGATGGCACACGCAACGAATGACCTTCAGGCAATCCAGCAGACCGCTGGTGCCGGGGTATTGACGTTGGCGGACTCACTCATGACGGGCGGGTTTGTCATAATCGCCATGGCAGCCACGATCAGTTGGAAATTAACATTGATTTGTTTAATACCAATGCCTTTCATGGCGCTTTTGACAAGCTGGTATGGAACGATGCTGCACAAAAGATTCCATCTGGCCCAGGAGGCCTTTTCTTCATTAAATGATAAGACCCAGGAAAGCATTATGGGGATAAAAGTAATCAAAACGTTCGGGCAGGAAGAAGATGACATCGAAGCATTCCGGAAGCAATCTGAAGATGTGGTGAACAAAAATATAGCTGTCGCGAAGGTTGATTCCTTGTTTGATCCGACCATTTCCATCATTGTAGGGATTTCTTTTTTTCTTTCGGTCGCTTTTGGATCGAGATTTGTGCTGAACGGTGAACTGACCCTCGGTGAGCTTGTATCATTTACGGCTTATCTTGGCCTTCTGATTTGGCCGATGCTTGCTTTTGGTTGGCTGTTCAATATTGTTGAACGCGGACTTGCTTCTTATGATAGGGTTTCATCATTATTATCCGAGAAGCCGGAAATCATGGACAGTCCTGACGCGAAGGATATACTGCCATGCGGTGATATCACATACAGCATTGACACGTTTACATATCCGGGAGAGCAGGAACCGGCTTTAAGAGATATTCATTTCGAATTGAAACAGGGTGAGACGCTAGGGATCGTCGGGAAGACGGGAACAGGAAAAACGACGCTTCTCAAACTCCTGATCAGGGAATTTGAGGACAGTGATGGCCATATCTCGATTGGCGGACTGTCCCTCCAGCAATATAAAATGGAAAAATTAAGAGAAGCAATCGGATATGTGCCCCAGGACCATTTTTTATTTTCGGCAACGGTTGGCGAGAATATTGCGTTTGCAAAACCATCGGTATCATCGTCAGAGATCATCGAAGCAGCCAAAGTTGCCAATATCCATGAAGATATTGAGCAGTTTACAGACGGATATAACACAGTAGTCGGCGAAAGGGGCGTGTCCCTGTCCGGCGGGCAAAAGCAGCGTATTTCGATTGCACGTGCACTCGTAATGAACCCGGAGGTACTCATCCTGGACGATTCACTGTCTGCCGTGGATGCGAAGACAGAGGAAGAAATCCTGTCCGCGTTAAGGCAAAACCGGCAAGGGCAGACGACAGTGATTACGGCACACCGTTTAAGCGCGATCAAACATGCAAATCTGATCATAGTCCTTGACGAGGGCACGATCATTGAGCGCGGCACCCATGAAGAATTGATGGAGCAGGGCGGCTGGTACAAAGAAATGTTTTTGCGCCAGCAGCTGGAAGAGCTTGTGGAGCAGGGGGGATAATGCAATGGAGAAGACTACTGCAATGAGTGCCAGGGAACAGCGGCTCGTATTAAAGAGGCTGCTTACATACACAAAACCTCATGCAAAACTGATTATGCTGGCCTTTACGATGTTGTTGCTGACAACTATCGGGGACATTCTCGGACCGATTCTTGTGAAAATATTTATCGATGATTACTTGACACCAAGAAATCTTTCATTTGAGCCTTTGTTTATGCTTGGCGCTGCTTTTATCGGGATACAGGTCGCTAATGTACTGGTCTCCTACTTCCAGCTCCTTAAGTTCCAGGAGATTGCCCTGAAAATCATCCAGCAGATGAGGATTGATGTGTTTTCCAAAGTACAAAGCCTTGGGCTGAAATATTTTGATAAGACGCCTTCGGGTTCAATAGTGTCGAGGGTGACAAACGATACCGAAGCGATTAAGGAAATGTTCGTAACCGTCATTGTTACTTTTATCCAGAGTGGCTTCTTGATAACGGGTATATTTGTGGCGATGTTCATTCTTAATGTGAAGCTTGGGCTGTTTTGCCTGCTGATCCTGCCACTGATTGTGATGATCATGAGAACATACCGGAAATACAGCTCCCGGTTTTACCAGGACATGAGGGAGCGCCTTAGCCAGTTGAATGCCAAGATGAGCGAATCGCTGCAGGGAATGGGAATCATCCAGGTATTTCGCCAGGAAAACCGGCTCCGGAAGGAATTCGGGGAAATCAATGAAAAGCATTATCAGGCTGAATTGAAGAATATCAAAGCAGATGGGCTGCTACTGAGGCCTGCGGTTGATCTTGTCTATGCTTTCGCCCTGATTATCGTCCTTAATTTTTTTGGGATCAGTTCGTTTAACAGTCCTGTCGAAATCGGTGTCATTTACGCATTTATCAATTATCTTGACCGCTTGTTCGAACCAGTCAACAATATGATGTTCCGGCTTTCGATGTACCAGCAGGCAATTGTCGCCGGCTCCAGGGTGTTCAAGCTGCTTGATGCCGAGGAACTGGCTCCAGAACAAAAAGCAGATGAACTAAGGGAGATCGAAAAAGGCCATATTGAATTCAGGAATGTGTCGTTTTCATACGATGGAAAAAGGGATGTCCTGAAAAACATATCTTTTACAGCATTACCGGGCCAGACAGTCGCACTGGTCGGACATACTGGTAGTGGAAAAAGCTCGATCATTAATCTGCTCATGCGCTTTTATGAGTTTGACAGGGGTGACATTCTCATAGACGGAATTTCGATTAAAGATTATCAGCAAAATGAGCTGCGTGAGAAAATGGGGCTTGTGCTTCAGGATCCTTTCTTGTTTTATGGGACGGTAAAAGACAATATCCGATTGCATAACAAGGAGATTACTGATCAGCAAATAGAGGACGCTGCCAGGTTTGTCCAGGCTGATTCGTTTATTTCGAGACTTGAGGATGGATATGATGCCAAGGTAGTCGAACGCGGTTCCACTTTTTCGAGTGGCCAGAGGCAGTTAATCGCCTTCGCGCGCACGATTGCAACGAACCCAAAAATACTGGTGCTTGATGAGGCAACTTCAAACATCGATACAGAGACAGAAGAAGCGATCCAGACAGCATTGTCACGGATGCGGCAGGGCAGGACGACGATTGCGATTGCCCATCGTCTGTCAACGATCCAGGATGCAGATTTGATCCTCGTGCTGCATCACGGAAATGTCATCGAGCGGGGGAACCATCAGGAGCTTCTCGCAAAGCGGGGACTGTATTATAAAATGTTCCTCCTCCAAAACGGCTCAGTTGAATACCTGCAGGACGCGATGAGTTAATTGAAAAACAGCTGAAAGCACGCGTGCTTCAGCTGTTTTTTAGTGTGTCAGGACTTTTTTTGTGGAGAACCTGTCATATTCATTTAATAAATGGTCAAGCTCCTGGCTGTATTGAATGACTGTTGATGAGCTGAATCCGTATAACGACGCAATGTGGATCAATTCAGCGCGTTTCTTCTCAATGAGTATCATTAATTCTTGTTTTGACACGGCTGATATTCCTTTCTGTCAGATAGTAAGGATCTATGTCGAATTAACTATAATTATGTAAAATGATTGAAAAAAATAGAAAAAATTGTTATATCTATATCCAGTATAAGCTATTTTTAGATAGAATACAAAAGAATTTAGTTTCATAAAACATTTAAAACAATATATTTAGCAACATAACTATATTAATAGTGAAAAGTTGGAATGTTCACAGGTTATCTATTATCTTTGCCATGAAGATTTGTTAGAATAAAGACGAATCGTTCAAATACAGGAGTTGTTGACATGTCAGATGTGAATGTTTTTATTGCTCTCGGAGCCGGATTTTTAAGTTTTATTTCACCATGCTGCCTGCCTTTGTACCCGGCCTTTCTTTCATACATAACAGGCATGTCCGTCGGCGAGATTAAAAGCGAAAATGCCATGTTGCAAAGACGCAGTTTACTACATACACTGTTTTTCCTGATTGGGTTTTCGAGTATTTTCATTGCTTTAGGATTCGGAACCTCCTTTTTCATTGGCCGCTTCTTTACCCAGTACCAGGATTTGATCCGCCAGATCGGTGCGATCTTCATGGTGATTTTCGGTTTAATGATTGTTGGAATCTTTAAACCGGAATGGATGATGAAGGACCGCAGATTTGAGTTTAAGAGCCGGCCATCCGGCTACCTGGGCTCTGTACTGATCGGAATCGCTTTTGCGGCCGGCTGGACACCATGTACAGGGCCGATTTTAGGCGCAGTATTGGGGCTTGCAAGTTCTAACCCTGGATCTGCAATACCTTACATGTTTGCTTATACACTCGGGTTTGCGATTCCGTTTTTCATCCTGTCATTCTTTGTTGGCAAAATGAAGTGGATCCGGAAGCACAACTTAAAGATCATGAAAATTGGCGGTTATTTAATGATTGTAATGGGCATCATATTGTTTTTTAACTGGATGACAAAAATTATTGAGCTGTTTTCAATGTTGACCGGGGGTTTTACCGGTTTTTAAATAATCGGGAACCTTACAATCATTCGGGAGCATCCGTCGTTTTCTGACTGTTAAAAACATTTTTATTGAGAAATTTGGTACTTTTTCTTCAAAATAAGAAAATTGTCGGATAGTTTAATTTGAAATTTTTACAAAAATTTAGTTATATTGTAATGAAAGGGTTTTTTAAGACCTAATTTTACAATAGAACCATGAGCGTTCGTTGTGATGATCAGGGAGGATACAGCGATGGCCAGAGTATTGATAGTTGATGACGCAAAGTTTATGAGAATCACGTTGAGCAACATACTGAAGAAAGCGAATCATGATATCGTCGGAGAAGCTGAAACCGGCATCGAGGCTGTCCGCTTATATCGAGAGTTAAAACCTGATTTAGTTACAATGGATATCACAATGCCGGAAATGAGCGGACTTCAAGCGGTAAAGGAAATCAAACGCGATTATCCTGATGCGAAAATCATCATGTGTTCAGCCATGGGCCAGCAAAAAATGGTCGTCGAGGCTATTGAAGCCGGGGCGAAGGATTTTATCGTCAAACCTTTTGATGACAGTCATGTTTTGGATTCGATTACCAGAGTCATAGGTTAGATGACAAACCAATTTAGATGCCACTTCCACAGCTATAGGTGAGGCGGCTGCCATGCATTGGATTCGATCTGTAGAACATAGATTTGGATAGCCATTTGAGAGAAATCTTGAATGGCTTTATTTATGATGATATCTGCCTGCTTTATACGGTATAATGGTAGTGTAAATTTCAACCAAGAAGGATGTATTTTATGAACTACGCTCTGGCTTCAACACTGGTGGCGATCGGCATGGCTGTTTTGGTACTGTTCATCCGAATGAAAGCCGCAAAAAAACCGGCAACAGCAAAAAAAATCATTTTGCCGCCCATCTTTATGAGCACCGGTGCCCTCATGTTCCTCTTTCCTGCCTTTCGGGTCACCTTTCTCGAAGTGATCGAAGCTCTATCAGTCGGAATGCTCTTTTCTATCCTGTTAATTAAAACATCAAAATTCGAAATCCGCGATAAAGACATTTATTTAAAAAGGTCAAAGGCCTTTATCTTCATCTTAATAGGCTTGCTTCTAGTGAGGATCATCGGCAAACTAGTGCTAAGCACGTCCATCGACGTCGGAGAGCTTAGCGGAATGTTTTGGATCCTAGCGTTCGGCATGATCGTCCCATGGCGGATCGCCATGTACAGGCAGTACCGCAAGCTGTATAACGAACTAAACGGGCCAACTGATACCAAAATGGCATAGGAAATCCCCGGTTCATATGTGGTGGACCGGGGATTTTACCGTTAGTCGTAAATTGTTGATTTTATGGTTCATATTTTGGTCTGAAGCTGTTTATTAGATGGAGGCACCGGAATATTAGCCGGAGGTGCTGATTTATTAGCCAGGTTTTATCATTTATTAGCCGGATTTTAAAGTTTATTAGCCAAAGTAGGACTTTTATTCGCCACTGCGTTTATTTCTCCATTTAAAAAACAAAAACTGCCTGTGGGCAGTTTAGAAAAGATGTTCATATCGTTCCATGCTAATGCTGCTGTCGGTCAGCTTTTTTCTTAAAAATTTGTGGTCACGCTTGGGAGTGGCAAGAATATACCCTCGGATTACCAGATCCTCGGTAATCCGGGACGCTTTTTCTTTAAGGGCCAGCTCACCGATTTTCCCGGCAATCTTGTGACGGGCGACATCCCTAAATAATTCAGGGACAGGGGTGACAAGATCTTCAAGAAACTCTTTCTGGTCCTTACGCCAGAGATGCCTCGTTTGATTGACGTAATATTCTTCCCAATCCATATCAGACTTTCCGTCCTGCTTAGGCAGCTTCTTCAAAAATTTCCGGAACATAAAGAACCCGCCGATCGCAAACAAACCGACCAGGATAACCACCCAGGCCAGGATAAACCATAAAAACCATCCTTCAAGCATCATAATGCTCACCCACATAACATATTATCTGTTTTTATTATAGTATTGTGCCAATTATGTGACAAGCAAAGTATTTAAGCCAGAGAAGTTGTAATCCAGTTCATGAATCAAGTATAATAGACCTTGTTCCAAAATGGGGCTGAATGGGGTACTGGTGTCCCCCACGGTCTTCAAAACCGCTTGTGACCTGCGTGCCAGGTCAGGTGGGTTCGATTCCCACGCAGTCCCGCCATAAACTCAACAATAATAAGGGTTTAGCAAACTTATAACTTTTGAAGACTTAAATACCCCACACGTACAACCCACACGTATTTTGGGTTAAAAATACGCGAGTACGTCGGGGACCGAAAACGGAATACGTTAGTACCAAAACGCTTCTTTATCGTGTTCAACTATCACATGGAGGGAGCGTTTTTTGTATGGAAAAAAGATTATTTAACACCAGGAAACCAATAAGGAAAGGCCGCCGTGTCCAGGAAAGAAAGGTTAATTTGGACCTAACATTGGTCGAAATGTTTGAGAGGTTCCTAACAGTTAAGAAATCAGAAGCACTAGCTGAACGCACAATTAGTGATTACGAAATACATTTCGGATACTTCTACGATTTCATAGAAGGGGATATTTCTGCGAATGAAGTAACTATCCATCTGTTACGCGAATACATGTCTTACATGATCCATGAAAAAGGGTTGAAGCCGATGACAGTCAATCTTAGAGTAAGAACGTTACGAGCCTTTATGCGCTTCTGCTATACGGAGGGATATATCCAGGAACCTTTTCATGAAAAGTTCAAGCCTATTAAGGTTCCGGAAGATACCATACAGGCATTAACTCCCGGTGAAGTGAAAATTTTGTTATCAGTTATAGATGAGCAGTATTATGCATCTTACCGCGATAAAACAATGATACTTATTCTTCTTGATACAATGGTCCGTATTTCAGAATTACTCGAAATAAAGAGGGATAATGTTGATTTGAAGACAGGTTTTATTCAACTAGAAGAAGAAAAGACGAAAACCAGAAAATCCAGGATTGTGCCTTTGTCGTCAAAATCGATCAAGGTCTTATCGGAGTATCTTACGGAAACAGAAGATTTCCGGTCTAATCTCTTGTTTTTAACGAATGATGGAAGGAAGCTTACGGCAAATACCTTTAGAAGAAATATGATGGAATATGGTGAGAGGGCGCAGATTAAGAATAAGAGGGTGTCTCCCCACACTTTACGTCACACTGGTGCCTTGTTTTATATCATGAATGGGGGTGATCCTTTCAGCTTGCAGAAGATATTAGGACATAGTGACATGAGTATGGTAAGGAAATACATTCAGATGACTAATAGCGATGTAAAACGACAGCATAATTCGTTTAGCCCATTAAACCGACTTAAATAAATTAGAATAACTGGGGGATGGATGACACCATCTCCCTCTTTTGGTTTTTAATATAAAAAATTAGCGATTTTAGACTTTTAGTCAGCTACTACTTCTCTTATGTCATATCGATCAAATTTTAATATAGTTCCAGATTTATTAGATTGTACATCAAACTTTTCATGGATAGTTCTAAAGTGAACCTCGTATGTTTCTTGGTCGTTGTCTATTTCAAAGAATGAAATTAATCTCAAGTCTTGCTGATCTACGACTGCCAAATCAGCTAAATTTTCTCGTAATTTTCCAACATCCAAACAAGCCACTTCTATTGAACGGAATGATCCATTATACCTATTTTTTATTTTTGAAGCTGTCATCTTCACTAGATCCCACGAAGCACTTTGTCCCATAGCGATTAAAAAGCCTTCCCAAAAGTCACTTGCACCTCTTTCGAAGGTATTTCTTGTTTTAGATAGTAATTGGAACTCTATCCCTTCTTCCTGAAGGAAATTGCTAATATCTTCATAATCGCCTGGAGCATATCGAGCATAAATGAATTTATCATAATTTTTTTCATTGTATTTGTTAATTTTTAAATCATGTCTTTGGAATTGCTGGAGGAATTCAAGAATGAAATCGATATTAAATTTGTCATCTTCTTGTTCCTCACCAAGAAGAAGATATACATCTACATAATGATTATTTTCAAACGAGTTGATTTCTACTTTGATGCCATCACCTTTTTTTTGCATGATTTCATCAATGAGTTTTGATTCTAACTGTTGAATATCGATATCAACTTCATAAACCGCTGAAAATCGAATATCGCGGCCTATTTCGTGAATCCCCTTTTCTTCATTTACTCCAAAGTAAACATCAATAATGTTGATCTGGGCTACATTCATTTCTGCTCATCTCCTTGTTAAAAACATTGTTCTTTCACATTGTTATTATAGCAGAATTTACACATGATTTATCTTAATATTCTGTTTTATCGGAATTTTTGTTCGGGTATATAATCAGCACCAATCCATTTTAAATACCTAGAATGGATTATGTGCCAGTTATTGTGAGTGGAGGGGTTCAAGGATATTTCAAACAATCGAAGAAATAATTTCGTAAAATACCGCCCGTTAATAATTACGATCTATTCTGGACTATATTTTTCATGGTCTTGTAATCGTTTGAAATAGAGCTTTCTGAAGCTTGTGGAGGGCTTTGGAAGAGGTCTTATTCTGTTCTAGGTCATTACATACTCAAATCGATTCTATGGTCTCCTGGAGCCGTTGCGGACGTCGAAAATAGGTTATATTAAGGACCTTTGTAAAACGTGTTAGAAGGCTTGTAATTAAGCTAAATTCCATCCAGTAGCTATTTATTTACGTTATAATTACCTAGAACTATAAAATAGCAGGGTTAGAGCTTTCAGGAGCTTAATTGCTCCGTTAATAATAATATGGTTCGTTATCATTTTCATTGAAAAACTATTAATCCTTAAAGTCTTTATCGATCCTTCAAAAGTTCTAATCATTCTGCTTCATCAACTAATCAGCGATGAACGATCTTTCTTTTGTTCATTTCTTTTTCACTCATTATTCGTTAATCAAGCGATCATCAACGCTCATCGATCAACCTTCATCAATCGTTCTTCGTTGCTCACTCATCACTCATCGTTTGCGAGCGATTGTTCACTGCTTCATACATAATTATGTATTGTATATTCATGAATAGTTAACATAATCATACTTATTGGAAGTTAATTACTTGCATAAGTGTTGATGTAATGGGGATTCACAAACTGACTAATTTCAGGGAATATGCAGGATTTTATACGAAGGTTGATATATCAATGTTTGCAGAGGTTTTAAGAGATTGTGAATTGGTGATTTTTGTATAAATAAATGAGCTGATTTCAAGACAATTTCATATAGTATAGATTATCTGAAATAGCGTTAAACGTTTTTGAAGTTATCTTACCACAGGTTTCAGGGGGGGCGAAGATATAAAAACAACTTTCCCGGAATTTTAGGGTTAATCCTATTTAATTAACAGCCAAGAGGGAAGTTAGCATCTCATGTTAGTACCTGGTAATAAAAATGGTATATCACCGATTTAAACCAATGACTTATCACAATTGTTATACAGTTACATATCCCTCATTCACTCCCTTCTTAGATTATAGATCACTTACTTCTCCATAATGCTCGAAATGGCACTCGATAACCACTCGAATAAAGGTATCGAGAAAAACTTCCAAAAGATATAAAAACTATCAGGAGTAAATCGCAAAAATGTAAGACATGTTGTCAATAATGAACAATATCTAATGGTCTAGGAGCTCTTCAGTTTTTACGGATGCTTCTTTTTTTATTTGTGAGAAAAATGTTCGGCTGAACAGTATTAATGGTTTATAGAAAGAAGGCACAAAGGAGGACAAAAGAAATGGCAAAGTACGGCTTCGACAATGATCCAAAAGAAAAGCGGATCATCGGGCTTATTTATTACTTGCATTTTGATCTTAATTTTAGTTACCAAGAGATCACAAGAATATTAGATAAGCTCAATATCAAAACGCGAGCAGGAAAGAGTTTTCAGAAGTCGCGGATTCAATTTATTATCGATGATCCGGAATACAAAAATGATAAATTTTTAAGACAGGAAACTTTAGAAAGGGTGATCGAACTTAAGAAGGTCAAAAAAGATGGACTTAATTTAGATAATCTTAAAGAAGCATTCAGCATTTAGTGGGTGAACATCAAGCATTAGGGCAGGAATAAGGGCTTACCAAATTTAAAGGAAAGGGACGGATCGATAATGATAATACAGTCAAAGAAAGGGACAACCAAAAATGAACTTTCAAAACATGGAGACATTCAGAACAAATGGAACAAAACATAAAGAACAAGAAGATCCTTTTATTAAAGCTCATCATGAGCTAATGGCAAAAAGGTCAGAAATTAATAATACTTCTTTTGTTCAACCGCAAAAAAATAAACCGAAAGAGACTACTTTAGGTGCTGATCCATATATAACTTCTTTAAACCATAATACTGATCCTATAAACGATCTTATCATCAGTGAAAATCAGAATCAAATGAGCAGGGATACGATAGCGAATGACAGCCGGGGCCAAGATACGGAGATCGTAAGCTTAATCAAGAAATACGATCCGGACCTTCAACAATTGTCTCTGGATCACTGGAAGCAAGAGATCATTGAACAAGAAAAGTCGTTCCAGGCCGAGGTGAACGAAGAAGGATCAGAACAAGGAATCCGGGATTCCAAAGAAAAAGTCAAGGAATTGCAGCCAGGAGTGACAGAAATAGAAGAAACAGTGTGCATCACAGAAGCTAAGGAATTTGATGTACCCAAGGAACTAGAAGTACCTAATGAATCAGAAGTGCCTAAGGGAGATTTTTCTAACGAAGAAAAAGAAAAGACCATCAAACAAAAGATGGCTGAACATGCTAAGAAATTTTACGAACACAAGAAAAAGGGCCTGAAAAATGCAGAACAAAAGGGAAATGGAGTTGGTTATTTGATTCTCTTTAATGGTATTGAGGATATTTTATTGGATAGGGCAATTAATAATGCTTGTTTAAGATTCTATATTTTCTTACTGAAAAATATGGACCATGAAAAAGGTTACTTATTCCACTCTAATAAGAAACTTGCAGAAATGTATGGAGTAAGTGAAAGACAAGTTAAAAACTACTTAAAAGAATTATCGGAACATGGGTTGATTGAAAGGCTGATCAGGAATGACAACAGTGCAATTACTTTAATTAAACCTATAGAACACAGAAGCAAAAGGTAAATAAGGTACCTAAGGTATTTGAGGTTCCTAAGGCCGGGTATCTGTTGTTCCTAAGGTTGGGAACTCCAGGTACCTCCTATCTAGAATCACTTATCTAGAATCACTTATCTATATATGCGCGTAATAAATCACGCGCTAAATTTAAACGGAGGCAATGGAAAAATGAACAAATTAGCGTTAACTCAAAATAACTTTATTGGACTTTTGGAAGTCGTGAATCTTTCTGACCAGTTGGAAGAAGTCGGAGAAGATTATCATCTACTGTTGGACGAAATGATTGGTACAAGGGTTGAGTCTTTTGCCTTGACGTACAATATAGAGCATTTGATTGATATCGAACACTATATTGCAATGGAAGAGTATCTTGTGGAAATGGCTAACAAGGTTATTGAGAAGGAAATCAAGCTTGAGGAAGCTGTTAATAAAATTCATGCAGCATTATTAAGATTTACGGTGGAATTAGTGAAGCTAGAGGATAATGCTGATTTAATGAACTGGTCTAATGAAGTACGAGCAGATCTTGTTGAACATTAATAAATTTCCGAAAGCCTTTGCCAGGAGGAAAAGGGGTTGAAGGACCAGAAGAGTTTGAAGTTTCCGGGATTAAAAAGTCTACTTTAACCTAATCACCCCCTTCTTTCATCCTGGAAATGGCTGTCTGTTCCAATCATGACCAACATTACAATTAAAGGAGATTGTAAGATAATGAAAAACTTAAGAGACAAATTCAAGCAGTTCGAACCATCGGAAGACAGTGAAGAGCAAACGAGATCAAGATTCAGGCCGGAAAATCAGCACTCAATTAAAGGTCATTTTGTAAGTTACCTTTATGTCTATACAACTGATAAAGGAATCACTCTTAAAGAGCTAGCAAACAAATTCAAAATAACCGTAAAGGACGTTCGATATCACTATAAACAGAATAAAGACAAATTAGAAGAGCGCGGAATTTTCTTTGATGAAAAGAAGAAAGAATTTTACAGGAAGGAATGGAAATTTAAAAATTCTGTTACTGGTCGATTTGAGACGGTTCGAGTATGATAACACGCGGTTAAAAATATAAAAACAAATTATAAAAACGATGAGAAAAAAGTGTTCGAAATTGAAACTAATGTTAATAGAGAACAGGGAGAGATGAGCGCCTTCCTTTCTCTGCTTGTTCAAATTCATGGGACCACTCCTTCCAAAAAACAATGGTCCCAAAACCGTCTCCTATCTGATTGTATTATCATTGTTTGGTTTGGGTACCAGGGATCTAATGGTCCCTCACTTTTTTTGAACTCAAACATATAAAAACAACTTTTAAAAGTTAACGGAATAGATGTGAAGTGAAGGAGCTTTCAAAATGATAGCATTCATTTCTGAAGATAAAATATTGATAGCTCTAATTCTCGCAATTGTCCCTGGGACACAGTTAGGACTAGTGAGTGGCCAGAGGGTGAGAGGGCAGATCATAATAACTTACGAGATTCATTATGATGAGCAGCAAGATATTTATGTTCAGGAAACTATACAGGCATTTAAAGAAGGATCGTTAAAAGTTGATGCACAAATCTTGATCAGTAAATACAAGTATGTAGATTCAATCGCAAGAGCTCGAATCAATAAGTTTAAAAGTGAGAAGTAATACAACTCAAAGAGAGGAGTTGAAGAAGCCAATGAGAGGGCGAGAAGTTGCGTCCAAATACGAATATAAACTCGATAAACATGAAGGGCTTACCCTATTCGCGCTTATACTGTATGTCCTTCTGTAATCGAGAAGGGGAGATAGTAAATGAATAAACACACTGAAAACGCCATTAAGAGAAAAAGAAAAATGGCAAAGTTAGTCGCACAAATAGTAATTGCGAATAAACTCTTACTAAATCAAGACACAGAATCTACAGAAATCAGACACGCGTTAGGAATGAGTTACCAGAATTTTAATTTTTACTTAAGAGATCCGTTCTTAATAAATGAGTTACGTTATTACGGAATCCAGGTTAAGAAAGGGAAATACCGGAACTATTTCTTTATACAAGAAAGTGAGCTTAAAATGAAAATCCAATTCAACTTGAAAGGATTGAATAATCATGAACTATGAACTAGGGGTATCAGGACCTTTTATGAAATTCACCATGAAGGAAATCAACGAAAAAGCCAAAGCTAGAATGAATCGCCAGTCTAATAATGTATTAGAAACTAAGTATGGTTCAACAGAGTACAACTACCTGGAAGGTTTGGTAGATTCGAGCGAAAGAGCATCCGGACCTGTAAGTAACCGTCAAACAAAATCATTCTTAGATGGGCTGGATGTCATGGATAAGAAACTCGAAAGAAACAGGCAGGAAGAAGAGAAGCATAGGCAAGAAATGAGAAGACTTTTGGGTGATGATTATAAAAGTCCATCAGAGACATACGAGGAACTGAAAGAAAATACAGAATGGCTTAAAGGCTTATAAATAACTAAAAATCGAAGGAGACGACTGAAATGAAAAAGATGTATTGCGAGTATATGGAGTGGAACTTCAATCGCGGGGACAAAGTACCCATAAAAAATATCGCTAAAGGATTAGCGAACTGGATGCGTGAACATAAAGAGGACTACAACGGTAAATGGGAAAACTTAGATTTAGTTGCGGATTTAAACAAAAATTTATACTGTTTCCTTCAAGAGACCACTCTTAGGATAGTTGATTTAAGAAGAATAGCTAAAGATCGTGACTATATGAAAACTTTTAAAACTGAACTAGAATCACTGAATATTAAGGTTGAAGGTCGTTATGGAAAAATAAGCCTGTATGACTTAGATGTTCACGGTGATGAAATCAAAGAAAAAGAGTTATCTGTAATTAACGAATTCATCAACTATGTTAAGAGTAACAAAGAAGTTAGACTGAATATCCTTCAACCTGTTGTTACTTATCATGGGACAACAATATCTTATGAAGTTGGGTTTGGAGTATCAACGTTGAAGTTTGCGGAGTTGCTGGAAAAGTACAATGATATGATAATCGAACATGGTATCAAAATTTTTACTAGGGAGTTACCCGAATTAAAGACTTATTGTTACAATAAATAATCTTGGATAAGGGATTCACCAAAAAATTTAACTTTGAAAGGATGGTGAAAAGCACCCCCTTTTTACGTTACTACTTATAGCAATGATTTTGGTGAATACCGTAATCTGGTTAATATATAGCTTTTAATCACAATAAACTCAAAAACATATTATTCCGATTAGGCCACCCTTCCGAGTCGGAACGCCGATGATACCCGGTCCTTATTTGGATCGGGTTTTATTTTTGCCTATTTTTATATTCTTTTTGGAAATGCTCCTTAATGATATCGTCCTTAAGAGCGATCACTGGATAGGCGTGTTGTTCGTTAATCCATCTGACAAATTGCCTTTTTAAGATATTTATTAAATCCTCTTCGCCCTCTCCTATAAATTTGTAGGTCCATTGCTCTTTTGTGTACTTCCTCCTAGCCATAAAAATCACTTCCTTCAAAGATTTGACCCAATTGTACAAAATCTTTTTTATAACCTTCAATATTAATCTATTACGAAATTTTCTCTCAGATTAGTTAATATTGATAATTTCCAAAACCCAACATTTTATGCTAAAATATACCAAAAGATTTCATTTGGGGTGGGGAAGCGAATGACGGATAGGGACCAGCTTCTCACAGACATCAATGAAGAGATTTTAAGTGAAGAAGAAGATCAACAAGAAGATCAAAAAGATGAGGAAAAGGAAGCGGAAAAAAGAAAAAAAGCGGAAGCCTTATGGATTGATGTTCAACAAGGAAATACGAAACATTTAATTACAAAAGTAGCATCTATTTTGAATAAGTACCCTGAAACCAGAAATTCAGATGTTGCCTTAATGGTCAAATTTTGGCAAGTATTTGAGGGACATAAAGGTAGCTTCGTAAGTCTTAATAAATTGTTTAGATTAGAGAGATTAACCTCAATTACACGATCAAGGGCTAAGATACAAAATGAATATGGTCTTTTTTTAGCTGATGAAAAGGTTAGGAGATATAGAAGAAGTCAAGAGGAAGCGCAAAAAGAATATCAAATTGCAACTAAAGTGGCAAAAATGACAGTTTTGCTATTGTAGGCAGCATTTGGGTACTTGCCGGTGAGGGGGCTTTAAGTAGTGATATAGTCAATTGGACGCAAGATAGAAAACAAGAAGATGAAACATGTCCAGATGAGTTCCATTTCAATAAAATTAAAAATAATGGAACGAACTTACAAGTCTATAAGGATTTTATAGATTTTGTAGTTGCTAATGGACACATGATTGGATTTAGGGCCATTGCTGTTAATAAGACAAAGATTAGCAAGCCTATCGATACAATTATTACCGAATTGTTTTATCAATTGGTCCGAACCGGCGTAGAGTACGAAAGAAACACAGGACGAATTAATTTACCAAAACAGATAACTTATATTAAAGATGCAGAAGAAGGCGAAAGTGCGCTGAGATTAACACAAATTGAGCAATTACTAGTGGATAACTTTAAAATTCACTATGATGGAGAGTTGAAGTTAAACGCTTTCTTTTCATTGGATTCAAAAATGAATAGATTTATACAAATAGCAGACTTATTTACTGGCGCTATTAATAGAAAACTTAATCATCTAAGAAACAACCCAGACTCAATGAATTCTAAAGACGAATTTGCTAATTATGTTTATGAGCTGTTTAATATTGAAGAGAGGACGTATGAAACTCAACAACTTTCAGAAATAGATGGATCTGAATCTTCTGACCTTGCTACCTTGTATATCTTTGATTAAGGTTTAAACCAAGTGGATGTTGTTTGACATAGATAATTTAATTAGATTTGATATCCTTTCCCTGCTTTTCGTGGCAGGGGCTTTTTAATATTCACAATCCTGTATCGTATTCGAGCAGGTTATGGTTCTTCAAAGGATTATTTCTCCTTACGTACTCCTTTGAATGGAGTTCCATCACTTTTTACATTAATAAATCTACCGTCTTCTCCACGTTTTACCCAGGTATCCGTTTTAGGATTATAAGTCTGTGAGCGATCCTTTACTGCTCCAATACGGTTACCATCACCAGTATTTCTGGCCAAGCGTATCAACCCCTTTGTTTTATCGGTTTTGCATAATAACTACATATTCGTGTAATAGGGTATTATTTCCTGCTGAATTTGTCCTATTTAGGTTGGAATTAAAGGGAAAATAAGATTCTTGTCGAAATACAGATTGAAGGGAGATGTTATGATGAATAATATCGTTAAGAGTACAAATTATTGCGATGTATTAAAAGAAGCAAAGATTGTATCTGAAGATATTACACCTGTAATTGAATTGATCAGAGTTAAGGATCTAGATAGAGAGGAAATACGCTTTGCCTATTATAAAAAGGATAAAAACGGCCGTACGATTTTAGTTCCTAGACCGTTAGATTTAGAGAGCCATGATCTTTTAATGCTATTAAAAGAAGCTATAAAAGAAAATATTTTTAATGACGATTTTAAAAGAGAACTAAAATTGTTATTATAAGCATCTTATAGGTGCTTTTTTTTGTTTATTTATACTGGTTCAATTAGTGCCAGGTAGCACTATAATAACAATTACCAAACACCAACTCTTCCTAAATAAATGGAAGTCTATTACAATAGTAATGTTAGACATAAAAGAAGGAGTGTTTTTACTTGGCAACAACAGCAAATGTAGGCTTTGAAGAAAAGTTATGGTTAATGGCTGATAAATTAAGGGGAAGTATGGATTCCTCTGAATATAAGCATGTTGTATTAGGATTATTATTCTTGAAATATGTTTCTGATGCGTTTGAAGAAAAACATATGGAACTATCAGAGGATGAGTGGGCTGATCCGGAAGATAAGGATGAATATGAAGCAGAGAACATTTTCTGGGTGCCAAAAGAAGCTCGTTGGAGCTACATAAAGGACAATGCTAAAAAGCCTGAAATTGGTCAGATTATAGATAATGCAATGCTGGCTATTGAGAAGGAAAACACTTCTCTTCGAGGTGTGCTGCCAAAGGATTATGCAAGACCATCACTTGATAAAACTCGCCTTGGCGAGACAATAGATCTTTTCTCATTTAATGTAGGAGATAAAGAAAGTCGCTCACAAGACGTTTTAGGCCGCGTTTACGAGTATTTCTTAAGTAAATTTGCAAGTGCAGAAGGAAAGAACGGTGGGGAGTTCTATACACCATCTTCTGTTGTAAAGTTACTTGTAGAGATGGTTGAGCCGTATAAAGGGAGAATTTATGACCCTTGCTGTGGTTCAGGCGGCATGTTCGTTCAATCTGAAAAATTTGTGGAAGAACACCAAGGGAAACTAGGTGATATTGCTGTTTATGGTCAGGAATCTAATCCTACAACATGGCGCCTAGCGAAAATGAATTTAGCTATCCGGGGTATAGACAGTAATTTAGGCGATCAAAATGCTGACACTTTCCATAATGATTTGCATAAAGGCTTAAAAGCGGATTATATACTTGCTAATCCTCCTTTTAATGTTAGTGATTGGGGCGGAGATAGGTTAAGAGAAGATCCCCGGTGGGCTTATGGAGTTCCCCCTGTAGGGAATGCTAACTATGCATGGATTCAACATATGGTTTCAAAACTTTCTCCTAGTGGTACCGCTGGTTTTGTACTTGCAAATGGATCGATGTCTACAAGTAATTTAAGTGAATTAGAAATTCGTAAAAATTTAGTAAATCAAGACCTTGTGGAATGTATTGTTACCCTTCCTGGACAATTGTTTTATTCAACGCAAATACCTGTTTCCTTATGGTTCTTGACTAGAAACAAAGCAGCGGTGGGTCAACGTGAAAGAAAAGGGGAAGTCTTATTTATAGACGCTAGAAAGCTTGGATTTATGGCTGATCGTACTCATAAAGAGCTTGCGGAAGAAGATATTAAAAAAGTTTCTGATACTTATCATGCTTGGCGTGGAACTAGGGATCAAAATTATGAAGATATTTTAGGCTTCTGCAAAGCTACAACACTTCAAGAAATAAAAGAGCATGAGTATATCCTAACTCCAGGGCGTTATGTAGGTCTTGAAGTAGAGATAGAAGATGATGAGCCATATGAAGATAAAATGAATAGACTAACTAGTGAACTGGCAGAGCAGTTTGCAAAGTCAAAAACTTTAGAGGATAAAATTCGCGACGTATTAAAGGGGATTGGTTATGAATTCTGAGTGGAAACAAATAACCATTGAATCTAGCAAAATTGAATTAATAGACGGTGATAGAGGTAAGAATTATCCCAAAAAAAATGAAATGTTTGAGAAAGGCCATACCTTATTTTTAAATAATAAAAATATAATTAATGACTATTTAGATGTAAGTACTGGAGAGTATATATCTGTAGAGAAAGATAAGGTGTTAAGAAAAGGAAAGTTGCAAAGAAACGATATTGTTTTAAGTACTAGAGGTAGTGTTGGGAATGTAGGCTACTTCCATAAATATATTCCATTTGATAATATTCGCATTAATTCAGGCATGGTCATTATTAGAAATTTAGATGAGGATATCAACACAAATTTTTTATATCATCTATTAAAAAGTCCAAGTTCTAAAAAACAGTATCAAGAGCTAATGAGTGGCTCAGTTCAAAATCAATTACCCATTAGAGATTTAAAAAAGCTGAAGTTGAATATTCCCCCTTTACACATTCAAGAAAAGATAGCCGAAGTCATTGACTCAATTGAATCGAAAATAAATTTAAATAAACATATACTCGCAAATATTGAACAACTAACACAAACGCTTTTCAATCGTTGGTTTTTTGAATTTGAGTTTCCAAACGAAAACGGGGAACCGTATAAATCTAGTGGTGGAGAACTAGTGGAAAGTGAGTTTGGTCTTATCCCAAAGGGATGGATGATTAAAGAGCTTGGACAGATACTGGATTTGGATTATGGGAAACCTTTAAAAAAGGAAAACCGTGAAAATGGTAAATATCCTGTATATGGATCGAACGGAATGGTGGATTACCATAAAGAATTTTTGGTAAAGGGACCTGGAATTATCGTAGGAAGAAAAGGAAATCCTGGGACGGTTAATTTTGAGATTTCAGATTTTTATCCTATAGATACTACTTTTTATGTAACAAAAAAAGATCAGAGATGTAGTTGGGTTTTTCTTTACCTTCTTTTACTTAATCAAAATCTACCTAGCTTAAGTGCTGATTCAGCAGTTCCTGGATTAAATCGTAATGTGGCATATAAGAATAAAGTAATCATTCCGGATATGGATATAATAGATCAATTTGATAAAATAACTTCCCCGATATTTGAAAGGAAATATAACTTAAAGGAAGAAACTTTAGTACTTGAATCCATAAGAAATTCTCTACTACCAAAACTCCTTTCTGGAGAAATTGATATCCCAATTGAAAGTGAGGAAGAAGTGCATGTTCAAGTTTAATGAGGATGAATTAGAACAAGCAACTTTGGATTGGTTTCAAGAGTTAGGGTATGAAGTTGCTTATGGACCGGATCTTTCTCCAGGTGGGGACTCGGTTGAACGTGAAGATTTTTCAACAGTAATGCTAGAGGGGCGTCTTTCGGATGCCCTTTCAAGGATAAATGAGGGAGTATCTATCCAGGCAATAGAAGAAGCCGTAAGAAAAATTATCATTCCCCAACATCCAAACCTCTTACTGAACAACAAAGCCTTTCACAAAATGCTAACTGACGGTGTAGATGTTGAAGTGAGGGAAGCAGATGGACGCAATGCTACAAAGAAACTATGGATATTTGACTTTGAGACTCCGGAAAATAACGATTTTCTGGTAGTTAATCAATTTAGTATTCAAGAAGGTTCAACGAACAAAAGACCTGATGTAGTTGTATTCGTTAACGGTCTTCCGCTTGTTGTGTTTGAATTAAAGAGTTCTACTGATGAAAATGTTGGAATATCGCAAGCATACAACCAATTGCAAACCTACAAAAATACCATTCCATCCCTTTTTCAATATAATGCTTTCATGGTTATTAGTGATGGTTTAAATGCTAGAGCCGGTACCTTAACCTCTAATGAAGAACGTTTCATGATGTGGCGCACTATAGACGGTACTTCAATTGCTCCAAATGCTATACCGCAGCTAGAAGTCCTCATAAAGGGAATGTTCGAACCTAAAATACTAATAGATATTATCCGGAATTTTGTATTGTTCCAGATTAATGGTGAACGTGTAATAAAAATACTAGGTGCCTACCATCAATATCACGCAGTTAATAAAGCAGTTGAAGAAGCTAAACGTGCTGCTTCAGAAGATGGAGATCGTAAAATAGGAGTTATCTGGCATACACAAGGATCAGGTAAGAGTTTATCAATGGTTTTCTATACAGGGAAACTGGTTCAAGAAATGAATAACCCTACTATTGTTGTTCTTACCGACCGAAATGACCTAGACGATCAACTCCACAATACCTTTAGCCAATCAACTGATTTATTGCGTCAAACTCCCAAACAAGCTGAGGATAAAAAGCATTTGAAGGAACTACTTTCTGTTGAATCTGGTGGTATCATCTTCACAACAATGCAGAAATTTGGACCGGAAGATGGCGAGGAAACAATTGATACTCTTACGGATAGGCGTAATGTAATCGTTATCGCAGACGAGGCTCATCGCTCCCAATATGGATTCCAGGCCCAAGTTCAGAAAAATAAATCTGAAGCTAATGTAAAATACGGTTATGCAAAATATTTACGTGATGCATTACCAAACGCTTCATTCATTGGATTTACTGGAACACCGGTTGAGTTGTCTGATAAGAATACACCTGCTGTTTTCGGTAATTACATTGACATCTATGATATGACGCAAGCAGTAGAAGATGGAGCTACGGTTAAAATTTTCTATGAGAGCCGAATCATTAAATTAGATTTACCGGAAGATTTAAGTGTAGATGATGAGTACGATGACATTACCGAAAACCAGGAATTTGATGAACGCGAAAAGTTAAAATCAAAATGGAGTCGTTTAGAAGCGTTAGCAGGAGCACATGAGCGTGTTAAACGCCTTGCCAGAGATGTTGTTAATCATTGGGAAAATCGTGAAAGTGCTTTGTTTGGTAAAGGCATGATAGTCGTTATGTCTCGTCGGATAGCTATCGATCTGTACAAGGAGATCATCAAACTTAAGCCTGAATGGCATAATGATGACGACAAGGAAGGCGCTATTAAAATCGTTATGACTGGTTCTTCAAGTGATCCAGAGGATTGGCAACCATACATCGGAAATAAACGCAGACGCGAATTCTTAGCTAAACGTATGAAGGATAATAATGATCCTCTTAAACTAGTTATCGTTCGTGATATGTGGCTAACAGGTTTTGATGTTCCTTCTATGCATACCATGTACATCGATAAGCCTATGAAAGGCCACAATTTAATGCAGGCTATAGCGCGCGTAAACCGAGTATTTAGGGATAAACCGGGTGGTTTAGTGGTTGACTATATCGGGATTGCAGATAACCTTAAAGAAGCATTAAATCAATATACAGACAGCGATAAAGAAAATGCAGGAGTAGATACTTCTGTTGCAGTCGATATTTTGATTGAGAAGTATGAATTGATTCAAGAACTTCTATATGAACATGAATACACTAAGTTTCAATCAGACAAGCCGACAGATCGAATGAAGGCTATTATTGAAACTGTTGATTTTGTCATTGGACTTGGTGAAGAACGGAAGAAAGACTTCTTAAGACTTGTTACTGAACTAGGTAAGGCATTTGCATTATGTTCAACTGAAGAAGCAGCTCAAGAGTTAAATGCAGAGGTCGGTTTCTTTAAAGCAGTCAAGGCAGGGATCATTAAACTTCTTCCTGAAGAGAAGAAAAAGAAGACACAAGCTCAATTGGATGCTCAAATTAACCAACTGATATCTAAATCAATAATTTCAGAAGAAGTTGTTGATATATACGAATCACTTGGTTTGGATAAACCAGACCTTTCCATTCTCTCTGATGCTTTCTTGGCAGAAGTTAAAGCGCTACCTCAAAAGAACTTGGCAGTAGAGTTGCTAAATCGATTGTTAAATGGCAAAGTGAAACATATCCAACGTCGTAACCTTGTTCAAGCTAAAAAGTTCTCTGACTTATTAGAGGGAGCTATTCAGAAGTACAACAAGCGAACTATTGAGACGTCAAAGGTTATTGAGGAATTGATCGAGCTTGCAAAAGAGGTTAATGATGCTTTTCAACGTGGAGAAGAGAGTGGACTTTCTCAAGATGAGATTGCATTCTATGATGCCTTGTCTTCACATGAAACAGCTAAAGAGGTTATGGGTGATGATACCCTTAAAGTAATTGCCCACGAATTGACTAAAGCTATAAAGTCTAATATGAGTATTGATTGGAACTTAAGATCATCAGCAAGAGCCAAAATGAGGATTACTGTTAGAAGACTGTTAAAGAAGTATGGTTATCCACCTGATTTACAAAAAATTGCTGTTGAAACAGTAGTAGAACAGGCTGAATTAATGGCATCAAATTTATAAGGTCGTAGGGGAGGCAAGCTATTAAGCTTGTTTCTTTTTATTCACCTATTTGTCGGATACTGGAAATTATATTCTATTGTTCAAGTTTATAATTAAGGGTAGGTAAGAATTCATTTCCTTTGCTTCCTGTTTGGTTAAGGCCTACCATAACTTACTTGTGCCGGGATCAATACTAGATTGATAGATAGATGGTAAAATGATTCCAGGTGATGATATGTTTATTTCCCCGATGCTCCTGCACAAAAGTGAGGAAGCATTCAACGATGACAACTATATATCTGAATTGAAGCTCGACGGTATCAGGCTGATTTATTCCAATATTGACGGGCCGAAATTATATACAAGACATAATAACGATGTTACACGGAAATTCCCGGAACTCCTGGACCTGCCGATCCCGAAAGGAACGATCCTGGACGGTGAATTGATCATGACCGATGATCAAGGGCATCCTGATTTTGAGAAGGTCATGGACCGTTTTTCAGTTTCCAACTCTACCAAAATCGAACTACTATCCAATGCTGATCCTGTTCAATTCTGTACATTTGATATTCTGTATCATGAAGATGAACCAGTCATGAAACTTCCTTTATGGGAAAGAAAAGAAATTCTTGATTCTTTATTCGAAAACACGGATAGGATTTCAAAGACGGTTTGGTTTGAAGGCAAGGGAGTCGAGCTGTTTAATATCGTAAAAGAAAAGGGTTTGGAAGGTATAGTTTTGAAGGATGCAGATTCACCGTATCACGCCAACAAGCGATCCCACTCCTGGCTTAAGGTAATCAACTATCAGTACACGGATGTCTTCATAACCGGGATGAAGAAGAAGGAGTTCGGTTGGCTCTTGGGAGTGGAGGATCATGGAAGGATCAAACACATGGGGGTCATGGAATTCGTCGCTCCTGAAGCCAGGAAGGAAGTATATCGGAAATCCAGGACACTTGCAGTCGACGAGAATAAGGATTTCATTTATTTCCGACCCGAACTGAAATGCAAGGTCAAGTTTAGAAACTATACGAAAGCTGGGTTGCTCCGGATACCATCGTTCATAGAGTTCCAATATTAGCATCGAGCCTAGAAGAATCTAGATTATTTAATAGCCTAAACCGTATGTAAGTCAAATGAGGTTATAAAATTTATGGGTTACAATGCAAAGAGAGCCTAACATATTTAGGGTTAGACTCTCTAATTTAGAGTAAATTAATTCGGAAATACTTCGGATATCTTTTTATTAATTACACTTACAAATCTATTAGACTTTGATATATTGATTATATTTTCTGTTGGGTTTTGAGATTGGTATTCATCTAAAATAGATTTAAGTAATGAATAAGATTCATTCAACTTTGCTTGATTAATTGAAGACAAGTCAAATCCAACAACATCTTCACTATTGTAATTAGATTTATTCAATACAAAACTCACAAGTATTCTAGATAAATGATAAGCAAAATTTTTGGCTAAATCTTTTTCTATATTTTCATTATTATTAATTAGTTTCGTAAGTTCTTTATGAATAAGTGCTGATTTTAAATAAGCTTCAAAATTAACACTCGGATTAAAAATTTTATTGTACGTAGTATCAGATTTTATTAAAGTTGTTGGTTTTGAACGTGCATTAGCAGGGCTAAAGTTTAAAATAGCCTCGATTGCTTGAGCCATATTCTGAATACTGATAATCTTATTTGCAGGCTTACCTTGATTTTTATAAAAGTTTTTGCGTCTATCATAGAAATAACCTTGTTCTAAACAATAACTTTCAATATTCCTTTGAATTTCATCTGTGGCTCTTAGTAGTACAGGTGGTACAGGGTTTTGACTATTTGAAGCTGAAATTATTGTATCAATAGTTTTCTTTATTTCTGTCTTTACGATTTTAATTAAAACACAGCGGTTATCATTAGAATCTTTAGTAAAATACTTGCCTATTGAATAAGATGTCTGTAAGCCATTAACAATTTGAGGGTTTTCTAAAAATAAAGATTTCAACATAGGCTGGCATTTTGAACATATTATTGTAATGCCATTATTCAACCACCAGAAATCTTTTTCTTTGTCTTCTGATAAAGTAGTTGCAATCTTATTATTTACATCTACTTCCCCTTGATAATGTCTAATATTATTTTCAAATATATGTTCTCTGACATTTTCATTATCATCAGTAATAAAATCAAAATAATTATTTAATGTAGCTACGCCGATATACCCATATTCAGTTTCTGAGAAAGCGATTGGAATTGGATTTTCTTTAAAGATAAGTTCAAGTTGCGTAGGAAGATCTTTACTATATAATGTAAGTAATTCCTTTGCGCTGTACGGTAAAAACTGAATATCTTGAACCCTTGTTAATTCTTTAGTTAATTCAATTAATTGATCTATTTTTGATTGAAACGCAGCATTAATACTAATTTCATCTGCTTTACAACAATATATGTATCTAATAGATATTTTTGAATTTTTTACTATACTTTTTCTCCATATCCTTCTAAATAAATCAATTTTCTCAACTAATTTAGAATTAAATCTAACTAAAAGGTCATCTTCATCAAGGTCAAGATTTAGTATAAGAGGAATTGAAGATTGCAATCTATTTACTGGATCTTCTTTAAATGACTTTTCAAATTTAGATTGGGCAATTAATATCTGTACTTCAGTTTTTTCTGTAAACTTAATTTCATCAAGATGATCAATAGAGGTAACTGATTTATCATTTATTAATATTACAAAAGAATCTATTCCCCCATCCAAACCTCCGTCTACTACACATTCTGAAATCTCATCAAAAGAAGTTTCTGAGTTTTGTGTTATTAATAGCATAGAGAATATCTCAAATAGATCATTATTAGTCATATCTAATTCATTCGAAACTTTAAATTCTTCAAGACATTCTACTAATAAAATAGAATCATTCATGGCATTTCCTCCTCACATTGTTAAATTGTAACATAATTTTACAATTTAGAACATTCAAAAACCAAATTTTTATGAATTTTAGATCACCGTACTACAATATAGATTACTTAATATAGGAGAAAGCCACAATATAATGTGTAGGATTGATTTTGAAGAGTGGCATTGTACTTGAACTAGGGCTTTAGTTTAAAAAGAATTAATAATACGCTACTTGTTGACTAAAAAAAGATTAATTTGGTACAATTTTTCTCTAAGTTCAAGGTTCGTTTTGTACTAAACATTATGAAGCAGAAGCACAAATATCCTTAAGCTGGTATGTCAATTACTCAAGATATTTCTAATTCAACTTTTCCGGAAACGCGAATTTTTTTGAGTTGATTGAAACCGGATTAAAAAAAGAATTCACCATTAGAGTTTAATAATACAACTACAGGTGAACAATACTTGAGAACATTTTCAGAGTTAAAATCAATAGAAATCATTGTTGCAGAATAATCTAGCATCCTTTGGGGTGCTTTTTTATTTGAACCTTTCTATTTCATTTACTATAATTGAACGTGAATACGATAAGGAAGTACGTTGGTTCTTTTCGGTAAAATACGTTTGGAGTAGTTGATATCAAAGGGTTTGTCAACTTTCCAGGTCCCCCACGGTCTTCAAAACCGCTTGTGACCTGCGTGCCAGGTCAGGTGGGTTCGATTCCCACGCAGTCCCGCCAAAACACTTGATACATCAAGGTTTTTGATGAATTGGAAATTTATACATACAGTTTTGTTTTTCCACCGGACCGTGTGACCTTCTTTGCTTATGTATGGGTTCTAACCCGCATACCAAAGGAGGTTTTTTAGTTGGCAGAACAAAGCAGCAGAAAGGAAAGAAGACAGCATCAGCGAGGCGGTTTTCTGAAGAAGAAACTGGTGTTGTCCCATCGGAGCATACGCACATTGAGTTTTCTTATTCCCAGGTTATAAAAATTTTTTAAAAGGCAATAAAAAAAGTAGGAGGGTGAAGAGACGAATGATTTTATATTCTGGGTTAAAGATGAAAGGGAAAGTAGAGGGATTAGTGCTAAGAATCTATCTGAAATGATTGGTAAATCGCATTCATAAATACACGCTCTTGAGAAAGGCTTGGTAAAAGAGGTACCGGAATCCGTTCAACAAAATATTATCGCTGCACTTGGGTTTGAATATGAGGATTCTTTTAAGCTAAAAGATCATATTAGTAATGAAGCAAATACATGAGAGCGTTATATCGATGAAGTGAATACATTTTTGAAGCTTATTTATTTAACGACACCAGAAGAAAGCGTCAAGCCAAATCCATTATCTCGTATGTTTCAACAGAATTGTTAACGTACACTGGAACTGGGGATTGGAAAGATGGAGAGTTTTTTCCGGAAAAGCGTTTAGGATATCCATTAAATTTGCCAATTAAAATAGATTTTGAATTGGAAGATCCGAGTTATGGTTTACCGCTATCAGAAATCCAAAACGTGGTAATCTCATTTAGACCTATTCAAGGGATGAGTTATCACAAGATTTGTAGCGAAGAATTTGGGAAACTTGAAAAAACGTTAAAGGATATTTATAGTTAAATAACTTTTAGGGAATCATAAAATGGAATCCACAATGGAATTCCATTTTAAATTGGGTATTTTGAAAAACTCCATGTTCGGTTTTTTTATCTATCTGATAGAAAGCTGATTGTAATGGCGATAATATTGGGGGCCTCGGTATTTTCCAAGAACCATACGTAAGCTATATGTGAACTCTCCATAAACTAGTAGAAAGAATGGGCGGTGCGGATAAATGGTCTGGTTAATATTTGCAATTTTCTCAACAGCCCAATTTAGCAAAAGTCAGCCGCTGAAAAACATCAAATCCCATCGGAAAAATGAATGCTTTGTCCCTCTGTAAGCCAGATAGTGTGATTATTAATAATGCGCTTCAGTCTGATAACCTTCCATAAGGTGAAATCCCTTATACAGATCTCATAAATAATTTTTGTAAAATAGGAAAGAAAGAACGCTTATTTGGCGCCCCCGTCAGTTATGGCACGTACCTTTATTGGGTTGGGTATCCATCCAAACTAGCTAATTTAGAATTTGTTACATATCGTTTAAACGAAAAATATTGCATAAAAGTGGAAATATAGTAAGATAATAATAATCAATTATTAGTTTTTTAGAAAATAAGAAAATTAAATAGGGAGAAATGACAGTATTTTTGTGGGTAGCTGGATACTTACAATTAGTGGTTTCCACTCAGGTGCTCTTTTTTTATAAAGTCCATAACTATACATATGGTTTACTCTACAATTCAAAGGAATGAGGATTTATAATGAACAATTTACAAGACGATCAGGAACTGGATAGGGATTTACATCCGAAACTTGCAGTTTTCATTGAATTGGCTCCGCTGATGAAGGATTTGTTCCCACAAGACTTTGCGATTGGTGTTTCTGACAGGGAAAAATTGTTGTTAGGTGTTGGATCTGAAACGGTGCCGCCATTGCCATCTGGGTACGTGCTTCAACAAGGTGATGGTTTGTATGAAGCGGTTCGGTATGGAAAAGTACAGAAAGCTATTTTGCCCAAAGAAGTATTTGGATTTCCAGTACAGGCTAATGCTATTCCCTTGCAGGATAACACAGGCCACGTGTTTGGTGCTGTAGGAGTCGCTAGTTCATTAGAGCAATATAACAACCTATTTGATATTGCATCAAAATTATCGGTTGCAGTCGAACAAGTTACCGCTACTATCCAGGAATTGGCAGGTTCTGTAACCTCTTTTTCAGGTACCATGCAATATATATCTGAGCAATCCAATTCTGTATCCCGTAGTGTCCAGGATATAGAGAAGGTTGCAAAAATGGTACGTGAAGTATCAGACCATAGCCAAATTTTAGGATTGAATGCTTCAATTGAGGCAGCACGGGCAGGAGAATTTGGGAAGGGTTTCTCGATTGTTGCCCAGGAAATCCGAAAAATGGCGGGTAATTCAAAGGAGCATACTGAAACTATCAGAAGCACGGTAACGAAAATTGAGGAGCTCATTTTAGAGTTACACAAGTCCGTCACTAAAAGTAATGGTGTAGCGAACACTCAATCTGCTGCAATCGAGGAACTTGCCGTAACAATGCAGGAAATCAGCCAAAACGCCAGCACTTTGGCAGAATATGCTGAGCGGATAATCAAGGGTGAAATATAACCAACGATTATTCAGAGGTAAACATAATAACAGATTTACTCTAACCAAATTAAACCGCTAAAAAATTCAACTAAATAATAATAGTTTCTGAACCTGAATGTAACCTTAAAATGTGACAAGCACAAGTTTTGCAAAATATGTAAAACTTGTGCTTTTTTCTATAGGTGGTGTTAAATCCCTGTTAGAGTATATGGCTGGGGAGACTTATACATCTGTATTATCAACATATTTGTCCTCTTCCTGGATTATCTGTTTATAACCGATATTGGTCTTGGATGAGATTTCTCTAACGATGAGACCATCCCGCCGAATTAAAATACGAATATTAAACTCAAATACAGGCAAGTTTGGTCTTGTTGTACTGAAAGGAAAGTAATTTCAAAAATCCGGATGCCGGTTTTTTTGCTTTTTAAACAAAAGGGCAGGTTAGCTTGCAGAGAAAAAAGTAAAATTAACTAATCTGCACCACCTTTGATGACCATTCCCAATACTTTTCTCCCTGCGTTTTAATCATCCGTTCTAGCCAGGTAAGAAAATCACATTGAAAATCAATCAATTCCAAGTAACAGTACACTTTCCCGCCCGTAGTCACTCGTCTTAGAATAGTCTATCAGGATAGGACCCATATCCGTTACATAACCAATGGGGAAACAATGCGTTTTAATATATTCACTGTGGAAAGCGTTCACTATTAATTGATGCAGATCAATCAGTTTTTCCAGAGGGTAAAAGGAAAATGAATCACCGTATTCATAAGTGAAAAAACTGACGCCATTATGCATAAGCAAGAAGTTTTTATAATCAGGAGGCAGTATAAAGTTAGTTTCCAGCATGAATTTTTCAATCTTTTCAATGGTGGTCGGTTCATTAAATGTGAAACCCATATTTTCAAACATACTACTATAGCCGTGTATTCTAAGCATGTGTTTTTCGTCTAACCGTGATTTTAACTCATCTAATACACTATTTACACAAAATTCCCTCATGCAAGCTTAACACCTCACTTTGTTTGATTCCTAATGTTAACATTCTATAAAGTTTCATATTCCACCTCCCTGAGATCCTGGATCATGTCATAGAAAAAAAGCCACTATTGAAAAATCTTCAGAAATAACCGCGGATATCACCGAAAAAGGAAACGATGCAAAACTCTTAATTGACGTTCAAATCAAAAAACAATGAAATAGGTTGTTTGATGATAGAGCGATCAGGACTAGAAGCAAGAATCGAATTGTTCGGGGCAACTATCCCCCTCGAAAAAATCCAGACGGAATACAAAAGCTTGAAAAATTGATGGATTGGAGCGATTGAAGCAGACGATAGAATACATGGATGAAGGAGAGAGCGTCAGGATTAAATTCGTATCAGGTAAAGACAGCTCATTCAAAGTAACCTATTTTTAAAGCACACTTTTCATTTATACAAAACAGTGGGGTTGTGCCCTCACTGTTGTATTTTCGGAATGAGACAACCTCCCTTTTTCATTCATTGTGTTGAGGTGATCAGCTTGGCAAGACAGCAAGTGTTTGTTTATCTCTCAAACACGAGGGAAATCGACGAGGAAAAAGTGAGATTGGTAAAAGAAAAGGTTATCGCATATCACATCGAAAAAGCCTTGGAAAAAGCCGCTCGAAGCTAGGTTTTTTCGTGGTAATTTTTTCTCTGTCCTGTTTGGTTCAATAAACGTCTATACTTTTAATGTGGCATGGAAACAATGAATATACATAAGAATGAGAGAGTGACTGTATGATCGGCATCTATTGCAGGGTGAGCACTCAGACGCAGGCGAAGGCTATAGCTTAGAAGCGATGGAAGAGCTTTGCATGAAACGTGCACAGCTTCTTTGCTATAAACCCTTACCGGTGAAAATCTACCGCAAGGAAGGGAAAAGCGGGGAGGATATTGACCGCCGCATGATGAACAATTCCGTTGCCATGGCACTCTTCATTCATTGCTTTTAGTATCGTGCCGATTTTGGCATTGGAAATCCCGGTTTTTTTTTGCAGCAAAACGAACCAGCCGCTGTAAACCAGCCAGTTCGCCCTTCGAAAATGCCTCTTTTTTAACTGACAGCCACATTTCAATATGGTGATTAAACTCCTTCAGGGAAGTAAACTGGGAATAACTTTCGAATTCCTCGATACTGCCTGATTTTAAATCAATTCATGAACACCGTCCCTTCACTGTTCTTATATGGAAGAACAGTGAAAAAGGACATGGTGTTCGAACGGGAAATGTGTCAGGTTGGTGACGGTTACGAAAAAGCAGGGATATTCATTGCTATATTTCTATATTGCCATTTTGATTTTCCTGCTATTCAAAATATACAAACTGCTAATATGATATATATTCAATACAAATTTTTACTCAGACGTAGCTATATTCAAAATTAATTTTTAATTATATCCCCAAAAGAAGGAAATTTATCATAGTTTAGAGAATACAATAGTAGGGAATATAGATAGATTGCTATGTTCTTAAAGGGCTTAATTGTAGACATACTGCTATGTACTTAAAGGATGACGTGAATGCAAAACCACAAAAAAGAAAAAGAGTTAGGGAGTTTTGTTGGTCGATTGCTGCGTGAACACTTTGGTAAAGGGCCAGGCGCTGTATTTGCTACCATCGCAAATCCTTATGTAACAATTTATGTGAAAGACTTTCTTACCCCTATCGAGAATAAATTAATAAACAAAGGCCAAAATACCTATGTTGAAAAATTAAGAGATATGTTGATGGAAACGTTAATTAGCGAAATAAAAATCTTTATATCTGTGAACATTGGAATGGAGATTAAAGAGTTCTATTACGACTGGAATTTGGAATCCCATTCGGGAATGTTTGTCGGGATATCAACAAAGGAAAATGTCCATTTACCGGGAAAAACTTATGATAATCAGGAAGAAGTGCATACGGAAATTATACTTGTAAGTGAGGAAGCAGAAAAGAAGCCGGGGGCAGTTCATTCTTATTTATTAAACCCTCGCACGTTAGTGATCGTTCGTGAAAAAGTGCTTATTAGTATAGAAAGAGAGCTAATATTTTTAGATTTTCAAGATACTCTAATATTAGCTAAGAGAAACCTTGAAAAAAGACTCATACATAATCACAAGGAAAAATTCGAGTTATATCTTAATGCTCAACTTGAAAATGCTTTTGTAATGTGGGATTTTAATCTGGACAATAGTGTAGCGGTTTTTATTTTACAGCCAAAAAAATAATGGCATGAATGATCCAGGCGACAGGATTGGACATAGGCCAAAAAGAGGTACTTATACTTCTTTTTGGCCTTTTTTAATGGCAAGGTTTAGAATTCGACAATAAAATACCTTTTTGGAGGAAATTCAATGAGGGTGGAAAAAAAGTCTTATATTGAGATCCAAAAAGAAGGGGACATTGTGTTGGCCCGGAAAATGGGCAGGGAATTATCGAAGTCTCTCTTCTATAACTCTATAAATCAAGCCAAAATCATCACTGCTGTTTCTGAATTAGGGAGAAATATGTATTACTATGCAGGTTCGGGAAAAATTACATTCGAAATCCTCAGGAAGAAACAGAAAATCGGCATCAAAATAACCGCCAGCGACAACGGTCCAGGCATTCAGGACATTAACAAAGCATTAGAACCAGGCTATACCACCTCTGGAGGTCTCGGAGTGGGGTTGCCGGGGGTAAGCAAATTAATGGACGAGTTTTTTATAGAGTCGACAGTTGGGGTAGGGACAACTATTACAATTGTTAAATGGCATTCTTAACCTTACAGGGAATGTTCACGATTAAATCTATTAGTTTCAGGAATTAATAACCGTCCAGCTACATACAATCTTCTTATACTGTATATATAAATATAGGAGATAGAGGGGACGGGAAAATGAGTATCCAGATGCAAAAAGCGAATCTGCTTGCGAACAATATCAGGGACTTTATAGGCTTTGCAAATTTACCAGACAATCAACACATCACCTGTTCAAACTCGGATAAATTACGTCAATTAAGACTTCTTATAGCAGAGTTTAAGTTTCAATCACTGGCGGAGGAACTGATCAGAATAAATACGTTTACTTGGGATGGAAAGTACACTAATTTCCTGGTTGATAGATTAAAACAAGGGATCAATGTTATCGATGAATATGTAGAAAGAAATTATGATGACCTGTTCATTTTTACAGGAAGGCTGCACACGTTGAAGAATTTAAGCACATCCTTTGGTGAAATTGACTAAATGAGCCCTGTTTCAATCTATAATGTTTTTTGTCTGGACAAGACGGCTTTTTAATTGCAATAGAATGGTAAAAAAGTGGGGGATTGCAGCATCCCCCACTTTTTTCATTTTATCTTATCGTTTTCAATGCGCCACTCCAAGCGAGCACTTGATCTAGCATTTGATTGATATTATCCAGGTGCAATTCAACTGGTTTGAATTGACTGAAGTTTTCAAAGTCAGTAAATAGTGACAATGTTGGGTGTACACGGACGTCTGCAACCATTAACTCTCCAAGGATTCCACGCAGGTGTTCGGCCGCACGTGCGCCGCCAGTTGAGCCGTAGCTTACAATGCCAGCTGCCTTGTTGTTCCATTCATCGCGTGCTGAATCAAGGGCATTTTTTAAAGATCCTGTAATGCTGTGATTGTATTCCTGGACAATAAATACAAATCCATCCAGGCTGGAAAGCTTTTCAGACCAAGCTTTTAGTCCTGGTTCTTCGCCGGTGCCTTCTCCCACGAATGGTAATTTGAAATCAGCAATGTCTACGATTTCATAGTTCGCATCCCCACGTTTGTCCGCGATTTCCTTTACCCAGTTTCCTACTTGAGGGCTGACACGTCCCTGGCGTGTGCTACCTAATATAATTCCAATATTTAATTTTTCCACTGATGTATCCTCCTCTTTGGATGATGTTCCAAATAATTTGTTTAAGAGTCCCACTGCTGCACCTCTTGATTTATATTTTCTGCGAATTGTTAATAGTTTAATTGTCTTTAATTAAAATATTTTTAATTCGAGATTTATTTTATACCTCTAAAATGTTTTTGTCAACTAATCGTTACCTAGCGAGTGAGGGATCAACTAGTTGAAAAAACAACTAATAAGCATAAGCAGGCTTGGGGTAGGTATGGCTAATATATTTTTTGGGTGTGAGATAATAGTGGAATCTTATGGACACACCCACAACTTATTCTTTCCCCTACATTAATTGAATCTATTGACCTATATATAAATGATAAAATCACCTTATTTTTATTTTCTGAATATTATAACATATTTTTCGTAATAACTATTTTACTATTTTAGGGGGTATTTTATGAAAAAGAAGCCAGTTTTAGCATTGACCTTAGCTGCAGGATTAGCGTTCAGTTCTCTAGGTGCACAAGCCATTTCTGCACAGCCTGTCGAGTCACAACAAGTACAGCCGCACAAATTATTTGATAAATTAGTCACTAAACATATCAATGTCGACAATATTTACAATAATATTGCATATCTATCAAGAACTCCACGAGTGGCTGGAAGTCCGGAAGAACAAAATGCGATCCGGTTCGTTAAAAAGCAATTTGAGTCCTATGGCTATAAAACAAAGCTTCAAGAGTTCGAATTTTTTGGTTATACTGCACCACATACTGTTGAATTAACTGTAAGTGGCTATTCTGGCGCTCTGGACCCAACTTCCTTTACATACGGGATGGATGGAAACGTGACCGGTGAACTGGTCTCTGCTGGTTTGGGACGAGCTCAGGACTTGGCAGATAAGGACCTAACAGGTAAAATTGCACTCGTGCAGCGTGGTGAAATTCCATTCGCTCAAAAAGTGTTAAACGCAGCTGCCAAAGGTGCAGTGGGTGTGATTATTTTTAACAATGCGGATGGGGTCATTAACGGCACACTTGGTGCTCCAGACGACAAATATATCCCTGTTGTTGGAATCACTCGGGATGCTGGACAAGCATTAGTCTCTGCTCTGGATAGCGGACCTCTTACAGCAACCATCAATATTGAAGGCGCCGAGGGGGGCATGAAGACTTCCCATAATGTGATTGCCACAAAGGCGCCTACGTTTAAAAACAAAGCTGCAAAAGGAATTGTGGCGATCGGGGCACACCATGATTCTGTGCAAGGAGCACCCGGAGCGAATGATGACGCTTCCGGCACAGCAATGACACTGGAGCTTGCCCGTGTATTAAAAAATCTGCCAACCGATACGGAGCTTAGGTTCATTACATTTGGTGCTGAAGAGCTGGGGTTGATTGGTTCGGAATATTATGCAAGCCAGCTGTCCGAAGAGGAAAAGAACCGTTTCGTCGGCTACTTTAACCTCGATATGGTTGGCAGCCGGGATGCGGGTAATTTGGTGATCAATGTGGCTGACGGCAATCCAAATATCGTCTCGGAAACCGCCCAGGCATCAAGCACTCGTTTGAATGGTACACCAACGCCACTTGAACTTGGAGGAAGCAGCGACCATGTGTCGTTCACTGAGGCTGGTATCCCTGCAGCTTCCTTTATTCATAGACCACTAGAGCCTTGGTACCACACTCCGGACGACACAATTGATAAGATCAGCAAAGAAAAGCTTCAGGACGTTGCTGAAATCGTGGGAACAGCGGTATATGATTTGGTACGCCCTGAATTTAATAGACTAAAGGCGATAAAAGGCAAGGAACAAAAATTGCCTCACCTGCACCACAAACAGGAGATCAAGTAACATATCTTTAAAGAAGCGCCAGGAAATGAACCTGAAAAGGACGGTTTCCTGGTGTTTTTGTTTCTGACGCAATACTTTGCTAATGTAAAAAAATAGCTGAGTTATATAGTGGTATTTTTATGGTAAAACCATTACATGGAGAATCTAGGGGAATCACCGCTTTAAATTCGACATCGCGGCTTAATAACTTCCTACAATTTACGTATGGCGCCATTGTACAGGTAAATGGAGGAGATGCATATGGAAAATAAAGAGTTTTGGAGTTTAATAGAAGCTTCCAAGGAATACGAGAGCCAGACGGAATGGTTAACAGAAACCTTGGCAAAGAAAGAGATAAATGAAATCGTGGATTTTGAATTAATTTTACAAAAGCTGTTGAACGAGAGCTATCAATCGAGGCTGTGGGGAGCGGCCTATGTGATTATGGGCGGATGCTCTGATGACTGCTTTGACTATTTTCGCGGATGGCTCATCAGCCAGGGAGAAATGTGTATATCACAAAGTGATGGACGAGCCCGAATATTTGGCAGAGTATATTGCGGAACAAAACCTCAATGACGAGGGGGTTCCGGAGTATGAAGAAATTCTTTCAGCAGGACAGGATCCTTTACTCTGAAGAAAACAGGGAGTACCGAATGGGATGATGAGTCCTACGACGCGCTGTTGGAACAGCTTGAAAGAAGAGGTCTTGAACCAGCGAGAGAGATTGAATTTGATTGGGAAGAAGATGATTTGGAAACACTTTTTCCCGTGCTGTGGGAGCGGTTTGGAGAAAACCCGCTTGGGTAGCTGCATCGTCCTATGATATTTGCTTATTACAACATGAATTGGGGCTGACTTCAGGTATCAGTACGATAATCTTTTTATTCGGAAAGACCCTTCCCATTTGCAGGAAGGGTCTTAAGCTGTTAACTATTTTGATTTAATGGCTTTGACCCTGCCGACTTGTCCGTCTGTCAGCCTTACTTTGATTCCATGGGGATGGGAGCTGGAATTAGTTAATATATCCTTAACGATGCCACTAGTCAGCTTGCCTGTCGTTTGATCCGCTTTCAGGACGATATCAACTTCAATACCTGGTTTAATGTCTTTTCTGTTTTGGCCGTTCATTAAACACCCATTTTCCTGCGTGAATTGCTTACTTTTTTCGTTTGCTGGCTTTTCATTTTCTGCGTTTTTTGTGATTGGTGGGAATTTGCATTTCCGGCTGAATTCTGGTTTTTCTTCCTTTCTAATTGCTTTTGGACTGCTTCTTGCAGAGTCATTTTCTGCGCGGGTTTTACGGTTTCATGAGAATCATTTGTGTTCGACATGAAAAGTTCCTCCTTTATATGAATGGGTAAAGTCAGTATACTTGTTTTATAGAGCTTGTTCAATGACCTAATAGAGGAAGTTTTTAATGAAACCAATAATTAAATGGAACAGAAAACACAGTGAACGCATTACTCAGATTGAGCAGCCTGCTCCAAATCCCAGATTAAAGAACTTGTCTCCTTATCTACACGGAGGTTCAGCTCTTGACCTTGCGTGTGGTCTTGGCGGAAACAGCCTGTTTCTGGCACGATTAAACTATCGAGTGAAGGCCATTGATATTTCCGATGTAGCTATTAAATATCTTCAGGAACAGACCATCAAACAACAGCTCGAAATTTATCCCCACATAGCTGATCTTACACAAAAACAAAGTTTAAATGTAAAAGAAGGTTCATTTGATCTGGTTGTCGTTACATATTACCTCGATCGAACAATATTTCCGTTTGTTAAGTCCATTATTAAGGATCAGGGCTATTTTTTCATGGAAACCTTTTATAAGTCACCGTTAACCGGGGATGGGAACATTTCGGATGACTATAAGCTGCGACCCGGGGAGCTGTTATCAGTCTTTGGAGATTGGAAAGTTCTTTTTTATGAGGAAAATGAACGAGAGGGGCGGCAAACAATATTTTGCCAAAAAAATCTTCCGCGAAAGGAAATAAAAGGTAGTATCTCGAATAATAAGTAGTGGGCGGAGGCCTTATTAATGAAAGGAGGAGTTGCATTATGTCAAAAAAAGTACTCATCTTAGCCGGGGATGCTGTTGAGGCATTGGAAATCTATTATCCATACTACCGTTGTCTAGAAGAGGGATATGATGTACAAATAGCTGCTCCATCAAAGAAGAAAATGCAGACGGTTGTCCATGATTTTATCGGATGGGATACTTATACGGAAAGTAAAGGATACTTAATTGAATCGCAGCTGGCATTTGAAAATGTCAATCCTGAAGAATATGATGGATTGATTATCCCAGGCGGAAGGGCACCGGAGTACATTCGTTTGAACGAAAATGTTCCAAGGATAGTTGCACATTTCTTTCAATCGAATAAACCAGTCGGGGCCATTTGCCATGCAAGTCTGATTTTGACTACAGTCCGTCAGTATATGGAAGGACGAGAAATGACCGCCTATATTGCCTGTAAGCCGGAAGTGGAAGCAGCAGGGGCCATCTACATCGAAAATCATCTACATGTACAGGGCAACCTGGTTTCCGGCCATGCATGGCCAGATCTTCCTGGGTTTATGCGGGAGTTTATTAAACAATTAAATAAATAAAAATAAAGGAATCAAATGAAGTAAAGCCTGTAGAGACAACGGTGTCCTCTACAGGCTTTTTCTGTGAAAATAAATAATCTAAGCCCCTCCTGTATACTATTGATCATGGAGGGGAATTCTGTAAATAACCTGAAAAAGCCAATTAGAAAGCAGAGCTACCTGTGGGAGGGTAACCTTGTATATGTCTATTTGGTTTTGGTTATACTAATTAACTTGCATTTCTTTAAATGGCTCCTTGTTTATAAGCATGGAGTAAATGATTCGAAGCATTCGATGCGATATGGCAACGAGTGCTTTTTTCTTTCCTCTTCTTGCGGCTATTGACCAGTATTTCGTTGCCAACCAGCGATTCCTGCACCTAGAAACGGCCCATGCAGCTTCGCACATTGCTGATTTAATATGAGGATTTCCCTTTACACTCTTGGTGCTATACCGTTTACCTGCACTTTCTTTGTTTCCTGGTGAAACACCAGCCCAAGAAGCTAGGTGTTGGGATGTTGGAAATTGACTCATATCTACACCAATCTCGGCAATGATAATCGCTGCAGTATCTTTCTTTATGCCGGGTATTGTTGTAAGTAGCTGGACTTCCTCTTGGTAGTTTTGTAATAAGGTATCTGCTTGCTCTTCAATTTCTTTAATAAGCTTTTCTAAGTATTCAATGTGCGACCACGATTGCCGGATTAGAAAACGCTGATGATCATTGAGCGTCCCAAACAAAGAATCCGTAATCAGCCTGCTTTTTTGACACCATTTTGCCGTGAATTCTTTCTTCTACATCAGAGGCATCTACATAACCTTGTTCTACAAGTCGTTCAAGCAATTTTCTCCCCGAAACGCCAAACACATCTGATATGACTGTGCTCAATTTTACATTTGAACACTCTAATATTTTTTGAATCCGATTCTTTTCAGAAGTTAGGTGACCAATCCATTTCTTTCTTAGTCTGGTTAAATCCCGAAGTTCTCGAAGATCAACCCGTGGAACAAAACTCTTTGCGATTAAACCATGTCGTAGTAATTTGGCAATCCATTCTGCATCCAATACATCTGTTTTCCTGCCTGGAACATTCTTAATACGTTGTGCGTTTGCCAGTGTAATATCAAAGAAGCCTTCTAAAATATTGAATACAGGCTTCCAATATACACCAGTGCTTTCCATTGCAATATGGGAAACACCATAGTTTTCAAGCCATTTTAAGAGACGATATAAATCTTTTGTTAGAGTAGGAAATGTCTCTGTCTCCTTGAATACTTCTTCATTTTGACCTCCAGTTATAACACAAGCCACAATCGTTTCAGAATGGACATCTAAGCCAGCGCATCGTTCAATAAATACATCCATAAAATCACCTTCAAAATAGGATCACAAACAGTGAATGAGTTTGAAAAATAAGCATTTTTCTGTACGTAGTCATCCCTCCGTAAGGAGGGAGCTAACAAAGGGTTGAACACCAAACTCACTCAAACAGTTTTATTACAGGGTCGAACCACCAAAAAAAGCCACGTCTAACAAACTATTTGTGTCACTACCATTATGGGCTGAGAAGAACAATTTTCATGCATGGGTTGGGAGTGTAAAATCATGTTAGTTTTTATTGGGCTTTAATTTTTGTTCATTTGTGACACAAAATGAATGAAAGTACTTGCGGTCCAGGTAAACGACTTATCTCTTAACGCCCTGCCAGTAGTAGCCTCATAATTTTCAGGAAATCCGTTCTGATGAGCCATCTCACAAAATCTTTCTGCTATATCTCTCGCTAATTCTTCCTCGCCACAATCCTTTAGCGCTTCTACAAACAGTACGGTAGTTGGAGCCCAAATAGGTCCGCGCCAGTAGGCATCCGCTTCATATTCGGGGCTGTCTATTGCTTCTGTCGCAATTCCCCATTTTGTCAAATAGCGCTCACTCGTTAATACCTCGATCATTTTCTTTCTTACAATAGAAGGGAGTCTCTTTCCTAATACAAGAGACACCAATGGCAACACTCCGTTGCTCGGAATGATTTCATCATTCAACATTTTCCTAGCAACTGGCAGGCCATCAACAAGGAAGTACTCACAAAACCGTTCTGTCAGTTGATCAGCTTTTTCGGTCCAGTAGCGTTGTTGCTCGGGATTGTTCAATTTTTCTGCAATCAAAGCCAATACATCCATGCCCTTTATGATAAATGCAGTCAGGTCAGGGCTATTGACTACAACCGGATCACGGAAAATCGTGCTGTTATCCTGGCCGGAATCATTTCCATGGTGATACTCACAAATGCCGTCCTGGTTGGAATCTTTGTACACTAAGTGAAAATTGATTTGCTTTTCAATATACTGATAGGTTAATTTTAATTGTTCTTCTGTAAAAGGCATTTTCTCCATCATCTTGGCAAAAAAGTAGCCATGAACAGGGGGTTTTGCAAAGTTCCACCTTATTGTAGAATCACTGACAGAACCGGGTATTTGTCCTAACTCATCCTGGTAATCGAAAAGAACCGCCATTTGGTCCCAGGCTAAATCATTATCCACCCCAGCCAACCCGAGTGCATTAAAACAATGGTCCCAGCTCCAAGCACCTAGGAAGTGATTATTAGAACAATACATTGTATATCTCTTTAAGAATCCTTCAGGCTTCACAATCGTGGACCAATTCGTATAAGCGGCCAGCAGGAGGGCATCCCGGTATTTTTCTTTGACAGCGGGAATTTGGGAATAATAATTTACAAGATTTTGTTTTGATTCAGCATGAATCTGCTCAAAATTAAATTGCTTTTTCACAGGAAGCGCTGCGTTGGTAGGGATATCCTCTATTACGCACAAGAACTCATCCTTATCGTTAGGGCTAATTTCTATGATGGATGAGTTGTTTGCTTTTGCCTCGCTTCCGGTTGCATCATATTGAATATCCTGGTTAAGCGAAACAGTGCCAACAGGACTGTAAATAAGGAATTTTGTGAGGTTTTTATAGCTGTTGACGATGCAATATTCTTCGCCCTGTTTCCCCAATAAATAATTATATTCAAAATTATAAACGGGCTGTGTATCCAAGCGGAGCCCTAAATTTTTTCCGTTTCCTTTTACAATAATGCGGGAGTGCCCATCGAAGCAGATCGATATTTCTCCGCCATCAAACTGTAAGGAAATCTTCGAAAAGTCGGCTTCATGCTCATATTCAACGGGCTGATTGTTCTTTAAGGGAATGATTTTCATTACATTCATATGGCTTCTTGACTTGCCTCTTAAACTATTTAAAAACAATCCAGATTTATCCTGGAAATTTATAGACATATAAGAACCATAAAAACTAAACGGAATATCTGTTAAATTCACTTTGGAAAAACTCCTTTTGCGAAACTAGTATATACAAGTTAAATATAATTTAACATACTCAGGAACTTAGTCAAGAATGAAAGGGGTATCATATTTTTCTTGACAATTATCAAATAATTAAATATCTTAAACTAGTATATACAAGTTGATTGCAGTTGCATTACAATTTTTACAAGAAGTTACAATACTACTAAGAGGGTGACATCAGTGTCCGATTTAAAAAAAGACGTTTCACAAATTATCGATCATATCGGCGGCGTAGACAATATTGAAAGCGCCACCCATTGTGTAACTCGCTTGCGTTTAGTCTTAAAAGACAAAGATCAAGCAGATGTGAAAAGTATTGAAGCACTCGATACTGTAAAAGGCACATTTTATGCAAGCGGCCAATTTCAGATCATCATTGGCCCTGGATTGGTAGAAAAGGTTTATGGTGAATTCATCCAACAAACTGGCCTTAAAGAAAGTTCTATGGAAGAAGTAAAACAAACGACTCGCGCTAAAGGAAGTTGGCTGCAAAAAGGTGTCAGGACACTGGCAGATATTTTTATTCCGATTCTGCCTGCGATTGTCGCGTCCGGTCTATTAATGGGTATCAACAACCTCATTGCGAATCCGGGTCTGTTTTATGAAGAATCTGTCATTGAAGTACATACAGGGATTGCAGGCATCTCCCAAATCATCAACCTGGTTGCAAATGCGTCATTTACGTTTCTTCCAGCTTTAATAGGCTGGTCTGCGGTTAAGAAGTTCGGCGGAAATCCGGTTTTGGGAATTGTTTTAGGTTTAATTCTGGTCCATCCAGCTCTTATGAATGCCTATGAATACGCATCTGATCCAAGCAAAGTACCAACTTGGAATGTGTTGGGATTTAAAATCGAACAAATTGGTTATCAAGGACAAGTCCTTCCAGTTTTATTTGCTGCTTACATTTTGGCTAAGCTTGAAATTGCTTTGAAAAAGCGAATTCCGGACGCTGTACAATTGATTTTTGTTTCACCAGTTGCCCTGTTGCTCACTACATTCTTAACGTTCACAATCATTGGACCAATCACCATGACTGGCGCAAACTGGATCACGGACGGAGTTGTGTATTTATTTGATGTAGCTCCTGTTCTTGCTGGCGCAGTCTATGCATTTATATCTCCATTGCTAGTTATCACTGGTATGCACCACTTATTCCTGGGTGTTAACCTGCAGATGGCAGGAAGTCTTGGGTATGTTACTTTATGGCCTATCGGGGATACAGTTACATTGGCACAAGGAACCGCAGCATTAACGATGTACTTTATCCTGAAGCACAACAAGAAGATGAAAAACGTAGCTTTAACTTCATCCTTCTCCGCGTGGTTGGGAATAACTGAGCCAGCCATTTATGGGGTTAACTTAAGATATCGTTATCCATTTATTGCCGTCATGCTGGCAAGTGCCATTGGCAGTGGGTTTTTGGCTTACTTTGATGTAAAAGCGACTTCCATTGGAGTTGGGGGACTGTTCTCATTCCTGTCCGTTTTCCCTGAATACTGGCCTGTTTACTTTACAGGGAACATCATGACCATTGTATTGACGATCCTGATTACGTTCCTGCTTTCTAAAAATAAGCGGTTGAATACTGCTGAAGTTAGTGAAGAATAGATTCAGAGGTTATTATAGTAGATTTATTAACATAAGCATAACCCTGGAACAAGGCCTTAACGGGCCTTGTTTTTTTATGTTGTCTGGGAAACCACACAAAATCTCACATAATAGGGTTTGTCCGATTTCAAATTGTACCAGCTTTGCATACTGTACTATGAAAGGAAATCTTATTAATAGGCAGGGATTGTTATGCAATGGAAACAGAAGGGTACACCTGAAAAAGATAGTAAATCCGTGTCTGTCACGCTAAAAACAGATGGAAAAGAAAGCACAGTTGAGTATCCTGTTCAGGATAAACTGAAAATTGTGGTTGTGATTAACAATCAGTTCAGCGATGCACCGAATACTACGCAAATAGCCAGTGGTGCAGGCAGGAGCAGCGCAACCGGGAATAATGCCGCGGTCGATTCTTCCAACACCGAGCAGCAGCAAAGTGTCGGAGCAGGCGGCAAGCCAGGAACAACGGAATGGCCGGCAAGCAGATTGAACCACATAAAAAACATAAATCTAGTATAGAAGGCGAACAGACTGCCGCAACGCAAGTAGCAAGCGGCAGCGGCTTTTTCAGTACAAGCGGAAGGAATGCTGCGAATGAAAGCTCCAATACGAAACAGCAGCATGCCGTTGGCGGAGGGACTGGTGCCAGAGCTATAAATCGAGGGCTGAATAGCAAACAAAGAATTTAAAAAAAGAAAACGGCCAAGCTGGTATCCGTCCTGACTGCGAATAAACATTTAAAAAGCCCTGTAAAGAAGTAAAAAACTGGATGCGCACATAAACCCGAGCCGTTCCTGCAGGATATGGCTCCTTTTTCGAAATAATCACTTTCAACAACAACAACCGAGATCTGTACCTGGTATTTATAAATAAACTGTCCCTTATCCTTTTTAAACTAAAATGCTATATTTCTCATAGAATACTTGAGAAAGGGGCAATATGAAAATGGCATTAGAAATGAGAAAAACATGTGAAAGATGTAATTCTTCAATCCAGGAGGATTCTGTTGCCTATATATGTGTGTATGAATGTACTTTTTGCTCGCCCTGCACGGAAGAAATGAACAGAATTTGCCCAAATTGCGGAGGAGAACTGGCAAGAAGGCCTAAAAAGCCCCAAAAAGCTTGTCCGATTTGAACATGATTAACCAGAAGCTATTCTTTTTTTTTAAATGTCGTTTCCTGAACTCTTGGCAATTTCGCGCGAGTTCGCATACTTGTGCAATGTCAATACATATCAACACTTTGGAAAAACTGACTCACATGGTCTTTGCATGACGACCTTGTTTGAGCCAGTTTTTTTATTTTTCGGTTTTCGGAGGAAAACTTAGCTGTGGTAACTGTTAAGGACAATAGTCACGAATTTAGAAAATTTTAAATTTACTCGTTGACAAATCCTATGGGTATGATAGGATTAATTTCATCAACCTCATACTACTTATCCAGAGAGGCAGAGGGACTGGCCCGATGAAGCCCGGCAACCTGCGAAAAGCAAGGTGCCAATTCCAGCAAAATGATGCTCATTTTGGGAGATAAGGTGTTCATTTAAGTGAAAACGCCTTTCCCGAGCGGGAGAGGCGTTTTTTGAAAAGGAGGCGAATCACAGCTGAAACAGGGAGAATGGCAGGAAATAATCGTCCATTTGGAACGCATGCTGGAATCCATAAAATTTGGGTCAATCACATTGGTTGTCCAGGATGGGAAAATCATTCAAATCGAGAAAAATGAAAAGGTTCGTCTTCAACCGAATAAACCACGCTGACTAGACAAACTAGAGGCGGTCTTCACTTTATTTTGATAAGGTGGGAGACTGCCTTTTTTTATACTTTCAGAAATTATAAATTGGCAGCAAGGAGGAAACTCGGCGATGTTGCCAATTTTACGTCTAAAGTATAAGTGCAACTACGTCTCTGTCTTCGCCCTTTGGGCTCGCCAATCGACGAGTTTTCTTTATTACACAAAAGGAGGAATGCCCGCATGACAGCGGCAGTAACTTATCAGCTTTGGACACCCGTTTCGGAAACCTTTCCCCATGATGACGAGACGAAAGGCGCACGGACAGTGCTTGAGTGGGCATACAGCCATTACCAGCCCCAGGACATTGTTTATGCGTCAAGCTTCGGTGCAGAAGCGATCATTTTGATTGACCTGATACAGCAGATAAAGCCGGATGCACATATCGTTTTTCTCGATACTGGACTCCATTTTCCCGAAACGTACGAGGTGATCGACAAAATTGCCGAAAGGTTTCCGGAATTGCAAATTGAGAGGAAGCAGCCGGCACTTAGCCTTGACGAACAACGGGAACAGTATGGCCCGGCTTTATGGAAAAGGGACTCCGGGCAGTGCTGCAACATCAGGAAAGTCATCCCATTGCGGGAAACGCTGACTGCAAAAGAGGCGTGGATTTCGGGACTTCGCCGGGAGCAGTCGCCCACAAGGGCAAACACTGAGTTTGTCAACAGGGATGAGAAATTCCAGAATATCAAAATATGCCCGCTGATTCACTGGACCTGGGACGATGTCTGGGCCTGGATCAGGGAAAAAGACCTTCCGTACAACATTTTGCATGACCAGCAATATCCGAGCATTGGCTGTTTTCCTTGTACGCAGCCGGTGGGGAATGATGGTGATTCGCGTGCAGGCCGCTGGGCAGGAAGCAGCAAAACAGAGTGCGGGTTGCATACCCGCTAGCTAAAGGAGGCGTGGCTTTTGCTCACGGTAATTGCAATTACGATAGGATTATTTTTCGCCATGAACATCGGGGCAAGCGGTGCTGCTGCCTCGATGGGGATTGCATATGGTTCAGGTGTCGTTAAAAAACGGCTGGCTTTGCTGCTGTGCGGTGCCGCGGTTTTCCTCGGGGACTGGCTGGGCGGAGGTGAAGTGGTGAAGACAATCGGGAGCGGGATCGTCCCGAGCAGCACATTTTCCGTGCCGATAGCGATAATTGTTCTGGCATCTGCGGCCCTGTCTTTATTTTTGGCAAACATCTTTGGGATCCCGCTCTCTACAAGTGAGGTGGCAGTCGGGTCAGTCGTGGGCGCCGGCATTGTGTACCAATCGGTGTTTCTTGGAAAGCTTGGATGGATCATGTTTTTCTGGCTGCTTACTCCGTTTGTCGCATTCCTGATTGCGCTCCTTGCATCCTGCGTACTCACAAGCAAAAGGCTCCAGACATTATTTCGGTCCAAAAAAGCTGTTCCATTCCTGTCGGCGCTGGTTGTGTTCATGGGTTTGTTTGAAGCTTTTTCAGCCGGGATGAACAATGTCGCCAATGCCGTCGGACCGCTTGTCGGGGGAGGCATCATCACCACGGACAGCGGCATTTTCTGGGGCGGATTGTTCGTAGCACTGGGAGCCATGATGCTGGGCCAGCGTGTTCTTGAAACAAACGGTAAAAAAATCACCACCCTCAGGCTTGAGGAAGGGTGCGTGATATCAGGGACGGGCGCAAGCATCGTGACACTGGCCTCCATTTTTGGCATTCCCGTCCCGCTTACGCAAATAACCACTTCATCGATAATCGGTCTGGGCTTCGCGAAGCAGGGCTGGGCAGTATTGAAAAAAGACATTGTTGTACAGTTGTTGACAGTCTGGATTGTTTCGCCTGTGTTATCGATGGTACTGTCCTATACCCTTATTCAATTGCTTATTGAGCATAACGGCTATCCGATTATCGTAATGGCTGGTGTCCTGATTTCTGTATTTGGTGTGCTGTCACTGATGAAAAGGGGGGCAGCCACAATCCCGATGCCTTCTGAGCCGGCTAAAGACTAACAATATATTAAAAGAAAGGTTTGATTCTGTTGTCATTTTTACCTAAACCTCATGGAGGAAAACTCATCGAAGCATACGACCCGTTTTATGATGTAAGCACAATTGAAAAAGAGCTTGAAATTGACGCAATAGCGTTGAGTGACCTGGAACTGATAGGCATCGGCTTGTTCAGCCCTCTTAAAGGGTTTCTCGGTAAAGCCGACTATGAATCTGTCATTGCCAGCATGAGGCTGGCCGACGGTACCGTCTGGCCGATCCCAGTGACTCTCCCTGTTTCATATGAAGTTTCGGCATCACTGACCGAAGGCGAGGAATTCAAACTCGTCCACAACAAGCAGGTTTATGGAGTCATCAAGGTATCTGAATGGTACGAACCTGATTTAGACAAGGAAGCAGTTGAAGTATATAAGACAACTGAGCTGGCACACCCGGGGGTGAAGCGGCTATTCGAAAGAGGACCGGTCTATGTCGCAGGGGAAGTGACACTCGTCAAAAAGCCGGAAAAAGGACTGTTCCAAGAGGTGTGGCTCGAACCAAAGCACACTCGTGAGCTTTTTGAAAAAAATGGCTGGAAAACAGTAGTTGGATTCCAGACGAGAAATCCGATACATCGGGCCCATGAATATATCCAAAAGGCAGCCCTGGAAACTGTAGATGGATTGTTCGTCAACCCGCTTGTCGGAGAGACAAAGTCAGACGATATCCCTGCAGATGTCCGCCTGAAAAGCTATAAAGTCTTGTTGGATAACTACTATCCTGCTGAGCGTGTCCAGCTGGGCGTTTATCCCGCCGCAATGAGGTACGCAGGCCCAAGGGAAGCGATTTTTCATGCGATTGCCCGCAAAAACTTCGGCTGCACGCATTTCATTGTCGGCCGCGACCATGCCGGAGTCGGAAACTATTACGGAACTTATGATGCGCAGTACATTTTCAGTGAATTTTCCGAAGAGGAACTTGGTATCAAGCCATTATTCTTTGAACATAGCTTCTACTGCATCAAATGTGAGGGAATGGCTTCTGACAAGACCTGCCCACACGGGAAGGAGGACCGGGTGATCCTGTCCGGCACGAAGGTAAGGGAGATGCTGAGGTCGGGTGTGCTTCCACCGTCTACCTTCAGCCGTAAAGAGGTTGTCGAAGTACTGATAGGTGGCATGAGAGAAAAAGCAACTGTGTAGGGGGATCGCAATGTCGAAGGCAACAAATATCACATGGCATGAATCAGCCGTTTCAAAGCATGACAGGCAGGTGCAGAATGGACATGGGAGCTGTGTCCTCTGGTTTACGGGCCTGTCTGGTTCCGGTAAATCCACGATTGCAAACGCCGTTTCCAATGAATTATACCGGCAGGGAATCAATGAATATGTTCTTGACGGAGATAACATCCGGCATGGATTGAACCGAGACCTTGGTTTTTCCGAAGCAGACCGGACGGAAAACATCCGCCGGATCGGGGAAGTCGCAAAGCTGTTCGTCGACAGCGGCAAGGTGGTGACCACGGCGTTTATATCGCCTTTCAGTTCGGACCGCGCCCAGGTGCGGGAACTTTTTGAGGATGGCGAATTTATCGAGGTCTATGTCAACTGTCCGATCGAAGAATGCGAGCGCCGCGATCCAAAGCACCTTTATGAAAAAGCGCGCCGCGGCGAGATTAAAGATTTCACCGGGATTGACTCACCGTACGAAGTACCGGAGCATCCGGAGATCATCATTGATTCTCATCTGTTGACTGTAGAGGAAGCAGTTGAAAAGGTTTTTGCATATTTACGGAACAAAAACATTATTTAGGGGGAGCTAAAATGGCATATGTCAAGCATTGGGCCAATAATGAGAAGCTGAATAAAACTGAGCTGAAAAAGCTTGAAAAAGACGGGCTGAAAATTCTTGAAGATATACCGTACTACGCGGCAAACGGGTTTGATTCAATACCTAAGGACCAGTGGGACCTGTTCAAATGGGCGGGACTGTATCTGCAGCGTCCAAAAGAAGATGGTTATTTTATGATGCGGGTAAATGTGCCCTCAGGCTTTTTGACAAATGCTCAAGTGCTGGCGCTTGCAGGGATAGCCAGGGATTATGGACGTGGTGTATTTGACATTACGACCCGGCAGGCAATCCAGTTCCACTGGCTCGAGATCCAGCAGATCCCGGACATTTTCGCACGCCTGGAGGCTGTCGGCCTGTCCAGTGCGGGGGCATGCGGGGACATTACCCGGACAATCGTCGGCAACCCAATTGCCGGCCTTGATCCAAACGAATTGTTTGATACCTCGAGCATCGTGAAAGAAGTTTACGACTATTTCCAGAAAAATGAAGACTTCTCGAATTTACCGAGAAAATACAAAGTATCCATCAGCGCAAATATCAACAACGCCTCAAACGCGGAGATCAACTGTGTTTCTTTTACACCTGCGGTAAAAGTCATCGATGGCGTAGAGAAGAAAGGCTTCCACTTGAAAGTGGGCGGCGGCCTGTCCTCACGGCCTTTCCTTGCCCAAACGGTTGATGTGTTCATCGAGCCTGAGCGCACTTTGGAAGTCGCCATTGCTGTCACTACGATTTTCCGAGATTATGGCTTCAGGGAAAAACGCCACCTGGCGCGGCTCAAATTCCTGATTGCGGATTGGGGAGTTGAAAAATTCAGGGAGAAGCTTGAAGAATACACCGGGCCGCTTCCAACCAAGGGGGAAGAGCCGGCAGGGGAATGGAACGCCGGCTATTTCTACGGGGTCCATGACCAAAAGCAGGCAGGCCTTAAATTCCTGGGCTTCAATGTCCCGGTTGGCCGCCTTGACGCAGAAGAAGTGTTTGAACTGGCACGTATTTCTACTAAATATGGCAACGGCGAGATCCGCACATGCAATTCACAAAACCTGATCATTCCGAATATCCCGGATGAAAATGTCGATGCGCTGCTCGCTGAGCCAATATTTCAGCGGATTACCATTAATCCAAACTCGTTCATCGGCCATGCTGTATCGTGCACAGGCATTGAATATTGCAACCTGGCCCTTGTCGAAACAAAAGAACGGATGCGCCTGATTGCTGAAGAGCTGGACAACAGGCTGGCATTGGATGTCCCGGTGAGGATGCATATGGTCGGCTGTCCGAACTCCTGCGGACAGCGGCAAATCGCCGATATTGGCTTCCAGGGCATCCAGGTCCGCAACAAAAACAAAGAAATGATTGAGGCGTACGAAATCTATGTGGGCGGCACACTGAACGACGGCGGCCAGTTCAACCAGAAATTAAAAGGGAAAATCCCGGCAGAACAGCTGACAGGCGTGGTTGAACACTTATTACAATACTTCAGCGCTGAAAAAACAGCCGGTGAATCGTTCTTCAGCTTTGTAAAGCGCATCGGCATCGAGCCGCTGCAAACTGCCCTGGATTCATACCTGGAGATACAGGCACATGGCGTATCTATATAGATTTGATGTTGCACTGGATAATAAAGATGTTATGGCCGTCATCTATGCTGAAAATGACGAGGCAGCCTTCGAGCATCTCGATGTGGAACTAGAGAAGTTTTATTTGAAAGAGCCCAATATAAAAGAAGTCACGTTACGGGAGAAGAAACGGATCGTGAAAAAAAGCGGTTTTATCCTCGATCAAGATGAGAAAGGGTGGTAGATTAATGGCTGGCAAAGTTTATTTAGTCGGCGCGGGTCCCGGAGATCCGGACCTGATCACAGTAAAAGGATTGCGGTGCCTCCAGCAGGCAGATGTCATCCTCTATGACCGGCTGGTGAATCCCGAACTGCTCGAGCACGCCAGACAAGGCGCCCAGCTTGTGTACTGCGGCAAGCTTCCCCATTACCATACAATGAAGCAGGAAACGATCAACCACTTTCTGGTCAAATATGCGAAGAAAGGATTGAATGTTGTCCGGCTCAAAGGAGGGGACCCGTTCGTATTTGGGCGGGGCGGCGAAGAGGCTGAGGAATGTGCCAAACACGATGTTCCGTTTGAAATTGTCCCGGGAATCACAGCAGGCATAGCCGCTTCAGCGTACGCAGGCATACCTGTCACACACCGCACATTGAGCAAAAGCTTTGCTTTTATAACCGGCCACCAGGCAGGCGACGTGGAAGCTGAGCACCAGTGGGCCCATCTGGCGAAAGCTGTGGATACGATTTGTGTTTATATGGGGGTGTCCCACCTTCCGGGCATAACGAAGAAATTAATCCAGCATGACAAATCACCAGATACTCCGATCGCACTGGTGCATTGGGGAACTTTGAGCGACCAGAAGACAGTGATCGGCACGCTTGAGACGATCGAAGCACGGGTGCGCCAGGCGAACATCGCAAATCCTAGCATGATCGTGATCGGGGAGGTCGTGCTCCTGCACCATAAATTGAATTGGTTCGATGAAGAAATTGTGCCACATCTGCCGGTTGTCCACGGGTAAAAAGGAAAGGGTGAGCAGCATGAAAGCAATTCTCTATATTGGCCATGGAACACGGTCGAAATTGGGGGCCGCTGAAGCTAAATCCTTTATGCAACGGGTGATTAAACGGATTGACGTCCCAATCCAGGAGGTCAGCTTCCTTGAGCTGACTGAACCGCCCATAGAGGAGGGATTCCAGCGCTGCGTGGACAGGGGTGCCACCGAAATCACGGTCGTCCCCCTGTTCCTGCTGGCGGCTGGACATATTAAAGAAGATATTCCAAACGTCCTTCGGGAAATAGGTGCAAAGCATCCCCATGTCCGGGTACGTATGCAAAATCCGTTCGGAGTTCAGGCACAAATTCTTGACGCCATCGTTGAAATCATCAGGGAATCCGCGGGAGAGGTGACATCCAGGGACGCTTTATTAATTGTAGGCAGAGGCAGCAGTGACCCTGGAATACATGCTGCCTTCGGGGAGATCGCCGATGGCATCCGGGACAGACTTGCATTAAAAAATGTGTCCGTTTGCTACTTGGCTGCTGCCGTACCGACGCTCAAGCAAGGACTTGATACGATATCACAACAAGGCGCCAACCGCATGATTGTACTTCCTTATTTGCTATTTTCCGGCCTGCTGCTGAATGAAGTGAAGCTAAATGTACGTTCCCGCCAGAAGCAGGGACTGAATATTATCCATACAGGGACCTTGAGCGGACACCGGGTCTTTGAGGATATCGTCATCGAACGTGCGAGCGGGAAGGAGGCCATCCATGCAGCCACTGGTCATTGACTTTGCCGGAAAAAAAGTAGTCATTGCCGGAGGCGGGCGGATTGCGGCAAGAAAAGCAAAGGTGCTGGAGGCAGAACAGGCTGAAATCACGTTTATCGCACCCGACTTTTCTGAAGAGGTCTTGGAACTGTCCCGGAAAAAAGGCTATGCCCTTATCGAACGGAAAGTACAGCCGTCTGATTTTGACGGGGCAATACTGGTGATACTTGCGACCAACGACCGGAACGTGAATGGCACAATTGCGAAAATGCTGCCGCCTAACCAGCTGGTGTGCGTCGTTGATGAATCCGGGGATGGAAACGTAACGTTTCCGGCAACAGTGCGGCGCGGCCACCTGCAAATAGCCGTTACCTCAAACGGTTCCAGCCCAAAGCTCACCCGGAAGCTAAAAAAGGACCTGGAAGAACAGTTTGACGATTCATGGGAAACGTATACGGCATTCCTGGCCCAATGCCGCGAGACAATCAAGAAGCTCTCCATTTCGTCTGGAGAAAAAAACGAACTTTTATGGGAACTGCTTGATGAGCGGTTCCGCACGGATTTTCAAGCACAATCCGACAAGCTCGCACAGCTGCAGCATCTTGGGCAACATGAAGAAATAAAGAAAATGTAACGGGAATACAGGGATAATCCACATTTTTAACAGGGAACCAGGTGATAGATCGAAATACACGAATATTGGCTTTATTAAAGGAGGAAAACAGGTGGATAGCTTAAAAGGAAAAGTAGTGGTCATTTCAGGTGCAGGAAGCGGTCTTGGGAAAGAAACGGCTCTCGTTTTTGCGAACGCAGGGGCAGACCTTGTCATTTGTGGGCGCACTTATGATAAGCTAGAACAGGTTGAGGACCTCATTAAAAGCCAGTATGATGTGAATGTTATGCCAATCAGGGCCGATGTATCGACGGAATCTGATGTAAAAATGGTCGTGCAGGCGGCACATGCAAAATTCCAAAGGATTGATATTTTAATCAATAATGCCGCCGTGTTCCAGCAGTATCATTTAATGGAAAGTCCGCTCGATTCATGGGAATACCAAATCGGTAATAACGCCACAAGTGTATTTTTAATGATGCGGGAATGCCTGCCAATCATGAGGAACCAAAAATCCGGCCATATCATCAATATTACATCCGGTCTTGTACGGGAAGGTGCCGCAGGGTTCGGTGCTTATGCTGCGAGTAAAGCGGCTGTTGAAGCATTGAGTTTTAGCGTAAAGGATGAGGAACATAAAAACGGCATCAAGGTCCACGTTTTCAACCCCGGAGTAATGAAGACAAACTTGGCCACAATCGGCGACGATCCTGCAAATGTTGCCCCTTATTTGGTTGCACTGGCACAGTCCCATGCGTTTACCGAAAACCACGTGGTGCAGATAGAAGATATGTTAATAAAAGAAAAGCAGGTTTAGCAAATGCTTGGCACGCCGAATTTATACGTTCGGCTTTTTTTTGTTTAATTCACCAAATTTCCGTTGAGCTTTATTGCCCAGAGCTTTACTATTTATGAAATAGGTTGCAACAATAATATGGTTAACTCCATGATCATAAGTTGTGCAGGAAAACGCTAATTGAGCATAATAGGTTAGAAGGATTTTACAGGGAGGTTTTTGATGAACGTAGTAGAAAGACAATTAAAAGCATATAACGAAAAAGATATTAATCGGTTTATTGATTGCTACTCAGATGATATAGTAATCTATGAATTTCCTGACAAAGTAAGATTTGCTTCAAAGACAATAATGAGAAAGCATTATCAAAAGTTATTCGACACTTATCCTGATATGAATGCGGAAATTGTCAAGCGCATTGAGCAAGGATTCTTCGTGATTGATCATGAAAAAATCACAGGCAGAAGTGAAGACCCATTATTCGCAACGGCCATATACGAGGTACAGCAAGACATCATTGTAAAAGTGTGGTTTTTATAACATATTATTGACAGTAATAATCGAAACGAATTGTAAGAGTAACTTTTTTTCGTACAGTTCCCGATAAAAGCATTGTGAATAATCATAAATAATTTTAGAATAATATTGAGTGATAACTAGAGAGAGAAGGCGCAGCATGTGGTTTTTGGGGGCAATGTTGACAACTGTGTGTTTTGGGATTAACAATTCGATTTTCAAGTGGAGCACGGGAAAAGGGTATTCAAAGGTAAATTTGCAATTATTGTTTTATGCTTCTGCCTTGATCTTGACGTTTGCATACGGCATGGCAACAAAAGCCCTTCATTTTAATGTGATGGCCATCCTGTTGGGGATATTGATTGGCGTGCTTAATGCGAATGGGAACATCCAGATGTCGAAAGCATTTGAAAAAGGACCTGCGAGTCTAACAGCCCCGATTATTTCCGCCAATACCGTTTTTCCTGTTTTAAGTGCTGGCCTTATATTCCATGAAAAAATATCGATATCGCAATGGCTCGGTATATTGCTGATTCTTGCTTCTGTCGTTGTCATTCAATACACACCTAAACGACCCAGTGGAAAGACAAATTATCTTCCATGGATTGGACGCATCAGTTTGGCTGTCCTGTCCTTTGGCATTTTAGGGGTATTAATGAAATTGGCAGCCAACCTGCATATCAGTTCTATCGACATTTTAGTTTCAATGTATGGTGGCGGCAGCATATATTTGCTGCTCCTGAATGCCAGTGCTAAAGAAAAAATGAGCAAGGCTGAAGTTAAACTGGGCGCGCTCGTTGGGGCGATCAGTGTAGCAGGCTACGGGAGTTATTTTTTTGCCCTGCAGACAGGGATCGCAAGTATTGTCTACCCGCTGGTGAGTTTAAACTGCCTGATGGTCGTCCTTGCAGGATGCATCCTGTTTAAGGAAAAAATGCGATCCTACCAGATTGTAGGTGTTTTATCCGCATTGCTTGGCGTAGTGCTTACAAAGATATAAGACAAAGCTGCCATGTTTGATTTGGCAGCTTTGTTTCTTTTCTGATTGAATACAGTGGGGGAAGCAAGTTGGTCAAACCCCGCCCGCATGCTGAACGCTCCGCCCCGCTGTGGTGCGGCTGCAAAAACGTGGCTTGCAGAGGGCTGAACGGGAGTCACTGGACCCAGACTCTCCCTGGGTCCTCAATGTGGCAAATAACAGGCCTTCATCTCCGAACAGTGCGATTTTCATAGCTTTCACCATTTCGATATCATAATCGACATTGTTTGTCATCGCGATACACCGCCAGTATCCACACGCAACAGTTGTTGCTGAAGTAACCTTAAATTTCATTTAATATTACGGCACTTGCGAAGACTCACCTCTTGGATTAGCCAGAAATCCTATACCTGTTTTTCTGAAAACATAAACTAGTAAGTACCAACAAACAAAAATTCTCCGCTATCAAGAGAATTCTAAAAATATAAAAAAAGTCCACCAATCTAAAAATTTTATAATTTAAAGCGCTTTCATATGCTGGTAGAATGAATAAGAAAGTAAAAACATGTTAGGGAGGAAAAAATTATGAGACAAATTTCCGGTAAGATCAAACTGCCGCCAGGAAAACGAGTGGCAGTGAACCTCGGTTCTGACTTTGACGCACATTCAGTATGGATGGGATCAATGAATAAGTTTTCGCCTTCCTATCTGCACCGGGGTGAGTTTGGAGCAGAGGTTGGGGCACCACGGTTACTGAACCTGATGGACAAGTACAATATTAAAGGAAACTGGTGCATTCCAGGTCATACGGTCGATACATTTTTTGAAATCAGCAAGGAAGTAGTTGCGCGCGGACATGAAATCACACATCATGGCTACGCCCACGAAAATCCAACGAACATGCCTTATGAAGAAGAAGAAGCCATTATGGTAAGAGGCTTTGAAGCATTGGAGAGACTTGGCGTCAAGCCACGGGGTTACAGATCACCTGCATGGGATTACAGTCCGAACACATTGGATATTTTGGAAAAGTACGATTTTGAATACGACAGCAGCTTGATGGGAAATGATTTGCACCCTTACCGTCCGCGGCGGATTGTTCCTCATATGGATAAAGCCAGCGAATATGGTGAACCAAGCAAGATTCTCGAAATTCCTGTTTCATGGTATCTGGATGATTTCCCGACTCAGGAGCTGGTATTCGGTCAAATGGACGGACTGGCAGATCCGGATGTGATGTTCCAGCGCTGGCAGGACATTTTCGATTATGCAGTTGATCATGAAGAAGGGGCATGCGTTGTCCTTACAACACATCCGCAGACCATCGGACGTGCCCATATGATCACACGCCTGGAAAAATTAATTCAGCACATGCAATCGCGTGGAGCCTGGTTCTGCACATTAGGGGAAATCTATGACAATTTTGTGGAAAACCCTGCCCAAACGGAAACAGAAGAGGAAATTCTAGTGAAATAAGCAGGTTGATAGAATGGGTTCAAAAAGGGCTCGTTTCTCTTTTAAAACAATTAAAGTGCAAAGCACTGGAAGATACGGAGGTTAAAAGGATGCGCACAGCCAAAATTTCCGCCTGCCAGCTGAAATTAAAACCAGTGGCAAGCTTTGAGGAATTTGCGGGCCAAGTAGAGGAAATCATTGCTCAAGTGCCTCATGATACAGATTATGTTATTTTTCCAGAACTACTAACTCTGGGACTGGTGAATAGTTTTCCCGGTTCAGAGGCCTTCGCCGCCGAAGATATTGTAAAAGTATCGGAATATACAGAGCAGTACAAGGAGCTATTCAGGAACCTGGCCATCCAAAGGCAGCAGGTCATTATTGCCGGCTCCCACCTGGAACAGCGCGATGACAAATATTTTAATATTTGTTATGTGTTCGATAAGGATGGAAGCCATATCGAACATAAGAAAACACATATTTTCCCGGCGGAATCGAATTGGCTTACCAGCGAAGGTGATGATTTGGAGGTTTACGATATCGGGCCTGCAAAAATCGGGATTGCCATCTGCTATGAATCGGAAATTCCCGAAATATCACGCATCCTGAGTGTGAAAGGTGCAGAAATCATTTTCTGCCCATCTTATACCTTCTCGGAAGCAGGTTTCTGGAGGGTCCGCCATTGTGCGCAGGCGCGCTGCATCGAAAACCAGGTTTATTTCGTGCATTGCCCGACCGTCGGAGACCCCTCTCTTCCCGTTCCGGCGACCGGTTATGGAAGGGCCTCCATATTGAGCCCATGTGACATAGCTTTCCCTTACAATGGCATTGTAGCAGAGGCAGGAACCAACCAAAATACTGTCATAAGTGGAACAGTCAGCCTTGAAGAATTGTACGTCAACCGGGAGACTGGGGCAGCCACAACCTTCAAGGACAGGACACGCAGAGAAAGCGTGTATGCAAAATATGCCCCTTATAACGAAATTGCCAGTAAAGCATTGATTCCGAATAATTAAGAGTTTAGGAGGTCTGCCAGAATGGCGGGTCTCTTTTTTTAATAAACCATGTAAGAGGACATTGGCCAGGAAATTTTGTATCATTAGATAAAAGGTTTACTATTCTGAATTTTCGTCAGTTATCGGAACAGAAACTGTTAAAGGGGAAGACTCGATTTGAAGAAAGCAGCATTAATGTTTGTTTTGTTATTGAGCTTTGCTGTTTATATATTCCTGCAGGAAGAGGGACTGAACCTGGATACAGCCGCGCTGCCGAAACATGACAGGGCAGGTGCGCACTCAGCGGAACAGGCTGACAGTCCGCGTCTCGCCTACTTTTCAGTTGGCTCAAGCAATACATATCTTCAGGCGGAAATTGCTTCAGCTGAGAGAACGGCTGAAAGATTAGGTTTTCACATCGATATCTTTGATGGCCAGTTTGATTCTTTTAAACAATATGAACAAATCGAAAGTGCAATCGCTTTAAATCAATATGATGCGTTTGTTGTACAGGCAAACGATGGACGACTGCTGTGCGACATGGTTACCAAAGTTGCACCAAGCAAGGGGATCAAAGTTGCAGCTATCAATTCTACCATGTGTGGTGCCAAGGACTGGCAGGAAGGGACGATCAGCTTTGTGAGCGGACAGCAATATGAAGTATATGAAGGCATCATCCGTAAAATTTTCACAGATAATCCGGCAGGCGGCAAAATTGCCGGTGTTTCTGGCCCCCATACTGGCTCCAATGCGATAAATATGAAAAAGGCATTTAATAAACTGGCAAGGGAATACCCGCAATGGCAGCTTGTCGACTTTGTTGAAACCGATTACACCTCAAGTAAAAGCTATGAGGTCACCCAAAAGTTACTTCAACAGCATGGAGACATTAACGCAGTTTTCTCCAACTATTCCGGCATCACTGTCGGGGTTGTTGAAGCTGTAAAAACAGCGAAGCGCGAAAATGTAAAAATCTATGATTTTGGTGGTGACGAGTGGGCGTTCAGGGCGCTTGAGGAGGGACTGATTGAAATGAGTACGATCATGCTGCCGAATGAAGAAGTGCAGCGGGCGATCGAGGCTGTAAATGAATCTTTAAAAGGGAATCATGTTGATAAATTCATAGATTTGACAAAGGATCCAATCCTTCCTGGGACACCTTATGTCACTAAGGAGAATATCCAGCACTTCAGGGACAAGGGCCTTCCAGAGTATTAAGTGCAAACCGCGTTCATGATAGAAACATAAAAGGGGTATGACTGTTGTTTATCAGCATTAAATACAAGTACATTATCCTGTATTCCATTTTGACAATCGTGCCTATCCTGGTAGTTGATATAATAGCCTACCAGGTGTTAACGGAAAAACTCCGTGACAATATCATAAAATCTAATCAAGAAATCATTACGCAAAGCAATGACATGCTTACATTGATTAAAGATGCTAAATTCGAGATGCAGAAATCCAGCGAGCAGCAGAAGATTATTTATTATTCACTGGCCAATTCCGTAATGGGCCGCGGTAGTGAAATTGTCATATCTGATGGCGAGGGCAAGTTGATTTATACTACTAATTCCCATCTCGCTGACAAGAAGCTCCATTTACAAGCGATAAGCAGCAGTAGAAGGAGCGGCAATTACCTGGTTGATTATTTGCAGGTGGAAAGGATTGCTATCTATTCCTTTAATCCAATGACTAAATGGTATTTAGTCGTTTTTACACCGACTGAAAATGTGTTCGATAAAATCGCGTATATACAGAAGCTGATGATTGCATTAATCCTGGTCAGCATCATTATCGTGACAGCTCTGATCTTTCTCATTTCCAGCCACTTGACCTCGCCAATACATAAATTGACAAGGACGATCCAGCGAATAGAAAAAGGGGATCTGGATTTGGAAGCACAGAAACAGGTGTTCATCAAAGATGAAATGTGGCAAATATCCCTCAGCTTCAATAACGTTGTTAATAAACTGAAAAACCATATGCAATATGAATACCTGTTCCGCATTAAATCCAACGAAGCGAAATTTCTCGCCCTGCAATCCCAAATTAACCCCCATTTTTTGCATAACACCCTCGAGACGATCAATTCGATTGCAAGAGTGGAAAAGGTTCCAATTATCTCGGAATTATCCATGTCATTATCAAAAATGTTCCGGTACAATGCTTTCACAGAAAAAAAATACGTACCAATCCGGGAGGAAATGGATCATGTTGAAAATTACCTCAATGTACAGCTGATCCGTTTTAATGGGCAAATCGAAAAGCATATCGAAATCGACCCGGAAATACTGGACTTTAAAACGGTGAAGTTCGTCCTTCAGCCCATAGTTGAAAATTGCTTTGTACATGCATTCAAAAACAAGGTAAACAAAGGGCTCATCTCCATTCATGGATACCGCGAAGAGGGGCACGCACTCATTGAGATCAGCGATAATGGGCCAGGGATGGATTCCGGGAAAATAAGCGATATCAACGAAGTGCTGGCAAGATGGGATTGGATAATGGATGAGGGAGAATTGAGCAGGTCAAAAATTGGAATTTACAACGTAAATTCCCGTATCAGAATGGCATTCGGCGAGGATTTCGGGGTTATGCTGCGGCCAAACCATCCACAAGGGCTGTCAGTGATCGTAACCCTGCCTGTAATTCTGGAGGAGGGGAAACTGGTTGTATAAATTGATGATTATAGAAGATGAACCATGGATTGCGAAGGGCCTTGAAGTTGCACTTCCATGGGAGGAATATGGCATCGAACTGACAGGCAGTGCCGCGAATGGTGAAGAAGCGCTGCGCATAATAGAAAAGTCAGACAGCGATATCATTCTTACCGACATAATGATGCCCATCATGAACGGGCTCGATATGCTGGAAAATTTGTCAAAGAGGACGGAAACCCTGCCTAAAGTAATCATTATCACTGGGTACAATGATTTTAGCTATGCCCAGCAGGCGATACGGTACGGGGTGGAGGATTATTTATTAAAACCTATCGACCAGCATGAATTGGAAAAAACGATTTTGTCAATCGTCCAAAAGCTTAATAAGCAGAAACAGGATGAGCAGGCTTTTCTAGCGATATCGGTTGAAAACCTCATATATGAAAGCCTGTCCCTCGAGCAAAATCGGAAGCCGGAAATTCAGTTTCCTTATCCCGTATTCAGAGTGCTCTTCTCAACAGAACCTCTGCCTGTCGAAACATTTGCTCCAGCAACGTCTGTCGCAGAGTATTTTTACCTCTATTTTCAGGATAGCCATCTCTATGTACTCGGGTTCGAAACGGATGAATTAGCGGATTCATTTGCCCAGACCGAATGCAGCGGTTTTCAGGGAAGGTTTTCCGTGGGGATAAGTTCAAAATATGAGGCGGACACTTTCTGCTTTTTTGATGCATATAAGGAAGCAGAACAGGATTTTCATAAAAGGCCCATGAACACCGGTAAACACACGCCACCAGTATTGCTGGCCACTGGGCAAGAAAAGCAGTGGGTCCAGTTACTTCAGAAAGGCAAAAAAGATGAAGTGTATGCGATGATGGAGAAACTTTTGCTTTGCCATTTTTCGTTCAATGAGAGATGGGGGTTGATGCTGCAGTTCTATTTGTTCTTGAGCAAACATTGCCATCCCCCGTTATTGACATCACCAGGTGGTCTTATCCAATTAAAGAAGGCAAGAAACGATAAAGATTTAAAAACAGTACTCGAGACAGTCATCGGTCCCCTGCTAGGATCGCTGAGCTCCCAGTGGCAATACACAATCTCTGACATTGCCAGGAAGGCTGTGCGTTACATTGAACAGCAATATAGCAATCCCTATCTATCCCTGCAACAAGTGGCTGATGGAGTCGGCGTATCTGCTGCCTATTTAAGTGTAATTTTTAAAAATGAAATTGGAATGAACTACATTCACTTTCTAACCATTACCCGTATCGAAAAGGCGAAGAAGGAATTGGCAGATACAAAAAAGACTTGCCGGCAAATCAGCATCTGTTGCGGATTTAATGATGTAAAGTATTTTACGAGAGTTTTCAAGAAAACAACTGGATTCACACCGAATAAATTCAGGGAAATTCACGGTTGATTTCTTTGAACAAACTTTAAAAATTCTTTAGGGAAGAAACCGTTTGCCAAACAAATTAAGAATGCTCCACTTGTCCCTGGGTAAAAATCTGAAAAATAAAAAAATGAAAAAATTTTACTAACATCGATTTTACATCGAAAGATTTTAAATAGATTGATTGGTAGTGAGTCGTAATTTGTCACTAAATTTGTTAAAAAGAACATAGGGATATTTATAACGAACAAAGAATAAGATAGGGGCAGGGCAAAAATAGGTAATTTTATAGTAAAGGGGAGAGGGAGAATGAAGCTGGCAAAAAAGATTTCCAGTGTTTTGATTGCAGTATTATTGCTTGCTGTCTTGCCCGTCAATACGTTTGCAAAAGAACATGATAACAGAAGAGTAGTAGAATATGTTGCGCTGGGAGATTCACTAGCTTACGGCCAGACACCTTATCGCACAAAGGATTTGGGGTATCCGGATTATTTAAAGCAACGGATAGAACAATTGAGGGTAAAAGTGGATTATGTTAATTTTGGGGTTCCCGGCTATACATCCTTCCAATTGAAAAACGACTTATTGAACAGTGCACTGGTCAGGGATGAAATAAAAACAGCCAGACTTATCACGATCGATATTGGTGCGAACGACCTGCTTGGCACCCTCCAAACCAACCCAGCCAATGCAGGTGCGGCAATCCAAAGTGTAAGCGCCAATTTGCAAACAATCCTCAGCACAATTGACCAGCTTAATCCGAAAGCGAATGTTTATGTAATGGGTTATTACAATCCGTTCCCATATTTGCCGTCTCAACAACAGGCGAGCCTGCTGCCTTTATTGCATGCGCTGAATCAGCAAATTCTACTCCTATCAGCGGCACACGGGGACACATTTGTACCAACAGAAACTGTCATTGCCAAAAATTATCAGCTGTATTTGCCAAATCCACAGGACATTCATTTAAGCCTGGCTGGCTATAAGGCCGTAGCAAATGAATTTTCAAAAGCAATCCTCGGCGATCAGATAAACAAGATAATCAAGGAATTCGAAACTAAACAAGTTAAATAGCGCTGAATACATTTATGCACCCATCATTTGGGTGCCTTTTGTGCGACGGGCAGTCGCATAGGGCGTGGATAATCTCCACAGCCCTCTTTTCTTTTATCAGGACAGAGACGCCATTGCGGTGAAACGACT